>NZ_ML703264.1:21696-85614 GCF_008520305.1 Mesorhizobium sp. SARCC-RB16n | reverse complement strand
ACAGCAGGTCGGGCGAATCCTATTCGCCGCGACATGTTGTAAGGGAGAAATCGGCGCTGGATCTGTCGCGGCAACGGCCCGGCCGTCAGCCCTTTCGTGCAAGCTGCGCGATGAACCCAAGGAGCGGTAAACGCATGCGTCTGGAAAACAAGGTCGCCATTATCACCGGTGCGGCATCAGGCTTCGGCGAAGGCATGGCCAAGCGCTTCGCGCAAGAGGGCGCCAGGGTCGTCGTGGCCGATCTCACCGCCAAGGGGGCGGAACGCGTCGCAGGCGAGATCGGCGACGCGGCGATCTGGACGCAAACCGATGTTTCGTTGCGCTCCGAGTTCGACGAGATGATCTATGCGGCCAAAAGCGCCTTCGGCCGCATCGACATCATGGTCAACAATGCCGGGTTCACCCATCGCAATGGCGACATGCTCAAGGTCGACGAGGAAACCTTCGACCTGATCACATCGGTCAACATGAAGGCGATCTATCACGCCGCGCTTGCCGTGGTGCCGATCATGGAGCGGCAGGGCGGTGGCGTCATCCTGACCACGGCGTCCACCGCTGGCCTGAGGCCCCGGCCCGGCCTCACATGGTACAATGCCTCGAAGGGCTGGGCGATCACCGCCACCAAGTCGATGGCGGTGGAACTCGCGCCCAGGAACATCCGCGTCAACTGCCTCTGCCCGGTGGCCGGCGAGACCGGCATGCTGGAGAAATTCATGGGCGCCGATACGCCCGAAATCCGCGAGGCATTCCGCGCCTCGATCCCGCTCGGCCGGCTGTCGACCCCGCTCGATATCGCCAATGCGGCTCTATGGCTGGCCTCGGACGAGGCCGCCTTCATCACCGGCGTGGCGCTGGAAGTCGACGGCGGGCGCTGCATCTGAATGCGGCAATCTTCGGATATTACGCGCCGGGCTTGACGTAGCTCTTGTACACCCAGCCGTGCTTGCCGTTGTAGACGATCTCG
Source organism: Mesorhizobium sp. SARCC-RB16n (assembly GCF_008520305.1). Classification (GTDB taxonomy): domain Bacteria; phylum Pseudomonadota; class Alphaproteobacteria; order Rhizobiales; family Rhizobiaceae; genus Mesorhizobium. Next base: position 84,650 of record NZ_ML703264.1, on the reverse strand, counting down.
CACCACTGCTTGCAGCCTATCAGCTGCACTGAAGTCCGGGCAGGCACCGTGCCGATGGGGGTAGCGCCCTTCTTCGGAGCACTGCGCATGGTCACGGTCCTGAGAATACGGCCGCCACCCGCTGCCGCAACCCTGCGCGGCTTCGCTTTGGCTGCGTTATCCTCGCCTTGTGCATTCGCGGGTTTTTGTTCCGGTATTTGCGGCTGCGCCTCCGGAATGGCTGCGGTCTGCGCGCCATCGGGCTTGCTGCTGTTCGCAGGCGGGCTCGGCGCGGCAACCTTGGCGAGCTCGTCGGTGGCATCGGTATCGGTAGACGATTGGGCGAATGCCGCCGCTGTTTTGTCAGGCGCCGGCTCCGGCTGCTTCGCTACCTGGCCGGGGGCGGCCGCTTGATCGGGATCTGCTGCCGCGGCAGCAGCCTTCGGCTGTGCTCCGGTCCAGCGGGGATCGTTGGCCGCAAGCGCTTGTATGGCGCCCGCCGCCGCTGCGATGGTCGGTGAGACCTGGCTGGACTTGCGCTCCACCTGCGGTGTCACGGCGGCCGCCGTCACCGTAGTCCCCGAAGGGGGAACTTTCGTCGTCTTCACCGGAATGCTCGGAATGCTCTGCTCGGGGCTGGCGGCCGCTTGCCTCTCGCCGGTCGGCAATGCCAGCCAGAGTGCCACCGCGGCAACGCCAAGCAGTGCGGCGGTGCCGACCGCGGCAATGACCAGGTGCGAGTTCGAACGGACTCCCTGCCAGAATGACGGGCGCATGTCATAGCCGAACTGCATGGCAAAGCGCCGACGTTCCGGAGCACCGAAACTGAAGGGCTCTCTCACTCTCTTGCCACCTCCATAAGCGGGCCGGTGTTCTTTCGATCAAATATCGCAAATCATGCGTTCGATCAGCATCGGTCCCAAAAACGCGGACAGGCCCGCAACAATCCCCGAACAATCGCCCAGATGCGGACCTTTCGCCCGCGATTGTGGCATCAGTACGCCATTGCCAAGGATTCTGCGCCTTTGCCGGCAATTCCGCAATGTGCCGCCCAGGCAACAAATATTACATGGATATTACAACATTAGATGAGTTCGTGATCGCATGGCGCGACGCATTAGATCCTGTCCCGCAGCGCAAACCAGTTGAGCGCAAGGAAAAGCAGCGGCGCCCGGAACCGGCGGCCGCCAGGAAATGGCGGAATTTTCAATTCCTCGATCAGCTTCAGCCGATCGCGGTTGCCGGCGACAGTTTCGGCATAGAGTTTGCCGAAGAAGTTCGAAAGCATGACGCCGTGACCCGAATAGCCGCCGGCCGAGATCACATTCGGCATCACTTCGCGCACGAACGGCTTCCTCGGCACAGTGATGCCGACATAGCCGCCCCAGCCATGGGTGATCTCGACGTCGCTCAGCGCCGGATAGAGCTCCGCGATCTGACGGCAAATGTGGATGTGGATATCCTTCGGATCGTTGACGCCATAGACCTCGCGTCCGCCGAACAGCAGCCGGCCATCCCTGGATTTGCGGAAATAGCGCACGACGAAACGGGAATCGTCGACCGATTCGCCCCCCGGCAACACCTTCGAATCCGGCCCCAGCGGCACGGTCGCGCCGATGAAGGATCCGATCGGCATGATGTGCGCCGCACTCACCGGCTCCAGGGTTCCGCCATAGGCATTGACCGCGAGCAGGCATTTTTGCGCCGAGATCGTCCCTCTCGGCGTAGAAACCCTGACCTTGCCACCAGCGGAGATGATGCCCGTCGATGGCGTCCCTTCGAACAGGTGCGCGCCGGCTTGTGCCGCCACCCGCGCCGTGCCGATCACCAGTTTCATCGGATGGATGTGGCCGGTGCCGGTGTCGCGCGTGCCGCCGAAATAGGCGCTCGAGCCCAGCCGCTCCGCCGTCTCCTTCGCATTCATGAATGAGATGTGCGGATAGGAAAAGCGACTGGCCATGATCTCGGCATGCGCCTTGTAATCGTCGACATAGCGCGGCTTGTGCGCAACCGAAAGCTGACCCGGCATGTAGTCGATATCGATCTGGTTGATGGCGGCGAAGTCAAGCAGGTGGGCTTTGGCCTCTTCGGCAAGATCGAACAGCGCCTTGGCGCGGGACAAGCCGTATTCGGCCTCCAGATCCTCGGCCCAGGCGCGCTGGCCGGTGCCGAGCTGGCCGCCATTGCGCCCGGAAGCGCCGTCGCCAAAACGATGCGCTTCGATCAGCACCACGTCCGCTCCGGCTCTAGCCAGATGAACCGCCGCCGACAGGCCGGTAAACCCGCCGCCGATGATGACGACGTCGCAGGTCCGGTTGCCGTCGAGCACCGGATATTCAGGCCGTTGCCCAGCCGTGTCCTCATACCAGGAGCGGCCAGGGGAAATCGGGGATTGATAAGGCATAATGTGGCGAAGACTCGAGGGATTTTGGGAAGGGGATAGAAGAGCGAGTAGCGAATAGGGAAAAACCGATATTGTTTCTTTTCACTATTCGCTATTCGCCTCTTCAGACGTTGAGCAGAAGGTATTCCCGCTCCCACGGACTGATCACTTCCATGAACGTCTCGAATTCCGCACGCTTGATCGCCGCATAGGTGGCGGCGAAGGACTTGCCCAGCAGGGCGCCGAGTTCCTCGTCGCCCTCGAACAGGTCGACGGCTTCGAGCAGGCTGCGCGGCAGGTCTATCTCGTCCGCGTTCGCGGTTGTAAGCACCGGCGGTTCGGCCTTGATCTTCCTGGTGATGCCGATCAGCCCGCAGGCGAGCGAGGCCGCCAGCGCCAGGTAGGGATTGGCGTCGGAGGACGGTATGCGGTTTTCGACGCGCCGCGCCGCGGGGTCCGAACGCGGCACGCGGAACGCCGTGGTGCGGTTGTCGTAGCCCCATTTGTTGTTAACGGGCGCCGATGCCGCCTGCGTCAGCCGCCGGTAGGAGTTGACGTAGGGCGCAAACATCACCAGCGCGTTAGGCACGTGCTTCTGCATGCCGCCGATGAAATGGAAGAAATCCTCGGTTTCGGAACCATCCTCGGCCGAAAAGATGTTCCTGCCCGTCTTCTTGTCGATGATCGACTGGTGGATATGCATGGCCGAGCCCGGTTGGCCCTGGATCGGCTTGGCCATGAAGGTCGCGTAGATCTCGTGCTTGAGTGCCGCCTCACGGATGGTGCGCTTGAACATGAACACTTGGTCGGCGAGTTCGATCGGGTCGCCATGGCGCAGATTGATCTCGAGCTGGCCGGCGCCCTCTTCGTGGATGAGCGTGTCGATCTCCAGACCCTGGCTTTCGGAGAAATGGTAGATATCGTCGATCAGTTCGTCGAACTCGTTGACGCCGGCGATCGAATAGCCGGCGCCGCCGCCGATCGGGCGCCCCGAGCGGCCGACGGGCGGGGTCAACGGGTAATCCGGGTCCGGATTCTTGCGCACGAGGTAGAACTCGATCTCGGGCGCCACAACCGGCTTCAGCCCGAGCTTGTCATAGGCGGCAAGCACGCGCTTGAGCACATTGCGCGGCGTGAACTCGACCGAGCGGCCGTCCTGGTGGACGAGGTCGCAGATGACGGCGGCCGTCGGGTCTTCTTCCCAGGGCACCACGGTCAGCGTCGATAGGTCCGGCATAAGCTTGAGGTCGCCATCGTCTTCCGGGTAGTGGAAACCGTTACCGTCCTCTGGATAGCCCCCGGAAATCGTCGTCATGAAGACGGCCGAAGGCAGCGCCAGCGAGGTGTTGGAGGTGAATTTCTTCGACGGCATCATCTTGCCGCGCGCCACGCCAGCCTGATCAGGCGTGATGCATTCGATATCCTCGATGCCGCGCCATTCCAGCCAATCGCTGACTTCCTTCCAGTTCTTCACACCACGCAGGTTCTTCACGAAGGCAGGCGTGCGCGCCCGTCCCCCGCGGCTCGACGGACGGACTTCCTTTTTTGCAGGCGGCATCATTCACCAGATTGGGTTGCGGATTTCGGAGTATAGCCGTGCCGCGCGATGGAAGGGAAGGGGAGCCGCCGTCGGCATTCGCCGTTGCAGGTTGAAAACCGCCTGCCGGTCGGCTTAGGTTTGGTGCCTTCCGCACTTGAGAAGCCGGCGATGCGAACCAGCAGTGAACTGACCACGATCGGCTTCGATGCCGACGACACGCTTTGGCAGAACGAACAATTCTTTCGCATGACGGAAAGGCGCTTTGCCGCAATGCTGGCCGATCATGGCGAGGAAAAGCAGATATCGGCGCGACTGTTGGAGGCCGAACGGCGCAACCTTGCGGTCTATGGCTTCGGCATCAAGGGATTTACGCTCTCGATGATCGAAACCGCGATCGAGGTCACCGACGGGCGCGTGCCGGCCTCGGTCATAGCGGAGATTCTCGACTCCGGCCGCGATATGCTGCGCCATCCGATCGAGCCGTTGCCGCATGCGCGCGAGACGGTCGAGAAACTCGCCGGCACCTTCCGCCTCGTGCTGATCACCAAAGGCGATCTGTTCGATCAGGAGCGCAAGCTTGCCGGCTCCGGCCTGGGCGACCTGTTCGACGCCGTCGAGATCGTCAGCGACAAGACTGCCGCGACCTATGCGCGCCTCTTCAGCCGCCATGGCGATGGTCCGGCAAGGAGCATGATGGTCGGCAATTCGCTGAAGTCGGACGTGGTACCCGCCATCGAGGCCGGCGGCTGGGGCGTCCATGTGCCACACGAACTGACCTGGGTGCTCGAACATGTCGAGGCGCCGCTCGCTGAGCCGCGTTTCCGCCAGATATCCGATCTCGGCCAATTGCCGGAACTGATAGAAAGCATCGCGAAGCCGGGCTGATCGCGACTGCGATTATTTGCTTTTTTGCATAATTCCGGATGGAAAACCGCTGCACGACTTTCCCGGAATTGCCTCAGCGGCTGATCAGACGATCGATCACCGGTTGCAACCGTTCGGGCGTGATCGGCTTGGCCACCACGACGTCGATGACATTCGCAAGGCCAAGGCTCTCCGGCGTGCCATTCTTGTTTGAAAGCAAGATCACGGGAGGAAGCGATTTGCCCGAAGCCCGGCGCAACGTTTCGATGCCGGCCATCAGATTGTCACAGTCCTTGTTGTCGGGGCCGCCGTCGAGCACAATCGCTCCCGGCACCAGAATCCGCAAAGTTTTCGCTGCGATATCAGGCGGTTCCGAGATTGGTCTGAGCCCGGATCGCTCAACGATCTTCGATACCACGACTCGGTTGATCGGCGATTTCCCGACAACAAGCACCCGCGAGAGATCGCGGATCGTCTCGGTGCTTGAATCCCGGGTCACCAGATTCACATGTTTTGCAGTCTCGCCCTCGCGATTCACTGGGCACCCAAGTCGGCCAAGAAGTTCGCCCCTATTTCAATGCAGAGTTGAAATCTAGGCGACAATTGGCGTGAGATCGCACCCTATGTCAAGTTGAAATAAAAGAACCTGCGGGCGCCCTTCACAACAGTGGATTCAAGCAACAGTACTGTACTGACCTGTCCACGGCTCGGTTGCGTAAAAATAAAATTCACCTGCGCATACATTGCGCAGGTGAAAGGGCCGTCTGGACGATTTCCGATCAGCCATGACTCTGCTGCGTGACGATCACGGGGATCAGCAGATCGCCCCAGTTGCCGTCGCCGCCATGGTGCCTTGCAGAGCGCACGAGCTCCACCGAGACGCCCGCCTCGACCGCCTTCATCACCGACTGGTTCAGCCTGTGCAGATCGTTGGCCAGCATGCGGATCGTCGCCTGCTGGTCGACGCTCATCGTGGTCGATTGCTCTTCCGCCCGTTCCTTGACGCGGCTTATCGATGCCATTGGTCTTCTCCTATGTCGTTGCCCTTCTCGGGCGTTTCCTCTGTTGGTCGTCTTTTTGCGAACTCACTCCGCCGCCGGCTTGAACTGCGCGTGTTCGGTCGATTCATGCATGGCGGTGGTGGACGACCGGCCCCCGGTGATCGCCATCGAGACGGCGTCGAAATAACCGGTGCCGACCTCGCGCTGGTGCTTGGTCGCCGTATAGCCGTTGGCTTCCGCAGCGAATTCCGCTTCCTGCAACTCGGAATAGGCCGACATCTGCCGCGCCTTGTAGCCGCGGGCGAGTTCGAACATGCCGTAGTTGAGCTGGTGGAAGCCGGCCAGCGTAATGAACTGGAACTTGTAGCCCATGGCGCCCAATTCCCGCTGGAACTTGGCGATCGTCGCGTCGTCGAGATTCTTCTTCCAGTTGAACGACGGCGAGCAATTATAGGCGAGCAGCTTGCCCGGATGATGCCTGCGCACCCCCTCGGCGAATTTCTTGGCCTGCGCCAGGTCGGGCTTCGAGGTCTCGCACCAGATCAGGTCGGCGTGGGGGGCGTAGGCAATGGCCCGCGCGATGCATGGCTCGATGCCGTTCCTGACTTGGTAGAAGCCTTCCACCGTGCGGCCGGCATCGTAGTCGACGAAGGACTGGTCGCGCTCATCGATATCGGAGGTGAGCAGCTTCGCAGCCTCCGCGTCGGTGCGCGCCACGACCAGGGTGGGCGTGCCCATCACATCGGCCGCGAGCCGCGCCGCGTTGAGGTTGCGGATGTGCGCTGCGGTCGGGATCAGCACCTTGCCGCCGAGATGGCCGCACTTCTTCTCCGAGGCCAACTGGTCCTCATAGTGGACGCCGGCAGCACCCGCCTCGATGAATGCCTTCATGATCTCGAAGGCGTTGAGCGGACCGCCGAAGCCGGCTTCGGCGTCGGCAACGATCGGCGCGAACCAGGTGTCGACAGAAACCCCCTTGCCTTCGGAGGTCTCGATCTGGTCGGCACGCTGCAGCGTGCGGTTGATGCGCTTGACCAGTTCGGGTGCCGCATTGGCCGGATAGAGCGACTGGTCCGGATACATCGCCGAGGCGGTGTTCGCGTCGGCGGCGACCTGCCAGCCCGACAGATAGATCGCCTTCAGCCCGGCACGCACCTGCTGCATCGCCTGGTTGCCGGACATGGCGCCCAACGCGTTGACGAAGTCCTCTTCGTGGATGAGCTTCCACAGCCGGTTGGCACCCATTTCGGCAAGGCTCTGGCGAATCTGCACCGAACCGCGGAGCCGCTTCACATCCTCAGGCGAATAGGGACGTTCAATGCCGTCGAAGCGACCTTCAGGTGCCGAGGGGACGAGGTTGTAAAAATCGGTCATTGGTCACTCCGAAGGTTTTCTGCACGATGTCCGCGCGCCAGTTGTCGCGGCACGTCTATGTGACTGAATTTACATTGCGACGCAAAAAGAGCCAGATAAATCAGGGAATGCGGCCGCATATAAGGGAAAATCTGTGTTGTGTTTGACAGAAGGGCGCTGTAAATTTGTCAATACTGTAAAGGGCAACGAGGCTGGGATTGTGGCTGATGTCATGTAAATTCCTGTCAAGGACAGTCGATGGCTGATCAGAAGATTTTCGCCGGGCCGCGCATTCGCCGCATCCGCAACGCCAAGGGCCTGACCCAGACGGCGATGGCCGAGGGGCTCGGCATCTCGCCGTCCTACCTCAACCTGATCGAGCGCAACCAGCGGCCGCTGACGGTGCAGCTGATCCTGAAGCTGGCCTCGGCCTACAAAGTCGATCCGCATGAGTTGCAGGGCGAGGCAAGGGGATCGGTCGCTGCCTTGAAGGAGGTGTTCACCGATCCGTTGCTGGTTGGCGAACTGCCGGGAGATCAGGAACTGATCGAGCTTGCAGAGGCTGCGCCCAATGCCTCCGCCGCGGTAATAAAACTGTTCCGCGCCTATCGCGAGCAGGCCGAGCGGTTGTCCGACCTCAATGAGCTTCTGGCGCGAGAGGGCCGTGCGACCGCGCTCTCCGGCGCCCGCCTGCCGATCGACGAAGTGCACGAGATTTTCGAGCGGCGGCCGAACCATTTTGCCTCGCTGGAGGAAGAGGCCGAGACGTTCACGTCGGTGCTTGATCCCGGCGACGACCTGTTTGGCGCACTGAAGGCATGGCTGAAACGCGAATACGGCATTGTGGTCAAGGTTTTGCCGGTCGCCACCATGCCGAACTGGCGCCGCCGCTACGACCGCCACTCGCAGCGCCTGTTCCTGTCCGAGCGCCTGTCGCCATTCGACCAGCTGCGTGAAGTCGCGATGGAGGCCTGCCTGATCCGCATGACGGTCGCGGTCGCCGGCGAGATTCAGGCGCTGAGGCTGGCCACCGACGAGGCGCGCCGCCTTGCCCGCTTCGAACTCGGCCGCTATGCCGCCCATGCGTTGATGATGCCTTATCAGGCCTTTCATGCGGCGGCCGTTCGCTCACGCTACGACATCGACGTCCTGCGCTCGCGCTTTGGCGTTTCCTTTGAGCAGGCGGCAAACCGGCTGACCATGCTGCAGCGGCCAGGTGCTTCTGGCGTGCCCTTCTTCATGCTGGAGGTCGACAGTGCCGGAAACCGCTTTCGCAAGGCCGGCAGCCAGGGCTTTCCGCAAAGCCGATTTGGCGGCGGCTGTCCGAAGCTTCCCGTGCATGTCGCCTTCACCCAGCCCGGCCAGATATTCGTCGAGGCGGTGGAAATGCCTGACGGCGCCGAGTTCCTGTGCATGGCCCGTACGCTGGAGGGGCCGCAAGGCGCATTCTCCGAACGCCCGCGCCGCACGGCACTGCTGCTCGGCTGCGATATCGGCTTTCGCGACGACATCGTCTACGGCGCTGCCCTGCCCGGCACGGCAGTCGGCGCAAAGATGGGGGCGGTCACCATCGCTGCGACTCCTGTCGGCCCGGCCTGCCGGCTTTGCGAGCGTGTCGGTTGCCTGGCGCGCGCCGAGCCGCCGGTGACGCGTCCGCTCGGCCTCGATGAGATGGTGACCGGCCTGAGCGCGTTCGACTTCCAGTAACGCTGCAGCAAAGGTGCCACAATCGTCGCCAATCTCTGGATCACCCGCGGCTGAAGTCTTTGCGTTACGCGAACAGAGTAGTTTTTTGTCGTCCCTTGCGCATCGTCCCGTCCACAAAAGCTCGACAGTCGCGCCCATGACAGACACGGCATCTCAGACCCTTGTTGCGCCGACAGCCTCGCCGCGCGAGGAACGCGTCGGCATGCTTCTGGTGTTCCTGTCGGCGCTGATGTGGAGTTTCGGCGGCACCATCGCCCGCTTCATCAACGTCGCTGACAGCTGGACGGTTATTTTCTGGCGCTCCGTCTGGGCTGCCGCCTTTCTGCTCTGCTTCATGGTCTGGCGTGACGGCTGGCGCGGCATGGTGAAGTCATTCCGGGACATGGGCCTGCCAGGCATTGCGGTAGGATTCTGCTTCGCCATTGCGTCGACCTCGTTCGTCGTGGCGCTTGCCTATACCACCGTCGCCAACATTCTCTTGATGCAAGCCGGCGTGCCGCTCCTGGCGGCCCTGTTTGCCTGGGCGCTGTTTCGCGAAAGAGTAACCGTCGCCACCTGGATGGCGATTGCCGCCGTCATCGCCGGCGTCGCCATCATGGTGTCTGAATCTCTTGACGGCGCCGTCTCGCCCATGGGCGATGGGCTGGCGCTGCTGATCGCGTTCATGTTCTCGATCGCCACCGTCATCACCCGGCGCTTCTCCAGCGTGCGCATGACGCCGGCGACCTGTCTCGGCACGACCCTGGCGGCGGGGTTCGCTGCCTCGCAGGCCTCGACCTTCATGGTGTCGGCCGGCGACATGGGCTTTCTCTTCGTCTTCGGCGTGGTCAATCTAGGCCTTGGCCTTGCTTTCTTTGCCACCGGCGCGCGCCTGATCCCGGCGGCGATCGCGGCACTGCTCGGCACGTTCGAGCCGATCCTGGGGCCGATATGGGTCTGGCTCATCCATTCCGAGGTGCCGTCCGGGCGCACCATCATCGGCGGCGCGGTGGTGGTCACGGCGCTGCTTGTCCATATTGGGCTCGAATTCAAGCGCCAGGCGCGGCCGCAGCGTGCCGGGGTTACAGGAGTGCCTTCGCCTAATTGATGCCGGCGCTGAAGCTTTGCCCATTGACAACGTCGCTGCCGCCCGGGCAGGCTGGAAACACGGCAACAACAAGACAGGCGTATCTTGCCAAGTCTCCCCGGCGGCTCGATCGAGACCGGACCACATTCTTGTATCTCTGTCCGCGCGGCGGCGAAAGCTTCTGACGGCACCGCAATTCCTTCCCGCCCCGAACGACCGGGCGGCTGCAGGCGTGCCGAATGGCGCTTGTCGGCCTCTGGAAAGCTCAACAGTCTGAATCAAATGCCCGGCCGCGCGCATGTCGTGACGAGCCGGCAATGGAACACTCACCAAAGGAGAATAGCATGATCCGCAAAGCGCTCTGGCTTTCGGCGACCTCGGTATTTCTGGCGCTTTTGACGCCCGCCGGTCACGCCGAGGACCGCGTCGTCAACGTCTTCAACTGGTCGGACTATATCGACAGTTCGATCATCGATGACTTCACCAAGAAGACCGGCATCAAGGTCGTCTACGACACCTTCGATTCCAACGAAATCCTCGAAACCAAACTGCTCGCCGGCGGCAGCGGCTACGACGTCGTCGTGCCGAGCGGCAATTTCCTCGCCCGCCAGATCCAGGCGGGTGTGTTCCAGAAGCTCGACAAGTCGAAGCTGCCGAACCTGTCCAACATGTGGGATACGGTTACGGAGCGCACCGCCAAATACGACCCCGGCAACGAATACTCGGTCAATTACATGTGGGGCACGGTCGGCATCGGCTATAACATCAAGAAAGTGAAGGCAGCACTCGGCACCGACAAGATCGACAGCTGGGATACCTTCTTCAATCCGGACAGCCTGGCCAAATTGAAGGACTGCGGCGTCTATGTGCTGGATTCTCCGTCCGACATCCTGCCGGCGGCGCTGAAATATCTCGGCCTGGACCCCAACAGCACCTCGCCTGACGATATCGCCAAGGCTGAGGAAGCTCTTCTCAAGATCCGTCCCTACATCCGGAAATTCCACTCGTCCGAATACATCAACGCACTTGCCAATGGCGACATCTGCCTGGCGGTCGGCTGGTCGGGTGATGTGTTCCAGGCTCGCAACCGCGCGGTCGAGGCCAAGCAAGGCGTGGAAATAGGGTATTCAGTGCCGAAGGAGGGCGCCCAGATGTGGTTCGATCAGATGGCGATCCCCGCTGATGCGCCGCATGTCGCCGAGGCGCTCGAATTCATCAACTACATGATGACGCCGGAAGTGATCGCCAAGTCGTCGAACTATGTCCTTTATGCCAACGGCAACAAGGCTTCGCAGCAATTCGTCGACAAGACGCTGCTCGACGATCCGTCGGTCTATCCGGACGCCGCGACCTTGCAGAAGCTCTATACCGTCCAGCCTTACGATCCCAAGACCCAGCGCGTCGTCACGCGCAGCTGGACCAAGATCGTCACCGGCCAGTAGGCAATCCGACGCGACCCCGGCAGCCAACTGCCGGGGCCGATTTCTTTTGGGGAATAAAAAAGCACGGAGTGGGACATGAAATCGCTTGGCAGCATCCGTAGGGATTTCACGCCATGGAAAGACCCGAACGCCAAGCCATATATCCAGTTCGACAAGGTCACCAAGAAATTCGGTGACTTCACCGCCGTCAACAATCTGTCGCTGACCATTTTCGAACGTGAATTCTTCGCCCTGCTTGGCGCCTCGGGGTGCGGAAAGTCGACGCTGCTCAGGATGCTTGCCGGCTTCGAGGAACCGACAGCCGGCCGCATCCTGCTCGATGGCCAAGACCTGCGCGGCATTCCTCCCTATCGCCGGCCGGTCAACATGATGTTCCAGTCCTATGCCCTGTTCCCGCATATGACGGTCGAGAACAACATCGCCTTCGGCCTCAGGCAGGAAGGCATGCCGAAGCCCGATATCCAAAAGCGCGTCGCCGAGATGCTTAAGCTGGTCAAGCTCGAGCAGTTCGCCAAGCGCAAGCCGCACCAGCTCTCCGGCGGCCAGCGCCAGCGCGTCGCACTCGCCCGCTCGGTCGCCAAGCGACCGAAGGTACTGCTGCTCGACGAGCCGCTCGGCGCGCTCGACAAGAAACTGCGCGAGGAAACCCAGTTCGAACTGATGGATTTGCAGCAGGAGCTTGGTCTCACCTTCGTCGTCGTCACCCATGACCAGGAAGAGGCGATGACGATGGCCGATCGCATCGCCATCATGGACAAGGGCGAGGTCATGCAGGTTGCGACGCCGCCGGAAGTCTACGAAGCCCCGACGTCGCGCTTCGTCGCCCATTTCGTCGGCAACGTGAACATGTTCGAGGGCAAGATTGCCGAACAGTCGGCCAACACGACGCGCATTACAGGCCCAAGCGGAGCGCAGATCGTCGTCGAAAATGGTGGCGCGGCCGCAAGGGCCGATGCCAATATCGTCTTCGCCATCAGACCGGAGAAGATCAGGGTCTCGTCTAAGAAGCCGGTCGATGCCGTCAACGCGCTGGAGGGCGAGGTTTACGACATCGCCTATCTCGGCGACATGACCGTCTATCACGTCAGGCTGGACGACGGGCAGATCGTGCGGGCAAGCGCCCTGAACGCGGCCCGTGTGACCGAGGATCCTCTGACCTGGAACGACCGTGCCTGGGTGTCATTCCGGCCTGATGCCGGCGTCGTGCTGGCGCGGTAAGGGGGCGGTCATGTCCAATATCGCCGTCGCCGATGCCGCCCCGCCACCGACTGCCGCCAAGCCGTTCATGATGCGACTGGGCGCCGGCTTCGTCAGCCGGCTCGTCATCATCGTTCCCTATCTCTGGCTGCTGTTCTTCTTTCTCGTCCCCTTCGTCATCGTCTTCAAGATATCGCTGTCGCAGACGGCTATCGCCATGCCGCCCTATACGCCGGTGCTCGATTTCAGGGACGGCATTTCCGGCTTCTTCACCGGTTTTCGCGACCTCAACTTCGACAATTATGTCTGGCTGACGCAAGACGCACTCTATTTCAGGGCCTACCTCACCAGCGTCGTCATCGCTGCCATCTCGACGGTGCTGACCTTGCTGGTTGGCTATCCCATCGCCTATGGCATGGCCCGCGCTCCGGCCACGATCCGCCCGACATTGCTGATGCTGGTCATCCTGCCGTTCTGGACGTCGTTCCTGATCCGCGTTTATGCCTGGATCGGCATCCTGAAGCCCGAGGGTCTGCTCAACCAGTTGCTCTTGTCGCTGCACATCATCAACCAGCCGCTGGTGATCCTCAACACCTACACGGCTATCTTCATCGGCATCGTCTATTCCTACCTACCGTTCATGGTGCTGCCGCTTTATTCGTCATTGGAAAAGATGGACTATTCCCTGATCGAGGCAGCCAAGGATCTCGGCTGCCCACCGACCGCTGCCTTCTGGAAGATCACCTTTCCGCTGTCGCTGCCCGGCGTCATTGCCGGCTGCCTGTTGGTGTTCATTCCTGCCGTCGGCGAGTTCGTCATCCCCGACCTGCTCGGCGGCTCGCAGACGCTGATGATCGGCAAGACGCTGTGGAACGAATTTTTCGCCAATCGTGACTGGCCGGTGTCGTCGGCCGTTGCCGTCATCCTGCTGCTGCTGCTGATCGTGCCGATCGTGTTGTTCCAGCATGCCCAGGCCCGCGCGCAGGAGCAGGACAAATGAACACCACCTGGAGCCGCTTCAACATCACCTCGATCACGCTCGGTTTTGCCTTTCTCTATTTGCCGATCGTGCTGCTCGTCGTCTTCTCCTTCAACGAGTCCAAGCTCGTCACCGTCTGGGGCGGCTTTTCCACCAAATGGTACGTTTCGCTGTTCCACAATCAGGGCCTGATGGACGCGGCATGGGTGACCATTCGCGTCGGTCTGATTTCGGCGACCGTGGCCACGGTTCTCGGCACCATGGGAGCCTTGGCGCTGACCCGCTACACACGCTTCCGGGGCAGGGTCCTGTTCTCCGGCATGATTTTCGCACCATTGGTCATGCCTGATGTCATCACCGGTCTGTCGCTGCTCCTGCTGTTTGTCGCCATCGGCATGGATCGCGGCATGACGACCGTGATCCTCGCGCATATCACCTTCACGATGTGCTTTGTCGCGGTCGTCGTGCAGTCGCGGCTTGTCAGCTTCGATCGCTCTCTTGAAGAAGCCGCCATGGATCTTGGCGCGCCGCCGGTGAAGACCTTCTTCCAGATCACGCTGCCGGTCATTCTGCCAGCAATCGTGTCGGGCTGGATGCTGGCCTTCACGCTGTCGCTGGACGACCTAGTCATCGCCAGCTTTGCTTCAGGCCCTGGCGCCACCACGCTGCCGATGAAGATCTACAGCCAGGTCCGCCTCGGTGTGACGCCGGAGATCAATGCCGCCTGCACCCTTCTGATCGCAATCGTCACGATTGGCGTCATCATCGCTTCGGTCGCCAACAAGCGGCGCGAGGTGCAGCGGCAGCTTGACGAGCGGGCCGCGCAACGCGGTTAGGAGCAATTCCAGGAAAAGTGCGCAGCGGTTTTCCGTCCGGAATTACGTAAGAACAAAGAGTTAGGAGCGGCGCTTCAGGCGCAAGGCGTTATTCGCCCGAAACGCCGCGGCTGATGGGTGAAATGAACGGCGTGCTCCACGTTCCGCCGACGAAAAACGACGACTGGTTCGGTCCCTGCTGGCCGCTCTTTTGCGTTGCTGGCTGATCCGACTGGATGACGCCGCCCGACAGCGCCAGTCCGCGTCCTGCGTAGGATGCGATGCCCGAAAGCCAGATCTTGTATTTCGCCGAATTGGCCTCGGCCTTGTCGATTCTGGCCACGCCTCTCGAAATGGTTGCCTTCACTTCGGCCCCATCGATAGGCAGCGTCCCGTCCGAAACATCGTCGAGCGCGAAGAAGCCGCCTTGCTCGGTATGCTTAAGAAAGGCCGGCAGGTTGAACTTGCTGAGCGCGCCAGGGCCGAAGGTCGCCGAGACCGAGCCGTCGGCATTTTCAAAGATCGAATCCCAAGTCCTTCCCGGTCCCTTGAGGATGACCGAAACGGTGCCCGTGCCGACCGGCACCAGCCGGGTCATCCCGGCCGCGGTACCGAACGCGCCGCCATCGACATCGGACGCCAGCAGCCGCATCTCGACCTGGGTACCCTCGGGTTTGCGGTCGAAACGAAGGCTGGTCTGGATGTTGCCGCCAAAAGCCGAGGCATCGGAGATATCGAACACGGAAAGGCCGTCCTTGACCTGGGCGGTGGCCGCGACATCGGCAAGCTGGATGCTCCCCGCCGTGGCATGGGCCGCCGACAGCCTGAGATCGAGATTGACCCTGTCGGCGAAACTCCTGTCGACCTGACCCGGTTCGCCGCTGCTCGCCGGTCCCAGCGGCGTGAAAGCGGATAGGAACGACCTGAGGTCGAGCGTGTCGAAGGCAAGTGTGCCCGAGATCACCGGCTGTGTCTCGCCAAGCGACACGTCCAGCGCGCCCATGCCCGGGTTGTTGTCCAGCGCCAGCGCCGTGTTTTCGAATTTGACGCGCCCGGCCGACGCCGTGACCTTACTCGAAATGCTGACCGAGCCGATCGCCGCGGTCTGAGCGATGCCGGCCTGCGACCATTCCAGCACGCGGCGCAGCGACGGGGCCGCGAATTTCACCTGGCCGTCGAAATAGGCGTTTGCGGACATGCTGGCCGTGCCGTCGAACGAGAAGGTGGCGGGCGCTGCCTTGAATGAAAGAGCGAGCGGCGCCATGCCCCCGGCAAACAGGACCAGCGGTCTCGGCGAGGCGGCATCCACGGTCACGCTTTCGCCACGCCAGATTCCGGTCGCGGACAGCGTCGCGTTGCTGTTCATCGCCGCCCATGTGGCCTGGCCGCTAAGACTGCTCAGGATTTCCACATCCTTGCCGTTGACGGAAGCCACCATGCGGCCATCCCTGAACTCCACGGTGCCGAAAGTGTCGGCAGGCAGCTTGTCGAGGTCGGGCTTGGCGGGGTCGGCGTTGACCAGGCCACGAGCCGCGTCGATGGAACGCGCGATGCGCCCGCCGGTCGGCGCCGTGGGCAGAAACAGCCCGTCCGCCGTGCGCTGCACCCGGATGGTCGGCCGCACCAGCCGTGCCGTGGAAAACACCACATCGCCCTGCAATGCCGCCATGGCCGAGAGGTCGACCTCGACCCGTTCGGCTTCGACGACCGGCGGCGCATCGGCGTCCGTCCATTTGGACAGCGTCACATCGGTCAGGATCGCGCGGAATTTCGGCCAGACCTCGATGCGCGGCGACCCCTCGATGGCAACCCGAAAGCCGCTCCAGGCGCTCAATTCCCAGGCGATGCGGTCACGCACGATCCGCGTCGAGGCGATCAGCGGCAGGGCAGCGATCACCAGAGCGATGACGATCGCGGCAGCGCCGATCGCCCATACTCCGCGGCGGATCAAGGATGATGGCATATAGCCCCGTATGCTTCCATTCCGATAAAACGATCGTCCGACGGGTGTAACCCCGTCGTCACTACGACTTAGGGCTGACGCATTTCAAGTCTTTATGGCCCGGCGATGGCATTTGCGCACACCTGGCTGAGTCGGCCCAACAAAATCTTGCTCTGCTGCGCTGCGATATGCATAAGCGATGACGACCGTGGGAGGATCGATCATGGCTGGCGAAGTACCGCTCTGGACCCCGACGCAAGACCAGATTGATGCCTCGCCCTTGACGGCCTTCATGAAGGCCGCAGCGGCGAGTACCGGCAATCCATTCTCCTCCTATGCCGATCTTCATCGCTGGTCGGTCGAGAACAGGGAGACGTTCTGGGACCTCGTCTGGGATTTCTGCGGTCTTGAAGGCGACAAGGGTGAACGACTGCTGCTCGATGGCGAGAAGATGCCGGGTGCCGCTTTCTTCCCAGACGCGTCGCTGAATTTCGCCGAGAACCTTCTGAAGAAGACCGGTGCCGGCGAGGCAATCGTCTTTCGCGGCGAGGACAAGGTCGAGAGGCGGCTGTCGTGGAACGAATTGCATGGCCTGGTCTCGCGCCTGCAGCAGCTTTTCCTGTCGCTCAAGGTGAAGAAGGGTGACCGTATAGCGGCGATGATGCCCAACATGCCCGAAGCCGTCGCCGCCATGCTGGCTGCAGCCTCGATCGGGGCGGTGTGGTCATCCTGTTCTCCCGATTTCGGCGAGCAGGGCGTGCTCGACCGGTTCGGCCAGATAGAACCCGTTATCTTCATCGCGCCGGACGGCTATTGGTACAATGGCAAGGCGATCGAGGTCGCCGACAAGGTCAAGGCGGTCGCGGCCAGGCTCGGCAGTGTCCGCAAGGTCCTGCTTGTCGACTATCTCGGCACCTCCACCGATGTTGCTGATACCATCGACAAGGCGGTGGCGATGGAAGAGGCGCTGTCGCCCTTCGCCGTCAAGCCCGTCACCTTCGAGCGGCTGCCGTTTTCGCATCCGCTCTACATCCTGTTTTCGTCCGGTACCACCGGCATTCCCAAATGCATCGTCCATTCGGCCGGCGGTACGCTGATCCAGCATGTCAAGGAACACAGGCTGCATGCCGGCCTCGGCGACGGCGACCGCTTCTTCTACTTCACCACCTGCGGCTGGATGATGTGGAACTGGCTGATATCGGGTCTGGCTTCGGGTGTCACGCTGCTGCTTTACGACGGTTCGCCCTTCTATCCTGATGGCAAGGTGCTGTTCGATTTCGCCGACGCCGAGAAGATGACCTTCTTCGGCACCTCGGCCAAGTTCATCGATTCCGTGCGCAAGGCTGGCCTCAAGCCGATCCGCAGCCATGATCTGTCTACTGTGCGTGCGATATCCTCCACGGGGTCGCCGCTTTCGCCCGAGGATTTCCGCTTCGTCTATGACGGCATCAAGAAGGATGTGCATCTGGCCTCGGTATCGGGCGGCACCGACATCGTGTCGTGCTTCGTGCTCGGCGTGCCGATCCAGCCGGTCTGGACCGGGGAGATCCAGGGGCCCGGCCTTGGCCTGGCCGTCGATGTCTGGGACGACGACGGCAAGCCGGTCAGGCAGGAGAAGGGCGAGCTGGTTTGCACCAAGGCTTTCCCGTCCATGCCGATCGGCTTCTGGAACGATCCCGACGGCAAGAAATACCAGGCGGCCTATTTCGAGCGTTTCGACAATGTCTGGTGCCATGGCGATTTCGCCGAATGGACCGATCATGGCGGCATGATCATTCACGGCCGCTCCGATGCCACACTCAATCCCGGAGGCGTGCGTATCGGCACGGCGGAGATCTACAATCAGGTCGAGCAGATGCCCGAGATCCTGGAGGCGCTGTGCATCGGCCAGGATTTCGACAATGACGTGCGTGTCGTGCTGTTCGTGCGCCTGGCCGCGGGTGTCAAGCTCGACGACGATCTGGAGAAGCGCATCCGGGGCAAAATTCGTACCGGTGCCAGCCCGCGCCACGTGCCGGCCAGGATCGTCGCCGTGTCGGACATCCCGCGCACCAAGTCGGGCAAGATCACCGAACTTGCGGTACGCGATGTAGTGCACGGCCGTGCCATCAAGAACAAGGAGGCGCTCGCCAACCCGGAAGCGCTGGAGTTGTTCAGGAACCTGCCACAGCTTGCCGGGTGACAGGCATGGTTAACGAAATATGTCGCGCGAATTTACCTAGATTTCACGAGTGGTACACATTCGTAAATTTTTTGGCGACCCGGTAAGGACTTGTTAAGGCCCGGCATCGATAGTCGCACGTAACTTGAGGGAGAAATCCCGTTCCTCAGCCCCGAGGATCTGAATTCAGCTCAAGCCCCCGTTGTGACAGCAATCTCATCTCTTAAGGCGTCCTTTGGGCGCCTTTTCTTTTGGACTTGCTATTCCGCCAGCACCCGGGTCGACGGGAAGGCGACCTCCACCAGCGTGCCTTCGCCGGGCGTCGAATTGATGGTGAAGCGGGCGCGGTTGGCTTCCACCATCGCCTTGGTCAGCGGCAGGCCAAGGCCGGTGCCGTCGCCGCGCCCGCGCTTCAGGGCATTGATCTGCTTGAACGGCTTCAGTGCCTGCTCGATCTCCGCCTGGCTCATGCCGATGCCTGTATCGCGCACCCGCATGACGACGTCGCCCGAGGTCTCATAGGCGGTCGAGACGATCACCTGGCCGCCGGCCTGGGTATAGCGGACGGCATTGGACAGTATGTTGAGCGCGATCTGCCGCACGCTGCGAAGGTCGGCCACCACTTCCGGCAGCCGCGAGGCGAAGCTGGAGCGGATGATGACGCGTTCGCGATTGGCCTGTGGCTGCATCATCGCCACGGTTTCGGCCAGCGTATCGTTGAGTGACACCGCCTCATAAGCCATTTCCTGCTGGCCGGCCTCGATCTTCGAGATGTCCAGGAGGTCGTTGACCAGGTCGAGCACGTGGTTGCCCGAGCGGTTGATGTCGCGCAGATAGTCGCGGTAGCGGTCATTGGCGACCGGCCCGAACTTCTCGTCGACCATCAACTCGGAAAAGCCGATGATGGCGTTGAGCGGCGTGCGGATCTCGTGGCTGATGCGGGCGAGGAAATCGGTCTTCTGCGAGGACGCGCGTTCGGCCACCGCACGCGCCTGGGTGAGATCCTCCTCGGCCCGCTTCCACTGCGTGATGTCGCGTACCACCGCGCAGAAGCCGCTATCGTTGGGCAGCCGGCCGATGGTCATGAACAGCGGGATGAAGCGCCCCTGTGCTTCGCGGCCGATCACCTCGCGGCCATCATTCAAGACGCTCGCCACGCCGGGCTCCAACAGGCCGGTGAGATAGTCGCGCGCCGCGCGCTGGCTCTCGATGGCAAACAGCGAAGCGAACGGCTTGCCGGTCACCTCGTCGCTGTCGAAACCGAACAGCGCCTCGGCTGGGCGGCTGATCGAACGGATGGTGCCGTCGCTGCCGATCAGCACGACCCCGTCGGTCGCGGTATCGATGATGGTGCGCATCTCGGCGATGCGCGCCTTGAGCTCGGAAATGTCGGGCTGCGTCGGCTCCTCGCCGATCGCGTGCGCCGCCGTGGGCGCATCGTCCTCGCCGGAACGGCGAACGACCAGCATTAGGGCCTTGCCGTCGCGCCAGGGCACGGAGCGCAGGATGGCGTCGATAGCAAATTCCTGTCCGTCGCGCGTCTTCAGCCGCAGCGCCCGGTCGCTGCCGTCGGAGGCGCCGTCATCGGCATAAGGATCGGCAAACAAAGCGCCAAGGCCGCCCGCGTCCTCCAGGTCCTCCAGCGTCCCGTACCCGGTCAGGTCGAGGAATTCCTCGTTGGCATAGTGCAACTGATCGCCCGAATGAATGATGAGCGGCACCGGCAGCTTGCCGAGCAGCGATGTATCCGGCGTCTTGTTTTCATTGCCGACGGAAAAAGCCGACGGCATGAACCCTTCGGCTTTGAGCGGCGGCACTTGCAGGCGTGGCCGCTCGGCAAATGTCTCGGCCGCTTCATGCGTGCCGCCGGTTCCGCCGCTGGCAGCAATCGTTTCCTCGCCGGATGCAGCCGCTTCCTCGTCGACCCAATCCTCATTGTCCTCGGCGTCGCGAAAATCGTCTGACGTCATGCTCTCGTCATCGGCCGGCGCCTTGGCAGGTCCTGACTGAGCCGACGCCTCGCCATCCCCGATTATCTCTTGTGCCTCGGGCGCTGGCTCCTCGTCGCTGTCGTCGGCGACATCGGCAGGCTTGTCCTCTTTATCGGCGTAGTCGAGCAGGGAGCCCGAGGCCGCCGGCAGCGGGGATTCGGAGGTCGGCGCCTGTTGTTCGACCTGGTCCGGTTGCGCACCGTCGAGCCGTGCCAGATCCCTCAGATCCTCGGCATCGCCAAGGGAAGGTTCCCCCGCATCCCGCTCGTGTTCCGCACCTGAGGCTGGCAGCCCATGCGCCGGGCCGGTGTTCGGTTCCTGGCTCGAACCTGTTGGGTCGGCATCCGGGGTGGCGATGTCCGCCGGCGGCTTCGCATCGCTCACCGGCCTGGTCGCGTCTTGCGGCTCCGGCAAGGGGCCTGTTCCGGCACCTCGTTCCGCCCGCCTTGCCGGCTTGGCTGGTTCAGCCTCCGACGGCTCTGCCGTGGAGCTGTCTTTCTTCAGCCGCTCGCCGATCTCGCGGAACGCGCTGCGTTCTAGCGTCGACAGCCCCTTGTCATTGGCCGGTTGCCTGTGTTCGGCCAGCCGGATGACCTTGTCGGCGAAGCGCCGCTCCGGCTTCGGTACGATGGTCAGCGCCGGCACTTCGCCCTTGAACGGATCCGATGCCTTTGGCTCTTCGGCCTTTGGCTCCTCAGGCACCGTCTCCACGGCTTCCGTTTTCGGTGCCGCCGGTATCTCGCCATTGGGCACCAATGCCATGCCGATCGCTTCCGGATCGACGACCGCATCCCCGGTTCGCGCGACGCCGAAGCCGCGGAAGCCTTCGAAGGCGCGGCTGCGGCCGTAGACGGGCAATGCCGCCAGGTCGACCGGGATCTTCAGGTCGGTGCCGACGACCGGCCACAGCACCGAGCGGCCGGACCAGGTGTCGCGCCGCTCCAGCAGGCCGGCGATCTCGCCGGACGCATCAAGGCCGAAGGCCGCCGCGACATCCCTGAAGCGTCGGCCGATTACGTCGGCGGCCGGATGGCCGACGATGTCGGCGAATTCCGGGGACAGCGCGCTGAACTTGCCCTCGGCGTCGGTACGCCAGACAAAACGCAGCGGGGCCGCCGAACGGTCTATCGTCCGGGTGGCCGCAGTTGCGGTTGGGGCTGCGGGGGAGGTGGCCTCGTCCTGCTTCACGCTGTCCACCGAAGTCTCGGTGGCGACCGCCTCGGCCACGCTTTTCGGTTCCGGCGTGGCCGGCGCGTCGTCTTCTCCGGCATTGAAATACCAGTGATCGTGCTGTGCCGGCGTACCCGCCGCCAGCTGATCGTTGTCGGCGGCGACCGGTGCCGGCGCGGCCGGCCCGTCAGTCTCTCGCATTGCCCGTTCCGGCATATCGTCAGCCACGGGCTCGGAAGGGGCGAGCTCCTGTTCGGCCTCGGCATCGCCAGTTGGTTGTTCGACCGCCTCTGTCCGCGAAGCATCCGCGGTCGGCTGATTGTCCGGCCGAGACCCGGATTCTACCGCGGCGGTTTCCGCTGCCGCCGAGGTGCCGCCAATCTCTTTGACGGGGCTTTCCGTTGCTGCGGGCGAGCCGTCCGCCGCGCCAGTCGTGCTGTCCTCGAGTTGATCCTCGTCGATCACCACCAGCAGATGCCGCTCCGGCGTCAGCCGGACGAGGCCGGCGGGGTAGGAGGTCCTGCCGCCCGGAACGAGGCGCTTGACGATGCGCTCGCCCTCGGCCGTGACGTCGGCCACCAGGGCCGCCAATGTCGCAGGCTGGATGCCGAGCGCCGAAAATCCCTCCGAGGCGGCCTCGACATTTCCCTTGGCGTCGATGAAGGCAATGAAATGGCCGTCTTCGGTAAAGCCGCTGATCGCCCGGCTGGCGATCTCGGCGGCACTGCGCGAGCCGGTCTGCGCCGCCGGCACCGCCAGCATGATGGCGTTCTCGCCATCGGGCAGCGTCACGGCACTGGCAAGAAAGCCGACGGCGCGGCTGGTCATGCCGGTCGCCAGGCGCACCGTGATCGAGCGATCGCCGCCGATCTGCGGAAAACCGCTGGTCGCCATGATCTGGCGGCGCGCGATCAGCGGCAGCTGCGCCGAGGCGCCGATGATCGCTTCGATATCGGGATAGCCGAACATGGCGGCGCCCGGCCCATTGGCCCAGATCACCTGCTCGAGGTCCACCGACAGGATCGCGATCGCGTCGCCGGCGGCAAACCGCTGGCGGACCGCGTCGAGCACGGCGACGTCGAGGAAAGAATATTCGGACGGCATGCGCTTGGCGGACCCTCGGAGCGGCGAATTTGCAGTTAACGCTTTGTTAATAAAAGCCGCAGCCACGAAGGTCCACAAGCCAGAACGTGCAAAGGCTGAATTTTGGCCGTTTGGTTAACGGCCAAAACATTTTTTTGTGCACTGCAACAAAGATATTGCAATGCACAAAATTTGCCTTTATATTGCCATCATACATGAACGAGACGGCTTTCTGTCAAAGCCGCTGCCGCTGAAAAAGGATGGAAAATGTCCAGGACCAAGACTGCCGACACGATCGAAAACGTTGAATTCCCGAGCTTCGACGCTTCCAAGGCCACCGACCAGATGCGCGCTTTCGCCGAAAAGGGCGTTGAGCAGTCGAAAGAGGCCTATGCCAAGCTCAAGACCGGCGCCGAGGAGACCCAGAAGGCCCTGGAGTCGACCTACGAAACCGCCAAGACTGTTTCCAGCGACCTGTCGCTCAAGACCATCGCGGCGTTGCGTGCCAACGCCGAGGCCGGCTTCTCGCATCTCGAAGCCCTGATCGGCGCCAAGTCGCTGTCGGAAGTCGTCGAGCTGCAGACCGCGTTCCTGCGCAAGCGCGTCGAACTGAGCGTCGAGCAGGTCAAAGACTTCCAGGCTGTTGCCTCCAAGGCGGCCGAGGATGTCTCGAAGCCGATCAAGACCGCCTTCGAAAAGGCGATCAAGGAAGTCAAAGCCGCCTAATAATTGCGCATCATCCGCGGATGCAACAAAAGGTCGCATTTTGTCGGACAAATAGATGTGAGATAGTGACGGTCAAATGAATACCCGGCGGGTGGAACCTCCTCCCTCCACCTCCGGGGTGACCAGCCAGCACCTCCTCCCGCTGGCTCGTAACAGGAAAAGGCCGGCACCTCCTCCCGCCGGCCTTTTTCTTTGCCTGTCGAAAGGTGCACCGCTGTGGGGAAGTGGCCTTTGCTTTGCAAAAGCCTTGAATTAGAATCCATAAGCCCGTAAGGACGCATCGCCGAACGACAGAGCGGATCGCGGAGGATGAACCTTCCGCCTCGATCCTGCTACTAACGTCAAGACGTGCCGTTGTAGCTCAGATGGTTAGAGCGCCGGATTGTGGATCCGGAGGTCGCTGGTTCGATCCCAGCCAACGGTACCATCGGCTTTCCCCATAAGTATCTGGTTTTACTACAGAAATTTGCGAAGCAGGGCTTAGCCGAAGCAGGGCTTAGCCATTGCGGCGTTTTGCTGTTTTGTGCTACATATTGTGCTACCTATTGTGATACAAAAAGCGTCTTGGTACCATGGGACGACGTCGTGAAGAGCAAGATCCTGACCGCTTCCTGCGACTGAGGGGCGATCATTTCCATTACTATCGCCGCGTTCCCAAGGAAGTCGGCGACCTCGACCGGCGTGGTGCATTCGTTCGGCGCGCCCTCGGCACCGCTGACCGAAAAAAGGCGCGTACCGCCCGAGATCTCAACGAGGCAGCCGACAATGCTTTGTGGGCATCGTTGATGCTGGGTGAAAATCCACAGGCGGCGCGCGTCCGATACGACCAAGCCATCAAGCGCGCCGAGTCGCTGGGATTCGTTTATCGGCCGCTGGCCGAAATTCTCACCGCCGAACCATTGGAAAACATCCTACAGCGCTTCGAAAACACGATATCTGAGCCGGCGAAATCGCCTGTGGTGGACGCAGTCGCGGGCATGGTCGAGCGACCCGACGATAAGATATCCGATGCGCTGAAGCTCTATTTCTCCGAGATCGTTTGCGACGAGTTGCGCACCAAGAGCCCTGATCAGCGCAAGCGCTGGAAGGCCAAGCGGCAGATGAGCGTCGATGTATTCATCGAACTGGTCGAGGACAAGTCAATGAGCAAGATCACGCGCGAAGACGCGCTGAAGGTTCATAAATATTGGCTTGATCGAGTGGCGCCGGAGAAGGGCGCTGGCGATCGCTCAGCCTCTACGGGCAACCGCAATATAGCCAATCTGAGATCGCTCTACGCAGATTACTTTCGTCATCTGGGCTTCCCTGAGCAAAAGAACCCGTTTGCCGATCTATCCTTTAGCGACAAATCGAAGCGCAGTCGTCCGCCATTCCCAACCGCCTGGATCAAAGACAAGATCCTCGCGCCAGGAGCCTTGAAGAACCTCAACGACCAAGCTCGGGGAATCGTGCTGGCGTTTGTCGAGACCGGCTGCCGACCCAGCGAGATTGCGAACCTTTATGATGGCGTGATCCATCTTGAACACGACGTACCGCACATCTCGGTCGAGCCTCGCGAGGATCCGGAAGATCCGCGCGAGATCAAGACAGCATCTTCAGTGCGAAAGGTGCCGCTTGTCGGCGTCGCTCTTGAGGTGTTCAAAAAGCACCCGAACGGATTTCCGAGATACAAGGACCGCGAGGCGCAGCTATCGGCGGCCGTCAATAAGCATTTCAAGAAGCACAATCTCTTCCCCACCGAAAACCACACCTTCTACTCGCTCCGCCACTCCTTCGAGGACCGTATGAAGAACGCACGGCTCGATGAGGAACTGCGGCGTATGCTGATGGGCCATACGATCGACCGCCCGAAATACGGCGAAGGCGGTGAAATGAAGATGTGGCAGGAGGAGCTTATGAAGATCGCACTGCCGTTCGATCCTGCAATCGTTTGACTCGCTCGTGTATAATGGCGATCCGTTCTTTCCTCGCCTGGTAGTCTTGCAGCGCGCGCTCCAGGTGGTCGTACAGGGGGACCCATGCCTCACCCTTGTCGCCTCGCGACACGATTATCTCAGCAACGCGATCGAGCACGCGCTCGATGCGCTCTGCCGTAACAGGCCGAGTCGCCGGCGAGTACGACCTCACCATTTCACCCTTCTTGCGACCAACATCCACTCCACGCGTCCCAACTGTCCTTGCGGAATGAGATTGAGGCGCGAGTTCCAACGTTGGGAAAGGCGAAAATCCGAAACGCGTGCCCAAAGGCTCGGCCTGTGGGGCGGTGAAGATCTGCCATTCTCGACCCGTGCGGAATTCGTCGAGGCGATCGAGGCGGGTGGCGTGGCAGCGATGGAGGTGCTCGCCCGGGACCTTCGTGCCCTTGGTCTCTACACGGCGCGCTCGCTGTCCTTCGACGGCGTCGAATATGAGCTGGTCGAGCACGAACTGACGCCCGAGCAGCGGCGCATCTACGATGCCTATGCCGATGCCTTTGCCGTCGTTCACAACCATCTCGATGCAGCCATGCAGGCCGCTAACATCACCGGCGACAGCGGCACGCTGAATCGCCGGGCCAAGTCAGCCGCGCGCTCGGCCTTCGAGAGCGTCAAGCAGCGGTTCTTCGGTCATCTTTTGACCTCGATGAAGACGCCGACGCTGATCCGCTCGATCGATCAGGATATCGACGCAGGGCATTCACCCGCGCGCCCCGTTCTCGAGATCCCGGATAAAGGCCAGGACTGCTTCGACCTGGCCGTCCGCGACAAGTTCGGCAGCCGTGCGATGGCCATAATCGGCGATCGGTTCATTGCGATACCAGTAGATTGCCTTGTCCACGTCGCCGGTGAGCTCCGTTGCCGCCGAGATCACCTTCACCATCTCGCGCATCCGGCCCTGCAGGCGCTCCGATGACGGGTTGCGGAGCGTGTTGCGGTGGACGCCGGTCAACTGGGCCAAATTGGCAACCTTCACGCCAAGCGCCTGCGACAGGCGCTTCGGCGAGATATAAGGAGTGCGCGGCTCCTGCAGGCTATCGACAAACCCTGAAACCACTTTCGACTGTGCGAGCTGTGCGTGGGTCATGACAAAATCTCCGACCTCTCTTACACGCACAATATATGCACATTTCTCGGCATAGCAAGTGAACAGAGCCTGGGCCACTCTAGCGCACCGCTTGTGCTTCCGCATCCTCGTTGCGGTTGTTAACTCGCTGCAGCAATGCGCCCCAATGTCGGTTGTCAAGACCGATTTCGAGGTTCCTCAAAAGCCGACATTGGGAGCGCCAACCACCAAGTCGAGGTAGCGCCACAAGCCGAAGCTTCGCAGCCGGCTTCCGATCGTTTTGTGCCATCAGCAGTCAAACCTACGATTACCCGCGATCGATCAGATTGCTCATAGCGTCGATGACTTCCCTGGCGGCCGCGCTGGTCGCTGACCGGTCATTGACGATGATCGAGGTGCGAAAGGGAACTTTGAAGTCAATTTCCTTCAGCGCCAGCCCGAACTCTGAATAGTAGCTTGCCGTGAACGGATCGACCACCGCTAGCGAGGGGCTGCCCCTGACCAGCGCGCACGCCAGGAAGGACTGAAAGATATCAGCAACGGTGTTGGCTGCGGTCACTTCGAGCAGCTTGGCGCCGTCGCGACTGCGCCTGAAGTAGAGCTCACCCAGCGACACGAAAGGATAGCGGGAAAAATCATCCAGCCGGACACGCTGTCGCTCGGCGAGCGGATGGCTTTCGTCCATGACGCAGACGCTGTTGTGCTCGAAGGTGGCGATGCATTTGGCATCTAAAAACGAAACGTCGGCATCCACCACGCCGACATCGGTCAGGCGCGAGGCAACTGATGACACGATCTCCGTCGAACTGCGCACCGCGATGGTGGTCCTCGCTTCCGGAAAGCGGGTCCGAAGCTGTCGGATTGCCTCCGGCAGGACGTGGAACGACATCGCGGCCAGGGTGCCGATTCGCACGACGCCGCGCTTCAACTCCCTGATCTCCTGCGCCGCCAGGATGAGACTGCGCGCGCCATGGAAGGTCTTGCTGACCTCGCCGTAGAACAGCAGGCCCTGCTCGGTCGGAACCAGCCGGCCGTGCGAGCGGTCGAACAGGCTGAGCCCGGTGTCGATCTCCAGTTCCTGCAGCAGGCGACTGACGCTGGGCTGCGATACGTTAAGGGAAACCGCGGCGCCCGAAACGGAGCCGGCCACCATCATGGCCTCGAAGGCCTCCAACTGGCGAACGCTGAGCCCTGAAAAGCGCATCTCTCTCTCCCGGTATAGGATTAGCACATACCGGAGGAAAATCTTGATCTTTGATTCCGCAGCGCTTCGGATCGTAGCGTACGTCGACAGAAAACGGGCGGAGCTATCGTGAAGCGAGCCAACTTCATCTTCATCTGCGCCGACCAGATGCGCTACGACGCGTTATCGGTCACCGGCAACCGCGTTGCCCATACGCGCAACATCGACCGCATTGCCGCGCGCGGCGCGACTTTCCATCGGCACTTCACCCCCAACCAGATCTGTTCGCCGAGCCGGGCGACCATGGTAACGGGCCTTTATCCACGCCACCACGGATTGTGGCGCAACGGCGTGGCGCTCGACGAGCATCTTCCAAATCTCTGGCAGACGCTGTCGCTGGCGGGCTATGCGACAAGGGGGGTCGGCAAGCTCCATTTTCAGCCGCTGCTCGCGCCCGCCGAGCGTGACATGCCGGAATCGCTCGCTTATTGGGGAAGGCCCGGAAGTGAAGACTGGCGTGGCCCCTATTTCGGATTCAACGCCGTCGATCTCGTGATGGGCGAAGCCAACGAATCCACGCGCGCCGGCCACTATGCCGCCTGGCTCAAGCACAACCATCCCGAAGTGGTAGACCTCTACGAGCCCGAAGCCAGCCCCGACAGCCGGGCGCGGGACCTGAACGAAGTCTGGAAAAGCGCGGTGCCGCCCGAGCTGCATTACACCAACTGGATCGCGGACCGGGCCATCGACTTCATCGAGCGGCAGAGCGCGCAGCGAGAGCCGTTCGGCCTGTTTGTCTCGTTTCCGGACCCGCATCACCCCTTCGCCCCTCCTCGGCCCTATTGCGACCTTTTCCGACCGGAGCGGATGCCGCTCCCAAAGATTCGTGCTGGCGAGTTGGAGCGCATGCCGGCCTATCTCGGCGAAGGCGACGATCCGATGAAGGTGCCCTACACGGCCAGCGGCGAGCAGCCACGCGAGCAGGGTTTCCTGCTGCGAACCGACGATATTTCCGACGAGACGCTGGCCATCGCCATCGCGCACACGCATGGCATGATCCAGATGATCGACGACACCGTCGGACGGCTACTGCAAGCGCTCGCAAACGCCGATATGCTTGACAACACCTACGTTCTTTTCACGTCCGATCATGGCGAACTGCTCGGCGATCACGGCCTGCTGCGCAAAGGGCCTCCGCCGTACCGGCAATTGCTGCAGGTTCCGTTCGTTCTATGCGGCCCCGGAATCCGCGCCGGGACGAGCCTAGACGCTCTCACCAGCCATCTCGACCTGTTCGCGACGATCGCATCGCTGCTCGGCCTGCCGGCGCCAGTTACCGATGGAATCGATCTGACGCCTCTGATCGACGGGCGGACCACGTCGGTCAGGGACTTCCTGTTTGCTGAATACCATCCGCGACGGGATGCCTGCCTCTACAACCAGTCGGTC
Source organism: Mesorhizobium sp. SARCC-RB16n (assembly GCF_008520305.1). GTDB lineage: Bacteria > Pseudomonadota > Alphaproteobacteria > Rhizobiales > Rhizobiaceae > Mesorhizobium. The sequence goes on along the minus strand of NZ_ML703264.1, from coordinate 55,577 downwards.
ATCTCCCACGAGTGGAGGCTCACCCGCTATCCCAACCAGTCTGCATGGGGCGAGCTGTTCGACCTTCGGAATGATGGCTGGGAGCACTGGAATCTATTCGCCGAGAACGAGTTCCGCGACCAGGCGCGCGCGCTGAACTTAGTTCTCGATGAGAGGCTGCCGCCGCGGCCCCTGATACAGAACGAGGTCCTTGGCGCCTACTGAAAAATGGGAGAATGACATGCACGACAAGATCCAGGGCGGCATGGACCGTCGCCGCTTCCTAAAGGCTACAGCTGCGACGGCGATCGCCATGGCCGCGTTTGCGCGTCCCAGTCTTGCGGAGGCGCCGCATAAGGGTGGCACGCTGCGCCTCGGCCTCAACGGCGGCAGCTCCGCCGACACGCTCGACCCGACGCAGCTGATCGGCACCTTTTCCATCAATATCTCACGGCAGGTCTACAACACGCTGGTCGAGATCGGCGACGACGGCAAGCCCGCACCGGAACTGGCGGCAAGCTGGGAAGCCCGCGACGGCAACAAGCGCTGGATCCTGGATCTCAGGCCCGGCGTGCAATTCCATAACGGCAAGACCCTCGACGCCGAGGACGTCAAATATTCGCTTGGGCTGCATATCGGCGACAAGACCAAGTCGAAGGCCAAGGGCCTGGTCGCCGATATCGCCGAAGTGCGCGCAGCCTCTCCGACGCAGGTCGAAATACTGCTCAAGTCGCCCAATCCGGATATGGACTATGTGCTGTCAGACCTACACTTCGCCATGGTTCCCGCTGGTTTCGCTGACTGGTCGAAGCCGGTCGGCACCGGTCCGTTCAATCTTACGGCCTTCCAGCCCGGCGTGCGCGCCACGGCCACGCGCAACGAAGCCTATTGGAGAAGCGATCGCGGCCATGTCGATACGGTCGAGACGGTGGTGATCAATGACGCGACGGCTCGCGTCTCGGCACTTCAAGGCGGCTCGGTCCACATCATCAACGGCATCGACTATAAGATTGCCCCGCTGCTCAAGAAGGATCCTCGCGCCTATCTGGTGGTCACCGAAGGCAAGCAGCACTTTTCGCTGCCTATGGACGCGACCAAGGAGCCGTTCAACAACAAGGACGTCGTTCTGGCGCTGAAGCACGCGATCGACCGCGAGCAGATGGTCAAGCTCTTGATGGCCGGCTACGGCCGCATAGGCAACGACCATCCGATCGCAGCGAACGATCCGAGCTTCAACCCGAACATCGCACAGCGCACCTATGATCCGGACAAGGCCCGCTTCCATTTGAAGAAGGCGGGCAAAAGCGATCTCACGCTCGAACTGCACGCGGCCCCGGTGGCCTTCGAGCAGGCGGTCAACACGGCGGAGCTTTTCGCGCAATCGGCCAAGCCCGCCGGCATCACCATCAGCGTCAAGCGCGAGCCCGATGACGGCTACTGGAGCGACGTCTGGTTGAAGAAGCCGTGGGTCGCTTCCTTCTGGGCCGGGCGGCCTTCCGCGAGCATGATGTTCTCCTCCGTCTATGCCTCGGGCGCGCCCTGGAACGAGACGCATTGGAAGAACGACAGCTTCGACCGCAAGCTTACGGAGTCGCGCTCGTTGGCCGATCCGGCAAAGCGCCGCGAGGTCTATTTCGAGCTGCAGCAGATGATCCACGACGACTGCCCGACGATTATCCCGGCCTTCGCCAGCTGGATCGACGCGGCGCGCCAAGAGGTCAAGGGATTCGTTCCCAACCCCAACTTTCTGCTCAGTGACCACCGTGTAGCCGAGCGTGTTTGGCTGGGGGGTTGATCGACCTCGTTATGATACCAAACGTCCCCTTCCGTGCATGAGGGTACCGAAGCTGCCTGACAACTTCCGGCCCGTTGCGGCCACTTTTGAACTCCCGCATTTTGGCTTTTCCAGCGCGAAACTGGCCTTAGGCGATGAATGGAAAACGGCCAAATGTTCCTGGTCTGTGCTCGAAAAGTCGCATAATTGGCAGACTGGAGTCGAAGGCGCGCCTCGGTGTTCCTGGCCCTAGCCTGAACTTGCCTCAGATATTCTCCAGCGAACGGTATGACCGCTGAAGGGTAGTCAACGGCGCTTGCAACACCTTTCACTCCGCCGCTTGAATCCTGCCCGCCGAGATTATGGCGCGGATCTCAGCGCGGCAGGAGCCACAATTGGTGCCTGCCTTCAACGCGGTGCCAATGGCTTCCACCGTCGTGCAGCCGGCCGCCACCGCCGCCACGATCTGGTTGGCGCCAACATTGAAACAGGAACAGACCGTCGCGCCGGCATCGGGCCGCTCGGCACCGGCGCGACCGGCAACGATCCTGAAGCGCTGACTCTGGCTGGCGTGGACCTCCTCGAGCTGCTCGGCCGCCCAGCCGCGCGACACCGCGACCGGACCGGGTGCGATGAACAAGGCGCCCGCCAGATGCTCGCCATCGAAGGCAGCGATACGGTGCTGGCCGGCCACGAGGTCGTGATAGGCGAGAACTTCGGCGTCCGCGGCATCCAAGACCGAACTGGCGAAGGCCGTCCAGTCGACATCGTTATTGGCAAAGGCAAGCTCGACCCGCCAGCCGCCCCGGCATCTGGCTACCGCCCAGTAGTCGGCGGCCATCGTCACAGGTCTTTTGCGTGTCACGGCAAAGCCGAAGGCCCTGGCGGTGAATTTCCCGATGCGGGCCGCGACATGCTTCAGCGCAGGCTGGCCCGACACCGGATCGGTAAGCGATGCCGTGAGCGTGTCGAGCCGGCCCCTGGCGGCGAACTGGTCGGTCCAATGCATCGGCGCGAACAGGCTGCCCTGACGCTGACGCGTGGTCACCAGAGCGCGGACCAGCACCTCGCCGCGCGGAGTCGAGACGCGTGCGATATCGGCATCGCCGATGCCGTGGCGTTGCGCATCCACTGGGTGGATCTCGGCGAAGGGCTCGGCGATGTGCTGGGACAGGCGCGGGCTTTTGCCGGTGCGCGTCATGGTGTGCCAGTGGTCGCGGATGCGGCCGGTGTTGAGGATGAGCGGGAAGTCGGAGGTGATGCGGGTTTCGACGGTTGGGCGGATGGCGATGAAGCGCGCCTTGCGGTCGGGCGTGTAGAAGTTGCCGTTGGAGAAGAAGCGGGTAGGCCGGTGCCTGGTCGGGGTGATTTCCTCTGGCCGAGGTTCGGTGTCAGCGCCTCCCTCCACGTGAAGTCGAGCTTGGACGCCTTGGCTCGGAGCGGGCCATTGGAAGGGCGCCAGCGCTTCGTAATCCTCAGCACCAGTATTGGCATAAGCGCCAATGTCGAAATCGCGCGCACCGTCATTCTCGAACCCTGACAGCGCGGCGTGCTCGGCGAAGATCTCCGCCGGCGTCCCATGCGCAAATGCCTCGTCAAAGCCCATGCGCCGCGCCACCTCGGCAATGATCCACCAGTCGGGCCGCGCCTCGCCGGGGGGCGGCAAGAACCCGCGCTGGCGCGAGATGCGGCGCTCGGAATTGGTGACGGTGCCGTCCTTCTCTCCCCAGGCCGTCGCCGGCAGCCGGACATGGGCGTGGCGGATCGTATCGGTCTCGGCCAGGACGTCCGACACAACGACGAAGGGGCAGGCCTTGATCGCCGCTTCGACGGCGCTTGCATCCGGCATCGAATCGACCGGGTTGGTGGCCATGATCCACAGCGCTTTCACGCGTCCGTCGGCAACCGCCTTGAACATCTCGACCGCCTTGAGGCCGGGTTTCCCTGCAATCGCCGGCGCCATCCAGAAGCGCTGCACGCGCTCTCGATGCTCGGGGCTTTCGATCTCCATATGGGCGGCAAGCATGTTGGCCATGCCGCCGACCTCACGTCCGCCCATGGCATTGGGCTGGCCAGTCACCGAAAACGGCCCGGCGCCCAGTTTTCCGATACGGCCGGTGGCGAGATGGCAATTGATGATGGCGTTGACCTTGTCGGTGCCCTGGGACGACTGGTTGACACCCTGGCTGTAGACGGTGACGGTCTTTTCCGTCCTGGCGAACAGGCTGTAGAAACGGCCGAGTTCGTCTTCGCTGAGGCCGGTGGCGGCAGCGACGTCGGCAAGGTCGAGCGCCGAGGCGGCGAACAGTGCTTGTCCAAAGCCGGACGTATGCGCCGTGATATAGGCACGGTCGAGCGCATTGTGCTGGCCGAGCCAGGCGAGCAAGCCGGTGAACAGGGCGACGTCGCCATCCGGCGCGATCGCCAGATGCATGTCGGCGATGTCAGATGTCATGGTGCGGCGCGGGTCGACCAGCACCACCTTCATCTCGGGCCGTTTTTCGCGGGCCGCCGCGATGCGCTGGTAGAGAACGGGATGGCACCAGGCGAGGTTGGAGCCGACCAGCACGATCAGATCAGCCAGTTCCAGATCCTCGTAGGTTCCCGGCACAGTGTCCGAACCAAACGCGCGGCGGTGGCCGGCGACCGACGACGCCATGCATAGACGCGAATTGGTGTCGATGTTGGCCGAGCCGACAAAACCCTTCATCAGTTTGTTGGCTACATAGTAATCCTCGGTCAACAGCTGGCCGGAGACGTAGAACGCGACCGCGTCCGGCCCATGCTCGGCGATGGTTTGCGAGAAGGTCGAGGCCACGAGGTCGAGCGCCTCGTCCCAAGAGGAGCCTCGGCCGTGGATTTGCGGATGGAGCAATCGGCCGTCGAGGTTGATGGTCTCGGCGAGCGCGGAGCCCTTCGAGCAGAGCCGGCCGAAATTCGCCGGATGGTCGGGGTCGCCACGGACGGAGACCTGCCCGTCCGTGGCGACCTTCGCCAGCACGCCGCAGCCCACCCCGCAATAGGGGCAGGTGGTCCTCACCTCGCGCGCTTCGTCAATCTCCATGGTTCAGGCCGCGCGGCTGGCCAGCGCGTCCAGCGCGATGAACAGGCGCTCGCCTTCCCGCTTCACGGGAATCGTGCGCACCGCGCCCTCGTCGGCGCCAAGCGCGTTGCCCGTCTCCAGCGAGATCACCCAATTGTGCAAGGGGCACGTCACGGCCGCGCCATGGACGATGCCCTGGCTCAGCGGCCCGCCTTTGTGGGGGCAATGGTCCTCGATGGCGAAGACTTCGTCGTCCGCCGTGCGAAAGACGGCGATCTTGCCCTGCGGGGTGGCGACACAGCGCGCGCCACGCCGGGGAATATCGGAAATGGTGCCGATCGCGATCCAGTTCATGATTGTCACTCCGCCGCCTCGGCAAACCCGACCGAGGCCATGGGCCGGAACTCGTGCTTGTCCTTGCCGGAGACGCGCTCGGACCACGGATCGACCTGCGCGAATTTCTGGGAAAAGACGAAGCGTTCGTAATAGGCTTGACGCTTCTCGCCATCATCCATGATCTGGCGCTTGACCTCGGCTATGCCAATGCGCTTGGCCCATTTGTAGATGCGCTCGAGATAGCGGCCTTGCTCGCGGTACATCTGCGTCAGCGCCACGATGTGCTCCAGCGCCTCGTCCTCGGTCCTGACCAGGCCGAGCACTTCCGTGCCCTTGATGTCGAGACCGGCGGCACCGGCGAAGTGGATCTCGTAGCCGCTGTCGACGCAGATGACGCCGACATCCTTGCAGGTCGCCTCGGCGCAGTTGCGCGGACAACCCGACACCGCCATCTTGACCTTGGCCGGCGTCCACGAGCCCCACATGAACTTCTCGATGCGGATGCCGAGCCCGGTCGAATCCTGCGTACCGAAGCGGCACCAGTCGGAGCCGACGCAGGTCTTCACCGTGCGCAGGCCCTTGGCATAGGCGTGGCCCGAGACGAAGCCGGCCTGGCCGAGATCGGCCCACACCGCCGGCAGGTCCTCCTTGCGGATGCCCAGCATGTCGATGCGCTGGCCGCCGGTGACCTTGACCATCGGGATCTCGAATTTATCGACGACATCGGCGATGGCGCGCAGTTCGGCCGCATTGGTCACGCCGCCCCACATGCGCGGCACCACCGAATAGGTGCCATCCTTCTGGATATTGGCGTGGACGCGCTCGTTGATGAAGCGCGACTGGTAGTCGTCGGCATACTCATCCGGCCAGTCGCAGACGAGATAGTAGTTGAGTGCCGGCCGGCATTTGGCGCAGCCGCAGGAGGTCTTCCACTCCAGCTCCTGCATGACCGCCGGAATAGTCTTCAGGCGCTTGGCCTTGATCAGCCGGCGTACTTCGTCATGGCCGAACGTGGTGCAGGAACACATGGGCTGCACCGCAGCCGGGTTGTAGGTGTCGCCGAGGGTCAGCACCATCAGCTTTTCGACCAGCCCGGTGCAGGAGCCGCAGGAGGCCGACGCCTTGGTGTGGGCGCGCACGTCGTCGAGCGAAGTCAAGCCCTTGCCCGTGATCGCGCCCGTGATCTTGCCTTTGCAGACGCCGTTGCAGCCGCAGATTTCCGCATCATCCGGCAAGGCTGCAACGGCCGCCATAGGGTCCAGCGGGGCACCCCCCTGGTAGGACTGGCCGAAGATCAACGTATCGCGCATTTGCGATATGTCGGTCTGCTTCTTCTTCAGGTCGTTGAACCAGGCGCCGTCTGATGTCTCACCATAAAGCACGGTGCCGATGATGCGGTCATCCCTGAGCACAAGGCGTTTGTAGACGCCGGCGGAAGCGTCGCGCAGCACGATCTCCTGACGGTCATCGCCGTCGGCGAAGTCGCCGAGCGAGAAGAGATCGATTCCGGTGACCTTGAGCTTGGTCGGCGTGTCCATGTGGACGAAGGCGGCGGTCTCGTCGCCGGCAAGCTGACGAGCCGCAACACGCGCCATCTCGTAGAGCGGCGCCACCAGCCCATAGACCATGCCGCCCACCTCGGCGCACTCGCCGAGCGCGAAGATGTCGGGGTCGTTGCTGCGCATGCCGGCATCGACGACGATGCCGCGGTTGACGGCGATGCCTGCATCCTTGGCAAGCGCGGCGTTCGGCCTGATGCCGACCGCCATCACCACCAGCGTCGCCGGGATGACGGTGCCGTCGGCGAGTTCCACCTGCTCGACCTTGCCATTGCCCGTAATGGCCTGGGTGTTGGCCTTGGTGATGACCTTGATGCCGCGTTGTTCGACGGCGCGCTGCAGGAGATAGCCGGCGGCCGGATCGAGCTGGCGTTCCATCAGCGTCGGCATCACATGCAGCACGGTGACGTCCATGCCTTGCGAATTCAGTCCGGCCGCGGCCTCGAGCCCGAGCAGGCCGCCGCCGATGACCACGGCCTTGGCGCGCGACTGGGCGGCAAGCATCATCGCCTGGACGTCATCCAGATCGCGATAGGTCAGCACGCCCGGCAGGTTGTGGCCCGGCACTGAGATGATGAACGGAACAGAGCCGGTGGCGATGACGAGCTTGTCGTAGGGCTCGGTCACGCCGTGGTCGGAGGTGACGGTCTTCGCTTGCCGGTCGATGGCTACGATCTTGTGGCCCTTGTAGAGGGTGATGCCGTGCTTGATGTACCAGCCGTCGCCATGGATGATGATTTCCTCATAGGCTTTCTCGCCGGAGAGAACTGGCGACAGCATGATGCGATCGTAGTTCACGCGGGGCTCGGCGTTGAAGATGGTGACGACGTAGCGGCCCGCCTGCTCCAGCAGATGCTCCAGCATGCGCCCGGGAGCCATGCCGTTGCCGATGATGACGAGTTTTTCGGTCATGTGCTTACTCCGCTCCCGTTCACTCGGCCGCGTAGGAAAGTGTTGGGGCGTTAGCCGTCGCCGCGCGCATGCGCCGGATTGAAAAGTGCATCCAGGCAAAGCAGGAAACGACGATCAGGAAGAGCAGCATGAAGCAGCTCGACCAGACGCCGGTGAGGTCGTTGAGCGCGCCAAAGGCGATCGGCAGGATGAAGCCGCCGAGCCCGCCGATCATGCCCACCACGCCACCAACCGCGCCGACATTTTGCGGATAGTAGGCGGGGATGTGCTTGTAGACAGCGGCCTTGCCCAGGCTCATGAAGAAGCCGAGCACGCTGGCGACGGCAATGAAGGCGAGCGGGCCGATCTCGAAATGGAAGGCGATCGGCCCGCTGATGCCGCGCACGACGTAGTCTGCCGAGGGGAGAGACAGAACAAGGGTCGCGACGGCACTGACGGCGAAGGTGGAATAGAGCACGGTGCGGGCGCCGATCCGGTCGGAGAGCACGCCGCCATAAGCGCGGAAGACACTTGCGGGAACTGAATAGGCGGCACCGATCATGCCGGCGGCCTCGAGCCCGAAGCCGTACACGCCGATCAGGTATCGCGGCAGCCACAGCGATAGCGCGACGAACGCGCCGAAGGCGAAGAAATAGTAGAAGGCGAAGCGCCAGACCTGCAGGTTCTTGAGTGGTGCGAATTCCTGCCAAAAGCTCCTCGTGGGTGCTGCCTTGCCGGCGCGGCGCTCGCGAATGACCGGATCGTCGCCGGTGGTGAACCAGAAGATGGCAGCCATGACGACGAGTGCGGCCGCCCAGATCAGCGCGACCGACTGCCAGCCCCAGGAGAGAAGCACGAACGGCGCCAGGAACTTGGTGACCGCGGCCCCGACATTGCCGGCACCGAAGATGCCGAGGGCCGTGCCCTGCTTGTCGGCGGGGAAGAAGCGCGAGACATAAGATACGCCGACGGCGAACGCGCCGCCGGCGAGCCCGACGCCGAGCGCGGCGACCAGCATCTGCGCGTAGGTATGCGCAAAAGCCAGCAGGAAGGTCGCGATCGCCGCTGCAAGCATGGTCGCCGTGTAGACCAGTCGCCCGCCAAAGCGGTCGGTCCAGACACCGAGCACCATGCGTACGAGGGAGCCGGTGAGGATCGGCGTGCCGACGAGCAGGCCGAACTCCGTCTCATTCAGCCCGAGATCCTGCTTAATGCGCACGCCGATGATCGAAAAGATCGTCCACACCGCGAAGCAGACGGTGAAGGCGATGGTGGACATCACGAGCGCCTGCCGGGGAGCAGTGTCCTGGCTGGGCGCGGCTGGGAGATTTGCGGTCATGTCAGGCTCCGGTTTGCGGCATCGCCGCGCTCATTCTCAGGTTGTGAATGCGGGGCGGCATCGGTCAGTGCGAAGAGGCCGCGCTTTGCGCGATCACTTGCGCAGCCTTGCCCTCTGTTTTGGTGCCGGTGGGAAACAGCAAGAGCGCCACGGTGAACAGCACCGCGGTCAGCGCGCCGCTCGCCACGAAATCGCGACGGGCGAAATCCTTGAGAGATGTTGTTCCGATCCGTTTCGTCATCGTCGTCTCCGGTTGGGCGCCTTGGAAGCGCCGTCGATTGCGCGTTCGGCCAAAAACAAAAAGCCGCCGTCCAGGCCTTCGCGTCCGTACATCCGGGATCGCGTGTAGACCTGAGCGGCAGCTTTGCCTGTGGCGCCCGCCATTGGACGCCTGTTCGATTGCCCGTGAAGGGCTCGTTTATTCCAAAGCAGGAACCGTGCCAGTTTTTGTCCAGGCAGGAAGATCTAACGAAATCAGTTAGATCGCCACCTCATGGTTCGGTCGCGTCAGCAACGGATAAGGTCAAGCATTGACCAATCCGGTCGATGGATCGCATAAATTTTGTGCAGTGCACAAGAATGGCGCACGAATGATCAGCGGTGCGACTGGCTCGCAATATAGGCGTCGATCTCATCGGGATCGAAGATCTGACCGTCGAAGAAGCCATCCGGACCGAGCACCAGGCTTGCGCCCGCCGAGCCCACCGGCGTCGCTGCCTTCAGCGCGCCTTCGACCTTGGCATTGGCGCCTGGCAGCGCGACGCCGAGCGGCTTCAACGCCGATCGGTAAAGGTCGGGCCGGTAGCAATCGCGGGCGATGCCAAGGTTTTCGGGCGTGTGCGCGACATGCCCCCAGCGGACCATCTGCGTGTAGAACCACAGCGAATGGCTTTTCCAGGGGAAGTTGGCGGCCTTGTCGAACGGTACGAAGAAGTCGTCGATGTCCAGTTCCGCCCCGCCGCCTAGCCGGAGATGGCCAGTCAGGATCGGCATCTGGACGGCCGGCGGCAGGCCAAGGAAGCCACGTTGCGCCATCACCGCGGCCAAGTCGTCGCGGTTCGCCGGATTCTGGCACCAGCGCGCCGAGTGATGCAGTGCGCGCAAGAGGGCCGCCAGCGCCTCGGGAGCCTGCTCGGCCCAGGCCTTGCGCACGCCGACCACCTTCTCCGGGCTGTTGCGCCACAGCAGCGCCTTGACGGTGACGATATGGCCGGTGCCAGCCGCCACCGCGGCGCTGTTCCAGGGTTCGCCGACGCAGTAGCCGTCGATGCGGCCGGCGGCCAGCGCGTCGGCCATGAACGGCGGCGGCACGATGACGATCTCGATCTCGCGCGAGGGATCGACACCGCAGGCGGCAAGCCAGTAGCGCAGTTCGTAATTGTGCCCGGAATGGGGATGCACGACGGCAAAGCGCAGTGGGTCGCGGCTGGCGGCCGCCCGCTCGCGGATGAACGCGCCAAGTGCCGCGCCGGCGCGGGCCGGATCGAGGTCGGGCACGGCGCCGTGCGCCGCCATGCCTGCCCAGACGGTGTTGGAGATGGTGATGCAGTTTCCGCCGAGCCCTAGCGAAAAGGGCACGATGGTCTCGGAGGCGAGGGGGGTGAGGCCAAGATTACAGGCAAGCGGCATTGGCCCGAGCATGTGCGCGAGGTCGAAATGGCCGATGGCGATGCGGTCGCGGATGTTGGCCCAGGAGGTCTCGCGGTGCAGGGTGAGATCGATGCCTTCGCGCGCAGCAAATCCCAGTTCGCCGGCCGCGACCAGGACAGCGCTATCGAAAAGTGGCATGAAGCCGGCAGTGATCTGATGCTCGGCGCCCATGTCTATTCGTCCTCCGCCGGTCCGAGAAGCCCGGCTGCGGTCACCAGGCTCTGGGCGATGTCGCTGATCTTGCGGTTCTGGTTCATCGCCGTTTTGCGTAGCAGTGTGTAGGCGGCCTCTTCGGTCAGGCCGCGCGACTTCATCAGGATGCCCTTGGCGCGGTCGATCACCTTGCGGCTCTCGAGCTCGCTGCGCGCCTCTTCCAGTTCGCGCGCCATGCGCGAGAAAGCGTTGAAGCGGCTCACCGCCATGTCGAGGATCGGTTTGACGCGCTGCTGCCTCAACCCGTCGACGACATAGGCCGAAACGCCGGCATCGACCGCCGCCTCGATCGAGGCCTGGTCGGAACGGTCAACGAACATGGCGATCGGACGCTTTACCGCACGCGACAGCTGGAACATGTTTTCCAGCATGTCGCGGTTGGGGTTTTCAAGGTCGATGACGATGACGTCGGGCTCGATCTCGGCAATGCGGCGCGCAATGCCGCTGACGTCATGAATGACGGTGACCTGTTGATGACCCGCCTCGCGCAATCCGGCCTCGATTATCGAAGCGCGGATGCGGTTTTCGTCGATCACCAGAACGGCGAGGGAAGTTCGGATCATGCCTCAATATCGCCAAGCTGCGAAATTGTGCAATGCGGGGTGGCATAGTGCAGACGCGATGTCGGCAACGCGCCACCATCTCAGACGTAGAGCCCGCCTTTGCGACATCTGTAAGCGGATACATGCCGCGGTATGAGGTGGGATACTGCCAGAAGCGGAGACCGATGCCTCCACCGTGGGGCACCGCGATGACGGTTAGTCTAGGTCGCGATGCTGAAGAAACTATATGGCTTCGCCTTACCGTCGAGCAGTGAGCCTGGCGGCGGCTTCATTGGCGATCCGTCGCCGGCCGGGATCAACCAACAGATGCTGTGTGCCCCTGACAGGCGGGCACCCTCCTTTCGTACAAAATCGTACGAAAGGAGGGGCAGAGGAACAAACGCCATGCCATCCGGTTCTGAGGCGATAGTCCACTACTCATATTAGCCAGGTCCAATTTGTGGTATGAGTCGCGTCATGGGTAAGAAGGTCAAGAACAAAGCAAAGAGGGTGATTGAAATCCCAATGGAGGGCGAGCTTGAAACGGAAGCCGCCTACTATGCTCGCAAGTGCGGCATCACGACGGGTGAAGCCGCCAAGATCATTCGGCAAGCCCTCGCGCCAAAGCTCACCATCGTCCCTAGAGGAAGTTGAGGCCCGATAGCTCTAACCCCCCACTTGCGCCAGACGATAGCCAGCCAGATCAATTGGTACGGAATCGGAGACAGAATCTGCCTTGATCTAACAATTTCGGTGGTCTTAAAATCGACGTTACCCTTGCTCTCTGGGGAGGCGTGCGATGGATAACGTGGTTCCGTTCCGCAATGTTGTGGCGCGTGTCGAACTGGTGGAAGCCTGTGGCGAGTGGTTCGTCCGCGTCACCGAAAACGACCAAGAACTTACCCGATCATTCGAACTGGAGTCTTTCGCGATGGCTTACGCGGAAGGCCAGCGGATACGCCTGAAGCTAGATAAGATCACCCGGATATAGGAACGAACAAAGCCCCGGTGCTTTGGTCTGCACCGGGGCTTTTGACATGTACGAGATACTCAGCATGTCGGCCAGATTAGAGGTCCGGCGGGGTTGAGGGGGACTCATTGCCGGGCCTGGCTGGTGGCGGCACCGCCGAGTTGGGATCGTCGCCAGCTTGCGGCACAGTAGCATTGTGAGCGTCGGGCTGGCTTCATTCGAACAGACGAGCCGAGAACCTCGCTAGCAACGGCTTGCTATAGATGGATAAGCTGGATTGGGTCCCGTTAGAAACCATATGCGCCCCGCGCTGGCAGCCCTCCACCCGTGCGCTAAAATGGTTCCGGAAATATTAGACGAATCGAAGCTCTCCGAACTTGAGAGCGGAACGATCAGCTCGATCGTCGAGGTAACCAAATGCTTCCAGCTGAATTTGGTAAGGCAAGCATCAGGCCAATGCCCTATCAGACGACCTGCGGGATGCAGTGACCTTGCCCCCAGTTTATCCAGTTTTGAGTTCGTTTCCGGCGTGGGTTGTGCCCTGCTGGGCGGGTGACCGCGTGAATGTCCGTTATCACCATTCTGGCCTCCGGGGCTGCCTGTCCGGAATCGGCCCCCAAGGCTGACGGGCAGCAAAGCGCCTGAGTTCGGCCGTTGGGGCAAGTTTTGGCATTGCTCGAAAGCAGACATAATCGTATCGGGGCCTATGCGGCCACCTAGCCCATTTGTTGGCCGAATTACACGTTACCCGAAATCTGTTGTTGCTTATGGTGCTCATCAAGTAGTCGTCTGAGCATGGGCTCGATGCGCGAGAGCTCATCGAGATGAGCCGCCGAAAGGTCGGCAAGACGATCTTCGGCGTGCTCGGTCAATAGCAAGAACACCCGGCGCTGGTCATCTTTGTCCTGATCTCTTGAGACCAATCCCGCCTCTCCAAGGCGATTGGCCAGCTCGACGGCGCTGTGGTGGCGGATGCGCAGGCGTTCGGCCAGTTCGCCAATCGTGACCGATCCGCCACCTGGAAAGCCTTTGATGGCAAGCAGTGCCTGATGTTGGCGCGGTGTGAGGCCGGCGGCCTTAGCCTGAAGCTGGCTGAACTCGAGAAAGCGGCGGATGAGATAACGGAATTCGGACAGGCGCTGGTAATCGGCATGGGAGATGGCGGGGCGCGGCTTCTGGGGAGTGATCATTCCCGATCTCTATCGCCCTTTTCTGGAAAAGCTCAACGGCCGGCGCATAGTCGCCGTCCAAAATGACGCGGCGGACCGGCAGATAACGGTCTTGAACATTTATATCGTATCACGATACACAGCGACCCAACAACAGGATGGCGCACGGCGCCTCCAGAAAGCCGGGTTGCCAAATGAAATCCTCTGGAAATCACCACCTTCGCGACTTCACCACCGATGCACGCGTGCTGCTCATCGCGGCGATCGCCATTGTCGTCGCGACAGCCGCGGTGTTTGCCGGCATCGCACTTTTGAAGCTGATCCGGCTGGCCACCAACATCGCCTATTTCGGCCAGTTCTCGCTTGCCGATCTGACGCTTCAGGATACGCCGCTCGGTTACGCCGCCATCGTCGTTCCGGTGATCGGCGCGCTGATCATCGGCTTGATGGCCAGATACGGCAGCGAGAAGATCCGCGGCCACGGCATTCCCGAAGCTATTGAGGCAATCCTACTCGGACGTTCGCGGTTGGACGCAAAGGTGGCGATCCTGAAGCCGCTGTCGTCGGCAATCTCGATCGGCAGCGGCGGCCCATTCGGTGCCGAAGGGCCGATCATCATGACCGGCGGCGCCATTGGCTCGCTGATCGCGCAAATGCTGCCGGTCAGCGACAATGAGCGCAAGACATTACTGGTGGCGGGTGCGGCGGCAGGCATGACGACCGTGTTTGGAACGCCGATCGCAGCTATCATGCTGGCAGTGGAGCTGCTGCTCTTCGAATGGACGCCGCGAAGTTTCATTCCCGTCGCCGTCGCGGCCATCATTGCCCAGATCGAGCGCTCCATGCTGCATTTGGCGGGGCCGATCTTCCCGTCCCAGGGGAGCATGGTGTCGTCGTTCACCGGCTTGGGCGGCTGGGTGTTGATCGGGATATGTGCCGGGCTGCTATCCGGCTTGCTGACGCAGATGGTCTATGCGTGCGAAGACGCTTTCCAGAAGCTGCCGATACACTGGATGTGGTGGCCGATGATCGGCGGCCTGGTGGTCGGCATTGGCGGGCTGATCGAGCCGCAGGCATTGGGCGTAGGCTATGACAACATAGCCAGCATGCTTGATGGCCGCTTGATCGCCACGGCCGCTCTTCTCCTGCTTGTGGTCAAGGCGATCATCTGGTCGGTGGCGCTCGGTTCTGGAACGTCGGGCGGCGTGCTGGCGCCACTGCTGGTCATGGGCGGCGCCATGGGCGAGGTTCTCACCGGCATCCTGCCTGAGGCAACGCCCGGCTTTTGGCCATTGCTGGCGATGGCGGCGACCATGGGTGGCACCATGCGCGCACCGCTGACCGCCACTTTCTTTGCGGTCGAACTCACCGGCAACACCCATGTCTTGGTGCCCTTGATCGCGGCTTGCGCGGCCGCGCATACCGTCACCGTGTTGTTGATGAAGCGATCGATCCTGACCGAAAAGATTGCCAGGCGGGGGCATCACCTGGTTCGCGAATATCGCGTTGATCCGTTGGCGCTGACCAGGGTGCGCGAGGTCATGACCACGCAAGTGGAGAGCGTGCCGGCGGCGATGACGCTGCATGGCGCAGCAGCCTTTCTGACCGCGCCGCAAACGCGGCACCCGAGCTTTCCCGTCGTCAATGAAGATGGCCATGTGCTTGGCATAATCGATCCACCGGCTATCCTGCGCTGGAGACGCGCGGGTAAGCACCGCACCACAACGCTTGGCGAATTACTGGCAGGCGGCAAGCTCACCCTTGCCTATCCAGACGAGTATCTCGAGGGGCTTTCCGACAAGCTGCTGATGGCCAACGTCTCGCATCTGCCTGTTGTCGCGCGTGAGGACGCGCGGCTGGTTGGCTATGTCGGCTGGAAGGATCTGATGCGTGTCCGGTCCAAGAAGCTGGCAGAGGAACGCGATCGCTCGGCCCTCGTAGGCTTCGGTGCAAGAGGCAAAATTCAACCCTTTTTCAAGAAATCGAATTCGGTCTGACAAAAATGCCGTCAATATCATGGCATGAACTATGTGCTGGGATTGATGAGCAAGATGATAATGCGCGCGATTTACATTATCGATCCTAAACGGGATGCGCTTCTTGCCTCTGAACACGAGAGGGTTGACCGCTATAGGCGTCCGGCAATGCCAGTCTCCGTTGCCGGCCGTATCTCAGTTCGCGAGCTTAGATGAAACGGCTAATTTCCAAGCCGCTTCGCTAAAAGCCGACCGTCTTCAACCGGCCCCAAAGTTGCCGGCCGGCAATGCGCCTTTGATCGTCCCTTCGCCTCCAACTGCGTGGCAACCTCCGGGTTCTCAGGGACTGAGGCTGACTTTGACAGGCGGCTCTTCCCAAGCAAATGTGGACATCTTCGATGTCGAGTAACATTTCGTAAGCCCGTCGCTCGTAGGAGCGATTTTGATCGGTTCCGGAACTGCGTGAGTGGCTTGGTGGCCGTCAATCGAGTTCGATCCAAGCTGGCGCATGGTCGCTTGGCTTCTCCCACCCGCGCAATTCGATGTCCACGCCGGCATTGCGGAGTTTGTCCGAAAGGGAAGGGCTCACAAGCAGATGGTCCATTCGGAGACCGGAGCTTCGATCGTAGCCGCCCTGGTATGAGAAGTTCCAGTATGTGTAGATGCCCTTCTCGGGGTGCATGCGCCGGACGGCGTCTATCCAACCATTCCCAAGCATTTCGGCGTAGGCTTGCCGGCTCTCCGGGAAGTACACCGCGTCTCCTAGCCATCGTCGGGGCACCACGGCGTCGATTTCGGTCGGAACGACGTTATAGTCGCCGCAGAGAATGCTCATGGCGCCGTCTCCAAGCAATAGCTGGCCGTAGCTGATCAGACGATCGAACCAGCGGAGCTTGTAGTCGAATTTTGGGCCTGGCGCCGGGTTGCCGTTGGGCAGGTAGAGGCAACCCACAACAAGCCCATTCACCTCGGCTTCAATGTAGCGGCTGTGCGTGTCGTCTGGATCCCCGGGCAGTCCGCGTCGACGTTCTAGTGGTTCTGCCCCCCGAGCGAGAATAGCTACTCCGTTGTAAGATTTCTGGCCGTGCCAGATTGCGCCGTAACCGACGCCCCTGATCGCGTCGGCAGGGAACTTCTCGTCAGACGTCTTGAGCTCTTGAAGGCAGACGATGTCGTACTGGGTTTCACCCAGCCACTTGAGCAGCACGGGCAGGCGGCCGTTGACGCCGTTCACGTTGAAGGTTGCGATGCGAGTCATTGGGCTTCCCTAGGCTAGGCAGCGCCTCTCAACGCCCGGACGGTCACTACGATCCCGGTTTCCGGGCAAAAATCGCTAATCCATCATCAATGCTACGGAGAACCCCCGCAGCAACAGCGTTTCGCGGTGATGCCGAAAGTCGTCTGCGTCGGCTACCTCTGTACAAGCAACCATGATCGCAGCCCGCTTCTCCCGGTCGACTGTTTTCAAGCTGGCAAGTGATTTGTCTATTGCCTCCGGCGACGGCCGCATGCGCTGCGCCCATCTCCGCAAACGTGCGGCTTCATCAAGGGTCAGTTCAATTCCTTCCGCGACACAGCTAGGTGCGCGCCCAAAGCTGGCGCTCGTCGTCGAAGTGACCGACATGGCGCGCAGCTATGTGCTGGCCGCCGACGGCGTCTACGGATCGGACCTGCGCGCCAGCTTTGAAGATGCTTCGGCGCGCTTTGCGATACCGAATCATATTCGCGAAAGAGGTCGATCTCTCGGCGCACGCGCAGGAAAAAGTTGATGCAATGTCTCATAAGAGCCTGGCCAGACTGAAATCCAGATTGGGCGCTGACGCGATCCTGGTCGGGCACCTCGATTGGGAAACCAACGAGCCGGGCTGGCATGCGGTTTGGCGCCTGCCACTTGGTACAGAAGACACCAAGTGGGGAGGTTGCTGGCGTAAATTTCGATGCTGCCTTCCGCAACGCGATCGGAGGTGCAGCCAAGCGCATGCGGCCGAGCAATTAGTGCGGGGTCCATGACATTGCGCGGGAGATTGCATCGTCGCTCACCGCAGCGCCGAATACGGCCCTACCTGCCGCTCAATCAAGCCAGATGTAATCGGGGCAAGCGTCTGCGGTCATCCATCCCGCAGCCAGACCAGCATCTCTCCGGGCTCGCGGTTGTCCCAGGCGAAATAGGGGATTGCGGTCAGGCGCGTCTCGACCTTGGCCGGCGGTTCGGAACGATAGAGCCCGTCCTGCCAGTCGTCGCCGGCATCGCCTTGCGCCGTGCCTGAAAGCGTCACCACGCCGCCGAGCAGGCCCGGCTGGTCATGCGCCTCGATGCCGGCCGTGCGGGGCAGGGTCAGGCGATGCAGCCGGGTGTCATTGTCTGATGCCTCGACGCAGTAGATCAGCGGCCCGCGCGACAGCGCGACGCGGCCGGCATCCTGCCGTACTTCGGGATTGGCGTAGAGCCGCTCGATCGGCATTTCGAGGTCGAGCCGGATACGGTCGCCCTTTGTCCAGTTGCGCCGGATCGCGGCGTAGCCGTCGCTGGTCACATCATCGAGGTCGACCGCCTCGCCATTGATCTCGAGCTTGGCCGTGGAGCTCCAGGCCGGCACCCGCAAATGCAGCGTGAACTCTACAGGCGCCTGCGGCTCGACCGTGATCTCGACGGCGCCATCCCAGGGATAGCGGCTCACCTGCGTCAGCGTGACCGGCACGCCCGATATGTCGAAGCGGGCGGTGGAATCGCCGTAGAGGTGAACCGCTAGTGCATCGTCCGCCATGCTGTAGAAATAGCTGCCGATCGAGGCGACCATGCGCCCGACATTGGGCGGGCAGCAAGGGCAGCGGTGCCATTTCCATCTGTTGTGCTTGCCCCGGCTTTCCAGCGGGTTCTCGTAGAAGAACAACGAGCCGTCGAGCGACAGGCCCGAGATCGAACCATTGTAGAGCGCACGCTCCATCATGTCGGCGTAGCGGGCGTTCGGCCCCATGCCGAGCATGCGGCTCGCCCAGAACACCAGCCCGACCGATGCACAGGTCTCGGCATAGGCGGTCTCGTTGGGTAGGTCGTAGTCGCTGGTGAAGCCCTCATTGTGCGCCGAAGGCCCGAGCCCGCCGGTGATGTAGAGGTTCTTGGTGGTGAGGTCGTCCCATAGCCGGTCGAGCGCCACCCGCAAGCTGTCGTCGCCATATTCGGTGGCGATGTCGGCCATGCCCGAATAGAGATACATGGCCCGCACCGCATGGCCGACGACCTTGTCCTGCTGGCGCGCCGGGATATGCGACTGGCTGTATTCGTAGGTCTTGAAATGATAGGCCTTCGGGTCGGCGCCGCGGGCGCGGGCCTCCTCGTCGAAATAATGCGGCTGCTGCCCGCGCTGGTCGATGAAGTATTTGGCCAGCTCCATGTACTTATGCTCGCCCGTCACCCGTGCCAGCTTGACCAGCGCCAGCTCGATCTCCTCGTGGCCGCAATAGCCCTTCTTCTTGCCAGGCTCGGGCCCGAGTACCGAGGCGATGTGGTCGGCATAGCGGCACATGATGTCGAGCAGCTTGCGCTTGCCGGTCGCCTGGTAGTAGGCGACCGCGCCCTCGATCAGGTGGCCGGCGCAATAGAGCTCGTGGCAGTCGCGCAGATTGGTCCAGCGCTTACCGGGCTGGATGCGCTGGTACCAGCTGGAGAGATAGCCGTCCTCCTGCTGCAGTCTGCCGTACATGTCGATGACGGCGTCGATCTTCTTCTCCAGTTCGGGGTTCTTGCGCCGGTAGAGCGAATAGGCCGCGGTCTCGATCGTCTTGCCGAGATCGGAATCCCAGAACATCTGCGTGGTCACCGTCGAGCCGGTGAAGCCGGGGGAGGCGGCCTCGTCGGGCGAAGGCGAGTGGAAGGGAATGACGACACCGGGCGAGGGGCGGTCGGGGTCGATCTGCTCCAGCATGCGCGCCTCCACGCAGCGGTCATAGAGGATGTCGGCGGTGCGCGTCGCGACCGCCTCGGCGCGGTCGCCCCAGAAGCCGCGCACGTTCACCTGCGGCACCGGCAGCGGGCGGAAGGCGAGCTTCGGCTTGGCCGTGGTGGCAGGCCGGGGGGGTGGCGATGCGGTCATGAACTTACTCCATTCGATCGATTACTTGACGGCCCCGGCCATCAGGCCGCGGATGTAGAAGCGCTGCAAAGCCAGGAACAGGATCAGGCACGGCACCATCATCACTGTGACGCCTGCCTGGACAGCGCCCCAGTCGATGGCGCCGAAGCGGCCCGACTGAAGCGCCGTCATCATCACCGGCAGCGTGAATTTGGACTGGTCGGTCATCAGCACCAGGGCTGCGAGGAACTCGTTCCAGGCGCCGAGGAAGGCAAACAGCGCGATGGTGACGACGCCCGGCCAGACCAGTGGCAACATCACCTTTACGAGCATGGTGGCATTGCCGGCGCCGTCCATGCGGGCGGCCTCCTCGATCTCGCGCGGCACCGCGTCGAAGGCGTTGCGCATCATGAAGATCGAGAATGGCAGCTGCAGCGTCACATAGACTCCGACCAGGCCGGTCAGCGTGTTGTGCAGGCCAAGCTTGGTCAGGACCAGGAAGATCGGCGTCAGGATCGACTGGAACGGGATCATGATCGTCGACAGGATGAGGACGAAGAACAGGTCCTTGAACGGAAACCGAAACCGCGAAAAGCCGTAGCCGGCGAGCACGCTGACGACGACCGACAGTATGACGGTCATCACCGAGACGTAGATGCTGTTCTGCGCTGAGGCCCAGAGCCCGTCGCCGAAGCTGTTCAACGTGGCGTAGTTTTCGAGCGAGAAGCCGGTCGTCGGCCAGGGCGGCAGCGGCGGCAGGCGGGCCTCCTGCGCCGGCTTGAGGGCCGACAGCACCGTCCACACGATCGGCGCCACGAACAGCACCGAGGCAATAATGCCGGTCGAGTGCCTAGCCAAGCGCGCGGTGAGCTTGCCTCTGCCTGACATCGCCTGCGCCATCAGTCGAGCCCCTCGGGCTTGCGCAGCAGCCAGAGCTGGACGAGGCTGAGCGCCACCAGGACCACCAGCAGCACCATCGAGAGCGCGGCGCCGTAACCCAGCTTGAATGAGACGAAGGACTGGTTGAAGATCCAGTACACCGCCGTCAGCGTCTGGTTGCGCGGGCCGCCGCGCAGGATGATGTAGAACTGGTCGAAGGCGAGGATCGAGCCCGCCACCGACAGGATCAGCGCCAGCGCCAGCGTGCGGCGCATCAGCGGCAAGGTGATCGCCCGGAACCGGGCGAACGGCCCGGCGCCGTCGATGACGGCCGCTTCCTGTAGGTCCTGCGGGATCGACTGCAGGCCGGTCATCAGGATGATCATGGTGAAGCCGGCGACCTTCCACACCACCATGGCGATGATCGACCAGAAGGCCGGTTGGAAGGTGGCGAGCAGGTTGAACTTCTTGTCAATCAGGCCGAGATCGTAGGCGGCCGGGCTGAACAGGCCGGAATCGACGTTCAGGAGCCACGACCAGAGCAGGCTCGCCGAGGCAAAGCCGACCACCGCCGGCATGAAGAACATGGTGCGGTAGAGATTGGTGAACGGGCGCTGCCGCTCGATGAAGATCGCCAGCGGAAAGGCGACGGCGAAGATCGCGATGGTGACGACCACCGTGTAGTAGCCGGTGAACTTCAGCGCATTCCAGAACCTGGTGTCGCGCAGGATCGCCCAATAATTGTCGAGGCCGATGAAGGAGTGCTCGCCCATCAGCGGCCAGTTGTGCAGCGACATCCACGCTGTCATGCCGAGCGGAATGACAAAGAACAGCATGACGAGCGCCACCGCCGGCGCGACGTAGAGCAGGCCGATCCATTGCCGGCGCCCGGCACCGACGAGTTTGCGGGCGCGGGGCGGGGCGGTGGTGGTGGTTGCGATGGAGGTCATGGCTTGCCCGTTCTTGCGTCGGATCCAATTGGCCGTCTGACCTCCCCCTTGTGGGGAGATCGGACCGCAGGGAGGGGGATTGGCGCAGACCCCACCCCGCTGCTTCGCAGCGACCCTCCCCACGAGGGGGAGGGTAAGGAGCAGGCCGGCCACCCGCCCAGGGAGACAGGCGAGCGGCCGGACAGGCGCCTACTTCTGCGGCGCCTGGTCGATGATCGACTGCATGGTCTCCTGCGCGTTTGCTATGGCCCCATCGACATCGTCGCCAAAGAACACCTCGTTGATCATCTGCGTCCACGGGCCGTTGGCGGAGTTGATTAGGTCGTTGAACACCACCGAATAGGGCGTCTTGCCCTTGGCCATGGCTTCGGCGGCGATCTGGTAGCGCGGGTCGAGATCCCTTAGCGCGTCCTTGGCGATGTCGCCGCGCACCGGCAACGAGCCATATTTGGCCAGGATGGTCTGGCCCTCCAGCGAATAGGCGAAGTCCAGGAACTCCTTCACCACGGCGAGTTTCTTGGTGCCCTTAGTGACGACGAAATTGTCGCCGCCGGCAAAAGACGACCAGTTGCCATCCTTGCCCGGCAGGAAGGTGACGCCGTAATCGACATTGGGATATTGCGTGTTGAGCGCGCCGATGGCGAAGGCGCCGGAGGGCGAGATGCCGATATTGCCGGCGGCGAAGGCGGCAAAGAAATTGGCGCCGGTGTCGGTCTGGGCGCCCGCCGGCACCAGATCCTTCTTGACCATCAAGCGGTAGAGATCGATGGCGCCGCGCAGCTGCGGGCTGTCGAGTGTCGCCTTCGAGCCGTCCTCCGACAGGATGTCGCCGCCCGAGGCCCAGATCAGCGGCGTGAAGGTGAAGATATTGCAGCCGCCGCAATTGCCGGAGAAGTAGAAGCCCTTGATGTTGCCGCCAAGCGCGTTGACCTTTTCGGCGTCGGCTTCGATCTCGGCCCAGTTGGTTGGGCCTTTCTCGGGATCGAGGCCGGCCTGCTTGAATAGCTTCTTGTTCCAGATCAGCACCGAGGCGTCGGCCGAGAAGGGCAGGCCGTAAATATGGTCCTTGTAGGTACCGGTCTTCACATGCGCCGGCGACAGGCTGGCGAAATAGGGCAGGGATTTCGCCCAGTCGGTGATGTCCTCCAGCTGGCCGGCGGCCGCGAAGGAGGGCGTGTAGATCAGGTCGAGCGACAGCGCGTCGGGCGCCGTGCCGCCGGCGGCCGCCGCGCCATATTTCGGGATGATCTCGGCATTGGGGATGATGTCGAGCTTGACCTGGTCCTTGTGCGCCTTGTTGAAGGCGTCCACGATCCTCGGCATGAAGTTCGAGCCGTCGGCACGCACCCAGATGTTGGCGGTCTCGGCGGCGGCAAATTGCAGGCCGCAGCCCAAAGCGGCAGCCGTCAGGGCCAGTTTGGCAATCAAAGTCCTCATGTTCTCCTCCTCCACATTTGGCCGCGATGCGCGGCTTGCCGCCGATCGCGGCGTTTCGTTCTTCAGCCGTCTTTCTCATCATCCGGCAGGCGGCCGCAGGACTGCCGCATCACCAGCCGGCACGGCAGTTTTCGAATGCCCGGCGTGGCGGGCTTGCCGCCGACCAGGGAAAGCAGGGTCAGCCCGGCCTCGCGGCCCAGCGCTGCCAGGTTCATGTCGACCGAAGTCAGCGGCGGGCGGGTCGCCTCCGCCACGATCTCCCAATTGTCGAAGCCGATGACGCCGACATCATTAGGCACGCCGAGGCCTCGTTCGCGCAGAGCATCGATGACGCCGCGCGCGATCTGATCGTTGCCGCAGAAGACGGCGTCCGGCCGCTCGCCATTGGTGTCGAACAGTTTTGCCACGGCCTCATGCCCCCAGGCTTCCGACCAGGTGCCGAGCAGCGGCTCGATGACAGGCAGGCCGTTCTCGATCAGCGTGGCGCGATAAGCCTGCGCCCGTTCGTGCACCACGGCAAAGCTCGCCGGGCCGGTGACGTGGGCGATGCGCTTGCGACCGAGCCGGCAGAAATGCTCGACGGCCAGCCACGCGCCACCGGCATCGTCGGAAACGAAGGCGACGGCGTCGGGATCGGGCTGGGTGAAGGCGTAGATCACCGGGATGCGCAGGCTGGAGAGGTCGACGGGCAGATGGCGGTCTATGCGCTTGCCGGTGGCGATGATGCCGTCGACGCGCTTGTCCAGCATGGCTTCGACATGGAGCTGGCCGAGGCGCGGATCCTCCTCGACATTGCACAGAAACACCGAGACGCCGGCGTCGACCAGTGAGTCCGATATGCCCGACATCAGGGGCAGCGAGAAGCGGCCATAGGTGTCGTTGGTGAGCAGGCCGACGGTGAAGGAGCGACGCCTCAGCAGACTCTGCGCCAGGCTGTTGGGCCGGAACCCCAGGCTGCGCGCCGTGTCGCGGATGCGCTCGCGGGTCTCGGCGGTCATTCGCCCCTGGTCGTTGAGCGCCTTGGAGGCGGTGGCGACGCTGACGCCCGCCTGGGCGGCCACGTCACGCAAGGTGACGGGTTTGGGAAAGACGGGAACTGGCGGAACGTCCGATGCCATCGCGGCGAGATTCCCTAGTTGGGAAAACGTTTTCTCTTATTGCCCGAAAGAACGCCCGGCACGCGGCCTAGCCCGATCGGAAATCTTGGAAAAACCTTTTCTCAACTCAAGGCTAGGCCAGATTGGGTGAGCGTTCAAGGGGAAAAGTGGTGAGGATCAAGTTGGGCGCTTTAGGGTCGAATTCTCCCACAAATATTTTCGAGCGTTAGCGCTGCCCCTCACCTGTCTGCCGGCATCCTCTTCAATCAGCTTTAGCAAAATAGTTGCGCGGCCCCACCTCGCCGTCAATCTATCGAGCCAATCTCGCCTGTGTCGTTTCAGGACGCCGCCCTGGCACCCATCTTGCACGACCTTTTCATCTTGGGAGAAGATGGAATGGGTTTATTTAATCGCCTGCTCGACAAGGATCTGACCCTGCAGTGTCCGAGCTGCAGAGCCAAGCTGGTTAGGAAGGGCTCCTGGGTCAAGTCCGTCGCGATATTCACATGCGAACGGTGCGGTGAGAAGGTACGGCTTTCTTACAGCGAGAAGCTTGAGATTTTTAGGCGGGGCGCCTTCAACTGACTGGGCCTAATATGCGCCAGCGGCTTGGTAGACATGAGCACGCGCGGCGTCAATTTTCGAGACAAGTGGCTAACCAGCAACCTGTCTGGCCTTGCCAGTTCCGACGTAATTCTGCACCGGTTCCCGCTGGGAGTTGAGCAGCACGATGCGGCCGTAGAGAACAGGGCCGTCGTCCGTGAGCATCGGGTAGCTAGAGAAGGTCAAGACGCAATCTGTCCCCGAGCGATGTTCCAGGCGGATTCGACGTGCTGCCTTGCTGCCACTTCGGCTTCGTCAGGCCTGCGCGATCGGATGGCATCCATGATTTTATTCATTTCGGCGATCGCCGGCTTGCGCCTGTTTGCGGAAGCGATCGTCATCGACCGCAGCTGGTTGATTCGCACATTCAGTCCGCTCACGATCTCCCACGCGACGCGCTTGTCCGCCGCCTCGAATAGCGCTTCGTAAAATTTCGTTGTCGCCCGCATCACCGCCGGCGGCTTGCCTGACGCCCACGCCTCGATCAGGTCGGCCAGGGCATGCTCTAACGTGGCCAGTTGCTCGTCGGTAGCCGACATAGCGCAGGCGCGCGCGGCGATACCTTCGAGCAGCGCCCGGAGTTCATAGATCTCGTCGGTGCGGCCGAGATCCGGCTTTGCCACGGCCGGCCCATGGCCCGGTATCATCTGCACCAGGCCCTCGGCCTCCAACTGGCGCAAAACTTCGCGCACGACAGAGCGGCTGACGCCGAGCTGATCGCAAAGCGGCCGCTCGACTAGCCTTTCGCCCGGCTGGAAATGGAAATCCATGATCGCCTCTCGCATGCGCTCCAGTGCCAGTGTTCTCAAGGTCTTGGCGCTGCGGTCGATGCGAAGCGTGTCGTCCGACATGTGAGGTCTCCTGCCTCGCCACAAAAACAGATTCCATGGCTGGTTGACAAGCATCTTGGCGCTCCATAGCATGGTATACCATAAGATCATACGGGAAACCGCCTGGTTTCACCCCGTCACCCGACCCGAGGATCCCATGCAGCCTGCCATTCGCAAGATCGTCACCTACACCGAGAACACGCTGATCGAAGGCGGCAAGGCAGCGCCTCGGCCGATGCGTCTGATCGGTGTCGCGGCAGTGCTGACCAATCCTTGGGCCGGACGCGGATTCACCGACGATCTGTCGCCCGAAATCCGCGCCTGTGCGCCCGTGCTGGGAGAGACCCTGACCCGCGAAATCATCGCCATCGCCGGTTCGGGCGACGCCATCGAGGGCTACGGCAAGGCCGCCATCTGCGGCACGTCGGGCGAGATCGAACACGCTTCGGCAATGATCCACACGCTGCATTTCGGCAACCATTATCGCCGCGCGGTTGCCGCCAAGACCTATCTTGCCTTCACCAACCTGCGCGGTGGCCCGAACACGCCGATCATGATCCCGCTGATGGACAAGAACGACGAGGGTCGGCGCTCGCACTACCTGACGGTGCATTTCCAGATCGGCGACGCACCGGCACCGGACGAGTTGGTGGTGGCGCTCGGCGCCTCGATCGGCGGCCGGCCGCACCATCGTATCGGCGACCGATACCACGACCTCAAGGAAGTGGGCGACCTGCATGGCTGACGCACCCGCATCGGCATGGGCTCGACAGGGTACGGCGCCTGACGGCACCGGCTTCATCCGAGCCGGGTCGGGCGCCCCGGTGCTGTTCATCCACGGCGTCGGCATGAACGCCGCGATTTGGCAGCCGCAGATCGAACGGATGGCCGGTAATTGGGATGTAATCGCCATCGACATGCTCGGCCATGGCCAATCGCCGCTGCCGCCACCGGGGCCAGAACTGACCGACTATGCCGACCAGGCCCTTCGGCTGCTCGACCATCTCGGCCTCGAAACCGTGTCAGTCGTCGGCCACTCCATGGGCGCGCTCGTTGCTCAGGAACTGGCCCTGCGGGCACCCCAGCGTATCAGCCGCATCGTTTCACTCAACGCCGTGTTCCGGCGTCCACCCGATCTGGCCCACGCCGTTCGCGAACGCGCCGCCGCCCTTAACCGCCGTGACGACGCTGCCGGAGCTGCCCAGACCATCGCCCGGTGGTTCGGAGACCCGGTGCCCTCGACGCTTGCGGCCGCTGCCAAAAAGACGGCATTGGCCCTGAACGAGGTCGATCCGGAAGGCTACGCACGCACCTATCGCCTGTTCGCTCGCGCCGACGGCGACCAGGCCGAGCGTTTGCAGACCCTTGTCATGCCGGCCCTGTTCATGACCGGGTCCGAGGACAGGAACTCATCGCCGGCAATGTCGGCGGCCATGGCACGCCTGGCGCCGCAAGGCCGATGCATCGTACTTGCCGGCGAACGCCACATGATGGCGGTCGCCGCACCGGACCGCACCACACGCCACATCGTCGACTTCCTCGAAGCGGCGGAGCAAGGAGACGGGACAGTGACTTCTGGTTTCGACAGCGGCGACTTCCGCCGCGCGCTCGGCTCCTTCCTTACCGGCGTCACCATCGTCACCACGATCGGGCCCGAAGGCGAGCCACGCGGCTTCACAGCCAACTCCTTCACCTCGGTGTCGCTCGACCCGCCGCTCGTACTCGTCTGCATCGCCCATAAGGCCTTGGGCCATCCCGTCTTCGCCACCTCGAAGAGCTTCGCCATCAACATCCTCAACGAGGATCAGAAGGCGGCATCCGGCATCTTCGCCTCGAAAGCGGCCGACAAATTCGCCTCCGTCGCCTGGCGTCCAGGTCAGACCGGCAGTCCGTTGCTGGACGGCTCGGTCGCGGCCTTCGACTGCGACATGGAGCGGCTGGTCGACGCGGGCGACCATTCGATCCTTATCGGCCGCGTCCGCCATTTCGAGCACAACTCCTCGCAGCCTCTCGGCTACTGCCGCGGCGCCTATATCGCACCCGGCCTCAGCCAGGAGGCGCTCGCCGCCACTCAGCCCGGCACCGATGTCGGCGCGATCCTCGAAAATGGCGGCAGGGTTCTGTTCGTGGAAACGGCGGACGGCTTCGAACTGCCGCGCGGCCGGGGATTGGGCTCGGCCGGCGACGGCAAAAGCCTCCGTGGGCTGCTTGCCGCCAAGGCTATCGAGGCCCAGCTCGGCTTCCTCTTCGCCGTCTGGGACGACGCTGGCAATTCGGCGCGCACGCACGTCTATTATCGCGGCACGTTCGACGTGCCCGCCTCCAGCGATCGTGGCGTCCGGCTGGTCGACATCGACGCGATCGGCAACTTGAAGATCGCCGATCCGGCGGTTCGTTCGATGCTTGCCCGCTATGTCAGGGAATGCACGCAGGACGCCTTTGGCGTCTATGTCGGCAATGAGATGGAAGGCGAAGTCCGGCCGCTAGGCAAAGCGCCTATGTCCGCTCCCTCCAATACAGGTGACCACAGATGAAATTCTCGCTCTTCGTGCATATGGAACGGTCGGATCTGGCCAAGCCGCATTCCGAACTGGTGAGCGAACTCGAGGAATTGGTCCTGCAAGCAGAGCAGGCCGGCTTCGAGACGGCCTGGATCGGTGAGCATCACGGCATGGAATTCACCATTTCGCCGAACCCGTTCATCAACATCGCTTATCTGGCGGCCAGAACGAGCCGCATCCGTCTCGGCACGGGCACGATCGTTGCGCCGTTCTGGCATCCGATCAAGCTTGCCGGCGAAGCGGCGATGGCCGACGTCATCAGCGGCGGCCGGCTCGACATCGGCATCGCGCGCGGCGCCTACAGTTACGAATATCAACGTCTCTTCCCAGGGCTCGACGCCTGGGGCGCCGGTCAGCGCATGCGGGAGATGGTACCCGCCATCCGCGGTCTGTGGGACGGCGACTTCGAAGTCTCCGGCGAGTTCTGGTCGTTCCCGCCGACCACCTCCTCGCCCAAGCCGCTGCAGAAACCCTATCCGCCGATCTGGGTGGCGGCGCGCGACCCGAACTCGCACGATTTT
Source organism: Mesorhizobium sp. SARCC-RB16n (assembly GCF_008520305.1). Classification (GTDB taxonomy): domain Bacteria; phylum Pseudomonadota; class Alphaproteobacteria; order Rhizobiales; family Rhizobiaceae; genus Mesorhizobium. The sequence continues at coordinate 27,188 of NZ_ML703264.1, read as the reverse complement.
GCCGTCGCCAACCACTGCAAGGTCCAGGTGACGCCGCTGGCCTCCGGCGACGACGAGGTGGCGACCCTGATGCAGCGCTTCGACACCGCCTGCGACGCGCACCCCGACATCGCCCGGCCGGATATCATGCTTTTGATGCATACATTCGTCGCCGAGGACGCGGCCGATGCCGATCGCCTCGCAGAGGACCTGTCGACCTTCTATTGCCAATTCGGCGCCTGGTTCCAGAACAAGAAGCCGGTGCATCAGGGTGTGCTCGAGCCGTTGGCGCCGGACGAGATCGCCGCGATGCCGCAATACGCGCCCGACAAGATCCGCCAGAATCTGGTGATCGGCGAAGCCGACGAGGTCATTGCCCGGCTGAAAGCCTATGAGGCGCTCGGCTACGACCAGTACTCGATCTGGATCGACAGCGGGCTCTCGCACGAACGCAAGAAGAAATCGCTGCAACTGTTCATCGACCGGGTGATGCCGGCCTTCCTTTGATCGCGAGCCCATGACCGACGCCCTGTTCAGGAACTTCATCGACGGTCGCTTCGACGAGCCGTCCGTCACTTTCGACAGCATCGATCCGTCGACCGGCGCGCTATGGGCCAGGATGCCGGCGGCGAGTGAAGCCGATGTCGACCGCGCCGTCGAGGCAGCGCACCGCGCGCTGCGCTCGGGCCCGTGGGCGGCGATGACCGCCACCGCGCGCAGCAAACTGCTGGTCAAACTTGGCGACCTCGTCGGCGCCAATGCTGGACGTCTTGCCGAACTCGAGACGCGCGATACCGGCAAGATCATTCGCGAGACGCGTGCCCAGATCGCCTATGTGGGCGATTACTACCGCTATTATGGCGGGCTCGCCGACAAGCATGAAGGCGCGCATGTGCCGATCGACAAGGCGGACCTCGACGTCACCATCCGCCACGAGCCGATAGGCGTCGTTGCCGCAGTCGTGCCGTGGAATTCGCAGCTCTTCCTCTCCGCCGTCAAGCTCGGCCCGGCGCTCGCCGCCGGTTGCACGGTCGTGGTCAAGGCCTCCGAGGACGGCCCGGCGCCGTTGCTCGCCTTCGCCGAACTCGTCCAGCAGGCCGGCTTTCCCGAAGGCACCGTCAACATTCTCACCGGCTTCGGCCAGGATTGCGGCCGCCGCCTGACCAGCCATCCGCTGGTCTCGCGCGTCGCCTTCACCGGCGGCCCGTCCACGGCCCGTGCGATCGTCAGGAACACGGCGGAAAATCTCGCCTATACGACGCTCGAGCTCGGCGGCAAGAGCCCGGTCGTCGTCTTCGCCGATGCGGATCTCGACAGCGCCGCCAACGCGGTGGTGGCCGGCATTTTCGCGGCGACCGGCCAAAGCTGCGTCGCCGGCTCGCGGCTGCTGGTCGAAGGTTCGGTGAAGGACGAGTTCCTCGCCCGGCTGAAACGCAAGGCCGAGGCGATCAGGATCGGCGATCCGCAGGACCCGGCCACCGAAATGGGTCCGCTCGCCACGCAACGCCAGCGCGATTGGATCGAGAAGATTGTCGCGGAAAGCCTTGCTAAGGGCGGCAAGATGATCACCGGGGGCACAAGGCCTGCCATCGGCACCGGCTTCTATTACGCGCCGACCATCATCGATGCCGGCGACAATGACCTGCCCTGCGTGCGCGAGGAATTGTTCGGACCTGTGCTGAGCGTGCTTGCCTTCGACACCGAGGCTCAAGCCTTGGCCCTCGCCAACGACACGCCCTTCGGGCTGGCTTCGGGCGTGTTCACCAGCAGTCTCGGCAAGGCGCACCGCATGGCGCGCGACATCCATGCCGGCGTGGTCTGGGTCAACACCTATCGCGCCGTGTCGCCGCTGGTTCCCTTTGGCGGCTACGGCCATTCCGGGCTTGGCCGCGAGGGTGGCCTCGATGCCATCAGAGATTACACGCGCTCGAAATCCGTCTGGATCAAGACGTCGGACGAGCCGATCCCGGATCCCTTCGTCATGCGCTGAGGAGTGCAGGACAAAGGTGCACTGAGAAAAACAAGAACAGACCAACAGAGGAGAATGAAATGAAACTGATTTTGACCGGCATTCTGGCCGGACTGCTCGCGGCGACCGCCGCCAAGGCCGATGAGATGGCGTTCACCAGCTGGGGTGGCACAACGCAGGAAGCGCAGACCAGGTCCTGGGCTGCGCCCTTCGAGGCGAGCTCCGGCATCAAGGTGCTGCAGGACGGGCCGACCGACTACGGCAAGTTGAAGGCCATGGTCGACGCCAAGAACGTCACCTGGGACGTCGTCGACGTCGAAATGGACTTCGCCATCAAGGCTGCCAAGGACGGGCTTTTGGAGCCGATCGACTTCGCGGTCGTACCCAAGGCCGATCTCGATCCGCGCTTCAGCAACGAGCATGCCGTCGGCAGCTTCTACTATTCCTTCGTGCTAGCCTGGAACAAGGAGGCAGTCTCCGGTGAACCGGCCAGCTGGGCCGACATGTTCGACACCAAGAAGTTCCCCGGCAAACGGACCTTCTATAAATGGTCGGCGCCGGGCGTCATCGAGATCGCGCTGCTCGCCGACGGCGTGCCAGCGGACAAGCTCTATCCGCTCGATCTCGACCGCGCCTTCAAGAAGCTCGACACCATCAAGCCGGATATCGTCTGGTGGGGCGGTGGCGCGGAGTCGCAGCAGCTGATTGCCTCCGGCGAGGCTGCCTTCGGCCAGCTCTGGAACGGCCGCGTCTTCGCACTGCAGCAGGACGGAACCGATGTCGGCGTCTCCTGGAACCAGAACCTCACCGCCGCCGACGTTCTCGTCGTGCCGAAAGGGGCGAAGAACAAGGATAGCGCCATGAAATTCCTGGCCGCGGCCACCAGCCCGGCCGGCCAGGCGAAATTCGCTGAGGCCAGCGGCTATGCGCCGATCAATACCAAGGCCAAGGCGGAGATGCCGGCCGATGCGGTCAAGGCCTTGCCCGACGCCCATGTCGACGGCCAGATCAACCTCGACATGAACTACTGGGCCGAGCACCGCGACGAGATCGCCACGCGCTGGTACGCCTGGCAGACCAAATAGCGCCACAGAAACCGGCGGGGCGCGGGAACCGCGCCCCGTTCGGGCAACCGGAACCTGCCGATGCAACGAACTTCTCTCAAACGCGGCGCCATTGCCGGCCTGCCGGCCGGCAGCGGCGGCGCCTTGCCGGCCCTGGTTCTGGTCGGCCTATTCTTCGTCGTGCCGGTCGTCGCCCTTTTGCTGCGCAGCGTCACTGATCCCGAACCCGGGCTGCAGAACTACGCCGCGCTGTTCGGCAGCGGAACCTATGTGCGGGTGTTCCTGAACACCTTCTTGGTCGCCGCAGTCGTCACCGCCGTTACCATCGTGGTGGCGTTTCCAGTCGCCTGGATGCTGGCGATCATGCCGCCCGCCTTCGGTTCGCTCGTCTTCGGCATCATCATCCTGTCGATGTGGACCAACCTTCTCACCCGCACCTATGCCTGGATGGTGCTGCTGCAACGCACAGGGGTGATCAACAGGGCGCTGATGGGGCTGGGCATCATCCATGAGCCGCTGCCGCTGATCAACAATCTCACCGGCGTCCATCGGCATGGTCTACATCATGCTGCCCTTCATGATCCTGCCGCTGGTCGGCACGCTGCGCGCCATCGACCCGATGACGCTGCGTGCCGCCGCCCTTTGCGGGGCAACGCCGTTGCAGGCATTCCGCCGTATCCTGTTGCCGCTGTCGCTTCCTGGCATCGCTGCTGGCGGGCTGATGGTCTTCGTCATGTCGCTTGGCTATTTCGTGACGCCAGCGCTACTCGGCGGCACGTCCAACATGATGCTGGCCGAGATGATCGCCCAGACGGTTCAGTCGCTGCTCAACTGGGGGCTCGGTAGTGCCGCCGCCTTCGTGCTGCTGGTCATCACCATGGCGCTCTACGCGCTCCAGCTTCGTCTGGTCGGCGCCAAGCGCCCCGCCGGAGGGCTCTGACATGCTGCTCGACTATGACAGGCTCGGATGGCTGCGCGTGGGGCTTGCCGGCTTCACCGCGCTTGTCGCGGCCTTCCTGTTGTTGCCGGTGGTCTTCATCGTGCTGTTGTCGTTCGGCTCCTCACGCTGGCTGGCCTTCCCGCCGCCCGGCTGGACGCTGAAATGGTACGAGCAACTGCTGGCCGACCCGACCTGGATCGATGCCGCGCTGACCAGCGCAAAAATCGCCGCCATGGCCGCCATCCTCGCCGTCGTCATCGGCCTGTTCGCGTCCTTCGCTTTGGTCCGGGGTGAATTTCACGGCCGGCAGGTCCTGCGCGGGCTGCTGCTGACGCCCATGGTGCTGCCGGTGGTCGTATTCGCCATCGCCGTCTACGCTTTCTTCCTGCGCATCGGTCTGGCTGGCACCACGATCGGCTTCGTCATCGCGCACACGGTCCTGGCACTGCCCTTCGCCATCGTTCCGATCACCGCCGCTCTCGAGGGCTTCGACAAATCCATCGAGGATGCGGCCATCGTCTGCGGCGCCAGCCCGCTGCAGGCGCGGCTGCGGATCACCTTGCCCTCGATCCGGATCGGCATCTTCTCGGCGGCGATTTTTTCGTTCCTCGCTTCATGGGACGAGGTCGTGGTGGCGATCTTCATGGCGAGCCCGACCTTGCAGACCTTGCCGGTGAAGATCTGGGGCAGCCTGCGCGCCGACCTCAGCCCTGTCGTCGCCGCCGCCTCCAGCCTGCTTGTCGGCCTGACCATGTGCCTGATGATCGTGACCGCACTCCTGCGAAGAAAATTGTCCAGATGACCCGTCCATTCCTGTCCATACGCGCGGTGAGAAAGACATTCGGCGCCTTCGTCGCCGTCCATGATGTCACCATCGATGTGCCCAAGGGCGAATTCTTGACCTTCCTCGGGCCGTCCGGCTCCGGCAAGTCGACCACGCTCTACGCGATCGCCGGTTTCCAGGACCCGACCTTCGGCGACGTCCTGCTGGAAGACAAGTCACTGCTTTCAGTGCCGTCGCACAAACGCAACATCGGCATGGTCTTCCAGCGCTACACGCTGTTTCCGCATCTGAGCGTTGCCGAGAACGTCGCCTTTCCGCTGCGTGTGCGCGGCCGCCCCGACGCCGAAGTGAAAAAGAAAGTCGCCGACATGTTGGCGCTGGTGCGGCTGGAGAATTTCGCCGGCCGCTATCCCGGCGCGCTGTCGGGCGGCCAGCAACAGCGCGTGGCGCTTGCCCGCGCGCTCGCCTACGATCCGCCGATCCTGCTGATGGACGAGCCGCTGTCGGCGCTCGACAAGAAGCTGCGCCAAGAGATTCAGGCCGAGATCCGCCGCATCCACCGTGAGACCGGCGTCACCATCCTCTATGTCACCCACGACCAGGAGGAGGCGCTGCATCTGTCGGATCGCATCGCCCTGTTCAAGGAAGGCCGCATCGAGCAGATCGGCACCGGCGAGGACCTCTATCTCAGGCCGGCCAGCGAGTTCGTCGCCGGCTTCATCGGCAACTCGAATTTCTTGGTCGCCGAGCATCTGG
>NZ_ML703264.1:0-21260 GCF_008520305.1 Mesorhizobium sp. SARCC-RB16n | reverse complement strand
ATGTCAGGCCAACGTCGGATGCGGCCGAACCGGATGGCATCAATGCAGCCTCGCGAAGGCAGGTCTTCTTCGATCCCGCCTCTGCTTTCCTGTTTCCGGCCTGAAGGCTCCGACCGGCGATCATGTCCAGGCCCCGATGAGACCTGAAGGCCTGCTCCTGAAAATCCGTACTTCGAAGTTGCCGGTCCGCCTTCGGCCCCGTTCCAGCCATTGCCAATGCTCGCCGGAACTGCGGAATGGGCATGGCTATTGACGTCGAAGACACACAACGCCCTCTCAGCATTCGCCTTTTGTGCTTCGAAAGTCGCATAATTGGCAGTCCGGGACTGCTTGCGTATCAGGTAACGGCAGCTCGTCTTACCTGGATCACCAAAAGCGGGCGGACTGTTTTTCGGCCAAGAATACGCCATTCCGTGATCGATTTTGCGACGGCAGGTGCTGCTCATTTTTGACCTCAGCCACGGGCGCTTGCCCACCCTTAGGAAAAGACGCTTGGGGCAATCGCTCGCTCCCGCAGCTGTGAGCAAAGCTCAGTCCACGACGGATCAGAAACGAAACTGCTCAGACCTCCACAGGCATCAGCGAAAGGCATATCGCCGAAGCGGTCTATGACCTCGCCGGTTTCGCCTATGCTGCCCTTTCGGATCGACTCGAATGGATCCTCATCGCATTCAATGACGCGATGCCCCCAAGCTCCTGGCACATCATCGCTCGCGAGAGCGCGTCGAAGGTCCGGATCCATGTCCGCGCTCTCTAGAGCCCGACAAATGACGTAGCGCATCAGGGGATAGTAGACCGGCTGGTGACTGCCTCCGAGCGCGCGCACGCCGGGCAGAATCGACAGGACCAGAAACATAAGGAGCAGGTTTGGAACAAGGCTGCGGTTCGCCAGCCGCTCAATGATACCGGGAGCCGCGAAGCGAGCTACCTTCGTCCTGGTCGCCAGATTGATGAGTTCTCCACCCACCATGCGCAGCGGCAGGCGCTTTCCGTTTTCATAGTACCAAAAGAAATCGGTGCCGCGCGCGAGCCAGCCACCCCAAGGGCCGGCCGCCAGCCTGTCGATCTCGTCAAGGATATTCAAAGCCAGCTTTGGGCTTTCCAGCAACCTCGTACGCAGCCAGGAACCCTCGTCCGACAGGTGGTCCGCCACCAGGTCGGCAACATCCTCATCGTCGATTTGCAGAAAGGCAAAGCTCTCTCCGAACAGTTTTGGCCAGAGGATGCGATTGGCTGCCTTGATGGCATGCGCAGGCCGCTCGAACTGCGTCTTCGGCAGCAGGCTGCGAAGCAGGGCGAGGGCGTCTTCCTCGGCATTTGGCTCCGTTGGCACCAGCTCGAACCGGTATGATCCAGGCCCGTCAGAAGGCTGTATCCGATCATCCGGCTTCGGCTGAGACCGAAGACGTTGACCGGCTTCCCGTCAAGCGTGATCCAGCTTGGCCCCTTGCGGGGCTTTTCAACGAGACTCACCGTTGAAACGGCATAGGAAACGTAGGTCGAGCAGCCATGCGCCGAGAGGCCAAGCAGGCTGAAGATGTGCGTGTAATAGGCCTCTGGCTCCATGAGGAGATACAAATGCGGGCCGGTCTGCAACACGCGGCGTTGTTCTAGATCTTTGCATATTTGGGAGACGGCGTTGATCGGCAATCCGTTTCGCGTTCCCGCATTCCTGATCGTGTCGAGCAGCCTGGCAAACGCGCGGCTGCGAATTTCGGGTTCCGGTTTCTGCGCAGGCGCTTCGAACAAGCGGGACGCATAATCGCGAAGCGGGCGGCAATGATAGGAGCGCGTCCAAGGATAGAGCGTCGCCAGAGAGTCCAGCACCGCCTGCTTGGCGTCTGCGTCCGTCGCTAGCTCGTCCACCTCACGGTTCATCCTTTCGCTGCGCGATGCCAATGCTCAATGCTCAATGCAGGAATGCTGATGAGGAGCACCACGCCGAATCCGACGAAGGAAATACACTCTCGCCCATAACGCCAGCGATGCTGAATATAACCAGTCCCAGCGCGACAGCGAGACTGTGCATGACGCCCTTGGCCCTGCCCAATACATTGTCAGGCATACGCGACTGCAGTGTGACCTCGATGCTCACCCGGCCCAGATTGTAGGAAAACCCGAGCTCGGCGAAGACGATCAATGTCCAGGGCGCGCGCACAGTGATCAATGACATCAACGCGAGCGCCGTTGAGGCCAAAAGCATGAGGTGCAGTATAGGACCACTTGCCGCTCGTGTCAGCCTGACGAGAACAGCCGCCCCAAGAACCGAACCAGCCGACCACGCAGCTTCAAGGTGGCCGAAATCGGCGGCGGTGCCGTGCTGCTCTTCGAAGACGAAGCTTGATCCCATCACCGTGACCAGCACCGCGCCTCCATAGAGAAGGGCATTGGCGGCAAACAGACCAAGGAGATGCCTGTCCATGTTCGGTGCCAGGCCTTTGGCCGTTCTGACACCTTGCGGGAGGCGGCCTGGCCGCATCCAGGACAGTGAGCCGGCAGAAAGGAGGAACAACAGGGCGAGCACCATGAACGTCAGGGCAGGGGAGTGCCCACCCAGTAATGATCCGGCTAGCAACGCTGCGCCGAGGCTGCCAAACTGCATGATGAAGGAGATGATGGAATTCGATGCCGCAAGTTCGGCGCCTCCCGTCACGAGAGGGATCATCGCTTGCGAGGCGGTCAGCGCGACACGATCGCAAATCGAAAAGAGCGCCGCTGACAGGCAGAGCGTTAAAAAGGCGTCCCGGTAGAGAAGCGTGCAAGCCGTGGCGAGCAAGATGGCAAAGCGACCGAGGTCGGCCGCGATGTTCAATCGCCGTCGGTCAAACCGGTCCGCTGCCAGGCCGGCTAGAGGGCTTGCAACGAATTCGACGACACTGACGGTCGCAAGCAGTATCGCCACGCCGGCGCTTCCGTAGCCTGCCGCGACAACAGTCCAGGCGGATGCGATGTAATATCCGTTTCGTCCGACTGCCGCCGATAGCGTGCTGGTCATGAATCCAAGCCATAGACGGGACTGGATGCTTGATCTCAGGTCAGCGTGAATTTGAATTGCATTTGACAAGGGCTGCGCATCCAATCGGCGCTTGTCATACCCACTGCCCAGATGCCGCTTAACAATTACGCTTGTTTTTTCCGTTCGTTGCTGAAATCAGCGGAAGTTTTGAATCAAATCCTGGATCGGCGGCGGTATTCCGTCGGACTGACGCCGAATGCCCGCTTAAAGGCGATCGTGAAATGGCTTTGAGCTGCCGAACCCGCTTTCCAGCGCGATCTCCGTCGCCGACATATTGGTCGATCGCAGCATGTCGGCGGACTGATCCAGTCGACGCCGCGCGATAAACGCGTGTGGCGTCATCCCGGTAGATTGCTTGAAAGCCCTGCTGAAATGGAAACGGCTGACACCGACCTCCTTTGCCAGATCGGCGAGGGTGGGTGTCTCGTCCGACGAGGCTTCGATCATTGCGGTCGCCCGTTTGAGATCGAAGGCTGACAGCCCGCCTTTCGCAGGCTCGTTATAGTGGCCGTTGCGCCTGACCATCTGAACGAGCAAGTGCATCGCCTGGCTCTCGACCATCGTCACGCTGATCGGATCGGGCTGCCTGAGTTCGATGGCGATCCGCTGCAAAGCCATCTCCACGGTGCTGTCCCGAAATCCGATCGAAGCCGGCAGGTCGCACGAGCGATGGCGCACCATCCCGCCGAACGCTTCGTCGGTGAATCCTTTTTCAATTGAGACGAGCAGGTAGGCGGCCGTGGGTTCTCCCTCGTCCCACCCCGTCCAATCACTGCCGGCAGGCATATGGACTACCGAGCCAGCCCGCCGCGGCGAAAACGAGATCCGACGCCCGTCGACGAAATCCTCTCCGCGGCTTGCCGCCCCTTTCAGGTTCATCAGGAATATATGGCCCGGGAACGAAATTGCTGTTTCCTGGCGCTCCAGACCAGTTCTCCTGATCAAGTCAGCCCGCACGTTGCCCCAGCTCTCATGCTGGTGTGTAAGCGTCTGGTGCTGTGAACGGCGGATCTTGTTCGGATCAGGGCAAGGGGTGTCCAGGGATGGGAGCAGCCTTCATACTAAGAGTAGCCCGCCCTCCGGTGTTGTGCCTAACCACAGGTTGCTGGCCAAATCACAACTAACTCAGGATTGGTAGAAGATGTGACTTTAGTAAAAAAATCGCAATCTCAGGAAAGCCGACGTCGAGAGTACCAGAAGGATTATGGCTTCAAGGCGAGGTACTTTCCCCCGGACGAAATCGAAAAAAAGAAGACGGACGTCCTCGGGACCATGTTCAACAATGAGGTGACGCTGGCAGAGATGGCGCGCTCCGTAGGTGCGCATTTCAAGTACTGCACGATGACGTGGAACAGCGGCAATTTCTGCAGCCTTGCGGCGAGCAACAGCAAAGAAAATCTCGATCTCTACGCCTCACAGATGTCAACGCCGGCCATTCCGCATGAATATGTCTACGAGACCAACGTATCTGACGCCGCGACGATCGCCATGACGGACAGTCCGGTGTGACGCAGCCAATGGGGTGGCAGCTGCGCCGAGATCCATGCGACCAGGCGAGACTGTTGATACACCTGAGTGCCGCCCGTCCGTAATACGGAACCGATCGCATGGCGGTGAGACAGGCGCCTCCTGTAGCGATGGTCACGAAGCTCGAGGGACATGACGCGGAACGGGAACGCTATCCAGTTGCTGACCTACGCTTTTGCGGCCGTGGATCACGGCAGCATGCGTCAGGCCGCAAGAGCGCTGAGGGTCCAGGAATCCTCGGTCAGCCGCAACGTCGTCAAACTCGAACAGCAGCTCGACATCCAGCTGTTCGAGCGCGATGCGCGCGGCGTTCGCTTGACGAAGACAGGCCGCGCCTGGATCGAAATCGTGCGGGCTCACTACGACGGCCTGCTCGATGCTTTCGCCGAGCGTGTGCGCGATAACAAGGATGCCAAGACACTCAGGATTGGGCTGTGCTGCGTGACAGGAGGAGAATTCCTCAAACGCCTCATCGAGCGTTTCGGCAAGCTGTACCCGGACGTAAGGCTGACCATTGAGGATGTCCCATCGGGCCAGTGCCTTTCTGCAATACGCCGCAGACGCTTCGACCTTGTGTTCACACATCACATTGGCACCGCCAAATTCTGCAGCAGCGAAGTGTTTTGGCAAGAGCGTCTCTTCGTGCTCCCTGCCGTCCTGTCATTCTCTTGTCGAGAGGCCGGTGCTCAGATGGTCCGACCTCGCGGACATGCCTCTGCTCGTCCCGGTCGGGCTGGAAGGGCCGCCGTCGGACCTGTGCCTGCTCGAACGCATTGCGGCCGGGGGCGGGCCGGCCATTCATACGTGTCGCGCGAACCAAGCGACCGTCATTTTCCAGGTGCAGCTCGGGCAAGGCATCACTTTGGCAGAGGCGAGCTATGCCAGGACAATTGCCATCGATTCCGCCCGGTGGAAGCCTCTGGGTGGGAAAAACAGCGTTAGTTCAATCAGCGGCATCTGGCTTGAATCGAATCCCAAGCGCGCGGTCCTGCGTCTTGTCGGGCTTGCCAAGAACATGGCGGTCGCCAGTCAAAGGCCGAGAGCGCCAAAAAAACGCACGCCCCGACGGAATGAGCCGCGCGGAGCGCCGCCCCTCAAGACCCATCCTGCGAGACTAAGTCAGTTACGCATTCGGACGCCGGATCGCCGCTCTCCTGAATGGACAGTTGAAGATGTCGTCAGGAAAAGCGACCGGGACGGATCGGCCGCTGACGCCGTCCCTCAAAGACGGCCTTTAGCGCCAACGCTCCCTTGAGATAATTCGCCGGGATGGTGAGGTTCCCGGCGAGTCCCGACTCAGCTAGCGGGCAATGCGTAAGCGAGGACATCGTCGCCGACCTTCGTCTCCATGAAATGATGGCCGCCGGGCGCGATGACGACGTACTGCCGGCCGTCGACCTCATAAGTCATCGGCGTGGTCTGGCCGCCTGCCGGCAAGTCCGTTTGCCAAACCACCTTGCCGGTCTTGATGTCGATTGCGCGCAGCTTGTCGTCCGTCGCCGCGGCAATGAAGATCAGGCCGCCCGCGGTCACGAGCGGCCCGCCATTGTTCGGCGTGCCGATGTCGATCGGTAGCATGGACGGGATGCCCCATGGGCCGTTCTTGACCGCCTCGCCGAGCGGCTTGTCCCACAGCGTCTTTCCGGTTTTCAGGTCGATGGCGCGGATGTGGCCATAAGGCGGTTCGGAACACAGCAGTCCCGTGGAGAGGCGCCAACCCGCGTTGACGGCGATGGCATAGGGCGATCCCATCTGCGGATCGCCCATGTCCTTGGCCTTCTGGGAACCGCCGCCCTGTTCGATCGACTTGAAACCGATCTGGTCTGCCTTTTCCCGCGGCAGCAGCTGATTGTAGTTGGGCATGTCGTTGTAGTTGGCGATCAGGATGCCGTCATCGGTATCGACAGCGATGCTGCCCCAGTCTGAGCCGCCATTGTAGCCGGGATATTCGATGAAAGGCGTGTCCACGGTCGGCGGCGTGTATTCGCCTTGGTAGGAAGCCTGCCGGAACTGGATGCGGCAGTAGAGCTGGTCGAGCGGGCTCATGCCCCACATGTCCTTCTCGGTCAGCACCGGCTGGTCGAGATGCGCGTAGCCGGAGTAGGGCTGCGTCTTGGACAGCTTCTCAGGTTCGACACCACCCGACGGAGCCGGCCGCTCCTCGACCGGGAAGAGCGGCTTTCCGCTCTTGCGATCGAGCACGTAGATCTGACCCTGTTTGCTCGGCACGATGATTGCGGGGACTTTTCCATTAGCTGTCGGGAAGTCGACGAGCGTCGGCTGCGAGCCGAGGTCGTAATCCCAAAGGTCGTGATGGACGGTCTGGAAATGCCAGACCGGCTTGCCTGTCGTGACATTGATGGCCACGATCGAGGAGTTGTATTGATTTTCGAAGTCCTTGCGATCGACGCCGTAATAGTCGACCGAGGCGTTGCCGAGCGGCAAATAGACATAGCCGAGCTGAGGATCGGCGGCCGCGACGGTCCACATATTGGGCGTGCCGCGCGTATAGGTGTCGCCTTCGGGCGGCGCACCGGTGCGGTCGGGATGACCCATGTCCCACGCCCAGACGAGTTTGCCTGACATTACGTCATAGCCGCGCACCACGCCCGACGGCGCATCCTCGGCCTGTCCGTCCTTCACCTGGGCGCCGAGAACGGCTATGCCGCGCACGATGGTCGGCGGCGCCGTCACCGAGTACCAGCCGGGAACCGTCTTGCCGAGCCCCTGGGTGAGGTCGACGACGCCTTGCTGGCCGAAATCGCCGCATGCCTTGCCGGTCCTGGCATCGATGGCGATCAGCCTGGCATCGAGCGTGCCCCACAGGATGCGTGTCGCGCATGGCTGCTCGGCATTTGCTCCCCGAGCGGCGTAATAGGCGACACCACGGCAGCTGGCGCCGTACGGAATGGCGTCATCAGATACTTTCGGATCATACCGCCACTCCTCCTTGCCGGTCGCCGCATTGGCCGAGATGACGATACCCTTGGCCGAACAGGCAAAGAGGTGACCATCGATCTCAAGCGGCGTGTTCTCCGGAGAGTATTTTTTGGCCGCCGCCTTGCTTGGCATATCGCCGGTGTGGAAATCCCAGACCTTGGTCAGCTTCGCCACGTTGCCGGCGGTGATCTGTTTGAGGGGCGAATAACGCGTGGCCAGTTCCGAGCCGCCATAGACAGGCCAATTCGACCCAGCCTGGTGGAGGGCGATGTCGGGCTGAACCGGCGGGGCGGTCCCCGCGGCGGCGCCTCCAACTGGCGGCGTGGCCGGGGCGATCGCCTCCTGCGATTGTGCCGCAAGCGTGAAGTGATGAAGCCCGATTCCGCAGCCGACAATGACAACGCCGGCGGATGTGGTCGCGTACGCAGCATCACGAACGCGCTTCGCGCGGTCAGCGCTGAAAGCCGGCAAGGTCAATAGAACGAAAATCAGGACAATTGTCGGGGCGAGCACGCGGGGCATCAGCCCCCAGCCGTCCATGCCCACTTCCCAGTAAGCCCAGGCAAGCGTCGCGATCCAGGTCAGGACGTAAAGCCAGACTCCAGCGGCATTGGCGCTCAAGAGCAAAATGCCGGCAACCAAAAGCGCCACTCCGGCAGGCAGATAGTACCACGAGCCGCCCAACGCGATCAGCCAGGCGCCGCCTGCGCCGATAAGCAGGCCAAGTATCACCAGCAGCACCCCCACGAACATGGTCCACCAGAAAGCGAGGCCGGAACGGCTGATGCGGGCGGAGTTCGAACTGGCGTGTGTCATCGCAATATTTCCGTGTGGCATCGATCGTGATCATGTCGAACGTCGGCCATTGCGCATGGTTGCGATTCCTGGCGGTTTCCGGCTGCGCCTTGGAGGTCACCATTTTGTGAGCATCCCAGGTCAACGGAACCTTTGCCGCATCGCCGCCGTTAGGCGCTCGATCCAAATCCTGCTCCATGCAAATCGGCGAGGGGATGCCGCAGGTCTTTTCCAGCAATGCCAATGGAATTGCCCGCTTCGTGTTGTGGGGACTTTGTTTCTTCGCAATTTTCGTGGCCATCGGCGGCACGGCACTTTTGCGTTCGGGGTTCATCACCGGTGTGGGCCGGCCCGTGGCACAGGCAGTCCCATTCAGTCACAAGCACCATGTCGGCGATATCGGGCTGGATTGCCGGTATTGCCATAACGGCGTCGAGACCTCCGCTTCCGCTGGATTGCCTCCGACCGAGGTCTGCATGACCTGTCATTCGCAGATATTCACCAATGCCGACATGCTGGCGCCGGTCCGTGCAAGCCTTGCGTCGGGGCAGCCGCTGCAGTGGCAGCGGGTCAATTCCGTGCCGGATTTCGTCTACTTCAACCACTCTATCCACATCGCCAAGGGTGTCGCCTGCGAGACCTGCCACGGCGACGTCGACGACATGCCACTGATGCATCGCGCGCATTCGCTGTCGATGGAATGGTGCCTGGGCTGTCATCGCGATCCCGGTCCCAATCTCCGTCCGCCGCAGGACGTCTTCCTGCTGCACTGGAAACCGCCGCAGGACATCGAAGAGGTCAGGGGCTCCCTGATCAGCATCCTTGATATTCACCCCGAGACGATGACGGATTGCTATGTCTGTCATCGCTGACATCAAGCCGTTCCCAGCCGCCGACCTTGCGGCATTGCGGCGGGCTGCAACGGGACGCGAGCCGTGGCGGAGCCTGGATGAACTGGCCGATACTGCGGAGTTCCGGCGCTTCGTCGAGGAGGAATTTCCAGCGATCGCCGAACGCCTGCCGCTCAGTCTCGATCGACGCACCCTGTTGAAGCTGATGGGCGCGTCGCTTTCGCTGGCCGGTCTGACCGCCTGCAGCGAGGCCGAGCGCATCGTGCCTTACGTGCATCAGCCGGAAAACGTTGTTCCCGGCAAGCCGCTCTACTATGCGACCGCCCTTTCCAGCGATGGTTACGGCATCGGCGCGGTTGTCGAGAGCCATGAAGGCCGGCCCACCAAGGTCGAGGGCAATCCGGATCATCCTGCCTCGCGTGGCGCTACCGATGCCATCATGCAGGCGGCGGTGCTGTCGCTGTTCGATCCCGAACGGTCGCGTACGCCGCTAAAGCAAGGCGAGCCGGCGAGTTACGGCGACTTTCTCAAGGACATGGCGAAGCTTGCCGGCGGATTGGCCGCTTCGGGCGGGCAAGGTTTGGCACTGCTGATCGAGGCGACGACATCGCCGACGACCAAGGCACAGATCGGATCGCTCAAGCAGCGCTATCCCAGACTTCGCGTCTACAGGCACGATCCGCTTGCGGCCAGCGCGAACGAGCAGGCAACGGCCAAACTATTCGGCAGGCCGCTGACACCGATCTACCATTTCGATCGCGCCGATGTGGTCGTGAGCTTTGATGCCGATTTCCTAGGCGAAGAACCTGGGCGTCTGGCCTATGCCCGCGATTTCGCGCGGCGGCGGCGCGTGCGTCAATCGACGGATACGATGAGTCGTCTCTACGTGGTCGAGTCGACGCCCACAATCACGGGTGCGGCGGCGGATCATCGCGGTGCCGTCAAGCCGAGTGCTGTCGAGGGCGTTGCCGTCGCAATCAAGGCTGCCCTGGAAGGCGGTCTTCATGCGGCCAGCTTGTCACCCCCCAGCCTGGAATGGACACACGCGCTTGTCGACGATCTCCGCATTGCCGGCCGCAATGCCCTGGTGGTGCCTGGTCCGCACCAGACGCCGTTCGTGCACGCCTTGGCTTTCGCGATGAACGCCAGGCTTGGAGCTGTCGGCAACACGCTGGACTTCATCGAGCCGCCGGACGCCATGCCGATCGACGGCGATCTTGCCGCGCTTTGCCAGGCCATCACGACCGGATCGGTCGACAGCGCCATGGTGCTCGGGCCCAATCCCTTGCGTACGGCGCCGTCGGACCTCGATGTGCGCAAGGCCTTTTCGAAGCTGGAGCTTCTCGTCCACTGGGGACTCTATCGCGACGAGACCGCATTCTTGGCGCAGTGGCACATTCCCGCCGCGCACGAATTGGAGAACTGGAGCGATATCCGCGCCTATGATGGCACGGTCTCGATCGTGCAGCCGCTGATCCAGCCTCTGTTCGGCGGCAAGAGCCTGCCTCAGCTGTTGGCGGTGCTCGGCGGTGAGTTCAATGCCGATATGCAGGCCCTGGTGCGCGCGACATGGGCGGCTATGGACGAGGCGGGCTGGCGAAAGGCATTGCGCGATGGTGTCGTGCCGAACAGCGCCTCTGCTCCTGTCGCCGTCTCGATGCCGGCGGATATCGGCGCCCCCAAGCCGCATGCCTCCGTTGCCGATCGGCTGGAGGTTCGCTTCGTGGCCGATCCCTGGCTTCGCGATGGCCGCAACGCCAATTCGCCATGGCTGCAGGAGTTGCCCCGGCCGCTGAGCAAGCTCGTCTGGGGCAATGCGGCGGTGGTCTCGCCGGCGACCGCGCAGCGCCTAGGACTCGAAAACGGGCAGGTGGTCAATCTGGGGCGAGGCGGCAAGGATATCGACGCGCCGGTCTG
Source organism: Mesorhizobium sp. SARCC-RB16n (assembly GCF_008520305.1). Taxonomy (GTDB): domain Bacteria; phylum Pseudomonadota; class Alphaproteobacteria; order Rhizobiales; family Rhizobiaceae; genus Mesorhizobium. Next base: position 10,214 of record NZ_ML703264.1, on the reverse strand, counting down.
GATCATGCCCGGACAGCCTGACGACACGGTGACGCTGTCGCTCGGGTTCGGGCGCAAAATCGGTTCCGTCGCCGCGCTGGCCGGTGGCTACGATGGCTTTGCCCTGCGGACCACTGACGCTCCATGGTTTGCAGATAGCCTCATGTTGACGGCGCGCGACAGCTCGGCGCGGGTGGTGACGACCCAGCACCACCAGGCGATGGAGGGCAGGGCGATCGTGCGATACGCGACGCTCGACGCCTTCAGGCAAAATCCGCATTTCGTCCGTGAAGGCGTGCCGCCAGCGCCGACGGAATCGCTTTACCCCGATTGGAAATACGACCAGGAAGCCTGGGGCATGTCGATCGATCTTTCGGCCTGCATCGGCTGCATGGCTTGCGTATCGGCCTGCCAGGCCGAGAACAACATCGCAACCGTTGGACCGGACGAGGCGGCACTCGGTCACGAAATGCATTGGCTGCGCATCGACCGCTACTATGCCGGCGCTGTCGACGACCCGGACATCTTGTTCCAGCCCGTGCCTTGCATGCATTGCGAGAAAGCGCCATGCGAGGTGGTCTGTCCGGTCAACGCGACGATCCACACCCATGACGGCCTGAACGCCCAGGTTTACAACCGCTGCATCGGCACACGCTACTGTTCGCAGAACTGCCCCTACAAGGTGCGGCGCTTCAATTTCCTCGAGTACCAGGAGTTCGACAAGGACAGTGCGGGGCCGCAGCAGGCCGTGCATAATCCCGATGTCACCGTGCGCTCGCGCGGCGTCATGGAAAAATGCAGCTATTGCGTCCAGCGCATTGTCGAAAAGCGCATCCGCGCGCAGATCGAGAACCGCGAGATCGCCGACGGCGAAGTCGTCACTGCTTGCCAGCAGGCATGCCCGACGCAGGCCATCACTTTCGGCGATCTCAACAGGAAAGGCTCTGGTGTCGCGCGCGAGAAAGCCGCGCCGCACAACTATGCCCTGCTCGAAGAGCTGAACACGCGGCCGCGCACCACGTATCTCGGCAAGATCACCAATCCAAACGGCCTCATTGCCGGCAAGCCAGGCACGGAGACCGGCAATGGCTGAAGCGGTCGCCGCCAGAGCCGAAAAAGCCGTGCCGCGAGCGCCCGTGCTGCGAGGGCGCCATGACTTTCCCGAGATCAGCGGCCGCATCAGCGCGATCGTCCTGCAAGGAAGGCTGCCACGTTTCTTCTGGGCGGCGTTCTTCGTCTGCTTCGCCTTCGTGCTGCTGTTCCTCTATTCCATCACTTACCTGATCTCGGTCGGCGTCGGCGCCTACGGCATCAACATCCCCGTTGCCTGGGGCACGATGATTTCCAGCTTCGTGTGGTGGATCGGGATCGGCCATGCCGGCACGCTGATCTCGGCGGTGCTGCTTCTGCTGCGCCAACCCTGGCGCGCTTCGATCAATCGCTTCGCCGAAGCTATGACGCTGTTTGCCGTGGCAATGGCCGGGCTCTACCCGATCCTGCATCTCGGCCGGCCATGGTTCTTCTACTGGCTGCTGCCTCTGCCCAACACGCATATGCATTGGCCGCAATGGCGTAGTCCGCTGGTATGGGATTTTGCCGCGATCGCCACTTACGCCACCGTCTCGCTGCTGTTCTGGTATATGGGACTGCTGCCGGACCTCGGCGTGCTGCGCGATCGAGCGAAATCGCGCCCCGCGCAACTCTTCTATGGCATCCTGGCGCTTGGCTGGCGCGGCTCGGCCTTCCATTGGGCGCGCTATCGGACCGTCTACTTCCTGATGGCAGCCCTTGCTACACCGCTTGTCGTCTCGGTGCATTCGATCGTCGCGCTCGATTTCACCTTTGCCATCACGCCGGGCTATCACTCGACGATCTTCCCGCCTTACTTCGTCGCCGGTGCGCTGCTCTCCGGCTTTGCCATGGTGCTTACCATCGCCATTCCCTTGCGCTGGGCGTTCGCGGTCGAAGACCTGATCACGTTGCGTCACATGGAGAACGCCGCCAAGCTGATGATCGCGGCCGGCATGATCGTCATCTACGGCTACGCGTCGGAAGCATTCTTCGCCTGGTATTCCGGTCAGCCTTATGAGCGCGCCATGATGGCCCAGCGCGCCGTCGGGCCTTACGCGCCATTGTTCTGGATCATGCTGTTTTGCAATTGCATCGTGCTGCAGCTGCTCTGGCTGCGCAGCGTGCGGCTCAACATGCCGATTTTGTTTTCGATCGCGCTGATCATCAACGTCGGCATGTGGCTGGAGCGCTATGTCATCGTGGTGACCGGTCCGAGTCGCGACTACCTGCCGTCGTCCTGGGGCGAGCAGTCGCTGACCTGGCTCGATTTCGGCATCCTGTTCGGATCGCTAGGCACCTTCTTCGCGCTGGTCTTCCTGTTCATCCGCATCCTGCCGGCGATCACCATCTTCGAGGTCGAGGAACTGATCGAAGAGAAAAGCGGGGCAGCATGAGCCTTCATGGCGTCATCGCGGCATTCGCCGATCCCAATGCGCTGACGCAAGCGGCGCGGGCGATGCGCGACAAGGGTTACCGGCGCATGGACGCGTTCTCGCCCTTCGAGGTGCGCGGCCTCGCCGAGATTCTGGGCATGCCAAGGACGCGGTTGCCATGGACAGTGCTGGGGGGTGGCATTGCCGGCGGCCTGCTGGTCTACGCACTGATCCTCTACTCGGTCGAGATCGACTACCCCGTCAATGTCGGCGGCCGGCCGCTGCATTCCTGGCCGCCTTTCACGGTAATCGCCTTCGAGGCAGCCATCCTGGGCGCAGCCCTTGCTGGATTCGTCGGCATGCTCCGGGCGAACGGTTTGCCGCGATACTACCACCCGGTCTTCAACGCCAAAACCTTCACCTACGCGCAAGGTGGCAAGTTCTACCTGCTCGTCGAAGCGGCCGACCCAAGATACCGCAAGGGCGTCACCAAGGGGCAACTGACGCGGCTTGGCGCGGAGACGGTCGAGGAGGTGGAGGCATGAGATGGCGGACGCTGCTTTTGCCATTTCTCCTGCTGCTCGCCGGCTGCAAGCAGGACATGGCCGACCAGCCACGCTACAATCCGCTGGAGGCCAGCAAGCAATTCGCCGACGGCATGTCAGCCCGGACCCCGGTCGCAGGCAGCGTGGCGCGCGACGCCGACCTCGCGGCAACGCCGGAGAAATTTCCGTACCCGCTCACCATGGCGCTCCTCCTGCGCGGGCAGCAACGCTTCGACATCTTCTGCTCGCCCTGCCATGGCCGCACCGGCGACGGTCATGGCATGGTGGTTCAGCGCGGTTTCCCGGCGCCGCCGACCTATCATCAGGACGCGCTGCGCAGGGCACCCGATCGCCATTTCTACGACGTGATCACCAATGGCTATGGAGCGATGTATTCCTATGCCGCGCGTGTGCCCGCAAACGACCGCTGGGCGATCGTCGCCTATATCAGGGCCTTGCAATATTCGCGCTACGCACCCGCGGATGCGCTGTCGGAGACCCTTCGCACGAAACTCGACGCGGAGGCCGCGCGATGAGACGTCCCGCATGGCCCGATGGATATTTTGCGCCGTTGGCCGTCGTGGCCGCCGTAGGGCTTCTGCTTTGCGGCGTCGGATTTTTCCTCGATCCGCGCACGACGTTTGCCGGTTGGCTGGCGATGTCCCTGTTCGTTGTCGGATTGCCGCTTGGCGCGATGACTGTCCTGATGGTCCATGGCCTGACCGGCGGTCGCTGGGGCGACGCGCTGCGTCCGCCCTTGCGCGCCCTCGTCGCGACGCTGCCGGTGGCGTTGCTGTTGTTCCTGCCGATCCTTGCGCGGCTGGATCTGGTCTTTCCCTGGGCGGGGGCGGACCCTGCGGTGCTGCCGGAGGCAGTGCGGCAAAAACTCGCCTATCTCAACGTGCCATTCTTCGTCGGTCGGTTCCTGGCATGTGCACTGGCGTGGCTGGTGCTCGCTTGGCTCGTCATCGGCTGGACAGAGCATGAGGGCGACAGATCCAGCCGCGGGACCACCACCGGCTATGCGGTCGGGCTCATCGTCCACGGCCTGGCAGTAACAGTGCTTGCGATCGACTGGATGCTTTCGATCGAGCCGGAGTTCACGTCGACCATATACGCGATGCTCGAAGCCTCGGCCGAAGTTGTCGGCGCGTGCTCATTGGCTCTGGTGGTGTTGGCGGCCAGCCGCGCGATCGAGACGATGCCCGGTGGTGAGGAGGACGTCGCGCTCGGCGAAGACGTCGCCAACATGCTGTTCGGCTTCATGCTGATGTGGGCGTACCTGTCCTTCATGCAATGGCTGATCGTCTGGGCCGGCGACCTGCCGGAAGAAATCCATTGGTACGTTCTTCGTGGCCAGGATGGCTGGCAATATGTGCTCTGGTTGATGATCGCGCTGCAGTTCGTGGTGCCCTTCTTCGCCTTCCTCATACGTTCGGTCAAACGCAGCCATCGCGGCCTGCTGGGGCTCGGCGCGGCCGTTCTTGCCGGACATTTCCTTGACGTCGTCTGGCGCGTTCGCCCGTCGCTGTCGGAGGCCGGCGCGCAGGTGTCCTGGCCGGATCTGGCGGCGTTTGCAGGGGTGGGCGCTGCTTGGTGTGCCTGTTTCCTCTATCTCTGGGCGAGGCCGGGTCGCATTGCTGTGTGGCGCGGGAGGCTGATCCGTGGCTAAGGCCTTGCATCCTGAAACGCGTGATGTCTGGCCACGCGCCCTGCTGCTCTTTGGCCTCGGCCTGCTGGTCTTTCTGGCGCTGGCGGCGATAGCACTGAAGCTGATGTTCAACACCGCGCCATACTGGCCGCTGGGGAATAACGGGAGGGCCAGCGAAGCAGGTCCCACCTTGCAGCACTCGCCGGGAGCCGACCTCGCGGCATTCCGCAAGCAGGAAGATGAGGAACTCGGCAAGCTTGCCTGGGTTGATCGCGGTGCCGGCATAGCCCGTATTCCAATCGAGGACGCGATGAAATTGATTGCCGCGCGAGGTCTGCCGGACTGGGCAAGCGCGGCCGCTTTGCCAGTTCAGGATTGCGGCTTGCTCGAAGGCCAGGTTCCACGCGCGGCTCAGGCCGGCAATTGCCACGCCGGATCATTCGCCGCGCGGCCGAATGACAAGGCGCCCCAGCCGCGCCAAAACGCACCGGCCATGGGAGCGAGCCCATGACGCGTCTCGGGCTGTTGGTATTTTTGTTGCTTCTTCCAGCTGCCGCCAGGGCTTCGGCACGGCCGTCTTTCGATCCGCAAATCGGCGCCCAACTCAATCTCGACCAGGTTTTTCAAGACAGCTCCGGCAAGCAGGCGCCGTTGTCTGATATCCTCAACGGCCGGCCGGCGCTCGTCATCTTCGGCTATGACAAATGTCCCAACCTGTGCGGTGTCACGCAGCAGGCCGTGGCCTCGGATCTGAACAAGACCGGCCTGGATCCTTCGACCTATCACGCGCTTTTCGTCTCGATAGATCCGTCGGAAACCGCCGCAGACGCGGCCTCTACCCGAAGCGAGGTCGCTCGGTCCGCCGGTCAGGCCGGCTTGTCGGCCTGGCATTTCCTGACCAGTGCCGATGGCGCGGGCGCCGACCTTGCGTCGGAGGCCGGCATCACCTTTGACCGGCGTGACCGGATCGCCCAGTACGTCCATCCGATCGCCGTCATCGCGCTGACGCCGCAAGGGCGGATCGCACAGGTGCTGCCGGCATTGACCTTCGAGCCGCGTGATCTGCGGCTCGCTCTGGTCGAGGCGTCGGCAGGGCGGCTGGGATCGATCGCCGACCATGTCTTCCTGCTCTGCGCCGGCTTCGACACATCGAAAGGGCAGTACACCTCGACGATACAGGCGGTTGTGAAGACGGCGGGCCTGGCGACGCTGCTGGTGCTCGGCGCCGGCCTTTTCATGCTGACGCGGGGGAGGCGGGTTTGAGCTTCGGCATTCCCTTTGCGCCACCCGAGGCCTCGTCGATCGCCGGCAGCGTCGACACATTGTTCTACGCCTTGCTGGCTTTTACCGCGGCCTTGGGGACCTTCCTGACCATCCTAGTCGTCTTTTATGCCATCAAGTATCGCGCCGGCTCCGGGGCCGAGCGAACCGGCGAGCGCGCGCGCAGCCTGCCCCTGGAGGTTACCTGGACAGCAGCGAGCCTGTTGATCGCCTTCGTCATCTTCGGTTGGGGCGCCGTGCTGTTCCTGCGCCGCGAGCATCCGCCGATGGACGCGCTCGAAATCGCCGGTCTCGGCAAGCAGTGGATGTGGGAGTTCCGCCATTCCGGCGGCCAGCGCGAGATCAACGAGCTGCACGTGCCGGTCGGCAAGACGGTGATCGTCTCGCTGGCATCGCAGGATGTGATCCACTCGTTCTTCGTGCCGGCCTTCCGGGTCAAGCAGGACGCCGTGCCGGGGCGCACCACCCATGTCTGGTTCATCGCCGACGAGCCCGGGCAATATCATCTGTTCTGCGCGCAATATTGCGGCACGCAGCATTCGGAAATGGGCGGCTGGGTAACGGCGATGCGGCCGGAAGACTATGCGGCATGGCTGGGAAACCAGGGCAAGGGCGACACGCTCGCGGCCGGCGGTGAAAAGCTGTTTCGGGCGCTCGGCTGCTCCGGCTGCCATGAAAAATCCAGCAAGGTGAGGGCGCCGGATCTTGCCGGCATATTCGGGCGGCCGGTGGCGTTGGACAACCAGCAGACAGTCATCGCCGACGAACGCTATCTGCGCGATTCCATCCTCGACCCGAAGAAGGAAATCGCCGCTGGCTACGATCCGGTCATGCCGAGCTTCGATGGTCTCCTCGACGAGGGCGAGATGCAGATGCTGCTGGCCTATCTCAAATCGCTTTCACCGCAGGCGCCAACCAAGAACGAGGCAACTCAATGAGTACCGAAGCGCTGAGGCCTTCGAGCTATCTGGGCGAGGGCGCCGGTCCCGCCGCATGGCTGCTGACCACCGACCACAAGCGCGTCGCCTGGCTCTATCTGGTGTCGCTCACGGCTTTTTTCTTCCTCGGCGGCGCCTTTGCCGTGCTGATGCGGGTGGAACTGGCTACGCCTGCCGGCGACCTCGTTTCCGACGACACCTACAACCGGCTGTTTTCGCTGCATGGCATCATCATGGTGTGGTTCTTCCTGGTGCCGTCGATCCCGGCGACATTGGGCAATTTCCTTTTGCCACTGATGATCGGTGCGCGCGATCTTGCATTCCCGCGCCTCAATCTCGCCAGCTGGTATGTGTTCATCCTCGGCAGTGCCTTTGCCCTGGCCTCGGTGCTCGCCGGCGGCGTCGACACAGGCTGGACGTTCTACACGCCGCTCTCGACGCTCTATGCCAATGGCTTCGTGTCGATGGCCGCACTTGGCGTCTTCATTGTCGGCTTCTCGACGATCATGACCGGCATCAATTTCATCGTCACCATCCACACGTTGCGCGCGCCGGGGCTGACCTGGTTCCGGCTGCCGATCTTCGTCTGGACGATGTATGCCACCGCGCTGGTGATGGTGCTGGCAACGCCGGTACTGGCCGCCTCGCTGATCCTGATCGTGCTCGAGCGGCTGTTCGGCATCGGCATCTTCAACCCGGCGCTCGGCGGTGACCCGCTGCTGTTCCAGCACCTGTTCTGGTTCTACTCGCATCCGGCCGTCTACATCATGATCCTGCCCGGCATGGGCGTGGTCTCGGAGGTGCTGCCCTGCTTCAGCCGTCGGCCGCTGTTCGGCTACAAGGCGGTTGCGCTCTCCTCGATGGCGATCGCGGTGTTCGGCTTCCTCGTCTGGGGCCACCACATGTTCGTCTCCGGCCAATCGGCCTATGCGGGCGTGCTGTTCTCGTTCCTTTCGTTCTGCGTCGCCATCCCCTCAGCCATAAAAGTGTTCAACTGGAGCCTGACGCTGCGCAAGGGCGAAATCACCTTCGAGACGCCGATGCTCTATGCCCTGTTCTTCCTGGCACTGTTCACTTTTGGAGGGCTGGCTGGGCTGTTTCTGGCGGCGCTCGCCATCGACGTCCATGTCCACGACACCTATTTCGTCGTCGCGCATTTCCACTACATCATGGTCGGCGGCATGGTGACGGCCTACATGGCCGGACTGCACTTCTGGTGGCCGAAACTGACCGGCCGTATGTATTCCGAAACCTGGGGACGCATCGCCGCGACCGTCACGTTCCTCGGTTTCAATCTGACCTTCTTTCCGCAATTCGTGCTCGGCTTTCTCGGCATGCCCCGGCGCTATCATACCTATCCGCCGGAATTTCAGTTCTGGCACATCCTCTCGTCCGCAGGCGCGGTGGTGCTCGCGGTTGGCTACCTGATGCCGTTGCTCTACCTCGGCTGGTCGTTGTTTCGCGGCGCGCGCGCGCCCGCCAATCCATGGCGCGCGACGGGACTAGAATGGCAGACCGCTTCGCCGCCGCCACCGCACAATTTCGAGACCATGCCGGTCGTCACGAGACCAGCCTACGCCTACGACATGAAGGGGCTGAAGCATGAGCGCTTCAGCCCGCACCGGGAGGAGGCGGCGCAATGAGCGGCACCGAAAGCGTCGCTTTCGACACCCCCCAGCGCGAACGGCGCGGCGACAATTTCGCGATGTGGGTGTTCATCGCCTCCGAGGCGATGCTCTTCGGCGCGATCTTCCTGGTCTTCCTTGTCGCGCATATCGATTTCGGCCGGGCCTTCGCGGGGGCCTCGAAACACCTTTCGCTGCCGCTCGGCACCTTCAACACGGTTTTGCTGATCACCAGCAGCTTCACCATGGCCTTGGCACATATGCTTGCGCTTCAGAGACGTTGGCGCGCGACGGTTTGGGCGCTGCTTGCGACATCGGCGCTGGGAGTGTGCTTCCTGGTCGTGAAGGGGATCGAATACGGCAAGGAAATCCAGGAAGGGCTGGCGCCGCTCCTCGGCCTGCCGTTTCGCTATTCCGGACCGGATCCGGTCCATGCCGAATTCTTCTTCGGCCTCTATTTCGCGATGACCTCGCTGCACGCGCTGCATCTGATCGGCGGCATCGTCGTCATCACCGGCATGATCGCACTGTGGCGGACCGCCAACCCTGCCAGCCGCCTAGGCCGCGTTGTAGCCGTCGGCCTATACTGGCACTTCGTCGATATCATCTGGGTCTTCATGTTCCCCGTTCTCTATCTGATCAACCGATGAGCGAACTGCGCAAACTCACCTTCGGCTACCTCGGCCTGCTCGCGCTGCTGGCGCTGACAGTGGGCTCATCATTGCTCGATCTCGCCGGTTTCAACGTCACGCTCAACCTGGCGATCGCCGCCGCAAAAGCGATCCTCATAAGCCTGCTGTTCATGCACCTGACAGGCACTTTGCCGCGACTGGCCGTTGCGGCCACTGGCCTTTGGCTCGTCATCCTGTTTGGGTTAACCCTGATCGGCAGATAGCAAAGAACGCCCGCTGTCGGTCGGGAGGCTTTCTGCAAAACGCTCCGAAGCGGCTACGCATATCTGTCGGTGATGCGCATTGACGCTATGGCGAAACAGTCGGGCGTTGTCGTTCGATGGCGCCCCTTCAATGTCCGCACCGTGATGGCCGAGAACAACATTGCCCTCCGCACCCAGGCGGCAAAGGTAAAGTACATGTGGCGCGATGTGAAGCGGCGCGCGGCGACGCACGGCGTCCCTTACGTCAGGGCTCCCATCGCGGCCGAAGAGGGCTGGTGCGAGGCCTACACCGTCGCAAGCTTCAGGGCGTGGTACCTGGAAGACATGGAACTGGGCAGCCGCGCCCATCTGGGCATGTGCTGGCTCCCCTCGGTCAGGACGTCGACGATGTGATTGCCAAGGCTGACGGCACCCACGCCCATGAGCGTCTCGAGGCGGAGACCGACGCGGCTCGCAGCTATGGCATTTTCGGCTCCCCGGCTTTCGTCGTGGATGGCGAAACATTCTGGGGGGATGATCGGTTAGAAGAGGGGCTTGCCTGGGCCGTTGGGCGACATGAACTGCAACGTTGAACTATGACAAAGGGGAGACTAGCACGCGACGCATTTGGTGGAAGCCATGCGCTGATCGCTGGTCTCAGGGAGGATTTAAGTGCCAAGCCGTTGGACCATTCTTGCTGTCTTGTTCGTCGCTCGTGCCGCCTTCGCCTTCCAGTTCGGCAGCGTGGGGCCGTAGCGCCGCAGCTTAGCCAAGGCCTCGGCGCCAGCCTGGCCGATATCGGCATAGCCGCGCCTGGCGGGCTCCCCAGTAACCGAGGTAGTCGGAGGATCGACCCCGCAGACCAAATGAGCACGGG
>NZ_ML703263.1:276099-485543 GCF_008520305.1 Mesorhizobium sp. SARCC-RB16n | reverse complement strand
GATTCAACGCAATCGTGAGGTTGCCTGATGAGCGCCAGCGCACTCACCATTTCGGGCGTCGACAAGTTCTATGGACCGATCGACAGGGGCGTTCACGCCGTCAAGAACCTGACGATGGAGATCGGCAAGGGCGAGATCGTGGCGCTGCTCGGCTCGTCGGGCTGCGGCAAGACCTCGACCTTGCGCATGATCGCCGGCTTCGAGGAGGTCTCGCGCGGCGCGATCGCGGTCGCCGGCCGCAAGGTCCACACCTTGCCGCCGGTCAAACGCAATGTGGCGATGGCCTTCGAGGGCTACTCGCTCTATCCGCCGCTGACCGTGCGCGAGAACATGGCCTTCGCCCTCAAGGCCGCCCGGCTGCCCAGGAGCGAGGTCGACGCCAAGGTCGCCAGCATCGCCAAACTGCTGGAGATCGAGGACATACTGGAGCGCTATCCCAGCTCCATTTCGGGCGGCCAGCAGCAGCGCGCCAGTCTCGGCCGAGCGCTCATCCGCGAGGCCGACCTGCATCTGCTCGACGAGCCGATGGGGCAACTCGAGCCGCAGCTCCGCGCCGTGCTGCGCGGCCGTATCAAGCACTTCATCAAGGAGCGCGGCCTGACCGCGATCCTGGTCACCCACGACCAGACCGAGGCCAACGCGCTTGCCGACCGCATCGCGGTGATGGAAGGCGGCGTGCTGCAGCAGTTCGACACGCCGGACCGGATCAAGGAGCGCCCGGCGAACCTCTTCACCGGCACCTTTGTCGGTGAACCGCCGATGAACGTCTTCGAGGCCTTTGTCGGGACGGCCGCCGGCCGCATCAATCTCAGGCTGCCCGACGGCCTGTCGCTCGACTACGACAGGGACGCCTTCAGCGCTCCGGTGCGCGACCAGCTGCTCAGCCGCGAACGGGTGGTCATCGGCATCAGGCCCTACGCGGTTCGGCGCTCGAAGGAAGGTGTTCCTGCCAGGGTGTCGGCCAACCAATGGCTCGGCGACCAGACCCACATCGCCGCCGACTTCGCCGGTGGTTCGCTGGTGCTGGTCGAACATGACCGCACCCGGCTCGACCTCGGCGCGCCGATCAATGTCAGCATCGACCCGAGAAACCTGCACGTCTTCGATCAGGCGAGCGGCAAGGCCATCTCGCACGGCATGGAGCTCGCGTGATGCGCGACATACTGATCGGCATCGATGCCGGCACTTCGGTCATCAAGTCCATTGCCTTCGACACGGCGGGCCGCCAGATCGCGGCCGCGGCAACGCCGAACCACTATGAGACGCTGCCGGGCGGCGGCGCCGAACAGGATCTGGCGCGCACATGGGCCGATGCCGCCACGACCTTGCGCCAGCTTGCCGACAAGGTACCCGATCTCGCCAGCCGGACCGTCGCCATCGCCGTGACCGGACAGGGCGACGGCACCTGGCTGATCGATGGCAAGGGCGAGCCGGTGGCCAAGGGCTGGCTCTGGCTCGATGCGCGCGCCGCCGGCGTCGTCGAGGAAATCCGCGCGCGGCCCGATGACCGGCTGCGCTTCGAGAAGACCGGCAGCGGGCTCGCCGCCTGCCAGCAGGGCTCGCAGTTCGTCTTCATGAAGCGCACCATGCCCGAAATGCTCGGCAAGGCTGCCACCGCGTTCCACTGCAAGGACTGGCTCTATTTCAAGCTGACCGGCGAGCGCGCCACCGATCCGTCCGAAGGGACCTTCACCTTCGGTGACTTCCGCACCCGCGACTATAGCGACGACGTGCTCGACGTTCTCGGCGTCGCCGATCTCAGGCACCTGCTGCCGCCGGTTGTCGATGGCACGAGGCATAGTACCGGACTGTCGCCTGCGGCCGCCGCCGTCACCGGCATGCTTGCCGGTACACCCGTCGTGCTTGGCTATGTCGACGTCGTCTGCACCGCGCTCGGCGCCGGCCTCCTCGACCGCGAACGCAAGCCCGGCTGCTCGATCATCGGCTCCACCGGCATGCATATGCGGCTGGCCGAAACGCCCGACGATGTGCAGCTGAATGAGGCGGCGACCGGTTATACGATGGCGATGCCGGCGCCCGGCGTGTTCGCGCAGATGCAGTCCAACATGGCGGCGACGCTCAACATCGACTGGGTGCTCGGCCTTGCATCGGGCATTCTCGCCTCGCAAGGCATTTCGCGCAGCAATGGCGAGATGATCGCGCTGGTCGATGCCTGGATCGCGGCGTCGCAACCTGCTTCTCTGCTCTACCAGCCCTACGTATCGGAAGCCGGTGAGCGAGGGCCGTTCGTCGATGCCAATGCCAGGGCCGGCTTCGTCGGCATTTCCTCGCGGCACGGCTACGCCGATCTGGTGCGCGCCGTCTTCGAAGGCTTGGCCTTCGCGGCGCGCGACTGCTACGCCGCCATGGGGCCGCTGCCACGCGAAATTCGCCTGACCGGCGGCGCCGCCCGAAGCCCGGCGCTGCGCAAGATCCTGGGTGCCGCCATTGGAGCCGACACGCGCACCAGCGCGCGTGAGGAGGCCGGAGCCGCCGGTGCGGCGATGATCGCGGCGGTCTGCGTCGGCCAATACGCCTCCATGGACGAATGCGTCGGCGAATGGGTGACGCCGCTGCTCGGCGAGGCCGAGCCGAGCGACCCGGACCTTGCCGCGATCTACGACAGGATGACCCCGTCCTACATGCTGGCGCACCAGGCCCTGCGGCCGGTCTGGCGTGCCATGGCGACATCGCAGGAAAATTGAGAAGTCGAGTATGCCCAGGAAAATAGCGATCATTGGCGACAACTTCATGCTGCCTGAGGTGTTTCGAGCCAAAATCGAGAACGTCGCCAGTGGCGACCTCGATATCAGGATATTGCAGACGGCCTGGCCCGACGAGCCGATGGAGTTCGGTAACGCCGCGCTCGGCCTCGACAAGGTCAAGGAATATTTCGGCCGTCCCGACGAGGTCGTCGACTTCATCGGCGATGCCGAAATCCTGGTCACGCAGCTGGCGCCCCTGTCGGAGGGCATGATGCGGCGGCTGCCGGGGCTCAAGCTGGTCGCTGTGTCGCGCGGCGGCCCGATCAACATCGATATGGAAGCGGCCAGGGCGAACGGCATCACCGTGGTCAATGTGCCCGGCCGAAACGCGACCGCCGTGGCCGAGTTCACCATCGGCGCCATCCTGGCCGAGACGCGGCTGATCCGGGTCGGCCACGAGGCCTTGCGCAAGGGGGAATGGCGCGGCGATCTCTACCGCGCCGACCGCACCGGCCGCGAACTCGGCGAAATGACCGTCGGCGTGGTCGGTTACGGCAATATCGGCACGAAAGTGGTGCGCCTGCTGCGCGCCTTCGGCTGCCACGTCCTGGTCAGCGACCCCTATGTGCAGTTGAGCGCCGAGGACCGCAACGCCGGTGTCGAACTGGTTGCGCTCGACGATCTCCTGTCGCGCTCCGATGTGGTCACGCTGCATTCGCGGGTGACCGGGGAGACACGTGGCCTGATCGGCAAGGACACGATCGCGCGGATGAAGCCGGGCGCGATCTTCGTCAACACCGCGCGCGGGCCGCTGGTCGACTACGACGCGCTCTACGAGGCGCTGGTTTCGGGGCAGATCGCCAGCGCCATGCTGGAAACCTTCGCGGTCGAGCCGGTGCCCTCGGACTGGCCCTTGCTGCAACTGCCCAACGTGACGCTGACGCCACATATCGCCGGCGCTTCGGTCCGCACCGTGACCTATGCCGCCGAGCAGGCCGCCGAGGAGGTCCGCCGCTACATCGCCGGCCTACCTCCGGTCAATCCGTGCTGAGAGCCGTGGCCATGGAGCGCAAACCCGGCATGGATACGAGATGAGCGACGGCCCTGACATCGTCGACCTCTTCGTCATTGGCGGCGGCGTCAACGGCGCAGGCATCGCGCGCGACGCCGCCGGCCGTGGCCTTTCGGTCATCCTGTGCGAAAAGGACGATCTCGCCCAAGGCACCAGTTCACGCTCGGGCAAGCTCGTCCATGGCGGCCTGCGCTACCTCGAATATTACGAGTTCCGCCTGGTGCGCGAGGCGCTGATCGAGCGCGAAGTGCTGCTGGAATCGGCGCCGCACATCATCTGGCCGATGCGCTTCGTGCTGCCGCACAGCCCCGACGACCGGCCGGCATGGCTGGTGCGGCTCGGCCTCTTCCTCTACGACCATCTCGGCGGCCGCAAGCGGCTGCCGGCCACCCGCACGCTCGACCTGCGCACCGCGCCCGAGGGGGCGCCGATCAAGGACAATTTCAAGCGCGGCTTCGAATATTCCGACTGCTGGGTCGACGATGCCCGCCTCGTTGTCATCAATGCGCTCGACGCCGCCGAACGGGGCGCGAAGGTTTTCACCCGCACCGCCTGCACCGCCGCCCGCCGCGAGGGCGGCCTCTGGGTCGTCGAGATGCGCGACGCCAGGACCGGCATCAAGACCAGTGTGCGGGCCCGCGCGCTGATCAATGCCGCCGGCCCCTGGGTCAACGACGTCGTCAACCGCGTTGCCGGCCAGAACTCCAGGCGCAATGTCCGTCTCGTCAAGGGCAGCCATATCGTCGTGCCCAAATTCTGGGAGGGCCGGCAGGCCTATCTCGTCCAGAACAGCGACAAGCGCGTCATCTTCATCAATCCCTACCAGACCGATCTCGCGCTGATCGGGACCACCGACATTCCCTACGAAGGCCGGCCCGAGGACGTGACCGCGGAGGAGAGCGAGATCGACTACCTGATCAGGGTGGTCAACCGCTATTTCAAGCGCGGCCTTGCGCGCGGCGATGTGGTCCATTCCTTCTCCGGCGTCAGGCCGCTCTACGATGACAACGCCGACAATCCGAGTGCGGTGACCCGCGACTATATTTTCGAACTCGACGCGCCGGACGCGCAGGCGCCGCTGCTGTCCGTCTTCGGCGGCAAGATCACCACTTTCCGCAAACTGGCCGAGCATGCGTTGGACAGGATCGCACCGTTCTTTCCCCACATGGGCAAAGCCTGGACCGCGAAGGCGCATCTGCCCGGCGGCGACATCGCCAATGCCGACTTCGAACAGTTCCTCGGCGACCTCGCAAACGAGTATCCATGGATGCCGGCATCGCTGCTCAAGCATTACGGCCGGCTCTACGGCACTAGGACGCGGTCTGTGGTCGGCGGCGCCCGTTCGCTCGCCGCGCTGGGGCGGTGCTTCGGCAAGGATTTCTTCGAGCGCGAGGCGAATTATCTGTTCGAGCAGGAATGGGCGGAACATGCGGCCGACATTCTCGAACGGCGCACCAAGCATGGTCTGCATCTGTCCGCCGAGGAGAGGTTGGCCTTCGAGCATTGGTGCGCGAGCCGGCAGGCGAGGGCAGGCTGATGGCGCTCGTTGCCGCCCCTATTCGGCGACGGCGTTGAAAGGATCGCGACGTTGGCCTTCACGCTCTCCCTCAACACCAATCCGCTGGTCAACCGCTTCGCCGAGCCGGACGACCTGATCGACACCGTCGCTTATGGCATCGGCGTCAGAGACATTCAGCTCACGCATGAATTCGTCAATCCGGGCTGGCCGGCGGCGACGATCGTCAAATTCATCCGTCTGTTCCGCACTGCCTTGAACCGCACCGGCGTGCGTGTGACGTCGGGAATGACTGGCCCCTACGGTCGGCTCAACCATTTCGGCCATCCCGACGCCGATGTGCGCCGCTACTATGTCGATTGGTTCAAGACGTTCGCCGACATCTCGGCCGAGCTTGGTGCCGGCGGCATGGGCACGCAGTTCGCCATCTTCACGCATCGCGACTTTGACGACCCAGAGCGCTGCGCGCGGCTGTTCGACATCGCGCTTGACTGCTGGCGCGAGGTCGCCGAACACGCCCGGGCGGCAGGCCTGAGCTACCTGTTCTGGGAGCCCATGTCGGTTGGCCGCGAGTTTGGCCACACCATCGAAAGCTGCCGGATGCTGCAGGATGCGATCGATGCTGCCGGCATGGCCATTCCGCTGGAGATGATGGTCGACATCGACCATGGCGACGTGACCTCCTCCAACCCGGCCGATATCGATCCCTATGCCTGGGCCGAAGCCTTCCCCCGGAAGTCGCCGATCATCCATATCAAGCAATCGTCGATGAACAAAGGCGGCCATTGGCCGTTCACCGCAGCCCACAACAAGGACGGCCGCATCACGCCTGAGAAGCTGCTGGAGACGGTGCGGCGCGGCGGCGGCACCGAAAACGAAATCTGCCTCGAACTATCCTTCCGCGAGCGCGAGCCGGTCGACCATCAGGTGGTCGCCATGATCCGCGAGTCGGTCGACTACTGGGCTCCCTTCATCGAGACCGGCAGGCCCAGCCTGCTGCCGAAGGCCGGATAGAAAACGGACAGGAGCCGACGCGGCTCCTGTCCATGAAATGCAACCAGATCGAACTCAGGCAAATTTCGGATCGAGGCTGCCCGACTTGTAGCGCTTGGCCATTTCCGAAATCGGCAGCGGCTTGATCTTCGGCGCATTGCCGGCGGTGCCGAATTGCTCGAAGCGCTCCTTGCAGAGCTTCCTCATCGCCGCCATCGCCGGTGTCAGATATTTGCGCGGATCGAACTCGCTTGGGTTTTCTGTCAGCACCTTTCGGATCGCGCCGGTCAGCGCCATGCGGTTGTCGGTGTCGATGTTGATCTTGCGCACGCCGTGCTTGATGCCGCGCTGGATCTCCTCCACCGGCACGCCCCAGGTGGGCTTCATCTGGCCGCCATATTTGTTGATGATCTCCTGCAGGTCCTCCGGCACCGAGGACGAGCCGTGCATGACCAGATGCATGTTCGGCAGCCGGCGGTGGATCTCTTCGATCACATTCATCGCCAGCACCGCGCCGTCGGGCTTGCGCGAGAATTTATAGGCGCCGTGGCTGGTGCCCATGGCCACCGCCAGCGCATCGACATGGGTGTCGCGCACGAACTGTTCGGCCTGCACCGGATCGGTCAAAAGCTGGTCGTGGCTGATCGCGCCTTCGACGCCGTGGCCGTCTTCCTGCTCGCCGCCGCCGCTCTCGAGCGAGCCCAGCACACCGATCTCGCCTTCCACCGACACGCCGCCCCAATGCGCCATGTCGACGACGCGTTTGGTGATACCGGAATTATAGGCATAATCGGCCGGGGACTTGCCGTCTTCCTTCAGCGAACCGTCCATCATCACCGACGTGAAGCCGTACTGGATCGCGGTGACGCAGGTGGCTTCGTTGTTGCCATGGTCGAGATGCATGCAGACCGGGATGTCGGGGTGGATCTCAACCAGCGCGTCGATCAGCTTGGCCAGCACCACGTCATTGGCATAGGCGCGCGCACCGCGGCTCGCCTGCAGGATGACCGGCGACTTGGTCTCCTCGGCCGCCTCCATGATGGCGAGGCCCTGTTCCATGTTGTTCATGTTGAAGGCCGGCACGCCATAGCCGTATTCGGCGGCGTGATCGAGCAATTGTCTCAGTGTGATGCGAGCCAACGATTAGTCTCCCGTATCTGGTTTCAAACCTGTGGTTGCGGGCTGTCCGCGCATCGTTCAGCCCACCGATGCTTCTGGCCGGAATTCCGCGCAACCGCAACCGTGACAGACCGTCCCTGCCGCAATTCTTGTTACAGCGTCGCGATAGAAGCCGGCGAAGTATCCCATAGAAATATCCCATTATCACAGAAAATATGATATTTGTGCGATGATATCTGTTATGTCTGGGCCTCAATCGAGAGCCAGGCTTCTGTGTTGGCGGATCGGCGACAATGAAGAGCGACGATAGGCGGCAAGGCATCATGGACTTCCTGATGGACGCCGGCGCGGCGAGCGTGGACGACCTGGCTTCGCGTTTTGGCGTCTCCAGGATGACCGTGCACCGCGACCTCGACGACCTGGAGGAGAGCGGCTTCCTGCGCAAGGTGCGCGGCGGCGCCTCGATCCAGCCGAGCAGCCTCTTTGAAAGCGATTTTCGCTACCGGCAGAAGCAGGCGACTGGGGAAAAGCAGCGCCTCGCGGCGGCAGCCGTGGCCATGATCGAGCCCGGCCAGACGGTCATTATCGACGACGGCTCAACGGCGGGCGGCATCGCGCGGCATCTCGCCGATCTCAGGCCACTGACGGTGATCACCAACAACCTCGCCGTCATCCAGGATCTGGCCGGTGCCGGAGGCATCAACCTGATCGCGCTCGGCGGCCAGTACTCGAAGAAATTCCATGGCTTCTTCGGCCTGCTCGCAGAGGCTTCGCTGAGATCGCTGCGCGCCGATGTCGCCTTCCTGTCGTCATCCGCCATCCACGGCGCCTCCGCCTACCATCAGGACCAGGAAGTGGTGCAGGCCAAGCGGCTGATGATGGCTGCGGCGACACGCAAATATCTGCTGGTCGATCACGGCAAGTTTGGCCGCAGCGCGCTGCATTTCCTGACCGATCTCAAGGCATTTGACGCCGTCTTCACCGGACGCGAGCCAGAGCCCGGGATGCGCGCGACGCTGGATGCGGCCGGCGTCTCGCTGACGGTGGTCGCCGACAAGGATTGAGGGTCAAGGAGAGTACGCGTGGTTTACTGGGTCGGTACAAGCTGGAAGATGAACAAGACGCTCGCCGAGGCGCTTGATTTTGCCGGGACGCTGGCCGGCTTCGTGCCGGGTTTCGACGAACGCATCCAGCCTTTCGTCGTCCCGCCCTTCACGGCGGTGCGCGAGGTCAGGCAGGCGCTGTCGGCAACGCGCGTCAAGGTCGGCGCGCAGAACATGCATTGGGCCGACGCCGGCGCCTGGACCGGCGAGATCTCGCCGGTGATGCTGAACGATTGCGGCCTCGACCTGGTCGAACTTGGTCACAGCGAGCGTCGCGAACATTTCGGCGAGACCGATCGCACGGTCGGCCTGAAGACGGCGGCTGCGGTCAAGCATGGACTGACACCGCTGATCTGCTTCGGCGAGACGCTGGCCGAGCGCCAAAGCGGCAAGGCCGATGCGGTGCTGACCAGCCAGGTCGAGGGCGCATTGCAATTCCTCGAGGGCGAGGCGAGGGCAGCAAAAATCCTGTTCGCCTACGAGCCGGTCTGGGCGATCGGCGACAAGGGCATTCCGGCCAGTTCCGACTATGCCGACCAGCAGCAGGCGCTGATCAAGAAGGTCGCCGGCGGCCTGCTGTCGTCCGTGCCGCCGGTGCTCTATGGCGGCAGCGTCAATCCCAGCAATGCCGCGGAACTGATCGGCCAGCCCAACATCGACGGCCTGTTCATCGGCCGCTCCGCCTGGCAGGCCGAAGGCTACATAGACATCCTGCGCCGCGCGTCAGCCGCGATTTGAATCAATCGAACCGGAAAGGACAAAAAATGAAAATAGCCATCGGAGCCGACAGCGCCGGCAAGCCGCTGCTCGATGTCATCGCCGCGCATCTGGCGACCAAGCCCGGCCTCACCGTCAGCGACCTCAGCCAGGCCGGCTTCTATGCCGACCTGTCGCAGAAACTTGCCCTGACGATCGTCGAAGGCGAGAACGATCGCGGCATCCTGTTCTGCGGTACCGGCATCGGCGTCTCGATCTCGGCCAACAAGGTGCCGGGCATCCGCGCGGCGCTCACCCACGACACCTATTCGGCCGAGCGTGCGGCGAAGTCCAACAACGCCCAGATCATCACCATGGGCGCACGCGTCATCGGTCCGGAACTGGCCAAGGCCATCGTCGATACGTGGCTGGCCTCGGAGTTCGACGAGAAGGGTCCGTCGGTCGGCAACGTCCAGGCGATCGACAGGCTCGACGCGGCAAAGCCCGTGTGACTCGCAGGTTCCCGGCATAGGCTGGGGCCACTTTGGCCGCTGGGTGTGTGCGGCAAGGCTGGCCCTATTTCTGTCTGCCAAGCCTGGCCGCAAGGGAGCGGCGCACGTCCTCTTCCGCCCCGTCCAGCAGCTCGACCAACAGCTTGCTGGTGGCGGCCGGATCGCGCTTTTCGATGTTCTCCACGATCCGCCGATGCAGGCCGAGCGAGTGGCGCTGACCGGCCGGATTGTCGTCCGACAGCCGGAAGCTGATCACCAGTGCGGTCTCGATCAGGGCGGCGAGCGAGCCGATCAGCTCGTTGCCCGACATGTGCAGGATCGCCTGGTGGAAAGCCAGATCCGGTACGGCGAAGCGTTCGCCGTCGTCGCCGGCCCGTTCCATCTCTTCGAGGAGTGCCCGCAATTCGGCGATCTGCACCGGACTGGCGCGCTCCGCGGCCAGCCCACCTGCCGTCGGCTCGATCGCGCGGCGCAGTTCGAACAGGGAGCGCGCCTCCTCGGCCGTCGTTCTCGAACCGAAACGCCACAGCAGCACGTCCGGATCGAGGAAATTCCAATCCTTGCGGGGGCGCACGCGTGTCCCCGTACGAGGGCGCATTTCCACCATGCCCTTGCCCGCCAGCACCTTGACGACTTCACGCAGGCCGGTGCGGCTTGCGCCATAGGAGGCGCTCCAGTCGTCGCCATTCGGCAACTGGTCGCCCGGAACCAATTCGCCGCGCACGATGCTGAGACCAATCTCGTTGAGCAGTCTCGCATGAAGGCCGGAATGGGATGAACCGGCCATCCGCGAGGTCATCCGGGGTGCCCGGGGAGGGGCGTTCGAAATCTTCATACTATTCTCATTATTCATACGATTGTCACGTGCCCATCCTAGTGAGCACATCGTTGAACCTCCCGCCAGAGCGATCGACGAACCAAAGCGCAGATAGCACCCGAAGAGCCACAAAAAATCTCGAGTCTTGTCATCGCCGACGGCGCCTTGCCGTCGTTGGTCGATGTCGTGCGCGTCGAGCCGTCGATCATACACACCAACAGGAACGCGCCAAAAATGTCTCCCAAGATGATTGATCTCACCGGCAAAGCCGCCCTCAAGGGAACGGCCCGCCTTCCGAAAACCATAACCTCCTGCATTGTCCTGTCCAGCGCCCTTGCCATGACGTCGGTGCCGGCGTTTGCCGTCGAGCCCTGGATCATGGTCGAGAAGACGACCTTCACCGGTGACGCGATATCCTCAAAACAGCAGGGCGTGACCACGGACGGCACGAACTGGTATTTCTCCGGCACCAATATCCTCGAGCGCACGGACAGGAACTACAACCCCTCCATGCATGTCTCGCCTGCCATTCCCGACGCTCTCAAGCTTCCGTCGCAATATTCCGACATCGGGCTGAACCATATCGGCGATATCGATTATGCCGACGGGCTGCTCTACATTTCGCTGGACTCGAGCCAGCGCGACCCGGTCACCGGCGGCAAATACGAAAACCCGGTCTTCGCGGTGTACCGCGCGAGTGACCTGAGCTTCACCGGCCAGGCTTTTTCGCTCAATCCGCCTCACGGCATCCATGACATTGCCAGCTGGGTGGCTGTCGACGCCAAGAATGGCCTCGGCTACGGCATGGCCTATGAAAACGCGACCGAGATCGCCGTCTACAATCTGTCGGACTGGAGCTTCAAGGAATACATCCCGCTGACCCATACCATCGACCAGGCACAGGGCGGCAAGCTGCTCGGCGGCTGGATGTATTTTTCCACCGACAATGACGACAAGATCATCTACCGGGCAAACCTCAAGACGGGCGAAGTCGAGAATCTCGGCAATCTGAAAATCGACGGCGAGCAGGAAATCGAGGGTCTTTCCTTCAACCAGACGAAGGATGGCTGGTCGATGTACATCCTCAATCGCGAAGCGCTGGAGGGCAACCCTGACGAAGAAGCGGTTGGCTTCTATCGCTATCTGCGCCCCTATGGAAACGCGCTCTCCGGGGAGATTCATGCCGACATCAATGGCGCGCTGGTCGAAGACAGCCGCTTCGCGCGGGATGCGGCAAACAGTCGATTGCAATCCGCCTTCGACGGGGTCTCCGCCCCTGTCCTGACGACCGCCAGCATCGACGCCGGCGGCATGCACGCCGCGCCCTCCACCGCCGACGGCATCGTGATCTGGAGCGAGGCGCTTGCGATGACCGGCGATGCGAAGGCTTCCGGCGATGCCGCCGCCTTCGGCCGCAACACCGCTGGATTCATCGGCGGCGCCGACGCACCTCTCGGAAACTGGAGGCTCGGCGTGCTTGGCGGCTACAGCCACTCGAGCTTCGATGTCACCGACCGCGCCTCGTCGGGCTCGAGCGACAACTACAATCTCGGTGTCTATGCCGGCACGCAGTTGGGCCAGTTCGGTTTCCGCGCCGGCGCGATCTATGGCTGGCATGACATCGAGACCAGGCGCAGCGTCGTCTTCCCCGCCTTCAGCGAACAGCTCTCGGCCGACTACAATGCCGCAACGGCGCAGGCTTTCAGCGAAGTGTCCTACCGGTTCGACATTGGCCGCAATGCCTTCGAGCCCTTCGCCAACCTCGCCTATGTCCATCTGAAGGCCGATAGCTTCACTGAAACCGGCGGCACGACATCGGCACTGTCAGCTCAGGGGACGAGCACCGAAAAAACCTTCTCGACGTTCGGCGTTCGGGCCTCGACCCAGTTCGACACGGGCGCGACCAAGGCTGCCCCTGCACGGCATGCTGGGCTGGCAGCACGCCTATGGCGACGTCGGTCCGACCTCAAATCTGACCTTCAACACCGAAGCATCCTTCACCATTTCGGGCGTGCCGATCGCCAGGGATGCGCTGGCGCTCGAAACCGGGTTCGACGTTCTCCTGTCGTCCAACGCCACGCTGGGTGCGTCCTATTCCGGCCAGATCGCCAGGGACGCGCAGGGACATACCTTCAAGATCAATTTCGATCTGAAGCTATAGCCGGGCATTGGCACGGCCGTGCCTCCCGTGGGTGCCTGAAGCGGCAATCCCTATGGGTGGCGCGGCCCTGCGCGGTGGTTGGTCGGTGTGAGGCGTTAGCCCATGCTTTTTGTCATGGCATGGATGACGGTGACGGCCGATGCAGCGCCCGGATCCATGTGGCCAAGCGACCGCTCGCCGAGCCGCGAGGAACGGCCTTTGGCCGCGATCATGTGCTTTGTCGCTTCCGCGCCGCGCTCGGCGGCGGCAAGGGCTGACCCAAGGCTTTCCGCCAAAGGCTTGCCGGCCGCATTTGCAGCGATGGCCGCTTCTGCCCCGGGTTGCCAGGCGTCGATCATTGTCTTTTCGCCGATCTCGGCCTTGCCGCGATCCTTGATGCCTTGCGCCATGGCCTGCAGCAGCGCGACGAATTCGGCGTCCGCCAGCGTCGCCTTGCCCTTGACGGCGGCGGCGGCGCGCATGAAGGCCGTGGCATAGAGTGGACCGCAGGACGCGCCGACGGCATTGAGAAACGATTTCGCTGCCGTGTTGAGGAGCGCGGTCGGCTCGGTCGCCGCAAGGTCGAGCGATGCCAGCGCATCGCGCACGGCGTTGAATCCGAGCGCCATGGCAATGCCATGGTCGGCGTCGCCGATGGCGCCGTCGAGTTGGCAAAGCCGGTCCCTGTCTGCTTCGATTGCCACCGCGATGGCGTCGAACATTCTTTTCAGGTCGGAGGCACCGATGGTCATGGAACGCTCCTCAGCCGGCGCGGAACATGGCGCAGTCGCAGGGCTGGTCGAGCATCGCCTGCAATTCTTCATCGAGATGGAACAGCGTCACCGAAGCACCGGCCATTTCCAGCGACGTGCAGTAATTGCCGACCCAGGTCGCGTGGACGGAAACGCCGATTGCATCGAGCCTCTGCCTGACCCGGCGGTTCATGATGTAGAGCTCCATCAGCGGCGTCGATCCCAGCGAATTGACCAGCACCGCGACCTTGTCGCCGCGCTTCGGCGCCATCTCGGCTAAAATCTTGTCGACCATCTCGTCGGTGATCTCATCGGCGGTCCCGAGCTTGCCGCGCGCGATGCCGGGTTCGCCATGGATGCCCATGCCGATCTCCATCTCGTCCGCGCCGATCTCGAAGTTCGGCCGCCGCGTCTGCGGCAGCGAGCAGGGCGACAGTGCCACGCCCATGGTGAAGGTGCGGTCGTTGGCCTTGCGCGCGATGCGTTCGCATTCATCGAGGGAGAGCATGAGGTCGCAGGCCGCGCCGGCCGCCTTGAAGATGAAGAAATTGCCGGCGACACCACGGCGCTTCTGCCGCTGGTCAAGCGGTGCCGAGGCGACGTCGTCGGTGGTCAATACGGTGCGCACCTCGATATCGTCCATGCCGGCCATCTCGGCCGCCATGTCGAAATTCATCACGTCGCCGGCATAGTTGCCGTACATGAACAGGACGCCGGCGCCGCCGCTGACCGCCTTGGCGCATTCGAGGATCGGATCCGGTGGTGGCGAGGCAAAGACGTTGCCGATGGCCGCCGCGTCCGCCAGCCCCTTGCCGACAAAGCCGAGAAAGGTTGGCTCGTGGCCGGAGCCGCCGCCGATCACCAGCCCGACCTTGCCGGGCCGCGGTCCGTCGCGGGCGATGATCGAGCGCGGGCTGCCCTCCACGCTTGTGAGATGGCGAGAATGCGCGGCCAGGATCCCTTCGAGCATCTCGTCGACGGCGCGGTTGCCGTCATTGATGATCTTCTTGGTCTGCACCGGCATCCTCCCGAACTCGGCAGTTTCCTGGAAACCCATTGCGCTGAAATGAATTCACGCGACGCGTTTCCAGGTCTTTGTCTTGTGCATGTCTTGTCCCAAAACCGCTGCGCAGTTTTGGGCGACATGCATCCGATACTACCGGCTGTCACCGGGATTTCCACCCGGCTTCAGTGCTTCAGGCCGCGATCTTTTCCCGCGCGGCCAGGATCTGCACACAGGCCTTGGCCGCTTCCTCCCCCTTGACCGTGAAGTGCTCGAAGAAGAAGCGATGGTGCTCGGCGCTGTCGTGAAAATTGTGCGGCGTGAGCACCGCCGAAAGCACCGGCACGCCGGTCGAAAGTTGCACGTTCATCATGCCGTCGATGACGGCGCCGGCGACGAAGTCGTGCCGGTAGATGCCGCCATTGACGACGAACGCCGTGCCCAGAATCGCGGCATAGCGGCCGGTCCCCGCGAGTGTCTTGGCATGCAGCGGAATCTCGTAGGCGCCGGGCACGTCGAAGACGTCGACGGCAAAGCGTCCGCCGCCGATCTCGGCCAGCTCCGCCTCGAAGGCTTGCACGCACTGGTCGACAATGTCGGCATGCCAGCGCGCCCTGATGACGGCGATGCGGATTGTTTCATAGTCTTTGTGGGAATGCTGATTCATGGGTCCATCCTTCCGTTTCGAACCAGAATCAGGACGCACGATACGAAATCCGGCCCGCCGAAGCGGTCCGTTTTTCGTTTCGTTCTCTTTCATCCGGACTCTAACCGTCGGCTCCGGAATCACACCGGATCTGCTGACCTTTCCGGTTTTGCCGGAAAGCGCTCGCGGGCTTCGGCCGAAACCGTTACCGCCGGTGGGGACTTTCACCCCGCCCTGAGAACATTAACGGCTCTGTATGGAAGGATGGGGGTGCCGCTGTCAACTGCGCCAGAGGCCGCTGGCCAATTACGTTCTGTCGACTGGAGCAATGCGATGAGAGGATGGCTCTATCGGGTGCGCCACGCTGCGGCCGAGGCTGCAACCAGCATCAGCACCGCCGCGACCATCGCGCATGTGGTAAAGCCGAATCCGGAATAGAGCGGCCCGAAGCCGGTGGTGCCGACGAACACCGCGAGATAGGTCACCGCGCTGTTCAGACCCATGATCGTGCCCCGCCGTGACGGATCGAGCGCCGACAGGCGCATCACCAGCACGTTCAGGCCGAAATGATTGGCAAGCCCCCAGGCGGTAACCATGGCGAGCGTCAGGCCATAACTGTCGCTGGTCGCGGCGATCGCCACGTAGACCATGGCGACGAGAAGATAGGCGAAAGGCATGACGCGCTGGGCGCCCAGGCGATCAATGGTGCCGTCGAAGAGCGCCGCCGTGCCAAACCCTGCGCCGTAGGCGAGGGCCGCCAGACCGTTGGCGCTGACCGGCTGCCCAAGTCCGCTATGAAGGTGATCGCCAAGATAGCCATAGACACCGTAGAAGGCGGTCATGAAGGCGCCGCAGGCAACCAGCAGCGGCACAATGCCGGGGATGTTCAGCGCCTCGAACGGCGCGGGCGCCGGCCCGGTCTTTCTGACGTCCGGGAGCGACGATGCGCTGAGACCGCAGAGCGCCAGTGTGGCAAGCAGCGCCACGGCGGCGAAGACGGCGCGCCAGTGAACGAGATCGGCAAGCACCGCCGACAGCGAAACGCCGGCCACCATGCTGAGCGTCCATCCGGTCAGCACCACGCCGATCGTGCCGCTTTCGCGGCCAGGCGGGGCGATGGCCGCGGCACTGGCATAGATTGCCGGCATGGCGACACCGGCGGCAATGCCTGCGACAAGCTGCGCGGCAACCAGCGCGCTCACCGTCGGCGCGGCCGCGCTGGCGACTAAGGCCAGTGCCAGCAGCAGCAAGGCCGCCTGCAGCATTCGGCGCGCCCCGACCCGGTCGATATGGCGTGCCAGGAACAGGGCGCTCGCCGATGTGCCGAGGCCGAAGGCCGCCGCCGCCATCATCACCCTGGGAACGCTGGTCGCGAACGATACGGCCACCGACGGAGCGATCGGGCCCAGCACCAGCGAATTCGAGCCGATCACGGCGATGCATCCGGTCAGGAGATAGGCAAGGGCCGGGATGGGCGGCCTGGTGTCCGCGCCCAAGGTTGCAGATTGATCATTGTTCGACATATCATCATAATGGCCGTATTAAATTCCGTGACAATCGGGAATGTCGATATGGATAAAGAAACAGATGGCATTCCGCGGAACAGGCCGGCGGCCCGGGATGTCGACGCGACCGACCGAAAGATATTAGGCGTTCTGGTCGACGACGCGACGGTCAGCTATGCCGAGCTCGGCGATCGCGTCGGCCTGTCGCCGCCGGCAGCGCATGAGCGCGTCAAGCGGCTTCGGCGCAGCGGCGCTATCCGCAGTACGGCCGCCATCATCGATCCCAACGCGGTGAGAAAGCCGCTGCTCACCTTCGTCCACATCGACACCAGTGGCTGGGGCAAGACCCCGGAATTGATGGCGATCTCGGAATATCCCGAAGTCGAGGAGATCCACACCGTCGCCGGCGATACATGCGTCTTGCTCAAGGTGCGTACCGAGGACACCAAGGCACTCGAAGGCCTGCTGTTGCGTCTCTACGAGACACCCGGCGTCACCTCGACGCGCAGCTACGTGGTTCTGGCGACCTACCTCGAACGGCCGGTACAGCCCGGGATCACGGCGCAGTGGCCGACGCCGAAGCACATGGGCAAGCCGCTCTACTGAAGCATTTCAGGAAAGTGTGCGGCGGGCTCCGTCGGGAATTGCGTAAAAACAGAGAGTTGGAGCGGATCGGCGATTCTATCGCTGGACCGCTCTGACGGATGACGCCGCCCGGTCCTGCTATCCCCGCTCGGGGAACATCGCCATCAGCCCTTCGCGCGATGCCTTGGCGATGCCGCGCTCGGTGATCAGTCCGGTCACCAGCCGTGCCGGCGTCACGTCGAAGGCGGGGTTCCTTGCCGGTGTTGCTTCGGGCGACACACGCACCTGGGCGATTTCGCCCTTGGCGGTCTTGCCCCAGACCAGCGACACCTCGTCGCCCGAGCGCTCCTCGATCGGGATTTCGGCGAGGCCGTCGCCCACCGTCCAGTCGATGGTGGGAGAGGGCAGCGCGACATAGAACGGCACGTCATTGTCGGCTGCGGCGAGCGCCTTCAGATAGGTGCCGATCTTGTTGCAGACATCGCCGTCGGCGGTGGTGCGGTCGGTGCCGACGATGACCATGTCGATCGCGCCGCGCTGCATCAGATGGCCGCCGGCATTGTCGACGATCAGCGTGTGCGGCACCCCGTGGCCGGCCATTTCCCAGGCGGTCAGTTGGGCGCCCTGGTTGCGCGGGCGTGTTTCATCGACATAGACATGGACGGGAATGCCAGCTTCGACAGCGAGGTAGATCGGTGAAGTCGCTGTGCCGTAGTCGACCGTCGCCAGCCAGCCGGCATTGCAATGGGTGAGGATGTTGACCGGCTCGCCGGGCTGTTTGTGCGCCGCGATCGCCTTGATGATTTCAAGGCCGTTCTTGCCAATCGCGCGGTTCAGCCCAACGTCCTCGTCGGCGATTTCACTGGCGCGCCGATAGGCGGCCGCGGCGCGTTGTTCTGTCGGCAAAGGCTGCAGGAAACGCCGCATCTCGTCCAGCGCCCAGCGCAGGTTGATTGCCGTCGGTCGTGTCTCGTGCAGAGTTTCCCACACAGTGTCGAGCGCTTCGTCGGATGCATCATCCGCCATCTGCATGGCGACGCCGTAGGCCGCGGTGACCCCGATCAACGGTGCGCCGCGCACCCACAT
Organism: Mesorhizobium sp. SARCC-RB16n; assembly: GCF_008520305.1. GTDB lineage: Bacteria > Pseudomonadota > Alphaproteobacteria > Rhizobiales > Rhizobiaceae > Mesorhizobium. The sequence continues at coordinate 467,293 of NZ_ML703263.1, read as the reverse complement.
GTCGCGGATCGCGGTGGCGATGCCGGCGACCGTGTCGAGCTTCTCGACGCGGAATTCATGCGGCAGCCAGCGCTGGTCGATGATCTCAACCGAGCGGCCGTCGTCGCTCAGCCAGATGGTCCGATAGTGGCGTTCGCCGACGTTCAAATGCTGTTCTCCCGTTCGATCAGCGCGGCCAGATTGTTGACCTCGTCGATGCTATGGATCTGGCGCCGGTTGACGGCGATATGACGGCCGAATTTCAGCGCCTTCGCCTCACAACTGGCGCGCAGATCTTCATCGGCAATGGTCTCGAAGTCCGCATTGTGGGCGAGGCCGAGGATGCGTCTGTGCACCTCGATGCCGGCAAAGCCGAGCAGATCGTCCCAGATCTGGTGCAGCACATGATCGAGTGCCTGCTCGGCGCCCAGCCTGTCGCCCTGATCCTCGAACAGGCTCTTCTGGTAAAGCATGCCGTTCCGCTCGGTGCGCCACAGATGCGAGAACTCGGCACGGAACACCGCCCATGTCTCGACGACGACATCGAGCAGATAGGCGCGCATGGCATCGCGCTTGCCCTTCCGCTCATGCCCGCGTTGCGAGAAGAACGACATCCAGAAATTGGCGAGCAGCATGCCGACGTCGAACGCCATCGGGCCGTAGAAGGCGAACTCGGGATCGATCATCCGCGTTTCCTGGTCGGTGACCATGATCGAGCCGGAATGCAGGTCGCCATGCAGAAGCGTCTCGGCATTGGCGGCGAAGATGTGCTTCAGCCGTTGCGCCTCCACCTTGAGGTCGCGGTCGGCCCGGAACTCGGCCACCAGCCCGTCGAGCTGCGGACTGGTGTGGCGGTTCATCTTGGCGTCGAAATAGGGGTCTGAGAACACCAGGTTCTCGGTGATGTCGCAGAGTTCGATATTGTCGGCGAACAGCGCCAGGTCCGCCTTGCGATCCTTGGTCACCATCGACAGGTCGGATCCGCGGAACAGCGTACGGGCCATGAACAGGCCGATATCCCTGGCAATGTTCGGCAACTGGCGCCCGTCGATCAGGGCGCGCCTGAGAATGATGTGTGGCGGCGCCAGATATTCCATGATGATCAGAGCCTGGACCTCGTCGAAGTAGTAGATCGCCGGCACCGAACCCGGCGCACGCGCCTCTTGCCGGGTCAGCGCGTGATACTCGAAGAAGGAGCGTTTGAGCGGCAGCGGCCAGCTGTCGCCGACGAGGCGGACATAGGGCAGGGCCTGCTTGACGATGGCGCCGCCACTGGCGCCTTCGACGATGAACACCAGGTTCAGATTGCCGTCCCCGACTTCGCGGACTTTCCAGGCGCTCGCGTCCCTGCCGATCTTCGCGCAGAGCGCTTCGTTCATGCCGAGACGTGTTGCGAGCGTCTCCACCGACAATGCTTCGAACGGCAATTTCCCAGTCATCCTCATCCCTCCCGCCTGTGTGCTCCGATCATAAGGGAGCCTTGGCGGCGGGGCCAAGCTAGGAAGCTGTCTGGCAATTGTCAATCGTGTTGACAATTGCCGATATTGACCATAGCGTCGTCGTCAGGGAGGAACGCATGGTCGGCAATGCCGTGTTCCGCGTAGAGGGACTGAGGAAATCCTTTGGCCGCAACGAGGTGCTTGGCGGCATCGCGCTGGACCTCCATGCCGGTGAAGTGACCGTGCTGATGGGCGCCAACGGCGCCGGCAAATCCACCCTCGTCAAGATCGTCAGCGGCGTCTACGAGCGTGGCGGCGGCACCATGACGCTCGCCGGCCAGGACTTCGCACCGAACACGCCGGCGGAAGCGATCCGCGCCGGCGTCGTCACCGTGCACCAGAACATCAATGACGGTGTTGTCGCCGACCTCGATGTCGCCACCAATCTCACGCTCGACAGGCTGAGCGGCAAAGGCGTGCCGACCCTGTTCAACCCCGTCCGCGTGCGCCGCGAAGCCAAGGCGGTCGCCGACCGCATGGGGTTGGCCATCGATCTCAAGGCACGCGTCAGCGATCTGTCGCTGGCCGACCGCCAGATGGTGGCGATTGCCCGAGCGCTGGCGCACCAGCCGAAAGTGCTGATCCTCGATGAGCCGACCTCGTCGCTCTCCAGTGCCGAAGCCGACAGGCTGTTCGCGCTGGTCGACCGGCTGCGCGAGCAAGGCGTGGCGATCCTCTATATCTCTCACCGCATGTCGGACATCAGGCGGCTCGCCGACCGCATCGTCTCGATGCGCGATGGGGTCGTCTCGGGCGCCTTCGACACCAAGCCGCTCGACTATGAAGGCGCGGTCAACGCCATGCTCGGCCGCAAGATCCATCTCGACCAGATCGTCGCCAGGAGTTCGGCCAGGGCGGTCCTGACCATCGAGGGGCTGCGCATCGCGCAGGGTGCCCGGCCTATCTCGCTGACGCTTGGCGATGGCGAGGTCGTCGCCATCACCGGCCTCGTTGGCGTCGGCAAGACCGCTCTTGCCGAAACGCTGTTCGGTGTGCGCCGGCCGCTCGCTGGCACCATGACGATGAACGGCAAGCCTTACGCGCCGCGCTCGGCGGGCGACGCGATCGCCGCCGGCGTGTTCCTCGTCGCCAAGGATCGCGCCAGCAGCGGCATCGTCGGTGGCTTCAACATAGAGCGCAATGTCAGCCTGCCTTTCCTGAAGCGTATGTCGAATTTCAGCGTGCTCAAGCGCCGCCTCGAACGCGCCACCGCGCGCCGGCAGATCGAGCAACTCGGCATCGTCTGCCGCTCGGAGAAGGACGAGATGTCGGCGCTGTCCGGCGGCAACCAGCAGAAGGTGATGGTCGCCCGCTGGATGGCGCAGCATGCCGCGCTGTTCATCCTCGACGAGCCGTTCCAGGGCGTCGACATTTCGGCAAGGCGCGACATCGCCGCCAAGCTGAGGGCAAGCGCCAATGGCCGTGCCACGCTCTTGTTCGTCACCGAACTCGACGAAGCGCTGGAGACGGCCGATCGCATCCTGGTGATGTCGGAGCATACGATCGTCGGCGAACACCGCAATGCCGATGTCGACCTCGACCGCCTTTTGGCCGAGGTCGCCGGCGGACCGCTGCACAGCGCTGCCTGAGGGGGGCGGTGAATGGAATTGGAATGGAGAGACCATGGGTTGGAGTTGGGTAAAAACGGCAGCGGCGCCGGGGTGCGCCGAATGACGCTGCGCGACTATGCCATCCGCTATGGGTTCATCGTGCTGCTGTTCGGATTGGTCGCCTATTTCGCGATCGCCGCCGGACGGGTTCGTCTCGCCGCAAAGTGCAGTCTTCATCTTCCAGTCGGTCGCCATCACCGGCGTGCTGGCGCTCGGCGTTACCGCCACCCTGGTGGTCGGCGGTTTCGACCTGTCGATAGGCTCGGTCGCGACCTCGGCCATGATGGCGGCGGCCTATGTCATGGTGGTGCTGGAGCAGAACGCGCTCGTGGCGGTCATCGTCTGCCTGTTGATCGGCGCCCTTGTCGGCCTGATCAATGGCTGGCTGATCGTCTACATGCGCGTGCCGGACCTTTTGGCGACGCTCGGCATGATGTTCCTGCTGGTCGGCCTGCAGCGCATCCCGACAGAAGGCCGCTCGATCGCCACCGGCATGACCATGCCCGACGGCTCGGTCGCCAACGGCAAATTCTCCGATGCCTTCCTGGCGCTTGGCCGCCACCGCTTCGATTTCTTCATCCCGAACCTCATTCCGGTGTCGGTCGTCGTGCTTCTGGTGCTGGCGCTGCTTATCTGGTTCTTCCTCGAATACACCCGTTTCGGACGCATGATGTATGCCGTCGGCTCCAATGAGCGCGCCGCCGAACTCGCCGGAGCGCCTGTCAAGGCATACAAGATCTGGGCCTACGTTATTTCAGGAGTTTTTGCCTCGATCGGCGGCATTTTGCTCGCCGCCCGGCTTGGACGCGGCGACATCGCCTCGGGTAATAATCTGCTGCTCGATGCGGTTGCCGCGGCGCTGATCGGCTACGCGGTGCTCGGCGCCGCCAAGCCGAACGCCTTCGGTACCGCCGTCGGCGCGCTGTTCGTCGGCATCTTGCTGCAAGGCCTGACGATGATGAACGCGCCCTACTACACGCAGGATTTCGTCAAGGGCGTGGTTCTGGTCGTCGCCCTTGTCTTCACCTTTGCCCTTTCGGGCAGGGACAGGGGCTAGCATTCGGCCGGACAGGATTTTGGGTTCAACAAAAGTGGAGGAAAACAAGGTGAACATCACAAGAAGAGTTCTGGGGAAAGTGGCGCTCGGGCTGGCCGGCGCAACCATGCTGATGCAGGGGGCATTTGCCGCGGACAAGCCGGCGCCATTCGACAAGCCCGGCGTCAAGATCGCGCTGGTGCGTTATCTCTCGACCGGTTACTTCTTCCAGGCCTATCTCTCGGGCGTCGAGGCGCAGTCGAAGGCGCTCGGCATCGACCTGCGCGTGCTCGACAGCCGCCAGGACGCCGCGCTTCAATCCGATATGGTCGACCAGGCCATCGCGCTCGGCGTGCAGGGCATCATCATCCAGCACGGCTTGACGGAATCGATGAAGGATGCCGCCCAGCGCGCCGTCGACGCCGGCATCAAGGTGGTGGCTTTCGACGTCAATGTAGAAAACCCCAAAATCCCGCAGGTCGAACAGTCGGACAAGGACCTGGCGCGGCTGGCGCTCGAGCAGGCGGTCAAGGACAATGGCGAAAGCTGGAATGCCGGCTATGTCTATGTCGCCGGCATTGCGCCGCTCGACCGCCGCAACGAAACCTGGGTCGACGTGAAGAAGAAATATGCCGGCATCAAGGAAGCCGCCATGTTCGGCACGCTCGACAATCCGATCGCCAACTCCGTCGCCAACCAGGCGCGCTCGGTGCTGTCGGCGCACCCCGACATCAACGTGATGTTTGCCCCCTATGACGAATTCGCCAAGGGCGTGAAGATCGCCGTCGACGAAGCGGGCCTGAACAAGAAGATCAAGATCTATTCGGCCGACATTTCGACGTCCGACATCGCGGCGATGCGTGAGCCCGACAGTGCCTGGGCCGCGACCGCGGCAACCAACCCGGCCGTCGTCGGCCAGGTCTCGGTGCGCGCGCTGGCGCAACTGCTCGCCGGCGAAGATCCCGGCCACAACGTCATCGTGCCGCCGACGCTGATCACCCAGAAGGAGCTGATCGACAAGGACATCAAGAACATGGAAGACCTGTCGGCCAAGCTGCCGCAGTTCGCCCATGCCGATGTCGCCATGCCCGCCTGGATGCCGAACCCGAACGCGAAGTAAGGCTCGCCAGTACAGGACGGAAAAGGGCGGCCAGTGAGCCGCCCTTTTTTGTTGCCTGTCGGGAGATGCTTACCGCAGCGCCGCGGCGATGTTGCCGCCGTCGACCGTCGTCACGTCGGCGGTGGTGCGATCGGCCAGTGCGTGATGCAGGAACGCCTGTGCCACATCCTGCGCCGTCACTTCCTGGCCGAGCAGATTGCCTGACATGTATTCCTTTTCCGACACGCCGCGCGCGCCCGAGCGGCTGGCGATCATCGCGTCGGTCAACAGCCCGGAGCGGATGCGATCGGCATTCACCGCGTTGGAGCGGATGCCATGGGCGCCGTAGTCGAGCGCGTATTGCCTGGACAGGAACAGCGTCGCCGCTTTCGGCACACCATAGGCGCCGAATTTCGGGCCCGGATTGACCGCCTGCTTGGAGGTGTTGAACAACAGCGCGCCGCCGGTGCCCTGTTCGAGCATGATGCGCACGGCGTTCTGCGCCGCCGACTGGTGGGCGAAGAAATTGAGCTCGAAGCTCTTGCGCAGCAGCGCATCGTCAAGCTCGCCGATGCGGCCTTCCCAGGCAGCACCCGCATTGGACACCAATATGTCGACGCCGCCGAACACGGCGACCGCCTTGTCGAAGGCGGCACGCATCTGAGCGGGGTCGGTGATGTCGGCGCCAACGCCGATCGAATTGTTGCCGGCTTTTTTTGCGGCATCGGCGGCCTTTTCAGCGTCGAGATCGACGACGACGGCATGGGCGCCATTGTCGGCAAACAGTTTTGCGGTCGCCGCACCGATTGCGCCGGCGCCACCGGTGATCAGCACCACCTGTCCGGTCAGCGGCTTCGGCTTGTTGGAGGCGAGCTTGGCCTGTTCCAGCGACCAGTATTCGAGTGGGAACAGGTCCGCCTTGGACAACGGGTGGAAACGCCCGACCGCCTCGGCGCCGCGCACGGCCTCGATCCACATCTCGCCGACGTCCGATGCGATCCTGGCATCCTTCAACGTGCGGCCATGACCGAACATGCCGAGCCCCGGCACCAGCGTCAGCCGCGGCATCGGATCGAGCATGGTGCGCTTGACGTCGTCGAGCGCGTCATTGGTTTCGAAATAGGCGCGATAAACGCTGGCGAAAGCGTCGACATGGCTCTTGATCACCGCCTTGTAGTCGCCGACCTTGTCGGCATCGGGTGCCGGCACGGCCATCGGACCTGTCTTGATGCGGATCGACAGATCCGGCGTCGACACGCCGCGTCCGGCATAGTCGGCGATCGCAGTCGAGTTGATGAAATCGACGATCGCGTCCGAGGTGCGGAAATCGCTGATCATGCGGTCGAAGCGGCCTTCGCCGCGTGGCGCCGCGACAGCGCCGCGCAGCATGGGCGCAATGGAAGCCGGCGTCGCCAGCCTTGCCGGCAATGCCGCCTTGGCCGGCTGCGGCTTGGCGTGCTTGGCTACATAGTCCTCGGCGACGTTCACATAGTGGATCATCCGGTCGTAGGCCTGCCTGGCGTCGTCGCCGAAAGTGAAGATGCCGTGCTTGTCGAGGATCAGGCCTTCGACATCTGGATCGGCATCGAAGACATCGGCCGCCGCCTTGGCGAGGTCGAAGCCCGGCATGATGTAGGGTACGTAGCCCATCCTTGCTCCGAACACCTTTGCCACCAGCGGCTTGCTGTCTTCCTGGTCGACAATGGCCAGGATGGCGGTCGAATGGGTGTGGTCGACGAATTTGTGCGGCAGGAAGGCATGCAGCAGGGTCTCGACCGAAGGGTTGGGCGAGGCGGGGTCGATGAGGTTCGCCCGCTGCAGCGCGACCATATCCTCGTCGGAAAGCCTGTCCAGCTTACGCGCCTTGAGCAGGGCGCCCATCTTGACGGCGGGCAGGCCCTGCGGCTCGATGACGGCCATGTCCCAGCCGCTGCCCTTGACACACAGCACGTCCCATTCGTCGCCGACGAGGTCGGTCGCCTTGATCTTGCAGGAGGTGTTGCCGCCGCCGTGCAGGACCAGCTGTGGCACGCCGCCCAGAAGCCGCGTCGTGTAGACACGCAAGGCCAGGTCGCGGCCGACACCCTTCTTTGCATAGTCGGCAACGAGTTTTTCGGCCGCGTCGTCGTTCCACAGATTCTTCATGTTCGCTTCGTCCAGTTGCTGTCTTTGAGTGGTGAAACAGGAATGCCGCGACGCCTTGATGACAATGCGTCGGCAAAGGATTGGTTTTTTCAGGATGCCTTTTCTGCTGACGTTCCAGCATGATCGAGCAGCCGCTGCGCCATGCGCGCGCCGACCACAAGATGCGTGCAGAGGCCGCCGGCGATCGCCGCGAGCAGCGGCTCGAACTTGCTGTCTTCCTGCACGACCATCAGCCGTTTCCCGATGACGCGCAGTGAAGCAAGCCCCGCCGAGATCACCCGCCGGTTGTAGCTGCAGTCGAGCAACTCGCCACCGGCATCGATGATCTGCCCGGCAATGACACCGGCGGCACCTTCCCTGCGCAGTGCCGCCATCTCGGCTGCCGTCAGCGCGCCGCACTTCACCAGATGGCTGTCGGCATCGACCGCGCCGATGGAATAGAGCGCGAGATCGCAGTCGCTGATCCCGGCAAGCTGGTCGCGGATCACCGGCTCGGCGCGCAGGCCTTGCGCCAGGTCCTCGGTCGACAGCACCAGAGGCGCGTAGAAGTTCAGGCCCTTGGCGTTAAGCCGCCGCGCGATTTCCATCGTGCACTGGTCGGGCCGGTAGGAATAGGGCGCGCCGAGATTGCCGCAGAGCTGCACCACGGTGACGTCCTGCAGGTCGGCATAGGACATGATGTCGGCGATGGTGTAGACGGTGCGGCCCCAGGCGACGCCGATGCGGTCGCCTTTTCTGACGAGTTCCAGGAAGACGCTTGCCGCCAGCACCGCGATATCGGTCGAGGGGTCGGCGAGATAGGCGTTTTCCGGGGCGATCCAGACGGCGTCGAGCTTGAGCGCGTCTTCCAGCCTGCGCGCCATGACGTCGTCGGTGAAGAGCTGCGTCGAGGTCGAAATGTTGACGATGCCTGTCTCGCGCGCCTTGCGCAGATACATGGCGACGGAAGCGCGCGAAATGTTGAGTTGATTGGCCACTTCGTCCTGGCGAAGCCCATGGGCATAGTAAAGCCAGGCCGCCTTGTGGATGAGCTGTTCTGCCGGTCGGATCGCCATGCCGCCTCCTTGGCTGACAATAGTCACGGCTCTCGACAAAAGTCAAATTTGGATGAACAGGAAGGAATCTTCTGCCGGGGCGGCTCGATCGAGATCACCATTCCAGCAAGTCGGCGCAGTATAGCATTCTCAGCCCTTCAGGGGGGATAGCGTGACGACGAGCCTGGGGTTAGAACGCTCGAAAAGACTTTGGGGAGGACGGGATGGCCAATCCCTACGAACAGGATCTCGACAGGAACGCCGCCAACCACCAGCCGCTGACGCCGCTCACCTATCTGGAGCGCGCGGCAAGAACCTATCCCGACCGCATTGCCATCATCCATGGGGGACAGCGCATCAGCTATCGCGATTTCTGGCGCTGCTCCCTGAAGCTCGCGTCGGCGCTGCACAAGCACGGCATCGGCAAGGGCGATACGGTGACGGTCATGCTGTCGAACACGCCGCCGATGCTGGAGGCGCATTTCGGCGTGCCGATGACCAAAGCGGTGCTGCACTCGCTCAACACGCGCCTTGATGCAGCGGTCATCGCCTTTCAGCTCGATCATGCCGAGACCAAGGTGCTGATCGTCGATCGCGAGTTTTCCGGAGTCGTGCGCGAGGCGCTCGGTCTGGCCAAGGCCAAGCCGCTGGTCATCGACTACGACGATCCCGATTACGCCGCTGACGCGCCCTATCCGAAAGGCGAGCGGGTCGGCACATCAGACTATGAGGATTTTGTCGCTGGCGGCGACGAGGATTTCACGTGGTCGATGCCCGACGACGAATGGGACGCCATCTCGCTCAACTACACGTCGGGCACGACAGGCAATCCCAAGGGCGTCGTCTACCATCACCGGGGTGCCGCGCTGATGGCCTACACCAACACCATTCATGCCGGCATGGCCAAGCACGCGGTCTATCTCTGGACCCTGCCGATGTTCCATTGCAATGGCTGGTGTTTTCCCTGGACGCTCGCCGTCCAGGCCGGCACGCATGTCTGCCTGCGCTGGGTGCGGCCGAAGCCGATCTATGACGCGATCGCCGATCACGGCGTCACCCATCTATGCGGCGCGCCGGTGGTCATGTCGGTGCTGATCAACGCCAGGGAGGAGGACAAGCGCGCGTTTGCGCAAACGGTCACCTTCAACACGGCGGCCGCGCCGCCGCCCGAAGCCGTGCTGTCGGGCATGGCGGACGCCGGCTTTGCCGTCACCCATCTCTACGGATTGACCGAAACCTACGGTCCGGCTGTCGTCAACGAATGGCATAATGGCTGGGACGCACTCGACAAAGGGGCGAGGGCGGGCAAGAAGGCACGGCAGGGCGTGCGCTATGCCGCGCTCGAAGGCTTGACGGTGATGGATCCCGAGACCATGGCCGAAACGCCCGCCGATGGCGAGACCATCGGCGAGGTGATGTTCCGTGGCAACATTGTCATGAAGGGCTACCTGAAGAACCGCAAGGCAACGGACGAGGCTTTCGCCGGCGGCTGGTTCCACTCGGGCGATCTCGGGGTCATGCACCCCGACGGCTACATCCAGCTCAAGGACCGCTCCAAGGACATCATCATCTCCGGCGGCGAGAACATTTCCTCGATCGAGGTCGAGGACGCGCTCTACAAGCATCCCGCCGTCGCCTCCTGCGGCGTCGTGGCGCGTCATGACGACAAATGGGGCGAGGTGCCTGTCGCCTATGTCGAGCTGAAGCCGGGCAAGGAGGCGAGCGAAGCGGAGATCATCGAGCACTGCCGGGCGCTACTCGCCCGCTTCAAGGTGCCGAAAGCGGTGATCTTCGCCGAGATACCGAAGACCTCGACCGGCAAGATCCAAAAGTTCCGGCTGCGGGAAATGGCCAAGGTCGCCTGATGCCTCACGCAGCTTAGCGTAAATATTTTTGTGGCCCCGCATCGTTGGACCGCCTGGTTCCGTCTACGGGGTGTCACCATCTGTCACCTATTGTACGCGTACGTCGAATTCGCGTTGACATCCCGCCTTTTTCGATTTACGACTGACGAAAATCGAAATTCGTCACTCGTTATTTGACAGAGAGCTATGTCCGAAGCCGCCAACATCGTCGCCGACGTCGCCCGACAGGAAAATGTAACGCGCATTCTCGATTGTGCGGAGCGCCTGTTCCGGCACTATGGCTACGGCAAGACCAACGTCGCCGACATTGCCCGCGAACTCGGCATGTCGCCGGCCAACATCTATCGTTTCTTTGCTTCCAAGGTCGAAATCCACCAGGCCGTCTGTGGCCGGATGCTCGGCGCCAGCTACAAGATGGCCTACGAGATCATGCACCTGCCGATCAGCGCCGAGGAGCGGCTGCGGCGCTACGTGCATGCGCAGTACAAGATGACGATGGAGGTCATGCTCGACGACCAGAAGGTCCACGAGATGGTCATCGTCGCCCTCGAGCGCGACTGGGGCGTCATCGACAAGCATGTCGACAGCATCCACGATCTCTTCGCCGAAGTGATCAGCGATGGCATCGAAGCCGGCGAGTTCAGGAAGCAGGATCCGGTGACCGCGTCGCGTTGCTTCGGTGCCGCCACCGTCATCCTGTGCCATCCGCAGATGGTGGCGCAGTGCCTCGCAAAGACCAATCGGGCGATGCCCGAAGAGCTCATCGATTATGCCATCAGAGCCTTGAAATAGCCGCCGCCAGTCGGTGCCGGTGTCGACAGTCCGTCTCCAGTCGGGAGTATCAAGATGTTTTTGCCCAGTTCCATCCTTCGCAAGCTGCCAGCTGCCGGCCTGATCGTCGCATCGCTTGGGCTTGCCGGCTGCTCGCAGGAAAAAGCGGAGGTGAAGGACATCATCCGCCCGGTCAAGGTAGTCGAGATCGCCCAGGCGCATGACACCCGCACGCTGTCCTATTCCGGATCGGTGCGTGCCCGGACCGAGAGCACGCTGGGTTTCCGCGTCAACGGCAAGATCACCGAACGTCTCGTCGACATCGGCCAGCGCGTGGCGCCTGGCGATGTGCTCGCCCGCATCGATCCCTCCGACTATGACCTGTCGGTCAAGAGCGCGCAGGCCGCGCTGGATGCCTCCGAACGGCAGGTCGAGACCGTCGAACTCGCCCGCAAGCGCGCCGAGCAGCTTTTCGCCAAGAACTTCGCGCCGAAATCGCAGCTCGAACAGGCAACGCTGACTTATGACCAGGCTGTCGCCACGCGCGACTCCGCCCGCTCGACGCTTGCCCAGGCTAGGAACCAGGTCGGCTACACCGACCTCAAGGCCGACAGGGACGGCATCGTCACGGCGGTCAACGCCGATGTCGGCCAGGTGGTCGGGTCGGGCACGCCGGTGGTCACCGTCGCGGTTGATGGCGAAAAGGAAGTGCTGATCGCGGTTCCGGAAATGGAGATCGCGCAATTCAAGCCGGGCAAGGACGTCAAGGCGGGCTTCTGGTCCGATGCCGCTCTGGCGCTGGACGGCAAGGTTCGCGAGGTCGCCGGCAGCGCCGATCCGCAGTCGCGCACCTTTGCCGTCCGCGTCAGCCTGCCCAACGACCCGCGCGTGCTTCTCGGCATGACCGCAAATATCGAAGCGTCGGCAGCCAATGAAAAGCAGCTCGTGTCTATCCCACTGAGCGCGCTCGCCGAGAAAGACAGCCAGTCGATCGTCTGGACCGTCGATCGTGGCGCCGACACGGTTCATGCCCGTCCGGTCAAGGTCGCAGAGTTTGCCGCCGATGGCGTGCGGGTCGCGGAGGGATTGAAACCGGGCGATGTCGTGGTCGCCGCCGGTACACAGTTCATGACCGAGAACCTCAAGGTAAAACTCGCCGGCGGCGTTACACAGCAGTCCGCCTCGGCCGAGGGCGCCAGCCAGCTGCGCTGACGACAGACAGGTCGGCCGCGCGTTCCCGCGGCCGCAGGTTTCCGGGCGGCGCACGCCCGAAGGTCGAGACGTCAAGGCCGATGTACCCCCGCATCGATCCTCGCGTCCCACCGCGATGAGTGTCTCTCCGCTCGAAGAGCGACGCCGCCCGGAAACCAGTATCGAACGCAGATGATTTCGTTTTGCGCGCCAGGCTTCTTCGAAGCACATCCTCGAAGCACCAGGGCGCCGGCAACCAAGCAAAGTGGACCAGCACCGATGACGACCTCCACTGAAGAAAAGCGGCCCTTCAATCTCTCGCGTTGGGCAATCGGCCATCCCTCCATCGCACGGTTCCTGTTCGGGCTGATCATCATCGCCGGCGCGCTCGGCCTGATGCGCATGGGCCAGAAGGAAGATCCCGACTTCACCTTCCGCGTCATGGTCGTGCAGGCGATCTGGCCGGGCTCCTCGATCCAGGAGATGGAAGACCAGGTCGTCAACAAGATCGAGCGCAAACTGCAGGAGACGCCGCATCTCGACTTCGTGCGTTCCTTCACCCGGGCCGGCAGCGCCATTATCACCGTCCAGATCAAGGGCGACACCAATGCCGAAGAAGTCAAGGACGCCTTCTATCAGGTGCGCAAGAAGGTCAGCGATATCCAGGGCGACCTGCCGCAGGGCCTGCTCGGCCCCTATTTCAACGACGAATTCGGTGACACCTTCATCACGCTGCATTCGATCAGCGGCGACGGCTTCTCCTATCCGGAGCTGAAGAAGTTCGCCATCCAGGCGCGCGATATGCTCTTGACGACGCCTGGCGTCGAAAAGGCGGTCATCATCGGCGACCAGCCGGAAAAACTCTACATCGACGTCTCGTCCAAGGCGCTGGCCGAACGCGGCCTGACGCTGACCGACCTGCAGAACGCGATCAAGGGCCAGAACAACGTCGACCCGGCTGGTTCCGTCGATACCGGCGTCAATTCGGTGCGCATTTCGGTCGAAGGCGACGTCGCCAAGGCCGCCGACATCCGCGAGCTGCGCCTGCGCGCCGGCGGTCAGGTCACCCGGCTGGGCGACATCGCCACCGTCACTTCGGGGCTGGAAGATCCCTTCCAGCGCAAATACCGCTTCAATGGTCATGACAGCGTGCAGCTTGGCGTCGTCATGGCCAAGGGTTTTAAGGTCACCGACGTCGGCAAGGATGTCGAGGCGACCTACAAGCACTTCGAGGAAGCGCTTCCCTATGGCGTTTCGGTCGACCAGATTTCCGACCAGCCCGGCGTCGTCACGGACGCGGTCGCCGAGTTCATGCATGCGCTCGGCGAGGCGCTGCTGATCGTGCTTGTCGTCTCGTTCCTGTCGATCGGCTGGCGCTCGGGCCTGGTGATCGCCATCGCCATACCGCTGGTGCTCGCCGCCACATTCGCCATCATGTACGAAATCGGCATCGACCTGCAGCGCATCTCGCTGGGCGCGCTGATCATCGCGCTCGGCTTGCTCGTCGACGATGCCATGATCGTCGTCGAGATGATGGAGCGGAAGCTCGAGGAGGGGTTGGTCAAGATCGAGGCGGCGAGCTTCGCCTATTCCTCGACCGCCTTCCCGATGCTGACCGGCACGCTGATCACCACCGCCGGCTTCATCCCGGTCGGCTTCGCCGCCTCGACGGCTGGCGAATATGTGCGCACCCTGTTCTATGTCGTCGGCATCGCGCTGATCGTGTCGTGGTTCGTGGCGGTCTATTTCACGCCGTGGCTGGGGCATATGATCCTCAAGCAGCGCAAGCATGCCGGCACCCACCACGATGCCTTCGACACGCGTTTCTACCGCCGGCTTCGCTCGACCGTCGGCTGGGCGGTGCGCCACCGCATCATCGTGCTGGTCATGACGCTGGTGACCTTCGGCACCAGCCTGTGGGCCTTCCAGTTCATCCCGCAGAACTTCTTCCCACAATCGTCTCGGCCCGAAATCCTCGTCGACCTCTGGCTGCCGGAAGGCACCAGCATCAAGGAAGTCGAGACGCAGGCCAAGGCCCTGGAAGCCAAGATGATGGACGACAAGGACAAGCGTTTCATCGCCACCTATATCGGCGAAGGCGCCCCGCGCTTCTTCCTGCCGCTCGACCAGCAACTGCGCAACCCGAATTTCGCCCAGATGCTTGTCATGGCCAATGACGAGCCGGCCCGCGAGCGGCTGATCGTCAAGCTGCGCACGGTTCTGGCGCAGGATTTCCCGTCGATCCGCGCCAAGGTTGACCGCCTGTTCCTCGGACCGCCGACGGGCTGGCCCGTGCAGATGCGCGTCATGGGTCCGGATCGTCAGGAGGTGCGCCGCATCGCCGACCAGGTGAAGGCGAAGTTCCGCGAGGATCCGCTGCTTGGCGCCGTTCATGACGACTGGCTGGAGCCAGTGCCGGCGATGAAGCTGGTCATCGACCAGGATCGCGCCCGTGCGCTCGGCGTCACCTCGCAGCGCATCCGCCAGATGCTGCAGGCCGCGATGTCCGGCGCGCCGCTCGACGATTTCCGTGACGGCGAGGAGACGGTGTCCATCGTCGCCCGCGAGCCGGATGCCAGCCGCAGCCTGCTGTCCTCGGTCGACTCGGTCTATATCCCGACCGATTTCGGCGGCTTCGTGCCGCTGTCGCAGGTCGCCAAGGTGGTGCCTGTGCTGGAGCAAGGCATAGAGTGGCGCCGCGACCGCCTGCCGACCATCTCGGTGCGCGCCACTTTGCCCGACGGCGTGCAGTCCAACGACGTCGTCACCAAGATGTACAAGGACATGCAGGGTCTGCGCGACGGCCTGGCGCCCGGTTACAAGATCGAGATTCAGGGCGGGGCCGAGGATTCGGCCGAAAGCCAGGCTTCGATTGCCGCCAAGGCGCCGATCATGCTGGCCATCATCGTCGTGCTGCTGATGATCCAGCTACAGAACTTCGGCAAGGCGATGCTGGTGCTGGCGACCGGCCCGCTCGGCATCATCGGCGCTGCCGCGGCTCTGCTGATCAGCGGCGCGCCATTCGGCTTCGTCGCCATCCTCGGCGTCATCGCGCTGCTCGGCATCATCATGCGCAACTCGATCATCCTGGTCGACCAGATCGACCAGGACATTGCCAGGGGCATGGATCGTTCCGAAGCGATCATCGGCTCGGCGGTGCGCCGCTTCAGGCCGATCGTGCTGACGGCGATGACCGCGGTGCTGGCACTGATCCCGATCTCGCGCGCCGTGTTCTGGGGCCCGCTCGCCTACGCCATGATGGGCGGTATTCTGGTCGCGACCGTGCTGACCATCCTGGTGCTGCCGGCGGGATATGCGCTCTTCTTCGGCCGCGAGCCGAAGAAGGCGAAGACCGACGAGCAGGCCCAGGAGCCAGGAGAGATCGAAGGCATCGAACGGCCGCAATTGGCGTTGGCGGCGGAATAAGAAAAAACCGGCCGGTCGCAAATCGACCGGCCGGTTTTCCTTGATGCAGTGGCTTGGGCCGCGGTCAGATCATCAGATGACGAATACCCAATTGGCGATGAGCATGACCGCCACGCCGGCGACCAGCGTCAGATAGGGCAGCATGCCCGCCTTTTTGACCGAAAGGTCGGCTCCCGCCATGCCGAGGTCGGCCAGCATATGATCGGGGAATTTGCCCTTGTCCTGGATATAGTGGCGGAAGCAGAACACCGGGATGATCAGCGCGGCCGTGATCAGCCCCGCCCACAGCGCCATCGGGTTCCACACCTTGGCGCCTGCGCCCATGAAGATGGCGTTGACATAGGCGAAGATCGCCCCGATCCCCAAGAGCCAGCTCGGCGCTTTCCATGGCCGTACGATATGACCGTTGTCGATGCGGTGGATCCAGCCGGCATTGAGGTTGAGGAAGTTGAAGATGATGTAGCCGCAGTTCGACACGGCGAGGATGAAGAAGAAGCTCGTCGCGTCGGCCGAGGCGATGGCCAGCACGACCAGATTGAAGCAGAGGTCGGTCCACATGGCCCGCGTCGGCGCGCCATGCTCGTTGACGTGACTGAGATAGCGCGGCAGCCAGCCATCGACCGAGCCCTGGTAGAGCGTGCGCGAGGAGCCGGCCATCGCTGTCATGATGCACAGCACCAGCGCCAGGATCATCAGCATCACAAGCAGACTGTGGATGAGCTTGCCGCCGCCGACCATGCCGGCCAGCGCATCGGCCACGCCGGAGCCATCGACGATCGGCGTCGCCAGCATGCCGTTCAGGCCCAGCACGCCCTGGAAGGTGAAGGGCACCAGGATGAAGAGGAGCATGCAGAGCAGGCCGGAATAGAAGATCGCCTTGAACGTATCGGTGCCGGGGTTCTTGAATTCCGACGTGTAGCAGACGGCGGTCTCAAAACCATAGGTCGACCACGCGGCGATGAACATGCCGCCGAGCGCCAATGTCCAGCCGGCGATGTTCCAGGATCCGGGCTCGGGTGCGTAAGCGGCGGCGAGCGGCACCAGCGGCGAAAAGTTCGACCAGTCGATCTGACCGGTGAAGATCGGCACCACGCCCACGATCAGCATCGGGATGATGACCAGCAGGCCGATATATTTCTGCACGCTGGCGGTGCCCAGGATGCCGCGATGCTGGATCGAGAAGATGATCAGCATCAGCACCGCGCCGATGAAGAAGGTGGCGTTGAGCGTGAACGAAACCGGTCCCAGCGTGTGGCTCCACAGCGTCCAGTTGCGGATCGCCGGCGTCGCCGCGGCCGTCACCGCCGTGATGGCATCGGCGGCACTCGTTCCGGCATGCGCGGCGATGTAGGCGACGACATCGGGCGAGGTTTCGGTGAACAGCGGCACCGGCGCCAGCGCGTTGAGGATGTAGGCGGCGGCGATCGAACAGCCGAGCGACAGCACCGGCGACCAGGCGAACCAGTTGCACCACACCGACAGCGGCGCGATGAACTTGGAATAGCGCAGCCAGGCCGTGGCGCCGTAGATCGAGGCGCCACCAGACTTGTTCGGAAACAGGCCGGCGATCTCGGCATAGGTAAAGGACTGCAGGAAGCCCATGATCATGGACACCGTCCAGATCAGGAAGGCCAGCTTTCCCGTCGTGCCGGCAATGCCGCCGATCGAGAACAGAACCAGCGCCGGAACGCCGCTCGCCACCCAGAAGGCGCCGCGCCAGTCGATATGCCTGAGCAGCTTGCTTTCGGCAGGCTGGTCCAGGACCGTACTTATCGTGCTCATGTCGATGAGTTCCCCTTTTTCGATGTTCCCCGCCAGCGATGCCTCGGCTACGCGAAGCTTGCTCCCCGGCAAATGATTGTTCCGGCCGCAGTGTTTCCACTCAGTCGTATTTTTTTCTTAAGAGTGAAGATTGATCCGGCGCGCTTTCACGTCAAGCGATTTGTGAAGCCATGCACATCACGCTTACGCGCGCGAACGGCAAAGCCTCCGTCGGCGTCGACGACGGAGGCTTTGTGATCCCAAAAGGGCAGCTCAGGAACGTGGTTTGGTCTTTTGCGGATCGTAGTGGGCAAAGGCAACGACCCGCGCCGGCAGCCGCTTGGCATGGCCGTCGAGCTTGCCGATCTCGACCTCCGTGCCGATGGCGGCGTGGGTGACGTCGAGCCGCGCCAGAGCGATGTTCTTGCTCAGCACAGGCGAGCGCATGCCCGAGGTGACGACGCCGATCTGGGCACGGCCGACATGGACGCAGTCGCCATGGCCGACGGCGACATTGCCGTCGATGTCGAGGCCGACCAGTTTCGTCTGCGGATGGTCCTTGCGCCGGATCAGCGCCTCGCGGCCGATGAAATCGTCGGTCTTGCTCTTGAGCGGCACGGTGAAGCCGATGCCGGCCTCGAACGGATCGGTCTGGTCGGAAAATTCGTAACCGGCGAAGATCAGCCCGGCCTCGATGCGCACCATGTCGAGCGCCTGCAAGCCCATCGGCTTCAGTCCGTGCGGCTGGCCGGCTGCCCATATCGCGTCGAACACCTTTTCGGCGTCGCGCGGATGGCACCAGATCTCGTAGCCGAGTTCGCCCGTGTAGCCGGTGCGAGAGACGACGACGGGAATGCCATTGCCCCCACCAATGCGGGCGACCGCGAAACGGAACCATTCAAGTTCCTCGATCGACGGCTGTAAGGGTGAAGTCCAGATCACCTCTTTCAAGATGTCGCGGCTCTTTGGCCCCTGCACGGCGATATTGTGCATCTGGTCGGTGGACGAGCGCACCAGCACGTTGAGGCCGAGCTTTGTCGCCGTCTCGCGCAGCCATTCGCCGGACAGGTCGTCGCCGCCGACCCAGCGGAAATTATCCTTGCCGAGCCGCAGCAGCGTGCCGTCGTCGATCATGCCGCCATGCTCGTAGCACATGGCGGAGTAGACGACCTGGCCGATGCCGAGTTTCTTGACGTCACGGGTCAGCGTGTATTGCAGCAGCGCTTCCGAATCCGGGCCGGTGACCTCGAATTTGCGCAGCGGCGACAGGTCCATGATCACCGCGTCTTGCCGGCAGGCCCAGTATTCGGCGATGGCTCCTTCCCTGGCGAAGGAATTGGCCAGCCAATAGCCCCTGTACTCGACGAAGTCGCGCGTGTGCTTGGCAAAGCTCTGGTGAAAGGCTGTCTCGCGGGTCATTTTCGGTTCCGAATCGGGCGTCATGCGTCTGGCGATCGCTCGCGAGAATTTGTGCTGGCCGGAATAGGTCCGCACGTGGATGTCGGTCAGGTCCCAGCCATTGGCCGGCGTCGTGTCGTCGGGGCAGGCGGAGGAGACGCAGACGATGTCGGTCAGCGCCCTGAGCAGCACATAGTCGCCGGCCCGCGACCATGGCTCGTCCGACACCATGACGCCATGCGCGTCGATCGCCGTGTTGAAGAAGAAATTGATCGCCATCCAGCCGGCGCGGGGATTGACGCCCTTGCCGTCCAGCGCACGGTTGAAATTCTCAGAGCAGTTGGTGTGGCCGGGATAGCCGATATCGTCGTAATATTTGGCAGCGCAGGCGAGCGCGAAAGCGTCGTGCCGGCCGCACGTGTCCTGCACCACCTCGACCAACGGCTCCATGTCCTGGTCATAATATTTCGAATGCAGGCCGGGCATCGGATAGCTCGCGCCCATCAGCGTGCGCGTCGTCGTGACGTCGAGCGGATGGTCGAGCCCCTTGTCCAGCTTGCGCGCCGAGAAACACTGGAAGTCGGTGCACTGGCGCCCGTCGACATCGATGATCTGCAGATAGTCGCCCGCCTTGACGAAATAGGATTCCGCCGTCGCCGAATGGACGCGCAGATCGAGCACCGGATCGGCCAGTGGATCGGCAAGCCGGGATTTTGCCTTCAGGCGGATCGTGTTTCGCCGCACGATGACGCTGAGTGGCGTCGCCGTGTCGTGGCCATCGACCAGCATCGGTCCGCCGGGCGCGCCAATCAGCATCGCACCATCGCGCGCTATCGCGAATGCCTGCTCGGTACCGGCCGGAGTGGCGCCGCCAAACACGCGCACCGCCTTGGCCTGGTCAAGCTGAACCTGGCGACGTTCGAGTCCGCGGCGCAGTGTGCCGAGACTGTCGTCGCCCTCGGCGAGCAGCGCCTTGACGCCGGCGGCATTGCTATTGGATTTTTCGCCGAGAATGCTGGGGTCGGTGACGCCCGACTTGTCCCAGGCCAGCAATTCGCAGGCCTGGCCACCCTCGACATTGCGAACCGTGATCGTGTCGCCGGCCTCGACCTCGATCAGGACCGCGCCATTGCCCTGTACGGTATAGCGCTCCACGCCGGCCGGCAGCGCGATCTGGCCGGGCCGCAGGATCAGGCTTGGCCTGGGCGGTCCGGCTGTCACGGCGGGGTAGGGCGACTGGCTCATCTCAACTCGAGGTTCGAGAAACAAGTTTGCCTGTGTGTAAAATTATTTTAGCAGCAAGAATAGCAGCGGAGCGGAGTTTGGCAAGGCAGGGAAGAAGCGCACAGCTATGCCAGGTCCTCCGAATGCCCGATCTCGACACCATATTCGGCACCCGAGTCCAGCATCGTGTGCCACAGGCTTTCGGCGAAGGTCGCGAACACCAGAACGTTGAACACAGCCTGTTCGTCCGGCGCATCATTGCCGCGCCACAGCATGACGCTGGTGTGGTCCATCGAGGTGGCTGCCGCGGCTCCGACAGGGAACGCCGCCGGATACAGATCGATCGACGACAGCTTGGCGAGCAGGGCGCGCGCCTTGTCGCCGGAAATGCTGATCAACACCCGCGCATGTGACTGGTCCGACAGCGAAGCTGAGGACGAAAACGCCTGGCCGAGCGCGTCCATCCCATGCTTGCCGCCATTCGACAGGACGAAGAACTGGTCCGGTCCCGACCAGATCAGCGTGGCGTCCGAAGCCCGGACTGCCTTCGGCGTTTCCGGAACCGCAACGCCGAAATGCGCACGAGCGGCGCTCGCCATATCAGGCGCCCTGCCGCGCCGCGCAATAACCTGGACGAGGTCGAAATTGCGGATCTCGGTCAGCGCCACGCCGACTTCGCCTTGCGCACCGTGGGCGCCGCCGACAAGCGCGCGATCGAGCGGACTGCGGGTTTCCCACGAAAACTCAGCCACGCTGGCGCCCTCCATCCGGATCGTAGAAGACGGGATTGCAAATCACGGCATCGTAGTCCTCGCCGCGCAGCGGATCATGTGCGTTCACGATCTCGCCAATGCGCTCGCGGCCGCGTTCGACGAGGGCGAGCCCGATCCACTGATCAACCGTCGGCGAGAAGCAGACCGAGGTGACATAGCCTTGGTCATTGCTGGGTCCAGGTGTCTGCCCCTTCGGAATGATATGCGCGCCGGAGCGCAAGCGGTGTGCCTTGTCGACCGGCTTGACGCCGACGACGACCTGCCGATCCGCTGCCACCAGCGCCTCCCGGCCGGCCATGACGCGGCCGATGAAATCCTTCTTGGTCGACATCATCTTGCCGAGGCCGAGATCGGCGGCGGTGGTCGTGCCGCTGAGTTCCGGTCCGGCGACATGACCCTTTTCGATACGCATGACGCCGAGCGCCTCGGTGCCGTAAGGCGTCACGCCGAACGGCTTGCCCGCAATCATCAGATTGCGGGCCATCGCCTCGCCGTAGCGCGCCGGCACCGAAATCTCGAACGCCATTTCGCCGGAGAAGGAGATGCGGAACAGCCGCGCCCTGACGCCGCCGCGCAACGCGACTTCGCGTGCGCCCATGAAGGGAAAACCCTCGTTGGAAAGGTCTTCCGAAGGATCGACGATCTCTTTCAACAGGTCGCGGGTTTTGGGTCCGGCGATCGAAAATTGCGCCCACTGGTCGGAGACCGACGTCAACTGGACATCGAGCTCCGGAAACAACACCTGCCGGCAGAATTCGAGATGCTGCATCACCAGCCCGGCCTTGGCCGTGGTGGTGGTCAGGAAATAGTGGTCCTCGGCCAGCCGCGACGTCGTGCCGTCGTCGTAGACGATGCCGTCCTCGCGCAGCATAAGCCCATAGCGCGCCTTTCCCACCGCGAGGTTGGAGAAGGTGTTGATGTAGACGCGGTCGAGGAAGGCGCCGGCGTCCGCGCCGTGCACGTCGATCTTGCCGAGTGTCGAGACATCGCAGAAGCCGACACCGCCGCGCACCGCCTTGACCTCGCGGGTTACGGACTCCAGCCAGTCCTTCTCGCCGGCGCGCGGATACCATTGCGCGCGCTTCCACAGCCCGGTGTCGACGAACACCGCGCCCTGTTCGACGGCCCAATGATGCGACGGCGTCAGCCGCGTCGCATGAAAATTCTCGTCGCGATGATGGCCGGCGAAGGCGCCGATGGCGACCGGCACATAAGGTGGCCGGTAGATTGTCGTGCCGGTCTCGGGAATGGACTTGCCAGTGACCACCGCCATGATGGCGAGGCCGGCGACGTTCGAGGTCTTGCCCTGGTCGGTCGCCATGCCGAGCGTGGTGTAGCGCTTCAGGTGCTCGACCGATTCAAAACCTTCGCGCTGCGCCAGCTCGATATCGGATGCGGTGACATCATGCTGCTGGTCGACGAAGGCTTTACCCTTGCCGGCAACATGCCAGAGCGGTGTGAGCGAAAACGCCTCGTCGTCGGCCACCGGCGTGGAGCCTGAACCATTGCCATGTCCGGCATCACGTGCAGCCGCCGCGCCCGCCGCAAATCCTTCGCGCAGGCAGGCGCCAAGCCCGAAGGCGCCGTTGGCGGCACCAGCCGCAACCATTCCCGGAGGCGCGCCATCGGGCACGAAGGCGGCGATATCGTCGCGCCATTTCGGCCGGCCGCGATGATAGGAGGTGAGCCCGACCGCCGGGTTCCATCCGCCCGAAACGGCAAGTCCGTCGGCTTCCACTTCGGCACGCGCGCCGCCGGTGAGCGAGACGGAAATCCTGCGCACGCCATTCTTGCCACCATCGATGCCGCTGACGGAGCCATGCAGAACGGGAAAGCCGCCCTTGCTGGCAAGCGAGCGGTGCTCGGGCGAGATTTCCGCGCGCGCGTCGATCACGGCCGCAACCTGCAGCCCGGCGCCGAGTGCTGCCTCGACCGTGCGCCATCCGTCCTCATTGTTGGTGAACAGCGCGATGCGCTTGGCCGGTGCCGCAGCGTAACGTGCGATATAGCTGCGCATCGCGGACGCCATCATCACGCCCGGCGTGTCGTTGCCGGCAAAGACGATTGGCCGTTCGAGCGCGCCTGCCGCGACGACGCAGCGCTTGGCCACGATCCGCCACAGTCGCTGGCGCACCTGGTACTCCGGCGGCGAGGGCAGGTGGTCGCTGACGCGCTCGATCGCGCCATAGGTGCCGCCATCATAGACGCCGAACAGCGTCGTGCGCGTCATGATGCGGACATCAGGCATCGCGACAAGCTCGTCGAGCGTCCGTGAAAGCCATTCGGCCGCCGGCATTCCGTCGATCGTGCCGCCATCCGAAAGCAGACGCCCGCCGAGGATAAAATCCTCTTCGCACAACAGGACGCGGGCGCCGCTGCGGCCTGCCGCGAGAGCGGCCGCGAGGCCCGTCGGGCCGGATCCGGCGATCAGCACGTCGCAATGCGCCCAAGCCTTGTCGTAATGGTCGGGATCGGCGATGCCCGCTGCGCGGCCGAGGCCGGCGGCGCGGCGGATCGCCGGTTCGTAGATCGCCTCCCAGAACTTCGCCGGCCACATGAAGGTCTTGTAGTAGAAGCCGGCGACGAAGATCGGCGCGAACAGTTGGTTGACCGACATCACGTCGAAGTCGAGCGACGGCCAACGGTTCTGGCTGGCGGCGACGAGCCCGTCATAGAGCTCTGCCGTCGTCGCCTTGGTGTTCGGCTCGCGCCGTGCACCGCTGCGCAGTTCCACCAGTGCGTTGGGCTCTTCCGACCCGGCCGTCAGGATGCCGCGCGGGCGGTGATATTTGAACGAGCGGCCGACCAGCTTGACGCCGTTGGCAACCAATGCCGAGGCAAGCGTGTCGCCTTTGAAACCGGAGAAGCTCTTGCCGTCGAAGCGGAAGTTGAACGGCGCGGAGCGGTCGACGAGACCGCCGTTGGCCAGGCGATTGGATTGAAAGGAAGTCACGATGCACGCCTCACAATCGGAAGGCTTGCGCCGTCCCTCATCGCCCTGCCGTGCACTTCTCCCCGTATAGTGACGGGGAGAAGGGGGCTGGCCGCAACGCCGGCTCCCTTCTTGCAACGTTGGCGATTGGCGAAATCGGCGACGGCAGCACCCCTCTCCCCGTCCCTATACGGGGAGAGGATGCCGGCAGGCAGGTGAGGGGCGACGCCGAGTTGACAGAAGATATTCATTTCGCAACCTGCCTGGCCCCGGCACCCGCCGCCGGTTCGACCGCTGAAATCTCGTGCGTCAGCGTGTTGCGAGTGACCTTCAGCCAGGCCCGGCAGCCGCCGCCATGGTACCAGTTCTCATCCATCACACCGGCGATGTTGTCGCGCAGATAGACGTAATCGTAGACCTCGTCTTCGGATGCTCCAGGTGCCGGCCGCACCGGCTTGGCGTCGCCGAGATAGGTGAATTCGCCGAGTTCGCGTTCGCCGCAGAAGGGACAGACAATGCGCATGTGACCGTCCTCAGTGCAGGTTCGGTTGGGCGCCCTGGCCCTTTTCGTCGATCATGGCGCCAGTCCGGAATCGGTCCAGGCGAAACCTTGCAGCTTCCTCGTGCGATTCGTCGCGGGCAAGCAGATGGGCGAAGACAAAGCCCGAACCCGGCGTCGCCTTGAAGCCGCCATAGCACCAGCCGGCATTGAGATAGAGCCCGTCCACCGGTGTCTTGTCGATGATCGGCGAGCCGTCCATCGACATGTCCATGATGCCGCCCCATTGGCGCAACAGGCGCACGCGGCCGATCATCGGCATCAGTGCCATGCCGCCCTCGCAGACATCTTCCATGACAGGCATATTGCCGCGCTGGGCGTAGGAATTGTAGCCATCGATGTCGCCGCCGAAGACCAGCCCGCCCTTGTCGGATTGGCTGACATAGAAATGGCCGGCCCCAAACGTCATGACGCCGGGGATGAGCGGCTTGATCGCCTCCGAGACGAAGGCCTGCAGCACATGGCTTTCGATCGGCAACCGCAGGCCGGCCATTGCAGCGACCCGCGACGAGGAGCCGGCCACCGCCATGCCGACCTTGCCGGCGCCGATCCTGCCGCGCGAGGTCTCGACGCCGGTCACCTTGCCGTTCGCGTCCCTGACAAAGCCGGTGACTTCGCAATTCTGGATGATGTCGACGCCAAGTTCGCTGGCAGCGTGGGCATAGCCCCAGGCCACGGCATCATGCCGCGCCGTGCCGCCGCGCCGCTGCAGCAATCCGCCCTGCACGGGAAAGCGCGCATTGTCGAAGTTCAGGAACGGGATCATCTTCTTGACCGCCGCCAGGTCGAGCAGTTCGGCGTCGATGCCGTTGATGCGCATGGTGTTGCCGCGCCGCGCATAGGCGTCGCGCTGCGCGTCGGAATGGTAGAGGTTGATGACGCCGCGCTGGCTGACCATCGCATTGTAATTGAGATCCTGCTCCATCCGCTCCCACAACTTCATCGACAATTCGTAGAAGCCGGTATTGCCGGGCAGGCCGTAATTGGAGCGGATGATGGTGGTGTTGCGGCCAGCATTGCCGGAGCCGATCCAGCCCTTTTCCAGCACGGCGACATTTTTGATGCCGAACTCGCTGGCCAGGAACCAGGCGGTGGCGAGCCCATGGCCGCCGCCACCGATGATCACCACATCGTAGCGGTCCTTCGGGGCGGCGTCGCGCCAAGTGCGTTGCCAGTTCTTGTGGCCGGAAAGAGCGGCGCGGGCGAGCGAGAAGATCGAGTATTTCATACGTTCATTCCGAGGTCGCTCGCCCCAAACAGGAACTTTCCTGACGCATCGGATTCGCCGAAAACCGTGTCACACTTTTCGGTCCGATGCTCTAGATGTCCAGCGTGTGGTCGCGCTCCCATTGCGTGAAGTGCGAAGCATAGGAATTCCATTCCTGATGCTTGAGCTTTAGATATGCCGACGAGAATTCCTCACCCAGCGCCGCCTTAAGCGATTTGTCCTTGTCGAACTCGCGCAGCGCATCGAGCAGGTTGAGCGGCAGCTTCGGTGCGCCCTTCACCGTGTGGCCGTGTTGGTACATGTCGATGTCGTAGCGCTTGCCCGGATCGGCCTTCGAGCGGATGCCGTCGAGGCCGGCGGCGATGATGACTGCCTGCAAGAGATAAGGGTTGGCGGCGCCATCCGGCAGGCGCAATTCGAAGCGGCCGGGGCCAGGCACTCGCACCATGTGGGTGCGGTTGTTGCCGGTCCAGGTCACCGTGTTCGGCGCCCAGGTAGCGCCCGAAATGGTGCGCGGCGCGTTGATGCGCTTGTAGGAATTCACCGTCGGGTTGGTGATCGCGGCGAGCGCCGAAGCATGCTTCATGATGCCGCCGAGGAAGTTCTTGCCCTTGGCAGAAAGACCGAGCTCCATCGAATTGTCGGCGAAGACATTGGTCTTGCCCGATTTGTCCCAGACTGAGATATGAGCATGGCAGCCATTGCCGGTCAGGCCCTGGAAGGGTTTGGGCATGAAGGTGGCGCGTAGCCCATGCTTTTCCGCGATCGACTTGACCATGAACTTGAAGAAGGAATGCTTGTCGGCGGTCGGCAGCGCGTCGTCGAAGGCCCAGTTCATCTCGAACTGGCCGTTGGCGTCCTCGTGGTCGTTCTGGTAGGCGCCCCAGCCGAGCGCCAGCATGTGGTCGCAGATCTCGGCGATGACATCGTAGCGGCGCATCACGGCTTGCTGGTCGTAGCAAGGCTTCGATGCCGTGTCGTATTCGTCGGAGATCGCCTTGCCGTCCGGCGAGATCAGGAAGAACTCGGCCTCGACGCCGGTCTTGACATGCATGCCGTCGGCGGCGGCCTCGGCGATCAGACGCTTCAGCGTGTTGCGCGGCGCCTGGTCGACCTCCTTGTCATCCATGATGCAGGTGGCGGCAACCCAGGCGACTTCAGGTTTCCATGGCAGCTGGATGACCGAGTCCGGATCCGGCACCGCCAGCATGTCCGGATGCGCCGGCGTCAGATCGAGCCAGGTGGCGAATCCGGCAAAGCCGGCACCGTCCTTCTGCATGTCTGATATCGCCTGCGCTGGCACCAGCTTGGCACGCTGGCCACTGAACAGGTCAGTGTAGGAAATCATGAAATATTTGACGCCGTGCTCTTTGGCGAATGCGGCGAGATCGTTCCCCATTATAGTTCCTCGCTTATGTCTTTGGATGTGTTCTAGAAGCCGTTCTTCCCCGGTATCCAGTTGGTGCCGGCCAGCGGCACGCCAGCCATGGCGGCTGCCTCGATCGTCAAAGCGACGAGGTCCTCGGGTTCGAGATTGTGCAGGCTGTTCTTGCCGCAGGCGCGGGCGATCGTCTGCGCCTCCAGCGTCATCACCTTCAAATAGTTCGCCAGCCGGCGCCCGGCGGCCACGGGGTCGACCCGCTTCATCAGTTCCGGGTCCTGCGTGGTGATGCCGGCGGGGTCTTTGCCCTCATGCCAGTCGTCATAGGCGCCTGACGTAGTGCCGAGTTCATTGTACTCCGCCTCCCAGCGGGGATCATTGTCGCCGAGCGCCACGAGTGCCGCCGTGCCGATCGATACCGCGTCAACGCCGAGTGCCAGCGCCTTGGCGACATCGGCGCCGTTGCGGATGCCGCCGGAGACGATCAGTTGCACCTTGCGGTGCATGCCGAGATCCTGCAGGGCCTGCACGGCCGGCCTTATGCAGGCGAGCGTCGGCTGGCCGACATTTTCGATGAACACTTCCTGCGTCGCTGCCGTGCCGCCCTGCATGCCGTCGACGACGACAACATCGGCGCCGGCCTTCACCGCGAGTGCTGTATCGTAGTAGGGGCGGGCGCCGCCGACCTTGACGTAGATCGGTTTTTCCCAGTCGGTGATTTCACGCAATTCGAGGATCTTGATCTCGAGATCATCCGGACCGGTCCAGTCGGGGTGGCGCGAGGCCGAGCGTTGGTCGATGCCTTTGGGCAGCGTGCGCATTTCGGCGACGCGGTCGGAAATCTTCTGGCCGAGCAGCATTCCGCCACCGCCGGGCTTGGCGCCCTGGCCGACGACCACTTCGATGGCATCGGCGCGGCGCAGGTCACGCAGGTTCATGCCATAGCGCGACGGCAGGTACTGATAGACCAGTTGCTTGGAATGGCCGCGCTCTTCCTCGGTCATGCCGCCATCGCCGGTCGTGGTCGAAGTGCCAGAAAGCGTCGCGCCGCGCCCGAGCGCTTCCTTGGCCGGGCCGGACAACGAGCCGAAGCTCATGCCGGCAATGGTGATCGGGATCTTCAGCTCGATCGGCTTCTTGGCATGGCGTGATCCCAGCACCACGGATGTGTCGCACCGCTCGCGATAACCTTCCAGCGGATAGCGCGAGATCGAGGCGCCGAGGAACAAAAGGTCATCGAAATGCGGCAGCTTGCGCTTGGCGCCGGCCCCTCTGATATCGTAGATGCCGGTCGCCGCGGCGCGGCGGATTTCGGAAAGCGTGTAGTCGTCGAAGGTCGCGGATTTGCGCGGCGTCGTCGGCGGGTTGCGGTACGTCATCTTGCCTCAATACGCGTCGGCGTTGTCGATATTGAAATTGTAGAGCGTGCGCGCCGAGCCGTAGCGCTTGAACTCCGACGGCTTGACGCCGGTCAGGCCGGCGCGGTCAAGAAGACCCTGCAGCAACTCCAGATGTTCGGGCCGCATTTCCTTGGCAATGCAGTCGGCGCCCAGGCTGTCGACCTTGCCGCGCACGAAGAGGCGCGCCTCATAGATGGAATCGCCCAGCGCGTCGCCGGCATCGCCCAGCACCACCAGATTGCCGGACTGCGCCATGAAGGCCGACATGTGGCCGATATTGCCGTGCACGACAATATCGATGCCCTTCATCGAGATGCCGCAACGCGACGAGGCATTGCCCTCGATGACCAGCAGCCCGCCCTTGCCGGTGGCGCCGGCATACTGGCTGGCGTCGCCCTTGATGACGATGGAACCCGACATCATGTTCTCGCCGACGCCCGGGCCGGCCGAGCCGTGCACGGTGATCGTGCTGCCCGAATTCATCCCGCCGCAGTAATAGCCGACGCTGCCGCGCACATCGATGCTGACGGGCTGGTCGACACCGACGGCGACCGAATGGTTGCCTTTCGGGTTGAGCACTTCCCATGCCGTCTCGTTCGAACCGGGGGTCAGGTTGTGGAGCGCCTGGTTGAGCTCGCGC
Organism: Mesorhizobium sp. SARCC-RB16n; assembly: GCF_008520305.1. Classification (GTDB taxonomy): domain Bacteria; phylum Pseudomonadota; class Alphaproteobacteria; order Rhizobiales; family Rhizobiaceae; genus Mesorhizobium. Next base: position 438,342 of record NZ_ML703263.1, on the reverse strand, counting down.
AGCGACGACACATCGAGGTCGAAGACGCGCGCATGGCTTTCGCGCGTGGCCTTGGAGGTTGCCGGCATGAACTCAATGCTCCCAGAAATAAACGGTTGCGGGCTCCGGTTCCCAGACCCTCGCATTGTCGATGCCGGGCAGTTTGGTGAGCGCGCGATATTCCGAGCCGAAGGCGACATACTGGTCGGTCTCGGCCATCACTGCGGGCTTGCAGGCGATCGGATCGCGCACCACGCCAAAACCGTTCTTGGTGCCGACGACGAAGGTGAAGAAGCCGTCGAGGTCGGACAGCGTGCCTTCCAGCGCTTCGCCGAGATTCTTGCCATGCGCGATCTGCGAGGAGAGATAGGCGGCGGCGACCTCGGTATCGTTCTCGGTTTCGAATTTCATGCCTTCGCGCACCAGCTCGCGGCGGACATTGTTGTGGTTGGACAACGATCCATTGTGCACCAGGCACTGGTCGGCGCCGGTCGAGAACGGATGCGCGCCCATCGTCGTCACCGCCGATTCCGTGGCCATGCGGGTGTGGCCGATGCCATGCGTGCCGGTCATCTTGCGCACGTCGAAGCGATCGACGACAGCTTCCGGCAGGCCGACTTCCTTGTAGATCTCAACCGCTTCGCCGGCGCCCATGACGCGGACGTCGGGCCTGAGCGACTGGAGGGCTTCACGCGCCGCGTCGACCTTGTCGGGCGTGGTCCTGATCACCGCGTGTGTCGATTTCACCGCAATGCTCACTGGCGCTCCGAGGGCCTTGGCGAGTTCGGCGTCCAGGCCGCGGAAATCGCGTTCCGGCTTCGGCGACTGGATGGTGATCTTGGCCTCGTTCCCGGCGGTCGCGCCATAGATGGCGATGCCGGCGCTGTCAGGGCCGCGGTCGCTGAGCGATACCAGCATCTCCGACAGCATCGCGCCGAGCTTCGGCTCAAGCGCCTTGTCCTTCAGGAAAAGTCCAACGATTCCGCACATGTCAGCCTCCCGACGTTTGTGACCAGATATGATGTACCGAATGAAATCCTTGAATTCAATGGTATGAAAAAAATTTTCCTCTGGTTACGTGTGCGGCCCGATGTCGCCGGGCACATCATCACCGTCCCGCCTGACATTGTGAACCCATTTGGCGCTGCGGATGCGGGCGAGCTTGTAGGCGTCGAGGATCGACAGTGCGTAGATCAGGAAGCCGCCGGCATGGCGGCCGACGAAGCTGGCGTCGGGCGGCGCGATCTTGGCGGTAACCCACGCCAGGATGACCATGAAGAAAAGAAACTGCAAGCCACGCACCGGTACACCCAGAATGACGTGCCCGCTTGCCGGCAGCACGATTGCCGCGCCCAAGACGAGATAAGGGTTCACTGGTGCCGGCAAAGTGTTTGAACTGCTCATGCGACCTGCCGTTCGCTATGGTTGATGGCGTCGCGCAGCTCCGAGAGAGAGACGAGCAGCCGTTCGATCACCGCCGGATCAATCCGCGCCTCGCCGAACGCCGCCTGCCGGAACACGCCGTAGCGTGCCCGTTCGGCTTCCGCCAGCAGCCACACGATGCGTACTCCGTTTGGCGTGATCAACAGCTCCTTGGCGCGGCCATCCGAAAAGGCTTCGAGATGACCGGCGATGATGCCTTGCGGGAAACGTGTGCCCCGGCGGTCTGTCCGCAGCACCGCTTCGGCAGGAAAGCCGGGCGCTTTCGGCAGCGTATGCTGGAGATGGTCGAAGTTGGAGAATGTCGTCGGCGAGCCGGGCCGCATCATCATGTCGAAGATCGCGGGTACCGCGACCTTCTCGGTCACCGAAACGCTGAGCCAGCGTGCTGGCAGCTTTCGCGTCGCCAGCGTATCGACGATGGTGCGCAGCTGGACACGCTGGCCGTTCCACGATCCTTCCCAGGTGATGACGCCAGCGGTGCCATCGGAGACATTGGCCGCGTCCGCGACGACGGTGCGAATGCCGGCCTCATCGGCGACGAGTGCTGCCGACGCCCTGTCGCGGCTGCGGCGTGCCAGCCACGCAAAGTGAAGGGCGAGAGCCAGGACAATTGTCCCGGCAAACAGTGCTGATGTCACCTCGGACATTTTATCGTGCAAGGCCCGTCCAGATCCTGGACGGGCCTACTCCCATCAATAACCCTGCGGTTTCGGCCACGGCATGGTGAACTGGTCGCCGCGTCGCACGAATTTGTAGCGGTAAAAATGGAACCACACGGAGATCAGGAAATAGAAGGCGACCATGGCGCTCAGTTGCGAACCGAAGCCGAGGAAGATGGCGAAGAAGGTCACCACGCAGAGGCAGAACAGCACGATCGCCGGCAGCGGATGGAAAGGGTGGGTGTAGCCGCGGCGGATTGTGCCGAGCGGCCATTTCTTGCGGAACATCATGATGTTGATGCTCATGAAAGTATATTGCAGCACGCCCGACAGGATCGAGAAGGTGATCGCCTGATTGAGATCGGCGATGAAGGCGAAGGCCAGCGCGATCGGCAGCAGGAACAGGATCGAGCGGTAGGGTGTGCGGTATTTCGGATGCACCGCCGAAAACCAGCTCGGCAGATAACGGTCGCGGCCAAGCGAGAACCAGGCGCGCGCGGCATCATTGATACAGCCATTGGCAGAGGCGATGGCTGCCAGCAACGTGGCGATGAACAGGAGATTTTCGAGCAGCGGGCTGCCGGTCAGCTTGCCCGCGTCCCAAAGCGGATAGGGCGTGATGCCGAGATATTCCCATGGCATCAGAGAGGCGCAGACATACCAGGTCATGGCGGCGGCGATCAGCAGCGTGATCATGCCGGCCATCGTGCCATAGGGCAGCGAGCGCGCTGGAGAGCGCACTTCCTCGGCGGCCTGCGTGGTCCCTTCGATGCCGAGATAGTACCAGATACCGAACTGGAACGCGGCGATCACACCGATCCAGCCATAGGGCAGCGCATTGCCTGGCGTCACCAACTCGTTGAGCTTCAGCACCGCGCCTTGCGTCCACGGGCTGACCGAGAAGAACAGGATGACGATCGAGACATAGGCGATCGCGGTGATGACGAAGTTGACGTTGAGCGTCATCAGCACGCCGCGATAGTTGAGCCATGCCAGCACCACGATGGTGGCGGCGATGAAGGAATTGTGGGTGAGCCCGTCGACTCCGGCCTTGGCGACGATGGTGTCGCCAAGCAGGATGGCGTCGGACACTTCGAGCATCGTGTAGGCAAAGACCAGGAACAGCGCGACGTTGAAGGCCATCAGCGGCCCCACAATGTGCTTGGCCTGGGCGTATTGGCCGCCCGCCGCGGCAACGGTGGACGTCACCTCGGAATCGATCATGGCGACGGATGTGTAGAGCAGACCGACCACCCAGCAGACGATAAGGGCCGCCAGCGTGCCGCCCTTGTCGGCGGAGAAATTCCAGCCGGTGAACTCGCCGACCAGGACGATGCCAACGCCGAGCGCCCAGACATGGGCGGGGCCGAGCACCCTGAGCAGCGACACCCTGTCGCCATTTACAGCCGTTCCCGTCGATTCAACCGCGACCGTCATCGTTCAATCCTCACTTAGATCCGGTGTTTTTCGGAAACGGCTTCAAGTTCGCCTTCGCGCGAGGAGGTCAAAACGTCCTCGGTATAGGTCGTGTCGACCTGGAACCAGTCGTAGAGCATCCACAGCGCGAGCACGATCGAGATACCCCAGCATGCGTAAGAGAGTGCCACCCACATGATCGTGTCCTCAAATTCTTCGTCGTCAGACTTTATTTGTCGTCGAACTTTTCGTTGATGACGTCGCGATATTCGCGGTCGGATGCGCGAAAAAGGAAGACGAAATAGCCGATCAGCACGACTGCCATGATGATCAGCGTCGGCCAGTCGATGATGTAGTGAAAGCGGTTCTGGATGACGTCGTGCGCGGTCTCCGGCGTGTAGCCGAGCTTTTCCCAGATCGAGGCCATGGTCGGGTTCTGGCCAAGCGCTTCCCAGGTTTTGGCGTCGAGCGCGTCGATGGATTTCGCCGCCCCGGCAAGGCCGAGCTTCAATGGCAGCCATAGCGCCACGAAGATGGCGACCACGACGACGGCGATATCGAAGACCTGGCCGGCCTTGCTCTGCTCCGGAGGCGTGTAACGGGACATGCTTTTATCCTCAGGATTCGCGGTTGCGGAACGCGTCGGCGTTCTTGATGTCGAGCCCGTAGATGAACTCCTTGTCTTCCTTGTAGTGCTTGACCATCGCCAGGATGGCAGCCGTGTTGAAGATCAGCACCGCGCCGGCGGCAATCGCCACCACGGCTTTGATGCCGCTGTGCGGGATGTAGGGCCATGTCATGAAGAGGACGAAGAGGATCGTCGCCCATAGGCAGAGGATCAGGAGCGCGGATCCGCGCAAGTCGGAGCGATATAGCGCCTCGATGCGCTGCTGCAGGTCTGACATCGGTTTTCCCCTTCTTTGCCGACGCCCGGTTCCGAATCCACCGCTCGCCGCTCTCTTTCAAGAGAGTGAAATTTTTTTCATAAGTTCCACTCGAATCCCGGACTTGTCAAGACGAATTTACGTCGGGTTAACCGCTCGCTTCGAGTGAACAATTTTGCCTGACAATGAAATTATTTGCTTCAAGGGGATTGCAGGCTTGCCGCGTTTGCGGTCAATATTCCATCCAAAGCTCCGGCCTCAGGCAAAGGAGCAGGGAACAGCAGCATTTTCGAACGGAGGACGAGCGGATGACGGCATCCTGGAGATTTTCAACCCTGGCGGATCGCCATCGCGCCCTGGGGTCGAAACTCGAAGACTGGAGCGGTATGGGCACCGCCTGGACTTACGACAAGGATGCCGATGAGGAATATATCGCCATCCGCACCAGGGCCGGGCTCATGGATGTTTCCGGCCTGAAGAAGGTTCACATCACAGGGCCGCACGCCTCGCACCTGATCGACCTCGCCACAACGCGTGACGTTGAAAAAATCTATCCCGGCAAGTCGGCCTATGCCTGCATGCTGAACGAGGCGGGAAAATTCACCGACGATTGCATCCTCTACCGCATGGGGCCGAATTCCTGGATGGTGGTGCACGGCTCGGGCACCGGCCACGAGGAACTGCAGCGGGCGGCGATGGGCCGGGACGTATCGCTGCGCTTCGACGACAATCTGCACGATTTGTCGCTGCAGGGGCCGGCGGCGGTCGACTATCTCGCCAAGCACGTGCCCGGCATCCGCGACCTCAATTACTTCCATCACACGCAGACGCAGTTGTTCGGCTTCCCCGTCATGATCTCGCGCACCGGCTATACCGGCGAGCGCGGCTACGAGATATTCTGCCGTGGCCAGGATGCCGGCACGATCTGGGACAGGATCCTCGACGAGGGCAAGGGCGCCGGCATCATTCCGTGCCGCTTCACCACGCTCGATATGCTGCGCGTCGAGAGCTACCTCTTGTTCTATCCCTACGACAATTCGCAGAAATATCCGTTCGAGACCGAGGGCCCCGGCGACACGCTGTGGGAACTCGGCCTCGACTTCACCGTCAGCCCCGGCAAGACCGGTTTTCGCGGTGCCGAGGAGCACTACCGTCTGAAAGGCAAGGAGCGCTTCAAGATTTACGGCGTCCTGCTCGACGGCAAGGAGCCGGCGGACGAGGGCGCTCCGATCTATCGCGACGGCAAAAAGGTCGGCGTGGTGACCTGCGCCATGTATTCGCCGCTGGTCCAGAAATCGATGGGCATCGCCCGGCTCGACGTCGACTGCGCGGTCAAGGACACCAAGCTCGAAATCCGCAACAAGAGCGGTTCCATCAAGGCGACGGCGCAGCCCTTGCCGTTCGACGATCCCAAGAAGACCAAGCGCACGGCGAAAGGCTGAGGCATAATCGACAGCGAGGGGTTTCGAGGCACAAAGACAGAATGGCAGCCAAGACCATCATCAGCCGGCCCATTTACGGGACGCTGTCTCCGCAGCCCGGCAAGCATCATCTTTTCCTGGCGGATGCGGAAGGCGCACTCGCGATAACGGACATGGCCGCCAGGGCTCCGGCCGGGTTCTTCGACGGGGCCGAAATCGTCTTCATTCCCGGTCCTGAAGGCAAATACGTTGCCGCTCTCGAAGCGTTGAAGCCGGCGCAACTGCACATCGCGCCGTCGTTCGCCAGCTTGCTGCCGCGTCTGAAGCAGACGCTGACCAACGCTCATATGGGGCTGCGCCTCTATCTCGCCGGTACCGAAGGTCTGATCGGCCAGGCCATGCAGGTGGCCCTCGAAGCCGGCATCGACCACACCTCCATGCAGACCGAGCATCGCGGCTCGCTGGCGCGGCGCATGCAGTGTGTGCACTGCAAGGGCATCACTGAAAACGTGACGACGCAGCCGGCGACCTGTTCGCATTGCGGCCTGCTTCTGCTGGTGCGTGACCACTATTCCCGGCGCCTCGCCGCGTTCCAGGGCGTCTGCATCAATGCCGAAGACCGCAGCGAAATTCCTCCGATCGAGGAGGCCTTCCCATGAGCACCGGCACCACCAAGCTCGACGTCGTCGTCAGCGATGTCGTCACGGTCAACGACCTGGTCACTCGCTTCCATTTCCGCCGGCGTGACGGCGGGCTGTTGCCGACCTTTTCCGGCGGCGCCCATGTCGTGGTCGAGATGCGCGATGGCGAGCGCACAAGGCTCAATCCCTATTCGCTGATGGGCTCGCCGCTCGACACGCGCGAATATACGATCTCGGTGCGGCGCGACGATGTCGGCCGTGGCGGCTCGCTGTTCATGCACAACCAGGTCCGGCCGGGGCTGGAGATGGTGGTGAGCTATCCGGTCAATCTGTTCTCACTCGACCTGCGCGCCAAAAAGCACCTGATGCTTGCTGGCGGCATCGGCATAACGCCGTTCATGGCGCAGACCGCGCAACTGGCGGGGGAGGGCGGCAATTTCGAACTGCACTACACCTGCCGCACCGCTTCGCTCGGCACCTATGCCGATGTGCTGAGCGAACGCTACGGCCGTCGCGTCAGGCTCTATCACGATGACCGTGAGGAGCGCATCGATCTCGACCGGCTCTTGTCCTCGCAACCGCTCGGCACGCATCTCTATGTCTGCGGCCCTGCCGGCATGATCAACTGGGTGCGCGACCGCGCCGCCGCGCTCGGCTGGCCGCCGGAAACCGTGCATTTCGAGCATTTCGCGGCGCCCCAGCCCGGTCTGCCATTCGAAGTGACACTTGCCGTCAGCGGCAAGACCATCCGCGTTGGCGAGCAGCAGAGCCTGCTGGAAGCCATCGAGGCAGCCGGCGTCGATCCGCCCTATCTCTGCCGTGGCGGCGTCTGCGGTCAATGCGAGACCAACGTCATCTCGTGTGACGGCAAGTTCATCCACAACGACCATTGGCTGAGCGCGGAAGAGCACCGTTCCGGCAGGAAGATCATGCCGTGCGTCTCGCGCTTCGAAGGCCGGTCGCTGGTGCTGGAACGGTAGGAGGAAATCATGGGCATCACCTTTCGCAAGGAAACGTTCCGCGACGATTTCACCTTCAGGAACAGCCCTGAGCACATCAGGCGGTTTCCGTTTCCGTTCCACGAAGACAGCTACATGTATGCGGTCAACATCGAGCCGCATGTCGTCGGCCCGAAAGGCAGCGTGCTCGAGAACCTGATCGACGTCGACGAACACTATGTCGCCGAGATGCAGGATCGCGCGATGGTGCTGGCCGAGGATCCGCTGCGTTGCCAGTCGCTGCCGCACATGACGCTCGCCGGCTGGGACCTGCTGGAACTTTTGATGGAGCAGCAGGCGCTGGGCTATCCCGAGCATTTCACGCTGACGCGTGATGGCGATCGCTGGCGTTGGATCAACCGGCCGCTCGGCATCGACGACACCTTCACCTTCGGCGATACCTCGACTTTGCCTTACGGGCCGGTGGAATACATCACCCGCCAGAGCCAGGGCGATTTCTGCATCCTCGACCAGCGCGACGGCAATCTGTGGATGGATGCCGGCATGGTCACTACCCAGGCCGACTGGTCGCTCGATTTCGACATCGGCATGAATTTCTTCGAGTGGCATGCGCCGGTGCCGCTGGCGCATGAGAAGGGGATTTTCGTCAGGGCGCTGAAGTTCCTCACCAACATCCAGCAGGGCAAGCCGGCACGGCGGCTGAACTGGACGATGACCATCAATCCGCGCCTCGACACCAGCCCCGAAAACTACCACAAATGGGGACCGGACCGGGCGACGGTGACGCCCGAAAATGTCGGCGACAAGGTGCATCTGCGGGTCGAGTTGCAAAGCTTCTGGCGGCTGCCGCGTTCCAACGGCATCGTCTTTCCGATCCGCTGCTACCTGATCAAGATGGACGAACTGGTGACGCAGCCGAAATGGGCACGGCGCCTGCACCGGGTGATCCGCGATCTGCCCGAAGAACTCGCCAACTACAAAGGCCTGACGCGCTATCGGCCGACATTGGTCGAATGGCTGTCGAAGCTGGATGACGGCAGCCCGACGAGCCCGGGCTTTGGGCCGGACTGAAGGTGAAGCTGCCAATCTCCCCTACGAGGAGGGAGATTGGCCACACCTCAACCCGCGCTGTTCTGCGGATAGCAGATAATCGACAAATAGCGCATCGGCAGTTTTGTCAGTTGCTCCGGCCCATGCGGCGCATCGGCGTCGAAGAACAGGCTGTCGCCGGGCTTCATCGGGTAGAGATTACTGCCGTGCCGGTAAACGACCTCGCCTTCGAGCATGTACAGGAACTCCATGCCCTCATGCTGGAAGGTCGGGAACACGTCGGAATCTTCGGTCAGCGTGATCAAATAGGGCTCGACGACGACACCGCTGGTGTTGGAACCGATATGGCCGAGCAGGTTGTACTGGTGGCCGGCGCGCGTGCCGCGGCGTTCGACATCGAGGCCCTGGCCTGCCTTGACGAAGACGGCGCTGCGTTCTTCCTCGAAACGGCGGAAGAAGGCAGTGACGGGAACACCCAGCGCCCGCGACAGTGCCTGCAAGGTGGTGAGCGACGGTGAGGTGATGCCGTTCTCGATCTTCGACAGCATGCCCAGCGAAATGTCGGTGGCGACCGCGAGATCGGCGACGGTGATGCCGAGCTTCTTGCGGAACGCCCGCACCTCGCGGCCGATCGCGACCTCCAGCACTTTTTCGCGGGTGTCGCGAATGGCGTGCGGGTTCTGCGTCAGCGGCGCCCGGATGGTCTTTCCATCGGCCGAGACCTTCAGCTGCGGCTTTGGCTTGGCGCCAGCGGGGCCGGCCTTGGGATCGGAAATTGTCTTCGCCATCTCGCCCCCGAATTCGCAGGATTTATTTCACCTACGGTGAACATGTCAGGTGCCGATACAACAGCGCAACCGCGACGGCAAGCGATCTTACATCGCATAGGCCGGCTCGGCGATCGCATTGGCTGCTGGTTTTTCGCCAGGAATCCATCGCGCGCAAATGCCGTTCACGCAGTTGGTTGTTGACAGCACCGAAGGGCCAATTACTGTCCTGTCAGTGAAATTTGTTTCGCTGGGGAAATCAAAAAAATGGAGGCCCGGAAATGAAAACTCGCGTTGCCGTCATCGGGGCCGGACCGTCCGGTCTGGCACAGCTCAGGGCCTTCAAGTCGGCAGCCGACAAGGGCGCCGAGATTCCCGAAATCGTCTGCTTCGAAAAGCAGTCGGACTGGGGCGGCCTGTGGAACTACACCTGGCGCACGGGCCTCGACGAACATGGCGATCCGGTGCACGGCTCGATGTACCGCTACCTCTGGTCGAACGGGCCGAAGGAATGCCTCGAATTCGCCGACTACACGTTCGAGGAGCATTTCGGCCGGCCGATCGGCTCCTATCCGCCACGCGCCGTACTGTGGGACTACATCAAGGGCCGCGTCGAGAAGTCGGGCCTGCGCAAATGGGTGCGCTTCAACAGCCCGGTGCGCATGGTCACCTTCTCCGACGAGACGAAGAAATTCACCGTCACCGCGCATGACCGCACCAACGACGTGACCTATTCGGAAGAGTTCGACAATGTCGTCGTCGCCTCCGGGCACTTCTCGGTGCCTAACGTGCCCTATTTCGAGGGCTTCTCGACCTTCAACGGCCGCATCCTGCACAGCCACGATTTCCGCGACGCGATGGAGTTCAAGGGCAAGGACATCCTGATCATCGGCCGCTCCTATTCGGCCGAGGACATCGGCTCGCAATGCTACAAATACGGCGCCAAATCGATCACCTCCAGCTACCGCTCGAAGCCGATGGGTTTCAAATGGCCGGAGAACTGGAAGGAAGTGCCACTGCTGCAGAAGGTCGTCGGCAAGACGGCCCATTTCAAGGATGGCACGACCAAGGATGTCGATGCCATCATTCTGTGCACCGGCTATCTCCATTCCTTCCCTTTCCTCACCGACGATCTCAAGCTCAAGACCGCCAATCGCATGTGGCCGGACTCGCTCTACGAGGGCGTAGTCTGGGAGAAGAACCCCAAGCTGTCCTACATCGGCATGCAGGACCAGTTCTATACTTTCAACATGTTCGACGCGCAGGCCTGGTTCGCGCGCGACGTCATCATGGGCCGCATCAAGCTGCCCTCCGCCGAGGCGATGGCGGCGCATGGCGCCAAATGGCGCGCCCGCGAGGAGACCCTCGAGGACGCCGAGCAGATGATCTGGTTCCAGGGCGACTACACCAAGGAATTGATGGACCAGACCGACTATCCCGGGTTCGACGTCGAAGCGGTCAACCAGACCTTCATGGAGTGGGAGCATCACAAGGCGGAAGACATCATGAGCTTCCGCGACCACGCCTACCGCTCGCTGATGACCGGCACCATGGCGCCGCTACACCACACGCCCTGGCTACAGGCGCTGGACGATTCGATGGAGAGTTACCTTGAGGTGAAGGGCGTCGCGGCCGAGTAGCCGCGGCGCATCTTCAGTACTATCCGAGCCTTGCCCGCGCCTTCGCCGTCCAGGCATTGAACAGCCGGTCGGCGACGATGCCGATGAAAGCGATGGCCAGGCCCGCGACGATACCGCGGCCGGAATCGGCTTTCGACAGCGCGATGAACACTTCCTGGCCGAGATCGCGGGTGCCGACCATGGCGCAGATGATGATCATCGCCAGCGCCATCAGGATGGTCTGGTTCACACCGAGCATGATCTCCGGCAGCGCCAGCGCCAACTGCACCCGGAAAAATGTCTGGCGCGGGGTGCAGCCCGAAACCTTTGCCGCCTCGATCAGCGCCGGCGGCACCTGCCGGATGCCGTGATTGGTGTAGCGGATTGCCGGCACCACGGCGAAGGCGACCGTGGCGATCATCGCGGTGACGTCGCCGACACGGAACAGCATCACCACGGGAATGATGAAGCAGAAGGACGGCAGCACCTGCAGCGTGTCGATGACAGGCGTGACGATCTTTTCGAAACGGTCGCTGCGCGCCGCCGCAAGGCCGATCGGAATGCCGATCAGGCAGGCTATGAAGGCCGAGATGCCGCAGAGATAGACCGTCGCCATGGTCTTTTCCCAAAGGCCTGTGATGGCGCAGAAGGCGGTGAGTCCCGCGACAAGTGCGGCCAGCCGCAAACCTGAGAGCTGGTAGCCGGCAAGGCCGAGCAGGAACACCGCGCCCAGCCACGGAAATCCCTCGCAGAAGGCGCGCAGCGGGTTGAGTACATTGAGGATCAGCGCCACGCGAAACGCTTCGATGATGTCGAAGAAGTTGATCGTCACCCAGTTCACCGCCGCTTTCCACAATGGCGCGGTGGTGAAGGTGATCGCCTTCGGCACGGCCGCGAAGGCCGGCACGAACACGCCAAGCAGCGTGGTGACCACAAGAATCACAATGGCCAGCGTCAGATTGGGGTAGCGCCGCCAGAAGCCCGGGCTCGCGGACCCGTGGACATTGCCCTTTGCCTGCTTGTGGGCAATGGCCTGGCTCAGCCGGTCGAGCGCGATGGCGAGTGCAACGATGGCAAGACCGGCTTCCATCGCTTCGCCGACCTTCAGCGCGCGCAATGCGAGCAGCACATCGTAGCCTAGCCCGCCGGCGCCGATCATAGAGGCGATGATCACCATGTTGAGCGCCAGCATGATCACCTGGTTGACGCCGACCATCAGCGTCGGTCGGGCCGAGGGCAGCAGCACGCGCCACAGCTTCTGCCGTGCGGTGCAGCCGGCCATGTCGCTGAACTCGCCGATCTCCAAGGGCACGCGCGACAGCCCGAGCATCGTTGCTCGCACCATCGGCGGGGTGGCGAAGATGGCGGTGGCGATCATCGCCGAGACCGGGCTATTGCCGAACAGGAGCAGCATCGGGATGAGATAGGCGAAGGTCGGGATGGTCTGCATCAGGTCAAGCGCCGGGGAGACCACCAGCCGCTCCGCCCGCGGCTTGCGCCAGGCCCAGATGCCGGCGAACAGCCCGGTGAGAATGCAAAACGGCACCGCGATCGAGATCAGCGCCAATGTCAGCATGGCGCTGGTCCATTGGCCGAACAGCGCGATGTAGAGGAAACAGCCCCCGACCAGCATGCCGAGTTTTCTGCCACCGGCCGAATAGCCGGCAAGGAAGGCCGCCGCGCAGACGCCAACCCAGGACAGGCGCGGCAGCACGAAAGCGTCGGCGCCATGGCCGAACTTGAAATTCTTGGCCAAGAGATTGAGGGCGAAGTCGAGCGGCACGCTGAGCACCGCCGTGATAGAGCGGGTCAACCAGGACAGGTTCGACTTGATCCAGCCCATCAATGCGCTGACCCAGTCTGCGACGGGGACGACCGCCTCGGCAGGATAGTTGACGGCCCATGGCAGCCTTTCCTGCAGCAGGAACACCACCAGCACGACGGCAAGCGCGAGCACCCAGATCACCAGCCACCGTTGAATCGGCGGCCTTGCCCGGCTGGCCCTTGCCGTTACCGTCATGCGCCGGCTCGTTCGATGCCGGCCAGCAGATCGATCACCGCTTGCGGCGTCACTTCGCCGATCGGCTTGCCGGTGCCGTTGATCACCGCAAACGGCTTGCCGGCTGAAACGATGCTGGCCGAGAAACTCGCAATCTTGGCTTCCGGCGCCACCGTGCCGCCGTGCTCGGCGCCGTCGCAGGCGCGCATCAGGCTGCGCGCCGAAATCACCTTGGCGCGGTCGACATCGCGGGTGAACTCGGCGACATAGTCGGTCGCGGGATTGACTACGAGTTGCTCCGGCGTGCCGATCTGGATGACCTCGCCGTCCTTCATGATGGCGATGCGGTCGGCGAGCCTTATCGCCTCGTCGAAATCATGGGTGATGAAGACGATGGTCTTGTGCAGCATGGTCTGCAGCCGCATCAGCTCGTCCTGCATTTCGCGACGGATCAATGGGTCCAACGCAGAGAACGGCTCGTCGAGGAACCAGATCTCCGGCTTGGTGGCGAGACTGCGTGCGATGCCGACACGCTGCTGCTGGCCGCCGGACAATTCGCGCGGATAGAAATGCTCGCGCCCACGCAGGCCGACGAGTTCGATGACTTCCCGGGCGCGCGCCTCACGTGTCGAACGATCCTGGCCCTGGATGCTGAGCGGGAAGGCGATGTTATCGAGCACGTTGAGATGCGGCAGCAGGGCAAAGTTCTGGAACACCATGCCCATGCGGTGGCGCCTGAGTTCTATCAGCGCGGCATCGGAAATCTTGAGCAGGTCCTTGCCTTCGAATTCCACCTTGCCATGTGTCGGTTCGACCAGCCGCGACATGCAGCGCACCAGCGTCGACTTGCCGGATCCTGACAGGCCCATGATGATAAAGATCTCGCCCTGCCGGATCTCCAGATCGACGGCGCGCACCGCGCCGACCAGCCCGGCCGCGGCTATGTCGGCCGTGCTGGCCTTGCCGTCGCGCTCGCGGATGAAATTGGCGGCGTTTGCCCCAAACAGTTTCCAGACATTGCGGCAGGCAAGTTTTATCGGACGGGGATCTTTTCCCATCGCATTCGATGCCTGTTCCATAGTTTCCGTCATTCAGTCGTCCTTCTGGAATACCAGGAATTGAGACCCGGCTGGTACCAGCCGGGCCTCCCTTTTCCAGTCGGAGCGATCACTTCGCCCAGGCTTTCCAGTCGGCCTCGTGCGCGGCGATCCAGGCGGCGGCGACGTCTTCCGGTGTCTTGCCGTCGAGGTCGATCTCACCGCTCATCTTGTTCAACTCGTCGGTGTCGATCGTGTAGGCCTTGGCCACCTTGTAGGCGACCGGCCATTTGTCCTTCATGCCGTTCCAGGAGTATTTCCAGATCTCGCCATGCGGCTTGCCGCAGTCGTATTTGGCGTCCGGGTTCACGCCCCATTTCGGGTCGTTGTAGCACTCAGGCGTGTATTCGGGGAATTGCACCCATTCGCCCTTGTATTTTGCAGGCGCCCAATGCGGCGAGTAGATCCACAGCATGATCGGCGCCTTGCGCTGATAGGCTGAATCGAGTTCGGCGAACATCGCCGCATCTGTGCCGGCATGGATGACCGTGAAAGGCAGTTTCAGGGCCGCGACGCGTTCGTCGTCAAACCCTTCCCAGGTCACCGGGCCACCGAGATAACGTCCCTTCGGCGCCGTCTCGGCGGTCGAGAACGATGCCGCGCAGGTGGCGTCGAGCATCGCGTGCCAGTCCGGCAAGGTCGGGCACTTTTCCTTCATATATTCGGGAAACCACCACTCTTCCTTGGCCTTCGGGCCGAGCTTGCCGAGCCGTTCGGTCTGGCCCGTCGCATCCGATGCTTTCATGGCTTCGCCCGCCGTCGTGTCCCAGAACTCCAGGCCGACGTCGAGATCGCCGTTCGTGAGGCCGGTGGTCAGGCTGGAGAGGTAGTCCGCGGTCGGATATTCGACGGTATAGCCGAGCTTTGCCAGGATGCCGCCGAGGATCTTGGCGTTGAGATTGACGCTGGTCCAGTCGAACAGCGCGATCTTGATCGGGTCGTTGGATTCCGGTGCCGCTGCCTGCGCTGTTGGCGTCAGGACACTTGCCGCGGCAAATACAAAAGCTCCCATTGAGAATTTCGAAATCACACTGCGAAATGGCATTGCTTGGTTCTCCTTCAAGCTGTGACGGTTATCGGTCGTTCCCTTCTTGCGTCTTTTCTTGATTGTGTTGGAAAGACTGGCTGTTGCGCAAGGCCATTGTCGCCATGTCGCCGGCAAGGCCGGCGCAGGCGCGATGATACTCGATTTCGATGATGACGGACGGATGCTGCCGAGGCGGCCAGTCTCATGGCCGGTGGATCGCCGCGATAGCGATCATCCGCGGATCAAATGCCAGTCCTTCGGCGCCCTGCAAGGTGCGAGCCATCAAGATCCCATGCTTTCGGCTATAGGCCCGGCAAGCCCCGTCCCGCCAGCGCCGTTTCATAGGATGAAATTATATATACCAACGTTCATGCCGCGCAACGACTAACGCCACGAGCGCGGCGGAATTTCAGACTGCAGGCGAAGTTGTTCGCCGTCGCTCAGAAATACCCGTCTGACGCCGCCGTGGCCTCCTTCGGGATTTCGACGCCGTCGACCAGGATCTTGTCGACCAGTTCGTGGTGGAAGCAGACCAGCCCCTTGATGCGTTCTGCTTCATGGACCGGCTCCGGATAATACCAGACCATGTTCTCATGGCGCTTCTTGGCGGTCGTCACGTGATAATAGTTGGAAATGCCCTTGTAGGGGCAGCGCGAAATGTAGCGGCTGGCCGCAAACATATCGAGCCGCGTGTCCGAAATGGGCAGATAATGACGCACCGGATGCCCGGTCTCGAACAGGAATACGCCGCGCCGTGAATCGGCGACCTGCTCGCCGTCGAGGATGACCTGTACACGTCGTGAGGAGGGCAGGCAGTCGACGCGGCGGAATGGATCGCGGGCGTGAACGAAGATCTCCTCGTCCTCCTCGAACCAGTGGCCCATCTTGCTCCACACGAACGACATGTAGCCTGAGATCGGCGGGCAACCTTTGACGGGATCGAGGTAGCGCCATGCACCATCCTCGACCAGGGTGATGCCTGTATTGAGCGAATAGTACGTGGCGACGCCCTTGTATGGGTCTTCCGTGGTCGTCTTTGAGGGCAGCAGGAATTCCTCGCGCACGTCCTCGATCGGGAAATAGTAGACCGGCAGATGGTCGGATTCGTACAAAACCAGTGCCCTGGTGGTGTCGGCAACGGTCATCGAGCCGACCTGGACCCGCAGCCGTTTCAGTGACGGCATGGTGAAGGCGACATAGCCGGGCTCGAACTCGTACTGCACGATAGTGTCGAGCAAGGGGAAATGCGGTCCGCGACCGCGCAGATGAGGCTTGCGAATGGTAGTCTCCCGTTTCTTGTCTGTCGGGGCCGGACGAGGGCGCATGGCTAGGGCGATATGAGGCTGGGCCGATGGCCGGCGAGGGCTTCCGGGCGGCGAGCGTTGCCGGTGTCGAACCGCTGGAACGATGGCCCCCCATCGTTCGTCGCGGCCCTGCTGCCGGATAGCCTCACCGCCCGAAACACGGAGCGGTCCGATCTGGCCTCTGCCTGTTCGAGCATGATCTTTGCAGCCTATGCCAGCGACACCCGATCGAGCAGCAGCCCGGCGGCGATCGGCGGCAGGCCGCTGACATTCTTGCGCACCGGCACCAGGAGATCGGGGAAGTAGCTGAAGATCACGGGTGTCTCGTCCAGCAGCAGTTTCTGGATATCGGAGGCGGCCGCGCGCTGCGCGCCGATGTCGAGCGCCTTGAGATAGTTGGCGACCATGCCGTCATAGGCAGGGCTCTTGAAATGCGCCGCGTTCCACGGGCCGTCGCTGACCAGCGGGCTCTTGAGAAAGACATTCGGCACGCTGCGATGCGCGTAGTCGGTGATGCCGAGCGGGCTGTCCAGCCAGTCCGATTGGCCGAACACCGCCTTGCCGTAATATTTGTCCTGGTCCTCGATGTTGAGCGAGATGCGGGCGCCGATCGCCTTGGCGAAATTCTGGAACAGCTGCGCGTATCCGGGAATGTCGGAATAGCGCAGCGTCGTCAGCGTGATGTCGAAGCCGTTGGCGAGGCCAGCCGCTTCCATGAGCTGCTTGGCCTTGGCGATATCCTGGGTGCGCTGCGGCACCGACTTGTCGGTGGCGGGGAAGGCCGGCGCGAACGGGCTGTCATTGCCGGTTGCCGCCATGCCCCGGCACAGGCCGTCGACCAGCTTGGAACGATCGATGCTGAGCGCCAGCGCCTGGCGTACGCGCTTGTCGGTGAACGGCGCCATGTCGCAGCGCATGTGCAACTGGCGATGCGCGGTCGAGGCGACACGCAGCACCGTGATGTCGGGGCTGTTCAGCACCACCTGGCTGACATCGAGGGGGACCGCGTCGAGAATGTCGACCTCGCCGGCCTGCAGCGCCAGGATGCGCGGCTGCACGTCGCCGTAGAATTTGAATTCGAGCCGGTCGGGCAATGCCTTCTCGCCCCAATAGTCGGGATTGCGCACGAAGGTTGCGCCGACCTTGGGCGTGTAGGTCTCCATCCGGAATGGGCCGGTGCCCTCAAAGGTCTTTTCGTAGTCGCCCTTGTAGCTCGCCGGCAGGATGACGGCGTTGTAATTGTCGATCGACACCGAATAGGGAAAGCTGCCGTTCGGCGCATCGAGATGGAAGGCGACGGTGTGTTCGTCGACCTTCTGAGTGCCGCCTTTCGACAGCAGGCCCTTGAACACCGACAGCGCGTTGGAGGCGCCCTTCGGGTCGGCCAACCGGTCGAAGGTCGCCACGACATCGTCGGCCTTGAAGTCCTCGCCATTATGGAATTTCACGCCCTTGCGCAGCTTGAAGGTCCACACGCTGCCGTCTTCGTTGGGCGACCAGCTTTCCGCGAGCACCGGTTTCAGGGTCAGATCCGGTTGGGTGATGCAGAGGAATTCGGCGGTCTGGAAAACCAGTTGATAGCTGCCGCTGTCATAGAAGGTGACGGGGTCGATGGCGCCGCCGGGAGTGGCGACACCTGCGCGCACGGTACCGCCCGGCTTGCCCTCGGCGCGGGCCTTCTGCGTACCAAACCCGGCTGCTCCCAAAATGCCGCCAAGCAACGGCAGCGACAGGCCAAGCACGCTGCCGTGGCGCAGGAAATCACGCCGGTCGAGTCTGCCGGCCAGCAATTCGTCGACAGCGGAATTTTCGATTGCGGTCAGGCTTTTGCGGGCGGCGTCAATCGTCATGAAATGCCTTGGCATGGCTGCATTCCTCGCTTGCCCTTGGGGGATCGGCCATTTAGGTCATTGTTGACCGCGACCGGAAAGCGATATTTTTTGATGGGGTCCATCGAAATTTTCGATGTGAGGAGTGATGGCATGGATACCGAAAACCTGCGCAGCTTCCTCGAAGTCGCCGAACATGGCAGCTTCACTGTCGCCGCCAACCGGCTCAATCTCGCACAATCCACCGTCAGTGCGCGGATAAGGGGATTGGAGGAGCAGTTGGGGCGCCGGCTCTTTGTCCGTGACCGCGACGGTGTCACCCTCACGCCGGCCGGCCGGCAGTTCCTCCCGCACGCCTCCTCCATCACCCGCACCTGGGAGCAATCCAGGCAGGACATTGCCGTTCCCGATGGCTATGAGACGCTATTGCGCTTCACCGCGCCCGCCTATCTCTGGGACCGCGTCACCTCGCCATGGATCGCGTGGATGAGGACCCGGCGGCCGAACGTGGCGTTGCGGCTCGAAGGCAGTTTTCCCGACCTGGCGATAGACCAACTGGCCGAAGGGCTGCTCGACATCTGTGTTCTCTATCTACCGCGGCCGCATCCCGGCATCGTCTACGAGACGCTGGCCGTCGATCGGGTCGTGCTTGTCCAGCATGCCGCGCAGACGGAGCCGTGGACCGAAAACTACATCCTGATGGATTGGGGGCTCGAATTCCGTATCGAGCACGATCGTGCCTTCGCTGGAATGGTGCAGCCGGCAATCTCGGCCGGCCTGGTCTTCATCGGCCTGCAGCATGTGCTGTCGCAAAAGGCCGCGGCTTACCTGCCGCTCAGTGCCGTCAGCGGCTACATCGAACGGGGCGAAATGCGGCGCATCAAGGATACACCTGTGTTCCAGCGGCCTATCTATCTCGCCTATCCCAGCAATCCAGTCTCGTCCGACACGCTCGACGTCGCGTTGACGGGATTGCGGATGCTGGCAAAAGAATGGACCGGTGATCGGGGCTTTGCCGAAGGCGACCGCTCGTTCGGCATGGCCGGTAAGGCGTGACGGATAGGGGCCGCTACGCCGGCACGGTTGCGGCCGCCGCCGGTTTCTGCAGCCGCCTCAGTTCCGCATAGGGAATATGGCAGCGGATCGAGTGTCCTGGCTGCGCCTCGGCCAATGGCGGCTCCTGCTGCTCGCAGATCGGGCCGATCTTGCGCGGGCAGCGCGTGTGGAAGACGCAGCCCGAGGGCGGGTTGGTGGCGCTGGGGATTTCACCGTCTAGCCGAATGCGCGCCGTCTCGGTCTGGTCGAGCTTGGGAACGGCCGAGAGAAGGGCTTCGGTGTAGGGATGGTGCGGCCCGGAGAAGACCTCTTCCGATGGGCCGATCTCCATGATGCGGCCGAGATAGAGCACGGCGATCTTGTCCGAGAGGTAACGCACCACGCCGAGGTCATGCGAGATGAAGATATAGCTGACGTCTTCCTTGGCCTGCAGGTCGGCGAGCAAATTGAGGATCGCCGCTTGGACGGAGACGTCGAGCGCCGAGGTCGGCTCGTCGCAGACGACGATGCGCGGATCGCCGGCGAAGGCGCGCGCAATGGCGACGCGCTGCTTCAGTCCGCCCGAAAGCTGGCGCGGCTTGACCGCCAGATGCCGGTCGGTGAGCCGCACCGAGCGGACGAGATCGTTGAGACGCGCCTCCAAGGCGGCACCTCTAAGCCCCGCCAGCCGCTTCAGCGCGCGGCCGATCAGATGGCGGATCGAATGCGACCGGTTGAGGGCGGAGTCCGGGTTCTGGAAGACGATCTGCATCGCCTTGACCTGGTCGTCGCCGCGGTTCTCCAGCTTCGGCGCCAGCGCCTTGCCCTCGAGTTCGATGGTGCCGCCGGCGTCCGGCGGCACCAGGCCGAGCAGCAGTCTGGCGAAAGTGGTCTTGCCCGAACCCGATTCGCCGACCAGCCCGAGCGTCTCGCCGGGCCTGAGATCGAGCGACACATCCTTGACGGCGCGCAAGGGGTGGCCGTGGCTGGCATAGGTCTTGTTCAGCCCGGCGACCCGCAGCACCGGTACTGCTGCCGGCTTTGGTGCTGGCGCCACGTCGGCGGGCGTGGCGCGCGGCAAGGCCTGCGCCTTGTCGTGATGGAAGCAGCGCGACAGCCGTTTTCCCCGTTCGTCGCTCAACTCATAGAGCGGAGGCAATTCGGTGCGGCAGCGATCGTCGGCGAGCGCGCAGCGGTCGGCGAAGGCGCAGCCCTTGATGGTGGCGCCGATGCCGGGCAAGAAACCCGGAATGGTGTCGAGCCGCCCCTGGTCCTTGCGCTGGCCGCCGCGCGGCAGGCAGCGCAGCAGCGCCACTGTATAGGGGTGGCGGGGATCGTTGAAGACAACCTCCGTCGGTCCCTCCTCGACCAGCATGCCGGCATAGAGCACGCCGACCCGGTCGCACATGTTGGAGACGACGGCGAGGTTGTGGCTGATGAACAGGATCGAGGCCGATAGTTCCTGCCTGAGCTGCGCGATGAGGTCGAGCACTTCCGCTTCGACCGTCGCATCCAGCCCAGTGGTCGGCTCGTCGAGGATCAGCATCGAGGGATCGTTGGCCAGCGCCATGGCAATCGCCACACGCTGCTGCATGCCACCCGACAACTGGTGCGGATAGCGCTGCATGACGCTTGGCGGATCGGAGATGCGCACCCGGTTGAGCATGGCGACGGCGCGATCGGTGGCTGCTTGGCCCGTTATGCCGCCCAGTTCGAAGATCTCGGTCAATTGCCGGCCGATGCGGATCGACGGGTTCAGCGCCTTGCCCGGATCCTGATAGACCATGGAGACGCTTTCGGCCCTGGCGCGCCGCAGCGCCTCCGCGTCGAGCTTCATGACGTCCTGGCCGTCGAGCGAGATGGCGCCGCCCGATATCAAGCCGTTGCGAGGGAGATAGCGCACCACGGTGAGCGCCACGGTGGACTTGCCGCAGCCGGATTCTCCGACCAGTCCGTAGGCCTCGCCCTGGCCGATGGTGAGGCTGAGGTTGCGCAGCACCGCGCGATTGCGGCCGGCGACCCGGTAGGCGACCGACAGGTCCTTGAGCTCGAGCGCGTTTTTTGCTTTTGCGGGTTCAGTCATTGAAGGCCCCATGCACGCCGTCGGCGGCCAGGTTGACGCCGATCACCAGCGAAGCGATGGCAAGCGCGTCGAACAGCACGGTCCACCAGAAGCCGCCGCCGATCATGCCGTAATTGCTGGAGATCGAGAGCCCCCAGTCGGGTGACGGCGGCTGGATGCCAAAGCCCATGAAGGAGAGCGTGGCGACGGCGAAGATGGCATAGCCCAGCCGCACGGTGGTCTCGACCAGGATCGGCGGGATGATGTTGGGCAGGATCTCGACGAACATCGTATGCAGCGCACTTTCGTGCCTGAGCTGTGCCGCCGCGACGTAATCGAGCTCACGTTCGGCCAGCACGGCCGAGCGCACGGTGCGCGCGATGATCGGCGCGAAGCTCAGCCCGATGACGACGATGACCGTGGTCTTGGAGGTGCCGAGCGCGACGATGGCGAGCAGCGCCACGATGACCACGGGGATGGCCATGAAGGCTTCCAGGATGCGGCTGACGACATCGTCGACGATACCGCGGAAATAGCCGGTGAGCAGGCCGAGCGCGGTGCCGGCGACCGTTGCCAGCAAGGTCGCCAGCGGGGCGACCGTCAGGATATCGCGCGAGCCGACGATGACGCGCGAGAACACGTCGCGGCCGATCTGGTCGGTGCCGAACCAGTGTTCACGCGAAGGCGGCGCCAGCGCGTTGATGATGTCGTCGGCGAGCGGATCGTAGGGCGCGAAATGTTCGCCGAACAGCGCGCAGGCAACCCAGAACAGCACGATGGCAAGACCGACGAGGAAGGTTCGGGAGCGAAGCAGAGAGAAAAGGACTTCCGCCATGGGACTGCGCCGGCGCACGTCTTCTTGCGGCGGAGAGGCGGTCTGAACGGCGCTCATTGGTCTGACCCCAGGCGGATGCGCGGATTGAGCACGGAATAGAGGAAATCGGCAATCAATGTCGCCACGGCATAGACGATGCCGATGGTGAGGATGCCGGATTCCAGCATCGGAAAGTCCTTGCCGCGCGCGGCGGTGAAGATCAGCGAGCCAATGCCTTGGTAGCGGAACAGCGTCTCGATAACGACAAGCCCGCCGATGAGATAGCCGGTCTGCGTCGCGATGACCGTGATGGTCGGCAGCAGCGCATTGCGCAGCACATGGCGCCAGATCACCGTGCGCCACGGCAGGCCCTTGAGCACGGCTGTCCGCGTATAGTCGGAATCGAGCGCCTCGATCATGCCGGAGCGCGCCATGCGCGCGATGTAGCCGAACAGCACCAGGAACAGCGGCAGCGATGGCAGGATGAGGTAATAGAGCTGGATGAAGAAGCCGGCATCCTTGGGCCATGCGGCCGAAATCGGCAGCCAGCGCAGCCACACGCCGAAGATCAGGATCAGGATGATGCCGGTGACGAATTCGGGCAGCACCGTTACCGACAGGCCGCCGAGGCTGATGATGCGGTCGAGCGGGCGGTTGAGGTTGAGCGCGGCAATGACGCCGCCGAGGATGCCGATCGGCACCACCAGCACGAAGGCGACTGCCGCCAGCTTCATCGAATTGCCGAGCGCATCGATGACGAAGGGCGCCACCGGCGAGCGGAAGATGTATGAGGTGCCCATGTCGCCCTGGACGAAGTTGGAGATCCAGCTCCAGTACTGGGTAAGCAGCGGGCGATCGACGCCGAGCGTGTGATTGAGCGCGTCCACCGCGCGCTGGTCGGCGAACGGGCCTAGGATCGCGCGCCCGACATTGCCGGGCAGAACCTGACCACCCAGGAACACCATGATGCTGAGCAGGAACAGCGTCACCAGCGACAGGGATACGCGCCGGGCGAAGAAGGAGAGAATGGCTAAGCCTCCCTATGGAACCAGCCCTCTTTGCGGGAGCTGGCTGTTAGAGGATTGGTTTTCC
Source organism: Mesorhizobium sp. SARCC-RB16n (assembly GCF_008520305.1). Taxonomy (GTDB): domain Bacteria; phylum Pseudomonadota; class Alphaproteobacteria; order Rhizobiales; family Rhizobiaceae; genus Mesorhizobium. Next base: position 415,245 of record NZ_ML703263.1, on the reverse strand, counting down.
CTTTTTGCTCAGGCCTTCGATGCCTTTTCGAGGAACAGCTGCGACATGGCGGTCGGTTGCACGCCGGCCACGCCCTTCGCCGTAGCCGTCAGGTAGTCGTAGAAATAGCCGAAGATGACAGGCGTTTCCTCGAGCAGAAGCTTCTGGATCTTGCCCGCTGTCGCCTTCTGCGCTTCGAGATCGAGCGCGGCGATATAGCTGCTTGCCAGCGCGTCGTAGTCCTTGTTCTTGAAATGCGCCGCGTTCCAGGTGCCGTCGCTCTTCAGTGGCGCTGCGAGATAGACATTCGGCACGCCGCGGTGACCGTAGTCGGTGATGCCCATCACCGAATCCAGCCAGTTCGATTTGCCGAACACAGCGTCTCCGTAATAGGCGCTCTGGTCGAGGATGTTGAGCTCGAGTTCGACGCCGATCTCCTTGACCCAGTTCTGGATGAGCTGGGCATATTCAGGGATTTCGAGATAGCGTTCGGTGGTCAGCGTTATCTTGAAGCCCTTGCCGGCACCGGCTGCTTCCATGAGCTGCTTGGCCTGCGCGATGTCCTGCTTGCGCTGTGGCACGCTGGAATCGGTCGAAGGATAGACCGGTGCGAACGGGCTGTCATTGCCGAGCGCCGAGCGTCCCTTCATCAGGCCGGCCACGAGCTTGTCTCGATCGAGGCAAAGCGCGATGGCGCGGCGTACGCGCGCGTCCTTCAACGGGCCGTCGTCGCAGCGCATATGCAATTGCTGGTGAGCCGACGACTTCAAGCTGATGATTTCGAAGCTCGGATCGTTGAGCAGGGCCACACCGGCCAGCACCGGCATCTGGTTGATGATGTCGACCTGGCCGCCTTGCAGCGCCAGGATCATCGGCTGCACGTCGGTGAAGAACGTGAACTCGGTACGGTCAGGCAACGCCTTCGGGCCCCAATAGTCGTCGTTACGAACGAAGGAAGCGCCGACTTTTGCCGTGTATTTCTCGACTTTGAACGGGCCTGTGCCGTCGAAGCTCTTTTCGTAGTCGCCTTTGTAGCTCGCCGGGATGATGACGGCGTTGTAGTTGTCGGACGAGACCATGTAGGGGAAGTTGCCATTCGGGGCGTCGAGGTGGAACTCCACCGTATAGTCGTCGACCTTCTTGGTGGCGCCCTTCTGCAGGATGCCGGTGAACACCGACAGCGCATTGGACGAGTTCGCCGGGTCGGCAAGGCGGTCGATGCTGGCCACCACGTCGTCGGCCTTCATCTCGCCACCGCTGTGGAATTTCACGCCCTTGCGCAGCTTGAAGGTCCATACCGTACCGTTGTCGTTTGGCTTCCAGCTCTCGGCGAGAGCGGGCTGCAGCACAAGGTCGGGGCCGTCGACACAAAGAAACTCGGCAACCTGTTGCATGACCACAAGGCCGCCGGCGTCGGCGATGGTAACCGGGTCGATCGTAGCCGCCGGCACGCTGCTGGCGACGCGGATGGTAGCGCCGGCCGCACCAGCGGCACGGGCGAGCGATGGCATGCCGCCGAAGCCGGCGGCCGTGGTGATGCCGCCCAGCAGCGGCAGCGACAGGCCGAGCAGGCTGCCATGGCGGATGAAGTCGCGGCGGCTGACACGGCCGTCGACGAGACCATCGATCAGGTGATTTTCGAGCGGCGAACGATTGCGCCGGATCAGGTCGAGAATGCGGTAGTTCTTGCTCATGGGTTTAACCCTTTCCCCTGTTTCTTATGGTTGACGAATGCGTTTTCAGTTGACGAAATTCCGTGGAGTTCTCCCGTCCCGGCCATCAACGATGTCAGTCGATTGGGACTGTAGCATGCGGTTTTTTCTGGTCCATCCGATCCCTGCGGCGCGGTGGTCAGATTTTCTTGAGGCAATGCTTCCATCCGTCCGGTCCTGCCGTCGCCATCCGATCGCGGCGGCGGATTCTTATTCTTGAATACCTCTCCTTCCCGTCTCGTTTTCCTAGTTCAGCGGCAAACGGCGATATGTCCCGGGCTTGGCCGGGTCGTGATATTTGTTGCAGGGACCGTTCTCGGCGAAGTCGCGATGGCAGGCTTCAAGGTTCCGCCGCGACAACGTGACGCCGAGACCCGGGCCTTCCGGCACGCGCACGACATTGTTCTTCGGACAAAACGGCCCTTCTTCGGTGATATCCATCGGTTGCATGCGAAACAGCGACTGGTTCGGTTCCCGGATCCAGCCGAGTGCCGCGCACAGATGCAGGTAGGCCGCGCTGCCGATGCCGCTGTCGCCGCTGTAGCACCAGAAATCGATGCCCGCGTGTTCGCAGGCGCCGACGAACCGCAGCATCCGGCCGATGCCGCCATGCGCCGTCGGGTTGCCGACGAAGGCGTCCGGTACCTTCAGGTCCATGGCGCGCGCAATGTCGATGTTGTGGGTCGAGAACGGGATCGAGCAATGACGGCGCAGTTCGCGCATCTCCTCGATCGTCGCCACCGGATCCTCCCAGTTGCGCACGCCGAGGTCTTCAAGCGGCCGCGCCAGCCGCCGGGCGGAGGCAAGTGAATAAGCCTGATTGGAATCGATGCGGATCATGGCATCGTCGCCGAGCCTCTTGCGGATCAGCTCGACCATTCTCAGCGAGATTTTTGGGTCATCGGTCGAGAATTTGCCTTCGAAGAAGGTCGTTCCATGCGTCTCGTGCAGTTCCACGCAATAGTCGGCGACTTCTTCCGGCGTCGTCTCGCCCTTTACGTCAGCCCCATTACCGCGCAGCGAGAAGTAGTCGGTAAACGGGATGTCCTTGCGCACGGCGCCGCCAAGCAACTGGTAGAGCGGCTGGTTCCATGCCTTGCCGCGCAGGTCCCACAGCGCCATTTCGATGGCGCCGAAGGCCATGATGCGGGTGCGGTCGTTGATCGACTGCACGCCGGTCCAGAAGGGCAGGCAGACATGTTCGGCGCCGGCAATGTCGAAGGCGTCGCGGCCGACCAGCCGTTGGGCGAGCACTTCATTGACGATGGCGGCCGCCGCCGGCGTCGGCGCTTCGCCCAGCCCGACAAGGCCGTCCTCGGTCTCGACTTCGACGATGGTCGGCGAAAACCCGTCGAGCTCGCCGAACACCCAGGCATAGGGCGCTTCGAGGCGAAGATTGATCGGCGTGGCCTTGATGCCGCGGATCTTCATCTCAGCGGCCAACCTCGAAGAAGGGTTCGCCGAGCAGGTCGGGAACGACGTCGATGCCAAGGCCCGGCCCGGCGGGAATACCCATGCGGCTGCCGGTCACTGGCGGCGCGTTCGATGCGGTGCGCACCGTCACCCATTCATGGAAGGCGATAGCATGCAGCCGGCGCTCCTCCGGCGTCGACAGCGACAGATGCGCCATTGCGGAGGTGTCGATCTCGGCGCCGCCAGTGTCCTCGACCGTGATCATGAAACCGAGATCGACGGCTACGTCACGGATCAGCCGGGTCTTGGTGACGCCGCCGAGCCGCGAGATCTTCAGCGTCAGCCCATCCGCCGCGCCGAGCCGATGGATTTCCAGCATCGCCTCGAGCGAGGTGACGGATTCGTCAAGCACCATCGGCTTGTCGAGCATGCGGCGCACCGACATGTTCTCGTCGATCGTCGTACAGGGCTGCTCGAACGTATAGTCGATCGCCCGCGTGGCATCGGCGAACTGCCGCGCCTGGTACGGCGTCCAGCCGGCATTGGCGTCGCAGAAAATGACCGTGCCTTTCGGCACCGAGGCTGCGACCGCCGTAACGCGTTCGATGTCGTCATGGACATTGCCGCCGATCTTGACCTGCAGCCGGTGGAAGCCGTCCTCGACGATGCGCCTGGCAAGTGCGGCCATTTGATCGACCGTGCCATGGGTGACGACCTTGTAGAGTTCCGCCGTGTCGCTTTCCTTGCCGCCCAGCAGCGTCACCAGCGGCACGCCGGCCGCGCGCGCCGCCAGATCCCAGCAGGCCATGTCGAGCGCGGCCTTGATGTAAGGATGGCCTTTGAACACGGTGTCCATCAGCCGGCCGATGCTGGCCAGCCCGCGCGGGTCCTGGCCGATAAGGTGTGGCGCGATCTCCGGCACGCCGGCCCGGGTGCCGGCCGGGAAGGCGGCCGAGTAGAAATTGCCGAGCGGTGCCATCTCACCCCATCCGGTGATGCCGCTGTCGGAGGCGATGGAGACGATCACGGCGTCGAAGCAGTCGGCCACGCGCCCCTTGGACATGCGGTAGGGGCCGTCCACGAAGGGCTGCACGACGTGATAGGCTTTGATGGTTTCGATCTGCACGTGGGTATCCATTATCAGCGATGAGGGCAGGGTCAGGAGCCTTTCGACGGGCGCCTTTCGAGGTCGCGCGCATAGGCAAGAAGCTCTTCGAAATCGAGGTCGATATGCTCGCGGGCATGGCGCTGGGCGGCACGCATGTCGCCGCCCTTGAGCAGCGCCACATAGGTTTCATGAACATCTTCGGCCGGTACGGCTTCCCTACGCGCCTGCTGGTGAAGGGCGAAGTACATCTGCAAACGGCTGGTCAGCCTTTGCCAGGTTTCCAGGAGCACCGAATTGTCGGCCCATTCATGGATCAGACCATGCAGTTGCAGGGCGGTTTCGATCTGCCTTGTGGTGTCGCGGTCGCGCGTCGCCTGCTTCACCGCATCGTGGCGGCGGTCAAGCTCGTCGAAGAAACGCTGGTCGCGCTGCTTCCACATCCGCTCGATGGCGAACTCGTCCAGCACCTTGTTGAGCGAATAGGCGTCGTCGATATCCTTGGCGGTGACATTGATGACGAAGGTCCCGGCATAGGGGATGCTCGTCAGGATACCTTCCTGCACAAGCTCGCGCATCGCCTCGCGCAGCGGCGCGCGGCTGACCCGCATCTGTTCGGAAATCCTGAGCTCGTTGAGCTTCTGGCCGGGCTCGAGCTGACCCGTCAGGATCGCGCGCCGCAGCAGTGCCACGATTTCGGCACGGCGCGTCGTGTCGGCAATCGGGCTGAACTCCGTTTTCACCATCCGGCCACTCCATCGAGAACAGATGGCAAGACAATCAGATTGTCGACAATCTAACAAGTGGCCATGCTCGAATTTCTTATCTCGCTTGGCAGCCCGGCCGAATTCGGCTGGGCTGGGTCAAGCCGCGCGGCCATAGAAGCCGACGCGCTCCTCCTCGCTGAACATGACGCCTGGCTTCTCATAGTAGGAGAACACCGCGATCATCCGTTCGCGTACCCCTTCCACCGTGGTGACGCGGTGCGCGGTGTTCTTGCCGCGAAACACGTTTAGCGTGCCCGGCCTCATGCGCAGGATCCTGGCCTCGGGATCACGCCCCTCGAGTAGCCTTGCAACGCCTTCGTAATTCGGGTTGTCGTCCGATCTGAGATCGGTGCGGTATTCGAGGTCGCCGCCGCGCTCTGCCTGTTGCAGCAGAAGCGTGGTGGTGAATTCCGAGCGGTCGAAGTGCCAGTTCAGCGCTTCGCCGGCGCGATAGGCCATGACATTGGTGCGGGCCAGCGGATCCTGCATGACGTGCAGCTTTGCCTTGCCCATCGTGGCGGCGAGGAAACGCACGAGCGGTTCGTATTCGTAGATCGCCATCACCGCGCTGCCCGCAATCTGGTCCGCGCAGACCGTGTGGCTGACGGTTTCGACCTGGCGTAGGGCAGGATGGTCAGGCGCGAGCTCGGGAATGCTGGGCTTGAAGTAGATGTTGTGCATGCGTTTGTGGACATGGGACCGCGTGTCCATGACCGGCTTGATTTCCCGCACCGCTTGTTCGGCGACGCCGGGCCGCAGAAAGCCTTCGAGATTGAACATGCCGTCGGCTTCGAGTGCGGCGAGCGACTGTTCGACCAGGCGGTTCCATTCGGGACTGCCTTCGCGGTCGAGCGGATAACGGTCGAGATCCAGAATGTCTTTCATGTCGCGTGCTCCAATCGGGGTGCTCCAAGGTTGGACACAGAAGACGGCAAAAAATTCTTTCTCTCAACGCCGAAAATTATTAGGAATGACCAAGAAAAGCTTATGGAGATGGGCGTGGTAAGGTTGCCGCCGCTGAATGCGATCAAGGCCTTCGAGGTCGCCGCCCGCGCCGGCAGCTTCACCTTGGCCGCGAGCGAGCTTGGTGTCTCCTCGGCGGCGGTCAGCCAGCAGATACGCAATCTCGAAAGCTGGTTCGGCAAGCAGTTGTTCGTGCGCACGGGCAACCGCATCACGCTCACCGACGCCGGCCACGCCATCTATCCCCAGACCGCGCGGGCACTCGGCGATATCGCCGCCATCGGCCAGCGCATGCTGGAAGGCGGCTTGCGGACGCGCCTTGTCGTCAGCGTGCCGTTCTCTCTGGCCGAGTTGTGGTTGGCGCCGAGACTGGCCGTGCTTCTCGATGCCTTCCCGCACATGGCGATCGACGTGCGCGCCGAGGACGATCCGATCGACCTCATGCGCCAGAATGTCGACGTGCGCATCAGCTATGGCGACTATCACTATCCCGGCCTGCGGATGATCCGCCTGGTCCATGATGATGTCCTGCCGGTCTGCGCGCCGGAATTCTGGCAGCGGCACGGCAATGGCGATATGGGCCTCACCGATCTGCATGAGAGCCTGTTCATCCACACCAATTGGGGGCCGAACTATGCCTCGCACCCAACCTGGGCCGATTGGTTCGCGGCATGCGGCGGCAGCCGGTCGCCCGACCCGTCGCATGGGCGCCGCGTCGGCCTGTCAAGCCTGGCGATAGCCTCGGCGCGGCTGGGCCTCGGCATTGCCCTTGGACAGCGGGTGATGTCCCAAGCCGATCTGGATTCGGGCCGGCTGATTGCGCTTTCTTCCGTCTCGGTGCGCCTGGGGCACCCCTATTGCGCCTTCATGCCGCCGGCAAAGGCAGACCGGGCCGACGTCGCCGCTCTGGTCGGCCTGCTCGTGAAAACGGCGCCCGCGACCTGAGAAAAGGTCGAGGGCGCCGCGCGGAAACCGGGCCTGCGGGGGAGTCAGGTAGCCGGTTTCTGTGGGAGGGGCGAAATCGGCATTCCGGGGCCGATCTTCTGCAGATTGCCTGTGATCACCTGGTCGCCTTCGGCGACGCCGCTGAGGATGGCGACCATGTCGCCACTGGTCGGCCCCAGCGAAACCAGCCGCTGGTCGACCGTATTGCCCTTGCCGACGACGTAGAGATATTTGCCGAGCTGGCTTGATCCCAGCGCGACCTGCGGCACCATCAGCGCATCGGGCTGTTGTTTGACGTGCAGCCGCACGCGAACATATTGGCCTGGCAAGAGCGTGAACTTGGCGTTGCCGATGGTGGCGCGCGCGGTGATCGTGCCGGTCGAGTGATCGATCGTGTTGTCGATGAAGGTGAGCTCGCCCTTCTGGTGGGCCTCGGTCTCACCTGGAAGCAGGATCTCGACCTCGATCGGGCCGGCGGCGCGAGCCTCCTCGATCTGCGCCAGATCCGTCTCGCTCGGATTGAAGGTGACGTAGATCGGATCGAGCTGCACCAGCGTGTTGAGCACCGTGCCGGCAACGCTGACCAGCGTTCCCACCGAAGCCTGGTTACGGCCCAGGCGTCCGGGGAAGGGTGCGTGGATTTCAGCATAGCTCAGATTGAGCTCGGCCGTGCGCACGGCAGCCTGGTTGAGCGCCAGCGACGCCTGCGCCCCGCGCAAGGTGCTGGTGCGCTGGTCGAAGCTGTCCTTGTCCAGGTAACCGCTCTTGGCAAGCTCGGTACCGCGGCCGAGATTGGAACGCGCATAATCGAGCGTCGCCGTATCGCGCTGCACCTGGGCTTTCGCCTGGTCGAGCGCGGCCTGGAAATCGTCAGGCGAGATCTTGTAGAGCAGGTCGCCCTGCCGCACGTCGGCGCCGTCTTGCGCCGTCTGTTCCTGCAGGTAGCCCGGGACGCGCGCCTGCAGCGTGATGCTGCGGATCGGCTCGGTCCGCGCGGCATAGTCGAGGTAGATCGGGATCGTCTTCTTGACGACGCTCGCCACCGGCACCGGCATGACGAACGCGGCTGGAGCGGGCGCGGCCCCGGCCGTTCCGGCATTCAGGCTGAGATTGCCCATGTCCAGCAGGTGGACGCTGGCCACCGAGATCGCACCCAGCGCGACAGCCGTTCCCAACGCGATTTTCCATTTACGCATAATGATTCTCCAATCTTATTCGGCCGCTTCCGCCAGGGGAGGGAAGGCGGGTTTGGCCGTTGGTTCAGTGTGTTGAGAGGCGGGCTCGTCGCCGCCGCGCCGTTCGCGCAGCTGTTCGATGACCGCGTAGAAGACAGGCACGAACACCAGCGACAGGATGGTCGCCGCGACCATGCCGCCAAACACGGTGGTGCCGATCGACTGACGGCTTGCCGCACCCGCGCCGGTGGCGATCATCAGCGGCACCACGCCAAGGATGAAGGCAAACGCCGTCATCAGGATCGGCCGCAGTCTCAGCCTCGCGGCCTCCATCGATGCCTCGACGATGCTGAGGCCTTCCTCGCGCCGCCGTCTTGCAAACTCGACGATCAGGATCGCGTTCTTGGCGGCCAGGCCGATCAGCATGACGAAGCCGATCTGCGAATAGACGTCGATCTGCATGCCGCGCGCCCAAAGTGCGGCGAACGCGCCGAACAGGGCGAGCGGCACCGCCAGCAGCACCATGAACGGCATCGCCCAGCTCTCGTATTGCGCCGCCAGGATCAGGAAGACGAAGACGATGGCGAGGGCGAAGACCACCGACGCGATCGATCCTGCCTTGAGCTCCTGGAAGGTGATGCCGGTCCATTCGAAACCGAAATCCCTGGGCAGCGCGGTCGCCGCGGCCCGTTCCATGGCTGCGACCGCCTGGCCCGACGAGAAGCCGGGCGCGGCGCCGCCATTGATGGTGGCCGAGGCGTTGTTGTTGTAGTGCGGCACGGTTTCCGGGCCGACGAACGGCACCAGCTTGCCCAGCGTGCTGAGCGGCACCATGCCGCCGGAGGCATTGCGCACATAGAGCCGCGAAATATCGGCGGCACCCGCACGAGAATCCTTGTCGGCCTGGATGGTCACCCGGAAGGTGCGGCCGAACAGGTTGAAGTCGTTCACGTAGAGCGAGCCGAGATAGATCTGCAGCGTGTTGAAGACGTCGGGCAGGTTGAGGCCGAGCAGCTTCGCCTTGGCGCGGTCGAGATCGTAGTTGAACTGCGGCGTCGAGGTCGAGAACGGCGAGAACAGCTGCTGCGGATTGATTTCCGGCTGCTTGCGCGCCTCGGCGATGACCGCTTGCGTGGCGTCGTTGAGGGCCGTGCTGCCGCGGCCGGTGAGGTCCTCGACGACGAATTCGAAGCCGCCTGTCGTACCGATGCCAGGGATGGACGGCGGATCGAAGGAGAGCGCGAAGGCCTCCGGGATCTGCAGCAGCTTCATGCGCACGTCGGCGACCAACTTGGAGGCGCTCTGGTCGGGACCACGCTGTTCCCACGGCTTGAGGATGGCGAATTCGACAGCCGAATTCGACTGCGCCGCACTGGTCAGGAAATTCAGGCCGCTGATCGAACCGACTATGTCGACGCCGGGCGTCGCCTGCAGGATGTCGCGCGCCTTCTGTGCCACCGCATCGGTGCGCTCCAGCGAAGCGCCGTCCGGCAGCTGGATGACGACGAAGAAATAACCCTGGTCCTCGACCGGAAGGAAGGTCGAGGGCAGCTTTTGCCAGACGAAATAGGTGGCTACCAGACCAGCCGCGAACAGGCCGAGCATGATCCAGCGCAGCCGGATCAAGATGCGCACACCATGGGCGTAGGCATGCGACAGCCTGTCGAAGCCTGTATTGAACCAGCGGAACAGGAAGAACTGTGTCTCGCCGCGATGGCGCAGGAAGGCGGCACTGAGCGCCGGGCTGAGCGTCAGCGAATTAAAGGCGGAGATACCGACGGAGATCGCCACCGTCAGCGCGAACTGGTTGTAGAGCTTTCCGGAGACGCCGGGGATGAAGGCAACCGGCACGAACACGGCCATGAGCACGGCGGTGGTGGCGATAATCGGGCCCGTGACCTCGGCCATGGCGGCTTTTGTCGCCGCCAATGGTTTCAGCCCGGCCTCGAGCTGTCGCTCGACATTCTCGACCACGACGATGGCGTCGTCGACGACCAGGCCGATCGCCAGCACCATGCCGAGCAGCGAGAGCATGTTGAGCGAGAAACCCATCATCTCCATGATGACGAGTGTCGCCACCAGCGACACCGGAATGGCTATGGTCGGAATGATGGTCGTGCGCCAGCTCTGCAGGAAGATGAACACCACTGCCACGACGAGCACGATAGCTTCGCCGAGCGTGATCAGCACGTCATGCATCGAGGCCGACACGAAGCGCGTCGTGTCATAGTGCATCGCATAGTCGACGCCCTTTGGGAAACGCGCCGACAGTTCCTGCATCTTGTCCTTGACGCGCTGCTGCAGATCGAGCGCGTTGGAGCCGGGCATCTGGTAGACGGCGAGCACCACCGTCGGGTCCTTGCCGAAGAAGGCGGAGGACGAATATTGCAGGGCGCCGAGTTCGATACGGGCAACGTCGCGCAGCCGCACCAGCGAACCCGTATTCGTGTTGGCACGCACGACGATGTCGCCGAATTCCTTCGGGTCGCTCAACCGGCCGACGGCGTTGACCTGCATCTCGAAGGCGGTGCCGGCCGGCGCCGGCGATTGGCCGATCTTGCCGGCCGCCACCTGGACGTTTTGTTCGGCGATCGCGTTCTGGACGTCGACCGCGGTGATGCCGAGATTGGCGAGCTTGTCGGGATCGAGCCAGACGCGCATCGAGTAGCGGCGTTCGCCGAAGATCTGCACGTCGCCGACACCAGGCAGCCGCTTCAGCGGATCCACCACCTGCAGATAGGCAAGGTTGGAGAGCGCCACCGGGTCGACGGAATGGTCGGGCGAGGTCAGGTTGACGATCAGCACGAAGTTCGGGTTCTGCTTCTTGATCGTCACGCCGCCCTGGTTGACGATCGCCGGCAGCGACGAGGCCGCCTGCGAGACGCGGTTCTGCACGTCGACGGCGGCGGTGCTCAGGGAATAGCCGACATCGAAGGTGATGGTGATGGTCGAGGAGCCGTCATTGGAGCTCGTCGACGACATGTAGGTCATGCCTTGCACGCCGTTGATCTGCTGCTCCAGCGGCGTCGTCACCGTGTCCGCCACCACTTGCGCGCTGGCGCCCGGATAGTGGGCGCTGACCACGACCTGCGGTGGTGTGATGTCGGGAAACTGCGAGACGGGCAGCAGGAAATAACAAATGGTCCCGGCGAGCACCATGATGATGGCGATCGCCGAGGCGAAGATCGGACGGTGGATGAAGAAGTTTACCACGACACGCACGCCTCTCCAGCCGCTCTCGCCCGCCCGAAGGCGCTGGCAACCTTGGACAACTGGCCGTGCCCGTCACGGGACCCTTCCTGTGAACGCAGCAACGGCACCTCGCGACGCTGCCCATCGGCAAGCGAGCGCAACATGTTCTCGAATGCGCGGGGGTCGACCCCATCTGCTTTCATGACCAGCCGGATCATCGGATCCCGGACGGCCTCATCTATGGTAAGATCGCGGCGCTGTGGCATTGGCCGGCTCCTTGTCTGTCGATTCGCAGCCCATGCTCGCGAACCGCTTTTCATCTCTTCACCGGCCGAAGCCGCATGATTTGCAATCTTTTCGTCCATCTCGGTCTGGTAGGACCAGTTCACGACCTTGTTATTGACGACGGACGTTATAGGTGTTACTAGTAAGTAACATGCTGGAAGTTACAGACCGGTAACACCCTAGTCAAGAGGTGGCCGAGGGTTTTTTGGAAACGAAAGGAGATCATGATGACAGACGGCGTCGTGGAGCGCTCTCGTCCCCGGGATCGGATCCTGGAGACGGCGCGTGACATGTTCCACAAGCACGGCATCAAGGGCGTCGGTGTCGACGCCATCACCGAGGCTGCCGGCACGAACAAGATGACGCTCTATCGTCATTTCGAGTCCAAGGACGATCTCATCGTCGAGTGCCTGCGCGCCAATGCGGCCAAGGCTGGCGCGATGTGGGATACGTTCGAGGCCGAGCATCCGGGCGACAAGCTTGCCCAGCTTCATGCCTGGGTTCGCAAGGCCGCCGCCATGCTCAACACTGACGGCCGCGGCTGCGACATGGCCAACGCCGCCGCCGAACTGACCGAACCCGATCACCCGGCAAGGCGCGTGATCAAGGAACTCAAGGAAGCCCAGCGCGAACGCCTGGTCGGGCTCTGCCGGGATGCCGGCATCGGCCAGGCCGAACTTCTCGCCGATACGCTGTCGCTGCTGTTTGAAGGCGCGCGCGTCAGCGTGCAGACCGTCGGTGCCGAAGGCCCGAGCACGCAGTTCGTGCGGATGGCCGAAGGGCTGATCGTTTCCTTCAGGGGCACTGCGGCAGGCTGACATCTGCCGGATAGTCGACAGCTTTACGCGATATTCAACAGAGGCCACGGAACTTCGCGTCCTGGCGGCGGCGCGATTGTCGCTGACCGGAACAAAAAAAGCCCGCTGCCGGGAGGAGGTGGCAGCGGGCTCGATTTCGAATGTGGCGCGGGAGGAGGTGCACCCCATTCAAGGCCGGCATCGCATCTGGGAGGAGTAGATGGCCGACAACCAGAAGCTACGAGTTGCCCAATGATTCGGCAACAATGAATTGTGCATAGCTGCTGTGCAGATTTGCCGTGACGCCGCGTGAATTCAGGAAGTGCGACCTCACTGCACCGGCACGTTTTCCCTGAAAATCAGTCGCGGCTCGATGAATTTGCGCGTGAGATAAGGCGCCGACGATGCGATCGAGCCGAGCAGTTGGATCACCGACTGCTCCGCGATCAGCCTGGCATTCTGATCGATGACGACGTCGGCGAGGTCGTCGACAAGATAGCCGCGTGTCTCCCTTGTCAGGTCGTGGCAGATGAACACCGGTTTGCGATTGGGCCTGGCTTCCCGGATTGCCTTGGCAATGCCGGAGCGCCCGGCGCCGACGCAATAGATGCCGAGCAGTTCCGGTTCGTTGTGCAGCGCCTTCATGGTCTCGGCATAGCTTGCGTCCGGCTCGTCGTTGATCTCGACGGCGCTGCTGACGGTGAGGTTGGGAAACTCCTCGCCAAGCACCGAGCGGAAGCCCATTTCGCGCTCCTCATGGCCGCGATAGGAACGCGAGCCGACGACCATCGCCAGCTGCCCCTCGCGGCCGCCGAGGAAGCGTCCCATCAAGAGTGCTGCCGTCCGCCCCGCCACGCGGTTGTCGATCCCGACATAGGCCGAGCGGGGTGCGGCCGGAATATCGGACACCAGCGTCACCAGGCGGAGCCCGGCCTCGACCATGTCGCGCAGGACGTTGCGTGTCCTGGGATGATCGACCGCGATGACGCCAACGCCGTTGGCGCGCAGCGACAGTTCTTCGGCCGCTGTCTGCAGGGCATTGGGCGAGATGCCGGCAAGATTGTGGATCCGGCAGGACGCCACCAGCGGCAGGCGCGAGGCGTAGTCCTCGATATGCTTTGCCAGGTCCTGCATGAAGGCGTTGCGGCCGATCGGCAGGAAGAATTCGAGGTTTGCGGGCTTGGAGGGAAGCGTCACCTGGTCGGCGACCGGCAGATAGCCGAGTTGCTTGGCGGCCTCCAGGACGCGTTGCCTGTTGGCGGCACTTGCTCCGGCCCGATTGTTGAGCACCCTGTCGACCGTTGCGGTCGACAGCCCGCAGTTCCTGGCGATGTCGGAGACGGTGGCCTTCATGCCGTGACCCTATGCGTCGATGCGCGCTCCTCAGTGCCCGGCCTTGCCGTCGGCGAGGGCGTCGCGGATGTCCTTGTCCGACATGCCGGTGATGATGCGCTCGACTTCCGTCACGGTCGTCGTCTTTGGATCGATGTCGTCGGCGACCACCTTGCCCCTGCGCATGACGACGATGCGGTCGACCACCTGGAAGACATGGTGGATGTTGTGCGCGATGAAGATGCAGGAATGGCCGGAGTCTCGCGCGTTGCGCACGAAACTGAGCACCCCTTGTGTTTCGGCGACGCCCAGATTGTTGGTCGGCTCGTCGAGGATGATCAGGTCGCTGTCGAAATGCATGGCACGCGCGATCGCGACCGCCTGCCGCTCACCGCCGGAGAGCGAGCCGATCGGCGTCGTCGGCGGGATGTTCTTCGAGATGCCGACCTGTTTGAGCAGATCGCGGGCGACCGTGTTCATCGCCTCCTGGTCCATGCGGTTGAGGAAGCGCGGCGGCTTGATCGGCTCGCGACCCAGGAACAGGTTGCGCGCGATCGACAATTGCGTGACCAGGGCGGAGTCCTGGTAGATGGTCTCGATGCCATGGGCGATGGCGTCGCTGGTGCTGCGCAAGGTGACCTTCCTGCCGCGGATGAAGATGTCGCCGCTGGTCAGCGGCACCGCGCCGGAGAGAACCTTGATCAGCGTCGATTTGCCGGCGCCATTGTCGCCCAGCAGGCCGACGATCTCACGCTCGTTGACATGGAAATTGGCATCCACCAACGCTTGCACGCGCCCATAGGACTTGCGGATGTTCTGCATGCGGATCAATGGCTCGGCCATGGTTCAAGTCCCCGCCTGGTGCCGGCGTTCCAGCCATGAATGCAACGCCATCATGCCAAGGATGATCGCGCCGATGAAGATGTTGTAGGCAAGGCCGGGCACGCCGATCAGCACGATGCCGTTGCGCATCACGCGCAGGATCAGGATGCCGAGCACGGTGCCGATGATGGTGCCGCGCCCGCCGGTCAGCGCCGTGCCGCCGATCACCACCATGGCGATCACCTCGAGCTCGTAGCCGGTGCCGCTGTTGGGGTTGGCGGCGGATGTGCGCAGCGAGGAGATGACGCCGGCAAGCGAGGCCATGAGCGACGACAGGACGAACAGGCCGACCTTGACGCGGTTGACATTGACGCCGCGGGCGCGCGCCGCGTTGGGATTGCCGCCCGCCGCCTGGATCCAGTTGCCGGTCCGGCTTTGCGTCAAGACATAGCCGAGAGCGATCGCCGCGGCGATGAACCAGAACAGCGACATGTAGATGCGGAACGGCCCGACGAAGAAGTCGCCGACCAGAGCCTCCGCCAGCCAGCTGCCTTCGGCGCTCCAGGTGCGTTGCGGAAAACCGTCGGTAATGAAAAGCGCGCTGCCGCGCACCACGAGCAGCATGCCGAGCGTCACCAGAAAGGACGGGATCTTGAGCTGCGTGACGAACCAGCCATTGACCAGGCCGGTCAAGGCGGCAACCACCAGCGCGACGACGAAGCCCATTTCCAGCGAGGTAACGCCGGCATTGAACAGCGTCCACATCAGCACCGGCGAGAAGCCGAAAAGGGATCCGACGGAAAGGTCGAATTCGCCCGACGTCATCAACAGCGTCATCGCCAGCGCGATCAGGCCGAGTTCGACCGTGAAGGCCAGCGTGTTCGAGATGTTCTGCGGTGACAGGAAGTCGTGGTTGAAACCCCAGAAAACGGCGATCTCGACGATAAGCAGGACGAAGGGTCCGAATTCCGGTCGCGCGATCAGGCGTTGGATGAGCGAATGATTTTCCACTGGGAACCCGCGACATGGTTGGAAAGGGCCGCGACCGCCACCGCATCGGGTGGACATGCCGCGGCACAGGAAAATATCTGGCGCCGCACGAAAAAAATGCGCGGCGCCAGGGATCGCGGGTTATTTGCCGGACAGGATCTTGTCGTAGACCGCCGCAGTGTCCTTCTCATAGAGCGCGCCGGTGATGACGTTGAAGCCCGGAGGAATGCCGCTGGCCGCCATGTTGGCGAGCGAAAGCGCGACGTAGCTGGTCGCCTGCGGGTCCTGCCACTGGCCGGCATTGACATAGCCGTTCAGCACTTCCTGCGTGGTGTCGAGCGAGTTGCCCCAGCCGACGACCGGGATTTCGCCTGGCTTGACGCCGACCTGGTCGAACACGCGCTTGATCGAACCGGTGACGAGGTCGCCCAGGCCGATGATGGCGTTGACCTTGCCCTTGTGGGCGGTGAGGTAGTCGACCATGCGGTTGATCACCTCGGCCTGGTCGAGCGTCGCCTCGGTCACCTCATAGGTGATGCCGAGCGGACCGAAGACGCTCTTGATGCCTTCCTCTTCCTGCACGCCGTAAGTGGCGCCGGGGATCTCGACCGGCATCCAGACGAAGTCGCCCTTCTTCACCAGGCCCTTGTCCACCAGATACTGCGCCCAGTGCTTGCCGAAGGTGACGTTGTCGCCGCCGACATAGGCGTTGAAATTGGCCTTGGGATCGGGCGTGTTGAAATTGATGATCGGGATGTTGGCCGCGCGCGCTTCCTTGACGATCTCGACCAGGCTGCCCGGATCCGGGCTGGTGGTGACGATGCCGTCGGCCTTGGCGGAGAGGGCGGCGCGGACCGCTTCCTGTTGCGAGGCGACGTCGCCATTGTGGAACGAGGTGTTGACGGTGTTGCCGGTGTCCTTGGCCCATTGCTTGGCGCCGGCGAGGAAGTAGGTCCAGACCGGGTCGGCCGGCCCGCCATGTGAAATCCAGTAGAACGTCTTGGCCTGCGCGGCTGCCGGAATGACCGTCAGCGCGATCAGCAGGCCGTAGAGCACAAGTCTCAGTCTTGTCAGCATTTGATTTCCTCCCGGTTGCAGATGATCCGTCCCTTGTTCCGGCTTCAGCCGGATTGCGTCTTTTGCCAGCGCCGCTCGGATGCCTAAGAGCATTCCCTTTTTCGGTGGATGGCAAGCCTCCATCTGCAGATGTAGTTGGCGCCTGACGCGACGCCATCAACGACCCCATCAGATCGCATCAGTTGAAATGATTTTTTCCAGGCAGCGGGATGATTGGCACCGAGGCTCAGCCGAGCGGGCCGTCCTGATCATGTCCGCGCGGTCATTTCAGGCGAAAGCCCCTGAAGAACCGCTTAGAGCAGACCGGCCTTGGCGAGATCGCGCATCAAATGGCTGGCGCCGTAGGTCCAGTGCGGGCAATCGGGCGACAGCCGCACGCGGTTGACGAGTGCGCCGAATTTCTCCGACGAGATGGTGACGATGTCGCCGACCTTGTGCGTAAATCCCTTGCCCTTTTCGCCGCGATCCTTCGACGGCACGAACATCGTGCCGAGATAGAGAGCCAGCCCGTCCGGATACTGGTGATGCGGCCCCATTGCCGCGGCAACCAGCTCTTCCGGCGATCGGCTGATCTCGGCCATCGAGCTTGCGCCCTCCAGCGAGAATCCATCGTCTCCCTCGACCTTCAGGCGCACGACGGCCTGCTTCACGTCGGCGATGGAGAACGTGTCGTCGAACAGCCGGATGAAGGGGCCAAGCGAGGCCGAGGCGTTGTTGTCCTTGGCCTTGCCGAGCAGCAGCGCCGAGCGCCCTTCGACGTCACGCAGATTGACGTCGTTGCCGATGGTGGCGCCGACGATCCTGCCGCTTGAGGCGGCGATCATGGCGATCTCCGGCTCCGGATTGTTCCAGGTCGACACCGGGTGGAGGCCGACATCGGCGCCGAAGCCGACCGAGGCCATGGGCTGGCACTTGGTGAAGATCTCGGCATCGGGGCCGATGCCCACTTCCAGATATTGCGACCAGGCGCCGCGTGAAATCAGCTTGGCCTTGATCTCCATCGCCTCGGGCGAGCCGGGCTTGAGCTTTGAAAGGTCATGGCCGATCAGCCCGGCAATGTCGGCGCGGATGGCGTCGGCCTTTTCCGCCGAGCCGCGCGCCTGTTCCTCGATCACCCGTTCGAGCAGGCTGACCACGAAGGTGACGCCGGATGCCTTGATCGCCTGCAGGTCGACCGGGGACAGCAGAAAGGGTTTTGCCGGATCGCGCGCGGCTTCGAAACTGTTGGCCGCGATGTCGTCGAGTGAACCGATCGGCGTGCCCTTGGCCGAGCGCACATGGCCGGCAGGATCGGCCAATTCGCAGACGTCACGGACGGTAGGCGCCGCGCTCGACGTAATGTCGAAGACGGTGCCGTCACGCACGGTGACGACCAGGGGATGCGAGGCGGGCGGCAATCGAGCGCGGCCGAGAAAGACACCGTCACCAGGGAGGTTCATCGTGTTCGTCATCATTCTCTCGTTGTTGGGCAGGACATCCGGATTGTGAAATTCCGGCGGCTTCTCTTCAAGTCAAATCGCGCCGAACACCACACGCTTCACCGGCATCAAAGCTCATGCCACCGCAGTCGCATCCGCGAGGTCATCGATTCCCTCGGCTCGAGTGTCCTCAGGCCGCCGATGTGATGAGCATCCACTGTATGCGAGACAGGTTCGAAACAGAAGAAATCGGCGTCTCGCGCCGGCGAATAGAGAATGAAGACGCCTAGTGGCGGCGATGCTTCGATCGAGACGACCATGGCATCATCGGGTTGGACGATCGAAGCGCGTCCATCCCAGCCCTCAAACGCATTGTTTATCCAGGTATCGGGAAGCGGCGCACGTTTCGAGAAATCCCAGTCGGGGTGGTCGGTGAGGGGCACCATCCTGGTCGGCAGATGGCGTTCATCCTCAAGCCAGACGCTCTCGGCCGATGCCTGGAGCAATGTGCGCGCGTTGCGCGGAAACCATGGATGGAAGCCAAGCCCATAAGGCAGCCGGATCACGGCCCGGTTCTCAATGGTCAAGGTAGCGCTCAGCGCGCCGTTCTCCAGTGCGTAGAGCACGCTCGCATGGTAGCGATAGGGTCCGATCGCCCCATCGCCAAGAACGAACTCAGCCTCGGTCCCCGTTCGCCGCATCAGACGCCAAGGCTTTTGAAAAGCGTCGCCATGAAGCGGGAACGGCTCGCCGTCGACGTTGGGTTCTATCGTATGGAAACGCCTGTCGAACTCGAAGCCGCCGCCGGAAATCCGGTTCGACCACGGCGCCAGCAACTGGGAACCGAATTTCATCAATCCTTCTGACGGTTTTATCACAGGTGTGAACACGCCGTCGGAGCGAAGCGCGTCGTAGCGCAGGATCGCCGCGCCCTGGCGAGGACTGACAACCACCCTGGCGCGTTCGTCGGCAAGTTCGATCGTGTCGATGTTCGTCATCGACGGAACGCTACCAGCCACCGTCGACGTGGATGTCCTGACCGCTGATCATGTCCGCGGCAGGCGAAACAAGGAACAGCACAAGATCGGCGACATGATGCGGTTCGATGCGGCGCTTCAGGCTCTGGCTGGCCATGATCCAATCACTGTATTCCTTGAGCCGCTCGCCGAACACGCGCTCCTCTGCTTCGGAAACGACGGCGCCCGGCGACACTGCGTTTACTGTGATACCATGCGGCCCCAGTTCCCGTGCCAGCGACTTCGTGAGGCCCAGCATCGCGCCTTTCGATGCTACATAAGGTACGTAGCCATCCCACCGGCCATTGAGTGTGATCGAGCAGAAGTTCACGATCTTGCCATACGCCTTCGCCTTCATGCCCGGTGCGCAGGCGCGCACAAGTGCAAAGGCGGCCGAGGAATTGACCCTGATCTGGTCCTCGTATTCGGACAGCGAGAATTCCTCGAACGGCCGGTTGATGATCAGGGCCGCGTTGTTGATCAGGATATCGATCCCGCCTTCCCTTGCCGCCAAGGCCGCGACAGCCTTCTCAGCCTCGGCAAGCCGGTTGAGATCGCAGCCGATGAAGGCAATGTCGCCTTCGGCCTGCCCGGCGAGCGTCGCTGCGGTTTCCGGTCCGTCTTCGATATCGGGCCGGTCGAGCACCAGCACGCGGGCACCGGCTCGCGCCAGCGTGGCGGCCTGGGCCCGGCCGAGCGAACCAAGGCCGCCGGTCAAAAGCACGACCCGATCGGCAAGAACCTTCATTGCCGCCACTCCTTACAAAACGCCGTGGACTTCATCGATCGAGGTATCCTCGATCCGTTTGTCCAGCACGACCTCGCCGCGCGCCATCGCCACCACGCGGTCGCAGCATTCGAACACATGATGCATGTTGTGGCTGATGAAGACGCCGGTCACGCCCTGTTCCTTGAGGCTGCGTACGAAACCGATCACCTTCTTCGTCTCCTTGACCGAGAGATGGTTGGTCGGCTCGTCGAGGATCATCACCTTAGACTTGAAATGCATAGCACGCGCGATGGCGACGCCTTGCCGCTGTCCGCCGGAAAGTTCGCCGACAAGCGCGTCGGGCGAGCGTAGATGCAGGTCGACATTGGCGATGGCGCGGATGCTTTCGCTTGCCATCTTCTTCTGGTCGAGCAGGCCAACGCCAAGGACCGAGAACCGGATCGGTTCGCGTCCGATGAACAGGTTCCTGGCGATCGACATGGTCGGAACCATGGAATTATACTGGTATATCGTCTCGATACCGAGATCCATGGCATCGCGCGGCTTGGTGATGCTGACTGGCCTGCCTTCGACTTGGATCTCGCCCTGATCCGCCGTGTGGACCCCGGAGAGGATGTTGATGAGGGTTGATTTGCCGGCGCCGTTGTCGCCGACCAGTCCAAGCGCCTCGCCACGTGTGAAGTCGAGCGTCACGCCCTTCAGCGCATGGACGCCGGAATACCATTTGTGGAGGTTGCGGACCGAGATGATCGCGTCGGTCATCGTTCAGCCCTCCATCTTGATGGCCTTGGCGCGCTTGCGCATCCAGGCATTGGCGACAACGGCGAATATGGTCAGGAAGCCGATGGCGAACTTGAACCAGTTGGCATCGACATGGCTGAGCACGAGACCATTGTCGATGACCCGGATGAGCGTGGTGCCGATGATGCCGCCCATGACGGTGCCGATGCCGCCGGCGAGCGAAGCGCCGCCGATGACGGCGGAAGCCACCGCCTGAAGTTCCATCCCCTCGCCGATCGAGGGCAGGGGCGAGCCCAGCCTCAGCACCTGCAGCATGCCGGCAAAGCCGGAGAGCATCGAACAGAGCATGAAGCAGGCAAGCTTGACCCTGGCGGTCGGGATACCCATCGAAGCGGCCGCGGGCAGGAAGCCGCCTGTGGCCTTGATCCAGTTGCCGAAATTGGTGTGCGACAGCATCAACGAGGTCAAAAGGGCAATGCCGGCAAACCAGACGAACGACATGCGGAACATGTTGCCCGGGCCTACGAAGGAGGTAAACAACCATGTCGGCAGGTCCGCGGGGAGCAGCGGCGGGAAGCCACCCGAGACGACGACGGTGAGCGAGCGCGCCATGAACAGCATGCCGAGAGTGGTGATGAAGCTCGGTATGGCGAAGCGTATGGTGACGTAGCCGTTGATGAAGCCGACAGCCGCACAGACCAGCAGCCCGGCCAGCAGCGCGAGCGGAAACGGCGCGCCGTGGACCATCAGGACCGCCATGGTCATCGGCATCAGCGCGAACACCGAGCCGACGGACAGGTCGAACTCGCCACTGATCATCAGGATGGTGACGCCGATGGCGACGAGGCCGGCCTCCGGCAGGATGCCGAGTATGCCGCGCAGATTGTCGGCGTTTAGGAACACGCCATGCGAGCGGATCTGGAACACGACGATCAACAGCACCAGCAGGATCAGCCCGGCCAGTTCCGGTTTTTCGAGATAGGTCTTGAACAGGCGCTTCAACTTAGGCTCCGGCATTTTGAGATTTCAGGCGGATCGGCGGCGCCGGGCGCCGCCGATCCAACGGTTCGAAGCTGGAGCTCAGCGCAGACCCTGAGCGGAGAGCGCCATGATCCCATCGGCCTCCTTTGGCCGCACGATGCCTTGACCGGTGTCGATGTCCGATGGGGCAAGGCCGATCTTCTTGTTGAGATAGGCCTCCATCACCGGCATGAAGCCCTGCATGTAAGGCTGCTGGTCGACCAGCGCCTGAACATAGCCTTTCTGCATCTGCTGCAGCACCTCGGGCACCAGGTCGAAGCCGCCGAGCAGGACCTTGCCCGGCGCCACGCCGCGATCGGCCAGCACGCGTGCGACGCCGGCACACCAGAAGCCGGTATCGAAATAGGCTGTCGTGTCGGGATGGGCGTTGAGATAGGCGCCGACACGGTCGGAGGTAATGGCGAGGTCGGTGCCGCTGTCGATGCGCTCCCACGACACCTGGCGGTCTGAATGGGCGGCCTTGTATTCTTGGAGGAATTGCATCACGCCGGCGCCACGGCTTTCCGACCAGTTCTGGCCGGGAGCGGAAATGCCGACCAGCACCTTGATCGGACCGTCCTTCGGAAAGCTCTCGGAAATGGCCTTGGCGAGCGAATAGCCGGCGGGCTTGAACCCTTGGCCGATGAAGGCCTGCCGGGCATTGCCCTTGGCGCCTTCGGTGTCGTCGACATTGACGGCGATCACCAGCACGCCGGCATCGCGCGCCTCCTTGATGACGTCGTCGAAAGCATGGTCGTCGACGATGGAGGTCAAGAGCGCGTCGGGCTTGGCGGCGAGCGCGGCGCGCATGTTGGCGACCTGCTGCTCGACCGAGCCCTCGGTCTGCGTGAAGACCATGTTGCAATTCGCCTCGACCTTGGCGCAGGCGTCGTCATAGCCCTTCTTGACGGCCTGCCAGAAGGTGTTCGATGCGGACGAATGATGCGTGAAGACGATGTTGAGCCCGTCAGCGTGGGCGGATTGCGCGCCGACAAGCGCGGCGCCAAGCAGAAGCATTGCAGTCAGTTTTTTCATCTCTATTCCTCCCTTTGGATTTCTCAGATGTCCGCCTTGTCGGTGACGCGGCGATGGACGGTGTAGGCGCGGCCGAGGTCCGGATTGAGCGCCAGCCCCAGCCCCGGTCCCGGCGGCACGGTGATCATGCCGTCCTTGACCTCCGGCAGCGCGGTCACTAGGTCGCGGTACCAGGTGCGGTAGAAGGCGCGCACGCTTTCCTGGACGAGCGCGTTGGGGGCATTGAGCGACAGGTGGGTCGAGGCGGCGAGCACGACGGGACCGGTGCAGTCATGCGGCGCCACCGGCAACCGCCAGGCTTCGGCCATCGAGGCGATCTTGCGGGCCTCCGACAGCCCGCCGCACCACGAAATATCCAGCATGACGATGCCGGCAGCTCCGGTTTCCAGCAAATCGCGGAAGGCCCAGCGGCTGCCAAGCGTCTCGGACGCCGAGATGGGCGCGGGACTGGCGGCCTCGTAGCGCTTGAGGTCGCCGAGGCTGTCCATGCGGATGGGATCTTCGTGCCAGTAGGTGCCGAAGGGCGTCAGCGCACGAGCTATCTTCATGGCGGGCAGGAGTTGCCACATCGAATGGAACTCGACCATGATGTCGATCTTGTCGCCGACGGCCTTGCGTATCTTTTCAAAAGGTTCGAGCGCGGCCTTGAGGTCGGCCGCCGAAATGTCGTTGCCGCGCGTCTTTTCGGCCGCGTGGTCGAACGGCCAGATCTTCATGGCGGTGATGCCGTCTTCGAGCAGTTCCTGCGCCAGTTCGCCGGCGCGCGTGAGGAAACCGTTCAGATCGTCATAGTCCCGCCGAGCGCCGATGCCATAATTGGCGGTCGTCTGGCCCTTCGCGTCCTTGATGTATTCGGTGCCGGCGCAGGTGTTGTAGGTGCGGATCGACTGGCGGCTGAAGCCGCCGAGCAGTTGCGCGACCGGCTGGCCGGTGGCCTTGCCGAAAATGTCCCACAGAGCGATGTCGAAGGCCGAGTTGCCGCGCACCTCGGCGCCGCTGGAGCGAAACCCAAGATAGCCGACTAGGTCGGCGGACAGGAGATCGATCTGCAGCGGATCGCGGCCGATGACGCGCGGCGCGACATATTCGTGCAGGTATTCCTCGACGGTGCGCGACAGGAAGAAGGTCTCGCCGAGACCGGTGATGCCTTCGTCGGTATGGACCTCGACCCAGAGCAGGTTGGGCCGTTCCTCGATGCGGATGGTTTCGATCGCAATGATTTTCATGTCAGGCAATTCCCGCGTCGAGGAGCGCCTTGACGCTCTTGTCGAAATGTTGCGCCATATGCTCGGCGGCGAGCCGCGGATCCCCCTTGAGGATGGCTTCGGCTATGTCCTCGTGCCCCTTGATCATCTTGAGCTGGTCCTCGTTCGACGAGCGGGTTCGCCAGCCGATCACCCAGGTGCTGCGCGTTACGCCACTGAAGGCAGTGACGATCAGCGAAAATACGGGGTTGTGCGAGGCAGCCGCTATCGCCTCGTGGAAAGCGATGTCGTGCTCCATGACAATTTCGGGGTTCAGGAAATTCTCGCGCATCGACCGGGCGGATTGCCCGATCGCGGCGGCTTCCGCATCGGTGCGCCGGAGTGCCGCAAGCGCTACCGTGCGCATCTCGATCGTGCGCCTGACGTCATAGACCTGGTGAACACTGATCTGCTGCGTGGTGATGCCGTGCTCGATCACCATCGACATCGCGCCGGTGTCCAGCTTGGCGACCGTGGCCCGGCGCCCGGCGCTCATGTCGATCAGGCGCATCGCAGAAAGCGAGCGGAACGCCTCGCGCACGACGGTGCGGGAGACGTTGAGCTGGCGCGTCATGGCGGCTTCGCTGGGCAGCGGATCGCCCGGTGCAAGACCTTCGGAGCGGATATGCCGGGTAATCGCCTGGATCGCCGTGCTCACCAGGCCGGGGCTCGACTCACCCGCTGTGTCCGTCGGATCCTGCATCTTACTCCCTCAAAACCTGTATGACAGGTTGTTGTCTAATTGCTCATATGTCAGCTAGAAGATATATGTCAAGTCGATTTCTGGATGACCTGCCTGGAGGACCTCATGAATGAAATGGAAGCTGCCCTGATCTTCGAAGCGCGCGACGTGGTCGGCGAAAGCCTGATCTGGGACGATCGCCGCGGCAGGCTGGTCTGGGTCGACATCATCGGTCGCCGGATACATCGGCTCGATCCGTCGACCGGAGGCCATGAAAGTTGGTCGACGCCGGATCTGGTCACCTCAGTCGGTCTGCGCAGGGATGGCGGCGCGATCGTCGGCCTGCGCAAGGAAGTCGCCTTGTGGGATTTCGATGGAGCATTCCGAACGATCGCCACGATCGAGCCGGATCGGCCAGCGACGCGGCTCAACGAAGGCGCCGTGGCGCCGGACGGTTCGTTCTGGGTCGGCACAATGGCCAACAATATTGGACCGGACGACGCGCCGGTCGCCATTGCGCGGGATGAAGGCCGGCTCTATCGCGTCGGTCCGGATGGCGAGGTGACGAGCTTGAGCGAGGACCGGTTCGGCATCACCAACACGATGGTGTGGGCAACGGACGGCCGCTTCATCACCGCCGATACGACGAAGAACACGCTCTACAGCTATGCCTGGGACAAGAGTGCGCCGCGGCTTGGCAAACCACGGCCCTTCTTCCCCGATTTCGGCCGCGGCCTGCCGGACGGCTCCTGCCTGGACGCCGAGGGCTATATCTGGAACTGCCGGGTGGTGGGAGGAAGCTGCCTTGCCCGCATCGCGCCCGACGGCAGCCTGGACCGCATCGCGGAGCTGCCTTGCAGTTGGCCAACGAGCTGCGCTTTCGGTGGCGAGAATCTTGACACGCTGTTTGTAACTTCAGCCCGATTTACCATGAGTGCAGATCATCTAGAGGCGAACCCGCAAGAAGGTGGCCTGTTCGCGCTCCGTCCGGGCGTTCAGGGCGCTCCAGCCAACAGGTTTGGATAAGTTCGACGACCCGTGGCGGCCGGGCAGGGCGCCTCACGCCTCTCGCGGCGCCGATCAGGCGGAGGTCGTGATTCAGCTTGACAGTTTCATGAATATGAAAAAGGCTAAGGCGATTTCATAATCTTACAGGCAGGTCGATGTCGACCCTTGCAGCAAATCAGCCGTTGCCGGAATTCCGCTCTTCGCCGGTGTTCCGCTTCACCATGTTGCTGCCCGGTGCATTGGTCACCTTCCTGCTGATACTGTTCGCCCTTGGCCTCGTGCTTTTCCTTGCCTTACGCGGCAATGACGGCTCATTGCTCGGCGCCGGTTTCAGCCTGTCGAATTTCATCACGGTGGTCTCGGACCCACTGTACTGGACGGTGACGTTGCGCTCGCTGGTCATCGCCGGTCTGGTGACGATGGCAACCGTCGTCACAGCCTATCCCGTCGCTTACTATCTGGCCTTCCATGCCGGCCGCAGGCGCGGGCTGCTGCTTTTCCTGGTGACGCTGCCATTCTGGACCAGCTATCTCCTGCGCGTCTTTGCCTGGAAGATCGTTCTGGCCTACAATGGCGTGCTGAATTCGGCGCTGATCGAAAGTGGCATCTGGTCCGAGCCGACGCTGGCCTTCCTCAACACGCCGGCCGCTGTCGTGGTCACGCTCGCCCATGCCTACGCGCCTTTCGCCATACTGCCGATCTATGTGGCGCTGGATACCATTCCGAAATCGCTGCTCGAAGCCGCTTCTGATCTTGGTGCAAGGCCATTCACCTCGTTCCGCCGGGTCGTCCTGCCCAATTCGATGCCGGGCGTCCTGGCGGCGGCCCTCGTCGTCTTCGTGCCGACCGTCGGCGACTATGTCACGCCGGCCATGGTCGGCGGGCCGGCCAGCACCATGATCGGCTCGCTGATCCAGTCGCAGTTCGGCAAGGCCAATGACTGGCCGTTCGGTGCCGCACTTTCGGTCTGCGTCATGCTGGTCATCCTGCTCGTGGTGCTGGTCGCGCGCGGCGCCGACCGCCGGTTTGGCAGCCGCACATGAAAGCAGGGCGCGCCGGCATGAAACGGGACGGCCGCTGGCTCGGCCTCTATGTGCTTGCCTATCTGGTCTTTCTTTATCTGCCGGTCCTGCTGATCCCGCTGTTTTCCTTCAACGATTCCATCCAGGCCGCGTTTCCCCTGCAGGGCTTCACGCTGCAATGGTATGCAAGCCTCTACGGCAATCCTGCACTGTCGGGTGCGCTCGCCAACAGTCTCGTCATCGGCGCCGTCGCGGCCTCCGGCGCCACGCTGTGCGGCATCACCGTGTCCTATATGGACCTCTATGGACGCTCGCCGCTGGCCGCGACGATCGGTGCCGTCGCGCGGCTGCCGATCCTCATTCCTGGCGTCATCGTCGGCATATCGCTGCTGATCCTGGTCAACCTCGTCGGCCTCGGACCGTCGCGCGTCGCCATCGTACTCGGCCATATCCTGGTCGCCTTGCCGACCACCGTGGTCATCATGCGCAGCCGTTTCGCCGCCATCCCCAGGACGGTTCGCGAGGCGGCGCTCGACCTCGGCGCTTCCGACTGGACGACCTTCCGGCGCGTCATGCTGCCGCTCAGCCTGCCTGCCGTGCTGTCGGCCTTCATGCTCGCCTTCCTGATCTCCTTCGACGAGTTCATCGTCGTCTTCTTCCTCGCCGGCACGGAGCCGACGCTGCCGCTCTACATCTGGAGCCAGCTGCGCTTTCCGCGCTCGCTGCCGACCGTCATGGCGCTCGGAACAGTGATCCTGGCCGTGTCCTTCATCATCGCCGGAACCGCTGAAATCCTGCGCCATCGCGGGCTCGGCGCAGTTCGCCGCAATCCAGCCTGAACCATAACAACGAGAGGAGAACGAAAATGATAGTCCACCTGAAATCGATATCGGGACACAAGGCCCGGGCCGGCCTCGCGGCACTTGCGCTCGCACTGTCGTCGACCGTGGCGCTCGCCGCCGAGAAGCTGCAGTACTTCACCTGGTCGGGCTATGAGCTGCCCGATTTCAACAAGAGCTTCCTTGCCGCGCACCCCGATGGCGTCGAGGCTTCGATCTTCGGCGACGACGACGATGCCTTCACCAAGGTCAAGGCCGGCTTCCGGCCTGATATCGCGCATCCCTGCTACGACAAGGTGGCGCGCTGGAACAAGGAAGGCCTGCTGCAGCCGATCGACACCAAGCGCATCAAGAACTGGGACTCGATCTTCCCGGTGTTCAAGAACCTGCCCGACCTACAGGCCGGCGACGGCAAGGTCTGGATGGTGCCATGGGACTGGGGCAACACCTCGATCCTCTACCGCACGGACCTGGTGAAGAACCCCGAGGCGAGCTGGGACCTTCTGTGGGACAAGCAATATGCCGGCCGTATGGCGACCATCGATGCGGTGCACGACACCCCGATCGTCGCCGCACTTCTGGCCGGCGTGAATCCCTTCGACATGACGGCGGAGCAAATGGACAAGGTCGCGGCAAAATTGCGCGAACAGCGCCCGCTGCTGTCGAGCTACACGACCGACATGACCTCGGTCGAGCAGGCGCTTGCCAGCGGTCAGCTGGTCGCTGCCATGACCTGGAATGCGTCCGCCACCTCACTCAAGAAGCAGGGTGTGCCGGTCGAGTTCATGAAACCGAAGGAGGGCATGCTGACCTGGGCCTGCGGCTTCGTCATGCTGAAGGACGCCAAGAACGTCGATCTCGCCTATGACTTCATCAACAGCCGGCTGGACGCGGATTCCGGCAAATTCCTGATCGAATCCTACGGCTATGGCAGCTCGCTCTCGACCGCCTTCGCCGGCGTGCCGAAGGACGAACTGGAAAAACTGCAACTGCCGTCCGATCCGGAAGTGATGCTGAAAAGCACGATCTTCACCGGGCCGATGAAACAGAACGACGACGTCGCCAAGATGTTCGAGAAGGTGAAGGCTGGCGGTTGAACCAAACAATTGCCGAAGTCAGCTCTGCCCCTCACCTGCCTGCCGGCATCCTCTCCCCGTATAGTGACGGGGAGAGGGACGCAGTGTCGACGATTTCGCCAATCGCCAGCGCTTCAGAAAAGGCGTCAGCGCTGCGGTCAGCTCCTTCTCCCCGTCACTATACGGGGAGAAGGTGCCGGCAGGCGGATGAGGGGCGGCGCCGACCTTCGTTGAATGCGCCTAAAAAGACCGAGATAAGGACCAACGCATGGATGTTCTTGACGAGGCCGCCGAAAAACCAAAAGACGACGCCGATGTGCGGGTCGGCCGGCGCGTGCGGGCGCTGCGGCTCGAGCGCCGCCTGTCACTGGCAGAACTGGCGGCAAAAACCGGCATATCGATCGGCGCGCTCAGCCAGATCGAGCGCGGCATGTCATCGCTGCGCGTCAAGGTGATCTGGCCGCTTGCCGCCGCCCTCGACATCGAGCCGTCCGCGCTGATCGCCGATGGCAGCGATGCCGGCAATGATCTCTATTGCGTGCGGGCCGACAAGCGGCGATCGATCCCCGTGAAGTCGGAAGGCATAGCCAAGGCGCTGCTGTCGCCGCCCGGCGCCACGCTGACCGGCATGCTGGTGACGGTGGAAGCCGGCGGCGGCACGGCGGAAGCCTATGCGCATGCCGGCCATGAGTTCGGCTTCGTGCTTTCGGGCGAGGTCGAACTGGTGGTGGATTCGACGAAATATTTGCTGAAGACCGGCGACAGTTTTGCCTTCAAAAGCACGTTTCTGCATGCCTTCCGCAATCCCGGCGGCGAGCAATGCCGGATCCTCTGGGTCAACACGACCAAGCCCTCCGAGGTTCGCGATGGCGCCTGATCCACTTGTGCGGCTGCAGGCGGTGTCGAAGATATTTCCGGGCGGCATCGTCGGGCTCGATGCCGTCGATCTCGATATCGTCGGTGGTGAGTTCCTGACCCTTCTGGGCCCGTCGGGCTGCGGCAAGACCACCAGCCTGCGCGTCATCGCCGGCTTCGAAAGCCCGTCAAGCGGCAAGGTGCTGCTCGACGGCCGCGACATCACCGCGCTGCGGCCCTTCGACCGGCCGGTCAACACCGTGTTCCAGGACTATGCGCTGTTTCCCCATATGAACGTCGCCGAAAATGTCGGCTTCGGCCTGTCGCTGCGCAAGCTGGCCGGCGGCGAACAGGCAAGACGTGTCGCCGAGGCCCTCGACATGGTCGGCCTTGCCGACAAGCTTCGCGCCCGCGTCTCCGAACTGTCGGGCGGCCAGCGCCAGCGTGTCGCGCTTGCGCGCGCCATCGTCTGCGAGCCGCGCGTGCTCTTGCTCGACGAGCCGCTGTCGGCGCTGGACGCGCATTTGCGCGAACAGATGCAGGTCGAATTGAAGCGGCTGCAGTCGCGGCTCGGCACTACCTTCGTCATGGTCACGCATGACCAGACTGAAGCGCTGTCGATCTCCGACCGCATCGTCGTCATGAACAAGGGCCGCATCGAGCAGACCGCACCGCCGGCGACACTTTACGACCGCCCCGCCACCAAGTTCGTGGCAAGTTTCATCGGCACCATGAACCTGCTGCAGTCGCGCTTTGTCGGCAGCGATGGCGATCGCCTGCGTTTCACCGCTGGCGCCTTGCCGCTGGAAGCTGTCCCGGACAGCGGCGATCGGCCTCGCGAAGGCGAGATGCGCACCTTAGGTGTGCGCCCGGAGGATTTGCTGGCGGTCGCCGAGGCCACGCCCGGCACGGCGCCGGCGCGGGTCAACAGCATCGTCTTCCATGGCCGCACGTTGCGGCTTCACGCGGAACTGGAGCAAGGCATGCCCGTTGTCGTAGACGCGCCGCGCCAGGCCGAGGGCCTTCAATTCAGCGCCGGCGACGTGGCGCATATCAGCCTTCGCCGTGGCGCCAATTGCCCTATGTTACCTGGGTAGTTGTTGGTCGCCGCTTTGGGCCGGATTCCTCACGGCAACCCGGTTCCATGTGGTCAACGCAGTGGAACAAAGAACATTGGAATTAAGTAGGAATTGACTCCTCAAGGAATGAATTCCTATTTTGGCGGATGCCCGAACCCAGCGGCCGGCCGCGCCGAAATGTGCAAACCCTTTGCTTGGCTCACGAAGTCGGGCAGCTGATTCGTGTCCGATGCAGGAACTGTAACATCACTCGGCACTATCTGCCGGGCGATCTGGCGAAGCTGGTCGGTGACATCCCCTTCTGGGACGTTGAACGGCACATGCGATGCGAGCGCTGCAAACTCCGCGAGCTTGACGCGGGCATCATTCTGCCAAGCGCGGCCGAACGTTTGAAAATTCGCATCAGGCGCCTTGTCGAGATCCGGATGGTTCGCCGAGTGATTTGGCGAGACGACGACTGAAGGAGCGGCAGACGAGGTAATCCTTGGCTTAGAAAAGAGACCCTTGGGCTGGCGTCTGCTGCGGGAACTTGATCTGTGTGGGTGGCTTCTCGACGATCACCAACGCGTCGTCGGGAGCGGTCCGCTGCAAATGCCGGGCTTCCGTCCACGGCGCTGTCAGCCAGGTCTCCGTCTCGTCCGGTGTGGTCAGGATCACAGGCATGGCCTTCTCATGGATCGGCGCGATAAGGGCGTTCGGCTTGGTTGTCATAAAGGCGTATAGTTCAAACTCGCCGGGGCCATCCTTGACTTTTCGCACGCCCTGCCAGCGGGTCCAGAAGCCAGCGAAGAAGAATAAAGATCGGCTTTCGTCACGGGCAAACCAGTAATTTCGCTGGATCCCTGTTTCTGGGTCCTTGTCGTTCGAGGTAGGGCTGGGTTCGGCAAAGCTGGTCACTGGCACGACACACCTGTGTTCGATGCCGACATACTGTTGCCAGTGCGAATATTGCGGATTGCGAACGTTCGTGGTGCCGTAATCGGCCTTACCTTTCATACGCTCTGGCGGTGTCGGCAAACCCCAAAGCAGTTTCGCTAGCTCCCGATTCCCCTCCGGCGTGTTGCGAACAACCGGACCGGGCTGATTGGGATAGATGTCCACTGAAGGCTCGAGATTGCCGATGACGTCGCGCAGTGTGCGTGTCCATTGGCGGACCGCCTCTTGCGTCGTGGTGATGTTGTAGAGGTTGCACATGCGCCTAGCATTGCGGAATCGGCTTATGTCCGCAACCGAAGTCGGTCCGCGATAGGATGGGCAGGCATCCATCCTGACAGCGCCATGTCAGCTATCGACCGGTCAGCCGATGGCAGGCCAGCGAGGTGTTTCCTACTTGGAATGGGTCAGAACAGGAGGAACACAAATGACTACAGCGGAAATAGCCAAGGATTTCACTGAGCTTCTCAAGCAGGGTGACAACGGAGGCGCTGCCGAGAAGTACAATGCTGATGATATCACCAGCTACGAAGCCATGGAGGGGCCAATGGCCGTCTGTCATGGCAAAGCGGCGCTCAAGGAGAAGAGCCAGTGGTGGCAAGAGAACAACGAAGTGCATGGCGGCTCGGTCGAGGGTCCCTATGTCAATGGCGATCAGTTCGCGGTGCGCTTCACCTTTGACATAACGCCCAAGGCCACCGGCCAGCGTGTCGCCATGGACGAGGTTGGCCTGTACACGGTCAAGAACGGCAAAATCACTGAAGAGCGTTTCTACTATTGAGCTACCGGGCCGGAACGATCGGCTTCCGGCCCACTTCGCGCCTACGATTTGCTGGCAAAGCGGGAAGGGTGGTTTTAGGCTGTGGGCGGATTCGACTGTCAGCCAGAGGACCACGCTTTGACGACCACCATGTACGGCATCACCACCTGCGATACGATCAAGAAGGCGCGCGTCTGGCTGGAGAGCCGTGACGTTCCCTATCGTTTCCACGACTATCGCGCCGAAGGAATCGAGGCAGACAGGTTGAATGGCTGGGTCGGCAAGGTCGGCTGGGAAAAGCTGCTCAACAAGGGCAGCACGACATTTCGCGAACTGCCGGAGGCGGAAAAGCAAGGCCTCGACGAGAAGAAAGCCAAGGCCCTGATGCTGGCCAGGCCGACGATGATCAAGCGGCCGGTGCTGGAAGTCGGCGACAGCATCCTCGTCGGGTTTAAACCGGATGTTTATGAGGGGGCGGTTGGCGGGAAGTAGTTACGCGTGGGCTCGCAAATACCCCGCCAGCGCCACGGCGTTGTTATGCGCTTCATCATGGGCGCCATAGAGCAGCGTCACCTTGCCCTCGCCGAGGAGGGCGCGCAGTTGCGCCACCGCCTTTTCATTCCCATCCAGTTCGCCGCGATAGCGCTTCTGAAACTCCGCCCAGCGCTCCGGCTCGTGCCCGAACCATTTGCGCAGTTCGTCGCTTGGCGCGATCTCCTTGAGCCACAGCGTCAGCGCCGCATCCTTCTTGGCGATGCCGCGCGGCCATATCCGATCCACCAGCACCCGCTGGCCATCGGCCTTCCCGGGTGCTTCGTAGACGCGCTTGACCGCGATATCGAGGGCCATCACACCCCTGCCGGCTAGAGCCCTTGGGCCCACTCGCCCTTGCGCATGACCGGCACGCGGCTGCCATCCTTGTTCACGCCGTCAATGTCGATCTTGTCCGACCCGATCATCCAGTCGATGTGGATGAAGCTCTTGTTGCCGCCGCGCGCCGCGATTTCGTCCTGGCTTAGCGAGGCGCCGTCGACGAAGCATTTCGAATAGCATTGGCCGAGTGCGATGTGGCAGGCGGCGTTTTCATCGAATAGCGTGTTGAAGAACAAGAGGCCGCTGGCCGAGATCGGCGAGGAATGCGGCACCAGCGCCACTTCGCCCAGCCGACGCGCGCCTTCGTCGGTGTCGAGCACTTTCTTCAGCACGTCCTCGCCTTTCGAAGCCTTGGCCTCGACGATCCTGCCGTCCTCGAAGCGCACCGAGATGTCGTCGATCAGCGTGCCCTGATAGGACAACGGCTTGGTCGACGACACGTGGCCCTCGACCCGCCTGGCATGCGGCGTGGTGAAGACCTCCTCGGTCGGGATGTTGGGGTTGCAGGTGACGCCGTTCTTGGCGGTCGAGGCGCCGCCCATCCACTCGTGGCCGTCCGCCAGCCCGACTGTCAGGTCCGTGCCTGGTCCAGTGAAATGCAGTGCATGGAAATTATGGCCGTTGAGCCATTCGGTGCGACCGCGCAACGCTGCATTGTGCGCCTTCCAGTTGCCGATCGGATCCTCCACATCCACCCGCGAGGCGGCGAAGATGGCATCGGCGAGCTTCGCCACCGCCATGTCGTCGGCATCGCCGGGGAAAACCTGCCTGGCCCAGGCCAGGTCCGGATAGGCGACGATGTTCCAGTTGATGTCGAATCCGGTGATCTTCTCCAGCGCCGGCCGGTAAGCCATCGAATTGGCCTTGTTGGCGCGCGCCACCTTCGCCGGATCCTGCGCCGACAACAGCGAGGGATCCTCGCCGCGCACGGCGAGCCTCGCCGCATTGTTGGAAAAGGCCTTCGCCATGCCTTCATAGAGCCAGCCGGCGGCGCGGTCGAAGCCGGCATCGGCGCCGAAGCGGTAGCGCGCCAGCGTCATCTCGTCATCGTTGAAGATCGGCGTCACCAATCCCGCGCCGGCCTTGTAGGCATGCTCGACGATGCGCCTGGTCAGCGGCAGCGCCGCGATCGAGGAGGTCAGCACCAGGTCCTGTCCGGGCTGCAATTGCAGCCCGACCTTGATGGCGACTTCCGCCAGCCTGTCGAGCTTCACCGGGTCGATCGTTGCGGAAACGCCGCGCGAATGTGTGGTCATGATCCTGCCTGTCGTAATGGGATATCTGATTGAACATAGACCGGTGCCGCGGTGCTTTCCACCGCGATCGCGCCGCCGGGCTCCGCGGCCAACGATCCGAACTGCGCCATCGTCGCCGCGATCTCTTCCTTGATCCAGGCCTTGAAGTCCCGAACCTTGCGGCTTTCGGCCTTGGTGGCGGAGGTCACCAGCCAGTAGCCGAGCCCGCTCTGGGCGCGGATTCCGAACGGCGCCACCAGCCGCCCATCGGCCAGCGCGTCGGCGGTCAGCAATTGCCAGCCCAGCATCACGCCATGGCCGGCGATCGCCGATTCCAGGCACAGCATCGGGTCGGTGAAGCGCGCGCCTTTCTGGAAGGTGACGGATTGAACGCCGGCTGCCGCGAACCAGCTCTCCCAATTGATCATCGCCCGCTCGTCGGTGATGGCGCAGGTCCGCGCAAGGTCGCCGATCGACGTCAGTTTTCTTGCAATGCCAGGCGCGCAGACCGGAAAGACTTCCTGCGCCAGAAGCAGTTCCGCCTTCCCCGGCCATTTGCCGTCCCCAAGCCGGATGGCAATGTCGATGTCGGAATGATCGAGATTGGCCAGCCGCACTGAGGCGTCGATACGCAGCAGCACGTTGGGGTGCCGGTCGAAGTGCCGCGACAGCCGTGGCAGCAGCCATTTGGAGGCAAAGGCAGGTGCCGCCGAAACGACCAATGTGCATTGGGTCGCCTCGTCGGCCAGTGCCACGGCTTGGGCAAGCTCGCGAAATCCAGCGCCAAGGCGGGCCGCGAAGATGGTGCCGAATTCGGTCGGCACGAGACCGCTTGTCGTGCGCTCGAACAGTGCCTGGCCGAGCTGTTTTTCGGTGCGGCTGATCTGCTGGCTGACGGCGCTGACGGAAACATTGAGTTCGCTGGCGGCGGTCGCGAGCGAGCCGAGACGGGCGACGGTTTCCACGGCGCGAAGGCCGTTGAGATGAACGCGGTTGAGCATGGCCATTTGAGATTTTCTAAACCGTTCCGGCCGAAATCTCAATTGAAAGAGATGGCGAAACGGCGGACTTTATCGATGGGAGCCAGACCCGCGGAGCCGGAAATGCTGAGCATGCTGTCGTCGCTGAAAGCCCTGTTCACCACTTCGTCGGATGACGCCCGCACCGACATAGAGACGCCGAGGTGGCTGACCGATCCGCTCGCGCATCCCGCGCTGGACGCGATGTCGGAGCGCGAACTCGGTGATGTGCCGTTCCGGTTGACGGCGCGCCGGACCGTGCATGAGACCGTTTCACTAAACGCCGGTTTCGGCGGCGCTGCTGAGCGCGCGATCCGGGCACTGGCCAACACAAGGCGGATTGTTTCACCCGCCAGCGCATTTATTGTGCACTGCAATGAACTCGGCCCCATCGACAGCGCTTCGCTGCGCCTTCGCCGGCATGATCGCCATGGCCGTCGCCATGGGCATCGGCCGCTTCGTCTACACGCCGATCCTGCCCGGCATGATGGAGGAACTGCATCTGTCGCCGGCGGATGCCGGCTGGATCGCCTCGGCCAACTATCTCGGCTACCTCGTCGGCGCGTTGGTGGCGGCGGGCAACTGGGCGCATGGACGCGAGCGTTTGCTGATGCTGGGCGCGCTTGCTGCCAGCGCCGTGCTGGCCGCCCTGATGGGGCTGACCGACGCCATGGGCGCCTTTCTCGCCATTCGTTTTCTGGCCGGCCTGGCCAGCGCCTTCGTCATGGTGTTCATGGCCAGCATCGTTTTCAGCTATATCGCGGCGGCCGGGCGCGGCGACCTGCAGGCATGGCATTTCGGCGGCGTCGGCCTCGGCATCGCGATATCGGCGGCGATGATGGCCGTGCTGGTTACCGAGCACGCCGGTTGGGCGCAGGGCTGGCTGTGGTCGGGTGCGATTTCGGCTTGCGGCTTCGTAGCCGTGGCGCTGCTGGCGAACCAGGGTCCGCTCACCAATGGCGAAGCCCGCCGTGAACCGGCGCTGCCGAAAGACCGGCCGCTGATGAAGGTGATCGTCGCCTATGGCCTGTTCGGTTTCGGCTATGTGGTGACGGCGACCTTCCTCGTCGCCATCGTCCGGCAAGGCGGCGGCAGCCGTGTCTTCGAGGCCGTGGTTTGGATGGTTGCCGGCCTTGCCGGTTTCCCTTCGGTCTGGCTGTGGCAGAAGATAGCGGCGCGGATCGGGCTCTATGCCGCCTATGCCTTGGGATGCTTCGTCGAAGTTGTCGGCGTTACCGCGAGCGTCGCCGCCGGCGGGCGTACGGGGCCGCTGCTTGGCGGCGTGCTGCTCGGCGGCACCTTCATTGCCATCACGGCACTTGGCCTGCAGGCCGCACGGCAGCAGGCGCCGAAGTCACCGCGGCGCGTCTTTGCCTTGATGACCGCTTCCTTCGGTCTTGGCCAGATCATCGGCCCGATCGCGGCCGGGCTTCTGGCCCAGGCGTCGGGCGATTTCTTCCTCGCCTCCATCGTCGCCGCCGCCGTCCTGGTCGTCTCCGGCGCCGTCACATGGTCGGCCGCGCCAAAATCGCCATGATTTGTGGTCTTGCTCTGCGCCTTAGATCGGGCAGGCATTTTCTTTCCCCCTAATGTGTGACCTTATGCCCGCCGAACCCACCTGATTTGCGCAT
The DNA here is from genome assembly GCF_008520305.1 of Mesorhizobium sp. SARCC-RB16n. Taxonomy (GTDB): domain Bacteria; phylum Pseudomonadota; class Alphaproteobacteria; order Rhizobiales; family Rhizobiaceae; genus Mesorhizobium. Next base: position 378,475 of record NZ_ML703263.1, on the reverse strand, counting down.
AGATCGAGGAATTCGCCACAGTGTTCGTATCCTTCTTCCCGCAGCCGAAGCTCTTCTTCTCTTCGGCCGCCATCTGGAGCCTTGCGGCGATCCTGTTCTGGTTCTTTGGTGGCGAACAGATCGGCGCTTTTTTTGGGTTGCCACCCAATGCTCCTGATGTCGCGAAGATCGTGGGCGTGTCGGTTTTCTGGTCGAAGCCGTTTCTTTGGTTTTATGTGTATTTTTCCTTGGTGGTTATCGTTTTCTACGGATTTTGGGCCTGGTACCGGCCCCACCCGTGGCAGAATTGGTCCATTCTTGGGTCGTCTCTAATTCTTTTTGTGATTTATTATCAGGTTCAGGTAAGCGTCGCTTTCAACGATTGGTATGGCCCGTTCTATGATTTGATCCAAAAGGCGCTCGGTACCCCATTTTCTACGACTCCATGGGATTTCTACTCGCAGCTTCTCACGATTACGTGGATAGCGCTTTTGGCAGTTACGGTGGGGGTCCTCAATAGATTCTTCGTTAGTCATTGGATCTTCCGCTGGCGCACCGCAATGAATGATTACTACATGGCCAATTGGAGCAGGCTGCGCCATATCGAAGGTGCATCGCAACGCGTCCAGGATGACACGATGCGGTTTTCCAACATGATGGAGGGTCTGGGAGTTAGTCTGGTAAGTTCGATCATGACATTGATCGCATTCCTGCCGCTTCTGATGCGATTTTCTGCGGTTGTCACGGAACTCCCTCTTGTGGGTGAGGTGCCGCACTCACTTGTAGTGGTTGCGATACTGTGGTCGATTTTCGGCACTACTTTCCTTTGGCTGGTTGGCATTAAGTTGCCAGGGCTCGAGTTTCGGAATCAGCGTGTCGAGGCCGCTTACCGCAAGGAACTTGTTTATGGTGAGGACGATGCAAATCGTGCACAGCCGCAGACTGTCAGGGAGCTATTCGCTAGCGTTCGAAAGAATTATTTTAGGCTATATTTCAACTATGTATACTTTAACATCGCCAGAATATTTTATCTGCAGATCGACAATATATTTCCGTATATCGTCCTTGTTCCTACGATGGTGGCGGGGAAAATTAAGCTTGGAGCGCTTAATCAAATCCTTAACTCATTTGATCAGGTCCGTTCTTCGTTCCAATACCTCGTCAATTCTTGGAGCGAGATCGTCGTGCTGACGTCCATATATAAACGCTTGCGCGCTTTTGAAGCGACTTTGGATGGCGAGCCGCTTCCCAGCATAGATCGCCGCTTTATTGAACGTCACGCTCAGCAGTCCGACCCTGCTTAACAGAAGAGGGATCAGTGGTTGGCGGTTCAACCGCCAACTGTCGCCTGCTTCTGGCCGCCACCCCGCCGCGAAACATAGTCGCGAAAACTGATGCATTCGACATCTGATTTGACGCAGACCTCGCCGGCAAAGCGTTCCAGCGCGTTCCAGTAGGCGCCGTCATTCATCAGCGTGAAGTGGAAGCCGAGTTCCAGCGGAATGCGCTTGCCCTGATATTGTGCGTCGAAGGCAGCGCGAAACGCCTGATAGGTCCGGTCGGCGAACTCGCCGGCCTCGCTCGGCCGCTCGAAGCCGCCGGAATGCCTGATATAGAGATTGTAGTCCATGGCGATCACCGGCCGCGAGGTCGGCCCTTCCGGGATTTGCGGCAAGGAAAAGCGGGTGATGCCGCCGATGGTCGGCGGCAGGGCAGGGCCCTTTGAAACGCCGCTGGCGTCGAACTGATAGCCGGCCGCCGGCAGTGCCTCGTAGAGCGCCTTGCTTGTCGACAGATACGGCGCCCGGAATCCCACCACCGCATGCCGCGCGAAATCACGCCAGCCCTCGGGTTCGGGCGCGATGCCGTTGATTGCATAGGCATTCTCGAGAATGTGGTCGAAGGAGGCGAACTCTTGCAGCCAGTCGGCCTTGGTCCAGTCCTTGCCGTCGAAATGGCCGCAGGCGTGGCTGGCGATGTCGTGGCCCTCATGGGCGGCGAGGCCGATCTGTTCCAGCCGCTCGGCCACTTCCTGTCTGGAGGCGGCAAAGCCGATGTTGGATTTGCCCGCGCTCTTGCCAGGCGCGGTGTATTGGCCGCGTGTCTCGGGCGACAGCAGGAAGACGCATGACAGGAAATAAGTGAAATGCGCGCCGGTGCGCTGGGCCAGCGCCCTGCTGCGCTTCCACTGCGAGACGTCGCGCGCGCTGTCGAAGGAGATGATGACGACCTGCTTCGGCCTTGCCGGTGCTGGTGGCGCGGGCGGATCGGCCAGGGCCGCGCCGGCGGTGGCGAGCGAGGCAAGCGAGAACGCAACAACGCGGGACAAACAAGGCATCGGCAAATTCATGGGCTCCGGGTGGTCGGCAAGCCGGCTATCGCGCAAATGTGGCGCCGGTGCGATTGGTGTTTTCGTTGGTTTGGCCCGGGAACAGCCGATTTTCCGCTCGAACCCCTTCCATGCCGACAAAATTTCGCTAAAACGCGGGCTCAAGAACCGCCCCGGCCCGGGGCAGGAATGGTTTGATTGATGTCCGACGACAGTTTTATCCGTGAAGTCAATGACGAGATGCGTCGCGAACAGGCGCAGAAGCTGTGGGACCGTTTCGGCCCGGCCTTGCTTGTGGTTGCCGTCCTCGTGGTGCTCGGCACCGCCGCCGTCGTCGGCTATCGCTATTGGGACGAGACGCGCGCCAACCGCTCCGGCGATGCCTTCTCGCAGGCGCTAAAGCTTGCCAATGATGGCAAGAGCGATGACGCGCTGGCCGCGCTCGATCAACTCGAAAAGGATGGCTACGGCGCCTATCCGCTGCTCGCCCGCATGCGCGCCGCGACCGTCAAGGCCAACAAGGGCGACGTCGATGCCGCCGTCAAGGATTTCGACGATGTCGCCGCCGATACCGCCATTCCCCAGGGCCTGCGCGACATGGCGCGGCTGAGGGCGGCGCTCCTGCTCGTCGATCACGGCTCCTTCGCCGATGTGTCGAGCCGCGTCGAGGCGCTCACGTCGGACACCAATCCGTTGCGCCACAGCGCGCGCGAGGCGCTCGGGCTTGCGGCCTGGAAGGAAGGCAAGACTCAGGACGCGCTGAAACTGTTCGACCAGATCGCCTCCGATGACGGCGCCCCGCGCAACGCGCGCGAGCGGGCGACCTTGATGTCCGAACTGATCCGCGGGTCGGGCAGTGCATCGTGACCTTCAAAGTCGCCATCATCGGCAGACCTAACGTCGGCAAATCGACTCTTTTCAATCGGCTGGTGGGAAGGAAGCTGGCGCTTGTCGACGACACGCCGGGCGTCACCCGTGACCGCCGCGTCCATGCCGCCAAGCTTTACGATCTGCATTTCGATGTCATCGACACCGCGGGCTTTGAGGATGCCGGCGCTTCGACCTTGCCGGGCCGCATGCGCGCGCAGACCGAAATCGCCATCCGCGAGGCGGATTTGATCTTCTTCACGGTCGACGCCAAGTCCGGCCTGCTGCCCGATGACAGGACCTTTGCCGAGATCGTGCGCAAATCCGGCAAGCCTGTGGTGCTGGTCGCCAACAAGGCCGAGGCGCGCGGTGCGCAAGGTGGCATGCTGGAAGCATGGGAGCTCGGGCTTGGCGAGCCGATCCCGGTTTCGGCCGAGCACGGCCAGGGCATGCCCGACCTGCGCGACGCCGTGATCGAAGCGCTTGGCGAGGCGCGCGCTTTCGGTGAAGACCAAGACGGCGAAGACGAAGAAGCCGCCGCCGGCGAAGTGCTGATCGGCGAGGACATAGCCGATCCCGATGCCGAGCCGGCCTATGACGACACCAAGCCGATGCGCATTGCCGTCGTCGGACGGCCGAATGCCGGCAAATCGACGCTGATCAACGCCCTGATCGGCGAGGAACGGCTGCTGACCGGACCGGAAGCCGGCATCACCCGCGATTCCATTTCCGTCGACTGGGACTGGCGCGGCCGCCGGATAAAACTGTTCGACACGGCCGGCATGCGCCGCAAGGCCAGGATTCACGAGAAGCTGGAAGTGATGTCGGTGCAGGATGGCTTGCGCGCCATCCGCTTCGCCGAGATCGTCATCATCGTGCTCGACGCCACCATTCCCTTCGAGAAGCAGGATCTGCAGATTGCCGACCTGATCATCCGCGAGGGCCGGGCGCCGGTGATCGCCTTCAACAAATGGGACCTGATCGATAACCCGCAGGAGCTGTTGGCCGAACTGCGCGAGAAGACCGAGCGGCTCTTGCCGCAGGCGCGCGGCATCCAGGCCGTGCCGGTCTCGGCCGAGACCGGACGTGGCCTCGACAAGCTGATGGATGCGGTGCTGAAGACGCACAAGGTCTGGAACAGCCGTGTTTCGACCGGCAAGCTCAACCGCTGGCTCGAAGCCATACTGACGCATCATCCGCCGCCCGCCGTGGCGGGGCGGCGGCTGAAGGTCAAGTACGTCACCCAAGCCAAGACGCGGCCGCCGGGTTTCGTGGTCCAGTGTTCGCGGCCGGATGCGATGCCGCAAAGCTACGTCCGCTATCTCTCGAACAGCCTGCGCGAAGCCTTCGACATGCCGGGCGTGCCGATCCGCATCGCGTTGAGGACGTCCGATAACCCCTTTGCCGGTCGGGCGAAGAAGCGCTGAGGCTCGGGCGGCAACCCTTAAGCGACTTTCAGTAGGTTCTCTTTCGTCTCGGCGCCTTCAGGCAACGCCTCGAACGCCGATCGCAGCAGGATGTCGGCCAGCCGTGCCGCGACGGGATCGAGCTCGGCATCCTTCTGATGCAGGTGCAGCGCCATCTTCGGCAGCGGCGGCAGTCCGAGCACTCCGGGTGCGAGCGCCCTGACATTTGCGGGCAGGCCGATATCGGTGCGGATCGTCAGTCCGAGGCCTGCCGCCACCGCCGCCCATATGCCGCCAAGGCTGGGGCTGGAAAACGCCATGCGCCAGGGCCGCCCTGCACGATCCAGCGTCTCGGTCGCCACGGTGCGCAGCAGGCAAGGCGCCTCGAACACCACCAGTTGCAGTGCCTCGTCAGTGTGGGGGCCTGCCTCGATCGGTTTTGCCGGGCCGATCCAGCGCGCCTGCACGTCGGCGACATGCCGGCTGTATGGCGGCGTCGTGCCATCATGCCAGGCGAGCGCGATGTCGAGATTGCCGGAAAGGACACGCTCGGCCAATTCGTGGCTGCGCCCGATCCGTGCTTCGATCCGAACCTTGGGGTGGGCGCGGGCGAAGCGCCCGAGCACTTCGGGCAACACGGCCTCGCCGAAATCCTCCTGCAGGCCGAGCCGCACCCAGCCCTCCAGTTCGACGTCGCGGATGGCGAAGGCCGCCTCGTCATTGAGCTCGATCAGGCGCCGCGCATAGCCGAGCATCGTCTCGCCGGCTTCGGTCAGGGACAGGCCGCGCCCCGCCTTGCGGAAGATCGGCGTATCGGCTTGCTCCTGCAGTTTCTTCAGCTGTGCACTGACGGCGGAGGTCGAGCGGCCAAGCCGCTCGGCTGCCCTGGCGAAACTTCCCAGCTCCATGCCGGTGACGAAAGTCCTCAGCACGTCGAGATCGAATGTGACGCGTCGCATGGGATCGTCCTTATTTCCGGGATCATCGCTCAAAAACTTCCTGATTTTATGGATGAAGCTATGGCGCTACATCCGCCCCGTCAAGGCCGCTCGACCGGCGTCACGGGAATGGAATCATGTCTGCCACCGTCACTCGCAATGATTGCCAGCCATGCGGGCGAGGCACCGCCACCACCGCGGCTGGCCGGACCTTCGGCCCCAACCACCGCTGGAAGGTCCTGGGCGTCGGGGTTGCCGCGAATGCCGGTTTCTCGGCGACATTCTCGGGCATACCGACAACGGCGGTCGTGCTTCGCCAGAGCTATCATTTGAGCAATGCCGAACTTGGCCTGGCGCTTGGCTTGCTCGGGCTGGGGGTTGCCCTCAGCGAATTGCCATGGGGTCTGCTCACCGACCGCTGGGGGGATCGACGCGTGCTTCTGATCGGGCTTGGCGCGACGGCGGCGTGGCTGCTTGCGATGGCGATGCTTGTCGTGCCGAGAGGGTCAGCCATTCCCGATGTCATGCTGCTGGCGGCAAGCCTGCTCGTCACGGGACTGCTCGGCGGCAGTGTCAACGGCTCGAGCGGCCGCGCCATCATGGCCTGGTTCAGGGAGAATGAGCGCGGTTTTGCCATGAGCATCAGGCAGACGGCGGTGCCGCTTGGCGGCGGCCTCGGTGCGCTCGTCCTGCCGTCGCTTGCCCAGGCTTTCGGCTTCACCGCGGTGTTCGGGCTTCTGGCGGCGGCATCCGCTCTCTCCGCCTTGTTCGCCTGGCGTTGGCTGCACGAACCGCCGGCGGCGGGTGATGGGCACGTCGTTTCATCCGGTGGACCGGCGCCATTGCGCAGCGTCGAGGTCTGGCGCATCTCGACCGCGATCGGTCTGCTCTGCTTTCCACAAGTGGCGGTCCTCACTTTCGCGTCGGTGTTCCTGCACGACTTCGCCGGACTTGGCACAACGGCGACCAGCGGGAGCCTTGCCGCCGTACAGGTCGGCGCCATGGTCATGCGCGTCTGGAGCGGCCGCTATACCGACCGACATGGCAACCGCCGTCAGTTCCTGCGCTTGTGCTGTGCGCTGAGCGCGCTGGCCTTCATGATGCTTTGGCTGCTAGTTCTGGCCATTCCCGCAATGCCTGGCAGCCAATCCTTCCTGATCGCTGTGCTGCCCCTGGTTCTTGTCGCCGCCGGCATCTCGGTCTCCGCCTGGCACGGCGTTGCCTATACCGAGCTTGCCACGCTGGCCGGTGCCGGCCATGTCGGCACGGCACTCAGCCTTGCCAACAGCTTTGTCTTCGTCGGCTTCTTCCTGGTTCCCGTGGCCATTCCAGGGCTGCTGCACCTCTGGTCATGGCCCGGCGTCTGGCTGTCGGCCGCGGCCTGCGCCCTGGTCGCCTGGCCGATCTTCCTGAAACGCGCCTGAGCCTCCCGCCGCAAAATCGCCCGACTTCGAAACCACGACCTTGAGCCGACTGAGAAAACCCGACCGACCCCGTTAACGTCCCATCAAGGTTAATGCATCATTTTGCTCTCCAGTGGGGTCAGTTGCGTTCCTGGAGAGAGTTCCGTGCATCGACGTGTGTTGAAGCGGCTGATGGCCGCCGCCGGTGAGAAACGCAGCCTTGTGTCTCCGTTCATCATCGGTCTCGGCATCTGGATCGGCTTTCCGACCGTCGCCGCCTACCAGGACATGACAAGCCTTGTGTCCGGCCTCGAAGCGCCGACCGCGCGCTGGAACTCCTATGTCGAGAAATCCGTTGCCGGTTCGGTCCATGCGGCCGAGATGCCGTTCGTCGATTCCGACGTCACCGGCTCGATCTCGGGTTCCGGCGTTCGCCTTCCCGGTATCGGCTCCGTCTCGTTCCGTGGCAAGGGGGGCAAGGTCAGCGGGTCGCCCGACGAGGATCGCGTCGTACGCGCCGACAAGAAGGGCCGCATCGTCCAGGTCTCTCCGGTGGCACCGCCGAAGAACTTCAATGCCGGCTCGATCTTCCAGCGGACCTCCTCGCTGACGCGGCCGAGCATGGACAGCGAGCTGAAGATGGCCTTTGCCAAGCCTCGGATCAAAGGCAAGGAAATCCAGATCGCCGCGGCCTTCCATGCGCGTGAGGACAAGAAGCCGGATCCCGGCGTGCCGGCGATGCTTGCGGCCCTGGTCAACAACGACCATCCCGATGTGCTGGCGACCGCCTATGCGCAATCCGCGCCGGACTACGCCAAGGCCTCACCCTTTGAAGCCCTGCTTCAGGACGAGCAGCCCAACAGCGGCCGCTTCATTCCGCCGATGGCCAAGGGCGACCACGCCTGGATCCAGAATCCGCTTCCGGCCAGCGTCTTCTCCAAGCCGGAGCAGAAATGCCTGGCCAACGGCATCTATTTCGAGGCACGAGGCGAAACCGTGCGCGGCCAGGCCGCCGTTGCCCAGGTGATCCTCAACCGGGTCCGCAATCCCGCTTATCCCAATTCGATCTGCGGCGTCGTCTATCAGAACGACAGCTGGTTCAACCGCTGTCAGTTTTCATTCGCTTGCGACGGCAGGAAGAAGCGCATCGACAATCCTGTCGCCTACAAGACCGCGCAGGACATCGGCATGGCCGTCACCGCCGGCAAGATCTTCATTCCGGAGGTCGGGTCGTCGACCCATTACTATGCCAACTATGTCCATCCCGGCTGGGCGCGCACGATGCAGAAGATGACCAAGATCGGCCTGCATATTTTCTACCGGACTTATGGTGGCGGCTGGAGTTGAGCGAGCCGCCGGTCGCCGGACTTTTCAGGAGGTCGGGCGGTCGATCAGCGAGCCATTGCCGGGGGGATTCGCGCGATGCATCCCCATCATCACGGCGGGCACGATGTCGCACCTTGCTAATCGTTTGATTTCATTGTCTAAAATACATGACAATGAACTTCCGCCCGTGGCTTGACGGGCGCAAACCCTCTAACTATGTTGCCGGCGACTTTAGAAGCGGACGGACGGTGACGGTCTGACCGGGCAGGGGGGTTGCGATGGCCAATAAAAACAGGCCAGACGGAACCGGAGAAACCGGCCGCGGCAAGCAGCATGAAACCGACATCCGCGACGACGATCTTGAGCGCCGTCGGCGTGAACTTGAAGCATCGCTTGCGACAAGGATGCCGAGCCGGCTTGAGGGGAAAGACGACGCTAAAGCGAGGGCCGGATATGGTCAGGCGCTCAAGCTGTCCAGCGAATTCATCGCCGGGATAGTGGTGGGTGTGGGCCTTGGCTGGTTTTTGGATCACGTGGCGGGAACATCGCCATGGGGTCTGATCGTCGGTGTTATGCTGGGATTTGGTGCCGCCGTGCTCAATGTCCTGCGTTCGGCAGGTGTCGTGGCGGAATTCGGACAGCGCAAACCGCGCGATCCGAAAGAATGAATTGAGGCGCCGTCACAGGCGCGATGAACAGGACACGAGAGCCGCGTGCGGCTTTGACGGGGATGTAAAGTGGCTGCTGACAAGGTCGATCCGATCCACCAGTTCCATATCATCAAGCTGATTCCGATCAAGATCGGCAGCTATGATCTGTCCTTCACGAATTCGGCATTGTTCATGGTCCTGACCGTGTTGGTCGCGGCAGCTTTCCTCTATCTCACCACGTCGAGCCGCAGCCTTGTTCCCGGTCGGCTGCAGTCGGTCTCCGAAATGGCTTACGAGTTCGTCGGCAACATGTTGCGCGACGCCGCCGGCACGCAGGGCATGAAGTTCTTCCCGCTCGTGTTTTCGCTGTTCATGTTCGTGCTGGTTGCCAATCTGCTCGGCCTGATCCCCTATTTCTTCACCGTCACCAGCCATATCATCGTCACCTTCGGCCTTGCCATTCTGGTAATCGGAACCGTGATCGCCTACGGCTTCATGAAGCATGGTCTGGGCTTCCTCAAGCTGTTCGTGCCGCAAGGCGTACCGATTTACCTGATGCCGCTCGTCGTGGCGATCGAGGTGATTTCCTTCGTTTCGCGCCCGGTCAGCCTCTCGGTTCGTCTGTTCGCCAACATGTTGGCCGGCCACATCACACTGAAGGTGTTCTCGGGCTTTGTCGTCAGCCTAAGCGCTTTCGGCGCCATCGGCATTGCGGGCTCGGTGCTGCCGCTGGCCATGGCGGTTGCGCTGACGGCGCTGGAGCTGCTCGTCGCCTTCCTGCAAGCCTACGTCTTTGCGGTGTTGACCTGCATGTACCTCAACGACGCCCTGCACCCCAGTCACTAAATTTCACCGGCGCATGACGCCAACTACCAACTGCAACGACAACGGAACCACAAGGAGTTTGACATGGAAGTAAATGCAGCAGCTGCAATCGGCGCCGGCATCGCTTGCCTGGGCATGGGTGGCGCGGGCATTGGCCTCGGCAACATCTTCGGCAGCTATCTCTCGGGCGCGCTGCGCAATCCGTCGGCTGCCGATGGCCAGTTCGGCCGTCTGATCTTCGGCTTCGCCGTGACGGAAGCCCTGGGCATCTTCTCGCTCCTGATCGCGCTTCTCCTGGTGTTCAAGTAAGAACTACGGGCTGACGAAGGGGGGCGCATAGTGCGACCTTACCTTATGGACAGGGGAATGAGATGTTTGTGACATCTGCCTTTGCGCAAGAGACCGCGCCCGCCGCGACGGAAGGCGACACGCACTCCGGCACCGGCGTGCCTGCCGAAGCGCACGGCACGTTCCCGCCATTCGATCCGGCGACGTTTCCGTCGCAGCTTCTGTGGCTGGCGATCACTTTCGGGCTTTTCTACCTGTTCCTGAAGCGGGTGGCGATGCCGCGCCTCGGCGGCATCATCGATGTCCGCAACGATCGCATCAGCCAGGATCTCGACCAGGCAGCCAAGTTGAAGAGCGAGGCAGACGCCGCTGTTGCCGCTTACGAGCAGGAACTGGCGGAAGCCAAGAAGAACGCCAACTCGATCGGCCAGCAGGCTGCCGATGCGGCCAAGGCTGAAGCCGACACCGCACGCAAGAAGATCGAGGCAGCGCTTGACGAGAAGCTTGGCGAGGCCGAGGCGCGCATTTCTTCCATCAAGGCCAACGCCATGAAGGAAGTCGGCAGCATCGCCGAGGACACCGCTTCGGCGATCGTCGAGGCACTGGTTGGCGACAAGGCCGGCAAGGCCGAGATCGCGGCCGCGGTCAAATCCGTGGCCCGGTGAGGAGCGCATCATGGACGCTACATCTCTCGCAACGCTCTGGGCCACGATAGCCCTGATCATCTTCCTGGGCGTCGCCATCTATATCAAGGTGCCTGGTATGCTCGCCAAGGCGCTCGACGCGCGCGCCGCCCGGATCAGCAGCGAACTCGACGAGGCACGCAAGTTGCGCGACGAGGCCCAGCAACTGCTCGGCTTGTACAAAAAGAAGCGCAAGGAAGCCGAGCAGGAAGCTGCCGACATTGTCGCGGCCGCCAAGCGCGAAGCTGAAACACTCGCTGCCGACGCGCATAAGAAGACCGAGGACTACGTCGCCCGGCGCACCGCGCTTGCAGAGCAGAAGATCGGCCAGGCTGAGCGCGACGCCATCAGCGAAGTGCGCGCCAGCGCCGTCGACATCGCCGTCGAGGCAGCACGCGCGCTACTTGCCGCCAAGGTTGACGCCAAGGCCGGAGCCGACCTGTTCAAGTCCGCGCTGCAGGATGTGAAGGCCAAGTTGAACTGAGCTGACGGCATCAAGTAGATCAAAAGCCGCCCGGGAAACTTGGCGGCTTTTTTGTTGTGCGCTGTGTCAACGCTGCCAATCTCCCCCACGAAGAGGGAGATCGGCTGTAGTCGGCGCCGCTTTCGCCTTAATCCAGCCCGGCCAAGCTCTCTTCCTCAACCACCTCGACACCACCCAGCCGAAACGGCGCGAAAGAGACGCGGTGCAGCCGCGCCACCGGCCCATGTGCCTCGATCGCCGTGCGATGGCGGACCGTGGCATAGCCCATGTGAACCTCGAAGCCGTAGCGGTCATGGTGGCTGCCGCAGCCGCACATCATGCGGTCGCGCATGACCTTGGCCACGATCGAGGCGGCGGCGATCGACTGCGAGCGCTGGTCGCCCTTGATCAGCGCGCGCCCCTCGCAGGGGAGTCCCGGCGGCACGTCGCGCCCGTCGGCTAGCGCGAGCTTCGGCCGAACCGACAGCCCGGCCAGAGCCCGGCGCATCGCTTCGAGGCTCGCCTTGAGGATGTTGCTGCCGTCTATGCCCTCGGCGCTGATCGAGGCCATGGAGACCGCTTGCGCGGAGCCAAGAATGCGCAGGAACAGCGCTTCGCGCTGCAGGTGGCTAAGCCGCTTGGAATCGTCGAGCCCTTCGGGAATGTTGGCGGGATCGAGAACCACTGCCGCGGCGACCACCGGACCCGCCAGCGGGCCGCGCCCGGCTTCGTCCATCCCCGCGACCGGCCACAACCCATCGGCCATCGCCTTCGTCTCGAAGGAGAAATCTGGTTTCTCGACGATTTCGAAGAGAAGCGGAGAATCAGAACGCGCGCGAGCCATGTTGCGGCGAGGTTCGCATCGGCTCCGATTCTCCGCAAGTCCCTCCGGGTCGGGTGGGGCGCCGGACCGGGAGGGCACCGTCTGCAGGCCGGGGCAGGCCGGACGGGATTCTTTGCCACGGCGGCAATCAACAGCCGTGGGGATTTCAGTTTCAGAGCAGCATCAACTGCTCCTGATCCTTACCCGCGGCGACGAATTGGTCGGTCCGCAGCGTGCGCCGTTCGGCATTGAGGCCGAGCCGCTTGGCGGTGATCTCGAAGCGCCGGCCGATCTGCCATGCATAGGGTCCGGCGCCCTTCATGCGCTTGCCCCATTCCGAATCGTAGTCCTTGCCGTCGCGCATCGAACGGATCAGCGACATGACGTGGCGATAGCGGTCGGGATAGTGGCGCAGCAGCCAGTCTTTGAAGATTGGGCTGACCTCCAGCGGCAGGCGCAGCACCACATAGCCGGCCTCGCGCGCACCGGCATGGTGTGCCGAGTCGAGGATGCGCTCCATCTCTTGGTCGGTCAGACCCGGAACGATTGGCGCCACCATCACCGAAGCCGGGATACCGGCATCTGAAAGCTGCCTGATCGCCTCCAGCCGCTTGGTCGGCGTCGAGGCGCGGGGTTCCATCGTTCTCGCCAGCATGCGGTCGAGCGTCGTCACCGACAACGCCACCTTGGCGAGCCCGCGCTCGGCCATGCGCGACAGGATGTCGATGTCGCGCACCACCAGGGCCGATTTGGTGACGATGCCGACCGGATGGCCGCGCGCCTCCAGCACTTCGAGGATTTCGCGCATGATCCGGTACTGCTTCTCGATCGGCTGGTAGGGATCGGTGTTGGTGCCGATGGCGATGGTACGCGGCTGATAGCCGTCCTTCGACAATTCCTTGTCGAGCAGGCGTGCCGCGTCCGGCTTTGCGAACAGCTTGGATTCGAAATCCAGGCCCGGAGACAGCCCCATGAACGAGTGCGTCGGCCGTGCGAAGCAATAGACGCAACCGTGCTCACAGCCGCGATAGGGATTGATCGACCGGTCGAAGGAGATGTCGGGCGATTCGTTGCGAGTGATGATGGTGCGCGGCTTCTCCACCTGCACCTCGGTCTTGAACGGGGGCAGTTCCTCCAGCGAACTCCAGCCGTCATCGAAGACATGCCGGCTGACAGGTTCGAACCGGCCGGACGGATTGATGCCTGCCGACCGGCCACGGTTGCGGTCCGGACTGACCCGCATGCCACTCTGCTCGATCATCGCGTTGGCCATTTCGGCTCGTCCTGCTCCGAAGGCTGCAATGTCGGCGCGCATGATCGGTTCCATCTTCGCCCGCTCCCAGGGGCTGTCCATGTTGTGTCGAATCGCTCTGCTCATGAAATTATTCCTATTTTGTTGACGAGAACAAAGCAAGAACTTTCTATAGTGCGCTGCAAAAACTGGCGTCGGTCAATGCTTTCCGCTATTCGGCTAATGATGCTCAGTGTTCTCATCGAAACGCATAATGACGAGGAGGGCCTTGCCCGCACGCTGGCGACGCTGATTGGCGGCGCGGTCGAGGGCGTGGTGCGTGAGGTCGTCGTCTGCGACACCGGCTCCACCGACCAGACGCATCGCATCGCCGAGCATGCCGGCTGCCAGTATGTAACGAGCGGTGTCGCCGCCGGCATCCGCCAGGCCAAGGGCGACTGGCTGCTGTTTCTCGAACCGGGTGCGAGGCTGGTAGAGGGCTGGATCGACCCGGTCGTCGCTCATACGGCCAGGCAGGCCATGGCCGCTCGATTCTCCCGGGCGCGGGGCAGCCGTCCGCCTTTCCTGGCCCGGGTCTTCTCCGCAAACCGCGCTCTCGCCGACGGACTGGTGATCAGCAAGCGGCAGGCGGCATCTCTGTCCAGGAACGCTGGCAGCGCCGAGGCGTTGGCGCGCGGCTTGGCGACAAAGAAGCTCGACGCCGAGATCTGGGTGGCGCCACCGAGGCAGCAGCACCGCTCTCCGAGGTGATTTTGCCACTGCTCTGTTTTGTTGTGCATGGCACAACAACTGACGCAGTGTCTGGCAAACGCAGCTTAAGCCGGCACTTTGCCCAGGCTTACGGAGCCGACTTCCCGCGCCGCAAATGTTCGTCCAGGCGTGGCATGATCTCGACGAAGTTGCAGGGCATGTGCCGGTAGTCGAGCTGTGCCTCGATGATGCCGTCCCAGGCGTCCTTGCAGGCGCCGGGCGAGCCCGGCAGCACGAAGACGAAGGTGGCGTTGACGACGCCACCGGTCGCCCGGCTCTGGATCGTCGAGGTGCCGATCTTGTCGTAGGAGATGCGGTGGAACACTTCCGAAAAGCCGTCCATGCGCTTTTCGAAGATCGGCTCCAGCGCCTCGGGCGTCACATCGCGGCCGGTAAACCCGGTTCCGCCGGTGGTGATCACGACGTCGACGGCCTTGTCCCGCGACCACGCCAGAACGGTGTCGCGGATTTTTTCGCGATCGTCGGAGACGATATCGCGGCCGGCCAGGATGTGACCGGCCGCGGTGATGCGATCGGCCAGCGTCTGGCCGGATTTGTCGTCGGCGAGGCTGCGTGTGTCGGAAACCGTCAGCACCGCGATGCGCACTGGAATGAAGGCACGGCTCTCGTCAATCCTGGCCATCTCACTCAGCCTCCGATGCCATGCTGCGCGTTGCCGCGACGAACCAGTCGGGCTGGCGGCTGCGGATCTCGGCAGCCGCGCGCTTGGCGACATTGCCCGTCTCGAACAGACCGAAGCATGTCGCGCCAGATCCGGACATTCGTGAAAAACCCGATCCGGCCTTATCAAGCCACGACAGCGCCCTGCCTATGGCGGGCCGCATCGCAAGGGCCGCCGGTTCGAGATCGTTGCGGGTCACCTCCAGCCAGTTGCGCAGGCTGTGAAACTCGATGCTGCGCGGCAGCGGCGGCAACGGCTCATTGTCGCGGCGGGACAGTGAAGCGAAGATTTCCGCCGACAAGACCGGCGTGCCCGGATTGACCAGCACCAGACCCAGCGCCGAAAAATCCGGCACCATCGACAGCTCCTCGCCGATGCCGCGCGCCACCAGTGGCTTCGCCGCCAGGCACATCGGCACATCGGCGCCGAGTGAAAGGCCGATCCGAGCCAGCTCGGCGCTATCGATATCCAGGCCCCAGCTGTCTGCCAGCCCGCGCAGCACGGCCGCCGCGTCGCTAGACCCTCCGCCCATGCCGGACGCGACCGGAAGGTTCTTTTCGAGCCTGATCGTCACGGGCGGCGTGCTCCGAATACCGGCGGCATGCCGTAGCGCATCGCGTGCCTTCAGCACCAGATTGCCGCCATCGAGCGGAACGTCCGGCGCGTAGCGGCCGGAGACACTGAAATCGTCGGCGTCGGCCGGCGCGATCTCGATCCTGTCGCCAAAGCGCGTGAACACAGCCAGGCTTTCGATGAAATGGTAGCCGTCGGAGCGCCTGCCGGTGACGTGCAAGGCAAGGTTTATCTTGGCGGGTGCTGCCCATGTCCGGACACGCGGACCGGATCCCACAGTCTCGATTGCGAGTGAAATGAGGGTCAGTCCTTGGCCAGCCGGTATTCGCCGGTGTTGGGATCCTTGACCAGCGTTCCCATCGCGCCGTTGGCCGCCTGTTTCTCGGTGCGCCGCACCTTGGCCGTCACGCGCTCGGCCTCCCGGACAAAGGTGCGGTAGCCGAAATAGGCGGCAACGCCGACGACGGCGAAGAAAATGAGCGGCATGTCAAAACTCCTACCACGCTGGGCCGGTAAGGGCGGCCGGTCGGGTCTTTCGGGCAACCATGCTAGACGCTTTCATGGCTTTTTCAAAGCCCGAAGCGCGCCCACAATGCGCGCTCTTCCGCCGCATCGATGACGCCGCTGGCGGCCGCGGCGGCGATATCGGGCGCCGAAAAGCCCTTGCTCGAGCCGAACAGGCCGAAGCGGCCGAACAAACCGCGCGGCGCCGCCACCAGCTTGAGCTGGGTCTTCGGCCCGAAGCGGGTCTTCAGCACCGTGCGTATATCACCAAGCGCATCGACAAGCCCGAGCTCCAGGCCTCGCTTGCCGGTCCAGAACAGCCCGGTGAACAGGTCCGGATCGTCCGCCAGCTTCGTGCCGCGCCGCTCCTTGACCAGATCGATGAAAGTCTCGTGCACTTCGAGCTGCAGCACCTTCAGCCGTTCGACGTCTTCCTTCTTCTCGGGCTTGAACGGATCGAGCACCGCTTTGTTCTGGCCGGCGGTGTGGACACGGCGCTCGATGCCGATCTTCTTCATCAGTTCGGGGAAGCCGAACGAGGCCGACACCACGCCGATCGAACCTACGATGGAGGAGGGATCGGCGAAGATCTCGTCGCCGGCGACCGCGATCATGTAGCCGCCCGAGGCGGCGACATCCTCGACGAAGACAAGAACCTTTTTATTCTTCTCGACCGCAAGATCGCGGATGCGCTTGAAGATCAGCCGCGACTGCACCGGGGAGCCGCCCGGCGAATTGATCGACATCGCCACCGCAGGCGCGTCGAAGGAAAACGCCTTTTCAATCAGTCCGGCGGTGGAGGCAAGCGACAGGCTCGGCCGAAACTGGCCGCCGCCGGCCATGATGGTGCCGTGCAGCCGGATAACCGGAATGGTGACGACGGTGGAGCGCCAGGACTTCGGCAGCAGACGGTTGAAAAGACGTTTCACGATGACGTGGTCTCCGGCGATGGTTGCAGGCATGTAGGGATTTCCCGGCCAACGGCAATGTGCAGGCCGCGAACAGCTCAGTCTCCGAACAGCGAGGCGAGCCCGTTGGTGATCATTTCGCTGCGCTCGTCGGGGCCGTTGCCCGATCGCGCGTGAAGCATCAGCGGCGGACGAATGGCGAGCTTTCCTCGTGCTCCAAGTGCGGCTCGCACGACAATGCGGATTGCCGCCGCGTCCGGGCGAGGGTGCACGGCGAGCATCTCGGCTTCGCCGAAGCGGCCTGAAATCGCATCGAGAATGGCGCCGAGCTGTTCGGGCCGGGCGATGACGGCAAGCCCGCCGCGCGGCCTGACAACCGCCGCCGCACTGCGGATCCAGCTTTCGAACAGCCCATCCTCCATGACATGCGCCTCTTTTCGCAGGCGCTCCGATGTGGCGCGGTCCCGTGCGGCGTTGAAAGGCGGGTTCATGATGACGAAGTCGAAATCGTTGTCGGCAAGGCCGGCGGCGGCCCGGGCCCGGCCCGAAACGGTGACATCGGCGACGAGCACGGCCGCGCGATCGCTGAGATGCGCATTACCGGGATGGGCAAGCGTGGCCGCCGCGAAGGCCGCCATCTCGGGCGCGCGTTCGACCAGCACAGCCTGGGCGCCCGGGCAGCGCGACAGCACCGCCAGACCGGCGGCACCGGCGCCTGCGCCGAAATCGGCGAGCCGGCCGCGAAAGGTGGATGGCACGGATGCGGCCAGCATCATCGCATCCATTCCGGCGCGATGGCCGCCATGCTTGGGCTGTACGAGCCAGAACCGGCCGCGGTGGAAGGCATCGACCGTGTGGGCTGGCGTATCCGTGGCGAGGGCGGCTGGCGCGGCCGACATTATTTTCCCCGGATTTCGTTGGCGATGCCGGCGTCGGTCAGGATGCGTCGCGCAGCGTCGGCCTGGTCGGCATCGACCATCACGCGTCGCGGCAGGATGCCGAGCGAGCCGTCGAGCACGCTCATGTTCTGATCGGCGACGAAGCAGCCGATGCCGGCATCGCGCATCAGCGATTCGACAAAGGAGATGATGACGGCGTCGTTGGTGCGGATGAGCTCTATCATCGGGCGAAATTCGCAGGTTGCGGCTTGCATGTAAACGTGCGGCCGCATTCCAGCATTTCCCGGCGTTGACACTATCGCCGCCGCCGCGCCAATTCGCCTCTTGCCGTGCCCGTATCCGCCGCCCTAGAGTCCATGCCGGGACTATGGGTGCCGTCGCACGCGTTATACCAAGACGGGAGTGATTGTCGTGGGTGTCGTTCTCAACATCGAAAACGGGAAGCGGGAACCCGCCTCCATCAAGGATTTGATCGATCTGACGGCGGCCGATATGGGGCGCGTCAACGAACTGATCCTGTCCAAGGCCGGCTCCGACGTTGAGATGATTCCCGAGGTCGCAAACCATCTGATCTCGTCCGGCGGCAAGCGGCTGAGGCCAATGCTGACGCTGGCTGCGGCGCAAATGTTCGGCTATGCCGGCGAAGGCCACGTCAAGCTCGCCACTTCGGTCGAGTTCATGCATACGGCCACGCTCCTGCATGACGACGTCGTCGATGAAAGCGGCATGCGGCGCGGCAAGAAGACAGCCCGCATGATCTGGGGCAACCAGGCCAGCGTCCTTGTCGGTGACTTCCTGCTCGGCCAGGCCTTCCGCATGATGGTCGATGTCGGCTCGCTCGAAGCGCTCGACATCCTGTCGAGCGCCGCCTCGATTATCGCCGAGGGCGAGGTGATGCAGCTTGCCGCGGCCAAGAACCTCGAAACCACCGAGGACGAGCACTTCGCAGTCATCAAGGCCAAGACCGCCGCGCTGTTTTCGGCGGCCGCCGAGGTTGGCCCGGTCATCGCCCTGGCGACCCGCAACGATCGCGCGGCGCTGCGCTCCTACGGCATGAACCTAGGCCTTGCCTTCCAGCTCATCGACGACGCGCTGGACTATGGCGGCACCAGCAAGGATCTCGGCAAGAATGTCGGCGACGATTTCCGCGAGGGCAAGGTGACCTTGCCGGTCATCCTCGCCTACCGGCGCGGCAGCAAGGCCGAACGCACCTTCTGGAAGCGTGCCATCGAGGACAATGTCGTCGATGACGCCGGGCTGGAAAAGGCGATCGGCCTGATGACCCGCCACGGCGCCATTGCCGACACGATCGGGCGTGCCCGCCATTTCGGCGAGATCGCCCGCGACGCGCTGGCGCCGCTGGAAGAGACGCCGCAGAAATCGGCGCTGATCGACGTCATCGATTTCTGCATCAGCCGGGTGAACTGAGAGGCCGGCTTTCACCGGGCTTCTCGGGCGCCAGTGGAAGACGTCTGTGAATTCGCCCCCGCCGTCTCGACAAGCCGCCTTGCCGTAAATTATCTATAAATCATGGCAAAGGGCACGGACGACACCATAGCGGTGCGCATCAGCAAGGCGCTGGCCGATCGCATCATCTCCGGCGCGATCGAGCCGGGGGCGAGGCTGCGGCAGGATCATGTCGCCGAGGAATTCAACACCAGCCATGTTCCCGTGCGCGAGGCCTTCCGCCGTCTCGAGGCGCAGGGGCTCGCCGTCAGTGAGCCGCGCCGCGGCGTGCGCGTCGCTGCCTTCGATCTGGGTGAGGTCAAGGAGGTCGCCGAAATGCGAGCCGCGCTCGAAGTGCTGGCGCTGCGCCACGCCGCGCCGCATCTGACTTCGGCCATTCTCGACCAGGCCGAGGAGGCGACCAAGGCCGGCGACAAATCCCGCGACGTCAGGTCGTGGGAGGAGGCCAATCGCGCCTTTCACCAGCTGATCCTGGCGCCATGCGGCATGCCGCGCCTGCTTGCCACGATCGACGACCTGCATGCTGCAAGCGCGCGCTTCCTGTTCGCGGCATGGCGTTCGGAGTGGGAGACGCGCACCGATCAGGACCACCGGGCGATCCTCACCGCCTTGCGGCAGGGAAACACCGAATCGGCCGCGGCAACATTGGGACGGCATGTCCAATGGATTGGCCGCAAGCCGGTCAGGACAGCGTCCGGCGCCACGCGCGAAGCCTTCGCGATCGTGGGCTAAGCGGCCTTTTCCCGAGCCCGGGCTTGCTATCGATCCAAAAATGTGGATTCGATAATAGATCGAACGCGGAAATTATCTATAATTTTGGATCGACCAAAGGGAAGCTCATGACCAACCTCGCATTCTCGTCCGCCAGACCGTCCTTCAGCCCGCTACGCCTCCAGCAGCGATCGCTCGGCTGGCAGGCCGGCGCCGTCGTGCTCGGCACGCTGTTCCTGGCGCTGTCCTCCTACATCGAGGTGCCGATGGTACCGGTTCCGGTGACCATGCAGACCTTCGCGGTGACGCTTATCGGTGCGCTCTATGGCTGGCGGCTGGGGGCGGTGACGATCGCCGCATGGCTGGTCGAAGGCGCGGCCGGCTTCCCGGTCCTAGCCGGCGGCGCTGCAGGCATACAGCATTTCGTCGGCCCGACGGGCGGCTATCTCTTTGCCTTCCCCATCACCGGTGCGCTTGTCGGCTGGCTGGCAGAGCGCGGCTGGAACGGCAACAGGGTTTTGCTCGCCTTCGCCGCCATGCTGCTCGGCAACCTTGCCTGCCTGGCTCTCGGCACGGCCTGGCTTGCCGTCATGATCGGCACCGAGAAGGCCATCACCTTCGGCTTCGTGCCGTTCATCGTCGGCGGATTGCTCAAGTCGGCGCTTGGCGCGGCGACGCTGATAGCGCTCCCGCGCGGCAAGATGAACTAGCCGAAGCCGTGACGATCACGCTTCGCGCCCATCATCTCCTTTGCCTGCTCACCTATGTGGGCAAGGGATACAGCCCCGCTTTCACCGCCAACTATGACGGGATCGCGGAGCGCTTGAGCCGGGGCGAGGACATCCTCCTCGTTTCCGGCCCGGACGACATCTGCGCCCCGTTGCTTGGCGAGCCGGAACCCCACTGCTTGCGCGACAGCGCGGCCAGGCGGGACCGGCAGGCCGCGGATGACGTGGAAGCGCTGCTGGCTCGGCCGATCCGTGACGGCGTCCGCCTCGATCTCGATGCCGCGATCCTTATACGCCTACGGCAGGCCTTCTCGGCCGGCCAGGTGCGCAAGGCATGTGGGGGCTGCGAATGGAGCGGGCTGTGCAGCGCGGTGGCAAGCGGCGGCTATCGCGATACGCGGCTGCAACGGCCTGTTGACGCGCAAAACCGTCCCATTTAGCCATGGTTTATTAATCGGGTGACCCGATTGTGAATTTCAGGCAGATTGAAGCGCGACCCCAAAAAGGCCATGCTTTGCCCGAAAGATCGAGTCTGGGTCGATCCCGCTGACGCGGAGATGGCGCCTGGCTGAAAGGGATATGATGCAGCAAGGACGTACGCGCTGGCTGACAAGGCTGGCAATTGTGACGGGCATGGCGATCTCGGCTTTGCCGGCCTATGCCAAGCAATCCACCGAACCGGTCAAGATATCGTCGTTCTCGGGCGCCTATCTGGCCGCCCGGATCGCCGAAGGCGACAACGACCTCGACAGCGCCATCGCGTATTACAAGCAAGCCTTGGCTTTCAATCCGAGCGACACCGCACTGCAGCAGAGCCTGATGCTGTCGCTGATCGCGCAAGGGCGCTTCGACGAATCGCTGGTCTATGCCGACAAGCTCAAGGAAGTGCCCGATGTCGAGCGCTTCTCGCGCCTGGCGCTGGCAGTCGATTCTTTCCACAAGAAGGATTTCACCAAGGCGCAGTACTGGCTCAAGCTGTCGCTGGAATCCGATCTCGACCGGCTGATCTCCGGCGTCATGTCCGGCTGGGCCGAGCAAGGTGCCGGCCAGGCCAACGAAGCGATGGCTTCGATCGACAAGCTGCAAGGGCCGGACTGGTTCGGCCTGTTCAAATCCTTCCATCGCGCCCTGATCGCCGATGCCGCCAACATG
This sequence comes from Mesorhizobium sp. SARCC-RB16n, assembly GCF_008520305.1. GTDB lineage: Bacteria > Pseudomonadota > Alphaproteobacteria > Rhizobiales > Rhizobiaceae > Mesorhizobium. The sequence continues at coordinate 356,869 of NZ_ML703263.1, read as the reverse complement.
CCCGAAAAGGCCGAGGCGATCTACGCCGCGACTCTGCAGGATACTGCCGCGGGCGGCGCGGCGCCTGAAACCTGGATGCGCAACGCGCAGGCCTATGCCTCGTTCCTGGCCCGCAAGGGCGACAAGGCCAAGGCGATCTCGGTGCTCGACCAGGCCGAGGCGTTTTCGCCCGGCAAGCTGGAAATCGTCGCCTTGCGCGCAAGGATCAGCAGGGGCGACAAGATCGCGCCCTTCGTTTCCGGCCCGTCCGACGGTGCTTCCGAAATCCTGCTCGATCTCGCCACCGCGCTCAACCGTGGCGGCGGCGAGCCGTTCGTGCGCCTCTATCTGCAATATGCATTGGCCCTGAAGCCCGACAGCGACGCGGCCCTCGTGCAGCTCGCCGCCGTCGCCGAACAGCTGAAGGACGGCGAGGGCGCCATCGCGCTCTACCGGCGCATCCCCGACTCTTCGCCGCTGAAGGAGATTTCGGACCTGCAGCTTGGCCTCAACCTTGCCGATCTCGATCGACATGACGAGGCGATCACCCATCTGAAGGCCTTCGTCGAAGCCCATCCCGACGACATGCGCGCCTATCTGGCGCTCGGCGGTGTCTACTCCTCGAAGGATGATTTCCGCTCCGCCGCCAATCTCTACGACAAGGCCGTCGAGGTGCTGAAGACACCGACTGCCGCCAACTGGAACATCTTCTATCAGCGCGGCATCGCCTATGAGCGGCTGAAGGAATGGCCGAAAGCCGAGCCGAATTTCCGCAAGGCGCTGGAATTGCAGCCAGACCAGCCGCAGGTGCTGAACTATCTCGGCTATTCCTGGGTCGACATGAACACGAACCTGAAGGAAGGCCTGGAGATGATCCAGAAGGCCGTCGATCTCAGGCCGAGTGACGGCTACATCGTCGATTCCCTGGGGTGGGCCTATTTCCGCCTAGGCCGGTTCGATGACGCCGTGCGCGAGATGGAACGCGCGGTCTCGCTGAAGCCGGAAGATCCGGTTCTGAACGACCATCTCGGCGATGCCTATTGGCGTGTCGGCCGCAAGCTGGAAGCCACCTTCCAGTGGAACCAGGCCCGCGACCTGAAGCCCGATCCCGACGTACTGGCCACCTTGCAGCAGAAGCTGATGAAGGGCCTGCCGCCGATCGAGTCCAACACGGCGCAGGAGACCCCGAAGGTCAAGCCAGAGCCGGTTCCCGCCCCGAAGGGCTGAAATCGCTTTTTTGGAATGCGAACGGGGCTCTCAGAGCCCCGTTTTCGTTTTGATATCTCGTCCGCTAAATGCCTGCCGACGCGCAGGAAACGTCCTCAAAACATCTTTCGATAGACGACGAAGCCCGAGCGTTCGCCGACTTTGTCATAGAGCTTCATCGCCGTGTGGTTGGTTTCATGCGTCAGCCAGTACACCCGGCCGGAACCGGCCGCCTGGGCGCGCTCATAGACGCCTTCGATAAGCGCGCGGCCGATGCCCTTCCCACGCGAGGCCTCTGTTGTGAAGAGATCCTGCAGATAGCAGTTCGGCGAGATCGCCGTGGTGCTGCGGTGGAACAGGTAGTGGACGAGGCCAAGAAGCTGTCCCCCGCTCTCGGCGACCAGCGCATGGACCGGCTCGTAGGCGTCGAAGAAGCGTAACCATGTCATCGCGGTGATCTCGCTTGCCAGCGCCGTCTCGCCCGAACGGCCATAGAACGCATTGTAGCCGTCCCACAGAGGCAGCCACCGGTCGAAATCCTGGCGTGTGACGGGGCGGATGGTGATCGGGTTGGACATGGCTGAACCTGCTGTGATTGACGCGGACGCTTTGTCGAATTGGATCGCGGACCCTGGCGGCGGGCAATGGGCCAGTCGCTGGCAAAGGGTTCAACATCGCCAGGCATGCTCACGGCGGCCCGTATCGAACGCGCCTTGCTTGACGCTTCGCCGCCGTGTCTCTAGGACGTGGCCGCAAGCTAGCCCGTGTCGCCGAGGCCACCGTGACGATTGAATTATCAGCTCATATGCACCCCAGCCGCTCGTTCCAGGGGCTGATCCTGACCTTGCACAATTACTGGGCGGCATATGGCTGCGTCATCCTCCAGCCCTATGACATGGAGGTCGGCGCCGGCACGTTTCATCCCGCAACGACGCTGCGCGCACTCGGCCCCAGGCGCTGGAACGCCGCCTACGTCCAGCCTTCGCGTCGTCCCAAGGATGGCCGTTACGGCGAGAACCCCAACCGGCTGCAGCACTACTACCAATACCAGGTGATCCTGAAACCCAATCCGCCGAACCTGCAGGAGCTTTACCTCGGCTCGCTCGCGGCGATCGGCGTCGATCCCCTGCTGCACGACATCCGCTTCGTCGAGGACGACTGGGAAAGCCCGACGCTGGGCGCCTGGGGCCTCGGCTGGGAATGCTGGTGCGACGGCATGGAAGTGTCGCAGTTCACCTATTTCCAGCAAGTCTGCGGCATCGAATGCGCGCCGGTGGCGGGCGAACTCACTTACGGTCTGGAACGCCTGGCCATGTATGTGCAGGGCGTCGACAATGTCTACGACCTCAACTTCAACGGCCGCGACGGCGCCGACAAGGTCACCTATGGCGACGTCTTCCTGCAGGCCGAGCAGGAATATTCGCGCCACAATTTCGAACACGCCAACACCGCGATGCTGCTCAGGCATTTCGAGGATGCCGAGACCGAGTGCAAGGCGCTGCTCGATGCCGGTGCGCCGGCATCGAACGACAATCTGCCGATGCACCGCATGGTCTTTCCAGCCTACGACCAGTGCATCAAGGCGAGCCATGTCTTCAACCTGCTCGATGCGCGCGGCGTGATCTCGGTCACCGAGCGGCAGAGCTACATTCTGCGCGTGCGCAATCTGGCGAAAGCCTGCGGCGAGGCGTTCTTGAAGACGCAGGCCGGTGGATTGGCGGCCTGAGCCTCAAGCGCCGTTGATCATTTCGAGGGAAGCGTTGATCGGCGGCAGGATCTGGCCGCTCGGACCAGACATCGTCCGCAGCGCCTGCCGCACGCCCGGCATCGAGAAGGCGCCGTGGGCCTGCGCGGTGAAGCAGGCGCTGAGCGCGAGGATCTGAAGAAGTCTGGATGCGGTTTTCATGATCGTTCAGCCAATAGTTGCCTGCCTGAGCGTGGGTCGCTTCAGCGCTGCGTTCGGTTCATGGAAATCTTTGATCCAAGGACGGGCGGGATCGCCTCATCCCGACAGCAGGGTCAAAATTTCCGGAAAGGGTGACAGCGGCCAGCCGAGTTGCTATGCCCCGCGCGGACCATTTTGCCGCGTGAGCCCCAACCATGCCTGACCTGCTTCTAGAACTTCGCTCGGAAGAGATTCCCGCTCGCATGCAGCGCAAGGCGGCGGGCGATCTGAGAAAGATGCTGACCGACGGTCTGGTCGAGGCGGGTCTGACCTACGAGGCTGCGCGTGAATATTGGACGCCGCGGCGCCTCACCCTCGATATCCGTGGCCTCAACGCACGCTCGAAGGATATTCACGAGGATATCAAGGGGCCGTCGACATCAGCGCCTGAACAGGCTGTCCAGGGCTTCCTGCGCAAGGCCGGGCTGTCTTCGATTGCCGAAGCGCATGTCCATTCCGACCCGAAGAAGGGCGACTTCTACGTCGCGCACATTTCGAAGCCGGGCAGGGCGGCTGAAGAGATCATCGCCGGACTGGTGCCTGATCTCATCCGCAATTTCCCCTGGCCAAAGTCGATGCGCTGGGGGCCGGCCTCGGCCAAGCCGGGCTCGCTGCGCTGGGTACGCCCGCTGCAATCCATCCTGTGCACCTTCGGCCCGGAGACCGAGGAGCCGGTCGTGGTCAATTTCGAGATCGACGGCATCCGTTCGGGCAACATCACCTACGGCCACCGTTTCCTCGCGCCTGGCGAAATCACCGTGCGCCGCTTCGACGATTATGTGAGCAAACTGGAAGCGGCCAAGGTGGTGCTCGACGCTGACAGGCGCAAGGAGATCATCCTTGCCGACGCCCGCAACCTCGCCTTCGCCAACGGGCTCGACCTTGTCGAGGATGAGGGCTTGCTTGAAGAAGTGTCAGGGCTGGTCGAATGGCCAGTCGTGCTGATGGGCGAGTTCGAGCAGGCTTTCCTCGCCATTCCGGCGGAAGTGATCCGCCTGACCATCCGCGCCAACCAGAAGTGCTTTGTGACGCGGCCGCAGGGGGAAAGCGACACGCTCTCCAACCGCTTCATCCTCACCGCCAACATCGAAGCCAGGGACGGCGGCAAGGAAATCGCCCACGGCAACGGCAAGGTGGTGCGCGCGCGCTTGTCCGACGCGCTCTATTTCTGGACGACCGACCAGGGCGATCTGCCTGATCTCGAGCAACTCCGGGCATCTGCGGAAAAATTCGGCCTCGATCTGAAGAAGCCGCTCGACCAGCGCATGGCCCGGCTCGACCACCTCAACGTGACCTTTCACGCCAAGCTCGGCACGCAAGGCGAGCGGGTGGAGCGGATTGCCGAGTTCGCTGAAGAACTGGCGCCGATTGTCGGCGCCGATCCCGCGCTGGCGCGTCGTGCCGCTGTCCTGGCCAAGGCCGATCTCACCACTGAAGTGGTCGGCGAATTCCCCGAATTGCAAGGCGCCATGGGCCGCAAATATGCGTTGCTGCAGGGCGAGCATCCTTCTGTCGCGACGGCGGCGGAGGAGCACTACAAGCCACAAGGGCCGTCCGATTATGTGCCGGGCGATCCCGTTTCAGTGGCAGTGGCGCTTGCCGACAAGCTCGACACTCTGAGTGGCTTCTGGGCCATCGATGAAAAGCCGACAGGGTCGAAGGATCCCTATGCGCTGCGTCGGGCGGCGCTGGGAGTGGTGAGGATTTTGGTCGAAACCCGAATTCGACTACGGCTGGCTTCCCTCTTTACGAGCGCTGGCGCACGTTATACAGGGAGTGGCGCTGAGCAGGTAAGAGACCTCCTCGCGTTCTTCCACGACCGTCTGAAAGTCTACCTCCGCGACCAGGGCGCGCGCCATGACCTGATCGATGCGGTCATCACGCCGGAATCCGACGACCTCCTGCAAATCGTGCGCCGCGTCGAAGCATTGGGCTCCTTCCTCGACACCGAGGACGGCAAAAACCTGCTCGCTGGTACCAAGCGTGCTGCCAACATCCTGACCGCCGAGGAGAAGAAGAAAACGGTGGTCGCCGAAACCGTTGAGCCGGCGTTGTTCCGCCAAGATGCGGAGAAGTCGCTGTTTGCGGCGGTGAATCAGGCCGAGAAGCAAGCCGGCGAAGCAATTCAAAACCAAGACTTTTCCGCTGCCATGCTGGCGCTTAGCGTGTTGCGTGAACCCGTTGATTCATTCTTTGAGCATGTTCTCGTGAATGATGAGGACCAGGCTGTGCGTGCCAACCGTCTGGCGCTGCTCAATCGCATTCGGACGGCTACGGGCCAAGTCGCGGATTTCTCGAAAATCGCCGGCTGAGAAGCGGATCGCACCGGAATAAAGCGGGCCGCGGGCATCGGGAAAAATATCTCCCAGCCGGTCGTTCGAGCCGGCTTACAGTCATATGACGATGATCTCTCCGTGGCAAAAGGGACATGTTCCCCAACCCAACGGAGGCTTCCATGAATTCCGATCACGAAATCGAAGTGACTGAAGAAACCTCGGCTCCTGCCGAGGCGCTTGAATCCGCTTCCGAAACCGCCCTCGATCATGCCGCCGCCGCCACGGTCGAAGCCGCCGATCTGTCTGACGAAGACGAAGATGGCGATGACGAAGAAGGCGACGACGAAGACGGCGAAGAGTCCGACGAAGACGACGCCGACGTGAAAGCCGAAGGCGACGACGCCGACGGCGAAGAAGAATCCGAGGACGACGAGTCGGAAGAAGACGACGACAAGGAAGAAGCAGCCTGAGGTTTCAGTTCGGTTCTGTCGAGAAAAGGGGCGGCGCATGGGCGCCGCCCCTTTTTTAGGTCTTTCCAAACACTGACTTTTCAGTTCTCCAGAATGCTGACGCGCACGCTGTTTTCGTAGACGTCGACCTGGATCAGCGGCTCGCCATTGATTATGGCGTGCTTGGTCGAGGAACTCATCGCGCCGGGGCGCTCCAGCATGCGCTGCAGATCGGCGCGCTGATCGTTGGTCGTGAACCACTCGTCGCCTTGGTCGTCTCTGTCGCGGCGATGGAATTTGTGCCAGTTGGCGCGGTCCTGCCGCACCATCTGCGCGGCTCCGTCCAGCGCATAGCCGTCGCTCGCCCGGTGATCGCGATCGGAAATGCGCGCGACATAGGACCCCAGCATGTCGTCCGCATGGGCCGCGCCGCCAATCAATGACGCCAGCAGAAGCCCTGCCACGGTAACGGTCTTCGATTTTTTCATGAGCAGCCCCCTTGCCTTGAACAATGCAATCCCCTCTGCCGAAGCCGCTTGGCAATTCAGGCTACGGCGCCGACCAGCGAGGTACGCCGGCCGAAATTCGCCGCACGATGGTGGACGGGGCGCCAGACCGTCGTCAAGCCGTTGAGCATTTTGGCCGACCAATTTGGCAGGTTGCTATTTGACCTTGCCGGTTCCTGAAGCAGGCTGGTGGGCTGCCGGTGGTGGCGCGGCTGCCGCCGGGGCCGCCGCTTTCCCTTGCGCTGCCGGCGCGGGGGCTGCGGAGGCGGTCGCCGTGGCGGGGGCGGTTGCCGTGGCTGGCGCCTTGGCTTGCACTGGTGTCGAGAAGGCGCCGCCGATGATGCCGCCGCGAATGATCATCGGGCTCTGCTGGAAGCCGTGCTTTGCCTCGGCCTTGTCCGGGATTGCCGCAACCTTTTCATAGGTGACGTCGGGCTCGCCGAGCGCAACGACGGACACCACGTCGCTCGCCTTGCCGTCGGTCGCCTTCAGCGTAAGGACGGAGGGCGTCGAGGTCGGCACGCCGGGAAAGACCAGCGACGAGGCCTGAGCCCCGCCGGCCATCGCAGCCAGACTGATAGCAAGCGTTCCCCATATACGCACAGACACTGACATAGCTCCCATTGCCCAGAAGCCGCACGATAGTGCTCGGCGATTGATGCCGGCTTTCATGGAAGCATGGCATTTTAGGAATTGATGAATCGCCAATGCCCGCTTGCCCCGGCGACGCCGTCGTACTACGCACCCGGCATCCGCGAGGTGACGAGAGTGGCTGAAATACTTGCCGTCGGCGAGGCGATGGAACCGGCGCTGGCACTGCTTGAGGGCGGCGATATCGTCGCCATTCCGACCGAGACCGTCTATGGACTGGCCGGCGACGCCACCAATGGCATTGGCGTGGCGCGCATTTTCGAAGCCAAGGGTCGGCCGCGTTTCAATCCGCTTATCGCCCATGTCGCCGACATGGCGATGGCCGAGCGCATCGCTCAGTTCGATCCGCTGTCGAAGAAACTCGCGCTTGCCTTCTGGCCGGGTCCGCTGACTCTGGTGCTGCCGCAGCGCCCCGGCAACGGCATTCATCCGCTGGTCACCGCCGGGCTCGACACGATCGCCTTGCGCATGCCGAGAGGTTTCGGCGGCGACTTGATCGCCAGGCTTGGCCGGCCGCTTGCTGCACCCAGCGCCAATTCATCCGGCAAGATCAGCGCGACGACGGCGCAAGCGGTGGCGGCGGATTTAGGCGCGCGCATCAAGCTGGTGGTCGATGGCGGTGCCACACCGGTCGGGCTGGAATCGACCATCGTCAAGGCCGAGGGCGAAAGATTGCGGCTGCTGAGGCCCGGCGGTATTGCCGCCGAAGAGATCGAGGCCGCCATCGGCATGGACCTGCTGCGCGGCGGCATTGCCGGCGTCGAAGCGCCGGGCATGCTTGCCTCGCACTACGCGCCGGGCGCCGCGGTGCGGCTCAATGCGCGAGCGATCGGCGAGGGCGAAGCGCTGCTCGCCTTTGGCAGCGAGAGAGCGGAAGGCTGGCGCGGCGCAACCGCTTTCCTCAACCTGTCGGTTTCAGGTGACCTGCGTGAAGCGGCAAGCAATCTCTTCACCTACATGCAGGAACTCGACCGCAGCGGCGCGCGTACCATCGCGGTCGAGAAGATTCCCTTTGACGGGCTCGGCGAGGCAATCAACGACCGGCTCTCCCGTGCTGCCGCTCCTCGTGACAACACAGAGCCCACAACGTAGTTTTCCCAGATGACCGAAACTGCAAAGACACTCGATCCCGCTCTCATCGATCGTTTCGCGGCGATCGTCGGCGACAAATATGCGCTGCGCGACCAGCAGGATATCGCGCCTTATCTGATCGAGCGACGCGGGCTCTGGCATGGCGCGACGTCGCTGGTGCTGCGCCCGGGCAGCGTCGACGAGGTCAGCCGGATCATGCGGCTGGCGACGGAGACCGGAACGCCAGTCGTGCCGCAAAGCGGCAACACCGGGCTGGTCGGCGCCCAGGTGCCGGACAGATCCGGTCACGAGATCGTCCTGTCGCTGTCGCGGCTGAACCGCATACGCGAGATCGATGTCCTCTCCAACACGGTCACAGCAGAGGCAGGCGTCATCCTGCAGACCTTGCAGGAAGCGGCCGACGCCGCCGACCGGCTGTTCCCGCTGTCGCTCGCCGCGCAAGGCTCCTGCCAGATCGGCGGCAACCTTTCGTCCAATGCCGGCGGCACCGGCGTGCTGGCCTATGGCAATGCGCGCGAGCTCTGCCTCGGCGTCGAGGTGGTGCTGCCTACCGGTGAGGTGTTCGATGATTTGCGCAAGCTGAAGAAGGACAACACCGGCTACGACCTGAAGAACCTGTTCGTCGGCGCCGAAGGCACGCTCGGCGTCATCACCGCCGCCGTTCTCAAACTGTTTCCGAAGCCCAAGGGGCGTGACGTCGCCTTCGTCGGCCTGTCGTCGCCCGAGGCCGCTCTTTCCCTGTTCAGCCTGGCCATGGAACGCGCCGGGGCAGCGCTCACCGCCTTCGAACTGATCGGCGAGCGGCCATACGATTTCACGCTGGCGCACGCCCAGGGCGTGACGCGGCCGCTGATGGAGGATTGGCCCTGGTATGTGCTGATGCAGATATCGTCCGGCCGCTCGTCGGAGGATTCGCGGGCGCTGATCGAGGATGTGCTTTCAGCAGGCCTCGAGCAGGAATTCGTCGGCGACGCCGTCATCGCCGCCAGCCTCGGGCAGGGCGACGCCTTCTGGAATTTCCGCGAGCTGTTGCCCGAGGCCCAGAAGCCGGAAGGCGCCTCGATCAAGCACGACATTTCGGTGCCGATCGCATCGATACCGCGCTTCATCGCGGAGGCCGCCGGCGCAGTCGCGTCAGTGAGCGCGGGCGCCCGCGTGGTCTGCTTCGGCCACATGGGCGACGGCAATCTCCACTATAACATCTCGCGGCCCGTCGACGGCGGCGACGAGGCGTTTCTGGCCCTCTACCATCGGATGAACAAAGCCGTGCATGACGTGGTGCGCAGCCTGCACGGTTCGATCTCGGCCGAGCACGGCATCGGCCAGTTGAAGCGCGACGAGCTGATCGCCACCGCGCCGCCCATGGCCATCGATCTGATGCGCAGGATGAAAACCGCCTTCGATCCGGCCGGCATCATGAATCCTGGTAAGGTTATCTGATCCTTACAACATCTTGTGGCTGGTGGCATTCCGATAACCATCCCTGAGATCAGCAAAATTTAACCGACTTTCTTAAGCGCGGCGGTAAGGAGCCCACGCTACTGTTTTCACATAACGAGGCCGGGAAAACTGGCCCGGAGAGAACCGGACACCGGCTCTCAGGAGACAGACAGGAAGGCACTCTATGAACACTGGACTGAAGCCAGTCTGGGCGGGACGCAACATGCGCCTCGACCCATTCCGCCTGCCGCAGGTGGTGAGCTACGCGACGCGTGACGATTATGGCGACGTAACCTTCACCATCGACCAGCGTGGCGCCGTGATCCGCCGCCTGCTCGAGATGAGCGGCCTGCCGGCGATCATCGTGCTGCCCGCCAATGCATTTCGCGGCGTCGCCGCCCGTGCGATGGAGGATCCGGAAGGCAATGTCACGGTGACCCTGGAACTCCTGCACAATGATCCGATGCTGTCGGTGCCGCTGCTGGTCGCCGACGATCTCGAAGACGTCGCCGCCGACTGGCGTGCCTGGGCTGATGCCTACCGTTTGCCGATGCTGCTCATCGAATCCGACGGCGTCGCCCGCACCTTGGAAGAATCGCTCGGCGCCGCCATAAAGACGCTGCCGCCGCAGGACCGCCGCAAGGGCCGTGTTTCGACCATGCGCCGCCCGCGCTTCCTTGCCCGCCGCAGGGCCGGTGACCTCGGCCTCAGGCTGGTCATCGACGGCCAGGAAATCATTGCGCGCGAGTGAGACCGGACTCGCCTTCTCTCCGCAAAACGGGGAGAAGGAAAAGCCGCTAAACCAGCGGCTTCAGCGCCACCCATAGCGCGCCGCCGATGAGGCCGAGGAAGATCAGCCAGCCGACCTGGTTGTTCGACCGGAACAGCCGCAGGCACTGGTCCGGATCGTTTATATCCAGCACCGCGATCTGCCGGGCCATATGGGCGCCGGCGGCGATCAGTCCGGCGAGCGCCACCACTGGGGCCTGCGCCGAGGCGAAGGCGATGGCGAAGCAGATCAGCGTACCGCCATAAAGCCCTGCGAGCCACGCCTTGGTGTTGTCGCCGAACAGCCGTGCCGTCGAACGCACGCCGACGATGGCGTCGTCTTCCTTATCCTGGTGCGCATAGATCGTGTCGTAGCCGATCACCCACAGGATCGAACCGATATAGAGCATGATGGCGGGACCATCGAGATCGCCGAATTCGACCGCCCATCCCATCAGCGCGCCCCAGGAAAAGGCAAAGCCGAGAAACAGTTGCGGCCAGTTGGTTATCCGCTTCATGAATGGATAGACAGCCACGATCGCCAGCGAGCAGACGCCGAGCAGGATGGCGAAGCTGTTGAACTGCAGGAGCACCGCCAGGCCGACCAGGGCCTGCAGCACAAGAAACAGCCAGGCCCGCCGGCGCGTGGTTTGGCCGGACGGCAGCGGGCGTGAGCGGGTGCGTTCGACCTGGTTGTCGATGTTCTCGTCGACAATGTCGTTATAGGTGCAGCCGGCGCCACGCATGGCGATGGCGCCAATCAGGAACAGCACGAGGTAGAGTGGCGCCGGCAGCAGCGAAAGCAGCGGGTCGCCAGGCCGCGGATAGGCGCTCGCCGCGAGCGCGGCCGACCACCAGCACGGCCACAAAAGCAGCTGCCAGCCGATCGGCCTGTCCCACCGCGCAAGCTGTGCATAGGGCCAGATCGCGCGCGGCAGCACGCGGTAGACCCAATGGCCGTTCGGCGCATCGGCGACGCGGCCCTGGGACGCTTTCGACTGGACAGGTTCCATTGATATGGAGTGGCAGCAGCGGCGGAAACCGTCAAGCGGCAAGCAGGCCAGCAGCATCCGTCAACCCGTCAGGAGGTGAAGATGTCGCGTCTGGAAAACCAGACTTTCGCCGCCTCGATGAAAGCCAGCGCCGCATTCGACACGCGCTGGTGTGTATCGTGGGTGAGGATGATGCGCTGCATGGGCAGCGGATCCGACAGCGGTTTGCAGACGAGGCGCAGGCCGTCATAGCTGTGGTCGCCATGCGGTCGGGTATAGCTGACCGCGACGCCGAAGCCGTTCGCCACCATGCTGCGCTGGAGTTCGAACGAGCTGGTACGCATGTAGGCGACGGGCGTCAGGCCACGGCTGCGGAACAGGTCAAGCATATGCTGCCAGCTATGCGGCTGGTCGGTCGTGATCAGCGGGTAGGCGGCCAGATCAGCCAGGCTGACCTCGGGGTGGTCCGCCAGCGCATGGCCCGCCGGCAACAGCGCATGCGGTCGCAACTCGTGTAGCAGGATGCGGGCGAAATGCGACGGCAGGCCGAGATCGTAGCTGAGGCCGAGATCGACGGCGGCGTCCGCCAGGCGTCGCCCGAGCGTCTCGAACGTCTCGTCGCGAACGACGACCGCGACGCTTGGATGGCGTTCGGAAAAGGCGCGGATGAGGCCCGGCGCGAAATAAGGCGCCAGATCCTCGAAGCATCCGAGCACCAGCTCGCCGCGGACCGCCGAGTTGACCTTTCCCAGACCCAGGAGTTCATCCGTTTCGGCAAGTACCTGTCTTGCCTTTGCCACGGCCACACGGCCGAAGGATGTTAGCGAAACACCGCTTCCCCGCTGGCGCACGAACAGTTTCTGGCCGAAATCCCTTTCGATGGCGTCGATGGCCACTGAAATCGACGGCTGCGAAATGTTGAGCGCCCTCGCTGCGCCCGTGACGCTGCCATGGCGGGCGACGGCGATGAGATAGCGCAATTGCGCGAGCGTCACACTCATAGTCAAAGCCTATGTGTCAGATGAGAAGTTATTATTTTACTGAATAAGCAGCCATTGCGATAGTCGCTTCGATCCTGAAAGGAGGACAATATGGTTTCCCAAACCGCTGCCCGCGCGATCGACGCCGAAATCATCGATGCGCAGACAATCGCCGACTACCAGCGTGACGGCGCGGTCTACATCCGAGGCGCCTTCAAGGGCTGGGTCGACACGATCGCCGCCGGCATCGAGCGCAACATGCAAAACCGCAGCGCCACAGCGTCCGACATCGCCAATGGCCGCGGCAGTTTCTTCGACGACTATTGCAACTGGGAGCGCATCCCCGAATTCGTCAAGGTGGTGCGCGAATCGCCGGCGGCGCGACTGGCAGCTGCGGTGATGCAGTCGCGCACCGCGCAGTTCTTTCACGACCACGTCCTGGTCAAGGAACCTGGTACGCAGAAGCCCACACCGTGGCATCAGGACATCCCCTATTATTTTGTCGACGGCCAGCAGACGGTGAGCTTCTGGATCCCCATCGATCCGGTGAAGGAGGCGACGCTGCGCCTGATCGCCGGCTCGCACAAATGGGACAAGATGATCCTGCCGGTACGCTGGCTGGACGACGGCAATTTCTACGCCGCCGAGGGCGATTATCGCCCGGTGCCCGATCCCGACAACGATCCATCGATGAAAGTTATCGAATGGGAAATGGAACCGGGCGACGCCATCCTGTTCGACTTCAGGACGGCGCACGGCGCGCGCGGCAACATGACCGCGGCACGGCGCCGGGCGCTGTCGCTGCGCTGGGTCGGCGACGATGCCCACTATGTCGAGCGGCCGGGCCGCACCTCGCCGCCCTATCATGGCCATGGCATGCAGCCGGGCCAGAAGCTGCGCGAGGACTGGTTCCCGATCGTCCACCAGGGCTGAACGAGAGCCAGAATAGGGGCGCGGGTGGCCGGCGTCTCTATTCCGCAGGGGTAACGTTCCCGTGCGCAATTCCCATCTATCCACCCTGATGCCTTGACCCGTCGTCCAGAGAGCAATAGCGGGTTGTTCTCTCTATCGGCATCAAGAGGTGGCCATGAACGTTCTTCTTCTCGGCTCCGGCGGCCGTGAACATGCGCTGGCCTGGAAGATCGCCGCTTCGCCGCTGCTGACCAAGCTCTACGCGGCGCCTGGCAATCCAGGCATCGGCAGCGAGGCTGAACTGGTGAAGCTTGATATCACCGATCATGCCGCCGTCGCTGCCTTCTGTCGCGAGAAGAAAATCGATCTCGTCGTGGTCGGTCCGGAAGGGCCACTCGTCGCCGGCATTGCCGATGACCTGCGCGCCGAAAACATCCGCGTTTTCGGGCCTTCAAAGGCCGCCGCCCGGCTGGAAGGCTCAAAGGGTTTCACCAAGGACCTCTGTGCTCGCTACAACATCCCGACCGCCGCCTATGGCCGGTTCGGCGATCTGGCCTCCGCCAAGGCCTATGTCGAGAAGACAGGTGCGCCGATCGTCATCAAGGCCGACGGGCTCGCGGCCGGCAAGGGCGTCACCGTCGCGATGACGATGGCTGAAGCACAGGCGGCACTCGCTTCCTGCTTCGACGGGTCTTTCGGCGCTGCCGGCGCGGAGGTGGTGATCGAGGAATTCATGACCGGCGAGGAGGCGAGTTTCTTCTGTCTCTGCGACGGCACCACGGCACTTCCCTTCGGCACCGCGCAAGATCACAAGCGCGTCGGCGACGGCGATGTAGGCCCCAATACCGGCGGCATGGGCGCCTATTCGCCGGCGCCAATGATGACGCCTGATATGATCGAGCGCACCATGCGCGAGATCATCGAGCCGACCATGCGCGGCATGGCCGAACTCGGCGCGCCTTTCGCCGGCATTCTGTTCGCCGGGCTGATGATCACGGAAACCGGGCCGAAGCTGATCGAATACAACACCCGTTTCGGCGATCCGGAATGCCAGGTGCTGATGATGCGGCTGAAGGACGATCTCCTGGTGCTGCTCAATGCCGCCACCGACGGTCAGCTCGCGCATATGTCGGTGCGTTGGCGCGATGAGGCGGCGCTGACCGTTGTGATGGCGGCGAGGGGCTATCCCGGCACACCGGAGAAAGGCTCGGTCATCCGCGGCGTCGAGAACGCTGTCGGCGAAGGCGTCCAGATTTTCCATGCCGGTACCGCCATCAATGGCGGCGCGCTGGTTGCCAATGGCGGCCGCGTGCTCAACGTCACGGCGACTGGCGCCACGGTCGGCGAGGCGCAGGCGCGGGCCTATGCCGCGCTCGACCGCATCGACTGGCCGGATGGGTTCTGCCGCCGCGACATAGGCTGGCAGGCTGTGGCGCGCGAGAAGGCAGGCTGAAGCTGCGACCGGTGGCGGCTACCGCTGGCCGCGATCGAGTTCGGTCGAGGCCGTGCTCAGCGGATCGGCCGCCGCGAAGGCGGCGTCAAGCTGTTCGGGTGACCGCTGCCCGGCCCGCTTCCAGACGACATATTGCACAATGCCGAAGCCCGGCCGTCGCGACACCGTCTTCACGACAGGCATGCGGAACCCGTCGCGGAAGCGCGACCAGCGCGAACCGAGCACCGCGGCCATTTCCTCGAAAGTCGGCGGCGTCGCCACATCGGCGTAGATGATGGTCGCCTTCCCGGCCAGCGCGGCTTCCCGCGAGAGTGGCACCGGCACGCTGGCAAGATAGTCGGACGGCACGTCGATCAGCCCGCCAAAAGGCCATTGCTGGCGCAGCGTGGCGGCATCCGTGGGTGCTACGTTGACATCGATGTTGTCGGGCGTTCCGGCAACCCGGTAGGGGCAACGGAAGCGCCCGCAATTGGCCTGCGCCGAAAACTGCCAGAGCGCGTAGCCCTGCCAGTTGCCCATCGGAAAATGCACGTCGATGTCAGGCTTGTAGCGCGCGTACCACAGCGGGAGCCGCGACAGGAGCCGGTACTTGTAGCGGTTGTCGGCAATGTGCTGGGCAGTCCTGCCGTTGGTGTAGATCACCGGGAAGCGGCCGACACGCCGATGCACCTGGCGCACGAATTCCTCGGCATCGTCGAGCGACATCCATTGCGTGGGGTCGATGCCCTCGATGTCGAGAGCCATGAGATCGTCCGGAGCGGGATCGGCGAAATCGAGGAAATTGTTGGCCTGCTCGACGGGATTGCCGGGGCGGGCGAGGTGATAGGCGCCCCATTTCATGCCAAGCGCCTTGGCTACGACCCTGCGCGTTTGAAACAGCTCACGCGTTACCGCGTGGCGTTTCCACAGCGCCTTGCACAGCTTCACCTCGGTGTCGCTGCCGAAACAGAAATAGGGCGGCGGCATGCCGTCGGACGCCTTGTTGATGAAGGCGGCGATGCGCTTGTCGGTGGCGAGTTGTGCCCAGTCGATGGAATTGTATTCGTAGGCGTCGATGACGAGCGCGCGGTCAGCGCTCTTCCACGGCTCGGAGAAATCCGAAGCTTTTGCCGCCATCGACAGCGCCATGGTCGCCGCAAGAGCGAGAAGCGCTGTGCGGCGAAGGAAACACGCCGTCCTTTTCAAACAGGGAATCCCCGTTGGTCAAAGGCAAATCCTGAACCGTCATGGTTAAGGAAATGCTTCTCAGGGGGCGGGTGCCGGCGAAATCAGCGCCGGCTGAAGGGCTGCACTTCGAATGGATCGGGTGCCGGCTGCTGTTGCAGCGTCCCTTCGGCGGCGCGTTTGCGGTGGTGGGCAAGCGAGCATTGCGGCGAGCACAATATGCCGCGATCCGACCAGTAGGCGGCGCCGTTTGCCAGTTCGCCGTGATAATAGGAAAATCCGGCTGCCCGATAGGGCAATCCGCATTCAATACAGCGATAGGCGTCAGGTCTGGCAAGCATGGAATGTTCCGGTCGGCTGGTTTTTTCGCCGGTCGATCTGATCCGGCATTGGTCGAATTTAGTACAGGCCTGCCCGATTGCAAAATCCGCGTGACAAAATTTGACGTTTACGTAAAAAGAAGATGGCAGACCGCCCAAAGGCGGATGGTTTTGCGGCGGCGCTGGCTCTAGGGTCGGCGAGGCTGGCGCATCAGGAGGATCGAGCGGCATGTATCGGGCACCGGTCGAGGATATCGCGTTCACCCTGAAGCACGTGGCCGGCATGAAATCGGCCATCGATGCCGGAGCGTTCGGCGATCTCGGCGAGGATCTGGTCGATGCCGTTCTTGGCGAGGCAGGCCGTTTCGCCACCGAGGAGGTGGCACCGCTTTACAAGATCGGCGACGAACATGGCGCGGTGCTGAAGGATGCGGCCGTCACCACGCCGCCTGGCTGGAAGGAGCTTTATCGTCGCTGGATCGATGGCGGCTGGAATGCGCTCTCCGGTCCCGAAGACTACGGCGGCCAGGCGTTGCCGACCATGCTCGGCGTCGCCGCGCTCGAAATGTGGAATTCGGCCGCCATGGCATTCGGCATCGGCCCGACGCTGACCATGGGCGCGGTCGAAGCGCTGGACAAGCACGCCTCGGAGGAACTCAAGGCCAAATATCTGGCAAAGCTCGTCTCCGGCGAATGGATGGGCACGATGAACCTGACCGAGCCGCAGGCCGGATCGGACCTCGCTGCCCTGCGTAGCCGCGCCGAGCCAGCCGGCGACGGCACCTACCGCATCTTCGGCCAGAAGATCTTCATCACTTACGGCGAGCACGATTTCACCGACAACATCATCCATCTGGTGCTGGCGCGGCTTCCCGATGCGCCTGCCGGCACGCGCGGCATCTCGCTGTTCCTGGTGCCGAAGTTCCTGGTCGGCGATGACGGCTCGCTCGGCGCGCGCAACGACCTCTTCTGTTCCGGCCTTGAGCACAAGCTCGGCATCCATGCCTCGCCGACCTGCACCATGATCTATGGCGACGGCTTTCAGGGCGCCCAGCCGGGTGCGATCGGCTGGCTGATCGGCGAGGAGAACAAAGGCCTCGCCTGCATGTTCACCATGATGAATAATGCGCGGCTTTGCGTCGGCATGCAGGGCGTCGCGGTGGCGGAAGCCGCGACCCAGAAGGCGACCGCCTATGCCAATGAGCGCCGCCAGGGCAAGGCGGCGAGCTTTGATGGCGCCGGCATGGCACCGATCGTCCATCACCCGGACGTGCAGCGCAATCTCCTGACCATGAAGGCGCTGACACAGATTGCGCGGGCGATCAGCTATTCCTGTGCGCACGCCATCGATCTCGCGCGCGTGTCGTCTGGTGACGAGGCGGTGCATTGGCGCGACCGTGCCAACCTGTTGACGCCGCTGGCCAAGGCCTTTTCCACCGATATCGGCGTCGAGGTCGCTTCGCTCGGCGTCCAGGTGCATGGCGGCATGGGCTTCATCGAGGAGACGGGCGCGGCGGCGCTCTACCGCGACGCCCGCATCGCGCCGATCTACGAGGGCACCAACGGCATCCAGGCGATCGATCTGGTGATGCGCAAGCTGCCGCTCGGTGGCGGCGAGCATGTGTATGGTTTCATCGATGAACTCGCCGCGGTAGCAAACGTGGTGCGCACTTCAAATCTGGAGGGCTTCGGCCGCACCGCCGATGCCATCGGCACGGCACTTGACGATCTGACACAGGCGACGCGCTTCCTGCAAAAGCTGTCGGCCGACGGCCGGACGGAGGAGGCGCTGGCGGGTGCGACGCCTTATCTCAGGCTGATCTCGCTTGCCGCCGGCGGCGCCTATCTGGCGCGGGCCGCTCTTGCCGACCAGGGCCGCATCGCGCTTTGCCGCTTCTTCGCCGAAAACCTGCTCGGCGAAGTCAGGGCTTTGAAGGAGCGCGTCATCGACGGCGCCGGAAGCCTGGCCGCTGCCGGCAAGGCGCTGATTTCTGCCTGACCTTCACAAGGAAAAGACCGTGACAGACCACATCCTCGTCGAGCGCCAGGGCGCCATCCAGATCATCCGCATGAACCGCCCGGACAAGAAGAACGCGCTGACGCGCGCCATGTATGCCAAGATGTCGGCGGCCCTTGCCGAAGGCGACGCCGATCCGGCGGTCCGCGTCCATGTCTTTCTCGGCGTGCCAGGTGCCTTCTCCTCCGGCAACGACCTTGCCGACTTCATGGTCGTGGCCACCGGCGGCGATGGTGGCACGGAGGTCTGGGATTTCCTGCTGGCGCTGGCGGGGGTCGAAAAGCCGATCGTCTCAGGCGTCGACGGCATCGCGGTCGGCATCGGCACCACGATCAACCTGCATTGCGACCTGACCTTCGCCACGCCACGCACCGTGTTCAGGACACCTTTCGTCGATCTCGGCCTGGTGCCCGAGGCGGGATCGAGCCTTTTGGCGCCGCGCATCCTGGGCCAGCAGGGCGCTTTCGCCCTTCTCGGTCTTGGTGAAGGCTTTTCGGCCGAGCGAGCGAAGGCTGCCGGACTGATCTACGAGGTGGTCGAGGAGGGCGCTCTGGAGGCATCGGTTCTCTCGTCGGCCGGCCAGATCGCGGCCAAGCCCCCGCAGGCACTTAGAATCGCGCGAGACCTGATGCGTGGCTCACGCGACGATCTGGTCGCCCGCATTGGAGTTGAGAGCGAGCATTTCCGCGAGCGGCTGAAATCCGATGAGGCGCGCGCGGCCCTCACGGCATTCATGACCAGGAAAAAGGGCTGAGGCTCCTTTTCAGGGATAGAGTCTGGCCTTGTCCCAGCCGCCTGCCGCATTGCGGGAAAATACCATCCGGTCATGTAGCCGGAACGGCCTGTCATGCCAGAATTCGATCGTCTTCGGCACGATGCGAAAGCCCGACCAATGTTTCGGTCGCGGGATCTCGCCGATGGCATAGCGCGCCGTGTATTCGGCAACTGCCTTTTCCAACGCGAAGCGGCTTTCCAGCGGTCGCGATTGCTTCGAGGCCCAGGCGCCGATGCGGCTGCCGCGCGGCCGCGTCGCGTAATAGGCATCGGCTTCGGCATCGCCGACGATCTCCACGGGTCCGCGCACCCGTACCTGACGGCGCAGCGATTTCCAGTGGAAACACATCGCCGCCTTCATGCTGCCTAGAATCTCCTGGCCCTTGGCGCTCTCGAAATTCGTGTAGAACACAAAGCCGCTTTCATCGAACCCCTTGAGCAGCACCATCCGCACATCCGGCATGCCTTCTGCATCGACGGTCGCCAATGCCACGCCATTGGCGTCATTGATTTCGCTCTTGGTGGCGTCGTCCAGCCATGCGGCAAAGAGGCGAAACGGCTCGGCCGCTTCGGTAAAGTCACTGGTTGTTAACTCTGTGTCACTCATAGTTTTTCTCAAATTGTCACGAGATCAGGGAGGTTGCCGATTGTCGCGTATCGCGCAAGCTTTTGACAGCAGGCAATGGGGCGTTATCGCTTCAGCCAGCGCGAAAGCGGCGATCGTGGCAATCGTTCTGCCGCTTGCTGGCTGCGGCGCGGGTGGTTTCAGCCTGGAGAAGGCCGAAGTCGACCGCTCGATCCTGACCAGCAGCACATCGGCATCAGCCAAGCCGGCCGATTCGGATCGCGACTCCGACCAGACGACGATCGGCAATGCGGTGTCCTCCGCCGACATCGAACAACTCGGTGGCCAGGCCGTGCCGTGGGCGAATGCCGGCACCGGGTCGCGCGGCTCCATCACCGAACTGGCGGAATTGAAGGATAGCGGTCAGACGTGCCGCCGCTTCAAGGCTTCGCGCGAGAGCTTTGACGGCGTTGCCATGTTCGAGGGCGAACTCTGCCTTGCCAGTGCCGGCGGCTGGCGCATGCAGGGCTTCAAGGCACTCTGATTTTCTGCCTTTGATATGACGGTCCGCTACTGGAATTTCTTCCTATGCGAGCGCATATAGGGAGCAAGTATGAACTCACTCCTACTCCAGGGCAGAACGCATGCGCGACCCGTATGAGGTGCTGGGCGTTGCAAAGAACGCATCGGCCAAGGACATAAAATCGGCGTACCGGAAACTCGCCAAGAAGCATCATCCGGACCAGAATCCGAATGATCCGAAGGCGAAGGATCGTTTTGCCGCGGCCAATCAGGCCTATGAGGTCATAGGCGACGAGAAGAACCGTGCCGCTTTCGATCGTGGCGAGATCGACGCCGACGGCAAGCCGCGTTTCCAGGGCTTTGAGGGTGCGGCCGGCGGCGGCGACCCCTTTGCCGGGTTTCGCCGCCAGCAACAGGGAGCCGGCGGCTCGCGCTTCGAGTTCCGCTCGGGCCGTCCCGGCGGTGATCCGTTCGACGGCAATAGCGATATCTTCAGCCAGATTTTCGGCGACGCCTTCTCCGGCGCGCGCGGCCCAGGCCAGGGCGACCGACGCCAGCCTGCGACAGCAGCCGATCTGAACGTCACGCTCGACGTCACCATCGAGGAGGCGGCGAACGCCGAAAAGGTCACGGCGATGTTCCCTGACGGGCGCAAGGTGGCGGTCAAGTTGCCGGCCTATGTCGAGGATGGCCAGACCATCCGGCTGAAGGGGCAGGGCGAGCAGGGGCCGGGCCAGCCCGGCGACGCATTGGTCAAGATCCACATCCGCCGGCATCCGCGCTACCGCATCGAGGGCCGTGACCTGCATGCCGATCTGCCGGTGTCGCTGGCGGATGCGGTGCTGGGCGCCAAGGTGCCGGTGGAGACGCCGACCGGCAGGCTCGCGGTCAACGTGCCCGCCTGGTCGAGTTCGGACAAGGTCCTGCGGCTCAAGGGCAGGGGCCTGCCGGAAAAGGCCGGCGGCCATGGTGATCTCTATGCCCATGTCCGCATCATGCTGCCGGAAGGCGGCGACAGCGCGCTCGAATCGCTGTTGCGCGGCCAAAAAGGCTGATCGAGAGCTTTGTCCCCCGAACTGTCCGGTTTGAACGCTTGAAGGGGCTGTGTGCCTGTGCGATAGGCACTCCACAAAGCAGAAACCTTGCGGAGAGCGCTGACATGGCGGGTGGACAGGGCCTAATGGCCGGCAAGCGCGGCCTTATTCTTGGCGTCGCCAATAACAGGTCGATCGCCTATGGCATTGCTAAGGCCTGCGTCGATCACGGCGCCGAGATCGCACTGACCTATCAGGGCGAAGCCTTCAAGAAGCGGGTCGAGCCGCTCGCGGCGGAGCTGGGCGCCTTTGTCGCCGGCCATTGCGACGTCACCGATCCGGCGAGCCTGGACGAGGTTTTCGCCAATGTCGCCAAGCATTGGGGTAAGCTCGACTTCCTCGTCCACGCCATCGCTTTTTCCGACAAGGACGAGCTGACGGGCCGCTATGTCGAGACGACGCGCGACAATTTCCTGCGCACCATGGACATTTCGGTCTATTCCTTCACCACCATCGCCAAGCGCGCCGAAGCGCTGATGACCGAGGGCGGTTCGCTGCTGACGCTGACCTATTACGGCGCCGAGAAGGTGATGCCGCACTATAACGTCATGGGCGTCGCCAAGGCGGCACTGGAGGCCAGCGTGCGTTATCTGGCGGTTGATCTCGGCGCCAAGAAGATCCGCGTCAACGCCATTTCCGCCGGCCCGATCAAGACGCTGGCAGCCTCCGGCATCGGCGATTTCCGCTACATCCTGAAGTGGAACGAATATAATTCGCCGCTGAAACAGACGGTCACGCAGGAAGAAGTCGGCGATTCCGGCGTCTATTTCCTATCCGACCTGTCGCGTGGCGTCACTGGCGAGGTGCACCATGTCGATTCCGGCTATCATGTCGTCGGCATGAAGGCGGTCGACGCGCCTGATATTTCGACGGTCAAGGATTAGTTCTCTCCTATCCTCCGTCCAGGCCCTGGCCCGATCTCCGGAAGAGCTGATGTACCCGCTGGTTTATATCGTGCGCCACGGCCAGACCGCGTGGAACGCCGAGTTCCGGCTTCAGGGCCAGGCCGACACCGATCTCAATGCTCTCGGCCGCGAACAGGCGACCGGAAACGGCCATCGGCTGGCTGAACTCGTCGGCGATCCCAAGGAATTCGACTTCGTCGCCAGCCCAATGAGGCGGACGCGCGAGACGATGGAACGCATTCGCGCCGTCATGAAACTCGATCCGCTCGCCTATCGAACCGATATCAGGCTCGTTGAAGTCAATTTCGGTGATTGGCAGGGTTTTACCTTTGCCGAGCTCGAGACGCGGTCTCCGGGGGCAAGCAGGACGCGTGCTCGCGACAAATGGAATTTTCAGCCGCCGGGTGAAGGTGCCGAGAGTTATCAGATGCTGCTCGAACGGGTGAAGCCCTGCTTCGACGAGATCGACCGCAAGACCATCTGTGTCACGCATGGCGGTGTCATGCGCACCCTGTTTCGCTTCGTGCTTGATATGCCGGAGGACGAGGCCGCGAATCTGGAGATACCGCAGGATCGCGTGCTCAAACTTGAAGGTCAGAGCCTGGAGTGGCTCTAGGACGCCTAGTGGAGGCCAACTCCTAGTTCGTGTCGCTGTCTCCCGGCAACTGCATGTCGGTAACGACGTTTTCGCCATCGGTCACATCGTAAGCGATGACGATGTCCATGCCCGGCTTCAGCGCGTCGAGATCGGTCTCGGCATTCAGCTTGTAGGATTTTCCATCGTCAAGCGTCAGCGTCAACGCGTCCTTGTCGATCTTCTTGATCAGGCCTTCGGTCTGGCCGGCGAACGCGGCGGTGGTAAGCAAGAGTGTGGCGGCAACAGCGCCAATCAGGGTACGCATTATCGTCCTCTTTGGTCATTGCGCCGGCTCTGTGGCGGCGGATCCTCAACGGCGGATGGAAGAAAGCAGAAACCAGCCGAATGTGTCAAAACTTAAACGGTTGGGATGACAGTTTGACCACCGCAAAAAACGCCAATAGAAGGCAAGCTTCACCCGGCTCCGCTGCCGGGCAGGGCGCTTTTCCATGTCTCACAACACGTTCGGCCATCTTTTCCGCGTCACCACCTGGGGCGAAAGCCATGGCGCGGCACTTGGCTGCGTGGTCGACGGCTGTCCACCAGGTATCCACTTCACGCGCGATGAGATCCAGGCCGAACTTGACAAGCGCCGGCCGGGCCAGTCGCGCTTCGTCACCCAGCGCCGCGAGCCGGACGAAGTAAAGGTGCTGTCGGGCTTCGTGCTCGACGAGGACGGCGAGACGATGATCACCACCGGCACGCCGGTCTCGATGCTGATCGAAAATGTCGACCAGCGCTCGAAGGACTATGGCGAGATCGCCCGCCAGTACCGGCCGGGCCATGCCGACTACACCTATGACATCAAATACGGCATACGCGACTATCGCGGCGGCGGCCGCTCCTCGGCCCGCGAAACAGCGGCGCGGGTGGCGGCAGGTGCCTTGGCGCGCAAGGTAGTGCCGGGCATGGTGGTCCGCGGCGCGCTGGTGTCGATGGGCGAGAAGTCCATCGACCGCGCCAACTGGAACTGGAATTTCATCGGCGATGCCGAGAACCCGTTCTTCACCCCGGATCCGGCTTCCGTTCCCGTCTTCACGCAGTATCTCGACGGCATCCGCAAGGCCGGCTCATCGGTCGGCGCGGTGATCGAGATCGTCGCTGACGGCGTTCCGGCGGGCCTGGGTGCGCCGATCTATGCCAAGCTCGACCAGGACATCGCATCCGGCTTGATGTCGATCAACGCCGTCAAAGGCGTCGAGATCGGCAACGGCTTCGAGGCGGCCCGCATCACCGGCGAACAGAATGCCGACGAGATGCGGATGGGCAATGACGGCAAGCCGGTGTTCCTGTCGAACAATGCCGGCGGCATCCTTGGCGGCATCTCGACCGGCCAGGCGATCGTTGCCCGTTTCGCCGTCAAGCCGACCTCGTCGATTCTGACGCCGCGAAAGTCGATCGACAGGGACGGCAACGACGTCGAGGTTATGACCAAGGGCCGCCACGACCCATGCGTCGGCATCCGCGCCGTGCCGATCGGCGAGGCGATGGTTGCCTGCGCCATTGCCGATCATTATCTGCGTCATCGAGGACAGACGGGGAGGGCGTAGGGGAGTAAGGCAGTAGGGGAGTATGTTAAGCTACCGCAACAGCCAGAAATTTTCTTTTCCCTACTCCCGTATTGCCCTATTCCCCTACTCCCTTGCGAGTGAAACGAGCACTTCATGCCTTACGACCAGAAGAAGATCGTCGAAGCAATCCGTGCCTTCGAACGCGGCGAGATCGTCGTCGTCATGGATGATGACGGGCGCGAGAACGAGGGCGACCTGATCGTCGCCGCCGTCCACTGCACGCCGGAGAAAATGGCCTTCATCGTGCGCAACACGTCGGGCATCGTCTGCACGCCGATGCCGCGCGAGGAAGCCAAGCGGCTCAATCTGCAGCCGATGGTGGCCGACAATGATTCGGCCCACACCACCGCCTTTACCGTCAGCGTTGATTTCAAGCATGGCACGACGACAGGCATTTCGGCCGACGACCGCACGCTGACCGTGCGCAACCTTGCCAACGGCAATGTCGGCGCTTCGGATTTCGTCCGCCCCGGCCATATCTTCCCGCTCATTGCGCGCGAAGGCGGCGTCTTGATGCGCTCGGGCCATACCGAGGCCGCGGTCGACCTCTGCAAACTTGCCGGCCTACCGCCGATCGGCGTGATCTCGGAACTGGTCAACGACGACGGCACCGTCAAGCGCGGCCCGCAGGTCGCTGCCTTTGCCGAGGAGCATGGTCTCAAGCAAGTCTCGGTCGCCGATCTCATCGCCTATCGGCAACGCAAGGAAACGCTGGTCGAACGCGTGGCGTGCTCGGAGATCGACACGCTTGGCGGCAAGGCGCAGGTCTTCACCTACACGCTGCCCTGGGACACGATGCATCATGTCGCCATTGTGTTCGGCGATATTCGCGACGGAGAGGACGTGCCGGTGCGGCTGCATTCGGAGGATGTGGTGACCGACGTGTTCGGCACCAGCCACCGGCTCGACGGCATCATGAAGGCGATGGGCGAGCGCAAGCGCGGCGTCATCGTCTATCTACGCGAGGGCTCGGTCGGCGTCGCTCACCAGGAGCGCAACCGACCGGCGCCAGGCGATCGCGAGGACCATGAAGAGGCGCGCCGGCGCGAGAGCGAATGGCGCGAGATCGGCCTCGGCGCCCAGATCCTGAAGGATCTCGGCATTTCCTCGATCAACCTGATCGCCTCGCGCGAGCGGCATTATGTCGGTCTCGAGGGTTTTGGCATTCATATCGCCAAGACCGAGATTATTTGAGCTCAACAAATCCTGGCTGTCACTCGGCCGGGATTGCCGCCTCGCATCCTTCCAGCTCGCATTTGTGGGTGGCAAGGCTGCGCTGGCCGAGCAACACCGTGACCAGTGCGATAAGGCCTGACGCCGCTGAAACCCAGAACCCGTTCTGGGCGCCGAACGCATCCACCACCGCGCCGGCGGCGAAGGAGCCCAGCGCCATGCCGATGCCGATGCCGGTCGTCACCCAGGTGATGCCTTCGGTCAGCATCGTTTCAGGCACATGCCGTTCGATCAGGCCGAAGGCGGTGATAAAGGTCGGCGAGATCGTCACGCCGCTGAGAAAGACAGTCAGCGCGAGCACGGGCACGGTACCAGCGGTGAGCGGCAGCAGCGTGCCGAGCGCGAGCAAGGCGACCGCGATGGCAAGTTGGCGCTGTAGCGGTGCCTTCAGGTTGAGCGCGCCGATGATGATGCCGAGCACGAAGGACCCCAGCGCATAGACGCCGATGACGAGACTTGCGGCGCCCGGCTGGCCGAGTTCCTTGGTGATCGCCACCGTGCTTACCTCCGTCGTCGCGAACGTCGCGCCGATGAAGATCATGGCGAAGGTAATGATTTGAACCGGTCCCAGGCGGATTGCCGAGCCGGTTGAGCCATGGTCCACCGGCCGCACTTGCGGTTCGGTCGAACGCTGCAGGATAAAGGCTGTCGAGCCCAGGGCGAGGAACAGCGTGCTGACCAGCATACCCGCTTCCGGGAACAGCGCGGCACTGAGGCCTACCGACAGCGATGCGCCGGCGATGTAAACCAGTTCATCCGCCGCCGACTCGAAGGCGAAGGCGGTGTTCATCTCGGGCCGGCCCCGGAAGATCTCGGTCCAGCGCGCCCGCACCATCGCCGGCATGCTCGGCATCGCCGCCGCCAGCAATGCCGACACGAACAGCGTCCATACCGGCCAGTCCTGATTGGCCGACGCGATCAGGACCGCGAATGCAAGCACGGAGACAATGGTGGTGGGTACGACAACCCCCATCTGGCCAAGGCGGTCCACCAGCCTCGATATCTGTGGCGCCAGGAAAGCGTTGGTCAACGCGAATGTCGCGGAAACCGCGCCCGCCAGCCAGTATTCGCCACGCGTCTGCGACAGCATCGCCACGATGCCGATCGGCGCCATGGCGATCGGCAGGCGCGCCATGAAGCCGGCGGCGGCAAATCCCTTGGCTCCGGGGGCGCGGAAGATTTCCGAGTAGGGGTTTTGCATGATCCTGTTCCTCGACAAGGGGCGATTCGGCAATTACATACGAAGCGTATGAGGATCAGATAGATCATACGTCGCGTATGTTAATTGGCATACGGCGCGTATGTAGATAGGCCAGGAATATGCACAGACCCCGCAAGGAGATGATCGCCGAGACGCGTTCCAAGCTTATCGCCGCGGCCCGCCAGGCTTTCGGCACCGTTGGTTACGCCGAAGCGTCGATGGACGATTTCACCGCATCGGCAGGCCTGACGCGCGGCGCTCTCTATCATCACTTCGGCGACAAGAAGGGACTGCTGGAAGCGGTCATCGCCGAAATCGACGCGGAAATGGCCGCCCGGGTGAATGAGGTCGCTTCGCGGGCGCCGACCCGCTGGCAGCATTTCGTCGACGAATGCACGACCTATATCGAGATGGCGCTGGAGCCGGAAATCCAGCGCATCATGTTCCGGGACGGTCCGGCCGTGCTGGGCGACCCGGCGCAATGGTCGAATGCCAATGCTTGCGTCGGTTCAATGACCGATCATCTGACCGCGCTGCAGGGGGAAGGGGTGGTCGTCCCCGGCCTCGATCCGGAGACGGCCGCACGGCTGATCAACGGGGCAAGCAGTCAGGCGGCGCAACGGATCGCCAATTCGGAAGACCCCGAAGCGACGTCGAAGATGGTGGTGGCAGCGTTCAAGCAATTGCTCGAGGGCCTGCTCGAGAAGCCGGAGGCGCGGCCAAACTGAGCTACCGTGGCGCTTCCGCCACCGCCTGCAATTGACAATAGCCGGTTTGAGCGCATCCTCCGCAGCCATCTCTGAGGGGAGATTCGGGGCATGTGGGATTTCGAGATCGGCAGGTCGGTGTCCATCATGATCAGGACCTGGCCTTTCATTGTCTTTCGCATGATCGTCTATTTCGGCATCACGCTGGCCTACATCATGGCCACCGGCACCGGTGCCTCGGTCGGCTACGGCGTCGGCCATATCTCCGCCGATCCCGACGGACCGTTGTCCTTTGCCATGTGGGGCGGCGTGGTCGGTTTCGGCCTCGTCTCGATCGCCGTCTACTGGATCCGCGAATACATCCTCTACGTCGTCAAGGCAGGTCACATCGCTGTCATGGTGCATCTGATCGACGGCCATGACGTTCCCGACGGCCAGAACCAGATCGCCTACGCAAAAGAGGTTGTGACCGAGCGTTTTGCCGAGGCGAACATCCTTTTCGTCGTCGACCAATTGGTCAAGGGCGCCATCCGCGCCATCACCGGCCTGCTGGGCGGCGTCGCGGCCTTTCTGCCCATCCCCGGCCTGAGCGGCCTGGTCTCGTTCCTCAACACGGTGATCCGCTTGTCGCTGACCTATGTCGACGAGATCATCCTCGGCTACAACATCCGCATCAATTCGTCCTCGCCCTTCGAGACGGCACGACAAGGCGTCGTGCTCTACGCCCAGAACGGCAAGACCATGGTCAAGAACGCGGTCTGGCTGGCGGTCATCATGTGGGGCGTCTCCTTCGTCATCTTCCTGCTGATGCTGGCTCCGGCAGCTGCTATTCTTTACCTCATGCCAGGGCAGCTCGCGGGCTGGGCCTTCGTTCTCGCCATCGTCTTTGCCTGGGCTTTCAAGGCGGCTTTCATCGAGCCGTTCGCCATCGCGTGCCTGATGCAGGTCTATTTCAAGACCATCGAGGGCCAGGTGCCCGACCCCGCCTGGGACGCCAGGCTGGCCGAAGCCTCGTCGAAGTTCCGGGAACTCAAGGACAAGGCGCTCTCCACCTTCGACGGTTCGCGCTGGGGCACGGCCGGCGCGACGCGCTGATCGACGGGGACGGCGGGCGCAGCGACGCTGTTGAGGCGGGCAACCGTCGATTTGAGCGGTGCCTCACCCTGGCCGCAAAACGTCTCGCTCATGATCAGGTCGGACAGCGGCAGCCGCCGGCCCCAGCCATGCGTTTCGAGGTCCGGTTTCGGTGCGAATTGCGAAACCCGACCGACGCAAAGATAGGCGATCGGCGTCACGTGGTCGGGAACGGCCAGCAGACGTTTCAACGCTTGCGCCTCGATGATACTGACCCAGCCGACGCCGACGCCCTCGGCGCGTGCCGCGAGCCAGAAATTCTGCACCGCGCAGACCGTGCTGTAGAGATCCATTTCCGGATTGTGCCAGCGCCCCAGCGGCGAGCCTTTCGAGCGCTCGCGGTCGCAGGTGATGCAGATGTTGAGCGCGCTTTCGCAGATGCCTTCCAGTTTCAGCTTGCGGTAGAGCGCCTGCCGTTCTGCCTCGATTTCAGGCAGTTCCTGTTCGCGCGCGGCAAGGAACAGGTCGCGCACCTCTGCCCGCCGCGCGGCGTTGCGAATGATGATGAAATTCCAAGGCTGCATGAAGCCGACGGATGGCGCGTGATGGGCGGCAAGCAGCAGCCGCGCCAGTACGTCGTCGTCGATCGCTTCCGATGTAAAATGGCTGCGCACGTCGCGCCGCGTGAACATGGCGCGGTAAACCGCGTCGCGCGCTACCTGATCAAATCCGTCGCCCACAGGAGCGGTCATGGCTTCCGGCATCGCTTGTCCCCTTGCGATTGCAGCAGTTCAAATTCTCAGAGCGTACTTTGTGCGTCCAAGAGAATGCACGCCGCTCTGATATCATCCGCCTGACCATGCGGATGACGATGCCTGCCAGGCCGGTCTTCTGGCTCGGGATCAACCCGCGTCCGGTGCCTTCCCGTCATCGACAGTGGCATTTACCGGCGCGGTCCCCCTCACAGCGTTGGGCACGCCACGGCGTTAAACCGTGTTCCCGATTCTCCCGCTTTCGCAGGCACCAGGCAGTAGCGGCAATCTTACGCCGAAGTGCTGGCGGCGCCAATGCCCGCAGCGACATGAATGGACGCAGGTTCGATTTTCCCCAGCGATCGGGCCGCAACGCATGGCCATCACGGCACCGGGGCACTAGATAGGGGACATGACAACCCGTCTCTACACGCATCCGATTTTCCTCGAACACATCACGCCTCCCGGTCACCCCGAGCGGCCCGATCGCCTGCGCGCCATCGAACGCGTGCTCGACGACGAAGCTTTTGCCGCGCTTGACCGCGTCCAGGCGCCGGAAGGCGACGAGGCGACGATCCTCTACGCGCATCCTGCCGATTTCGTCGCGCGTGTCCGCGCCGGCATTCCGGAGGAGGGCATTGCCCGCATCGACGCCGATACCACCGCCAGCCCGAAGAGCTGGCAGGCGGTGACCACGGCGATCGGCGCCGCCAATGCCGCCGTCGACGACGTCTTTGCGGGCCGCGCCGACAATGTCTTCGTCGCAGCCAGGCCGCCTGGCCACCATGCCGAAAAGACCACGGCGATGGGCTTCTGCTTCTTCAACACGGCGGCGATCGCGGCCCGCTACGCGCAGAAGAAGCACGGCGTCGAGCGTGTCGCCGTCGTCGACTGGGACGTGCATCACGGCAACGGCACGCAGGATATTTTCTGGGACGATCCCTCGGTGCTCTATTGCTCGACGCACCAGATGCCGCTCTACCCCGGCACCGGCGCAAAGAGCGAGACCGGCGTCGGCAACATCGTCAACGCACCGCTGGCGCCGCAGACCGGCAGCGAGGTGTTTCGCGATGCTTTCCTGTCGCGCGTGCTGCCGTCGATCGATAATTTCGCGCCCGATTTGATCATCATTTCGGCCGGCTTCGACGCGCACCACCGCGATCCGCTGGCGGAGATCAATCTGACCGAGGACGATTTCGACTGGGCGACCGGCCAGCTGATGCAGCGCGCCGCACGCCATAGCGGCAACCGGCTCGTCAGCCTGCTCGAGGGCGGCTACGATCTGCAGGGATTGGCATTTTCGGTCGCCGCCCATGTCGGGCGACTGATGAAAGGATGAATGATGACTGGTGAGATCAACGAAGACGTCAAGGCGATGAGCTTCGAACAGGCACTCGACGCGCTGGAGAAGATCGTCGATGATCTGGAGCGTGGCGACGTCCCGCTCGACCAGTCGATCCGGATCTACGAGCGCGGCGAGGCACTGAAGGCGCATTGCGACCGGCTGCTGAAGGCCGCCGAGGACAAGGTCGAGAAGATCAGGCTGTCGCGCGACGGCAAGCCGGTTGGAACCGAGCCGCTCGACGCGGACTGAGCCCTGGAGCAGCCTTACCGATTTTTGGACACGATCATGATTGAGGATACGGGTTCGTCCCGATTGAAACGGACAAGAGGGAGATACGGAAGCGATGTGCAGAAACATCAAGACCCTGTTCAATTTTGATCCGCCGGCAACGAATGACGAAGTCCGTGACGCGGCACTCCAGTTTGTCCGCAAGCTGAGCGGCACGACGCGGCCTTCCGCCAAGAACCAGCACGCGTTCGATCATGCGGTCGAAGCCATCGCGGCATCCGCACGCGAATTGCTTGATTCCCTCGAAACCCACCAGCATCCGCGCAATCGCGAAGAGGTGGCGGCCAAGTTAAGAGCAAAGGCGGCAATCCGGTTCGCCTGATAAGTCCAATGCGGCCATCGATCGCTGATGAGGAGAGTTCATGAGCTTCTTCCCGGGGAAAGACCCTGAGGCCGGCGATGCCTTCGCCAGCGACCAGATCGAGCTGATGGTCATACCCAACGCCAAGGATATTGGTGGCTTCGAGGTGCGCCGCGCCTTGCCGACCGCCAAGAGGCGGCTGGTCGGGCCGTTCATCTTCTTCGACCGTATGGGTCCGGCTATCCTGAGGGCGGGCCAGGCGCTCGATGTTCGACCGCACCCGCATATCGGCCTGTCGACCGTGACCTATCTGTTCGACGGCAAGATCAGGCACCGCGATTCGCTCGGCACCGAAATGGTGATAGAACCCGGCGACGTGAATCTGATGACCGCAGGCCGCGGCATCGTCCACTCCGAGCGCACGCCGCAGGAATTGCGCGGCGCGCCGATGTCGATCTCCGGCCTGCAGACCTGGTTGGCTCTGCCGGACGGCAAGGAAGAGGTTGCGCCGGTGTTCGAGAACACGGCGGCGCTGCGGCTCCCCGAAATCGATGCCGAAGGCGTCAGCGGACGCGTGGTCATTGGTGATTTCCAGGGACTGCGATCGCCGGTACGGGCGGATTCCGAAACGCTCTACGCTGATTTGCGGCTGGCGCCCGGTGCCAGCGTCAAGATCCCGGCCGATGCGGAAGAGCGCGCCATCTACACGCTGGAGGGCGAGGTTTCGATTTCAGGCGACGTCTTTCCGGCCGAACGGCTGCTGGTGTTCCGGCCTGGCGACGAGATCGTCATATCGTCGCCGACGGATGCGCATTTCATGCTGTTCGGCGGCGCCTCGCTCGGTTCGCAGCGCTACATCTGGTGGAATTTCGTCTCGTCGTCCAAGGAGCGCATCGAGCAAGCCAAGCAGGAATGGAAGACCGGCCGCTTCGATATCGTTCCCGGCGATGAGAAAGAATTCATCCCGCTGCCGGAAGGCTGAGCGGGTCGGTGAGGGGCTGACCGGCCGCGTCACCGACACGCATTTACTTTCGCCGGCCGGCGGCCTATCCCGCCGATGAACAGAAAGCCCGAGCAGGCCTAACCGTGAACGCAACGCCGCATACGCCGCTTCTCGACAAGGTCCGCATCCCTGCGGACCTGCGCACACTTGCCGAAAGCGAATTGCCGCAACTGGCGTCCGAGCTGCGCGCCGAACTGGTCGATGCTGTCTCCCACACGGGCGGCCATCTCGGTGCCGGGCTTGGCGTGGTCGAACTGACGGTGGCGCTGCATTATGTCTTCAACACACCTGACGACCGGCTGATCTGGGATGTCGGCCACCAAGCCTATCCGCATAAGATCCTGACCGGACGCCGGGACCGCATCCGCACCTTGCGCCAGGAAGGCGGCTTGTCGGGCTTCACCCGCCGGGCCGAGAGCGAATACGACCCGTTCGGCGCCGCCCACTCCTCGACATCGATATCGGCCGGCCTCGGCATGGCCGCCGCCCGCGACCTCGCAGGCCGCCGCAACAATGTCATTTCCGTCATCGGGGACGGCGCCATGTCCGCCGGCATGGCCTATGAGGCGATGAACAATGCCGGCGCGCTCGATGCCCGTCTCATCGTCATCCTCAACGACAACGATATGTCGATCGCCCCGCCGACCGGCGCCATGAGCGCCTATCTGGCGCGCCTGGCTTCCGGCAAGACCTATGTCGGCCTGCGCGACTTCGGCAAGAAGCTGACCTCCTATCTCGGCAAGCGGGCCGATCGAGCCATCACCCGCGCGGTCGAGCATGCGCGCGGCTACGTCACCGGCGGCACTTTGTTCGAGGAACTCGGCTTCTATCACATCGGCCCCATCGATGGTCACAATCTGGAGCATCTGATTCCGGTCCTGAAAAATGTCCGCGACAACGGCAAGGGTCCGGTGCTGATCCATGTCGTGACCCAGAAGGGCAAGGGCTATGCGCCGGCGGAAGCCGCCGCCGACAAGTATCACGGCGTCAACAAGTTCGATGTCATCACAGGAACGCAGGCCAAGGCGCCGGCCAACGCACCAGCCTACACCAAGGTATTCGCCGAAAGCCTGATCCAGGAGGGCCGCGAGGACGATCGCATCGTCGCCGTCACCGCCGCCATGCCGAGCGGCACCGGCCTCGACCTGTTTGGCGAAGTGTTTCCGGCCAGGACGTTCGATGTCGGCATCGCCGAGCAGCATGCGGTCACCTTCGCCGCCGGCCTCGCCACGGAAGGCTATAAGCCGTTCGCGGCGATCTATTCGACCTTCCTGCAGCGTGCCTACGACCAGGTCGTGCACGACGTGGCTATCCAGAAATTGCCGGTGCGTTTTCCCATCGACCGCGCCGGCTATGTCGGCGCCGACGGCGCCACCCATTGTGGTGCCTTCGACACCACCTTCCTGGCCTCATTGCCGGGTTTCGTCATCATGGCGGCGGCCGACGAGGCGGAACTGCGCCACATGGTGCGCACGGCCGCCAGCTACGATGACGGCCCGATCGCCTTCCGTTATCCGCGCGGCAATGGCGTCGGCGTCGACATGCCGGAGCGCGGCTCGGTTCTCGAGATCGGCAAAGGCCGCATCGTCCGGGAAGGCAGCAAGGTCGCCCTGCTGTCCTTCGGCACAAGGCTGCAGGATTGCCTTGCCGCCGCCGAGGAACTCGGCGCGGCCGGGCTCTCCACCACGGTTGCCGATGCCCGCTTCGCCAAGCCGCTCGACGAGGACCTGATCCGCCGGTTGGCCCGCTCGCACGAGGTTCTGGTCACGGTGGAGGAGGGCGCCGTCGGCGGCTTCGCCAGCCATGTGCTGCAGTTCCTTGCCCATGAAGGACTACTGGAGAGCGGCCTGAAGGTACGCCCGCTGGTGCTGCCGGACGCCTTCACCGACCACGCCAAGCCGGAGAAGATGTATGCCGACGCCGGCCTCGACGCCGCCGGCATAGTGCGCACCGTTTTCACGGCCCTCGGCCATACAGTCCGTGCCCAGCGCGCCTGAATCAAAACCTCAAGCGCTTGAATCAGTTTGCCGGCTTCATTTCGTAACGCATTGTTAACGCTGCCGTTTGGCTTTTCGCTTACCGTGTCCCTTGGCCGTTTTTCAACGGCGCCCTGCTAGATCACAGCCAGGCAGGGAGACAACAACAATGAAGACGCTTCTGTGCGGCGCGGCCCTCTTGGCGGCGATGGTTGTACCGGCTGCCGCCGAAACAGCCTATGACCGCAATCTTGAAAAGGCGGCGCTAGACATTGTTGCCGGCAAGATCGGCGATATCCGCGGCGGCTTTTCCTACAGACAGGTGCCGCAGCTTGTGGTGCTGCCGGACACCGCGCCTCAGTCCGCTATTGTGACCGAGCATCCACGCGAGCAGGCTTTAGGGAATCGGAACGATGGTCTGTCTCCGGCTGTCGAGCGCCAGGTTTCGCGGACCATCTTCTAAAACCACATATCGCGCACGCAGCGACCATCGCGCGGCAGATCGTCGTAAGAGTCGAGACCATCGAAATGGTCGATCGGCAAGTCGGCGACGGCCTCGGGCGGCGCCAGCCGCACATTGACGGCGATCCGTATTCGGCCAGAATCGCTGGCGCGCAAGCCGCGCCACGCCAGCACGCAGGCGCAGGTCGGGCAGAATAGGATTTCAAGCGACGGCGCGTCCTTTCCGGCGCGCGTATAGCTGGCCGTCGGCCCCGAAACGCGAATGCGTTCGTTGACATAATCATAGGCCCAGAGCGCGCCATAGCGGCGGCAAAGAGTGCAGTTGCAGGCCGTCACCGGGCCGGGATCGCCTTCCAGCGTCCAGTGGGCTGCGCCACAGTGGCAGGTTCCCGTCAGCATTCGTCCTCCTTCGTGTTGCAACAACTGGGACCCTCCTCGACTAATATTCTGCCGGACCCCATACCATGCACGCAAGCTGCGGCTTGGCTCGATGCACCGGCCGCTCGCGCACGACGTCACCTTGTCCCGTGTAATGTCCTTGCCTTCACCGCGCGCTTTCGCCAGAGAAGGCCGATGAATTCGCCTCTGCCAGCCAGCACACGCCAGCGGCTCGACGACCTGCTCGTCCAGCGCGGGCTGTTTGCCAGCCGCTCGCGTGCTCGCGACGCGGTAGAGCGCGGCACGGTGACGGTTGATGGCGCCATTGCCCGCAAACCCGGCCAGAACGTTTCGCCGCAGTGCCTTGTTGTCATCGACGATCCGGCGCAAGGCTATGTGTCGCGCGCGGCGCTCAAACTGATCGGCGGACTGGACCATTTCGGCCTCGACCCCGCCGGCCGCGAAGCCCTCGACATCGGCGCCTCGACAGGCGGGTTCACCCAGGTGTTGCTGGAACGCGGCGCATCCCATGTCACGGCCATCGATGTCGGGCACGGCCAGATGCATCCCGATATCGGCGGCGATCCGCGTGTAACCGTGATCGAAAGCCTGAACGCACGCGATCTCACGGTCGCCGATCTTGCCGGCCGCAGTCCGGATTTCATCGTTTCCGACGTCAGTTTCATCTCGCTGAAACTGGCGCTGCCGCCGGCGCTTGCTATTGCGAAGCCCGGTGCCGGCGCGGTCTTTCTGGTCAAACCGCAATTCGAGGCCGGTCGCGAGGCGATCGGCAAGGGCGGTCTGTTGAAGGATCCCTTCGATGCCGCCCGTGTCGCAGGCCTGCTGCAGGATTGGCTGGATGCCGTTCCCGGCTGGCGCTCGCTTGGTCTGCATCTGTCGCCGATCGACGGTGGCGACGGCAATCGCGAATTCCTGCTTGGTGGGATCAAGGACCGATGAGCGCACGCTTCACCATCAAGAAACTGGGCGCCCAGGGCGACGGCATCGCCGAAACTGAAATCGGCGATCTGTTCATTCCCTTCACGCTGCCGGGCGAGACCGTCACCGCCGCGCGCGAAAGGGATCGCGCCACGCTGGTGGCGGTGCTGGAGGCCTCGCCGTTGCGCGTCGAACCCGCCTGCCGCCATTTCACCGAATGCGGCGGCTGTGCCCTCCAGCATTTCGAGGCCGAAGCCTATCGACAGTGGAAACGCGAAAAGGTGGTGCACGCCCTGAAGGGCAAGGGCATCGAGTGCGGCATCGACGCGCTGGTCCCCTGCGCGCCGCAGTCGCGTCGCCGTGTCGTGCTTGCCGCCCGGCGCACCGAGACAGGCATGTTGCTCGGCTTCAATCGCCATCTGTCGCCGGAAATCATCTCGATATCCGAATGCCCGATCTCGCTGCCCGAGATCGTCGCCGCGCTCGGCCCGTTGAAGGCACTGGCCGAATTGATATGCGCGACCACCAAATCATTTCGGATGGCGGTCACCGTGACGGCTTCGGGCCTCGATGTCGCGGCGCACGAATCCGGCAAGCTCGGCGAACACCAGCGCCGTATCGCCTCCAATTTTGTCATTGCGCAGGGCTTCGCCAGACTGTCCATCGATGACGAGATCGTCATCGAGCCGAGGAAACCCGTGGTCATGTTCGGCAGCGTCGCGGTCGCGGTGCCGCCAGGTGCCTTCTTGCAAGCGATCGAGGCAGCCGAACAGACCATGGCCGAGATCGTCGGCGGACATCTGAAGCGTGCCAAAAAGGTCGCCGACCTTTTTGCCGGATGCGGCAGCTTCGCCTTGCGGTTGGCAGCGAAGTCGGAAGTGCACGCAGTCGAAGGAGATGCGGCCGCACTTTCGGCGCTAGACCGGGGATCACGCTTCGCGACCGGGCTCAAGCGGGTGACGGGCGAACGACGCGACCTGTTTCGGCGGCCACTGACATTCAAGGAGTTGAACGCCTTCGACGGACTGGTCTTCGACCCCCCGAGGGCGGGTGCCGAAGACCAGTCGAAGCAGATCGCCCGCTCGGATGTTCCATACGTTGCTGCGGTGTCCTGCAATCCAGTGACCCTGGCTCGCGATCTGCGCATCCTCATCGACGGCGGCTACACTTTGAAAAGCGTGACGCCAATCGACCAGTTCCTGTGGTCGTCCCATGTCGAGGCTGTCGCCTTGCTGGAAAAACCGAAGAGGCGGCGATAGCCGGCATCGGGTCGGCTCCGCACGAACCGACAATGATCACATTTTCTTGAGGCTGCCGCTTCGGACGGCCTTGATCGCAACTTGCCGAAATCGCGCCGCAAAGCCGCCCCTTTGCGCCCGTCTATTTTCGAATCGATGGTGAGGGAACCTTCCTCCTCCAGCGTCGTTGCCTATGTTGGTGGCCAGAAATGCGGACGCTTCAGAAATTCTTCGGTTTTTTCGCTATTTTCATTTTCATGGCCGCCTCGGCGACGGGTGCCCTCGCGCAAGAGCAAAAACGCCTCGCTTTTGTTATCGGCAACGCTGCCTATTCCTCTGGCGCACTGGTGACACCCGCCAATGATGCCGGACTGATCGCGCAGACCTTGCAGGCTGCCGGTTTCGATGTGGTCGGCGCGCGCGATGTGGATCAAGAATCGCTGCGCGGTGCGCTACGCGATTTTCTCGGCAAGGTGTCCGCCGCCGGTCCCGACGCGGCCGTTTTCGTTTATCTTGCCGGCCAGGGTGTGCAATTCGAAGGTGAGAACTACTTCTTGCCGGTCGATGCCCAGATCTCCAATCCGAGCGACGTCCCGCTTCAGGGTATGCGGCTCTCCGACGTCACCAAGTCGCTGGCTGGATTGTCGACAAAGGTCAACATCGTCGTGCTCGATGCAGCGCGACCCAACGATTTCCCGCAGTCGAACCAGCCGTTGGCCGGCGGCCTTGCGCTCGTCGACCCCGATCCGAACATGCTGATTGCTTTCAACGCCGCTCCGGGAACCGTTGCACCGGAGGGCAAGGGTCCATATGGCGCGTATGCTCAGGGGCTGGCCGAGATGATCCGCGAAGGCGGCCTACCGCTCGACGATGTCTTTGACCGCACACGCCTGCGTGTCAACGAGGTGACGCAAGGTGCGGAAGTGCCGTGGAACGCCTCGGAAATCACGCAACCCTTTGCGTTCTTCGATCGTGGGCCGGATGCGCCGGCGCCGCAGGTCTCAGCCGCCGAAGCGCGAACAAACCGGACCAAGGAGATCCGCGATTTCGACGCGCATGATGCCTATGTGGCGGCTTTGGATCGCGACACGATGCGCGGCTATGAGGATTTCATCGCCGCCTATCCGCATGACCCGATGGCCAAGCGTGCGCGCGCAATCCTGGCGGCTCGGCGCGAGGCGATCACCTGGCGCCAGACCTGGCTTAGGGATACGCCGGAAGCCTACTGGTCCTATCTCGATCGCTATCCGCATGGCCCTCATGCCTGGGACGCCCGCCGCCGGCTCGAGCATTTCGATGCCGAGTTGGAGCCGCCGCAGAGTTTCGCAGTCTACGCCTATGATGTGCCGCCACCACCGCCGGAAGAGATCGTCTATGTCGACCGGCCCGAGCTCTATTTCGACGACCCCGAGTTCGACTTCGATCCACCGCCTCCTGTCGGCGTGATCTTCCTGCAGCCACGGCCGCGCGACTTCATCGAATTGCCGCCACCGCCGCCGCCGGCCGACGTCTTCGTCCTGCCGACGCCGGTGTTTGTGCCGATACCCGCGTTTATCAACCCGCCGCGTGACATCGTGCCGCCGCCGAACGACATCATCTTCAACAACATTCACAACACAACCGTCATCAACAACACCAACAACACGACGATCAACAACGAGACCACCAATCAAGCCGGGCAGCCAAATGGCAATGCATCGGGCGGTCTCACCACCGGGCAGAAGATGGTCGTTGGTGCGGGCGCGGCCGCACTGGTCGCCAAGGTGGCGCTGCCGCCGCTGCTGCAGAAAAAGGCGGTGCTGTCCAAGCAGAATCAGGGCGGCCAGCAGCCCGGCCAGGCTGCCACGCAGGGCCAGCAGCCGGGTGCGGCGTCCCCGCAATCGAAGAACCTGTCCGCCGGCAAGCTTGGAACCGGTCACGCATTGCCCGGAGCCAACGGCAAGGCACTGCCGCTGGTCAATGGCAAGCCGGTACTCAACGGGCAGAATTTGCCCAACGCCAAGTCCAAGAAGCTGCTTGGCAAGCAAGGCATAGTGGGCGGCAACCAGCAGGCCACCGGAAATAGTCAGCAGGCTACTGGAAATGCCGGCGCGGCGGGCACGGCACAGCAGAATGCAACCGGCCAGGGGAAGGGCAAGCTCCGTAAGCTTCCGACCGTCAATGGCGCCCCTGCCCAGCAAGACTTGAACGCCCAGCAGAAGTTCAAGAACAATCCGAACGCGTTGTCCGACCAGAATGGTGGAAAACCGAAGAAGCTCACACGCAAGGATCTATCTTCCGGTCAGCCCAATGTCGCACCGAACGATCAGGGCTCGCCCAATGGGAACAAGAAGTTCCGCAAGTTGCAGAACGGCGATGGCGGTCCCAGCGGCGCGGGAGTCGGCATCCAGCGGAACCTCAAGGTCAACAAGCTGAACGAGAACGCGCAGCGCCAGTTGAAGCGGCAGGAGAAACCCAACGTGCAGGTCTTCTCCAAGCCGCAGAAGCCGGAGTTCCATGCGCAGCCCAAGCCCCAGGTGCAGGAGCGACGCATCCAGCAGCAGCCCAAGCCCCAGGTGCAGGAGAGGCGCATCGAGCAGCAGCCCAAGCCGCAGCCGCCGCAGGCCAACAAGAAGCCCGCTTGCGGGCATCCGGGTGAGCCACCCTGCAAGCAGTAGTCTGTCGGTAACGAGATAGAGCGGTTTGTCGTTTCCGTGAAACGATGAACCGCTCTTGAGCTTTCGTGAGTTCGGATATTCCGACCCGTGATATTGCGATCAAGGGATCGCTGGCGCTGGAGCGCTACAAACCTTTCAAAAAATGAGCCGGCTTGCAGGAAATAGCACATGTTACCCATAGGCGGCTCGGACTTGAGTCGCGACATGCAAAGGGCAAAGGGCTTGAGGCACGTCGCTGGTCGCGTTGTGAGGTGGCGCGGCTGTGCCGGCGGCAGAATATCGCCTGGCTGCGACGGCAACCCGCGATCAGATCACAACTGCGTGGTTGGCGGCTGCCGTGATTGCGCAGTACGCCGGCTCGCTGGTACCCAGTCAGTGCAGGGGGACCAAAAAGGAGTGAGCACAATGAGGATTGCAAGCGTTCTGACATCCATCGCCGTAGCCGCGTTCATCGCGACGGGAGCCGCCGCGGCAGCGACGACAGCAGCCACGACGACCACTGCGCCGGCCGCTACCACAGCCGCCCCTATGAAGAAGGCAAAGACGACTACGATGACGCCCGAGAAAACCGCGATTTCGAAGCAATGTTCCGCGCTTGCGGATGCCCAGAAGCTGCACGGCAAGGCACGCGCGAAGTTCCGGGCCGACTGCAAGAAGAACGGCGGCAAAGCCAGCTGACCGTCTGCCTCCGCGGCAAAGGGTTGCTGCCAGCCTGTCCTGCTGGGAAGGCTGGCAGCGATTCGGGAAATATAAACTGTTTTCCCTCTGAAGCCACTTCCTGAGAGACAAGGGCCGATGACACGGTTCCGGAAACCCGCCGACGCCTGTAGTGCGTGGACCGCTACGGTCCCGACAGTCTCAGTCTATGAGCTTTGCAACATTCGTAAGGGCTTTCGGGCTGCCACCTCGCTGGTTGACCGACAGCCAGACATTCGGATTTTGCTGCGACTGACGTTTCAGGAAATAGTAGCCGGTCGCGTTCCAGGGCCTGATTTCGTCGACCATATTGTCGAGGATGAGATCGCCTTTGTCGGTTTTCACCGTCAGGACGGTGTGCCCTTCATTGTTGAGGTCGCGCACGACCGTCATCAACAGCGCCTGCCGGGGAAATCCAGCCTCCTGAAGGAGCTTGCGTTTGTAGAGTGCGTAAATCTTGCAGTCGCCTTTGCCGTCAACCGGATAATCCCAATGGTCCGCCATCGTGCCCCAGTGATCGAAATTGCTGACGGGTTTGATGGAACTGTTCGCCTTCTGATTTATCCGCTTGAGGACACGGAGAGTCCGCGCTGTCAGCTTGACATTCGCGGCCGGCAGAGCGGGCACCTTGCATTCTTTTGGTCGGCGATGACAGAAATCGATCCAACCGTAGGGGACGCTGGTGCTCCCACCCACGGCGGCAGACCCATCCACGGAAGATTGGGCCGATCGAGACCTGAACAATGTCGACTGCGCCGACGCCGGACTGGCCAGCAGCGATGTCGCACCAATCAACGAAACAAGGCCAAGCCCGAGAGCCAGGACAGGGGAGTGCCGCATTGCCAAAACCACCACCGCAACGAGGAACTGGTGCTGCGTTCGTGCGCTAAAGGCAGCCCAGGCAGTCAAAGACCTAATAATTCCTTAATGTGGATTGTGTCCACTTCAAGGTCCCGGCCGCCGAAATGCCGGCACCTGTCAGGATGACGATGGGCATGGTCGAGAACGCCTGTATCCGGAACATCACTTGGCGGATGATGACATCGGACCGGCACCGAGCCTCAAACCCGCGTGCCGCCGACCGTCATCTGGTTCATCCTTAGATGCGGCTGGCCGACGCCGACGGGCACGCCCTGGCCGGCCTTGCCGCACATGCCGATGCCATTGTCGAGCTTCATGTCGTTGCCGACCATCGTGACGCGGTGCATGGCGTCAGGCCCGTTGCCGATCAGCATGGCGCCCTTGATCGGTTGCGTCACCTTGCCGTTCTCGATCATGTAGGCCTCGGTGCAGCCGAACACGAATTTGCCCGACGTGATGTCGACCTGGCCGCCGCCGAAGGAGACGGCATAGATACCGTTCTTGACGGAGGCGATGATTTCGTCCGGCTCCACGTCGCCTGAGGTCATATAGGTGTTGGTCATGCGCGGCATCGGCTGGTGCGCATAGCCTTCGCGCCGGCCGTTGCCGGTGGCTTTCATGCCCATCAGCCGCGCGTTCTGCCGGTCCTGCATGTAGCCGACCAGCTTGCCGTCCTCGATCAAAACGTTGCGGGCCGAAGGCGTGCCTTCGTCGTCGACGGTGAGCGAGCCACGCCGCTCGGGGATGGTGCCGTCGTCGACGACGGTGACGCCCTTGGCGGCCACTTGCTGCCCCATCAGGCCGGCGAAGGCCGACGTCTTCTTGCGGTTGAAGTCGCCTTCTAGCCCGTGCCCGACGGCTTCGTGCAGCATCACGCCCGGCCAGCCGCTGGACAACACGATGTCGAAAGTGCCGGCCGGGGCCGGAATCGCCTCCAAATTGACCAGCGCCTGCCGGAGTGCCTCCCTGGCGGCGAGCTTCCAGCTATCCTCGATCAGGAAGTCGCCGAACGCCTTGCGCCCGCCCATGCCATAGGAGCCGCTCTCCTGGCGGTCGCCATCGCCGACGACGACCGAGACGTTGACGCGGACCAGCGGCCTGATATCGCGCACCACCTGGCCGTCGGCACGAACGATCTCGACATGCTGCCAGGATGCGGC
This sequence comes from Mesorhizobium sp. SARCC-RB16n, assembly GCF_008520305.1. Classification (GTDB taxonomy): domain Bacteria; phylum Pseudomonadota; class Alphaproteobacteria; order Rhizobiales; family Rhizobiaceae; genus Mesorhizobium. The sequence goes on along the minus strand of NZ_ML703263.1, from coordinate 314,380 downwards.
GATCGAGGCCGTCACCTGGCGCACGCGTGGATCCTCGGCGCGCAGCCAGGCGTCGATTTCCTGCAGCAGCTTCGCCTTGGCCTCGAAGGAAGGCGAGGGGATCGGGTTCTCGTCGCCGTAGAGATGGCGGTTGGTGCGGGCGGGGGCTGCGGCAAGCGTACCGGAATAGCCGCCCTTGACGGTCGAGACGGCTTCGGCCGCGCGCAGCAGCGATGCCTCGGACAGGTCGCTCGAATGGGCGTAGCCGCTGGCTTCGCCGGCGACCGCACGCAGGCCAAAGCCCTGGTCGGTGTTGAAATTGGCGGTCTTGAGCCGGCCATTGTCGAACATCAGCGCCTCGCTCTCGCTATATTCGAGGAAAAGCTCGCCGTCGTCGGCGCCCTTGATGGTATCGGCGACGATCTGCTTGATGCGGTCGTCTGAAATGTCGAATTGGCCGATCAGGCTGTTCATGGCGCGTCCGTCCGTGGGATGATTGCTTTCCCCCGATGTAGGGGTGAAGCCGCGCCCGCACAATCGGCAATGATAATCCGCGCCGACGAATGACACCGTCCGCTTGATGTAAGCCATGCTTTTGGGGTCGGCAAAAAGCCGCGTCCGGGTCTGGTTCAGCGCGGAGCCGCGATCAGGGCAGGGCAGCGAAGCCTTCGGCGAAACCCTTGAGATCGACGGGAATGCCGATGCCTTCCTCTGGCGTCTGGAACACGATGAACGTTGCCGACGTGCCGGTCTTCAGCGTATCGAGCAGCGGCTTTTCGAGAATGACCTCGGCGTAGCATCCGTCCTGGAAGCAGCGCACGAAATAGGCGCGGCCGATATCCTTGCCGTCGACGTTGAGGCCGAGGCCGTTCGGCAACAGCACGCCGAGCGGCGCCAGCACGCGCAGGATCTCGGCCTTGTTGTCGGCGGTGCGCAGCACGACGACCGAAAGCCCCATCTCCGGGCGGTCTTCGGCGACGACGTTCTGCATCATCACGCATTGTTCCGAGGTGGCGCCGGCCGGCGTGTCGCAGATGATCGACCAGGCGCCATGCGTCGAGCGCACCGTGCCGCTCGGCTGGGCGGCATTGGCCTGACCAGCGACGAACAGACCGGCCGCGGACAGGACGGCGAGAAACACGGCGTTCGCCAGGGTTCTCGAAAGTCCCGGTCGCGTATGCCTCAGTCTCGAAAGCCAAGAGTTCATGACGGCTCCATTGCGAATCACGGCACTTTAAGCCGCGCCAATACCAAGTAAAGGACGAGACCGCGGCCGGACTGTCCCGAAACAGGCAATACGGCGCTTTTCCCTGCCAAATTCGCCTGAATTACGACGCTTTGCGGGCGCCGCCAGCATAGGGCGGACAGCCCGCCGAACATACCCGATTCGTCACCATGGCCATTGCCCCGGAAGAGCCATGTCAGCTCGCGCGCAAAAATGCCGCACGGTTTCGACCGCTCCTTTCTTGCGGAGGGAAAAAGAGTATGGTTTGAACCACCTTGAGACTGTCGGGATTCCCGTCCCGGCATTGTTCGTTATTCTCGTTGGCACCGCCGCGAGGAACTGGGAGACGAAGAGGGCGATGAGAAATTTCCTAGCTGGCGCCAGGTTTCTAGCAAGTGCCAAGTTTCTGAGTGCTTGTGCCGCTGCCACGATTTTTGCCGGCACATCCGCCCATGCCGATCAGCCCGTGGAGTGGGAGACCACCTTCCAGGCGCCGGCGACCGATATGATGCGGCAGATCGAATGGTTCGGAAACTACACGATGTGGTTCATCGTTCCGATCACCATCCTGGTGCTCCTTCTCCTCGCCTACTGCATCGTCAGGTTTCGCGCGAGCGCAAATCCGGTTCCCTCCAAGACCAGCCACAACACGCTGATCGAGGTGATCTGGACCGTCGGCCCGGTCGTCGTCCTGCTCTGTCTCGCCATTCCCTCGTTCCAGCTCTTGACCGCGCAATACACCCCGCCGGAAGAGGCCAAGCTGACGGTCAAGGCGACCGGCAACCAGTGGAACTGGGATTACGAGTACCAGACCGACAACACGCTCGCCTTCAACTCCGCGATCCTCCAGGATGGCGATCGCGCCAAGGCAGGCAAGGAAGACCGCAAGGTCTATCCGCGCCTGCTCGCCGTGGACAATGAGCTGGTGGTGCCGGTCAACACCATGACGCGCGTGCTCGTCACCGCGACCGACGTGATCCACTCCTTCGCCATGCCGTCCTTCGGGATCAAGATCGACGCCATTCCGGGCCGCACCAACGAGACCTGGTTCAAGGCGGAGAAGGAAGGCCTTTATTATGGTCAGTGCTCGCAGCTCTGCGGCAAGGATCACGCCTTCATGCCGATCGCCATCCGTGTCGTCTCGGATGCGCAGTTCAAGACCTGGCTGGCGGCGGCCAAGACCGATCTGCCGGGCGCCAACAAGACGCTCATGGCCGAGGTCGATGGCCAGAACAAGGTAGCGGCCGCCGGCAATTGATGTCGCGGGTTAGCAAGATTTAGGGAACGGAGCGGAACATGGCAGACGCTGCAGCTCACGACGGGCACGACCACAAGCCGTATCACGGCTGGGTGCGGTGGGTTTATTCGACCAACCACAAGGACATCGGTACGCTCTACCTGATCTTCGCGATCATGGCCGGTATCATCGGCGGCGCGCTTTCGGTCGCCATCCGCATGGAGTTGCAGGAGCCTGGCATCCAGATATTCAGCGGCCTGGCGCAGATGGTCTACGGCATGAACGGCGACGCCGCCATCGACGGCGGCAAGAGCATGTACAATGCCTTCGCCACCGCGCACGCCCTGATCATGATCTTCTTCATGGTCATGCCGGCGCTGATCGGCGGTTTTGCCAACTGGATGGTGCCGATCATGATCGGCGCTCCGGACATGGCGTTCCCGCGCATGAACAACATCTCGTTCTGGCTGCTGCCGCCGGCCTTCATCCTGCTGCTCACCTCGATGTTCGTGCCAAGCGCACCAGGTGCTTTCGGTGTTGGTGGTGGCTGGACGCTCTACCCGCCGCTGTCGACTTCGGGGCAGCCCGGTCCGGCCATGGATCTGGCGATCCTGTCGATCCACATCGCCGGTGCGTCCTCGATTCTCGGTGCCATCAATTTCATCACCACCATCTTCAACATGCGCGCCCCGGGCATGACGCTGCACAAGATGCCGCTGTTCGCCTGGTCGGTGCTGGTCACCGCGTTCCTGCTCTTGCTGTCCTTGCCGGTCCTGGCCGGCGGCATCACCATGCTGCTCACCGACCGCAATTTCGGCACCACCTTCTTCGCTCCCGATGGCGGCGGCGATCCGATCCTGTTCCAGCATCTGTTCTGGTTCTTCGGCCACCCGGAAGTCTACATCCTGATCCTGCCGGGCTTCGGCATCATCAGCCACGTCATCTCGACCTTCTCGAAGAAGCCGGTGTTCGGTTATCTTGGCATGGCTTACGCCATGGTCGCGATCGGCGCAGTCGGCTTCATCGTCTGGGCGCACCATATGTACACGACCGGCCTGTCGCTCGACACGCAGCGCTATTTCGTCTTCGCCACCATGGTCATCGCGGTGCCGACCGGCGTGAAGATCTTCTCCTGGATCGCGACGATGTGGGGTGGGTCGATCTCGTTCAAGACGCCGATGCTGTGGGCACTGGGCTTCATCTTCCTGTTCACCATCGGCGGCGTCACCGGCGTCCAGCTGGCCAATGCCGGCCTCGACCGTTCGCTGCACGACACCTATTTCGTCATCGCCCACTTCCACTACGTGCTGTCGCTGGGCGCGGTGTTCGCCATCTTCGCCGGCTGGTACTACTGGTTCCCGAAGATGACCGGCTACATGTATTCGCCTGTCATCGCCAACACCCACTTCTGGGTCACGTTCGTCGGCGTCAACCTGATCTTCTTCCCGCAGCATTTCCTCGGCCTCGCCGGCATGCCGCGCCGCACCATCGACTATCCCGATGCGTTTGCGGGCTGGAACTATGTGTCGTCCATCGGCTCTTATATCTCGGCCGTCGGCGTCCTGATCTTCCTCTACTGCGTGTTCGAAGCCTTCCAGAAGAAGCGGGTGGCCGGTGCCAACCCATGGGGCGAGGGTGCAACGACTCTCGAATGGCAGCTGCCTTCGCCGCCGCCCTTCCACCAATGGGAGCAGCTGCCGAAGATCAAGTAAGACGGCTCCCCCTCGAATGCAAAACCGCCGGTCCGCCGGCGGTTTTGGCCAACGGAATAATGGACTTGAGTACGCATGGCCCTAGTCGACAAAACCAGCATTGACGAAGCGGGCTTCCGCATGTCGGAAGCGACGGCGGGCGATTTCTTCGCCCTCCTGAAGCCGCGCGTCATGTCGCTGGTGGTGTTCACCGCCTTTGTCGGGCTGGTCGCGGCACCCGTGACCATCAATCCGCTGCTGGCGGTGATAGCCATCCTGGCTATTGCGATTGGGGCTGGCGCCTCGGGTGCCCTCAACATGTGGTACGACGCCGACATCGACGCGGTGATGACCAGGACTGCCAGCCGCCCAATCCCGTCCGGTCGTATCCAGCCGCACGAGGCGCTCAGCTTCGGCCTGGTCCTTTCGGTCCTGTCGGTGATGACGCTCGGCGTGCTGGTCAACTGGCTGGCCGCGACGTTGCTGGCGTTCACCATCTTCTTCTATGCCGTCGTGTACACGATGTGGCTGAAGCGCTCGACGCCGCAAAACATCGTCATCGGCGGTGCCGCGGGCGCCATCCCGCCGGTTATCGGCTGGGCCGCGGCGACCGGATCGGTCAGCCTCGAAAGCACCATCCTGTTCCTGATCATTTTCCTGTGGACGCCGCCGCATTTCTGGGCGCTCGCACTGTTCAAGTCCGAGGACTATGGCCGCGCCGGCATCCCGATGATGCCGAACGTTGCCGGCCATGCATCGACCCGCCGTCAGATTTTCGCCTACGCTCTGGTGCTGGCCCCGGTCGGCGTGCTGCCCTGGCTGCTCGGCTACACGACGCCATTCTATGGCGTGGCTGCCATGCTGCTTGGCGCTGGTTTCGTCTGGTATGCTTGGAAAGTGCTTGGCATGGCCGACGATGACCGCGCCATGAAGCCGGCCAAGGCCCTATTCGCCTATTCGCTGCTCTATCTCTTCGCCATCTTCGCCGCCTATCTGGCCGACAGTGTCGTCGAACGCGCGCTTGCCATGGGTGGGGCATGACCATGGTCGAGAAAGAACTCGAGACGGTCACCTTGACCGATCGCCAGAAGAAGGCGCAGCGCAGCCGTTCCATTGCGATAGGCGTAGCGCTGGCTCTGCTGGTCGTGATTTTCTACATCGCGACGATCGTGAAGTTCGGCCACAATTTGTCGGGCAAGATGTGATGAGCGTCGAGACGCCCAGAAAGACGGTAGGCAAGACCAGCAACCGTGTCGTCGCGGCCGTCTGCCTCGCCTTCTTCAGCGGCATGATCGGCATGGCTTACGCAGCCGTGCCACTCTACAAGATGTTCTGCCAGGCGACCGGTTATGGCGGCACCACGCAGCGTGTCGAGAAGCAGTATGCCGGCCGCGTGCTTGACCGCGAGATCACCGTCCGCTTCGACGCCAACATTGCCGGCGTGCCTTGGGAGTTCCAGCCGGTCCAGCGCTCGATGAGCATGAAGATCGGCGAGACCGTGCAGGCGCATTATCAGGCGACCAACAAGTTCGATCGCCCCGTCACCGGCCGCGCCACCTTCAACGTGCAGCCGGAACTGGCGGGTCCGTACTTCAACAAGGTCGAATGCTTCTGCTTCACCGATACGACGCTGAAGCCCGGCGAGACGCTGGACATGCCGGTCCTGTTCTATGTGGACCCCGATATCGTGAATGTGCCGGAACTGAAGGACATCAAGACGATCACTCTGTCCTATACGATGTTCCCGGTCGAGAAGAACAAGCCGGTCGCCTCCTCGGAGCCGGCCAAGGGCAGTAGCAAGACAGTTTCAGATACCGAAGCAAATCTCGGGGGTTGATATGGCAGACGCGCACGCAAAACCACACCATGACTACCATCTCGTCGACCCGAGCCCGTGGCCTTTCCTGGGATCGGTCGGGGCGCTTGTCACCGCTTTTGGCGGTGTCTGCCTCATGGAATATTTGAAGGGCGGCTCCTTCCCGATCTTCGGCTTCAACATCGCCAATCCCTGGCTGTTCTTCATCGGCATCGTGATCGTGCTGTACACCATGTTCGCCTGGTGGTCGGACACCATCAAGGAAGCTCATGAGGGCCACCACACGCGCGTCGTGTCGCTGCACCTGCGTTACGGCATGATCATGTTCATCGCCTCGGAGGTGATGTTCTTTGTCGCCTGGTTCTGGGCCTATTTCGATGCCAGCCTTTTTGCAGGTGAGGTGCAGAACTACGCGCGCCACACGTTTACCGGGGGTGTCTGGCCGCCGAAGGGCATGGAGGTTCTCGATCCTTTCCATCTGCCGCTTTACAACACCGTCATCCTGCTGCTGTCGGGCACCACGGTCACCTGGGCGCACCACTCGCTCCTCCATGGCGACCGCAAGGGGCTGATCAACGGTCTGGTGTTGACCGTCGGCCTCGGCATGCTGTTCACCATGGTGCAGGCCTACGAGTACATGCACGCGCCGTTCGGCTTCAAGGATTCCATCTACGGCGCCACCTTCTTCATGGCGACCGGCTTCCATGGCTTCCATGTCATCATCGGCACCATCTTCCTGCTGGTTTGCCTGATCCGCGCGATGAAGGGCGACTTCACACCCAAGCAGCATTTCGGCTTCGAGGCGGCCGCCTGGTACTGGCATTTCGTCGACGTGGTCTGGCTGTTCCTGTTCGCCTCGATCTACGTCTGGGGATCGGTCGGCGCGGTGATCGAAGGCCACTGATCCACCTTGGGGTTTCAATTTCGGGAGAGGCGGCCGCGGCGACGTGGCCGCCTTTCTTCTTTTCGGCGCAATGATCGCCGATCGATGGAAGATGCGGCTGACCTGGGTATTTTCGCCTTCATCCTCTTGGCATTTCCGGCGTTTGGCGCTGACAGGGTCGATCTTGTGCGTGTCCACAAGGCGGAGCGGCGGCTCGAGCTGATCGGCGCCGGCAAGATCCTGCGCAGCTACAGCATCGCGCTCGGTGGGGATCCCGTCGGCCACAAGCACCAGGAGGGCGATCAGCGCACGCCGGAGGGACGCTATGCCCTCGACTGGCGCAACCCCAACAGCATCGCGCACAAGTCGATCCATGTCTCCTATCCCGATGCCGAGGATCTGGCGGCCGCGAAGGCGCGCAATGTCGATCCCGGCGGCATGATCATGATCCACGGCCAGCCGAACGGTTTCGGCTGGTGGGGCTGGCTGCTTCAATTGGTCGACTGGACCGACGGCTGCATTGCGGTTACGGACTCCGACATGGACGAAATCTGGGCAATGGTGGCCGATGGCACACCGATCGAGATCGAGCAATGACCATGAATGGCGGCCCTATCCATGACTGAAGACCCTAACCATGACTGAAGATAAGGCGATCTGGCCTCCGATCGATCCGATTTCGGCCGGCCTGCACGGCCGTTGTCCGCGCTGCGGCGAAGGGCGGCTGTTTTCCGGCTTTCTCACCGTCGGCAAGCGCTGCGTCAATTGCGGCCTCGACTATTCCTACGCCGATGCCGGTGACGGGCCGGCTGTCTTCGTCATCCTGATCATCGGCTTTATCATCGTCGGCCTGGCGCTTTGGGTCGAAGTGACGTTGAGCCCGCCGCTCTGGCTGCATCTGCTGATATGGATCCCGCTGGCCCTGGTGCTGTGCCTGACGGCGCTCCGGTTGATCAAGGGCGTCCTGCTCACCCTGCAATACCGCAACAAAGCGGCCGAGGGCAGGCTGGACCGCGGCGAATGAGCGAAGCTTCCGTCAAAGCCGGCGGCCATTCGCGGCCGAGATCGGCTCTGTTGTTCGCCCTCGGCCTTGTGCTGTTCTTGATCCTGCTGGCACTCGGCACATGGCAGGTCCAGCGCCTGCACTGGAAGGAAGGCCTGCTGCAGACCATCGACCAGCGCACACATTCGGCGCCACTGCCGCTGGCCGAGGTCGAGAAGGAATTCGCCTCGACCGGCGACGTCGACTACACGCCGGTCACGGTCACCGGGACTTTCCTGCATTCCGGCGAACGGCATTTCTATGCGACCTGGGAAGGGGATGCCGGCTTCAACGTCTACACGCCGCTGGCCCTCGACGACGGCCGTTTCGTCCTGATCAACCGTGGCTTTGTGCCATACGACCTAAAGGACGCCGCCAAGCGCGCCAAGGGACAGGTAACGGGCAAGGTCACGGTCACCGGGCTTGCCCGCAACCCGCTGCCGGCAAAGCCGTCAATGATGCTTCCCGACAATGATGTGGGGAAGAACATCTTCTACTGGAAGGACCGCGACGTCATGGCCGGCAGCGCCGGCCTGCCGGCCGGCTTCAAGCTGGTGCCGATCTTCATCGATGCAGACAAGACGCCAAATCCCGGCGGCTTGCCGGTCGGGGGCGTCACCATCATCGACCTGCCGAACAGCCATCTGCAATATGCTGTGACCTGGTACGGGCTTGCCGCGGCGCTCGCTGCCGTACTCATCCTGCGGCTTCGCCGGCCCGCGAAAGAGGACTGAACACGAGCGATGCCCCCCTTTCTACCGAGACCCTTGACAGGGCAGGGGTGGGCACCTCATTTCGGCACTGACCAACCGGCAGGATTTGATGCTTCACACAATCGCCAAGCCTCCTCTGACGATCCGGCTCTGCCAGCCGCGCGGTTTTTGCGCGGGCGTGGACCGTGCCATCCAGATTGTCGTGCTGGCACTGAAGAAATATGGCGCGCCGGTCTATGTCCGCCACGAGATCGTGCACAACCGCTATGTCGTCGAGGGGCTGCAAAGCCTTGGCGCGGTCTTCATCGAGGAACTTTCCGAAATCCCGGCCGAACATCGGCAGTCGCCGGTCGTCTTCTCGGCGCACGGTGTGCCCAAGTCAGTGCCGGCGGACGCGCAGGCGCGCAACCTGTTCTATCTCGACGCAACCTGTCCGCTAGTCTCCAAGGTCCACAAACAGGCGATGCGGCATCAGCGGCTTGGGCGCCACGTTCTGCTGATCGGCCATGCCGGGCACCCCGAGGTGATCGGCACCATGGGGCAGTTGCCGGAAGGCGCAGTAACGCTGGTCGAGACCGAGACCGATGCCGCCCGGCTTATGCCCACTGACCCGAAGGCACTCGGCTTCGTCACCCAGACCACGCTGTCGGTCGAGGATACCGCCGGCATCATCCGCGCACTGCAGGAGCGCTTTCCGGACCTGCAGGCGCCGGCGGCGGAATCGATCTGCTACGCCACCACCAACCGCCAGGAAGCGGTCAAGGACACCGCCCCGGGTGCTGACCTCTATCTGATCGTCGGCGCTCCCAACTCCTCGAATTCGCGCCGCCTTGTCGAAGTAGCGGAGCGTGCCGGCGCCGCCATGTCGCTTCTCGTGCAGCGCGCCGCCGAAATTCCGTGGAATGACATCGGCGGCATTTCGACGCTCGGCCTGTCGGCGGGGGCATCGGCGCCGGAGATCATCGTCGACGAGATCATCGACGCGTTCCGCCAGCGTTTCGATGTGACCATCGACCTGGCCATCACGGCCACCGAAACAGAGGATTTTCCGGTCATGCGGGTATTGCGCGATGTCGAACTGACGCCGGCCGACATGGCCTTCGTCAACGGGGCCGCGTGAACGGCCATGGCGGTCTACACCGACGTTGCGGAGGGCGAACTCGGCGCTTTCCTGAAGCACTACCCGGTCGGCGATCTCCTGTCCTACAAGGGCATCGCCGAAGGCACCGAGAATTCGAACTTCCTGCTGCACACCTCCAGCGGCTCTTACATCCTGACGCTCTATGAAAAGCGGGTCGAGAAGGCGGACCTGCCGTTTTTCCTCGGGCTGATGGGCCATCTCGCCAACAAGGGGGTGTCCTGCCCGCTGCCGGTGACCGCGCATGACGGCAGCGTCATCGGCACGTTGGCTGGCCGGCCGGCCGTCATCATTACCTTTCTCGAAGGGCTTTCGCTGCGGCGACCGGCAGCGACGCATTGCGCCGAGGTTGGCAAGGCGCTGGCCGCGCTGCATCTGGCCGGCGCCGATTTTTCGATGAGGCGCCCGAATGCGCTCGCTCTCGACGGTTGGCGCAAGCTTTGGGACGCATCTCGCGACCGCGCTGACGAGGTCGAGCCGGGCCTTGCGGCCGAGGTCGATGCCGACTTCGCCGATTTCGAGCATAACTGGCCCAAGGGTCTCCCCGAGGGCATCATCCATGCCGATCTTTTCCCGGATAATGTCTTTTTCCTGGGCGAGAAGCTTTCGGGTCTTATCGATTTCTATTTCGCCTGCGACGATCTCTACGCCTACGACGTCGCCACCTGCCTCAACGCCTGGTCCTTCGAGAAGGATTTTTCCTTCAACCTCACCAAGGGCAAGGCTTTGCTTGCCGGTTATCAGAGCGTGCGCCCCCTGAGCGCGGAGGAGAAGGCGGCGCTGCCGATGCTGGCGCGCGGCTCGGCGCTGCGCTTCATGCTGACCCGGCTTTACGACTGGCTGACCGTCCCCGGTGGCGGGCTGGTCATGAAACGCGACCCGACCGAATACATCAGAAGGATGCGATTCCATCGCGCGATCAGATCTCCTTCGGAATATGGATTGGCCGAAGATGGGGCATCATGAGCAAGCAGGTTGAAATCTTTACCGACGGCGCCTGTTCCGGCAATCCCGGTCCCGGCGGCTGGGGCGCGATCCTGCGCTTCAACGGCACGACCAAGGAGCTTTCCGGCGGCGAGGCCGAGACGACCAACAACCGCATGGAGTTGCTGGCGGCCATTTCGGCGCTGAATGCGTTGAAGGAGCCTTGCACCGTCGAACTCCATACCGACAGCAAATACGTCATGGACGGCATTTCCAAATGGATCCACGGCTGGAAGAAGAACGGCTGGAAAACCGCCGACAAGAAGCCGGTCAAGAACGGCGAGCTCTGGCAGGCGCTGGACGAGGCCAACCGGCGCCACAAGGTCACCTGGAACTGGGTGAGGGGCCATGCCGGCCATACCGAGAACGAGCGTGCCGACGAACTGGCAAGAGAAGGCATGGCGCCGTTCAAGAAGGGGCCTTTCAGGCCGGCAGCGTCAGCGCCAAAGCCTGATGTCGAGGCTAAACAGCCGCTGGCCTCGAAGGCGCGCCGTTCGACCCAGAGCTATTGAGCTCCTGTTTCGCGGCGGCCGGCCGAAGGGTTTCTGTCATGCCGATCGCCTACTACATCACCCATCCTCAGGTTCAGATCGATGCCACCATTCCGGTACCGGATTGGGGCCTCTCCGACATCGGCTGCGCCAGGGCCCACGCAATGCTGAACCAGCCGTGGATCGCGTCGATCGGGCGTGTGGTGTCGTCAGGTGAACGCAAGGCCGTTGAAACCGCCGAGGTGCTCGGTCGGCATCTATACCTGACCGTGCAGGCGAGGGAGCGGATGCATGAGAACGACCGTTCGGCGACGGGTTTCCTGCCGCCTCTGGAGTTCGAGGCGGTCGCCGACCAGTTCTTCGCCAATCCGCACGAAAGCATTCGTGGCTGGGAGCGGGCCATCGACGCTCAGCAGCGCATCGTGAGCGAGGTCGCTGCCGGCGGCGCCGGAGATGTCGCCTTTGTCGGACATGGCGGTGTCGGTACGCTCCTGCTGCTGTCGCTCAGCGGGCGGGAGATCTGCCGCGACGCGGATCAGCCAGCGGGCGGTGGCAACTATTTCGCCTACGATATCGGCGCGCGCCGCATCATCCATGGATGGCGGCCGATCGACAGGCTGGAGCAGCCATGAACTCAGCGGATCAGCAGCGCCGTGCCCCAAAGCCCAAGCGCGAACATGGTGTGTGACACCAGGTTGAGGGCGCGGATCTGCATCGGGTTCGGCCGCTTTGAAGCGGCCCAGCCAGCGCCCATGCCTGGCGCCAGCAGGAACCAGCCGGCACCGACTGTGACGATGCCGAGGATGAAGGCCGGCAGGAAGGTCGGCGAGGTCAGCCAGCCTGCGCCGGCCAGCACCACCAGGATGATGCCGGAGACGATGCCGACGAAGTAATGGAAGGCCCAGCCCAGCGCTTTCTCGTGGGCGTAGGGCGCCGCATCGCCGATGTCGTCATGAAACACCTTGTCGCCGAGGTGCCAGACCCAGCGCCCGACCGGTCCCCAGTTCGGCCGTGGCTGGCCGAACGCCTTGTGCAGGAAGAAGGCCCAGATATCCATCAGGATGGTGGCGCCGACGCCGATCGCGATAGCGCGCCAGAAGATGTCGAACATCATTGGAATCCCCTTGGAGCCGGCAGTTCTGGAGCGCAGCCGCTTGTCAGGCGAGAGCAGCCGTTGCGGCCTCGCCTGACCGGCCGTCGAAGTTCAGAGCTGGCCGAGAATATGAGCTGCGCCGGACTCATCGACGCCGGGTTTGGTCTCGACGTTGAGCGCGATGACCTTGCCGTCGTCGACAATCATCGAAAACCGCTTCGAGCGCAGGCCCATGCCGCCACCGGAATGGTCCGCGTCGAGACCGACAGCTTTGGCGAAATCGCCATTGCCGTCGGCGAGGAACAGGATTTTGCCTTCGCCGCCAGTGAAGCGCGCCCAGGCTCCCATGACGTGGACGTCATTGACCGAAACGACGGCGATGGTGTCGACACCGCGCGCCAGGATCGCGTCATGGTTCTCGAGATAGCCGGGCAGATGGTTGTTGCTGCAGGTCGGCGTGAAGGCGCCAGGAACGCCGAACAGCACCACTTTCTTGCCCGGAAAAATCTCGGCCGACGTGATCGGCTTGGGGCCGTCGGCTGTCATGGTCTTGAAGGTCGCCTCGGGCAGCTTGTCGCCAACGGAGATGGTCATGAATTCCTCGCTTGGGGAATGGGAAGGACGCGTGCTTGCCTAGCGAACTCGGCGGGTTCCCGCAACCATCGCTGCAGCGGTATCAAGGGAAAGGCAACAGCCCTTCGACTGCGCCCGCCGAACTCGTCAGTGTGTAGTGGAGCCCGCCGTCCGTCGGCGTCGTCGAGGGGCGATCGAGGATCGGCACGGTGAAGATCAACTTGCCGTCCTTTTCCGCGCGGGAAGGGGTACCGAACATGTAATCGCGCTCGCCGGCGACGAAGAAATCCGCTGCCCGCGGATCGCCAGGGAAACTCGCCTCGACCACCAGCGTCTCGTGATCGCCCGGCAGCACCTTGACACCAAAGTCAGGCTTTGCCGCCGCGGGCAATGCCGTGAAACCCGCCTTTACCAATGCCGCGTCGTCGGCATTGTCGGGATCGGAAGCGGGGTCGACGCTCAGCCGTGTCTGCACGGGGATGCAGATGGTTTCACAAATGCCGAGAAAGATGTCGGCATTGATGACAGCCGGCTGGTTTGGCGTCGCCAGCGCGAACGTCACTGGCAGCGAAACCGGGTAGTTGTAGCCGGCCCATTTGCCATAGCCATCGTCGTGGCGCTGCGGCGCGGGAAAAGACAGTGCCGCATCGGCAATATTGGTGCTGGCCGATATGTCGAGCTGCGGCGGCACACCTGCGTCACCCGGGTCGCGCCAATAGGTCTTCCAGCCGGGTTTGAGCGCGATATCGAGAACACCCTGGATACGGCCGGCATCGTCCGGCTTGCCTGATGTCACCAGCCGCACCTTGCCGCCCTCGCTGTTGTACCAGGCGGATGACGAGGCGGTGGCGGGAAGGGCGGTTGCCAATCCGATGGCGGCGCCGAGCAACAGGATCTTCAAGCTTTGCATGGCGGTGATTTGGCCGTCCGTTCGTGGCCGCGCAATGATTTCATGGCCTTGCTGATATCATATTTGCGTGACCTTCGCGGGCAAGCCAAGACGGTCTAGCAATATGGGCTTTGGTCGAATCCGGTACGGCGCATCTTTTCGACGCCCGGGAAACACGGTACCCTGCCTGGCATGGATTTGTTGCGCCACAAGAAGACAGCCGCCGGCGGCGGCTTTCTCGACGATCAGTTCCTGATTGCCATGCCTGGCATGAAGGATGATCGTTTCACGCGCTCGGTCATCTACATCTGCGCCCACAGCGATGAAGGCGCGATGGGCCTGATCATCAACCAGACACAGCAGATGCTGTTTCCGGACCTTCTGGTGCAGCTCGGCATCATGAACGAGTTGGAGGCGATCCGCCTTCCGGCGCAGGCGCGCGATTTCGTAGTGCGCAATGGCGGGCCTGTCGACCGCAGCCGAGGCTTCGTCCTCCATTCGGGCGACTACCGCGTGGAATCCTCGCTCACCGTTTCCGATGACATCTGCCTGACAGCGACCGTCGACATATTGCGGGCGATATCGTCAGGACGCGGGCCGCGCCGCGCGCTGATGGCGCTCGGCTATTCCGGCTGGGGCGCGGGCCAACTGGAAACCGAGATCTCCGAGAACGGCTGGCTGACTTGCCCGGCGACGCCGGAATTGCTGTTCGACGCCGACATCGAGCGCAAATACGACCGGATTCTCGCCTCCATCGGCATCGATCTCGCCCATCTCAGCCTGGCTGCCGGCCACGCCTGAGATTCTACTCACGCCTGTGTCAGCGGATACTGTTCCTTCAGCGTCTTCAGCACCTGGTCGCCCGGCATCGGCGCGCCGAACATGAAGCTCTGCACATATTCGCAACCCATCTGGCGCAGTTCCAGCGCATCGCGCTCGTCCGATATGCCCTCGGCGACCACCGACAGGCCGAGCTCATGCGCCATGTTGACCATGGATTTGAGCAGCACCGCGCGCTTGGGCGTGCTGTCGTCGACGAAGCTCTTGTCGATCTTGATCGTATCGAACGGGAACCGCGTCAGATAGGCGAGCGATGAGTAGCCGGTGCCGAAATCGTCCAGCGAAAGGCCGATGCCGAGCTGTTTCAGCTTGGTCAGCACGTGGGCGGTCTGTTCGGGATTGTCCATGACCAGGGACTCGGTGAGTTCGAGCCGGAAGCAGCGCGGCTTCAGGTTGGCCCGTGCGATCACGGAACGCACATCGCTGACCAGGTCGCGGCGGATGAGCTGGCGGCTGGACAGGTTGACCGAGACCGACAGCGGCGCGTCGCCGATCTGCTTTTGCCATCCTGCGAGATCCTCGGCCGCCTGCTGCATGGCGAACAGCCCAAGCTGTACGATCAGTCCGCAGCTTTCGGCGACCGGGATGAAATCGGCCGGCGGGATCATGCCGCGGCGTGGATGGTCCCAGCGCAGCAACGCTTCGAAGCCGGCGACGCTGCCGTCCTCCAGGCGCACGATCGGCTGGTAGGCCAGCGTGAATTCGCGCCGCTCGATGGCGCGCCGCAGGTCGGATTCGAACTGCAGGCGGTCGGTGCCAACGGTGCGGAACGCAGGACGGAACGGCTCGATCCTGTCGCCGCCGAAGCGCTTGGCCTGATGCATGGCAAGCTCGGCGTCCTTGACCATGTCCTCGGCAGAGGTCTGCGCCGAGGTCCAGGTGATCAGGCCGATCGAGGCGGTCAGCACGATCTCGCGCTTCGCAAAGGTGATCGGGTTGTTGATCGCATGCTTGATGGCATCGGCCACGCCGGCGATGCGGGCGGGGTCCTGCTCGGACAGCAGCATCAGCGCGAACTGGTCGCCGGCGAAGCGCGACAGCGAATCCTTCGGCTTCAACAGCCGGTGCAGGCGGCGCGCTATGGTGAGCAGGATGGTGTCGCCGGCCGAGATGCCGAGCCCGTCATTGACCTGCTTGAAGCGGTCGATGTCGATGACGAAGACGGTCGGACGCACCTTCTCTTCGGTGCGGGCAATCGAAATGATCGCCTCCAGCCGGTTCATGAACAATTCGCGGTTCGGCAGGCCGGTCAGATTGTCGTGCACGGCGTCGTGCAGCAGCCGCTCCTCGGACTTCTTCTGTTCGGTGACGTCGACCATGGTGCCGACGCAGCGGATCACCTCGCCGTCCGACCCGATCACCGGACGGGCGCGCAGGGCAAACCAGTGATAGTGCCCGTCGGCGCCGCGCAGGCGGAAATTCTGTGCAACTCGGCCGCGGCGGTGTTCGAGCACCACGTCGAGCGTCGTGCGGAACGTATCGCGATCATCGGCATGCAGCACTGGCAGCCAGTTGCGTGCCGCGCCGCCCAGGCTGTTCGGTGCCAGGCCAAGTTGGATGCTGACATCGGGTTTGGTCACCACACGGTCGCGCAGCACGTCCCAGTCCCACACCGTGTCGCCCGATCCCGCGACGGCCAGCGCCTGCCGCTCGAGGTCGGAGAACAGCCCCTGATGCAGCGCACCGCCCGCAAAGGCGTGCTGCATGACGGTGAAGCCGATCAACAGGATGATCAGGATCAGCCCACCGCCAAGCGCCGGCTGGGCGATGTCGTTGTCGAGCATGCCGGTGATCGCCATCCACGACCCGCACAGCCACAGCAGTACCATCACCCAACTGGGCACCAGCATGATCGCTCGGTCGTAACCACGAATGCCGAGGAAGATGATCAGCCCGAGCCCGGTCAGCGCCGTGGCGGCAAACGAGATGCGGGCGATGCCGGCGGCGACCGCCGGATCGACGATGGCGACGCCGGCGATCAGCAGCAGGCCCAGGATCCAGACAAGGGCGCCATAGCTGAAGTGGCCGTGCCATCGGTTGAGGTTGAGATAGGCGAACAGGAAGACCACGAAGGTCGCCGCCAGTGCCACCTCCGTTCCGGCCCGCCACATCTGCTCGTTGCCGGGCGAAATCTCGATGACCTTGTTTAGGAAGCCGAAATCGACGCAGATATAGGCAAGCACCGCCCAGGCAAGGGCTGCCGTCGCCGGGAACATCGACGTTCCCTTGACGACGAACAGGATGGTCAGGAACAGCGCCAGAAGGCCTGCGATGCCGATGACGATGCCGCGAAACAGCGTGTAGGAATTGACCGAATCCTTGTAGGATTCCGGATCCCAGAGGTAGACCTGCGGCAGCTTCGGCGAGGCGAGTTCGGCGATGAAGGTGATCACCGTGCCGGGGTTCAGCGTCACCCGGAACACGTCGGCGTCGGGGCTGGTCTGACGGTCGAGCGCGAAGCCTTCGCTGGGTGTGATGGCGGCGATGCGCGTCGAGCCCAGATCCGGCCAGAAGATGCCGGAATTCACCAGCCGGAAATGCGGCGCGACGATCAACCTGTCGAGCTGCTGGTCGGTGGTGTTGGCGAGCGCGAAGACCGCCCAGTCGCCGGTCGAGCGGGCGTCGTTGGCCTCGACCTCGATGCGTCGCACGATGCCGTCCGGCCCGGGCGCGGTCGACACCTGGAAGTTCTCACCCTGGTTGCGGTAGATCTCGACGGCGCGCGACAGGTCGAGCGCGACATCGTCGCGCGCAATCTTGATGGGCTCCACGGCAAAGGCCGACGAAGCCGCGCACAGCGTCAGCATCGTCGCCAGCAGAAAGGCGAACAGCGGCCCTTTTCGCAGGAAATTCGTCAAAAATCAGTCCTTCGTTCCAGCGCCCGGCGGATCGTCGGCGATCCGGGCGTAGAGGTAGTGGTCCTGCCAGATGCCGTTGATCCTGAGATAGGATCGCAGAAGTCCTTCGCGCCGGAATCCGGCTTTTTCAAGCACGCGGATCGACCTGATATTGTCGGGAATACAGGCGGCTTCGATCCGGTGCAACCTCAGCGTATCGAAGGCGAAGCGGGCCACCACCTTGACCGCGTCGGTCATCAGGCCGCGGCCGCCGAAGCGCTCGCCGATCCAGTAGCCGACATGGCCGCTTTGCGAGACGCCGTGGCGTATGTTGCCGAGCGTAATGCCGCCGGCCAGCTTGCCGCTCGACTTCTCAAAGATGAAGAAGGCGATCGCTGTTCCCTGTGCGTAGTCCTCGCGGTAGCGGCTGATGCGCAGGCGCCATGCCGTGCGGTCGAGTTCGTCCGGGGTCCAGCGTGGCTCCCAGGGCTCCAGGAACGCCCGGCTTTCGCCGCGCACCGCCGACCACTCGCGGTAGTCGTTGGTGAACGGCACGCGCAGCGTGACGAGGTTGCCCTTCAGTGCCGGCAGGTCACGGCGAAAGAAAGGGAGCGCGAACACGGCGCTTGGGACTTAAACGGCGAGTCTGCGGGCCGTGGTCTGTGTGCCAGGAAGCGAATCGAGGATCGCCTCGTATGGTGCCAGCGTACCCACGGGCCCGACAGCGGTAAGCGTCGGCTTGGTCGAAAACATCCGCGACGACAGATCGGTCAAGCGCTCGACCGTCAGTGCCGCCAGCCGCTCCATCAGCTCTTCCTTTGCGATCGGACGGCCGAAAAGGAGCAGTTGCCGGGCGATCTGCGAGGCGCGGCTGGCCGGGCTTTCGGCGGACATGATCAGCCCGGCGCGATACTGGGCGCGTGCACGGTCGAGTTCCTCCTGCAGAATGTTTTCGCCGGCCTTCTGCAACTCGTCGACGATGACGGGCACCAGTTTGGCGATGTCGCTCTGCCCCGTGGCGGCATGGACGCCGAATATGCCCGTGTCGGAAAAGCCCCAGTGGAAGGCATAGACCGAATAGCAGAGGCCGCGTTTCTCGCGGACTTCCTGGAACAGGCGCGATGACATGCCGCCGCCGAGGATCATCGACAGCACCTGCGAGGCGTAGAAATCGCGCACATGGTAAGCGCGGCCCTCGAAGCCCAGCACGATCTGCGCGTCCATCAGGTCGCGGTCCTCGCGGAAATCGCCGCCGACATATTGCGCGTATTGCGGAATGGTGCTGTCGGCCTTGCTGCGGAAGCCGCCAAGCCGGTTTTCGACCTCGCGCACGAACTTGTCGTGCTTGATGTCGCCGGCGGCCACGATCACCATCCGCTCGGCGCCGTATTGGCGTTCGATGAAATCGTGCAACTGCTTGGAGGTGAAGGATTTTACGGTTTCGGGCGTGCCCAGGATCGAGCGCCCGATGGTCTGGTGGCGGAAGGCCGTCTCGGTGAATCGGTCGAAGACGATGTCGTCGGGCGTGTCGTGCGCGGCGCCGATCTCCTGCAGGATGACGTGCTGCTCGCGCTCGAGTTCCTGCGGGTCGAATTCGGACTCCTGCAGGATGTCGGACAGGATGTCGACGGCCAGCGGCACATCGTCGGAGAGCACCCTGGCGTAGTAGGATGTGGTCTCGACACTGGTGGCGGCATTGATCTCGCCGCCGACGTCCTCGATTTCCGAGGCGATCTCGAAGGCGCTTCGCCGCTTCGTCCCCTTGAACGCCATGTGCTCGAGCAGATGGGCCATGCCATGCTCTTCTTCGCGTTCATTGCGGGCACCCGACTTGACCCAGGCACCCAAGGCAACCGATTCGATACTTGGAAGGGTTTCGGTGGCGACTGTCAGGCCGTTCGACAGACGGCTTACCTCAACACCCATATGGCTTGTACTCCCTAACGCGCCGCCCGCGCGCGGCGGCTGACATAATCTTCCACCATTTTGAGGTCGGATGGAAGTACCGTGTATTTTTCCTCAAATGTCATCAATCCCCCTAGCCATGCGGGCAGGGCGGGCGAGACGCCGCTGGCGGCCGCGACGGCGGCCGGGAATTTCGCCGGATGGGCGGTGCCCAGCACCACCATCGGGACCGCGCCAGCCTTGCCCGCCGCCACATGCATGGCTGCCGCCGTATGCGGATCGAGCAGGTAGTTGCTGTTTGTCAGCGTCGAGCGGATGGTATCGGCGACCTCCTCCATATCGGCACGGCCGGCGTCGAATTCGGACCGCATCCCGGCAATTTCCTGGGCTTCGATGGTAAAGGCGCCCGATTGCTTCAGGCCTGCCATGTAGCGCCGCACCGTTGCCGCGTTGCGGTTGGACGCCTCGAACAGCAGGCGTTCGAAATTCGACGACACCTGGATGTCCATCGACGGCGAGGTGGTCGCAAAAACGCCCTTGGTGCGGTACTCGCCGGTCGCGAAGGTGCGTGCCAATATGTCGTTGTCGTTGGTGGCGATGACCAGCCGTTCGATCGGCAGGCCCATCTTCTTGGCGGCATAGCCGGCGAAGATATCGCCGAAATTGCCTGTCGGCACCGTGAACGACACCGGCCTGTCCGGCGCGCCGAGCGACAATGCCGAGGAGAAATAATAGACGATCTGGGCCATGATGCGCGCCCAGTTGATCGAATTGACCCCCGACAGCGACACCCGGTCGCGAAAGCCGTGATCGTTGAACATGTCCTTCAGCAGGCCCTGACAGTCGTCGAAATTGCCCTCGATTGCCAGCGCATGGACATTTCCAGCCTTCGACGTCGTCATTTGCCGCTGCTGCACCGGCGAGACGCGGCCATGCGGAAAAAGGATGAAGATGTCGGTGCGGCTGCGCCCGGCAAAGGCATCGATGGCCGCCCCACCGGTATCGCCCGATGTGGCGCCGACGATGGTCGCATGCTGGCCGCGTTCGGCAAGCACATGGTCCATCAGCCGGGCAAGCAACTGCATCGCCACGTCCTTGAACGCCAGCGTCGGCCCATGAAAGAGTTCGAGGACAAAAGTGTTGGCGCCGGTCTGCACCAGCGGACAGACAGCCTCATGGCGGAAGGTGGCATAGGCTTCGCGGACGAGGCGCTCGAAGACCGGTGCGGCGATCTCGCCGCCGAGGAACGGCGTCAGCACGCGGATGGCGAGGTCCGGATAGGCAAGGCCGCGCATGGCGCGGATGTCGGCGGCCGAGAAGTGCGGCCATTCGCGCGGCACATAGAGCCCGCCATCGCGCGCCAGGCCAGCCAGGATGGCGTCGGAAAATCCAAGCGCGGGCGCTTCCCCGCGGGTACTCACATAGTGCATGTCACAGATCCGTTTGCCGCCTGGTTTTTCCGTTCACCACAAGGTGGTTAATTTCTGCACCGGCTCTAGTCGCATTTTTGCCGCGCGGTTGATATACGTCACCAGCTTTGCGAGAGGGAAGTGCAGTTTCATGGCGTTTCGTATATCAAGTGGTCGCTTTTTGGCGGGTCTTGCGCTCACGGGCTTTATGCTTGCCGCCGCCGGCTGCCAATCCGGCGACAATGGCATCCTGAACCTCGGTTTCGGCAAGAAGGACCCGACGGCGCCACCGCCGCCGCAGGATCCCAAGGTGCTGGCCAGCCAGCTGAACGCCTATTGCCCAAGGGTGACGGTGCGCGATGGCACGGCCTTCTTCAACACCTATGTCAATGAGGTCCAGAAGCCCAAGCCGAAGCTCAAGAAGACCGGCGACGCCGCTGCGGATGCCGCGGCCCAGGCCGCGGCTGACGCCGCCGCTGCTACGCCGCCCGACGATTCGGCGAGGATCATTTATCAGGCATCGATCAGCGACGTGACCCGCGATTGCAGCCGTGCCGATGGACGGCTGACGATGAAGATCGCGGTTGCCGGCAAGATCGTACCAGGGCCGAAGTTCACGCCGGGCACCATCACCATGCCGATCCGCACGGCGGTCATGCATGGTACCGACGTACTTTATTCGCAGATCCACCAGTATCAGGTTCAGGTGACCGATCCCTCGGTCGCGACCCAGTTTGTCTTCACCGATTCCAATATCGTCGTACCGGCCCCAACGGCCGCGGACTATCAGGCCTATGCCGGCTATGACGAAACCGCGCCCAAGGCGACGACCGACAAGCCGAAGCGCAAGAAAAAGAAAGCCGCGGCAGCGAACTGAACCAAGTCCAGACGACTGGCGGCAAGTTTGCCGAAGGCGCATCGTCACAAAGGCCCCACGCAGTCCGTCCGGCTATTCGGGCAGTCCTGCGCGCCGTAGTGCGCTACCAAGAGCCTCGGCGAGCGCGGGCGCGCAGTTCACGCCTGCGAACTGGCGGCTGTAGCGAAAGCCAGGCTGAAGCTCGAGCACGCGAGCTGCGGCCACCCTCGCTTCATCCAATCGGCCAAGGTTGGCCAGCGCGGCGGCCAATTGAACATAGGTGATGCTGTGCGCCGGGTTGGCTTGAACGGACTTGTAGGCCGCACGGCAAGCTTCTTCGTAACGGCCGCGCAACAAATGGCTCATTGCTTGAGCATCAAAAGCCGCCCAAGTCCACGAATCGAACGGGCTTAGCCGCATACCTTGCTCGCTCCATTCAATCGCGCGCTCAGCTTCGCCGCTCCATCCGAGGATGACGCTGCCAAGAATGTAGGTCAGCGCCGATGACGGGCTGATGGCGAGCGCGGCTTCCAAAGCAGTAAATGCAGCGGCGCGATCATGCGCATCCATTCCGATGGAAAAGCCGGCCCAAGTCAGCGCGAGCGCATCGTCCTGGCCATTGACAATGGCAGACCGGGCGTGACGGATCGAAGACGCACGGTTGATCTCCTGCAACCCGGCGCGAAGAAACAGGCAATGGTGGCACATCGCGGCATTGCCATGCGCCAGCGCATAAGTCGGCTCGAGTGCGATAGCACGGTCAAGAAGCGGCAGCGCTCTGGTCACTTGCCTCGGCATGCCTGAATCGACGTCAGGCTGGGCTTGCAGCACGAGATCGTAGGCGTCGAGACTGTCGGGCCGTTTCCGCCTGACACGTTCGATTTCGGCTTTCCGCACGCTCGGCGCAATTGCGCCCACTGCCGACAGCGCGATCTCGTCTTGAAGCGCAAAGATGTCTTCGGAACTGCGGTCGTAGCGCTCGGCCCATACATGTGCACCGGTCGATGCATCGATCATCTGCCCGGTAACACGCACATTGCCGCCGGCCTTGCGCACACTGCCTTCGAGGACATAGCGAACGCCGAGCTCTCGACCGACCTGCTTCACGTCCGCGACGCGACCCTTGTAGGTGAAGGTCGAGTTTCGTGCGATGACGAACAACCACTCGATGCGCGCTAGGCCTGTGATGATGTCGTCCACCATTCCATCGGCAAAGTACTCCTGCTGCGGATCGTCGCTCAAGTTGGAGAACGGCAGGACCGCGATGGAAGGTTTCTCAGGCAAGGTCGGCGCCGACGCGGCGCGGACGGCGGCCGAGGCATCAGGAACATTCCTGGTGACAGCCGGTCCGACATAGCGATAGCCGCGGCGCGGCAATGTTTCGATCCAGCTCTCGACATTCGCTGTGTCAGCCAGGACGCGGCGCAAGGCTGCGATCTGCACCGTCAAGTTGTTATCGGCAATCGCCAATCCGCCCCAGCCGGCCTCGATCAGCGCATCCTTGGATACGGGAACGCCCGCATTCTGGATCAGCAGGCGCAGCAGGGCGACGGCGCGTTGCCCAAGTATGGTCGGCTTACCCCTGCAAAAGAGAATGCCCACCTCCGGATCGAGGCGGAACGGGCCGAACTGGTAGAGGTCGCCCCTTACGGTCATCAGAGTCTTTTAGCAAATTTTTGGGAACGGATTCACGACTTTCCGCCACGAACGGCCGATGTTGGACAAATGCTTGTTAGAAGCATGCGCCCCAGCCAAAGGAGGGTCATATGAGCGCCAATGCCTTCATCCGCAGGCCCGATGAGAAGAAGGGCGTCATGCTGCGAGGTCATCCCATGGCTTTCCTCGTAACCCGCGAGAATACCAGGCACACCAGCATGTTCGATTGGACGATCCCGCCGCAGTTCGCCACCGGGCGGCATGTGCACCGGGTGCAGGAGGAGACTTTCTACCTGCTAGACGGCGAGTGTGAGTGGCATTTCGGCGACGAGACGGTCCGCGCGACGCCTGGAACCTTTCTGTTCATCCCGCCGGGGGTGCCGCACAACATCACCAATGTCAGCGAGAAACCGGCTCGCGTGCTGATGACCGTTTCTCCGCCTGGCCATGAGCATTATTTCGAAGAGCTCGCCAGACTTGCGGCGCAGGGGGCGCCGGATCCAAAAGCGCTCGCCGATCTACGAAATCGCTACGACACCGACCAGCTCTCGACTTTGACGACGCGCACGTAGGCTCGTCACCAGACTTCGATCGCCGCTCCCGGCTTTTCTGAGTTCGGACCTTTCTTCCGCGAGCCGCCGGACACGCTTTCGAGAACGACACCGGCTGAGCGATGGTCGGATGCGCTGGAAAATCTTCGCGAGCAGAGTTTCCAGCGAGCCGCCCTAAGCGTCTTCCGACCACTCCGACAGCGCCGCTATCACGCTTTTCAATTCCACCCAGCGGCGGATCACCGTTTCGGCGCCGGCCTCCGTCAGGACATCGGCATGGCCGGGATAGCTGTGGCTGGCGCCCGTAAAACCGATCACGCGCATGCCGGCGGCCTTGGCGCCGGTGACGCCATGCACGGAATCCTCGATGACGAAGGTGTTCGCCGGGTTGGCGCCGAGCTTTTCGGCGGCGTGCAGGAACACGTCCGGAGCCGGTTTGGTCTTTCCGGTCGGCGTCTCCATCGCCGAGAAGATGCGCCCGGCGAAGAATGGCAGCAGATGCACCTTCTCCAGCATGAACTCGATCCGCTCCGAACGTGAGTTGGAGCAGATGCAGCGCTGTGCCGTGACCGAGGCGACCGCTTCGCGCACGCCTTCGATCGCACGAACGTCGTTGCGCAGTTTACGGTCGACCAATTCCTCGGCGCGATCGATCAGCGACACCTGGAACGGGATTTTGGACTTCTCCTCGATCCGGATCAGGATGTCCTTGAAGGTCAGGCCGGCATAGGTCTCGGCAATTTCCTCCGCCGAGACTTCATATCCGGCCAGAGTGATCAATTCGGCCTCGACCCGCGCCGCGATAATTTCGGAATCGACGAGCACGCCGTCGCAATCAAAGATGACAAGGTCTGGCTGGGGCATGGTGATCCGGACGATGGGGGATGAAGGGATGGCCACTCGGGGCTCGAGCGGCGCGGCATACACCAATGGGCACGGCTTCGCAAACTCCTCCACGGGATCGCTAAAGCTTCACCGAATATTTACGCTGATCGGTAACCATAACGGGGAGTAAACAGTAACGCGTGCCTTGGGTGTAAAAATGTCAGCCGTGCGTCTTCTCGACGAGCTCTCCCACGCTCCCCAGCAATCCGAATGGCTGGACACCATCCTGAAAGGCGACTGCGTGGCGGCCCTTGACCGCCTGCCCGAGAAGTCGATCGACGTCATCTTTGCCGATCCCCCCTACAATCTACAGCTCGACGGCGATCTGCACCGTCCCGACCAGTCCAAGGTCGACGCGGTCGACGACGACTGGGACCGGTTCGAGAGTTTTGAAGCCTATGACGCCTTCACCCGCGCCTGGCTGCTGGCGGCACGGCGCGTGCTGAAGCCCAATGGCACGATCTGGGTCATTGGCTCCTACCACAACATCTTCCGGGTCGGCGCCAAGATGCAGGATCTCGGCTTCTGGATCCTCAATGACGTGATCTGGCGCAAGACCAACCCGATGCCGAATTTCCGCGGCCGCCGCTTCCAGAACGCGCATGAGACGATGATCTGGGCCTCGCGCGATCAGAAGGGCAAGGGCTATACCTTCAACTATGAAGCGCTGAAGGCATCGAACGACGATATCCAGATGCGCTCCGACTGGCTGTTCCCGATCTGCACCGGCGGTGAGCGCCTGAAGAACGACAATGGCGACAAGCTGCATCCGACGCAGAAGCCCGAGGCGTTGCTCGCCCGTATCATGATGGCCTCGACCAAGCCGGGTGACGTCGTGCTCGACCCGTTCTTCGGCTCCGGCACGACCGGCGCCGTGGCCAAGCGCCTCGGCCGCCACTTCGTCGGCATCGAGCGCGAGCAGGCCTATATCGACGCCGCCAATGAGCGCATCGACGCCGTGCGGCCACTCGACGAAGCGGATCTCACTGTGCTTACCGGCAAGCGCGCCGAGCCGCGCGTCGCCTTCGTCAGCCTGATCGACACCGGGCTGGTGACGCCCGGCGCCACGCTCTATGACGCCAAGAAGCGCTGGGCCGCCAAGGTTCGCGCCGATGGCACGGTGGCGATCGGCGACAGCGCAGGCTCGATCCACAAGATCGGCGCCGAGGTGCAGGGGCTGGACGCCTGCAACGGCTGGACCTTCTGGCATTATGAGCGCAGCGGCGGCCTTACCCCGATCGACGAGCTTCGCCGCATCGCCCGCCTCGGCATGGAGCGGGCAGGGGGCTGACCCCTGCCGCTTGCCTTCTATTCGTTGGTTCAAAGCCTCAACGGACCGCCGTAAGCGATTCGGATCACGCCTTTATCCCCAAGCGCTCAAGATCTGCTTGAAGCGTCTCGGCGTCAGTGAACAGCACCGCTTGCCAGCCCGCGGCCTTGGCGCCGTCGACATTTTTCTGGCTGTCGTCGATGAACAGCGTCGCGGACGGCTCGAGGTCGAACGCAGCCACGTGATGATCGTAAATGTCACGGTCCGGCTTGATCTTGCCGATCTCGCCGGAAATGGTGACGCCGCGCGGACGATCCAGGAAATCGAAGCGTTCGCGCGCTTCCGCCAGCGTGTCGGAGGCGAAGTTGGTCAGCATGGTGACATCATGGCCGCTTTCGATCAGGCCGAGCATGATGGCGACGCTGTCGTCATAGGCATGCGGCACCATGTCGTGCCAGTGGCGGCGGAAATTGCGGATGTTTTCGGCGTGCTCGGGATGCTCCGCGATCAGCAGTGCCTCGGCCTCTTCCCAGGTCCGGCCGCGATCCTGCTCGATGTTCCAATCATGCGTGCAGACATTGTCGAAGAACCACTTCCGCTCTTCGGCATCGGGAATGAGGCGGCTGAACGGAATGTTCGGATCGTAGTGGATCAGCACGCGGCCGATGTCGAAAACGATGTGGCGGATTTCAGTCATGGGGCCTCTTTGCACTCAATGGCGACGGCTTTTTCGTCGCGCCGGGTATCGCAGCCTCGATTGCCTTTTTCATGACAGTCGGCAGCGCCTCGCCTGAAATCTCACTGGCGGCCGACCAGAAGTACCCCTCCGGCGCATCACCTTTGATGTGGGCGCGAAA
This sequence comes from Mesorhizobium sp. SARCC-RB16n, assembly GCF_008520305.1. Lineage (GTDB taxonomy): Bacteria > Pseudomonadota > Alphaproteobacteria > Rhizobiales > Rhizobiaceae > Mesorhizobium. The sequence continues at coordinate 287,560 of NZ_ML703263.1, read as the reverse complement.
AACTTCGAGTTCGAGAGCGAAATGGGTGAAGACATGCGTGATTGTTCCGGCGTGCCGCCAGTCGCCGGGAAAGGGCGCCGCGGCCTCCGTGGTCGCTCCGTCCACTCGCGCCGTCCATGCCGTTGTCGGTACTTCCGTCATGCCGCCGAGCAGCCCCTTTTCCGGCCGCTTGCGCAAAAGAATGGCGCCGTCCTCATGCGCGGCCACGAAAGCCGCGCCGCGCCGCAGCGGTTTGTCGGCTTTTGGCAGCCGCACCGGGAAGTTCTCGGGGTCGCCTGCAATGACGGCGCTGCAGCCCCCGCGCAGCGGGCACAGCATGCAGCGCGGCCGGCGCGGGGTGCAGATCGTGGCGCCCAGATCCATCATCGCCTGGGCGAAGTCGCCGGGCCGCGTCGCTGGCACCATGCGCTCGACCTGGCCCCGGATCTCGGCCTTGGCTTCGCTCAGCGGCGTCGTGATTGAAAACAGTCTTGAGATGACGCGTTCGACATTGCCGTCGACAACGGCGGCGGGACGGTCGAAGGCGATCGCCGTTATTGCCGCGGACGTATAGGCGCCGATCCCCGGCAATTCTCGAAGTCCGGTCTCGGTGTCGGGAAACCGGCCGCCGCGCGCCGCCACCAGATCGGCGCAGGCCTTGAGATTGCGGGCGCGGGAGTAATAGCCGAGCCCCGCCCAGGCTTTCATCACATCCTCAGTCGGCGCCGCGGCCAGCGCCTCGACATCGGGCCATTTCTCGACAAAGGCGCGGAAATAGGATTTGACCGCTTCGACGGTGGTCTGCTGCAGCATCACTTCGGACAGCCAGATACGGTAGGGGTCGGGCCGCACGCCGCGCGCATGCTCGCGCGGCGTCACCCGCCACGGCAGTTCGCGATGATGCGCGTCATACCAGGCGAGCAGGCGTGACGCCGTATCGTCTGAGATGGCCTTGCTGTTCGGGGCCTTGCGGGTCAGGGCCTTGCGGGTCTCGTCTGCTGGTGCCATTGATCTTGCGTTGGCCTGGCCGGTATCTGCTGGGTCGTGGCTGGAGCACATGGCAGGGAAAAGGCCCTTCGGCAATCCCGTTCCGGTGAGCGATCTCGCCACCGAGATCCTCGACCCGGTGCTGCGTAAGCGGGCAGGTATCTCGATTGGTCTCGTCCAGTCCTGGGAAGAGATAGCCGGACCGCGCCTCGCCAAACACTCGCGGCCCGAAAAGATCCAGTGGCCGCGTCGCCTGCACGAGGACGATCCGTTCGAGCCGGCCGTGCTGGTTATCGCCTGCGAAGGCATGGCCGCCCTTCATCTGCAGCACGAGACCGGCGAGATCATCAACCGCGTGAACGCCTTCCTTGGCTTTACCGCAATAGGTCGCATCAGGATCGTGCAGAAGCCGGTAAGCTCCGGAAAAGCCCGGCCCAGGCCTGCCCTCAGGCCACTGAGCCCGGCGGAAAAGGCGAAATTGGCCGATACTGTCGGGTTGATCGAGGATGACGGGCTGCGCGCCTCGCTGGAAAGGCTGGGTGCGACCATTTTGGGGGGAAGGAAAGCCTAGTTCTGACTGGAAACAGTCATCGGTTTGTCGTTAATCTCGCGCATTCGTGATCACCCTTGTCAGGTTTCGCGATTGGATTGGGGACAGGGATGCCTTAATTCGCGCCAACTCTCGCTTTTTCGTGCCATTGCATTGCAAAATCCAACCCTTGTCAGGTGATTCGTATGAGCCGTACCCCGTTTGGCCAAAGCTTCTCTCGCAGAAACGTCCTGACGTCGCTGGCCGCCATCCCGGCGGTGGCCCTGCTCGCCGCCTGCAGCGATTCCGGCGAACAGGCCAAGGCGGCGGATGTGAAGCCCACGGACCCGGCAACGCCTGCAAAGCCGGCCACGCCCGCCGCGGTCCAGGTGCCGGAGGCGCAAGGCACGGTGGATATGGCTGAATTGCTGAAGCCGGGTGCGCTGCCCGACAAGCAGCTCGGCAAGGATGACGCCAAGGTCACTATCGTCGAATACGCCTCGATGACCTGCCCGCACTGCGCGCATTTCGCCGAAACCACCTTCCCGGAGCTGAAGAAGAAGTACATCGATACCGGCAAGGCCCGGTACATCCTGCGCGAATTCCCCTTCGATCCGAGCGCCGAAGCCGGTTTCATGCTGGCGCGCTGCTCCAAGGACAACTATTTCCCGATGGTCGATGTGCTGTTCAGGCAGCAGGCGAACTGGGTCGGCGTGTCCAACACCAAGGAGGCGCTGCTGCAAATCTCCAAGCTGGCCGGTTTTACACAGGAGTCCTTCGAGGCCTGCTTGACGGACCAGAAACTTCTGGACGATGTGAGATCGGTCCAAAAGCGTGGCGCCAATGAATTCAAGGTCGACTCGACACCGACCTTCTTCATCAACGGTAAGACCTACAAAGGGGCGATGTCGATTGAGGAAATGTCGGCCATCATCGACCCTCTGCTCTGACATCAGCTCAGCGCCGAGGCGGCAGCGCTCCGGCGCTGCCCGCCTTTGTGAGGCGCGTGAATGAAGTTTTCGCGCCTCCGCCTCCTTGGGTTCAAGTCCTTCGTCGAACCAGGCGAGTTCGTCATCGAACGCGGCCTGACCGGCATTGTCGGGCCGAACGGGTGCGGCAAGTCGAACCTCGTCGAGGCGCTGCGCTGGGTGATGGGCGAAAGCTCCTACAAGAATATGCGCGCGTCCGGCATGGACGACGTGATTTTTTCCGGCTCGGGCACGCGTCCCGCCCGCAACACCGCCGAAGTCACGCTTTTCCTCGACAACAGCGACCGCTCGGCTCCATCGGCCTTCAACGATGCCGACGAACTGCAGGTGTCACGCCGCATCGAGCGCGAGGCGGGCTCCCTCTACCGCATCAACGGCAAGGAAGCGCGCGCCAAGGACGTGCAGCTTCTGTTCGCCGACCAGTCGACCGGCGCGCGCTCACCCTCGATGGTGGGGCAGGGCCGTATCGGCGAACTGATCCAGGCCAAGCCGCAAGCGCGTCGCGCGCTGCTCGAAGAGGCGGCGGGCATTTCCGGCCTGCACACCCGCCGCCACGAGGCGGAACTGCGGCTTAAGGCAGCCGAACAGAACCTCGAACGCCTGGACGATGTCGTCGGCGAACTGGAAAGCCAGATCGAAAGCCTGAAGCGCCAGGCGCGCCAGGCGTCTCGTTTCAAGAACCTGTCCGCCGACATCCGCAAGGCCGAAGCCACGCTCTTGCAACTGCGCTGGACGCTGGCCAAGACGCAGGAAGGCGAGGCGCGTTCGGCGCTGGCCATGGCCACGGCGCTCGTCGGCGACCGCGCCGCCACGCAGATGAACGCGGCCAGGGAGCAGGCCATCTCCGCCCATCGCCTGCCTGACCTGCGCGACGCGGAAGCCGCGGCTGCAGCGGCCTTCCAGCGGCTGTCGATCGCCAGGTCGCAGATCGAGGAGGAAGCTGGCCGCATCCGTGCCCGCCAGACGGAAATCGAGCGCCGGCTGCAGCAGCTCGACGGCGACATCGCCCGCGAAGAGCGGATGGTGCGCGACAATGCCGACGTTCTCGAGCGCCTGCGCGCGGAAGAGGCCGCGCTGAACTCCGAAAACGCAGGTGCCGCGGAGCGCGAGGCCACCACCCGCGCGGCATTCGAACAGGCAGCCTCGACGCTTGCGCAAAGCGAGGCCAAGCTTGCTGCGCTGACCGCCGAGCGCGCCGAGGCCGCCGCCTCGCGCCATCAGATCGAACGGACCTTGCGCGAAACCGCCGAGCGGCGCGATCGCTTCGCCCGCCAGCTCGCCGATGTCGATCGGGAATTGTCGGACATCCTCGCCAAGGTGGCCGGCCTGCCGGATCCGGCCGAGAAACGGATCCTGGTCGAACAGGCGCTGGCGTTGCTGGAAGAGTCCGAGGCCGCGATGGCGCAGGCCGAGCAATCGGTCATCGATGCTCGTGGCACCGAAAGTGCCGCGCGTCCGCCGCTTCAGGACGCCAGGGCGGAACTGGCTGGGATCGAGACCGAAGCGCGCACGCTGGCCAAGATCCTGAACGCGGCCAGCGGCGATCTCTTCCCTTCCGTGTTGGAGCAGATCAGCGTCGAGCGCGGCTTCGAGACGGCTCTGGGCGCGGCCCTGGGCGAAGACCTCGACGTGCCGCTCGACCGCAGCGCACCGGCGCATTGGGGCGAAAGCGAAATCCAGCCCGGCGACGCCGCGCTCCCCGAAGGGATCAAGAGCCTTGCCAGCGTAGTTCGTGCGCCAGCACAACTTGCCCGCCGCCTGGCGCAGATCGGCATCGTCGAGGCCGCTGACGGCCGCCGGTTGCAGGGGCTTCTGGCGCCCGGCCAACGCCTGGTCAGCCGCGCGGGCGCGCTGTGGCGCTGGGACGGCCTGACCGCCAGCGCCGACGCACCGACCGCCGCCGCACAACGGCTGGCGCAGAAGAACCGGCTTGCCGAACTCGACGCCGAAGCGGTGCAGGCGACCCTCGTCCTGCGCCAGGCCGAGGAGGCGCTGGCAGGGGCCGAGCTGGCCCTGCGCCAGGCAAGCGAAGCGGAGCGAACCACGCGTCAGGCCGGACGCGATGCCCAGCACCGGCTCGACGCCGCCCGCAATGCGCTGGCTGAAGCCGAGAAAGCCGGCGGCGAACTCTTGAGCCGTCGCGCCGCTTTGGACGAGGCCCGCGCGCGCATCGTCGACAGCCATGAGGAGACGTCGGCGGCTTTCGTCGAGGCCGAGATGCTACTGCAGGACGCGCCGGATCTCGGCGACCTGCAATTGCAGCTCGAACAGTCTTCCGCCAATGTCTCGCGCGACCGCGCCGCACTGGCCGACGCGCGCGCCGTCCATGAAGGCTTGCGGCGCGAAGCCGAGGCACGCACGCGACGGCTGGATGCCATCGGCGCCGAGCGCAGCAACTGGCTGGTGCGCGCCGAAAACGCCTCGACACAGATCGCCTCGCTCGGCGAACGGAAGGCCGAGGCCGAGGCCGAGCGCGAACGGCTGGCCGATGCGCCCGACGAGATCGACGCCAAGCGCCGTGCGCTGCTATCGCAGCTCACCGAGGCCGAGACCTTGCGCAAGGCGGCCGCCGACCGTCTGCAGGAGGCGGAGAACAGGCAGGCCGAACTGGACAAGGCGGCCACAGGTGCCATCCAGTCGCTGGCCGAAGCGCGCGAAACCCGCGCCCGCGCCGAGGAACGGCTGACGGCGGCCGACGAACGCCGGCTGGAGGTCGAGGCGCGCATCCAGGAAACGCTCAACACGCCGCCGCATCTGGTCATCCGCCACACCGGCCTGGAAGCCGACGATCCGATGCCCGAGATGGCCGAGATCGAACGCCGGTTGGATCGGCTGAAGATCGAGCGCGAACGGCTCGGCGCCGTCAATTTGCGCGCCGAGGAAGAGCAGAAGGAGCTTTCCGAGCGCCTGGAGACGATCGTGTCCGAGCGCGAGGACATCATCGAAGCGATCCGCAAGCTCAGGCAAGCGATTCAGAGCCTCAATCGTGAAGGCCGCGAGCGGCTGCTGGCCGCCTTCGATGTGGTCAACAGCCATTTCCAGCGCCTGTTCTCGCATCTGTTCGGTGGCGGTACGGCGGAATTGCAACTGATCGAATCCGAGGATCCGCTGGAGGCGGGGCTGGAGATTCTTGCCCGCCCGCCCGGCAAGAAGCCGCAGACCATGACGCTGCTGTCGGGCGGCGAGCAGGCGCTGACGGCGATGTCGCTGATCTTTGCCGTGTTCCTAACCAATCCGGCGCCGATTTGCGTGCTCGACGAAGTCGACGCGCCGCTCGACGATCACAATGTCGAGCGCTTCTGCAATCTCATGGACGAGATGGCCAAGACCACCGAGACACGGTTCGTCATCATCACCCACAATCCCATCACCATGGCGCGCATGGATCGTCTGTTCGGCGTGACCATGGCCGAGCAGGGCGTCAGCCAGTTGGTCTCCGTCGACTTGCAGGCCGCGGAAGCGATGCGCGAGGCAAGCTGACGCTGACAGCGCCGCGGCCCCGTAGGAGCTGCGCGTTCGCCGTCAGCCAAGGATCGTAGCGAAGGGATCGCGGGCGATAAGCCATGGATTCTGGCATCGACTTTCCCGATGGTCGCAAAAGTCGCGGCAAAACCGAACCAGTCTTGGGGGCTTCAGGTTGAAGCGCGTTGAATACGCGACAGTTCAAAACCGCCTTTGCCCGACAAGCTCTCTTCCGCCGGCCGGAACATGTCCTCGAAGTCCAGATCCTGCTCGAAAACCACGCCCCCGACGGTGACGGCCAGGATCTCCTCGGCGCCCTGAGGGGCAAAATAGACCTGCGAGACGCTGGCGCGGATACGCTCGCCAACCATCCTGGCTTCGGCCTCGCTCGTTCCGGGAAGGAAGACGCCGAACATGGACGCGCCTATGCGGCCGACGACGTCTTGCGAGCGCACGCAAGACCGGATGGTTGAGCCTATGAGGCGCAAGGCCTCGTCGCCCCAGCTCAGGCCGAAGCGCAAGTTGATGGCGTTCAGATGTTCAGGATGAATGACCAGGAAGGCGCCCGATCGCTCGCCAGGAAGGGAAGGCCTGATTGCACGTCTCTCGATCAGCGACGTGAAGACCGTGCCGTTCAGGCAACCGGTCAGCGTATCGAAGGTCGCGGCCCTGTTGAGTTCCCGCCGGTAGCAACGGATCTCGGCCAGTTTCAGGCCTATGAACACAAAAAGCGGCAGGCAGATCACCAAAGGCAAAAGCGTTGCGGTGATCATGCCGCGCCCGAAAGGCGTCAGGGTCTCGCTGAACAACAGCAGATAGTTCAGGATCAGGGAGACGCACAGGCTGCCGATGGTTCCAAGGAACGCCAACCAGGCGACGTTCTTCCATTCGTGATGGGCCGAGACATCAGCTGCTGCGTTGCTCATCGTCGATCTCCGTTCGAACGCCAAGCATAAGACCGGCAAGTTACGATTTCGGTTTCGAAGAACAATACAATTTGAGGCGTCGGGAAAATCGTCAAGCTTTCTGGAGACGATGCCGATCTTTGCGGCGTATCCGGCTGCCGTCGCCTATGGGGGTCCGAAGATTCCCATCTCCGCCGTCCTGGCTGTTGCTTCGGCCTTGCCATAGATGCCGCTCGGCAAGGCCAGCGCCCAGCCATTCGATACGAGCCAGGCGCCGACATCCTGTTTGCCCAGCCTGCATGTCGCCGCGACGGGGAAGCGATCGACCGCCGGAGGCACGAAACAGTTCAGCGCCCGCCCGCGAATCCAGTTGTTGAAAGCCGCGCGCGCCCGCTGTCCGCAAGGCCAAGCGCTATCGTGAAACAGGCAGACCCTGTCGGCCTCGACGCTCTGGGTCCCGCTGATGAACAGTTTCCGCCCCATCGAGTCGAAACCGGCCGACGACGTGGCCACCGGACGGTAGAGCGGTGTTTCCTGCCAATCCTTGGGCATCGATGGCTTGGGGCGTGTGGCGAGGCCGAGGTCGCCAAGAGGCGAACGAGGTTCCACCCGCTCCACGTCAGGCCCCTCGATCTGCGGCGGTGTGATGAGATTCTCGGCAATCTTGCGGGCCGAATTGACGATCGATCGAACCGGGTGTTGCGCGACTTCATCGCTGATGTCCGGGGCCGGGCCGGTGGCGGTCCGTTCGACAGGGAACAGGGTCGCTGCCTTGACCAGCAGCAGGATGCCGACGAGAAGCTCGAGGCTTGCGACCGCAATCATCAGGCGAAAGCGTCCGGCATGCCCCATCAGGCCGCCGGCGCCAAGTTCGCTAGAAGCTGGACGTCGATTTGGCAACCAGTTTGAGCGCACCCTTTTCAATCCGGTAAAACGGCATCGAGCGTTCGCTGGATCCATCCGCGCGGAACCTGAACAAGCCGGTCGATCCGCGAAATCCACTCCGGTTCTCGAAGACCTGCCTGTTGAAACCGTTGGGACCGGCAGCGCTCGCAATTCCCGCGGTCAGGGCAACCATGTCATAGGCATAAGCGACATTGACGTCAGCCTGGTAGTTGAAGGTTGCCTTGAAACGATCCGAAATCGGACCTGTCTCGTGTTGGTCGAGCGTCGCGATATAGGCCCCTTCGAATAGTGGACTGGTCGGGTGCTCCAGCCAGCGGTTCGTGCCAATCACGGGAGTCGATTTTCCAGGAATGCCCTTTGCCTTCAGGGCGATCAGGATTGGCGACGGATTGCTGTCGCCGCTGGCAACGACCACGGCATCGGGCGCGTCCACCAGCGAGCCCATGTCCGCCACCGCCTTGGCCGCGCTGTCGGCGCTCGTATAGGGTATGGTGATCGCAAGTGCGGCTCCGTACACGCTGAGGCTGTTGGCGACCCGCTTTTCCATGATATCGGCACTCGCGCCCGCCGGCACCAGCAGGACGAACTTCTTGCCGCCCTTGGCCGCGATCGCGCCGGCTCCCGCGGCGGCGCTGTCCGCCTCGCTGAGGCATACCGCATAGACGCCCGGGCCACCGGCAAAATTGTCCGCAAGAGCCAGAACCACCGGCCGGTTTGAGCCCGACAGTTTCGCGACATGCTGCGCCGCCGGTAGTTCGGTCGGACCGATGACCACTTTCGTTCCCGAGGTTATGGCCTTTACCGCCAGTTGCTGGGAGTAGGTCGCGTCTCCCCTCGTGTCCTCGATGGTAAGCATCAGCAGCGGGTTGCCGAGGTCCGTCATCGCGAGCTTGGCGGCATCGAGCATCTTTCTGCCGTTTTCCCCCGCGGATCCGGGGGCGGAGAGGGGCAGCAGCATGGCGACTCTTGTGGGGCCGGTGCCGAGGGACTGCGTTGCCAGGCTTGCGTTGGCAACAGCAGCCGGCGGATTGGCGGCCTGGATCGCAGCGGGATCGAGCGCGTCGGACACCGCGCCTTTCGATTGGCAGCCGAGCAACGACATGGCCAGCGCGGAAGCGACCACCCATGTCCGCGGGCCGTGGACCGGCCGGTCAGATTCCATTCTCTGCCAGCGCGCTCTCGCTCCTGCGGTCAGTTCATGTACTCGACCATGCGGTCGTGAAAACACTCGCACTTGTTGAGCGTATCTTCGTCCTTGTAGTTGGTCTTCAGGTACCCGTAAGCCATGCCGCAGGCGACCTTGGCTTCCGATGCCCAGACGAAGACCGGCCGGGATGAATGGATCCATTCCGGGCTGTTGGCGACCGCGACGGATTCGTCCATCAGCTTCACGACCTGTTTCGTGAGGTCGACCGTGTTGTCGGTCAGCACGAGGTTGGACGTTCCAACGGTGCGGCAATAATCGGCCGTCGGGCCTTCGATGATGTCGGCTGCAAAGCCGGTCGATCCGGCCAAGAGCAGCGCCGTGGCCGAAATCAGCAATCTTGCGCGAATATTCATGTAAGCCCCTCTCCAAATTGCCATTTCATGTTCCACTAATGCATAGCATGGGAGCACGAGCGCGCAGAAGTGCTAAATCGTGGCCGTGTGCTGCGCATGGGTGTTGTCGTCGTAAAGGATCGTAATCGTGCCAGCGACGGGTGTGTTCGTAAGCTGCGCCACGTCGACAAAATTGGCGGGGTTACCCGAGCCGCTGGTGTCCACACTCAGCGCGCCAGTCCCGCTGTTGTAGTGCACGTAGTTGCTGATGTTACCAGCTGGCGCTGTGTCGAAGAGCGCAGTCAGGTCGATCTTGTCGCCGTCGCCGCCCACGCCGCTGTAGTCGCTGATGAGATCCTTGATGTCGAGGTGATCAAGCTTGAACGTGTCGGCCCCCGTGCCGCCGATCAGCGTGTCCTGACCGGCACCGCCGATGAGGATGTCGTTGCCACCGCCGCCGTTGAGTGTGTCGTTACCGGCGCCCCCGGCGAGATAGTTGGCAAGGGCGTTGCCGAACAGATGATCGTCACCGGAGCCGCCGATCAGACCCTCGATGCCGGTAAGCGTATCGCCTGCGGCGTCGCCACCGCCGATCGTTCCGGCCGCTGGGTTATTGGGGTCTGCTGGCGCACCCGACGCATGGCCGTCGTCGGCAAGATGGATCGAGATGGCCCCAACGCTGCCGGTATAGTCGGCAATGTCGGTTCCGGCTCCGCCTGCGATCGTATCGGTGTGCGAGCTTCCGGCGATCACATCGTCGCCTGCTGTCCCGGTAAGGGTGAAGCTGCCGCCGCTACCTGATGCCACCTGATGGATATTGAGCGATGACGTCGACGTTGTGTCTCCATCATGGTCGGTTGCTGAGACTTGGAAGGCAAGATTCAGGTCGGGTGGCAACACGGTCTTTGAGTAGCTCAAGTTATCGAGGCGCATATCGCCCGAGGTACTGGCTACGGTCATCGAGTTGAACTGTATCGTCGGGTCGATGATCAACTGCCCGCCAACGACGGTGGCCGTTCCGGACTGCTGGTTCAAGATGGTCGTGCCGTCCGCGGCGTAATTGTAAGCTGTCCAGTCGACCGTGCCCGAGCCGTTGGCGGTAAACGTTACCGAATCGACGAGCTGCCCGTTCACGCCATGCGCGTCGTTCGTCGCCGTGTTGCCCGGAGAGTGGAACTCGATCCAAAACGACTCGCCAGTCGTGAAGTGGTTGTTTGCGACGCCGAAGCCTTGGGTGGACGCATTTATTCCTCCGCCACTCAGAGCTTCGAGCTCGACCGTCCCGCCAGCTACCTCAACATGATTTTGCGGACCCCCGGCAGTGATGCCGCCGAGCGCCACCGACACCGCCGTCGCTGCCTGTGGTGTGACCAGATCGAACTCGTAGGTTCCGTCCGCTCGCACGGTCAGATCAAAAACATCGGTCGCGCCGGCCGTGGCGTGGAGAACGGTCGTGCCGTCCGCGGTGTGCGACTGGCTGTAGGTGATACCGGTGATCGCCGGACCGGTGATGTTGAAGTGATCAATGCCGTCCGCGCCTTGTACCAGCGAGAAGAAGCCTGCCAGCGATCCGACCTCGTTGGGAATGGTGCCCGACGTGAAGGAGCCCAGCGAAGGACCGTCGTCATGGAAAGTGGCCTTGGAGCCGAGATCAATCGACTGCGAGGCGTGGTCACCATCGTGATCGGTCACGGTCGCCGTCAGTGTCACCAGGCCTGAGGTCAGGCTGATGCCTTCGGAGGTGTCCGTTGGATTGTCTGCAGTATTCTGGTGGACGGCGCGGAACTCCGACAGCGTTGCCTGGCCGCTCGCTGTGTCGACCGCGAGTGTGAACACCAGGTAGGCGGCATCGCCGCTGTGGCCGGTGACATAGCCCGAAACAGTGCCGCCACTCTGTGTCAGCACCACTGCCTGGCCCGTAGCCGAGTCGATCAGGTTAGAGGTCACACCTTGTGAGGAGACGCTCACGCCGTAGCTGGTGGTGGCGCCGTCGGCACCCTGCACGACGGTGAACATTCCCGCAAAGGCGGCCGAAGCTGACGTCAGCGCCGCGTTCGGTGTCGAGCCGTTCGCCAGGTAGCTTTCATCGACGTCAAGCGTTGGCGCCGCCGCCCCGCTCAGCGTGATCGAGGGGCCGTCGTCATGGATGGTGATCTGCCCGCCCA
>NZ_ML703263.1:0-275550 GCF_008520305.1 Mesorhizobium sp. SARCC-RB16n | reverse complement strand
CACCTTGCCGGTGGCGTCGACCGTCAGCGTGAAGACATTGGTCTGCACTCCGCTGATGGTCACATAGCCATCGACTTCGCCCGCCCCATTGGCCACCAGATGCACTGTCTGGCCGGTGAGCGAGTCGACCAGGGTGGTCGTGGAATTGTTGATGGTCAGCGAGTAGGCGGTCGAGCCGGACTGTCCGTCCGCGCCCGGCGTCACCGCGAAGTTGGCCGCGAAGTTGCCGGACGAGACGTTGCCGCCGCCGCCGCCGACCGAGCCGATCACCGGAATGAAGCTCTCGTCGACGCTCAGCGTCGGCGCTGCCGTACCGCTAAGCGTTATCGAAGGAACATCGTCCAGGATATTGATTGAGATGGTCGACGTGGACGTGTTGCCAAGGCCGTCGGTCACCGTGAACGTGAACACGTCCTGCCCGGGCTGCATGTTGGCGCCGTCGTTGCCCGCCGGAACATTCGCCTCCGGCGAAGTCAGCGTATAGGTGTAGCTGCCATCCGCGTTTACGTGCAGGATGCCGTACGTGCCACTGATGTTCGTGCCGACATTGCCGCTGACGTCGCTGCCGACATTGCCTGATGCAACGCCGGTCACCGTCGCTCCGTCTGGATCCGAGAATGTCAACGTGCCAGACTTGGTCTCCGAGCCGTCGCCCGCATGCGAGCCGTCAACCGTCCCGGGGCCTAGGTCGCCGGCCGGCGGCGTCGTGTCGAGGCCCGCCTCGTTCACCGTCGCGATCTCTGCCACCACACGCGGCTGGCTGCCGGTCACTTCGATCGTCAGCGTCGCCGGCGAGGTGTCGCCGTCGCCGTCCGTGATCGTGTAGTTGAAAACGTCATTGCCCGTCGGCGTATTCGGGGTGGCCTGATAGCTGTAGTCGCCATTGGCGAAGACCGTCAGCACGCCATGCGCGCCGGTTACTGTCGTCACGCCGTTGCTCGTTACCGAACCCGTCCAGGCGATCGATGCAATCCCGTCCGCTCCAGCGGTGTCCGCCGCGCCGGTGCCATGAGCGCTTGTGCCGGTCTCGACATTGCCTGTCACCGTCTCGCCGGACTGCGCCGCGTCGGTGTCGGCCTTCGCCGTCGGCACGTCGTCGATGACATTGATCACCAGGTTGCCGGAGGCAGGCTGGTTATCCAAGTCGGTCACAACGACCGCGAAGCTGGGTGCCGCTTCGGTATTGGCTCCATCGCCACCCGTAGCGCTGGGGTAGTCTGCAGTCAGCGTGTAGCTGTAATGGATCGTACCGGCGCCGGTCGCGCCGGTGTACTCGTACCAGGCGCTCACAGTGCCGCCCGTGGTGGGGTCCGTGAACGTCGTCGGATTACCCGAATCGCTCGACAGCGGATGGCCGCCCAACGACACCGAGTTCACCCCATCCTGCGAGGTGAAGCCGATCGTGCCGCTCACCGCGTTCGAGCCGTCATGCAGCGTACCGCTCGCCAGTCCCGCCTCGTATACGATCGCACCATCAGCACCCGCGGCCGGGATATCGCCCAACTTCGGCGGCTCATTGCCGATATTGATCGTCAGCGTGGTGCTCGACTGATCGCCATCGCCGTCCGTCAGCGTGTAGTGGAATACATCGTTCACGCCGCCCGGTGTGTTCGCCGCGCGGTCATAGGTATAATGGCCGTCCGAATAGAGCGTCAGCGTGCCGTACTGGCCCGCGATCGTGGTGCCGGTGACAGCGGACGTCACGTCCTGCGCCGCGCCCGTGCCAAATGCCGAGGTCACGCTGGCGCCGTCCGCGCCCTTCACATCCGCGCTCGTGGACGGATCGGTCTCGCCAGCCCCGGTCATCACGTTGCCCGAGATCTCCGCATGGCTGCCCGCCGCGACGCTGTTGGCGTCCGCGTTCGCCGTCGGCACGTCGTCCACGATCTGGACCGACAGCGTGCCGGGAGCCGAAGTGTCGCCGTCGGTGTCCGTGACCGTCAAGGTAATATTGTCGTAGATCGAATCGGTGCCTGCGCCGGGATGCGCCTGGCTGTGGACTAGCGTGTAAGTGTAGCTCACCTGGCCGGTGCTGGCGTCGTAGCCGACGATCGTCAGCGTGTTGCCGAGAGCCGTCGTGATGTCGATCGGCGTCGACGCGCTGTTGGCAAGGGCGGCGCCCGAAATCACCTGGCCGGCGATGGTCAGCGATCCGATACCATCGGGGGAGGAGATCGTGAAAGTGCCGGTATTGATCTCGGACTGGTCCGTGTTGGGAGCGGGATCCTGCGCCTCGCCCGAGCCTTCCGACCCCGAAGTTGCCGGCAGGCCCTTCTCAGAGACAATAGTGTCGCCGCCGTCGACCGCAGGCGTCAGGTCGAGGATCGACGGCGTGTGGTTCGGTGCCAATCCCGGGAACAGCTCACGATGATCGGGCTGGCCAAATTGCAGGTCCGTCGGTGGCAGCAATGCCGAAAGGCCGAAGCCGTCGCCGATCCCGCCGGGAGGCTGTTCGAAATTGCCGCCGGCGCTCGAGGTCGAGCCTCCCGGGCCCGCCGAGATGGAACCGTCCGTGCCAAAAGCCACATCGACATGGCTCGCTTCCAGCGCCGCGATCAAGGCCACGCGCGGCACTTCGACTTCGCCTAAAATGAAGGTCGGCACATTCAGGGCACCGTCCTTGATGACGATGACCGAGCCGTCCGCCTGCTCGAGCACGAGGTTGTGACCGTCGACCTTGATGTTGTCGATCGAGACATTGGCGGGAAGTCTGACGACGTTGCTTGCGTCGGCGACGTATTCGTGTGGCGCATTTGCCGCTGGCGGAGCAGCCGCTGGCGCGCCACCGCCGACATCGACCGGCACAGGCTCGGCCGAGGCCGGTGCTGTTTGGGACGGTGCCGCCGCTTGCTCGGCCGGCGCGGCTTGCGCCACCACCTGGATCGGCGCTGTCAGGTCGTGGTGATCGTTGGAAACGGAATGCTCGTCCCACGAGTTCGAAACGTTGTCCAATTCAATACTGGTCGCCATAGCTTAAACCCCTCCGGCATTTCCGAGAAAGAGACAGGCGGCGGCTTGACTTTGCAACGGTCCGTCAATCTATTCTATATATTTGGATATGCCTTCGATGACTTTTTTTACGCTTGGTAAACTGTGATCATATAATCTGTTATATCTTTCTTGGAGTGCGCGGTGCTTCGCGGTTGGCAATGCGAAAAACTTGGTAAATAGAAGTATAAATACATCTAAAATTTTACTCAAAGTAGCAAAGAGAATTTGCGGGAAACTTATCCACCTTCATTTCCAGTAATTTGAGACAAGATTGGTAGCGTCCACAGTCAAAGGTGCGCGCCATGAAAAAACAAAAGAATGCTTCGGGGAAGAGCAAACTCAAGCTGCTTCTGCTGGCAGTGGGGATAGCCGGCGCGACGCAGCCGGCGCTTGCCGGGCCTGGCGTCAGGGATGACCTGCCCGAAACAGCACTGCTTGCGACGGTCCAGGTGCCGCCTGGTCTCGGCGGCGTTTCGCTGCAGAGGTACCAGCCTTGGCAGCCGGTCGCGCCCTACCGGATCAGCCTTGTCCTGAACGGCTACAGTCCCGTTTCCGCGCAGAATGGGTCCAGCGCCTCGATGGCGCAAGGAGGCATCGACCCGATGCGGACAGCATCGATTATCCCGGGCGTGTTCGGGTCGGTTGCGCTGTCAATGCACAATTTTCCCGTTTCGGCGCGCTGGGCACCGGTCTACCAGGCCATAATCGATTGCACCGCGGGCAGTCCCTGCGACCACGAGAGCCCGGCCTTCGCGGCCATGGTCTCGGCTGCCCAAGGCAAGGGGTTTGTCGAAAAACTGTCCTACATCAACAGCGGCATCAACCACCTGATCGCCTACAAGAAGGATAGCGTCGTTTACGGCAAGCTCGACTACTGGGCGAAGCCTTCGGAAGTCCTCGCCAATCATGCCGGCGACTGCGAGGACTTCGCCATCCTCAAGATGACGGCGTTGCTGAGGGCTGGCATTCCGGCAAGCAGCATGTCGCTCGTCGTTCTCCGGGACCGCAAGCGAGGCTTCTTCCACGCCGTGCTTTCGGTGAGTACTGCAAGCGGCGCTTACATTCTCGACAGTCTCAACAATACGGTGCTCAAGGACAGCGCGCTTCCGGACTATCAGCCACTGTACTCGTTCAGCACCGACCGGGCATGGATCCACGGGTCCAAACCGGGAGCCGCGCAGATGGCCGACGTCAAGGGCGGTTTCGAAACCGTCGCGCCTGGCGAAGGCGCGCAGATGGAAGTCAAATAGAGACAAGGCGCGGTCGCTTTTTGTCTGGCCGGATGCCAAAGCGATTCAGGAAAAGTGCATAGGGCTTTCCGCCGGGAATTGGGTCGAGACAAAGAGATAGAACCGCGAAAGGACGAGCGGCTCTAGCCGTTGAAGACAAAAGCCATCAGCAATTCCAGGTCCAGCACCGGCGCCCGCACCACGTTCAACTGGCCCCGGTAGCGACGCTCGCCGGCACCGATCACAAACCCGCTCGCAACGGCAACGTCGCCGTTGGTGTCGAGGCGCGCGAATATATCCGCCACGTTGAGATCCAATGCCAGCTTAAGGTCCTGCCGCGTGTCTCCGTCGAATGCTGTCGGCAACTGCCGTTTGACCAGTTGCTGGAACGGCGCATTGAACGTCACGATCTTCTTCGTCGATGCCAGGGCAAAAGCCGGCGACGGACAGGCAAGCAGAATGGCGTTTACCGTCCTGATCGACGCAAGCCTGCGCAAATTCAGGTTCTCGTGCCCCAACGCGCGTATGCAGGCCACCCGAATTGCCGAGGTCAGGTTTCCTTTCTCCGCGTGACTTTCAGCGATCTCGTCGACCAGCATGCCGATGGTGCATTTCCGGCTCTCGGCCATCTGCTTCAGCGAAAGCCAGAAAGCCCGTTCCAGACGGATGCCGCGCCTTATGCCGCCGCGTGCCACGACGCGGAACTCGAGCTCGAAATCTTCTGTCGGGAGCGGCAGAAGCAAACGGTCCTTCGGGACCGGGGGAGAGATGGCGCTACCGCTCACTCATTGCCTCCTGACGCGCCTTGTTGATCGGCTTCAGCAGGTAGCTCAGGATCGTCTTGCGTCCGGTCTTGATATCCACCGAACAGATCATCCCGGGGATGATCGAATATGCCTTTCCGTCTCGCTCCAGTGTCGATTTCTCGGTTGAAACACGCACCTGATAATAGGGCTCGCCCGTCTTCTGATCGACCAGGCTGTCCGCAGTTATGTTGGAGACCTTGCCTTCGATGCCGCCAAAGATCGAGAAGTCGTAAGCCGTGACTTTTATCAAGGCATCCTGATCGGGGCGGATAAAGGCGACATCGCGGGGCGAAACACGCGCTTCCACCAGCAATGTCTCGGAAGTGGGGACGATGCCGGCTACGACGGTACCCGGCTGGACGAAGGCGCCGACGGTGTTCAGCTCCATCGTGTTGACGATACCATCCACCGGAGAGCGGATATCCGTTCGCGCGACCTTGTCGGTCGCGCCGCGAATGGTTTCGTCCACCACTGAAAGATCGGCCAAGGCCTGCGTCAGGTCATCGAGCGCTTCCTGCTTCAACTGCAGCCCGAGTTCCTCGACCTGGAGCTGCGCCTCGGTGATCGCGGACTTGGCCTTCTTCATGGTCTCGCCGGCCAGGTTCAATTGGCCGTTGAGTTCGGTCTGCTGCTGCTCGACCTTGAGCTGCTCGGTCCTTGCCATCAGACCTTTCTTGACCATCGCCTCGACCAGCGTCGCCTGCTGGTCGCTCACAGCCAGGTTTTTCGTCAGGCGGTCGAGATTGGCGTTCGCCTCGTCGAGTTCCTTTTCGCGCTGGTCGAGGCGCGACTTGAGCACCGACAGCTTGTTGTCGAAGTTTTCGCGCCGGGCAACGAGGAGGTTTTGCTCGTTGTCGCAGATTTCCGGCGCCACCGACTGAATGTCCTGCGGGCACGGAAATGATCCGGTGATGTTGCCGCTCTGTTCGTATTTAAGCCTGGCGATACGTGTTTGCAGCGCCCGCGCCTTGGCCTGCTGTTCGCCGAGGCTGGACGTGTTCAATGTGTTGTCGAGACGAATGATGAGGTCGTTCTTCCTGACGACCTGCCCCACCTTTACAGCGATTTCCTGAACGACACCCGGTTCACTGGCTTGGATGACCTGCGTCTTGGAGGCCGGTATGACCTTGCCGTCGCCACGCGCGATCTCGTCGACTTCGGCGAACGATGCCCAAGCGACAAAAGCGACGAAGAGCGCCGCTATGATGAATATGGACGCCGTCGCGAAAAGCGGCGGTCGGTCTTCCCTGGCAAGCATTTCCAACGCCTCATTATTATATCGGTTTCAGCCCGATATAATTGTTCATTCAGGAATTCGTTCTCTGCAGCGCCTGAATGACTTGTTCTTTTGGTCCATCGGCAACTATCTTCCCTTGTTCGATAACAATAAGGCGATCCGCCAATTCGAGCATGCTGAAGCGATGTGTCGAGACGATCAGTGTCGTGTTGTGATCAAAAGCTGTCTTGAGTTGCTTGATCAGCTGTCGTTCCGAAGCCAGGTCCATCGAGCCCGACGGTTCATCCAGAAAGACGATCTTCGGCTTGGTCAAAAGCAGCCGGGCAATCGCCACTGTCTGTCTCTGCCCGCCGGAAAGATTGGTGCCCCGCTCGCCGACATTCATATCGTAGCCGCGTGGATGGCGAGAGACGAACTCGTCGACGCCGGCGGCTTTTGCGGCTTCGATGATCTGTTCGTCGGTCGCCTCCGGAGACGCCATGAGCAGGTTCTCCTTCACGGTGCCCGAAAACAGATCGCCAGCTTGCGCGACGATTCCGACGGCGGCGCGCACCTCAGACGGGTGATACTGGCGGATGTCGATGCCATCCAGCAGCAGCTCGCCGGAGCTCGGCAGGAAAAGCCTGCCGATCAGACGGCCCATCGTCGTCTTGCCTGACCCAATGCGGCCAATGATGCCGATGCGCTCCCCCGGCTTCACCGAAAGGTTCAGGCCGGACAGAACCTCATTTTCCGATCCAGGGTAGACGAAGCCGACATTCTTGAACGTCATCGCCCCATTGCGGATCGGGCGATTGACAAAGCCCACCGTGTCCGGCCGGTCCTCTGGTTGGGCCATGATGGAGTTCACCATTCTCAAGGAGAGCATGGCCTGGCGAAATCTCGACAAGGTGATCGCGATCTGGCCGAGCGGAGCCACGGCCCGGCTCGCCAGCATCACCGTTCCGATAATGGCTCCTGTCGAAACATGCCCTTCCGAAAAGGCATAGGCCCCGGCCACGACCAAGGCGACCGTCACAAGCTGCTGGATGGCCTGGGTGATGTTGCCGGCCGCCGCCGAAAGCTGTTTGATCTTCTCGGAGGTGTTGGCTGCATTCTTCGAATGCTCGCCCCACTTCCTCAGCAAATAGGCTTCGGCGCGCAGCGACTTGATTGTTTCCAGCGTTGAGATGGACTCGACCAGCAAGGCCTGACGCTGGGATGCTTCGTTCATCGAGGCGGCGACCCGTTTGCCGATGCGGCGTTGCGTGACGAGGCCGACGACTACCGACGCCACGAATGCCAGGGCCGGTATGATGACCAGCCAGTCGCCGATCGCGTAGATGACGAGCAGGAAGATGAAGACGAAGGCGGTGTCGATGAAGACGCTGATGGTGTTGGAGGTGAAAAACTCCCTGACGAACTCATATTGAGTGACGCGGTTGGCATATTCGCCGGTCGAGCCCGGGCGCGCGGACAAGGATGAATTCAGCACCTTCTCGAACAGCAGATACGATATTCGCAGGTCCGCCTTGCGTCCGGCATAGTCGATGAGCGAGGCCCGGGCCGTCTTCAGCAGCAGGTCGAAGAGAATGACGGCGCCGATTCCGATTGCCAGCACCCAGAGCGTCGATATCGCCTTGTTCGGCAATATTCGGTCATAGACGTTCATGGTGAAGATCGGCGAGGCGATGGCCAGCAGATTGATGAAGATCGCCGACAGCATGACCTTCGAATAGGTGCGCCAAAAAGCGCCCATCGTTCCCGTCAGCCAATGGCGCCGTTCGATCTGCTGCGCCGACCCGACCTTCATGCCTTCGGTGGCGTTGGCATAGGTGATCGAGAAGGATACGCCGCCACTGATGTAACTTGCGGCCAGCTCGGATTTGCCGACGGTCGTGCGCCCGTCTTCCTGCGGTGCAGTGAGATACCCTTCGCCGTCGATTTCCGCCAGCAGGGCAATCGGCAACTGGCTGACGCGGAAGAGAATTGCCGGAAGATCGACGCGACCGCGCAAGAAGTCGCGATGGTTGAATTCGTGGGTCTCGAGACCGATGCGTTCGGCAAGATGCCGGATCTCGGTGACCTCGATGCGCGTGTCCGAAATCGGCACCCCGGCAAACAGGACGGTCTCCGCGCTCGGCCTGCCGAGATAAGCGGCGACCGCCGAAAAGCAGGCCTTGAACGCCTCCTTGGGTGATAGAATATGTGGCTGCTGATTCACGACCCGCCCGCCAGGCCCTCAACGCCCCTTACACCGGCTCACTTTTTCCTGACCGGGGCAAGGATGTCGAAGGGTATATCGTTCGTCTGTTCCGACGGCGTCCGCGCATAGGTCTCGGTGTCCGGGATCTGCGGAACCGCGAATTCTTCTTTGGCGTAGGCCGCGGCCTGCTTTGGCGGATGGATGTCCATCGTTTTCAGCAACTGCCCGGTCGCTGCCAGGAGCCGATACTGGGCAAAGAGGGATGCGTATGACGCGGTGTCCGCCAGCGTCGCTGTGTTGAACCGCGTATTCTGCGCATCCAGCACATCGAGCAGCGAGCGCTGTCCGACCTTGAACTGCTCGCGATAAGAGGCAACCAGCTTCTCGTTGGTGGCGGCTTGCAGCTTCAGGGTCTTTGCCAGATCGGCTTGCCGGAAGCGGCGATCCCACGACGTGCGAACTGCTTCTTCGATCTCCCGCAGAACCTGATGCAGCCCAAGCCGCTGCTCGCTGGCGCGGCGGATTTGCTCCTGTTCATTCGCTTTGTCGATGCCGCCCCGGTACAGGTTCCAACGCAGCACCAGCCGCGCTTGCAGATCAGACGTGTCTCCATTGTCGCCGTCAATGTCATATCCGGCCCGGGCAGTGCCTTCGGCGACGATCGAAGGGCCGTATTTCGCCCGAGCGGCGTCAACCAGCGAGCTAGCAGCGGCAATATCGCTATTGGCCATGTGAACGCGTGGATTGTTCTCTCGCGCAATGCCCAGCGCGTCATCCAGGGACCTTGGTAGCGCAGAGGAAACATCGCCTGGCCTCGAAGCGTTGGTCAGAGGTTTCCCGACGGTCTTGAAGAAGCGTATCCTCGAGGCCTCGAGCTCCTCGGAGGCCTCCTGCATGCGGGCCTTGGCCGCAAACAAGCGCTCCTCGGCCTGTTGCCGGTCGGCTTCGTTCAACCCGCCGCCTGCTATGCCTTCCTTGATGTCATGGAGAATCGCTTGATGAAAGCCCAGATTCTTCTTTGCCTCTGCCACGATCGAGGCCTGAAGCATGTATTCCAGGTAATCCTGGACAACCGACAGCCCGATAAACTCGGATCGTTCCAGCACGCGGAATGAAGCGCCATCGACTCGCGAGGCTTGACGGTTGAGTTCGGCTCGCCTTGCGCCGCTATCATAAAGCGTCTGCGAAACCGTCAGATCGGTCTCCGCGGGATAAAGTGCATCGTGCTCGATGGAAAGTGCGCGGCGGGTGGAGTTGTCCAGGCGGCGAGCGCCAGTGGATGCCTCCAGGTCGACACTTGGGAGATAGAGCCCTTTTGCCTGCCGCAGCTCGAACTCGATTGCCTCACGGTTTTCTATGGCCTGGCCGATTTCCGGGTTGGATTCAACCGCAACCGCCATGGCCTCCTTGAGTGTCAGTGCATGCGCGCCCCAGCAGCTCAGCATGGTAGCCGTCATCAAGAGACCAACGCCCATGACCTTGGTCGACAGACCTGTCGTCTTCATTTTCCCACCCACGTTTCCCCTGCGCTTTTTAAGAGCGCCCCAGCCGAGCGTGCGCCTGACTTTGTTCGCTATCTTGCAAATTAACGTGGACGTTTCATTATTAAGCTGTAACTAAACCACAGATTTTAGGCAGAAGGCCGAAAAATGTAGCAAAAATAGCACACATTTAGGACGCTGATGGGATCAAGTGCTGGTATGGAAACTTGAAGCATCGGGACAAGATATGGAGGGGCCAACTACAACTTGCTCTGACAGCGTGCTGACGGCCAGCCATGTCTGCGAATAAGATTGCTCGCACGCAATAAGGGCACTCTTGACAGCTCAGGTGCAGCAGGGGTCGGTCTGCGTGGCTGGCGAGATTGCCAAGGCACGCCCGAGCGTGACACTTCTTGGTCAGGTCCAGGCTTTAGCGTCAGTGCATCGCATGCATCTGCGGGTTGGCGCGGCGTTTCGAAGAGAGCCGATTCAGTACGTGGTTCAGTCTCAAATGAAGTCTGCGCTTGGCTGGGGCGCCAGGATTCGAACCTGGGAATGTCGGTACCAAAAACCGATGCCTTACCACTTGGCGACGCCCCAATAGCCGTCAGAGTCGCTTGTGCGGCGCGTTATTAGCAGAGCAGCCGAAAAGCACAATGCTTATGAGCGATCGCTAGCACGCTCAGCTGACCAGCAGTGCGGTTGCCGCCAGATGACCCACAAACCGACTATTGGGACCATACAGCCAGCTCGTTACCGGCTGGGTCGACGAAGTGGAAGCGTCGGCCGCCGGGGAATGGGAATATCGGCTTGACGATAGTTCCGCCGGCGCTTTCGACCGCGCGAAGGGTTTGTTCCAGATTCTCACCGTAAAGCACGGGCAGCGGCTTGGCCGGCGCTTCCTCCGCATCGGCCTGAAAACCTCCGTCCAGCCCCTCGGTAAAGGCCGAATAGGTTGGTCCATAATCGGTGAACGACCAGCCAAAGGCAGCGCTGTAGAAGCCTTTCAGGCGGTCCAGCGTGCCGCCGGTCGCCGGCATTTCCAGATAGTCCAGTTTTCCAGGCTGTTTCATGATGCACCTCTTTGTTCCCTTTATGTTCTAGATGTCGAAGCGTCCGGTAGCAAGTCTTTTTGACGCATCCCGGGGGATGGCTTTTTCTTAATCGATTGTAGCGACCCGAGCACTTGCCCGGCGCTTGCCTTTCGCACTGCAGCATCATATCGCTCCAAAGTCGAACACGGGTGGAGCTTTCCGTTTCGCCAATCTTTCCAATCTCCTGCAACCGGAGAGCAAAGCATGACCAAGTGGGTTTTCACCTTTGGCGATGGCGCGGCGGAAGGCCGTGCCGGCGACAAGAATCTGCTGGGCGGCAAGGGCGCCAATCTGGCCGAGATGTGCAGCCTGGGCCTGCCGGTGCCGCCCGGCTTTACGATCACCACCGATGTCTGCAATGCCTACTATGCCAATGGCCGCACCTACCCGGCGGGATTGGAAGCCGATGTCGCCGTCGCGCTCGACCATATCGGCCGGCTGACCGGCCGCCGGTTTGGCGACCCGTCGAAGCTGCTCCTGGTTTCTGTGCGTTCCGGAGCCCGGGCGTCGATGCCCGGCATGATGGACACCGTGCTCAATCTCGGATTGAACGACGAGACGGTCGAGGCGTTGGCCGCCGATTCCGGCGATGCGCGATTTGCCTATGACAGCTACCGCCGTTTCATCCAGATGTATTCCGACGTCGTCATGGGCCTCGATCACGAGGTGTTCGAGGAAATCCTGGAAGACCAGAAAGCCAGCCTCGGCCATGAACTCGATACCGAACTGACGGCCATCGAGTGGCAAGGCGTCATCGCTCTCTACAAGGCCAAGGTCGAGGAAGAGCTGGGCAAGCCGTTCCCGCAGGATCCGCACGAGCAGCTCTGGGGCGCGATCGGCGCGGTGTTTTCGAGCTGGATGAACAACCGCGCCATCACCTACCGGCGGTTGCACGACATCCCTGAAAGCTGGGGCACGGCGGTCAACGTCCAGGCCATGGTGTTCGGCAATATGGGCGAGACCTCGGCCACCGGCGTTGCCTTTACCCGCAACCCGTCGACCGGCGAAAAGCAGCTCTATGGCGAGTTCCTGGTCAACGCGCAGGGCGAGGATGTCGTTGCCGGCATCCGCACGCCGCAGAACATCACCGAGGCGGCGCGCATCGGGGCGGGCTCCGACAAGCCGTCACTGCAGAAGCTGATGCCGGACGCCTTCCAGTCCTTCGTCGCCATTTCCGACAGCCTGGAAAAACACTACCGCGACATGCAGGATCTCGAATTCACCATCGAGCGCGGCAAATTGTGGATGCTGCAGACCCGGTCCGGCAAGCGCACCGCCAAGGCGGCACTCAGGATCGCCGTCGAGATGGCCAGGGACGGACTGATCACCAAGGAGGAAGCGGTCGCGCGCATCGACCCGGCCTCGCTCGACCAGTTGCTGCACCCGACCATCGACCCAAAAGCCGCGCGCGACGTCATCGGCGTCGGCCTGCCGGCGTCACCGGGAGCCGCCACCGGTGAGATCGTCTTTTCTTCCGGCGATGCCGAGGACCTGAAGACGCAAGGGCGCAAGGCGATCCTGGTGCGCATAGAGACCAGTCCGGAAGATATCCACGGCATGCATGCGGCCGAAGGCATCCTGACCACGCGCGGCGGCATGACCAGCCACGCGGCGGTGGTCGCGCGCGGCATGGGCAAGCCCTGTGTGTCCGGCGCCGGCTCGCTGCGCGTCGACTACAAGGCGGGCACGCTGCTCTCTATGGGCCAGACCTTCCGCAAGGGCGACATCATCACCATCGACGGCGGCAACGGCCAGGTGCTCAAGGGCGCCGTGGCGATGCTGCAGCCGGAATTGTCGGGCGATTTCGCCGCCATCATGGAGTGGGCGGACGCGGTGCGCCGGATGAAGGTTCGCACCAACGCCGAAACGCCGCTCGATGCCCGCATGGCGCGCTCTTTCGGCGCCGAAGGCATCGGGCTATGCCGCACCGAGCACATGTTCTTCGACGGCGCCCGCATCGTCGCCATGCGCGAGATGATCCTGGCCGACACCGAGAAGGACCGGCGCGCCGCGCTGGCCAAGCTTTTGCCCATGCAGCGTTCGGATTTCCTGGAATTGTTCGAGATCATGGCCGGCCTGCCGGTGACGATCCGCCTGCTCGATCCGCCGCTGCACGAATTCCTGCCCAAGACCGAAGCGGAAGTCGCTGAAGTCGCGGCCGCCATGAACGTGTCGCCCGACAAGCTCAGGCAGCGCACCGAGGCACTGCACGAATTCAACCCGATGCTCGGTCATCGCGGCTGTCGGCTCGCCGTGTCTTACCCGGAGATCGCCGAGATGCAGGCGCGCGCCATTTTCGAGGCGGCCGTCGAGGCCGGCAAGAAAGCCGGCGCGCTGGTGGTGCCCGAGATCATGGTGCCGCTGGTCGGCCTCGTGAAGGAACTCGATTATGTGAAGGCGCGCATCGATGCGGTCGCCAAGAGCGTCATGGACGAGAGCGGCGTCAAGATCGACTACCTCACTGGGACCATGATTGAGCTTCCCCGCGCGGCGATCCGCGCCCATGTCATTGCCGAGTCGGCCGAGTTCTTCTCCTTCGGCACCAACGACCTCACCCAGACCACCTTCGGCATCTCGCGCGACGATGCGGCCTCCTTCCTGGAAACCTACCGCCAGAAGGGCATCATCGAGCAGGATCCGTTCGTCTCGCTCGACATTGACGGTGTCGGTGAACTGGTGCGCATGGCGGCGCAAAAGGGCAGGGCGACCCGGCCCGACATCAAGCTTGGTATCTGCGGCGAACATGGCGGCGATCCCTCGTCGATCCGCTTCTGCGAGGAAGTCGGGCTCGACTACGTCTCCTGCTCGCCCTACCGTGTGCCGATCGCCAGGCTGGCGGCTGCGCAGGCCGCGGTGCAGGCAACGAAGACGGGGCGTGGATAGACTGGTACGAAGCTTACGGTTTTGTATGAAAACTCACGCGAACGTGCTAGCGGTATCGCGTAATGTCGACATTGTATGCGATCAATTTGCGGATAACCGCTAATTGTCTCGGGAAACAGATGTTGCAGATCTCACCCGCTCCGTTCCGCTCGATCCTGATCATTCAAACGAAGTTCATAGGCGATATCGTTCTCGCCTCGACCCTCGCCAGGAACCTGCAGCTCGAATTCCCAGGTGCCAGGATCGTGTTCCTCTGCGAAGCACACTTCGAGAGCTTCGTGGTTGGGCATGGCATCGCTTCCGAGGTGGTTCCGTTCAGGCGGGCTCGCATGCGGGGCACGCCGCTGGAGCGCGGAAAAGAGTTCTACGCGATAGTCCGGGCGCTGCGCGGCTTCCGGTTCGATTTGACGATCGACCTGACCGATTCAAAGAGCTCTCGGCTTCTCAGCGGCTTCGTCAACGCCAAGACGCGCGTCGGCTATAGTCCTCCCGAAAGGCCGCTGAAACTGCTGGAGCGGCAGCCCGCCAATGTGTTTGCCAAACCGTTCGGTTTTGGCGGTCAGCATTTTGTCTATCGCTATCTCTCCCCTCTTGAAGCGCTCGGCATCGATCTGCGCGTGACGGTACCGAGCATCCAGCCGTTGCCATTCGAGGCCGCGAAAGCCTTGGCGCTTCTGGGCAGGCACCATATCCACCCGAACGCCTTCGTCGCCGTCCATGCCGGTGCGAGTTTCAAGGGCCGCCAATGGCAGCCGGAACGGTTCGCCGAAGCGATTGACGAGATTGCGGCCGAAACCGGACTGGGCGTGGTCCTGGTGGGAGGGCCAGGCGAACGTGAAGCCGCCGCACGGATCGTTGCCGGGACGGCGACGCCGGTGGTCGACCTGGTCGGAGCGCTGTCGCTCGAGAGCCTGCTGGCGGTCCTGGAACAGGCTCGGCTGTTTCTGGGCAACGAAAGCGGGCCGATGCATATGGCCGCTGCCGCCGGCACCCCGGTTGTCGGCCTTTTCGGCCTGACGCAGCCGTCGCGCTGGGGACCTGTCGGCGTGCCCAGCATCGCGCTTCGGCCGTCAATGCCGTGCGATTGCGTGGCCAGGGATTTGTGTCGCCGAACCGATCCCAGCAAGGCGTGCTGCGTCTGGCGCCTGGAGGTGAAGCCGGTTGTCGAAGCGGCGCGCGAGATCCTCGCGCGCACCGAGCTGAAAAAGGAACGCGCTGTCTGAGGGCGATGGATCGGCAAGACTGTCGCCGAACGGCTCGTTCACCAAGCGGGGAAGGTCAAAATGCCGCGACAGGCGTTTTTCTGCTATCCCTGGTCCGATTTTAGCCTTCATGCGGGTTTTGGGATAGCGGCTTGAAGTCGCCCGTCGGGAATTTGGTTTGATGCGTCTGCTGCAAAAACATCTCTGCATGATCGCCATGTCGGCGGCGCTGATATCCAGTGCTCATGCCTCGCCGCTGGTCGAACCCACGCTGCACATCAAGCCGGCTGCAAGCGGAGCCGGCCGCGTTGCGCTCACGCTCGATGCCTGTGGCGGGAAGACCGACACGCGGATTCTGTTGGCGCTGGTGGAAAACCGGATACCGGCAACCATTTTCGTCACTGGCATCTGGCTGAAGCGCAACGCCGCGGCCGTTGCGATCATGCAGGCGCATCCCGACCTGTTCGAACTGGAAAACCACGGCGGCCGCCATGTGCCGGCGGTCGACACGCCACAGAAGATTTATGGCATAAGCAGCGCCGGTAGTCCCGAAGCGGTACTCGCCGAGGTCGAGTCGGGTGCCGCCGCACTCGCCAGGACCGGCGAACCGGCGCCGAAATGGTTCCGCGGCGCAACCGCCGAATACAGCCCCTCGGCCATCGCAATGATACGCAAGCTCGGCTTCAAGATTGCCGGCTTCTCGATCAATGGCGACGGCGGCTCGCTGCTGGGCGCCAAGGAGACGGCCAGGCGTATCGCCGCGGCCAAGGATGGCGACGTCATCATCTCGCACATCAACCAGCCGACCCATGCCGCAGGCGAGGGCGTTGTACAGGGCCTGCTGGCGCTCAAGGACAAGGGCATCACCTTCGTGCGCCTCGACGACGCCGAAGGGACGGGCAATCACGGTACCACCGATTAGAGCGGCTCAGTGCTTGATGGCATCGCCGAACCGCTCAAACGACGCGGCCTGATCTAAAAATCTCAATGCACCGTCGAGTGCCTTCGGGCCGAGGCGTTCAGTCCGGCTTGGCTTCGATGCTGACCTTGCTGGCGTAGAACGCACCGTGGTCGCGGATGTCGGCCATCTCGTCGAACGGCCGCCGATAGGCCCACATCGCGTCTTTGCCCGTTTCACCGGCTGGCAGCACGCTCCAATAGCTGGCATCGCCCTTGTAGGGGCAATGGGTCGAGTGGTCCGTTCGGCTGAGCTTGTCGAAATCGATGTCGGCGAATGGAATGTAGAAGGCGGCGGGGTAGGGGGCTTCGGTCAGCACCTTGGCCTTCGTCGATGAGGCGATAATTGTATCACCGGCGCGCACGGTAACAGTGCCAATATAGGGCTCGATGGTGATGATCTTGTCGGGATTGCGCTGGAAGCCGGGTGCCGGGTTGGCGATCTTGTCCATGCTGGTTCCTTCTTGCCCCGACCTAAAGTGTGGTGGACGGCCGGATTGCGCAAGACCCATAGTCACAAACAAAACAGACGCTATGCCCCCGTGCGTGGCGCAAGATAGCCTTCACGTGGCCGCGGGAATTAGGCGGCCGTTTTGAAGGCGTCCATCAGCCCCGCATAGGCGGCCGCGATGCCCGCGACCGGGTTGCTGCTTCTCGAGATGGTCTCGACTTTCAGCGCCCCGCCGCCGGTTGGCAAGGTGAGCAGCAGGAACTGGCGATTGCCGCCGTCGCCGACGGATGCCGCGGCGACATGCTGGCCTTCCCCTTCGTTCTGGACGCACATTTTGAACAGCAGCGTGCCGCCGACCGCTTCGAGCGCGCCGCCGACAACTTCGACGAACTCGTCTTCGGAAACAGTCTTTTCGTCCGGCACTAGATCCGTCAGGCTTTCGGCAAGCGTACTCTCGAGAACCTTATCGTCGAGCGCGTCCATGCGAACCTCTTTCAGTCGCCAATCGCACCCCTTTGCCCGTTAACGAAACTTAACACCGACGATGGCCGGATTGTGGCGCTTTTTGCGGTCGGTCCGATCACGAGAGTTTGCGCCGATGTAACGTATTTGAAGCCCCTGCCATTCGAACGGCAGTATGACCAGCCAAACGAAATCAAAAAGCGTCCGGATTCAATCGTTTGCCAAACACAGGTCGAACTCCGACTTTCGTCCGCCGCGCTCCTGAGTGGCTGGACAATTCGCCGGTTCGCTTCACAATGCGATCAAAAGTACGAAGCGAAAAGCTCGGGGCGAAAAGCGTCTGGGAGGAACGGAATGCTTGGACTGATGCAGGAATGGCCGCTTCTATGCCACAAGCTGATCGACAACGCTGAAAGGCAACATGGAGTGCGCGAGATCGTGTCGCGTTCGATCGAGGGACCGATCGTGCGCACCACCTACGCCGACATCCATCGTCGTTCCCTCAAGGTCGCCCAGCGCTTGGAACGCGACGGTTTTGCCTTGGGTGACCGCATCGCGACGCTGGCCTGGAACACCGCCCGCCACATCGAGGCCTGGTATGGCATCATGGGCATCGGTGCCATCTACCACACCCTCAATCCGCGCCTGTTTCCCGAACAGATTGTCTGGATCATGAACCACGCCGAGGACAAGGCCGTCTTCGTCGACCTCACCTTCATCCCGTTGCTCGAGAAGATCGCGGGTGCCGTCAAATCGCTGACGAAGGTGATCGTGCTCACCGACAAGGCGCACATGCCGCAGACGACCCTGCCCGGTGTTATTGCCTACGAGGACTGGCTTGACGAGGTCGATGGCGACTTCGCCTGGAAGACCTTTGATGAAGGCACTGCCGCCGGCATGTGCTATACGTCCGGCACGACAGGTGACCCGAAGGGCGTCGTCTACAGCCATCGCTCGAACGTGCTTCACGCGATGATCGCGGCCATGCCCGACGCCATGGGTCTGTCGGCGCGCGACACGATCCTGCCGGTGGTGCCGATGTTCCACGCCAATGCCTGGGGCCTTGGCCAGAGCGGCCCGATGATCGGTGCCAAGCTGGTCATGCCTGGCTGCAAGATGGACGGCGCCTCGATCTATGAGTTGCTCGATCAGGAGAAGGTGACATTCAGCGCCGCCGTGCCGACCGTGTGGATGATGTTGCTCCAACATCTGGAGGAGACCGGCAAGACACTCCCCCATCTCAACAAGGTCGTGATCGGCGGCTCGTCGTGCCCGCGCGCGATCATGACGAAATTCCAGGACAATTACGGTGTCCAGGTCATCCACGCGTGGGGCATGACCGAAATGTCGCCGCTCGGTACGCTGTGCACCTTGAAGCCGGATTATGCCGGTCTTGAGGGAGAGGCTAGGCTCGACGTCCAGAGCAAGCAGGGTTACCCGCCCTTCGGCGTCGAAATGAAGGTGACCGACGACGACGACAACGCGCAGCCTTGGGACGGCAAGACGTTTGGCCGGCTCAAGGTACGCGGCCCGGCGGTCGCCCGCGCCTATTATGGCGGTGTGGGCGCGGAGCAGTTCGATGAGGAGGGCTGGTTCGATACCGGGGACGTCGCTCATATCGATGCCGGCGGCTACATGCAGATTACAGACCGTGCCAAGGACGTCATCAAGTCCGGCGGCGAATGGATTTCGACCATCGACCTGGAGAATCTGGCCGTCGGCCATCCCGACGTTGCGGAAGCGGCGGCCATCGGCGTCCAGCATTCGAAATGGGGCGAGCGGCCGTTGCTGGTCGTCGTCGCCAAGCCGGGAAAGGAACCGACCAAGGCCGAGATTCTCGACTTCATGGATGGCAAGGTGGCCAAATGGTGGATGCCGGACGACGTTGCTTTCGTCGGCGAGATTCCGCACACCGCCACCGGCAAGATCCAGAAGATCACCTTGCGTCAGCAGTTCAGGGACTATCGCTTGCCGACGGATTGAGGGGATGTTGCGTGTTTTCGGCTTCAAGCCGCCGCAAAAAGGCACTAAACCTCCGTCCGGGTTGGGGCAGCGCAGAGAATAATGGTTAGCATTCCCGAACGGCAAACGTCGAAGGCTGCCGGCTGGTCGCGGCGCATGGCCGCCTTTTCGGCGGTGCTTTTGCTGACGAACTTTGTCGGCCATCGCTTCGGCCTCGTCCAAACGCCGGTGTTCCTGTGGGTGCTGGGCATTGTCGCCCTGCTGGCGGCGCTGGCGCTGTTGTTTGCCGGTCTGGCCTTTGCGAGGCTGTGGAATTTTGGTGACCGTGGCGGCCGTGATCTCACCGTCGGCGCCTTGCTGGCACTGCTGGTGCTCACCCCCTACGGCGTTGCCGCCTACTGGGCGACGATCTATCCGCCGCTGCGCGACATCTCGACCGATTTCGACGAACCGCCCGCGCTCGACGTAGGTGACCGGACCAAGGACATGAACGTGCTGTCCCCGCCGACGCCGGGTGAGCAGGCGTTGCAGACCGACAACTATCCATTGGTCACCGCACGCAGCTACGACCTGCCATTCGAGACCGTCGTCAATGCCGTTGAAACCGTGCTCGACCGGCGCGGCTGGGACCTTTCCGAGCCTTATCCCGAACTCGCCGGACAGAGCGAGGTGACCATTACCGCCGTTGCCTCGAGCTTCGTTCTTGGCCTTCCTGCGGACGTCGCCATTCGCGTGACGGATGACGGCGACACGGTCATCGTCGACATGCGGTCGGCCTCGCGTTACGGCCGCCATGACCTGGGCGACAATGCCGCGCGCATCACCGATTTCCTGGCGGAACTGGATCAGGAAGTCGCCGGTCAGGTCGGCGCGGCGCCGGCCGAGTAGCCATTTCCAGGCAAATTCACGCTCGCGACGACGGCAGGGTCAACGCGTGGGTGGTGGGCAGGCCTATCGGCCTGGTGTGAAAATGCCGTCGATGGCGGGAGCGGCGACCGTCGCCACCACGCCGCGCGCCACCAGGTCTTCAAGATGGGCAAGCACCGACAGGCCGGCGGCGCCGTGCAGCCGGGGATCGGTATCCCTGTAGATCGCGCTGACCATGTCGGGAATGGTCCTGTCGCCGGCCCTTATCCGCTCCAGTATGGCCCGTTCGCGCATCTTGCGATGAGTCTTCAGCCCGCGCATGAAATTGCGCGGCGCGGCCACCGGTCCACCATGGCCAGGCAGCAGCAGGCGATCGCCGCGCTCGATCAGCCGGTCCAGCGATGCCATGTAATCGGCCATTGCCCCGTCGGGCGGTGCGACGATGGAGGTTGCCCAACCCATGACGTGATCGGCTGAAAACAGGATGCCGGTGCCTTCCAGCGCGAATGCCGCGTGATTGGCGGTGTGGCCGGGCGTCAGGACTGCCCGGATCGCCCAGCCGTCGCCGTTGACCAGTTCGCCGTCCGGCAACGCAATATCGGGAACGAAAGCGGTGTCGGCGCTGGCATCGAGCGTGTTGGTTTCGCCGATATGCAAGGGCCTCGCCGGCCGGTGCGGTCCCTCCGCCAGCACTTGGGCTCCGGTGCGCTCCTTCAACCGGGCCGCCAGCGGAGAATGGTCGCGATGCGTGTGGCTGACGAAAATGTGGCTGACCGGCCGTCCGGCGATCACGTCGAGCAAGGTCCGGAGATGCACCTCGTCATCCGGCCCGGGATCGATCACCGCCAGCGTGTCGCGCCCCACGACATAGCTGTTGGTGCCATGAAAGGTGAAGGGACTGGGGTTTGGAGCCGTGACTCGTTGCACGTCGGGGGCCACGCTTACGCCTTGGCCATAAGCGGGGTCGAAGCTGGTGTCGAATTTGAGAGCCATGTCGGCACATTGTTCCAAGAACGGCAAAACCGATTGCCGCATAGCACGCAAGCCAATATAGGAAAACGCAAGACCGCGATTGTTGGTTCGCGGCAAGATTGAATTGGGGAAGACCATGACAACCGCAACGACAACGCGCCCGCTTGTTTTCCTGGCCTTGCCGCAGGACGGCGCGGCGCGACTGGCGACGCAGTTTTTCCTGGCGATTGCCGGGACACTGCTGTTGACCCTTTCGGCCAAGACCAGGGTGGTGCTCGGGCCTGTCGACATCTCGATGCAGACGCTCGCCGTCTTCCTGATCGCCGCTGCCTTCGGCATGCGGCTCGGCGTCGCCACCCTGCTGCTCTACATGGCGGAAGGCGCGATGGGCTTCCCGGTCTTTCAGGGCACGCCCGAAAAAGGCATCGGCATCGCCTACATGCTCGGCTCGACCGGCGGCTATCTCGCCGGCTTCGTGGTCATGGCGGCGATTGTCGGCTGGGCCGCCGACCGCGGCTGGGACCGTCATCCGATCAAGCTTTTCAACGCCATGCTGGTTGCCGAAGTCATCATGATGGCGATGGGTTTTGCCTGGCTGGCGCTGCTCATCGGTCCGGAAAAATCCTGGCAGTTCGGCGTCGTGCCGTTCATCGTCGGCGACCTGATCAAGGTAGCACTCGCGGCCTGCCTCGTGCCGGCCGTCTGGTCATTGCTGAAGCGCTCCTGATTTGAGAGCATTCGGCCCGGATCGCTCCGGGCCGGAGCTTGGCTTGCGATGATCTCGGACCTGTTCTCCAGGCGTGTCACGGACGGGCGTTTCTGATGAAGGTTCTGGTCACCGGCGCTGCCGGCTTCATAGGCTACCATGTCGCCAGGCGGCTCCTGGAGCGCGGTGACGAGGTTGTCGGCATCGACAGCATCAACGACTACTACGATCCGCAGATCAAGCAGGCGCGGCTGCGGCTGCTGGCCGAGGCGAGCCGCGGCACCAATGCCGGCTATCATTTCATCCACGGCAATCTCGCCGACCATAGCGTCGTCGATGGCTGCTTTGCCGACCATGCCTTCGACCGGGTGATCCATCTCGCCGCCCAGGCAGGTGTGCGATACAGCCTGGAAAACCCGCGCACCTATGTCGAGAGCAACATCGTTGCTTTCACCAACATACTCGAGGCCTGCCGCAGCAGCCGTGTCGGGCACCTGACCTATGCCAGCACTTCCAGTGTCTATGGCGCCAACACCGACATGCCGTTTTCCGAGCATCGCCCGGCCGACCATCCCCTGCAGTTCTACGCCGCCACCAAGCGCGCCAACGAACTGATGGCGCACAGCTACAGCCATCTGTTCGGCCTGCCGACGACGGGGCTGCGTTTCTTCACCGTGTACGGTCCCTGGGGTCGCCCTGATATGGCGCTGTTCCTGTTCACCAGGAGCATCCTGGCCGGCGAGCCGATCAAGCTGTTCAACAACGGCAACCACACGCGCGACTTCACCTATGTCGAGGATATAGCCGAGGGCGTGATCCGCGCCAGCGCCAGCCCCGCCGCGGCCAACCCGGCCTGGGATTCCAGCCATCCGGATCCGGCGACCAGCAGCGCGCCCTGGCGCATCTTCAACATCGGCAACAACAACCCGGTGAAGCTGACCGCCTATGTCGAGGCGCTGGAAAGCGCGCTCGGCCGCAAGGCGGTAATCCAGCTCCTACCGCTGCAGGCCGGCGACGTGCCCGACACCTTCGCCGACACTTCGGCGCTGCAAGCGGCGGTCGGCTACCGCCCCCGCACCTCCGTCACGGAGGGGGTAGGGCGGTTCGTCGAGTGGTACCAGGGTTATTTCGGGCGGCGTTAAGCGTGATGAACGCGCCCTTGGCTGCGTAGAGGCCGGCTCTCGGTCGAAAAAGACCAGGAACAAAAATATGTGCTAGTCTCCCAAGTTATCAGACGGTGGGGACTGCCATGTTGGAAACGGACAAGCTGTTCGCGGGCTCCATTCCGGAAAACTACGACCGCTACATGGTGCCTTTGATTTTCGAGCCGTTCGCCGCCGATATCGCGCGACGAGCCGCGGCCCTGTCGCCGGGCGCGGTCCTGGAAGTCGCCGCTGGCACCGGGGTCGTCACCCGCGCATTGGCGCCAAGACTGTCCCCGGACGCAAGCTATGTCGTGACCGACCTCAACCAGCCGATGCTCGACTACGCCGCTTCGCGGCAGACACCCGACAGCCGCATCGAATGGCGCCAGGCGGATGCGATGGCGCTACCGTTCGAAGATGCGGCCTTCGATCTCGTCTGTTGTCAGTTCGGGGCGATGTTCTTTCCAAACCGCACCTCCGCCTACCGCGAAGCCAGGCGGGTCCTGAAGCCGGGAGGACGGTTCTTGTTCAACGTATGGGATCGCATCGAGGACAATGTATTCGCCGATGACGTGACCAATGCCCTCGCGCGGATTTTTCCCGACGATCCGCCGCGCTTCCTGGCACGCACGCCGCACGGCTACCACGACAAGGCGCTGATCCGTTGCGACCTGGAGGACGCGGGTTTCTCCGATGTCGTCATCGAGACGAGAGCCGAACAAAGCCGCGCATCTTCACCACGCCTTCCGGCCGTCGCTTATTGTCAAGGCACCGTTCTTCGCAGCGAAATCGAAGCCAGGGGGGCTGGAAAACTGGACGCTGCAACCGACTACGCGGCATCCGCCATTGCCGACAGACATGGCAATGGCGAAGTTGCCGCCAAAATTCAGGCGCATGTGATCATGGCTGTGGCCTAAATGTTGATACGTCTGCACTACGCAATGGCGGCG
This sequence comes from Mesorhizobium sp. SARCC-RB16n, assembly GCF_008520305.1. Classification (GTDB taxonomy): domain Bacteria; phylum Pseudomonadota; class Alphaproteobacteria; order Rhizobiales; family Rhizobiaceae; genus Mesorhizobium. The sequence goes on along the minus strand of NZ_ML703263.1, from coordinate 251,970 downwards.
GCCCCGTCCTCAACGCGGCCGAAAATGCGATCGGTGAATGGGGCCTCGGCCTTGCCAAGATGGGATCGGGCCGGTTCGGCCGAAGCGGGAGGCGCTCGTCGATGGACGGTATTCAACATGGCCAATGCGTTTGTCGTGTGCCGCATTGACAAGCCAATGCATGAAACCTAAGCACAGGCACTCAGGGCCGGGGGGCTTTGGCATGTCGAGGAGAGCTTCTTGAAAGGAATTATCCTTGCTGGAGGCAGTGGAACGCGTCTTTATCCACTAACATTAGCAGTCTCTAAGCAAATTCTTCCCATTTACGACAAGCCGATGATCTATTATCCGCTGAGCGTGTTGATGCTCGCGGGAATACGAGAGATTCTGATCATTTCGACGCCGCGTGATCTGCCGGCCTTCCGCAATTTACTCGGAGACGGATCGGATTTCGGGCTGGCACTGTCTTACGCCGAGCAGCCGCAGCCCAATGGCCTCGCGGAAGCCTTCATCATCGGCCGCGATTTCATCGGCAAGGACAGCGTGTCGATGATCCTGGGCGACAACATCTATTTTGGCGACGGGCTGTCGCAGCTTTGCCGTGCCGCGGCGTCGCGCCAGAGGGGTGCTTCGGTGTTCGCCTACCATGTCGAGGATCCCGAACGCTATGGCGTGGTGTCTTTCGACAAGGTGACCGGAACCGCGCTGACGATCGAGGAAAAGCCACAAAAGCCGAAGTCCAACTGGGCCGTCACCGGTCTCTATTTCTACGACAACGACGTCGTCGACATCGCCCCGACCATCCGCCCGTCGGCGCGTGGCGAGATCGAGATCACGGCGGTCAACAATGTCTATCTCGAGCGCGGCCAACTCCATGTCCACCGGCTGGGACGCGGCTATGCCTGGCTCGACACCGGTACGCATGACAGCCTGCACGAAGCCTCTTCCTTCGTGCGCGCGATCGAACATCGCCAGGGCATCAAGGTCGCCTGCCCGGAGGAAATCGCCTTCGAACAGGGCTGGCTGACGGCGGACATGGTGCTGGAGCGCGCGACCCGCCTGGGAAAGAACGAATACGCCGCCTATCTGCGCCGGCGTGTCGTCGATCTTTCGGAGGGCTAGATGCTGGAGGTGAGATCCCTGGGCATCGACGGGGTGCTGGAAATCGTTCCCAAACGCCATGGCGACGCACGCGGTTTCTTCATGGAAACCTACAATGCCGAGCGCTTTTCGCAGGCCGGCATCGACCTGACTTTCGTGCAGGACAACCACTCCTATTCCGCCGCCGCGGGCGTCCTGCGCGGGCTTCACTACCAGCTTGCGCCGCGCGCCCAGGACAAGCTGCTGCGCGTTATCCGTGGCAGCATCTTCGACATCGCGGTCGATATCCGCCGCGCCTCGAAAACCTTCGGCAAATGGGTCGGCCTCGAAGTGTCGGCCGAAAAAGGCAACCAGATCCTGGTGCCAAAGGGCTTCGCGCACGGCTTCGTCACGCTCGTGCCCGACACCGAGGTGCTGTACAAGGTGACCGACACCTATTCGCCCGAGCATGATCGGTCGATCCGTTTCGACGATCCCGCCATCGGCATAGAATGGCCGTCGCTGGCCGGCGGGTTCCAGCTTTCGGACAAGGACCTCAAGGCGCCGATGCTGGCCGCGGCCGAGGTGTTCGCCTGATGGGAGCGTGTTTTTGCATAAGGACGGCGGGATGAATTTTCTGGTGACGGGCGGTGCCGGCTTCATCGGTTCGGCGGTTTGCCGGCATCTGTGCGCCAATCCGGCCTACAGGGTGACCAATCTCGACAAGCTGACCTATGCGGGCAATCTGGCCTCGCTGCGGCCGATCGAGAATGTCCACAATTACAGCTTCGCCCATGCCGATATCTGTGACGAGAGGGCGGTGCTCGACATACTGCGCCGCGACGATATCGACATTGTCATGAACCTCGCCGCCGAGAGCCATGTCGACCGCTCGATCGATGGGCCGGGCGCGTTCATCGAAACCAACATCGTCGGCACCTACAAGATGCTCAATGCCGCGCTCGAATACTGGCGCGGCCTGTCCGACGACAGGAAAGGCCGCTTCCGCTTCCATCACGTCTCCACCGACGAGGTGTTCGGCGACCTGCCTTTCGACGGCGGCATGTTCGTCGAGGAAACACCCTATGCGCCGTCCTCGCCCTATTCCGCCTCGAAGGCGGCCTCGGACCATCTGGTGCGCGCCTGGCATGAGACCTACGGCCTGCCGGTCGTGCTTTCCAACTGTTCGAACAATTACGGCCCCTATCATTTCCCCGAGAAGCTGATCCCGCTCGTCATTCTCAACGCGCTCGACGAAAAGCCGCTGCCGGTCTACGGCGCCGGCGCCAATGTGCGCGACTGGCTGTTCGTCGAGGATCACGCGCGTGCCCTGGAACTGGTCGCCACGAAAGGCCATCCGGGCGAGAGCTACAATGTCGGCGGCAATTCGGAACGCACCAACCTCGCCGTCGTCGAGACGATCTGCGACCTGCTCGACACCAGGCGTCCGCGCGCCGGCGGCAGGCGCTATCGCGAGCTGATCTCCTTCGTCACCGACCGTCCCGGCCACGACCGCCGCTACGCCATCGATGCTTCCAAGATAAGCCGCGAGCTCGGCTGGACGCCCAGGGAGAATTTCGACAGCGGCCTTGCCAGGACGGTGGTCTGGTTCCTCGACAACAAATGGTGGTGGGGGCCGATCCGCGAACAGCGTTATGCCGGCGAAAGGCTGGGCGAAGCACGCAAGGTGGGCGCGTGAGGCTCCTCGTCACCGGACGCGACGACGGCCAGGTCGCGGCGAGCCTGCTGGAGGCCGGCAAGGCGCGCGCGGGCGTGGAGGTCGTCGCCATCGGTCGCCCGGAGCTCGACCTGGCAAGACCCGACACCGTCATCGACGCCATCGCGCTTGCAAAGCCTGATATCGTCGTGTCGGCCGCCGCCTATACCGCCGTCGATCAGGCCGAGGACGAGCCCGATCTGGCCTTCGCGGTCAACGCGACCGGTGCGGGCAAGGTGGCCGAGGCCGCGGCGCGGCTCGGCGTGCCGCTCATCCATCTTTCGACCGACTATGTCTTCGACGGAACCAAGGCCGATGCCTATGTCGAAACCGACACGCCTGCACCGCTCGGCGTCTACGGTGCCTCCAAGCTCGCCGGCGAGCAGGCGATAGCGGCAGCCAACCCGCGCCATCTGATCCTGCGCACCGCCTGGGTCTACAGCCCGTTCGGCAGGAATTTCGTGAAAACCATGCTGCGGCTCGCCGCCGGCCGCGACGAGATTTCCGTGGTCGCCGATCAGTGGGGAAATCCCACATCGGCGCTTGATATCGCCGGCGCGATCCTGCATGCGGCCGCCATGCTGCACCGCGACAAAGGCTTCGCCGCGTTCGGCACCTATCACCTGGCCGGCACCGGCGAGACCAACTGGAGCGGCTTTGCCCGTCATATCCTCGACACAAGCCTGAAGTCTGGTGGGCCTTGGGCGCGGGTACGGGACATTGCTACGATGGACTACCCAACCAAGGCGCGCCGCCCCGCCAACTCCCGGCTATCGAGCGCGAAATTCGCGGCGGCATTTGGATGGACGGCGGCGGACTGGCGGGAGTCGACGGAAGCCGTGGTGCGGCGGCTGTTTGAGAAGGACAGACACTGATCGCATGAACAAGCGCCCTCCATTGCAAAGCATCCGGGGTGCGACGCGGTTCGCCGTTGGCAAGATTGCACCGAAGGCGCGGAAGGCCGCGCGGTTTCAAGAACAATCCGGATCTCTTCTTGATCTATACACGGCTCATAGCGGCAAAGTATCGGACAAGTGGTCGATCTATCTCAGCACATACGACCGTATTCTTTCGGAATACCGAGACAAGCCTGTTCGGATTTTGGAAATTGGTATCCAGAACGGCGGCTCTCTGGAAATCTGGCGAAAATATTTTCCCAACGCGGAACTTATCATTGGCTGCGATGTGAATCCGGCCTGCGCAAATCTGGTGTTCGACGATGAGAAAATTTCGATCGTTATAGGTGATGCCAATACCGATGAGGTGGAACGGGACATCCTTGCCAGGTCGCCGAAGTTCGATATCATAATCGATGACGGATCACATTTGTCGTCCGATATAGTGCGTTCTTTCGCTCGCTATTTCCCGCATTCCACCGATGGTGGACTGTATATAGCGGAGGATTTGCATTGCAGTTACTGGCAGAGGTTCGGGGGCGGTCTCTACGATCCGCTTTCCTCGATGTCGTTCTTTAAACGCCTGCTTGATGTGATCAACCACGAGCATTGGGGGCTGAATCGTCTTCGAGTCGATGTCCTGACCACCTTTGCGGACAGGCACAAAGTTACATTCGATGAAGCTTCTCTCGCTTCGGTTCATTCCGTCGAATTCTTGAACTCGCTTTGCATCGTCGCTAAGCGGCCAATTCAGGAAAATGTGTTGGGCGCGCGCCGTATGGCGGGCCTGACTGCGCTCGTCGAAGGAAGCATCATGCCCTTGGACGGCACAGTGAGCAGGCCAGCCGATGAAACAGAGAGCGTTTGGTCGCTGCGCGCAACGACTATGGAAGAGGAAATTGGGACCAATCGAGAACTGATAAAACATCAGGCGGCCCATATAGAGGCGCTTTCCCATAAGATAGCAGTAGCGCGCGAACAGATGCGAGCCGATGAACTGGCTATCGCTCAGAAGAAGGCCGAAGCCATCGAGAAAATCGCGGAGATCAAAGTCTTGCAAGGAGAACTGTCCCTAGCGCACACGGTGAAAAATGCCCTTGAGTCGAAACTGACAGAACATGAAGTCTTAGTTCAAGAATTCAAAGACTCAACGAGTTGGCGGATCACCGCACCGCTTCGAACGCTTTCGATGAATCTTAGGTGGGTGCTGCGGAATTTAAGTCCGGCTCGGGTGCTGGAATGGTGGCTAAGCTCAGGGAAATAGGCTGAGTTGTTCCTTTCCATCAGCGGTGCTTCTCGCTTAAAGCCGTCCTGTCGCGCACGGTATGCTTGGCGTCGATGATACATATTAGGTCGAATTGGTATGATTGGAATTTACGGCTCAAACGGCTTCATTGGTCGGCACCTGCTAAGGCGGCTGGCTCAGAACGGTGTGCCTGTCCGTGCCGTCTCCAGGAGATTTGATCCCGAGTTCTTGGGTTCATTGGGACAGCGTGCCGAGTTCGTCGAGGGCGACTTTCGACAGCCGATAGCCATGGCGTCTTCCTTGGAAGGAGTCGAGACAGTCGTGCAACTCATTTCCACATCAAGCCCCGGGATGAGGAACGACCACACCATTGCAGATATCGAGGAAAACGTAGTTCCACATGTCAAATTCCTACATACGTGCCTGCGGGCGGGAGTGAAGCGCTATATATTCCTGTCATCTGGGGGGACAATCTATGGACCGGACGCGTCGGTTCCGACGCCGGAAACCTCAATGCCTAACCCGATCAACTCGCATGGCCTGACGAAGCTCATCGTGGAAAAATACATCCAGATGTACAGCCACGTCGACGGCTTGGACTATGTGATCTTGAGATTGGCGAATCCCTACGGACCGGGGCAGATCTTCCGCAAAGGTCAAGGTCTTATCCCTATGCTGTTGGACCACTGGCGCAAGGGCCTGCCCATCCGCATATTTGGCGATGGCAAAGCTATGCGTGACTATCTCTATATCGACGATGTGATCGACGCTGTAGAGGCGGCTCTGTCGCTTCCTGGTGCGCCTCGCGCAATCATAAATATCGGAAGTGGCGAGACACGTTCCGTGTTAGATATAGTGCAGGCGATCGAAGGTTTGACCGGTCACGTCTTCGAGCGTGAATATGTTGGCGCTAGAAGCACAGATGTGGATATCGCCAGTCTGGACATTTCCTTCGCAGGAAAGATGCTCGGTTGGAAACCGACTACTCCGTTCGATGTTGGAATTCGAAAGGCTGTAACACTGGCGAGATGAAGAGCCCTACAATGTCGCCTTGCAGGCTATGAGACTGAACAGGATGATCAACCGCCCATGCCATTAAAGCTGTGTGGGCATGTTTCGACCTAGGAAATGCGCGAATTTCATCGCCGCTGACCGATCCAAGTTTAGGTCATCAAGGCTTGACAGCGGGCTTGTTTAGGCTGCTGTCCATGGCAGCCTTATAGGTTTTTGATGTTGACTGCGTCGATGGCTTGACCTGAATAGGGCGAGTTCAGACGAGTGGATGTCATAAGGTGGTGATCGCCAAATGCCGCGCTACAAGACAATCATCCTGCATTGTGGAATTCACAAGACCGGAAGCTCTTATCTTCAAGCCACCCTCGCTTCTAATCGAGATGTTCTGACGGCTCATTCGATCCACTATCCGGATTACCGCGATCCCGAGGATCGGATGTTCGGCCCCCAGCACAGCATCGTCGCAGTCGACTATGACGCCACCAAATCGTTTGAGGCGAACTTCGGTCGGGTCTTCACTCTGGATTCCAATTGCGAGACGCTACTGATCTCTGGAGAGGAATTATCGCGGATAAGCGCGCCGTCGTTCTTTGATGGCTTGTGGGCGATGGCCGACGAGGTGACGGCACTGTTTTATTTGCGACGTTTCGATCACCTCCTCGAAAGTGTATATGCCGAGAGCGTCAAGGATTACCTCGTTGGCCCCATTGAAGCCGCTCAATACCAGCTGGAGTTCTATGAAATACTGAGGCCCTTCGTGAACGCCCTCGGTGCCGAACGCGTAAAGGTGCGTCCGTACAACTCGAAACTTTGGTCAGATGGATCTCTCGGTCAGGACTTTTGCGTCGCTATCGGTTTTCCGATGCTCTGGAATGAGATGTCGAAACCGGCCGAGCGCATCAATGACAGCCTGTCCAGGCCAGAAACCTATATGTTATCAGTCACGGATGGTGTCGAAGATAAACAACACTTGCTTACCCGCTTTCGCGATGTGCCATTCCCGAACTATGACAGGGCGCGGTTCTTCCGATCGCCAGAGTATCGTAGTCATTTCAACAATATCCATATCGACGCTAACGCTCGTATATCAGAATTTACTAATGGGATGTCTCTTGCCACCTTTCTCGATCTTGATAATTTCAACGATGACCGGAATTGGAGGCCTTTCGATCCGTCGGATCTTCGGATAGAGGAGTATCTCGATAGTTTCAGGAGGAGCCAATTTATGCACGAAACGCTCGATACGATTGGCAATCGCTACGGCACCGACAAGGGTTCAAACCAAAACAATTTCCTCAATTTCTATGACCGGTTCCTCGGCCCGATGCGTGATAAGCCGATCAAGCTGCTCGAAATCGGCGTCCTTAACGGCGGCTCTGTGCGGACATGGAAGGACTACTTTCGCAATGGCAAGATCGTCGGTGTCGATATTGACCCTCGCGCCAAAGCACATGAGCAAGACAGGATACAAATTGAAATTCTCGATCAGTCAAAGGTTCAGGATCTCGATTTGCTCGGAGCCAAAGGGCCGTTCGATGTCATTGTCGATGACGGTTCCCACGTCTGGACCCACCAGATATTGACGTTTCAGAAGCTAATCGGCAGCGTCACGCCCGGCGGCTTTTACATAATCGAGGACTTAGACACGAGTTATGGCAAATACGTTCCCAATTACCATGGAGGGGCAACGGAGTCCGCGGCGGCCTACCTTCAAAGGCTTGCCCGGCTCGTTGTTGGGCAACGAGTTTTGAATTTGGCCGAAGAGCCAGACGCTTTCCAGCGGTCGCTCTTCCCAACAATCGACTTCATCACCTTATATCGAGGTGCTGCACTAGTCAGGTTGAAAGAATGATGGACGCGGCTGTCTAACAGTCTAGTTTAGCTCGGCTATGTTTCGTCCCGCAGGTTCTCTGGATCAAATACTATCGATACGCTGTCCGCTCGGATTGGAGACCGTCTTCAGCTTCGTTAGAGTTGAGATCCAGTGAGCGTATAGAGTCGTTGTAGATGCGCATGTAATCCTCAGCGACGCTTGATATGCTATAGCGTTCGCCAAGTTTTTTTGCGCTTTTTGCGTACTTCTGGCGCAAGGTATCCGACATCATGTCTTCCATCGCTGTTTCCAACAATTGGATGAAATGGTCGGTATCGCGCACTGGATCTATGATGAGGCCGCATGGAGGATGTCCATGAGGAGCCACCATGTGTTCTATCTCTCCCACCCGCGTGGATATGACCGGAGTGCCGGTCTGCATGGCCTGGATTATGCACAGAGGGAACGACTCGCCTCCGAAGCGGCTTGGGACGAGAGCCACATCACTGATCCGATAAAGTCCAGGAATTCTCGACTGGTAGCCGAGAAAGGTGATACCTGGTTCGGAGCCGTAGGTGCGTTGGTGATTGGCGGCTTGCTCGCCATCGCCGCACAGTAGCAGGTGTAGCTGCCGCTCGGGATGACGGTCCCGAAGTTTGATGAAAGCAGAAATCGACGCCCTCCAGCCTTTACGCAGTATTCCCCTCGCTACGAGGGTAAATACGACGGCATCGTCGGCTATCCCCATTTCCCTGCGAGTCTGCGGAAAAGGCATGTCGTCACGAGGCATGCCGTTGCCAAGTTTAGTCAGCTTGGTTTCAGGAATGGACACCGCTCTGAAGGGCTCCAGGTTACGATCCGCCGTGTACACCCAATGCGTCACGTCCTTGGCGAAGCGTTTCAGAAAGTCGACGCTCAGATCCGCGCTCTCATATGATCCATGCAGGCTCACGACGTAAGGAATGCTGGCCGTAAATTTCATATGCTCAAAGAAGAATATTTCGAGAAGCGCCATATGTGAGTGGATCAGCGAAACTCCTGCCTCTGCCACGAAGCGATCTGCACCGGCCTCCACTACCTGATCCGCATCATAAACTGCGATGGCGGGATTGAGTGACTCCATCATGTGCTGATTGATGTTGCTCATGTCCAGCGCGAGCATGGAAACAAGATGGCCTTGGGCGTGCAATTCATTCGCGAGATTGATTGGGAATAGCTCCCCGCCACCGGTATGAAAGCCTAGAAATGCCAACATGATGTGTGGGCGCTGGCGCTTGACCTTCAGGAGCGCGTGCCTGTCGACATGCAAGCTCAATGGGCCGAGCTTTTGCTCAAGTTCGAAGTGCTTGTATTGAAACTCCACCTTTGACACGAAGCGCTCGACGGTCTCGTCGGGCACATCCCATGTCTTGCGGAGTAGCAGCATCAGTCGATGATGCTCTGTATAGTAGTGTGCGCTCTTAAATGCACTGACCGAGGTGTTCCGCCCGTGCTGTCGAAAATACGCTACTGAGTTAGGTTCATAGGCGACGTTCCCACCGCCGGCCAAATGACAGTACAGAAACCAGTCGCCGAGCACCGAGAATGACTCTGCTTCCGCCCAGACTGCGGCCGGCAAGATCTGACGACGCCAGAGGCATCCGCCAACATTGGCTATCAAATTATTGACGCCGAACCCGTGGGTAAACCACTCGGATGCCGGCCGGACCATCGACTCATTCCAGATGCCAGCCTCGGCACCCTCGCGGTACTGATCAAGGCCGGCCCGCGGCCTTCCGTTTTGATCGCAGAACTGAATGCGACCGAAGGCCAAGTTAACGCTGCGATCACGAAGATGTGGAATCAAACGCTCGACAAAGTCGGGTTCACAGAAGTCATCGCTTTCGCAGATCCAAATGATGTCGCCTTCGCTTTGTTCGATGCCCTTGCGCCATTGGCGAAAGACGTTGCCAGAATTCTGCACATTGAAAAGCGATCGCACGCGACCGGGGTAGAGGTCGCAGTATCGCTGGATGATTTCGCGACTTTTGTCCTGTGAACAGTCGTCGAGAATGAAGATGTCTATGTTTTCGTAAGTCTGTGAGAGTATCGATTCCAACCGCTGCTCAAGAAAACGAGCATGGTTGTAGTTGGGAATTATGGCTGTGACCTTAGGTCGAATTCCGCTTCGCCCCAAGCGCCGTTTGTAGGACAGAGCCGTCCGCTTTTCCGCTTGGCCATGCAAGACGTAATGGATGAACGGATTGATCCCTGCCCGCGCTATATCGGGATAGCGTTGAAGGTAATATGAGACTGAGAAGTCGGCTGAAGGATCGCGGTGCTCTTTCCAACCATGGGCAAGAAAATGCGAGAGCGCATCTACGCCTGACGCTGCAATGTCGGGGTTGTTTCGAAGGTAGAATTCCCGGTCGAACGCACTCTGGATACGGGAAACAGACTGGGCCTCGAGCGTCTCGGTCAGTTCGGAGAAGCTGGTCGGGTTGGAGAGCTTACCTTCGCTGATCAACCTCGGCAGTCGCCTGACGCCCCTCGCGATAGTCGCGGGAGTCAATCGTCTTTCTCGGATGAGATGAAGCGCGCCGGTTGCCACTGAGCGGAACTCAGCGGTTTTCTTCTTAAGCGCGCGTATTGGACGGGTCATGCGCCATGATGTGCTAACGTAAATAGCTTGGAGGATGTCACGTACCTGTTGCTCTTCGAAGCGGGCTATATCACGTGCCTGCGATAACGCCCTGACCTGATCTTGAAGCTCGACGTTCTCCCTCGTGATCTGCGCGTTCACCTTGTCGTTGTCAGCTGTTAGCCGCTGGAGAAATTCGCGCTCCTGGTTGATTCGGGTTTCAAGTTCGGTCACCGTGCCTCTGAGTTCTTGAAGTTCCCTCAAAAGTCCAGCTTCACGTGTTGCCATTACGGCGGCCCGGTTCAGGTCCGATTGGCGGCACAATTCCTCGAGCGAAGCAATACGGGCGTCGTTACCCTCGATTTTTCTGGCCAACGCTTCCATCTCGTCTTGGCGTTTTGCCGCAAGCCGCTCCAAATGCTCGCGGTTGAGCGTCTCGCGCTGCTGGCGTACTGCCATCTCCTCGAAAAGTGCATCGGCGAACACAGGTGCGCCAGCATCCAGTGCCGCTTTGGCGCGATCAAGCACTACAAGCGCCGACTCGACCGACTCTGGATGGGGGAGAGCAAGGAGCGACTGATAGGTCTCCCTGACCGCACCGCCGACAAGCGACTTGGGGATGAAATCTGCGGGCAAAGCGGCGTGATGCTGAAGACTCCGGCGCAAGTGCTGATCGATCAATTCTGAGGCGTGATCGCCAACGGGCCAGTTGATGCCGAGTGCGGTCGCGATCTCGTTTACCACCGACGACCAGTCATCCATCAGTTGCTCGTAGCTGACCAACACCCGGTCCTTGCTGCGCGTCGAAGTTTCGGCGTCCAATACGTGCCGCAGCCAAACCAGCGCCCCATAATTCGCGCAGATCTGATCGCGGCGATCGAGAGATGCCAGCACCGAGAGGGGATTACGATGAATGAGCACAAATCGGGTGGCCACACCCATCTCGGCCAGGATCGATTCATAAAATGGTGCGAATCGGCAGATTCGCGGATCCTTGATCACGAATAGCGACGCATCTCCGAACTCGGCTGCAATCGCTTCTTTGATAGCGCTTTTGTAATGCTCGAGCTTCGCTGCGTCTAGAGTTGCAGGGTCGAGGGCGCGCCAATCATCCCAACGACTCGAGAACTCCGTCAGCATGCTGTCATTGATCTGCACCAGCCGCGCAGGCTCCCAGTGACCCGCCTCATTAGTCGGCGTAGCGTTGATCAGGTGGTGAGGTAGGGCGGCTCCCAAAAGACTCAATACGCGCGTGATTGCACTCGTCCCAGAGCGGTGCATGCCCAAAACGAGGATGCAAACACGCTTCGGTGGGGCCAAGGGGACCATGAACTATCTCCGCATCATCGAACGCTGCTCCAACAATGCCTTCCCCAAACGGCACCCGGCGCATCGTCCATTCGATATGTTCTTTAGACTGCCTATGCTAGCCGAATATCTTCTCATCCGCCCCGGAACGCGAAAATCTTGTAAAGGATTCTGTGCATCGGCCAAGGCGGAATGGCGCGCGTCAATAAGATCGTTTTTGCCGCGTCATTTTCCGGAAGATACTGGGAAATCTAAAGCTTAGCTACCTTTCCGGCACGCTTGACCGGCTCCGTCGTCAGCGATTCTATCCGACCGCTCTTGAGCGTCAGTTTCTTCGTACACACACTTTGTATGAGTGCCTCGCTGTGGCTGGCCAATACGATGATGCCGGCCTTTTCCGCCAGTTCGTCCATGCGCCTTTTGGCCTTCTCCTGGAAAGAGGCGTCGCCGGCGCCGATCCACTCATCCATCAAGAGAATCTCGGGATCAAGCGCGGTCGCCGCCGAAAAGGCCAGTCTTGCGGCCATACCCTGGCTGTAGGCCTTGAACGGCAGGTCGATGAAATCTCCGAGCTCACTGAAGGCGATAATGTCTTCCATCTTCTCTTCGATCTCGGTTTCCGTCCATCCGCTGATCAACCCGCGCAGCACGATATTCCGGCGCCCGGTAGCCTCCCGTCGAAAGCCTATGTTGATGTTGAAGAGAGCATCGACCTTGCCTTCGATCGCTACGCTTCCCCCAGAGGGTTCGTAGATTCCATAGAGCACCTTGAGAAGCGTGGTTTTGCCCGCTCCGTTCGGGCCGACAAGGCCTAACCGGTCGCCCGCCCTGAGTTCGAAGCTGACACCATCGAGCGCCTGCACGAACTGTTTTCTGCCCGAGCCCTCGATTCTACCGCCAGGCCCACCCACGCGCCGGTCCGGCGCGGACAGGGTCAGCTTGTCGTGCAGCTTGTAAACAAGGCTGACATTGTCCAGCTTGATAGAAACCATGGAAAAACTCAGATCAGGAAGACGACTTGTTTGCGATATCGGCCGAGCAGCAGCAATGCTATCGCCCAGGTAACCAAGGATGCCATGATGGTTACAGTGAAAGCATGGGCTGGAAATTCTCCGTTTGTGATCGGCAGACGGACAATTTCCAGGAAGTAAGTGAAGGGGTTCCATTCGTAGGCATATTTCTGGACAGGGTCTTGGCCCTTGTTCATCCAAAAGACGGGCGTGAAGAACATGCCGACGCGTAGCAGGTTGCCAACGATGAACTGGCTGTCAGGGAAGAAGGCTCCAAGAAACGCGAAGACAGTGATGAGAGGGGGAGTGGCGAACAAGATCAGGAATAATCCTGCCAGTGACCACAGCCATGGCATGCCGACAGGGGAGCCGCTGAATATGAGAATGACAACGCAACCTACGATCGCATAGCCCGCCCTGATGATGGACTGCAAAGCCAATCGCATCACATACACAAACAAAGGCAGCGTCGTACCTTCGATGAAGCTCTCTTCGCGTTGGAAGAGCGCCACGCTCATGGACATCACTTCCATCAGGTAGAACCACACCAGAAGGCCGATCGCGACATAGGCGGCATAACCAGCCGCACCCTTGCCTGCGGGCTGGAACACGAAGACGAACGTTCCCACAAAGGCAACGTAGTTGACCAGAAGCCAAAGCGGCCCGAGCGTCGTGCGCCTGTGCTGATCACCAATATCCTCATGGGCAAGCGCGACCCAGACCCGGTGTAATTTCATGGCTTTTGAAATGTCGTCAAAAGCGCCGTTTAGTGCCGCAATCATAGCTGGGAGTGTCGCAATCTGTTGTTTTGGCGCATTATCCTTCGCTGGCCATAGCGAACCACCAAGCCCTCCTCTAATAGTCATTTCGATGGGCATATGGCAACGCATTGCGTCGTAATGAGGTCTGGAGAAGAGTCAACTGCGGCAAAACTGGACACGTGCTGATGACGTGCGGTCGTCTGTAAGCAATGTCTAATGCCGGGTTCGCAGCAATTTTGCGCGACTGGGCTTCGTGCTTTCCGTTGACCACTCGCTCTCCCCCAAAAAAACATCTGGCTATGCCTCGCAGCCCGCAGTATGCGATACAGCAGGCGGGGGCCGGAGATGCTACTTGGAAGTGTGACAGTCACGAATGATTCTCGTGCTCACACTTTGCTGGTGGTCTCGCCGACAGCCCGGAGTTTAGTACTGCCTAATGAATACTTCCCTGGAAGCTGTGTTCGGACTCAGGCCCGGGATGCGGCGCGCCTTCATCATGGTCCAGGACGTGGTCATGGTCCTGGTCGCCGTCGCGCTCAGCCTTGTCCTGTCGCGGTCGGATCTTTCGTTCGGGGCGCTCTCCACGGAGGGCCTTGTCACCTGGGCAAGCATCGTTTTCATCAGCCATCTTCTGTTCAGATATTGCGGCCTCTACACCACGGTCTGGCGCTTTGCCTCGACGCCCGATTTCTTCAACATCCTGAAGAGCTGCGCGATCCTGACACTCGTGCTCTACGCCGTTTCGCTGGTCTTGCGCTCCTTCCAGCCTGTCGCGGGCCTCAACGAGCGCCAGTTCATCGTCTTCCTGCTCGTCTCCTTCACCATCATCTCGGCGCCCCGGCTGTTCTACCGCTTCCTGCGTGACGGCGCGAGCTGGGGTATTTTGAACGGCAAGGCCGACACGGCGCGGACCAAGCAGGCCCTGTTCGTCGGGCGGCTCGGCGAGGCCGACCTGATCATTCGTTTCACGCGCACGGCGCAGCCCGCCGACCATTCCATCGCCGGCATCATGGCGACCGAGCGCGGCGCACCGCTCGGCACGCGCATTCACGGGGTTCCCGTGGTAGCGACCCGGCCGCGGCTGATCGATGTCCTGGAGGATTATGCGACCGGCAGCAAGAGCCTCGACCTGCTGATCTTCGGCAGCGGCGCCGAGCATGAGATCGAGGAATATTCCGAGCTGGTCCGCATCGCGCGTCACGGCGACATCGGGGTCGTGCAGTTCTCGGGGCTTTCGCAACTGGGCCAGGAGGGAAAGCTCGTTCTCGATGCCGTCGAGATGGAAACGATCCTGCGGCGGCCGACGGTGCCTTCCGACATCGAGCGCATCGGCGCCTTCGTCGGCGGCAAGCGCGTACTGGTCACGGGAGGCGCCGGCTCCATCGGGCGAACGCTGGTCAAGCGGTCGCTGGAGCTGGGGGCCGAGGCCGTGCTGGTCGCCGACAATTCCGAATTCGGCATCTTCCAGTTGAGCCAGTATGTCGACGACAAGGACCATGACCGCCTCAAGGTCCGCATCGTCGATGTCGCCGACAGGCGCCAGATGACGCGCGTCGTCACGGAGTTCAAACCCGACATCATCTTCCATGCCGCGGCGTTGAAGCATGTTCCGCTGCTGGAGGAGAACTGGGAATCGGCCATCCAGACCAACGTCTTCGGCACGCTTGTCTGCGCCGAGGTCGCCGCCAAATGCGGCGTGGCGCAATTCGTCATGGTCTCGAGCGACAAGGCCGTCGATCCGACATCCGTGCTCGGCATGACCAAGCGGGCAGCCGAACAGATCGTCAGCGCCTTGCATGGAACACCGGCCGGCGAACCGGGTGGGCGCCGCTCCGCCACCAAGTTCATCGCTGTGCGCTTCGGCAATGTCTTCGGCAGCAATGGCTCGGTGGCGACCATATTCCAGGCCCAGATCGAGGCCGGTGGGCCGGTCACCATAACCGACCGGCGCATGACGCGCTATTTCATGACTGTCGCCGAGGCCGTCGATCTCGTCATCATGTCGGCGGCCGATGCCGCGTCGCGGCCGGCCGACCAGGACTACGCCGTCTACATGCTCGACATGGGCAAGCCCGTGCCGATCGTCGAAGTAGCCGAAACGATGATCCGTATGGCGGGAAAGAGCCCCTATACGGACATTCCAATCCGCTTCACGGGTATCCGGCCGGGTGAAAAGCTCCACGAGACCCTGCACGGCGAAGACGAGGAATTGGTCGAGCTCAGCATTGCCAAGATTTTTGGCCTCAGCACCGATGTCGCGCAGTGGTCGGATGTCCAGGCAGCACTTGCAGCGCTGCAGCAATCCATGAAGAGCCAGGACAAGGCAGCCTCGCTCACCATCCTGGCCGATCTCGACCGCGCGACGAAGACAAGGGCGAACGCGCGGCACGACGCGGTGCCAAAGACGGCCGGGCAGGCGAGCTAAAGCAATTCCAGGAAAAGTGCACAGCGGTTTTCCGTCCGGAATTGCGTGAAAACAAGAGATGAGCAATCCAGGAAAAGTGTGTGTTCGTGGCTCGGAAAACCTCGCGCGGCAAGGCGTTTGACATCAGTGGGTAAGACAGATCTGCGCATTGCGGTCCTGATGGCCACGAAGGACGGCGCCGCCTTCATCGATGAGCAAATGCAGTCGCTGCTCGCGCAGTCCCATCCTGTGATCGACCTTTGGATATCCGACGATGGTTCCGTCGATGGCACGGTTGCCATCATCGAAGCCTGGAAGTCCCGCTGGGCAAAAGGTCGGGTCAATTTGGTGGAGGGGCCGCGGCAAGGCTTTGCCGCCAATTTCCGGTCGATGATCCTCGACCCGCGCATCGACGCGGATTTTTACGCCTTCAGCGATCAGGACGATGTCTGGGAGCCCGACAGGCTTGAAAGCGCCCTTGGCTGGATGCAGGCATTTGACGCGGCGGTCCCGCTGATGTTCTGCTCGCGCACCGCGACCATGACCGAAACCGGAAGCCTGGTCGGCCATTCGCCGCTGTTTAGCCGTCCGCCGTCGTTCCGCAATGCGCTCGTGCAGAGCATTGCCGGCGGCAACACCATCCTGCTCAACCACGCTGCACGCGATCTGTTGGCCAGGGCCTCCGTCCGGACCGGCTTCGTCAGCCACGATTGGTGGGCCTATCTGATTGTCACTGGCGCCGGCGGCGTCGTCCGCTACGATTCGCGGTCATTGGTACGCTATCGCCAGCATGCGGCAAATCTGGTCGGCGCCAATGCATCGTGGCAGGCACGGATCTCCCGGCTCGGTCGCCTGTTCAAGGGGCAGTTTGCAGACTGGACCGATCTCAACCTTGCCGGTCTCGCCGTCAATCGCGATCTCCTGACGAAGGATGCGTTGGCATGCCTCGATTTGTTCGCGAACGGTCGGCGAGGTGGCCTTTTCCAACGCCTGGGCGCGCTGCGCAAAAGCGGCGTCTATCGACAGACCCTTGCAGGGACCCTTGGGCTCTATCTCGCCTTTATCCTGGGCCGCATCTGAACACCGCGTGGTGTGCTTGGTCAGGAGGCGACCTCATGTTACGTCGACCGGATGACGGGCTTCGCTCGCAGTTGTCGCGCGAAGCCCTGGCAGGGAGCCCTATCGGCCACTCATGACGACAGCCAAGAAAATCTTCGATCTCGCCGGTGCGGCTGTTCTGCTGGTGGCAACCTCTCCCGTTCTATTGCTTGCCATTCTTGCCGTCCGCGCATCGTCGCCTGGTCCGGTGATTTTTTCCCAAACGCGAATTGGCCGCGAAGGTGCGCTTTTTCGCTGCCACAAATTAAGGACGATGTACCAGGGAACGCCATCCTTGCCCTCGCACGAAACCCCCGCGAGCGCCGTTACATCGGTCGGAAAGAGCTTGCGGAAATTCAAGCTCGACGAGTTGCCGCAGCTCTGGAATGTCCTGCGCGGCGAAATGAGCCTGGTCGGGCCGCGCCCCTGCCTGCCGACCCAGACGGAACTGATCGAATGCCGCAGGCGGCTGGGGGTTTTGCAGGCTCTCCCCGGAATGACAGGCTTGGCGCAGATCAGGGGCATCGACATGTCGAAACCTCAACTTCTAGCCGAAACCGATGCCACCTATCTCAGGACCGCGTCGTTCTGGCTCGACCTTCGGATCCTGTTTGGGACACTCTACCGCGGCTGAGCACGCCGGGCCCCAGAAGCAGAAACCAGTCTTTGAACTAGGGTCAAACAGGAAGCCGGAGCTTTCGGAGCCGCGCTATCTCGGTCAGCCGCTCCAGCGTGTTGGTTTCCGGCGCCCAGCCTTCCGAGGCAAGGAGCGAAGGGTCGCATATTTGTGTCGCGGTCAGGCTGTCCCAGAACGTCCGCTTGCCAAGCAGTATGGCCGCCGCCCGCATCGGTCCGGCCGGCATTGCCATCAGGCGCGTCGGTCTCCCGAAACCGTGGCGAAAGGCACCGATGATGGCAGCGACGGAAACCGGCGGCACGTCGCTGGCGGTATAGACCGGACGAAGCGGCTGCGAATGGCAAAGCAGATGCCACACCGCCCGTGCCGCGGATTGCGATGACAGCAGCGAGCGGTTTGCCGTCAGTGCGCCTGTCGGCATCGGCAGCGCCGTGTCGGCGAGCCGCATCAGCGTCGCCAGGTTTCCTTTCATGCCAATCCCGTAGACCGGAGGCAGCCGCAATATGGCGGCGTCGGTACGGCCATGCGAGGCATAGGCGCCCGATACGGCAATTTCTGCTTCGCGTTTCGAGCGCCCGTAGGCGTCTTGGGGGGCGGGGAGCGTGTCTTCGTCGATCTTTGCGCTGGCACGCGCGCCGATCACGGCCCGGATCGAGGAAAGATGGATGAACCGTCCGCTTGCCTGCGTGGCGGCGGCATGCGCCAGACGTGCGCTCAATTGTGCGTTGGCTGCCCGAAAATCGGCTTCGGTGGCATTGCCCTGGTCATTGTTCAGACCCGCGCAATGGACGATATCCGTAACATCCCTGGTCAGCGCCAGGAAAGCAGCGGCCGGTGCATCGAACTCCGGCATCGGCACGGCGTCTGACCCCGCATCAAGTCTCTCCGGCTGGCGGGAGGCGAGGCGAAGTTCGACACCGGCCTCACGAAGCCGATGGACCACCTGGCGGCCGATGAAGCCCGTCGCGCCGGTAACCAGGACTTTCATTGTCTTGCCCGGACCGGTTATTGGGCGGCTGGCGGAGATGCCAGGCCTTCCACGGATGGAACGACTTGGCCGTTCGCTGGTGACATCGCCTGGACTGCCACCCCTGGTGGAAGGACTTGCCCTTCCACCAACGCAGCCTGGCGCCCACTGGCAAGATATGTTCCCGACACCAGGAAGACCATAAAGACCGAGTCCAGAATGTCATGGCCGATCAGGATGCCCGTCATTCCAGCGGTCAGATAGGTGATCACGACGGCGACAATCATGGTAGCGCCGAACCGCTCGATCGGATCGGCGCTGTCGCGAAGGACCCGAGCGGCATTGCTGGCGGCAACGACAAAGATCGCCGCCAGCGTCACCGCACCCAGGATTCCCGCTTGCACCAAGGCGGTCAGGAAGCCGTTGTGGAAATGATTGAAACCTTCATCCATCCCGAACTGTTCCTGAAAGCCCTGCTTGATCAAAGCATGGGTGGCACCCACTCCATGTCCGAACAATGGCATCTCACGAAATGCCTTCAGGCCGATATCCCAAAGGGCGACGCGCGATCCCAAAGCTGTCGTGTGGTCACCATGAGCCGCCAGCGCATCCCAGTCGGAGTGCAGAAATTCGACACGCCCCGCTATCGTCTGGAACCCGAAAACCGCGATCATGGCCGCGATCGCGGCCAGCAGCAAAAGCACGCGGATGGCATTTCTACCTCTCAACTTCTGCTGGTTGATCAGCAGAACGGCGACACCGGCAATCAGCAGTGCCAGCCAGACAATGCGCGTACCGGAGTAGATGATGGCGATCGTTCCGCCGAGTGCAGCGCAGATGAGGGCGATCCTGTATTTCTCTATGCCGGACAGGGCAGCGGCCACGCAGGTCACCACCGCAAGGCAGAGGACCTCAGCGAACACGATCGCATTCCCGGCCCCGCCCTCGGCGCGCATACCAAGCCGATACTGTTGGTAGACCGCCAGCAGCAGCGCGCCAAAACAGGCCGCCATGCTGGCCAACACAATGATGCGGACGAGCGTTGTCTTTTGCGAAATGCTCCAGGTCGAATAGGAGATGGGAAAAAACAGAAAGGTGATCAGCGGGATAAGATGCCGGGCGTCCTTGACGATCGCGTGGTTGACGAGAGACGCCATGACATTGCTTGCGCAATAGGCATAGATCGCGATCGTCAGCGCCATCATCGCGCGGTCGACATTGAAGCGTCTTCTCTTCAAGGCGATCAACAGGACGGACCACAGGCCGCCGCCATTGAACACGAAGCTGACTACCGATCCCAGGACCGGGGGTGAAAAGAAGCAGAGAATGGAGAAGTAGATATTGATCCGCGAAGGCGTGAATTGCTGCCTTATGGATGAAAGCCGGTTCAATTTTCGGACCTGCTATTCCAGAGAAATTTTATGCGGCACGTCGTCGAATGTGCTCGCCTCGAAACTGCCCATGCTCCATCACGCACTTGCCCACTCTCGAAAAGCGTATAGCGGCTGGGCCGCTATTTCGATAGTGCGCCCGGATCGATTGCCGCCGAAATCCCCTAGTCGGGCCCAGTAGCCCTGCTGCATCGCTCCCACAGGCAATATTTTTCCTGCCTTTTCCCGGCTGGCGGCCCTTCAAGCAGAAATTTCCGAGTTTTGCCACAGGCGTGGAAAATTCATTCTCGAACAGACCGCTGCCGGGCTCGTCTTGCATTGTTCTGCGCCGCGGCGATCTGCTAGAACGCCCGCACGAAACACTTTGTCCAGAAGCGAAGCTTGAACCGGGCGCAAAGGGCTCGATGACGCAGGATTTCTGTTGCAAGGCATGAGAGAACACTCACGGTCCATGATACCAGCGCTTACGCATCTGCAGCGGCTTGAAGCCGAGTCCATCCACATATTCCGCGAGGTCGCGGCAGCCTTCGCCAAGCCGGTCATGCTCTATTCCGTCGGCAAGGACTCGTCGGTGCTGATGCATCTGGCGATGAAGGCGTTTTATCCGGCCAAGCCACCATTCCCCTTTCTTCACGTCGACACCACCTGGAAATTCCGCGAGATGATCGCATTTCGCGATCAGATGGCGCAGAAGCTGGGGTTCGACCTTCTGGTTCACGTCAACGAAGACGGCGTGCGCGACAACATCAATCCGTTCGATCACGGTTCGAACACCCACACCCATGTGATGAAGACCGTGGCGTTGCGCCAGGCGCTCGACAAATATGGCTTCGATGCGGCCTTTGGCGGCGCCCGTCGCGACGAGGAAAAGTCGCGCGCCAAGGAGCGCATCTTCTCTTTCCGCAATGCCCAGCATGTGTGGGATCCGAAGAACCAGCGGCCCGAAATGTGGAAGATTTTCAACACACGTGTCGCTCAGGGAGAATCGATCCGCGTCTTCCCCTTGTCGAACTGGACCGAACTCGACATCTGGCAGTACATTCTGCAGGAAAACATCCCGATTGTACCGCTCTATTTCGCCAAGCAGCGGCCGGTTGTCGAACGCGATGGCATGTTGATCCTCAAGGACGATGATCGCATGAAGCTGCTCCCCGGCGAGGTCGTGGAGGACCGGTTGGTGCGGTTCCGCACGCTTGGCTGCTATCCGCTGACCGGCGCCATCGAATCCGACGCCGACACACTCGAAGCCATTGTTGGCGAGATGCTGACGGCACGCACATCCGAACGGCAGGGTCGCCTGATCGACCGCGATGAAGCCGGTTCGATGGAAAAGAAGAAGCGCGAGGGGTATTTCTGACCATGCGCCACATCATGGCAAAGAGCCTCGCTCCCACGGACGGCGTCCGCGATTATCTGGCCGCGCAGGAGAAGAAGTCGCTGCTGCGCTTCCTCACCTGCGGTTCGGTGGATGATGGCAAGTCGACGTTGATCGGACGCCTGCTGTCCGACACCAAGCAGATTTTCGAGGACCAACTCGCCGCGCTCGAACGCGATTCGCGCAAGCACGGCACGACAGGCGACGACATCGACTTCGCGCTGCTCGTTGACGGCCTCGAGGCCGAGCGCGAGCAGGGCATCACCATCGACGTCGCCTACCGTTTCTTCGCCACGCCGAAGCGCAAGTTCATCGTCGCCGACACGCCCGGCCACGAACAATATACACGCAACATGGCGACCGGTGCCTCGACCGCCGATCTGGCGATCGTGCTGATCGATGCCCGGCAGGGTGTGCTGCGCCAGACCCGGCGGCATTCGATCATCGCCTCGCTGCTCGGCATCCGCCACATCGTGCTGGCGGTCAACAAGATCGATCTTGTAGATTTCGACCAGGCGGTCTTCGACAGGATCGTCGAGGACTACCGGCAGTTCTCGCGCGATCTCGGTTTCCAGACCATCACGCCGATTCCGATGTCGGCCCGCTACGGCGACAACGTCAGCACCCGCTCCGAAAACACGCATTGGTATTCCGGCCCGACGTTGATCGAGCACCTCGAGACCGTTTCGGTCGAAGAGACTACTGTCGAACTGCCGTTCCGCTTTCCGGTTCAGTACGTCAATCGCCCCAATCTCGATTTTCGCGGCTTCGCCGGCACCATCGCGTCCGGTACCGTTGCGCAAGGCGACGAGGTCGTCGTCGCAAAATCGGGCAAGTCCTCGCATGTCAAACGCATCGTCGCCTATGGCGGCGATCTCAAACAAGCGGTGGCCGGCCAGGCCATAACGCTCGTCCTTGACGACGAGGTCGAGGTTTCCAGGGGCAACATGCTGGTTTCGCCGGCCGCACGGCCACAGGTCGCCGACCAGTTCGCCGCCAACATCGTCTGGTTCGACGAGCATGCGCTGCTGCCGGGCCGGTCTTATATCCTGCGCACGGAGACCGATCAGACCAGCGCCACCGTCACCGACTTGAAATATCGCATCAATGTCAACGATTTTGCCCATGAGGCGGCCAAGTCGCTTGAAATGAACGAAGTCGGTATCTGCAACATTTCAACGCGGGCGCCGATCGCCTTCGATCCGTTTGGCGAGAACCGTACCACTGGCGCCTTTATCCTGATCGATCGCATCAGCAACGCCACGGTTGGCGCCGGCATGATCGTGCACTCGCTGCGCCGCGCCGAAAACATCCATTGGCAGTCGCTCGATGTCGGCAAGCGCGTGCGCGCCGACATGAAGAACCAGCGGCCCGCCGTGTTCTGGTTCACGGGGCTGTCGGGCTCCGGTAAGTCGACCATCGCCAACCTGTTCGAGAAGAAGCTGTTCGCCACCGGCCGCCATACCTATATCCTGGACGGCGACAATGTTCGTCACGGGCTCAACCGCGACCTCGGATTCACCGACGCCGATCGTGTCGAGAACATTCGCCGCGTCGCCGAAGTGGCCAAGCTGATGGCCGATGCCGGGCTGATCGTCATTGTTTCCTTCATTTCGCCGTTCAGCGCCGAGCGGCGCATGGCCCGGGAATTGATGGCCGATGGCGAGTTCATCGAGGTGTTTGTCGATACGCCTTTCGAGGAATGCGCCAGGCGTGATCCGAAGGGTCTTTATGCCCGCGCGCTGAATGGCGAGATCAAGAATTTCACCGGTGTCGATTCTCCTTACGAAGCACCGGAGAAACCGGAGATCCATCTGGAGACGCTCGGCAAGTCGGCTGAAGAGATGGTAGATGCCCTGGAACACTGGCTGAACGAGCGTGACATTGCCGAGGACCAATATGACAATGGCGGCGGCATCTGACGACAGTTCGATGCTTGAAATCTTCGAGCGGCTGGCCCTGGCCGCCGGAAGCGAGGTCATGCGTGTGTTCCACGCCGGCTGCGCGGTCGACCGCAAATCGGATTCCTCGCCGGTGACCGAGGCGGACCGCGAGAGCGAGAAGATCATTCTCGCCGGCCTGCGCACGGAATTCCCCGACATTCCCTGCGTGGCCGAGGAGGAAGCGGCGGCCGGCGTCATGCCGGGCGAACTTGGTGAGGTGTTCTTCCTCATTGATCCGCTGGACGGCACCAAGGAATTCGTCAACCGGCGCACCGACTTCACCGTCAACATCGCGCTTGTCCGCCATGGCGTGCCGGAAGTCGGCGTCGTCTTCGCGCCATGCAGCGGCCGCTTCTTTTCCGGTCTGCCGGGCAGGGCGGAAGCCCTCGAAGTCGATGGCGGCTACCGGATCGTTTCTCGCCGGCAGATTTCGGTGAGAACGGCCGTGACGCCGCTGGCCGTGGTTGCCAGCCGCTCGCACAACACACCGGAAACCGAAGCCTATATTCGCGACCTTGGTGCCGCCGAGATCGTCTCGGTCGGTTCGTCGCTGAAATTCTGCCTCCTCGCCAATGGCGAGGCGGATGTCTATCCGCGCTTCGGTCGCACCATGGAATGGGACACCGCGGCGGGTGACGCGGTGCTGCGCGCCGCCGGCGGCACGACGCGCACGCTGGACGGAAAGCCCTTGACCTATGGCAAGCGCAACCAGGCCGATGACGAGGACTTCGCCAATCCGCATTTCATCGCCAGCGGCAGAGTTGCAACCGGAGGACGTATCGAACGTTGAGGCGCCTCCGCCAATGACCTATCCTGTACCGGCGTTCCCTGAGTCGGTAGTTGAATGTTCTTTTTTCAGAAATGCCATGCCGTCATTTTGGGCGGATTTCCGGTATGGACCAGCAGTCGTGACGAAATAGTCCTTAGGATGTTGCTGGGCCTCTTCGCCCTCTCTCCCGCCCTTTTCGTCTTCATCGAAATGTCTCCGACGGCCCTGGCACTTGTCGCGGCTGTCATGGGCGCTCTTGCCCTTTTGACGAAGGGTGCACGCTTTGGCAGGGCAACGACAGTCCTCGCCGTCACTCTCGCTCTCTTGTCCGGCTTTGTCCTGTCCAGCGCCCTGTGGTCGGTCAACGCGAGCCGCTCTCTCATGGCGGCGAGGGACCTGTTTGGCTACTCGGTCGCCGCCATCCTGCTGTTTGAGTGCATTCTGGCGCTTCCGAGTGCCCAGCGCGACCGGCTCGCGCGGGTCTCATTGGTCGGCATACTGATTGGCCTGGTGTCGGTGATGGGTTGGGAACTGTATTTTGCGTTTTTGACCGAAGATCCAAGATTTGTGGGGAATGTTTTCACCCTCCACAAGATCACGGTCTACGGGGCTTTTTTTGCCGTCATATTTCTTGCCCAGCCGAGGCTGGTCTGGAAGGGGCTTGCGGCTCTCTTTGCCGTGCTGACATTGCTCTACGGCCAATCGACCGGCGTCAATCTGGCGATTGTCTTCGTAGCGGCGATTTTTGTCATGCCCGCGAAATACCGCCAACACGCCCTGGTCGGATTCTTCGCCGTCTATTTGTCTTTTGCCCTGATCGCCCCCTTCGTAGTCTCGCCGCTGTTCGCCTACCTCAAAACAACCGGATTGCTGGCTTTCTATCCAGGAACGTTCGCCGCGCGCCTTGATCTTTGGCAGATGATCTCGCCCCACATTGCGGACCAGCCGCTTCTCGGCCATGGCGCCAATACGACGAGAAACGCGGTCGGGATCGTGGCGAATCCCACATATTATGCGCAGGTGGATCTCCCAAGCGCACACAATATCGTATTCGATTTGTGGTATGAACTGGGAGCGCTGGGCATCATTGTGTATGGGGTGCTCCTGGGTGCGATCATAAGAATGATCGGCGGTTTGAGCGGCCCCTGCCATTTCATAGCCAGCAGCTACCTGATCATAGCTGTTGTCGAACTGTCGGTCGACCATCGGATCTGGTTGTCTTGGGTTCTGGGCACTTTGGTGTTCACAGGGGGCATCTGCATATTGCAGTGCCCTTCCGTGACCCGGACGGGAATGGAAGATCGGATCGCAAGACGCGCAGGGACTTTATCAAAATAACTGCGCGAAGCGCACGGCCTGCGCCTCGCCGCCCTGTGCCGACGAGGTGTCGGCCTTCTGGTATCCGACGCCTATTCGGCCGCGGCCTGCGCCGAGTTCGAGCCGATATAGTTGCGGATCGTTTCGATGATCCGGTCCTGGTCGGCCTCGCTGAGATAGGGATGCATCGGCAGGCACAGGATGCGTTTCGGCAGGTCCTCCGAGACGGCAAGGCCAGTCGGCGTGCGCGGGTAGTCGCGATAGGCGATCTGCTCATGCAGCGGCTTGACGTAATAGATGACAGACGGAATGCCCTTTTCGCTCAGATGCGCTTTAAGGCCGTCGCGTTTCGGCGTCTCGATCGCGTATTGCGCCCACGCCGAGCGGCTGCCGTCCAGGTTGCGCGCGGCGGTGACGATGTCGCCGAGGCCTTCAGCATAGCGCTGGGCTACCACCTGCCGCGCCACCATCTCTTCCTCGAGGATGGCGAGCTTCTCGATCAGGATCGCCGCCTGCAGCGTGTCGAGCCGTGAATTGATGCCGACGCGGATGTTGTCGTACTGCGTCGCGCCCTTGCCGTGGAAGGCGAAGGAACGCAGCGCGTCGGCCAGAGCGTCGTCATTGGTGAACATCGCGCCACCGTCGCCATAGCAGCCGAGCGGCTTGGCCGGATAGAAGCTGGTCGAGCCGACATGGCCGAACGCGCCACACATCCTGCCTTCGAGCGAGCCACCCATGGACTGGGCGGCATCTTCGATCACCAATAAGCCTTCGCGATTGGCGATAGCCATGATTGCCTCATAGTCGGCGGCAAGACCGAACAGGTCGACAGGGATGATCGCCTTCGGCTTCAGTCGGCCTTCCTTCTTGATGGCGGCGATCGCGGCCTCCAGGCTGGCGATGTCGATGTTGTAGGTTTTCGGATCAACGTCGACGAAAACCGGTTCGGCCTTGGCCAGCGCCACCACTTCCGCGGTGGCAGCGAAGGTGAAGCTCGGCACGAACACCGCGTCACCTGGGCCGATGCCGGCGGCGAATAGGGGCAAGAGCAGTGCGTCGGTGCCGTTGGCGCAGGCAACCACATGCTTGACGCCGACATAGGCGGCGAGCTTCTTCTCGAACTCGGCGACCTGGGGGCCAAGGATGTAGCGGCCATCCTCGACGACGTGGTCGATCGCGGCTTTCAGCCGGTCGCGGATTCGTTCGCGCTGCGCGCCAAGATCGATGAACTGCATGTCGGCCTCAATACCTGCCAATAACCGGCCCGCTGGTACCAGACTTGGCGCGGCTGAAAAAGCCGGCTGCGGACCGGGCGTAGGGTGCAAGTGTCGCAGCCCGTTACCGTGTTTTGCCGGCGCATCGCCCCAAAAAGCCGGGAATCCGGCCTTGGCGGCGCAATTCAGGCCACTTTTATCGCGGTTTTCCGGCGCATGGAAACATAAAGTGATCGCGCTGGAGAGCCGATCAGCCGATCTCGTGCCGCCAGGGCGGATTGGCGCCGGCTCGTGATACCGTCACCGCGGCCGCCTTGGCGCCGAGCGCCAATGCCTTGCGGATTGCGTCTTCGGACAGGCCGGAAATCGCCGCTTTCGTCAGCAGGCCCTGGTCATGCAGAGAGGCAAGGATGCCGGCGTTGAACGTGTCGCCGGCGCCGACGGTGTCCACCACCGTCACCGTCTCCGGCATGACGGTGACACGGTGCTGCTTGCTGTAGCCAACGGCACCTTCGCTGCCATGCGTGACGACGATCAGCTTCGGGCCTCGGTCGAGCCAATTGCGCACGACATCCTCGTGCGCACCGGCTTCGCCAAACCAGTGGAGGTCTTCGTCCGACAGTTTGACAATGTCGGCCATGGCCATCATTTCCCGGATGCGCCTGAGATGCTTGGCCTTGTCGGGGATAAAGTTCGGCCGGATGTTGGGATCGAGCATCATTACGCGGGCCTCATGCTCGCGCCGCATGAATTCCTCATAGGCCGAGCCGGCCGGCTCCGAGATCAGGCTGATGGCGCCGAACAGCATCGCCTCGATCTCGCCGCCGAGTTGCGGCAGGTCCTCGATGGTCAGCATGCGCCCGGCCGTGTTCTCGTCATAGAAGGTGTAGGTCGCCTGGCCGTTGTTCAGCCGCACGAAAGCCAGTGTCGTCGGTCGGGGCGAGGTGTGGGCATAGGTTGAACTGACCTTGCTGGCCCCCAGCGCGTCCCGGAACTGACCGCCGAACAGGTCCGACGACAGGCCCGAGAAGAAGCCGGCCGGCGCGCCGAGCCGGCCGAGTGCGATCGCCGTGTTGAAGACCGCGCCGCCGACATAGGGAGCAAAGGCCGGCTCACCCTGCGTGGTGGTGCGCGGCAGCATGTCGATCAGGGCTTCGCCGCAACAGAGGATCATGGCTTCTTGGTCTCCGGCGGATAGATCACGCCCTTGCGGATAATGATGTTGGCGTAAAGCCGCGGCTCGCTTGTCGCGACGATGGCATGCGCCGATTTGACCCGTGCATAGAAGTCGGCGCCGGCCAGCGCAACCACCTTGCGGCCCGGCGCGCGTTTGGCGCAGATCGCCTCCATTTCACGGTGGACAGGGTCGGCAAGCGACGGATCGCCTTTCACCGAGGCGCGAAACAGCGCTTCCGGGACGACATCGTCGACCGGAAGCAGCGTCAGTACCGCGTCGAGTACGGGAATGAGGGCATGGCCGTCGGCCCGGATGAGGCGTTTTGCCTGGTCCTGCGCGGGATAGTTCCCGTCGACCAGGGCAATCTCGTCACCATGGCCCATGGCGCGCAATGTCGCCAGAAGCTCCGGACCAAGCAGCGCCGGAATCCCGATCAGCATTCAGGCGCTCCTGGAAATCGTCGTCGAACCGATCAGGAAGCGTTCGGAAAGCGGCAGGCTGGCACCGCCGAGCGCCCGGGCATGGATGCCCACGCTTCCCTCGCGGACGGCCGGAAGTTTCAGGCCTTCGCCGTCGATCGCGCCGATTGCCGTGACGACCGCCTCGACCAGCCTGTGCCGGACGGCCTTCGGCATCCAGCCGTCGATCACCGCGGCCTCGAAATCGATGACCGAGGACGCCGCAACGATGGCGTAAGCGAGCGCCCGCGAGGCGCTGGCGATCCACTCGTCGAGCTCGGCGCCGATCTCCCCCCAATCCTCGGGGGAGGTCCACAGATACGAGGCCTCGACGCCACGCGCATTGAGTGTCTTTTCGAGCATGGCGATTGAGGCCACGTCGATCAGCTGGGCCGGTTTTCCATCCGGCCCCGGCACCGGCATGGAGCCGAGCGCGCCGGCATTGCCGGTCGGTCCGCCGAAAAGTCGGCCGTTGAGCACGATGCCGCCGCCGGCAAAGGCGCCGATGTAGAAATAGACGAAATCCCGCGCCGCGCCCGTCTGGCCGAAGACAAGTTCGGCACCGCAGGCGGAGGTGGCATCGTTCTGCAGATAGACCGGAAAATCGCACTGCGTCTGAATGTCGGCCCGGATATCGCGGTGGCGCCACTCGTCCATAACGTCGCGCGGCGCGCCGGCGGTGTCGGCCCAGTTCCAGAGTTCGAACGGCATGGCGATGCCGAGCCCGGCAATGCGCTTGTCCTGCGCCGGTGTCAGCTCCCCGCGCATCGTCTTCATGCCTGCCGTTACGAACTCGACTGTCTCGCGTGGGGCAGGGTAGCGGTAGGAGTGCTGCAGCATGGCGCGCACGTGCCCGAGAAAATCGATCAGCACGAGTTCGGCGCTGCGGCGGCCGATCTTGAGGCCAATGAAGAAGGCGCCTTCGGGGTTGAGCGCCATGGGGATCGACGGCTGGCCGATCTTGCCGCGCAACGGCGCCTGGCGCACGAGCAGGCTTTCGTCCTCAAGTTCGCGCATGATGACCGAAACCGTCTGCGCCGAAAGTCCGGTCATGCGGGCGATGTCGGACTTCGCCAGACTGCCGTGCTGGCGCACCAGCGAAAGCACCAGGCGCTCATTGTGGTCGCGCATGCCGCTCTGGTTGGTGCCGCGGTGAATAAGGCTCTCATTCGCTTCGGGCGAACCATGCCTCGCAGTGGCGGTCTCCACCCTGTTCCTCCCGTCGTTTCCCCGCAATGCTTTTGGGCAAGAATGAGTGAAGCATGCAAGGCTGTCAATAATAAATAAGAGTGATTTAATTATTGACAGATGCCTTAGTCTGGTGTCTGTTTGAATCGAGCGTCCAAGCTGGGAAGAGTTGTCTGGATGCTTGTGAGGATGCCGGTTGGCCGGCTTCCGATATGGTCTACTGGGAGGAAATCATGGGTAAGTGGAATGTTCTGAGGGCGGCCGTCGCCGGCCTTGCCTTTTATGGCGCGATGGCCTCGGCCTCGTACGCTGCCGATATTGTCGGCCTGATTACCAAGACCGAAGGCAATCCGTTCTTCGTCAAGATGCGCGAGGGCGCGCAGGCCAAAGCCAAGGAACTCGGCCTTACGCTGCAGACCTTTGCCGGCAAGTTCGATGGCGACAATGACAGCCAGGTCGCGGCCATCGAGAACCTGATCTCGGCCGGGGCCAAGGGCTTTGCCATCGTGCCGAGCGATTCCAGTGCCATCGTGCCGACGATTAAGAAGGCGCGCGACGCCGGCCTGCTGGTCATCGTGCTCGACACGCCGCTCGATCCGATCGATGCCGCCGACGCAACCTTCGCCACCGACAATTTCAAGGCCGGCGAACTGATCGGCCAGTGGGCCAAGGGCACCCTCGGCGACAAGGCCTCAAGCGCCAAGATCGCGTTCCTCGACCTAGCCACCAACCAGCCGACGGTCGACTATTTGCGTGACCAAGGCTTCATGCAGGGCTTTGGCATCGACATCAAGGACCCGAAGAAATATGGCGACGAGAGCGACGCGCGCATTTGTGGGCATGAAATGACCGGTGGCGCCGAGGACGGCGGCCGCACCGCCATGGAGACCTTGCTACAGAAGTGCCCTGACGTGAACGTCATGTACACGATCAACGAGCCGGCGGCGGCAGGTGGCTATCAGGCACTCAAGGCGGCGGGCAAGGATGACGGCTCGGTTCTGGTGGTGTCGATCGACGGCGGCTGCCCCGGCGTCAAGAATGTCGCGGCAGGCGTAATTGGCGCGACCTCACAGCAATATCCACTGAAGATGGCTGCGATGGCCATGGAAGCGATCGAGAAATTCGCCAAGACCGGAGAGAAGCCGAAACCCACCCCGGGCAAGCAGTTCTTCGACACTGGAGCGACGCTGATCACCGACAAGCCGGTCAAGGGTGTCGAATCGATTGATACCAAGAAGGGCCTCGAACTCTGCTGGGGCTGATGGCTTCCTAAGACCCGCCAGAAGAGTTTAAACTCCAACGGAAAGGGCGGTTGCGGCCGCTCTTTCCTAAAAATACGGGACCCTTGGGAGGGGATTATGAGCGACGACACAACCGGTTCGGCCATTGCCGAGCGCGGCCTCCGGGGCAGCGATCAGTCGGTGGCGAGTTTTGAAGAGGATCGCCGTTCCAGCTTGAAGAGCCTGCAGAGATTTCTGCACGAATACCCGACAGCAATCCCGTTCATTGTGCTCGTCGTCGGTATCCTGATTTTTTCGGTGGCGGCCGGGGGCCGGTTCTTTGCGCCGTTCAATCTTTCACTCGTTCTCCAGCAGGTCACCATAATTGCCTTTCTGGGCATAGCCCAGACGCTGGTTATCCTGACCGCCGGCATTGATTTGTCGGTTGGCGCGATGATGGTGCTCTCATCCATCATCATGGGCCGGTTGACTGTCACCTTTGGTATTCCGGTCGAAATCGCCTTCGTGCTCGGGCTGCTTACCGGCCTGCTCTGTGGCCTTATCAACGGCGTGCTCGTCGCCGTCATCAAGCTGCCGCCTTTTATCGTCACACTTGGAACTTGGAGCGTCTACGGTGCCATGGTCATCTACGTTTCGCACTCCGAGACGGTGAGGGCGCAGGACATCGAGGCCATGGGGCCGCTGCTGCAATGGCTCGGCCATACGATAAGGCTGGGTGGCGGGGCGGTGCTGACCTACGGCACGATCGCCATGATCCTGACGGCTGTTATCATCTGGTATGTGCTCAACCGCACGGCTTTCGGCCGCCATGTTTATGCAACCGGCGATGATGACGAGGCCGCGCGCCTCGCCGGCATCAACACGCGCGGCGTCTACATTGCCGTCTACACGATCGCCGGCTTCATCTGCGCCATTGCCAGCTGGGCGCTCATTGGCCGCATCGGTGCTGCGAGCCCGCTTGGCAACCAGACCGCCAATCTGGATGCCATTACCGCAGTGGTGATCGGCGGCACCTCGCTGTTCGGCGGCCGCGGTTCGCTCGTTGGCACGCTGTTCGGGGCGCTGATCGTCGGTGTCTTCCGCAATGGTCTGGCGCTCGCCGGCGTCGACTCGCTCTGGCAGGAGTTCACCGTCGGCATCCTCATCATCCTCGCCGTTACCATTGACCAGTGGATCAGGAAGGTCTCGGCATGAGCACGCAGCCCATTCTCCAGGCAAAAGGTCTCAACAAGCGCTACGGCAGGGTGGTCGCGCTCGACAACGCCGATTTCGACCTGCTTCCGGGCGAGATCCTCGCCGTCATCGGCGATAATGGTGCCGGCAAGTCGACGCTGGTCAAGGCGCTTTGTGGTGCCGTCATCCCGGATTCCGGTATGATCGAGCTCGACGGCCAGACGGTGCATTTCCGTTCGCCGATCGAGGCCCGCATGGCCGGCATCGAGACCGTCTACCAGAACCTGGCCCTGTCGCCGGCGCTGTCGATCGCCGACAACATGTTCCTAGGCCGTGAGCTCCGCAAACCCGGCTTTGCCGGGCAATGGCTGCGCCGGCTCGACCGCTCAGCCATGGCGCGCATCGCCCGCGATAAACTGTCCGAGCTCGGGCTGATGACCATCCAGAACATCAACCAGTCGGTCGAAACGCTGTCCGGCGGCCAGCGCCAGGGCGTCGCCGTGGCGCGGGCCGCCGCCTTCGGCAGTCGTGTCATCATCATGGACGAGCCGACAGCGGCGCTTGGCGTCAAGGAGAGCCGCCGCGTGCTTGAACTGATCCTCGACGTGAAGAAACGCGGGCTGCCGATCGTGCTCATCTCGCACAACATGCCGCATGTCTTCGAGGTGGCCGACCGCATCCATATTCATCGTCTCGGCCGTCGCCTCGCCGTCATCGATCCCAAGCAATATACGATGTCCGACGCCGTTGCCTTCATGACCGGAGCGAAGGCGCCGCCTGAGGTACTAGCCGCCTGATCTTGCCAGTTGCCGCGGTCATTCCGGCGACACTTGCCTAAATCGATTGAAAACATGCTGCAATGCACTAGGATAGGCTGGGAGAAACGGTGAAAGCCGGTATGATCAGGCAAACCGAACGAGAGGCGATATGACATCCGCCATGACGATCGAAGCTCCCGCTCTCGACAATCCCGATCCCAAGACGCTCGCCGAAGAGGTCTTGATGTCGCTCAAATACCGGGTCGGCAAGGACACTACCGTCGCGACCCAGTACGACTGGCTGACCGCCTCGATCAAGGTCGTGCGCGACCGGGTCGTCGACCATTGGATGCAGGCGACCAAGGAAGCCTACGACCAGCAGGAAAAGCGCGTCTATTACCTCTCGCTCGAGTTCTTGATCGGGCGCCTGATGCGCGACGCTTTTTCCAATCTCGGCCTGATGGAGAACATGCGCGAGGCCTTGTCCTCACTCGGCGTCGATCTCGACATCATCGCGGCGCTCGAGCCGGACGCAGCCCTTGGCAATGGCGGACTTGGCCGGCTCGCCGCCTGCTTCATGGAAAGCATGGCGACCGTCGACATTCCCGCGCATGGCTACGGCATCCGCTATGCCAACGGCATGTTCCGCCAGGAAATCCATGACGGCTGGCAGGTTGAACTGCCCGAGACCTGGCTGGACCACGGCAACCCGTGGGAGTTCGAGCGACGCGAGCGCTCCTTCGAAGTCGGCTTCGGCGGTTCGGTCGAATCGATCACCTCGAAGGACGGGCGCCTCGAGCGGCATGTCTGGAAGCCTAGGGAGCATGTGCTTGCCGTCGCCTACGACACGCCCGTGGCCGGCTGGCGCGCCAAGCGCGTCAACACGCTGCGCCTTTGGTCCGGCATGCCGATCGATCCGATCCTGCTCGACAAGTTCAATGCCGGCGACCACATTGGCGCGCTGGCCGAAAGCAACAAGGCCGATGCGCTGTCGCGCGTGCTCTATCCAGCCGATTCCCACATGGCTGGGCAGGAACTCAGGCTTCGCCAGGAGTATTTCTTCTCCACCGCCTCGCTGCAGGACATTGTCCAGCGGCATCTCAGCCAATATGGCGATCTGAGGTCGCTGCCCGACAAGGCGGCGATCCACCTCAACGACACCCATCCGGCGATCGCCGTGCCTGAACTGATGCGGCTCCTGATGGATGTCCATGGCATGGATTTCGACCTCGCCTGGAATCTCACCAAGCGCACCTTCGGCTACACCAACCACACGCTGCTGCCCGAGGCGCTGGAAAGCTGGCCGGTGCCGCTATTCGAGCGGCTTTTGCCGCGCCACATGCAGATCGTCTACGCCATCAACGCGCAGGTACTCCTGGAGGCGCGCGCCACCAACCAGTTTTCTGACGAGCAGATCAGCCGCATCTCGTTGATCCAAGAGAATGGCGACCGCCGGGTGCGCATGGGCAATTTGGCCTTTGTCGGTTCGCATTCGATCAACGGCGTGTCGGCGCTGCACACCGAGTTGATGAAGGAGACGGTCTTCGCCGACCTCCACAAACTCTATCCCGATCGCATCAACAACAAGACCAACGGCATCACGCCGCGGCGCTGGCTCATCCAGTGCAATCCGGGCCTCACTGCGCTTGCCCGCGAGGCGATCGGCGACCGCTTCATGGATGACATCGAAGCGATCAAGGGGCTCGATCCTCTCGCCGACGACATCGCCTTCCGCGAAAAATTCGCCGCCGTGAAGCGCCAGAACAAGGTGAGGCTTGCCAATTTGGTCGCCGACCGCCTCGGCATCAAGCTCGACCCTTCGGCGCTCTTCGACATCCAGGTCAAGCGTATCCACGAATACAAGCGCCAGTTGCTCAATATCCTCGAGGCGATCGCGCTCTATGACCAGATACGCTCGCATCCCGAGCGCGACTGGATGCCTCGGGTGAAATTCTTCGGCGGCAAGGCCGCGCCCAGCTACCACAACGCCAAGCTGATCATCAAACTGGCCAACGACGTCGCCAAAGTGATCAACAGTGACCCTTCGGTGCGCGGCCTGCTGAAAATCGTGTTCGTACCGAATTACAATGTCAGCCTGGCCGAGGTGCTGATGCCGGCCGCCGATCTCTCGGAGCAGATCTCGACCGCCGGCATGGAAGCCTCCGGCACCGGCAACATGAAGTTCGCGCTGAACGGCGCGCTGACCATCGGCACGCTCGACGGCGCCAATGTCGAGATCAAGGAGCATGTCGGCGACGACAACATCTTCATCTTCGGCCTCACCACCGAAGAAGTCGCCGAGCGGCGCAACAATGGCTACGATCCGCGCGGCGTCATCGAGGCATCCTCCGAACTGGCTCAGGCAGTCGCGGCCGTTTCGTCAGGCGTCTTCTCGCCCGACGATCCCAATCGCTACCGCGACCTCATCAATGGTCTCTACAATACCGACTGGTTCATGGTCGCGGCGGATTTCGATGCCTATGCCGCCTGCCAGCGCGACGTCGATGCCGTCTGGCGCAACAGCCCGGACTGGTACGCGCGCGCCATCCGCAACGTCGCGCGCGTCGGCTGGTTCTCCTCCGATCGCACGATCCGCCAATACGCGAAAGAAATCTGGAACGTGCCCGTCTGATGTGATTGCATAAGGCCACGAACGATGGCCGCAAAAACAAACACTTGGTGCCCGGGGAGGGCGACCGCCTGATGAGGAAGCCGCGCGCGACCGCTGCGACAAGCGGGCCGGACGGACTGGCGCCAGCCAGCGATGTTGCGGCGATTGTCGCCGGTACGCACGGAGATCCATTTGCGGTCCTTGGCGTCCAGGAGGCAGGCAAGAGCCTGTTCGCGCGCTGCTTCGTTCCACACGCGCAGTCTGTCATCGCCTACACGCTGACCGGCATTGAGGCCGGCGAATTGACCAGGCGCGACGAAGCCGGTTTCTTCGAGGGCAAGCTGTCGATCAAGAAGCGCCAGCCGCTGCGCTACCACGCGCGCAATGCCGGCGGCGACTGGTGGCTGACCGATCCCTACTCGTTCGGTCCAGTGCTCGGACCGATGGACGATTACTACATCGCCGAGGGTTCGCATCTCAGGCTGTTCGACAAGCTTGGCGCGCATATCATCGAGCACGAGGGCGCCACCGGCGTGCATTTCGCAGTATGGGCCCCAAATGCCAGGCGGGTCTCGGTGGTTGGCGATTTCAATGACTGGGACGGCCGCCGGCATACGATGCGCGACCGTCGTGACACCGGCATCTGGGAGCTGTTCATTCCCGATATCGGTGCCGGCCGACCCTACAAATACGAAATCATAGGTCCCGATGGTGTGAGGTTGCCGCTGAAGGCCGATCCGTTCGCCTTCAAGTCGGAGCTGCGCCCGGCAACGGCCTCGGTGACCGCGGTGCCGCCGGCGCATCCATGGGGTGACGAAGCGCATCGCAATTACTGGCGCAACGCCGACCCTCGGCGCGAGGCTATCTCGATTTACGAAGTCCATGCCGGTTCCTGGCAGCTTCGCGACGACGGCACCTTCCTGTCATGGGATGAACTGGCCGACCGGCTGATCCCCTATGTGGTCGAGAGCGGTTTCACCCACATCGAATTCCTGCCGATCTCCGAGCATCCCTATGACCCGTCCTGGGGCTATCAGACCACCGGCCTCTACGCGCCGTCGGCCCGCTTCGGCGATCCGGACGGCTTTGCCCGCTTTGTCGATGGCGCCCACCGTGCCGGCATCGGCGTCATCCTCGACTGGGTCCCCGCGCATTTCCCTGTCGACGAGCACGGCCTGGTCCATTTCGACGGCACCGCGCTCTACGAGCATGCCGACCCGCGCAAGGGCTTCCACCCGGACTGGAACACCGCGATCTACAATTTCGGCCGCCGCGAGGTGGTGTC
The DNA here is from genome assembly GCF_008520305.1 of Mesorhizobium sp. SARCC-RB16n. Lineage (GTDB taxonomy): Bacteria > Pseudomonadota > Alphaproteobacteria > Rhizobiales > Rhizobiaceae > Mesorhizobium. Next base: position 215,520 of record NZ_ML703263.1, on the reverse strand, counting down.
GTTCCTCGTCAACAACGCGCTGTTCTGGGCCGAAAAATACCATGTCGACGGCCTTCGCGTCGACGCGGTCGCCTCGATGCTCTACCTCGACTATTCGCGCAAGCAGGGCGAATGGATCCCCAACGAGAAGGGTGGGCGCGAAAACCTCGAGGCGGTCAGCTTCCTGCAGAAGATGAACAAGGAACTCTACGGCCACCATCCCGGCGTCATGACCATCGCCGAGGAATCGACTTCATGGCCAAAGGTCTCGGCTCCTGTTCATGAAGGCGGGCTGGGCTTCGGCTTCAAATGGAACATGGGCTTCATGCACGACACGCTGGAGTATTTCTCCAAGGAGCCGATTTTCCGCAAGCACCACCACAACGAGCTGACCTTCGGCCTGACCTACGCCTTCTCGGAGAATTTCGTGCTGCCGCTCTCACATGACGAGGTCGTGCACGGCAAAGGCACGCTGCTGAGCAAGATGGCCGGTGACGACTGGCAGAAATTCGCGACCCTGCGTGCCTACTACGGCTTCATGTGGGGTTATCCCGGCAAGAAGCTGCTGTTCATGGGCCAGGAATTCGCGCAGCGCCGCGAATGGAGCGAGGCGCGCGCGCTTGATTGGAACCTGCTCGATTTCCGCCCGCATCGCGGCGTCTGGCAGACGGTACGCGATCTCAACTATCTCTACCGGTCACGCCCGGCCCTGCATAGCCGCGACTGTGAGCCGGAAGGGTTCTCCTGGCTGATCGTCGACGACAGCCAGAATTCGGTTTTCGCCTGGGTACGCAACGCTCCCGGGGGCAATCCGGTCGCCGTCATCTCCAATTTCACACCGGTGCCACGCGACAATTATCGTGTGCCGCTGCCGAAGGCCGGCAAGTGGCGCGAGATCATCAACACCGACGCTACCGAATATGGCGGCTCCGGCATGGGCAATGGCGGCATGGTCGAGGCAAGGGCGGAGGGCAAGAGCATCTCGGCAACAATGCTTCTGCCGCCGCTGTCGACGATCATGCTCGAGCGCGTTGCCGATTGAGCATCGGCCGGGAACATGGCGAGACTGAGTAACTTGGGAGGGTATAAATGGCAGACTTGAAAAGAACCCAGCCACTGGCTCGCGACGCCATGGCCTATGTGCTGGCCGGCGGGCGCGGCAGCCGCCTCAAGGAACTGACCGACCGGCGCGCCAAGCCGGCGGTCTATTTTGGCGGCAAGACGCGCATCATCGATTTCGCGCTCTCCAATGCGTTGAACTCCGGCATCCGCCGCCTCGGCGTCGCCACCCAGTACAAGGCGCATTCACTGATCCGCCACCTGCAACGCGGCTGGAACTTCCTGCGGCCCGAAAGAAACGAAAGCTTCGACATCCTGCCGGCGAGCCAGCGCGTGTCGGAAACGCAATGGTATGAAGGCACGGCGGACGCCGTCTACCAGAACATCGACATCATCGAGGCCTATGGCCCGGAATACATGGTGATCCTGGCCGGCGACCACATCTACAAGATGGATTACGAGCTGATGCTGCGCCAGCATGTCGATGCCGGCGCCGATGTCACGGTCGGCTGCCTCGAAGTGCCGCGCATGGAAGCGACCGGCTTCGGCGTCATGCATGTCGATGCGAAGGACAACATCATCGCCTTCGTCGAAAAACCCGCCGATCCGCCCGGCATTCCGGGTAACCCGGAATTCGCCTTGGCCTCGATGGGCATCTACGTCTTCAAGACCAAGTTCCTGATGGAACAGCTGCGCCGCGATGCCGCCGAGCCGGGCTCCAGCCGCGACTTCGGCAAGGACATCATCCCCTATATCGTCACGCACGGTAAGGCGATCGCGCACCGCTTCACCAAGTCCTGTGTGCGTTCGACCGCCGAGAACGAGGCCTACTGGCGCGATGTCGGCACGGTCGACGCCTATTGGGAGGCCAACATCGACCTGACCGACGTGACGCCCGAACTCGACCTCTACGACCGCGACTGGCCGATCTGGACTTATGCCGAACTGAAGCCGCCGGCAAAATTCGTGCATGACGAGGATGGCAGGCGCGGTTCCGCCGTCTCGTCACTGGTGTCGGGCGATTGCATCGTCTCGGGCGCTTCGCTGAAGAAAAGCCTGATCTTTACCGGCGCGCGCATCAATTCCTATTCGACGCTGGAAGAGGTTGTCATGCTGCCCGACGTTCATGTCGGCCGGAACGCAAAGTTGAAGCGCGTCGTCATCGACCACGGTGTAAGGATACCGGAAGGGCTGGTGGTCGGCGAGGATCCCGTGCTCGACGCAAAGCGCTTCCGCGTTTCGGAAAAGGGTATCTGCCTGATCACACAGGACATGATCAACAAGCTGTCACTTTAGGGTGTTTTGTGCATGTCGTAATCCCAAAGCCACTGCACGGTTTTGGGCGACGTGGACCAGAAGCGGATCGTTAAGCGCATGCATGTTCTGTCGGTCACGCCCGAGATTTTCCCGCTGATCAAGACTGGCGGGCTTGCCGATGTAACCGGCGCGCTGCCCATTGCACTCGCGGCCAAGGGCGTGACCATGCGCACGCTCATCCCGGGCTTTCCGGTGGTGATGGAGGCCTTCAAGAAAAAGAAGGCCGTCTACCAGTACCCCCTGCTGCAGGGCGGCAAGGCCTCGGTCCATGCCGTCGAGGTCGCCGGGCTCGACCTGTTCGTGCTCGACGCGCCGCATCTGTTCGACCGTCCCGGCGGTCCCTATGGCAACGCCTCGGGCGCGGACTGGCCGGACAATTGGCGCCGCTTCGCCGCGCTGAGCCAGGCCGGCGCCGATATCGCCGGTGGCGCCATTTCGGGGTACCTGCCTGACATCGTCCATGCCCATGACTGGCAGTCGGCGATGACGCTCGCCTACATGCGCTATGGCAAGGCCGTCGGCACACCATCGATGATGACCGTCCACAATCTCGCCTTCCAGGGCCAGTTCGGCGCCGGCATCTTCGGCGAGCTCGGCCTGCCGGCCGCGGCGATGGCGCTTGACGGCGTCGAATATTATGGCGGTGTCGGCTTCCTCAAGGCTGGCCTGCAGGCCGCCTGGGCGATCACAACGGTAAGCCCGACCTATGCGCAGGAGATCCGTTCGCCGGAGTTCGGCATGGGCCTCGACGGTCTCATCAACATGCGTTCAAGCGATCTCCATGGCATCGTCAACGGCATCGACACCGCCATCTGGGATCCGCAAGCCGACAAGCATCTGGTATCGACCTACACGGCCGAAACCTTGAAGGCCCGCGCCCCCAACAGGGACGCCGTCGAGGATCGTTTTGGCCTCGCCCGCGACGGCAGCCCGATGGTCTGTGTCGTCAGCCGGCTGACCTGGCAGAAGGGCATGGACATATTGGCGACGGTGATCGACGGCATCGTCGCGACAGGCGCCAGGCTGGCCATCCTGGGCTCAGGCGACGCCGGGCTCGAAGGCGCGCTGCTGGCCGCTGCCGCACGCCACCGTGGCCGCATCGGCATGGTCGTCGGCTATGACGAGGGGCTGTCGCACACGATGCAGGGCGGCTGCGACGCCATTGTCATCCCTTCACGCTTCGAGCCTTGTGGGCTGACGCAGCTTTACGGTCTGCGCTATGGCTGCGTGCCGGTCGTCGCCCGCACCGGCGGCCTCGCCGACACCATCATTGATGCCAACGAAGCAGCAATGGCCGCCGGCGTGGCGACCGGGTTCCAGTTTGCCCCCAACAATGGCGGCGCGCTGCTCCACGCCATCCGCCGTCTGGCCGACGCCCACGCCAGTCCCGCAAGCTTCGAGACCATCCAGCGCCAGGGCATGAAGACCGATGTGTCGTGGGATCGAAGCGCCGAAAAATATGTTGAACTCTATCGCCTGCTGCTTTCGAAAAGGGTTGCCTGAAGCATGATACGCACCGTCCCCACCAAGCCCTATTCCGACCAGAAGCCCGGCACGTCGGGACTGCGCAAGAAAGTGCCAGTGTTCCAGCAGGAGCACTATGCCGAGAACTTCATCCAGTCGATCTTCGACGCGCTCGACGGATTTGCCGGCAAGACCCTGGTGATCGGCGGCGACGGCCGCTACTACAACCGCGAGGTCATCCAGAAGGCCATCGCCATGGCCGCCGCCAACGGTTTCGGCAAGGTGATGGTCGGACAGGGCGGTATCCTGTCGACGCCGGCCGCCTCGCATGTCATCCGCAAATACAAGACCTTCGGCGGTATCATCCTGTCGGCCAGCCACAATCCCGGCGGCCCGCATGAGGACTTCGGCATCAAGTACAATGCCGGCAATGGCGGCCCGGCGCCGGAAAAGCTGACCGACGCCATCTTTGCCAAGACCAAGGCGATTTCGAGCTTCAAGATCGCCGACATCGATCCGATCGACATCGATACGGTTGGCACCGTCAAGGCCGGCGGCATGACCGTCGAGATCATCGACCCGGTCACCGACTATGCCGAGCTGATGGAGAGCCTGTTCGATTTCGATGCGCTGCGCAAACTGTTCAAGTCGGGTTTCCGCATGCGCTTCGACGCCATGCACGCGGTGACCGGACCCTACGCCAAGGAAATCCTGGAACACCGGCTCGGCGCACCGAACGGCACCTGCCGCAATTTCAAGCCGCTGCCCGATTTCGGCGGTCATCACCCCGATCCCAACCTCGTCCATGCCAAGCACCTCTATGACGAGATGATGGGACCGGACGCGCCGGATTTCGGCGCTGCCTCCGACGGCGACGGCGACCGCAACTTGATCATCGGCAAGGGTATTTTCGTCACCCCGTCGGATTCGGTCGCCATGCTCGCGGCCAATGCCCGCCTGGCGCCGGGCTACAAGGAAGGCCTGAAAGGCATTGCCCGCTCGATGCCGACCAGCGGTGCCGCCGACCGCGTCGCCCACAAGCTCGGCATCGGCATTTACGAGACGCCGACCGGCTGGAAGTTCTTCGGCAATCTGCTCGACGCCGGCATGGCGACGATCTGCGGCGAGGAAAGTGCCGGCACCGGCTCCAACCATGTCCGCGAAAAGGACGGCCTGTGGGCGGTGCTCCTGTGGCTCAACATCCTGGCCGCGCGCGGCGAAAGCTGCAAGCAGGTTGTCACCGAGCACTGGGAGACCTACGGTCGCAACTACTATTCGCGGCACGACTATGAGGAGGTCGAGAGCGCGCGCGCCAATGCGCTGGTCGACGAACTCAGGGCCAAGCTCGGCTCGCTGCCCGGCACCAGTGTGCGCGGCCTGAAGATCGCCAATGCCGACGATTTTGCCTATCACGACCCGGTCGACGGCTCGACCAGCGAGCACCAGGGCATAAGGGTGCTGTTCGAAGGCGGCTCACGCGTCGTCTTCCGCCTCTCCGGCACCGGCACTTCGGGCGCGACCCTGCGCGTCTATATCGAGCGCTACGAGCCGGATAAGGCGAGGCACGATCTCGACACGCAGGAGGCGCTCGCCGATCTCATCGCCGCCGCCGACGACATTGCCGGAATCAAGAGCCACACCGGCCGCAACAAGCCCAGCGTGATTACTTGAGAGCGGTACTGCGTTCATTTCCTTCTCCCTCAGGAAGGGGAGAAGGGGCGCGCGCATGACGTCGCTCGGCGCCACCGTCACCAGCGAAGGTATCCGCTTCGCCGCATGGTCCTCGTCGGCCCGTTGCCTCTGGGTGTCGATCTTCGACGAGCAGGGAAACCGCGAACTCGATCGCCTGGAGATGCGGCCGGAAGGCGACGGCGTGCACGCACTCTTCGTCTCCGGCCTGGCCGCGGGCGCGCGCTATGGCCTGCGTGCCGATGGCGATTATACACCCGAGCGTGGACTGTGGTTCGACCCCGACAAGCTGCTGGCCGATCCCTATGCCGTCGAAATCGACCGGCCCTATGCCTATCACTGGCGGCTCGCCGCGCGGCGCAATGAGGGCGCCGACACCGCGTCGCTGATGCCCAAGACCGTGGCCAGGGCCTTGCCGACAGCCCCGCCGATCCTGCCGCCGCTGTTTCGTCCGGGCGGCCTGATCTACGAACTGAATGTCCGCGCCTTCACCAAGCTCCACCCGGATGTGCCGGCAGACCAGCGCGGTACGATCGCCGCACTTGCCCATCCGGCCATCATCGAGCATCTGCAAAGGCTCGGCGTCTCCGCTGTCGAACTGATGCCGGTGACGGCGTCGATCGACGAGCGGCATCTGCCGCCGCTGGGCTTGAGCAACGCCTGGGGATACAATCCCGTCACCTTCATGGCGCTCGATCCGCGCCTGGCGCCCGGCGGCCTGACGGAATTACAGGACACGGTCGCCGCACTGCGCCGGGCCGGCATCGGCGCCATTCTCGACCTCGTCTTCAACCACACCGGCGAAAGCGACAGGCTGGGGCCGACGCTCTCGCTGCGCGGCCTTGACAACCAGGCCTACTATCGGCACCGGCCGGATGGCGGGCTGGTCAATGACACGGGCACCGGCAATACGATCGCTTGCGACCATCCGATGGTGCGGGAAATGGTGCTCGATACACTCCGTCATTTCGTGCGCCAGACCGGCGTCGACGGCTTCCGGTTCGATCTGGCTCCGGTGCTGGGCCGGGTCGATGATGGTGCCTTCGATCCGGAAGCGCCGCTGCTCCAGGCCATCACCCATGATCCGCTGCTCTGCGATCGCGTGCTGATCGCGGAGCCTTGGGACATCGGGGCAAACGGCTATCAACTGGGCAATTTCCGGCCGCCTTTCCTTGAGTGGAACGATCGCTACCGCGACGATGTCAGACGGTTCTGGCGCGGCGATGCCGGCATGGTCGGTGCTCTCGCCACTCGCCTTGCCGGTTCGTCCGACCTGTTCAACAGGGCAGAGGACCGGATAAGCCGTGGCGTGAACTTCATCGCCGCCCATGACGGCATGACGCTGGCCGACACCGTCGCCTATGAGCGCAAGCACAACGGGGCCAATGGCGAGCAGAATCGCGACGGCCATAACGAAAACCTGTCCTGGAACAATGGCGCCGAGGGCGAGACGGACAGTGCCGCGATCGCCCGGGCGCGCTTCGACGACCAGCGCGCACTGCTCGCCACGCTGTTCGCCTCGCGCGGCACCATCATGCTGACGGCGGGTGACGAGTTCGGCCGCAGCCAGAAAGGCAACAACAACGCCTATGCGCAGGACAATTCGATCACCTGGCTCGACTGGGCCGGTCGCGACCAGGCACTGGAGCGTTACGCGTCGGCGCTCGCGGCAATTCGCCAGGCGGTGCCGGCACTGTCGGACACGCATTTGCTGACCGGAGAACCGATCGAGGCTTCAGGCGTTCCCGACGTCGCCTGGCTGACCGAGACCGGTGAGCCGCTTGCCGAGACCGACTGGAACGACTCCAGCCGGCATCGCCTCGTCATGCTGCTTGGCGGCGAGGATGGCAGGCTTGCCGTCATGATCAATGGCGACCGCCGCCAATGCGTCTTCACCTTGCCGGCGCGAGATGGCTTCCAGTGGCGCCCGGCAATCGAGACGCAGGCGATCGACCTCCTACGCTCGTCGCCGGGCCACAGCGTCAATTTCATGATCGAGCGTCGGACCGGAAACGGCGGCGCCAGGAAGGTTCTGGATGACCGGTGAGAATGTGGAGCAGGGAGCCGAGTGGTGGCGAGGCTGCGTCATCTATCAGGTCTATCCGCGCTCTTTCCAGGACACCACCGGGGATGGCAGCGGCGATCTCGGCGGCATCACGTCAAGGCTCGCCCATATCGCCTCGCTCGGCGTCGATGCCGTCTGGCTGTCGCCTTTCTTCAAGTCACCCATGGCCGACATGGGCTATGATGTATCGGACTATCGCGACGTCGACCCGATGTTCGGCACGTTGGCGGATTTCGGCGCGCTGGTTGCCGAAGCGCACCGGCTCGGCCTGAAAATCATCATCGATCAGGTGCTGTCGCATTCATCCGACAAGCATGAATGGTTCATCGAAAGCCGCGCCAGCCGCGACAATGCCAAGGCCGACTGGTACGTCTGGGCCGACGCCAAGCCTGACGGCGGCGCGCCCAACAATTGGCTGTCGGTCTTCGGGGGACCATCCTGGGAGTGGGACGCGACCCGTCGGCAATATTACATGCACAATTTCCTCGCCTCGCAGCCGGATCTCAATTTCCATAATCCGGAAGTCCAGGACGCGTTGCTGGATACGGTGCGGTTCTGGCTCGAGCGCGGTGTCGACGGCTTCCGGCTCGATACGGTCAATTACTATGTCCACGACCGCTGGCTGCGCAGCAATCCGCCCTTGGCCTCCAGCGTTGCCGGCACCAACACGGAGACCAACACCTACCTCTATCAGGAGCATCTGTTCGACAAGACGCAGCCGGAAAACCTGACTTTCCTGCGGCGGTTCCGTGCGCTGCTCAACGAATATGGCGACCGCGCCGCCGTCGGCGAGATCGGCGATGAAGGCCGCTCGCTGCAGACGCTCGCCGCCTACACCTCCGGCGGCGACAAGCTTCAGATGAGCTACACTTTCGACCTGCTCGGTTCGCAATTTTCGGCGGCGCATGTGCGCGGCTGCGTCGAAGCCTTCGAAAGCGCGGTTGCCGACGGCTGGGTCTGCTGGGCATTTTCCAACCATGACGTCGTGCGCCATGTCAGCCGTTGGACGCGGCCGGGGGGCGATCCCGACCTGGTGGCCAAATTCTCGATCATGCTGCTTACCTGCCTGCGCGGTTCGATCTGCCTGTACCAGGGCGAGGAACTCGGCCTCGAGGAAGCGGAGCTTGCCTATGAGGATTTGCGCGATCCCGTCGGCATTCGCTTCTGGCCCGGCGTGAAGGGCAGGGACGGCTGCCGCACGCCGATGGTCTGGGAGGCGGGGTCCGACAATGCGGGCTTTTCCACCGCAAAACCCTGGCTGCCTGTGCCGGCAAGCCATCGCGCCCGCGCTGTCGATATTCAGAACGGCGAGGAGCAATCGGTGCTGTCGGCCTACCGCTCGGCGCTCGCCCTGCGCAAACAGCAACCTGCGCTGGTCGGCGGTTCGATCCGCTTTCTCGACGCCGAGGGCGACGTGCTCGCCTTCATCCGCGAAGGCGGCGGGGAGAGGCTGCTCTGTGTCTTCAATTTCGCCGAAGAGCCGGCGACTTGGCCGTTGCCTGAAGATATCGGAACTGTCGCGGCTGTCCTGGGCGGTACCGCGGCTGTCGAGGACAACGCGCTCTCGCTGCCGTCTCTCGGTTGCTTCCTCGGCAGGCTCGACTGATTGGCGCTTCGGTTGTGGCCAAGCGGTCCTACTGAACGAGCACTGCCCGTCCGCAGGTCGCGCCGGTGACGCGCACGTCGGCCTGGCCGACACCGACACCCAGGGCCGACAGCACATTGTAGAGCAGGTCGTCGACGGGCGCCGTTACAGTGTTGAGCAAGGCCACCACTGCTGGTTTCACCGTTCCGAGCAGGGCTGTCAGGTCGATCCCAAGACCAAGCACATTGACCGAAAGCGACAGGTCGTTGACCAGCGACGTGGTGAGCGACTGCGAAATGTTTCGCGTCGAAACAGTCTTCACCGTCTTGTTGGCGATGTCGGTCGCATTGAAGGTCAGAGTTTGAGGGCTGTTGTTGGTGATGGCGGTCGCGGCCGAACCCATCACCTGGATCAACGGGATCAACAGCAGCTTAACATCGGCAATGTCTGCATCCGTAAAGGTCTGCGGCTGGCTGAAATCGGCGAAGCCGGAGGGATTATTGCTATTGGCCAGGTTCAACCGGGCAATGCCGGGGTGCGCGGCGATGGAAACGCTGATGCTGGACGGCCCTGTCGGGCACGTGATGTCGGTCAGCCTGGCCTCGGCATAGGCGACTTCTACATTGAGCGGCAGATTGACGGCCACGAGGTTGATACCTCCGCCGAGACCAGGCGAGCCGACGCCGACGGAGGCCGTCAGCTTGATACGGGTCTGGGCGGTCCGCACGACAGTGCCGATACCGTCGATCCCCAGCCAGGGCGAGGATTGCATCGGCTCCCCAATGGCGATGTTGAGCTTGGTGGAGAGCAGTCCCGGGATGGTGGCGCCGAGATCGACCGCGGCCTGGTTGGTGCCGTTCGCGAGCACGGCGGCGGCGGTCAGCATCCCCATGGCGCTTGCGTCCACTCCCAGGCCAGACGGCTGTTGCCCGAGTCCGAGGCTCCCGACCGAGCCGAGATCGACAAGACTGCTGAGCGGGATCTTGACGGTGCTGGTCGACTTGGAGGCGATGGTCTGCAGGGCGACCTTGGCGGTATTGCCGAGGCCGGGAACATTGGCCATGGCAGTGGCGATCTGGCCCACGGTCGCCTTCGAGGCCAGAACGTCGGAATAGGTACCGGCCGTGATGTTCAGTTGTGTGCCCAGCGCACTGACAAAGGAAAGCACGCTGACATCGGCCGAGATCAGCCCGTTGTAGTCCATGACGCTGAGCGAGATGTTGCCGCCGAGAAGTCCGCTCAAAAGTGCGTTGAGGATACCGCCATTGACGCTGAGCAATCTCGACCCGACCGAGAATGTCGCCTGCGGCGTCATGCTGGCGGTGGCTTGGGTGCCGATGACGGGAGTGGGGATAAGCGAGCTTGCGAAGTAGCGGTTGGGAATCTTCGCCAAAGTGACCCGGACGGCATTGTAAGGGGTCACGCCCGCCTGGAAGCGCTGGCTGACATTGGCGGTCGATGAGGCATATCGACCCTGCGTGATCGTCACCACCGTCTTCCCGGCCGCCGCTGGGATGGTCTGTCCCGAAGCTTGAACGACGACGCCCGGCATGCCGTTGTCGGTGAGCGTGGTGACGACCGCCGTATTGACGTTGTTGATGTTCGAGGCGGCGGTGATCGCCGCCAGGTCGACCATCGCCTGCGCTTCCCGGCGCTCGGTGTAGATGGAGCCTTCGTCTATGGCCACCGCTGCCAGCGCCAATGCGACCGGCGCGCTCAATGCGGTCATGACGGCGAAGTTCGCCTTCCTGTCTCCCATCATCGACCGTGCAAGCCGGCCGATGCCCTTGCCCGCCCGCTGCAGCATTCAGATACCCCCGACCCTGATCGTTGACTGACGCTTGATGGTCGTCCCTGGCATGGCTATGCCCGGGAACAGATTCCAGATCGGCAGGTTGCGGGCATCGTAGGAGATGGACACCACGAACTGGCTTCCGTCGGCCACGCTGTCATTGGCCTGATAGGTCAGTTTGCCGGCGTCCACGAAAGGGTAGCCGCCGGCGTTGTTGGCGAGGTAGTTGGCCACGAGCGTCTGCCGTTCGGTCTGGTTCACCCCGGCAATGGCCGTACGGGCGGCGTCGGCTGCAATTTGCTGGATCGAGTTGGCTGCTCCAAAATAAATGCCGTACGCAACCATCCCGAGCAAGAGAAGCATAAAGAGGGGCGACAGCAGGGCGAACTCGACCGCTGATGTTCCCGAATTGTCTGTTCGGAACTGGCGCCTTCGGGCCTTGGAAATGAGGTAGTGAACCATGGCGCCAGCATGCTCAAGTTCGCATGCAAAAAGCGAAAACTCCGGGCACAACCAAAGAGTGTGGCCGATTGAAAATGACATTCTAATTTAGCCGTTGCTTCTTCGATAATGGGGATTGACTTAGGGTCAATCAGTACTCAGTTGAAAAGAGCTTACCTCCTGTCTAGTCTCCTGCCACCAGCCGCCGGAGGGAACCGGCGGCGCGCTCAAAGGAACCAGACATCGGTTCCGGGGCGTCAACACGCAAAGGCGCGCCGATGGCAGCGCCGACAGGGAGAACTTCATGCTGAAAAACATGCTGAAGGCGACGGTATTCGCCACGACCATGACCTTGGCTGCCGGCACGTTCATGGCCCCGGCCTTCGCCGAGAGCGTCTACAACAGGGGCACCGCCGCTGAATCGGAGTCGGTCGACCCACACAAGACCTCGACGGTCTATGAAGCCAACGTGTTGCGCGACCTGTTCCAGGGACTGGTCATGCAGGATGAGAAGGCCAACCTCATTCCCGGCGCCGCCGAAAGCTGGACGGTGTCGGATGACGGGACGGTCTATACCTTCAAGCTGCGCAAGAACGGCATGTGGTCGGATGGCAGCCCGGTGACGGCGGACGACTTTGTGTACGCCTTTCACCGGCTGGAGGATCCTGCGACCGGCGCCGAATACGCCTCGATGCTGTATCCGGTGAAGGGCGCGGAGGACGTCAACACCAAGAAGGGCAAGCCGGAGGACATGGGCGTCAAGGCAATCGACGCCGGCACCCTGGAAGTGACGCTGAAGGCGCCGACGCCCTACTTCCTGGAGATGCTGACCCATCAGGCGACCTATCCGGTCAGCAAGGCATCGATTGAAAAGCTCGGCGCCGACTGGATCAAGCCCGGCAAGTTGGTTTCGAACGGCGCCTATACGCTGGCCGAATGGGTTCCCAACGACCACATGAAACTGGTCAAGAATCCGAAATTCTGGGACGCCGCGACCGTCAAGTTCGACGTCGTCAACTACATCCCGACCGAGGATCGTTCATCGGCGATGAAGCGCTTCGAGGCTGGTGAACTCGATAGCTATGACGATCTGCCGACCGAACAGCTCGCCGACCTCAAGACAAAGTTCGGCGACCAGATCCATGTCGGGCCGTACCTCGGCACCTATTATTATGCGATCAAGACCGACAAGGCGCCGTGGAACAATCCCGAACTGCGCAACGCCATCTCGATGGCGATCGACCGTGACTTCATCGCCGAAAAGGTCTGGCAGAACTCTATGCTGCCCGGCTATTCGATGGTGCCCCCCGGCATCGAGGGCTACACGCCGGCAATGGCCAAATACGCCGACATGCCCCAGATCGACCGCGAGGACGCAGCCAAGAAGATCTTCGAGAAGCTTGGCTACACGCCCGAGCATCCGCTGAAGATGGAGATCCGCTACAACACCTCGGAAAACCACAAGAACACGGCAGTGGCCATCCAGGAGCAATTGAAGCCGCTTGGCGTCGACGTCACGCTGCTCAACACCGACACCAAGACCCACTACTCCTTCCTCGAGCAGAAGGGCGACTATGACGTGGCGCGTGCCGCCTGGATTGCCGACTACAAGGATCCGGAAACTTTTCTCGGCATCACACGCAAGGCCAGCGGCAACAACTATTCGAACTACAACAGCCCCGCATACGAAGCGGCAATGGACAAGGCCGCGGCCGCCGGCGGCAAGCCAGAAGAGCGCATGAAGGACCTCGCCGAGGCCGAGCGCATCCTCATCGACGATGTCGGCCAGATCCCGCTTCTCTACTACAGCTACCACGACATCGTTTCCTCGAAGCTGCATGGCTTCGTCGACAATGTCATGGACGTGCATCCGTCACGCTTCGTCAGCAAGGACTGATCCCTGGCCAAGCCGCCGCGCAACTGAATTGCGCGGCGGCGCTGGTTTGCCATCGCATCGGCCCGGGAAACGGAATCGATTTTCGGAAAGTTCGGTGCGAAGATTTGAAGGCTGGAGCGCAATCGTCCGAGTGGACGGGCGTGCTCTGGATCAAGCGGGGCACCGATGCTGCGATACGTATTCCGGCGGCTTTTGACCGCCATCCCGACGCTGTTCGTCATCGTGACGATGGCGTTCTTCCTGATGCGCGTCGCGCCAGGCGGTCCATTCAACCAGGAGCGGGGGCTGAGCCCCGAGATCAAGGCGAACCTTGAGGCCCAGTTCGGTCTCAATGATCCGCTCTGGCTGCAATATGTCCACTATCTCGGCAATCTCTTACGCGGCAATTTCGGCCCGAGCTACAACATGCCGGACTTCACCGTCACCGAACTGTTTGCCAAGGGCCTGCCCATTTCCGTCCAGCTCGGCTCCTCGGCGCTGATCCTGGCGCTGCTGCTCGGCAGCGTGCTCGGCACCATTGCCGCGCTCAACCAGAACAAGCTTGGCGACTATACGGTGATTGCGCTGGCGACCGCCGGCAGCACAATCCCCACCTTCGTCATCGCGCCGGTGATCCAACTCGTCTTCGGGCTGACCTGGAAGCTTTTGCCGATCGGGGGATGGGGCGACGGCGCCTTCATCAACAAGATCGGTCCGGTGCTGACGCTTGCCTTGCCGCAGATCGCCATCGTTGCCCGCCTGATGCGCGGCTCGATGATCGAATCGCTGCGATCCCATCATATCCGAACGGCGCGCGCGCTCGGCCTCTCCGACTGGTCGGTGGTGGTCAAGCACGCGCTGCGCGGCGCCATCCTGCCGATCGTCTCCTTCACCGGCCCGGCGGCGGCGGCACTGCTAACCGGCTCGGTCATCGTCGAGACGATCTTCTCCATTCCAGGCGTCGGCCGTTATTTCGTCGATGCCGCGCTCAACCGCGATTACACGCTGGTGATGGGAACGGTGGTGGTGATCGCCATTTTCACCATCGTTTTCAACCTGATCGTCGACGTCATGTACGCGGTCGTCGACCCGAGGGTGCGCTATGACTGACATCGCAGCCACAGCTCCCGCCATCGTTGGCCGCTCGCTGTGGGGCGATGCCTGGGCGCGCCTCAAGGCCAACCGCGCCGCCATGTTCAGTCTCTACTACCTCGTTCTGATCGGGGTCGTCAGCGTCTTTGGCCCCTGGTTCGTGCCGCATCAATACACGACCATCTACGCCGACTATGTGCGCATGCCGCCAAGCCTGTCGGCCTACCCGAAACCCGATATGATCGAAACGGCTCTCACTGAAGCGATCAAGCGCATGCGGGTCGACATCAAGGAGTGGCACCAGGAGGGCAACCAGGTGTTCGTCACGGTCAAGTCGACCAAGCCGATCGACGACCGCAACATCCGCTACCTCGACCGGTCCGATGCCTTCGACGGCACCAAGATCGAGAGCAAGTCGCCCGACGGCCTCGAAGTGACGATGAGCGCATCGGTCAAGCAGCAGTATTTCCTGTTCGGAACCGACAACACCGGCCGCGATCTCTTGTCGCGCACGCTGATGGCCGGGCGCATCTCGCTTGCCATCGGCCTGCTCGCCGGCATCGTGGCGGTGGTGATTGGTGTGATCTATGGCGCCGCCGCCGGTTTTTCCGGCGGCAAGGTCGACGAGGTGATGATGCGCATCGTCGACGTGCTCTATTCCTTGCCGTTCATCTTCTTCGTCATCATGCTGGTGGTGTTCTTCGGCCGCAACTTCGTGCTGATGTTCCTGGCGGTCGGTGCGGTGCTGTGGCTGGACATGGCGCGCATCGTGCGCGGGCAGGCGCTGTCGATCCGGCGGCAGGAATACGTCCAGGCGGCGGAAGCCATGGGTATCGGCCAGCGCGGCATCCTGCTGCGCCATGTGATCCCCAACCTGCTTGGCCCCGTGGTGATCTACATGACGCTACTGGTGCCGCAGGTCATCATCCTGGAGAGCTTCCTGTCGTTCCTCGGCCTCGGCATCCAGGAACCGATGACCAGCTGGGGCGTGCTGATCTCGGTCGGCGCCAAGAACATCGGCACCGCCAACTGGCTGCTCCTGTTTCCCGCCTTCTTCCTCGTCTCCACGCTGTTCGCCCTGAATTTCGTCGGCGACGGCCTGCGCGACGCACTCGACCCAAGGGATCGATAAAGATGGGGATCGCTGACATGGCCACTCCCGAAACGATCCTCAGCGTCAAGGACCTCCGCGTCCGCTTCCGTACGCTCGACGGTGCGGTCGAAGCGGTGAAAGGTATCAACATCCACGTCAATGCGGGCGAAACCGTCGCCGTGGTCGGCGAGTCCGGCTCCGGCAAGAGCCAGACGATGATGGCGGCGATGAGCCTGCTGGCCTCCAACGGCGAAGCATCAGGCCATGTCGACTATCGCGGCCGCAACTTGCTCACATTGAGCAAATCCGAGCTGAACAAGGTCCGTGGCCGCAAGATCAGCATGATCTTCCAGGAGCCGATGACCTCGCTCGATCCGCTCTATTCGATCGGCAACCAGCTGATCGAGCCGATCCGCCGCCATCGGGGGCTGAGCGCCGCCGAAGCGCATGAAGAGGCGCTCAAACTGCTGCGGCTCGTCCATATTCCCGATCCCGAACGGCGAATGAAATCCTATCCGCACGAAATGTCCGGTGGCCAGCGCCAGCGCGTGATGATTGCCATGGCGCTCGCCAACGACCCCGACATCCTGATCGCCGACGAACCGACGACGGCGCTGGACGTGACCATCCAGGCGCAGATCTTGATGCTGCTGGCCGAGTTGCAGCGCAAGCTCGGCATGGCGATCGTCTTCATCACACACGACCTTGGCATTGTCCGGCGCTTCGCCGACCGGGTCTATGTCATGCGCCAGGGCGAGGTCGTCGAGGAAGGCGAGGCGGAAGCGATCTTCGCCAACCCGCAGCATGCCTACACCAAGATGCTGCTGGCGGCCGAGCCGACCGGAACCAAGGCGCCTCCACCCGCCAATGCGCCGGTGGTGCTCGAAGGCAGGAATGTCGAAGTCACATTCAGGATCGGCGGCGGGTTTCTCGCCGGCGAACCGCTGATGTTGCGGGCGGTCGATCACATCTCGATCCGGTTGCAACGCAACCAGACCATCGGCATCGTCGGCGAATCCGGCTCGGGCAAATCGACGCTCGGCCGCGCCTTGCTGCGGCTGCTGCCGAGCGAAGGGCTCATTCGTTTCGGCGATCGCGATATTTCCACGGCCGACCGTCAGCAGATGCGGCCACTGCGGCGCCAGATGCAGCTCGTCTTCCAGGATCCCTTTGGCTCGCTGTCGCCGCGCATGACCGTCGGCCAGGTCATCACCGAAGGGCTGCTGGTGCATGAGCCGAACCTTTCTGGAAAGCAGCGCGACCAGCGTGCGGTCGAAGCGCTGCGTGAAGTCGGCCTCGACCCCAACGCCCGCAACCGCTACCCGCACGAATTCTCCGGCGGACAACGGCAACGCATCGCCATTGCCCGCGCCATGATCCTGAAGCCGAAGATGGTCGTGCTGGATGAGCCGACCTCGGCGCTCGACCGCTCGGTGCAGAAACAGATCGTGGAACTGTTGCGCAAACTCCAGGCCGACCACGAACTGTCTTACCTGTTCATCAGTCACGATCTCGCGGTGGTGCGCGCCATGGCCGACTACATCATCGTCATGAAGCAGGGCAAGATCGTCGAAGAGGGGCCGACCGAGGCGATTTTCAGCAATCCGCAAGCGCCTTATACGCAGACGCTGATGAACGCTGCGATCGACGTCACGCGGTTCCGGCTGAGCGCGTGATAAGCCACTGTGGCTGAGGCCTGTTCTCCTCAGCCCGCCGAGCTGGCGCACTTGCGTGCGCGTACGGCAACAGCGGCGTCCTGCTGTTGCTTCAACCGGCCGATCCTGGCCGTTTCACGGTCGGCGACCGCCATTTTCACGCGCGACCCGCCAAGCAGCCAGCGCGGCACGCTGGTGTTGGCGACCTTGCCGCGGGCAATCGCGGTTCGCGAGATGTCGCTCGCGCTGCTTCCCACGGCGCTGTTAAGCTCCGTGCAGCTCATACTCTCGTATTTGGCCGGAGAGGCCGTCCCGCCGATCGATGAGCATCCGGCGACAAGAAGCACAGCAGCCAGAAGAACCGGTGCCGACCCCGTTTTTGAGATCAAATTCATATCCGCGTCCGGTTCGCCGTTTACCGGCTCCCTCATATTCATCGATCAAACTAACGCCGATGCCCATTTCGTCAAAGTTTGACCGACCGGCCAGTGCTCGCGCTCTGCACTGGGTATCGGCGCGTTTATTCGATGCTATGGAAAATTCCTACGCTGCTTTGGCGGCAAATTCGGTCGTGGGGACACAACCGCCGCCGAGCACAATTTGGGCAATATCGGTCGCGTTCTCATCGACATGGGCGGTCACCAGCACAATCCCTTCGCCGACGCTTCGACGCTCCGGCGTTCTGGCCTCCGCGACCAAGGCTCCGAGCAAACCGCCGAGGACGCAGCTGCAGAACGTGCCCGTCAGGGCCATGGCCGACAAGCCGGTTGGGAAAGAATTGATGTCGTAAACAGCAAAAGCGCCCAGGCACGCCAACAGCCCAGCGGCAGCGCCGAGGATAACAGCGGGAGACTTCAGGACACTGATTTCGTCGTGATAGGGACCGATAACGACGACCTGTACGCGAGGAACCCCGGCCGCCAAAAGGTTGCCGGCGATCCGGGCTGCTTCGGGATGGGATTCAAAAAGCCTGCTGATTGTTGGCATGGTCATTCAGGGTGTGTCGTGTCCGTCAGCGCGTCGGTAACGAAAGATGCGGCGATCAAATCGTCGCCATCGATCCGGCCCCTGCCGCCCTCGATCACGGCCGCTACCTTTTGGAAGGTCTTCATTTCACTCTCGGTGATCTGAGCGTGCTGCATCCTGGTTTTGAGGCTATTTATGCGCATCCCCAACACATGGGATGTTACAGTCTCACGGTTCGACATGGTGGTGCTCATTTGTTCCCGCTTCGTTTGTTGTCCACGCCCAAGCTCGAACTTGGGCCGGGCGTAAACGTTCCCAGGCGAGGCTTCGGTCTGGTACCGGCAGGACCTAAGTCTGACTGTAGAGCGCAATGGTATTGCCAAGCGGACCGCCCGGGAACGGCCGCTGTTTGTTACCGTTGTCCAACACAAGATTGTGGGAGGAAGCCGATGGAGAAGAGTGTTGGTCAGGCGCGCTGGTTGCTCGCACCGATCTTCGCGATGGCCATCACTTTCATGGTGGCCGGAATAGTCCTCAGCTAATCTCCTTGCACATCCTGCCGGGCTGCGCTGGCCGGCGTGGGACAGGAAAAATTGCCTGACCACCGCTCCGAGCTCTCCACAACTTATTCCCAGTAGTGATGAGATATTCAAGATTGCGACGATCCAGCCGTGCGTAGCGTGCCAGGGAAAAGTCCTCTGGTGGCCAGGCTCAATCGAAAGCCGGGCCACCAGTCGGCCATCAGTAGCCGCCGTTTTCAATCACCACCGGGTGATGGTGGCGGTGAGTGGAGACGGAGCCGGTGACAACGACGGCATCTCGATGATGATGCCTGCGGCCGTGGTCGTAGAAGGCGATCGTTTCGTGGTGACGGTGATGGAGCCGCTGGCCCTCCTCATTGATGATCCTGACGTGGTTATGATGTCGATGATGGGTCTTGATGACAACGTCAGCCTCGGCGGCCGAAGCCAAGGCGGGCAGTCCCACCGAAAGCGCCAAAGCGCAGATGATCATTGTTTTCATTGCAATTTCTCCAATGCCTTGAATAGCCCTTCGTCGCATACAACTGCTGCTGATCCCTTTGGTTCCGGGTTGCCGAAACAGCCGGGACGTGGGGCAACGGCCATCGCGTCGCGTGCTCAGGCCTGGAGAAAAATCGCAATATCGGCGACCGGCTCCTGCGGGCAGCCACACCGCCACACTGCCACATCGTCCGTCGTCCGCGCGGGCAGGCTAGCGCAGCTGCTGCTGTGAGGACCGATCTGTCTCTGCCCCACAAAAGCAGTTCGCTCGGCTATTCGAGATCTTGTCAGGCGTCGGAACATTAGGCGAGCCTAATGGTTTATCTCCGCGGCGGGCCTCACGGTTTGAAGCCCGCTGAAGATCAGCAGGCAAAGGCTGATCGGCCCGCGTCCTCCGCCAGAGGCGCGGGCTCACCAGGCAACGGGAGAGAAACTATGAACAACATCATTTGGCTCGTCGGAGCGGTGGTCATCGTGATAGCGATATTGAGCTTTTTCGGCCTCCGCTAGGCGACGCGCACCGTGCCTTGTCGGAGTGTGATCAGTTGCAGCGCACGCCGCGAACGCCCACAGGTTGACCGACACGATGGCAGGAAGTTCGTTGCTCACGCGTCGTGAGAGGAAAGGGATTTCGTGCCCGTTTCCTTTTCCGAGGGAACAGGCACCCTCCTGAACCAGGCCCCACCTCGGATGAATCTCGGGTTGCGCCAAAGTCGGGATGCGCTAACACATTGTTTTTCTGGTCGGAGTGGCAGGATTTGAACCTGCGACCCCCTCGTCCCGAACGAGGTGCGCTACCAGGCTGCGCTACACTCCGTGACCAGACCGCGGGCTTATAGCCGCCACACTTCGTTCCTGCAAGCGGCAATGGCAGCACTTCTGTCGCATTTCGTCCGCTTTCGTCGGGCATTGCCTGAAAGCCCGGATTTCCATCCGGGATAAACGCGGCTTAAAGTCTTGTGTGCTAAGCTGCCGCCTCGATAGATCGTGTTTCTGCCGCCTGGAGCCCTGCTGTCTTGCCCCCAAAAATCGTTGGCGAAGCCCGGCCCAACAGCTTCGAATTCGAAACCACGGCGCTGATCAAGGCATCCGGTTTTCGTGAATATGATGCGCGCTGGTGGTTCGGCCATTCCGGCTCGACGGTGCCGCCGGAACTCAATCTGATTGGCGTCCAGGCGCTTGGCATGGGGCTCGGCACTCTGATCCGGCGTCTCGGCGCCGGACCCGATATCGTCACCGGACATGATTTCCGTTCCTATTCGCTTGGCATCAAGCTGGCACTGGTTTCCGGGCTGATGGCGGCCGGCGCACGGGTAAAGGATATCGGCCTGGCGCTGTCGCCGATGGCCTATTTCGCGCAGTTCGCACTGGAGACGCAGTCGGTGGCGATGGTCACTGCCTCGCACAACGAAAATGGCTGGACCGGCATCAAGATGGGTGCGGCGCGGCCGCTGACCTTCGGGCCCGAGGAGATGAGCGCGCTGAAGGCGATCGTGCTGGCCGGCGATTTCGACCTGACGGGCGGTGGTTCCTATGATTTCGTCCGCGATTTTCGCGCCACCTATCTCGACGATCTGACCGGGGACAAGCGCATCACGCGCAAGCTCAAAGTGGTTGCCGCTTGCGGCAATGGCACTGCTGGCGCCTTTGCGCCGGAAGCCTTGCAGCGCATAGGCTGCGAGGTGATCCCGCTCGATGTCGAACTCGACCACACCTTTCCGCGCTACAATCCCAATCCGGAGGACATGCGGATGCTGCATGCCATCAGGGACAAGGTGCTGGAGACAGGGGCCGATGTCGGGCTGGGTTTCGATGGCGACGGCGACCGCTGCGGTGTCGTCGACAATGAAGGCAACGAGATCTTTGCCGACAAGGTCGGCGTCATGCTGGCGCGGGACATCTCCAGCCAATATCCGGGTGCGACCTTTGTCGTCGACGTCAAGTCGACCGGACTGTTCAACACCGATGCGGTGCTGCGCGCCAACGGCGCCGTCACCGACTACTGGAAGACTGGCCACTCCTACATCAAGCGCCGCGTTGCCGAACTGGGCGCGGTCGCCGGCTTCGAAAAGTCGGGCCATTTCTTCTTCAACCGCCCGATCGCGCGCGGCTATGACGACGGACTGGTCACGGCAATTGCCATCTGCCAGATGCTGGACCGCAACCCGGCCAGTTCGATGGCCGATCTCTACCGTGCGCTGCCGCTGACCTTCGGCACGCCCACCATGTCTCCGCACTGCGCGGACGAGGTGAAGTACGGCGTCGTCGAACGCGTGGTCTCCGATTTTCAGGCGATGCAGCGGGACGGCTCCAGTTTCGCCGGCCAGAAGATCGTGGACCTCGTCACTGTCAATGGCGTGCGCGTCGTTGCCGAGGACGGCACCTGGGGTCTTGTGCGGGCCTCGTCGAACAAGCCGGAACTGGTCGTGGTCGTCGAAAGCCCGGTCTCGTCTGAGCGTCGCCGGCAGATGTTCGATGCCGTCGACGCCGTGCTGCGCCGCAGTCCGGAAGTCGGCGCCTACAACCAGACTTTTTGACAGGGTATCATGGGCCAGCGGATCGTCAGTTTTGTCATGAGCGGCGGCGTCGGCTCCCGGCTATGGCCGCTGTCTCGCGAAGACAATCCCAAGCAGTTCCATGATCTGTCGGGCGATGGCTCCATGCTGGCCAAGACCTTGCGTCGCCTGACGGCGAGGCCCGATGGCGAGACGCCGATCTTCCTGATCGCTTCGGAGCGTCACGCCGATCGTGTCCATGCCGACTTGGCCGGTCTCGATCTTGCCGGGGGCGGTCCCCTGTTCGAGCCCGCGGGACGCAACACCGCAGCCGCCGTCGCATTGGCGACCCTACGAACCTTGTCGGAATTCGGCGACAGCCTGATGCTGGTGGTGCCTTCGGACCATGAAATAGCGACGGCGGGGCAATTTTGGCAAAGTATCGAAGCGGGATCGCAGGCGGCGCGCGCCGGCCGCCTAGTGGTGTTCGGCGTCAAGCCGACACAGCCGGAAACCGGTTATGGCTATATCGAGGTATCGGCCGAGAAGGGCGGGGTGTTCGACGTTTCGCGCTTCGTCGAGAAACCCGACCTTGCGACGGCAAATGACTATCTCAAGGCAGGAAATTTTTACTGGAACACCGGCATCTTCCTTTTTCGGGCCGGTGCCATGCGCGACGCCTTCGAGGCATTCCAGCCCGATATCTGGCACGCCACCGACGCGGCCTACAAGGCGGCGACATCGGACCTGTCCGGCCTCTATATGCCGCTGGAACTTTACGCGGCCATCCCGTCGAACTCGATCGACTACGCCATCATGGAGCGGGCAAAAGACATAGCCATGGTGCCGGCCGGCTTTCGCTGGAACGATCTCGGCTCCTGGCAATCGCTGCTCGACGTCGGTCCCGCTGACGGCCAGGGCAATGTCGTCGTCGGTGATGTCGTCGCCATCGATTGCGAGAATTCGTATATCCGCAGCGACGGCCGCCTGCTGTCGGCGATCGGCATGAAGGACGTCGCCATCGTCTCGACGGCGGATGCCACGTTCGTTGCCCCGGTGAGCCACAGCCAGCACGTCAAGAAGATCGTCGAACAACTCGAAAAATCAGGACGGCTGGAAACCAGGTTCACGCCAGCGCATGACCGTGTCATCGAAAGCGGCGCCTGGCGGCGGCGCGTGCATCACTGGCTGTTCCAGGAAACCTTGCCGTTGTGGTCGACTTCAGGTGTCGACGAGCGCCATGGTGGCTTCCACGAGGCGCTGGGTTTCGACGCCAAGCCGCTCATCAAGCCCAAGCGCATGCGCACCCAGGCCAGGCAGGTCTATGCTTTCGCGGTCGCCAGGGAGCGCGGCTGGACCGGCCCGGCCGACCGGCTGATCGCGCATGGCATCGACTTCATGGCCGGGCAGGGCCGCACCGAACGGGGCGGTTGGGCGCGCACGCTGAACGTCGATGGCTCTGTCGCCGACGCCACGGAGGACGCCTACGATCATTCCTGCATTCTGCTGGCACTTGCGCATGCGCACATGTCGGGCAATCCAGATGCCTTGCGGCTCGGCGAAGAGACCTTCGCCTTCCTCGACGCGTATCTGGAGGATAGCCGCATGACCGGCTTTCTCGAAACGTCGGACGGGGCGGGCGAGCGGCGCTCCAACCCTCACATGCATCTGCTCGAAGCTTTCCTGGCCTGGCACCGTGCGACCGGCGAGCGCGCGCATCTTCGTCGTGCGGCGCGCATCATCGATCTCTTCCGCAGCCATTTCTTCGACCCCGAGAGCTGGACGCTCGGCGAGTATTTCGATGCCGAATGGAAACCAGTCTCCGGAGAGAAGGGAAGCCGGACCGAACCTGGCCACCACTTCGAATGGGCGTCGCTGCTGATCGATTTCGCCGGTCGCAGCGGCCAGGCCGAACTGAGCGTCTTTGCCCGAAAACTTTATGCCTCGGCGATCGCCAACGGCCTCAACCGTGCCACCGGCCTTGCCTATGGGGCAGTCTCGCGGCAGGGCCTTCCGCTCGACCTGATATCGCGCAGCTGGCCGCAGGCGGAAGCGCTCAAGGCGGCGATCGCGCTGGATGGCTCGGGGGGGCCTGATCTGAAGCCGGAGATAGAGGCGCGCGTCGGCCGGCTGTTCCGCTGGCACATCGACCCGGCGCCGCTCGGCTTGTGGATCGACCGCATCGACGAGCGCGGCCGCTCATTGGCCAGCGACGTGCCGGCGAGCATCTTCTATCACCTCGTCTGTGCGCTGACCCAGTATCTGGATGGCACGGTGGAGAAGTAGACAGGATCAGTACGGACTGGCGACGTTCCCGGTCTCGACATAGATCGACTTCAGCTGCGAATAGAGCGCCAGCGCCGCCAGCGAATTCTCGCGCCCGATGCCGGATTGCTTGACGCCGCCGAAGGGGATTTCCACCGGCGTCAGATTGTAGGCGTTGATCCAGCAGGTTCCGGCCTGCAACTCGGCGATGACGCGGTGGGCGCGCGGCAGGTCGCGCGTGAAAACGCCAGCGGCAAGGCCGAACTCGGTGTCGTTGGCGCGCTCGATCACCTCGTCCTCACTGTTGAATTTCAGCACGCTCATGACCGGGCCGAAGATCTCTTCGCGGGCGATCCGCATCGTGTCCGTGACGCCGATGAACACCGTCGGTTCGACGAAGAAGCCGCCCTGGAAGCCTTGCAGCGACGGCACGTTGCCGCCGCAGGCCAGCGTGGCCCCATCCTGTTTGCCGGCCTCGATATAGCTGACCACCTTCTCATGCTGTGCCTTGGAGACCAGTGGCCCCATCTGCGTTTCCGGGTCGAGCGGATCGCCGATGCGGATTTTCTTGGTCCGTTCGATCAGCCGCTCGACAAAGCGGTCGTGAATGCCGCTCTGGACGAAGACGCGCGTGCCGTTGGAACAGATCTGGCCGCTCGAATAGAAATTGCCGAGCATGGCGCCGCCGATGGCATTTTCGAGATCGGCATCGTCGAAGACGATCAGCGGCGACTTGCCGCCGAGTTCCATCGTCGCGTGCTTCATCTTGGAGCCGGCCAGCGACAGCACCTTGCGCCCGGTCGGCACCGAGCCGGTCACCGAGACCTTGGCCACGACATCATGGCCTACAAGCCCGGCGCCGACATCGCCATAGCCTTGCACGACGTTGAACAGCCCGTCGGGCAGGCCGGCCTCCGAGTAGATCTCGGCCAGCGCCAGCGCCGAAAGCGGCGTGTTTTCCGATGGCTTGAACACCATGGCATTGCCCATGGCGAGCGCCGGCGCCGATTTCCAGCCGGCGATCTGGATCGGATAATTCCAAGCGCCGATGCCGACGCAGACGCCAAGCGCCTCGCGGCGCGTGTAGGCGAATGGCCCGCCGAGGTCGACCGCTTCGCCGTTGAAGACGGCGACCGCGCCGGCGAAATATTCGAGGCAATCGGCTGCCGAAGGCGCGTCGGCCACCAGCGTCTCCTGGATCGCCTTGCCGGTGTCGAGCGTCTCGATACGGGCAAGGTCGACGTTGCGGGCGCGCAAAATGTCGGCGGCACGGCGCAGGATGCGGCCGCGCTCGACCGGCTTAAGCCGCGCCCAGGCCGGCTGCGCGGCGCGTGCGGCCTCGATGGCGAGTTCCAGCACGTTCGGCGTCGCCGAACGCAGCATGGCGATGGTCTCGCCCGTCGCGGGATAGATGACAGGCAGTGGCGCGCCGCCTTCGTCCTCGATATAGCGTCCGTTGACATAGTGCGAAGCCGTGGGCTGGGCGCGCATGGAAATCTCCAAATCATTTCGCCCCCAAGCGTCGGCTATTGGGCGGAAGGCTCTCGGGCGGCTCACTCTATCGGCGGATCATGGCCTATCTGTCGGACGCCTGCCAGCGCGGATTGATCCATGGTTCCTGGTTGGACGGCGCGAGCGGCGTACGGCCAAGAATGTGATCGGATGCCTTCTCGCCGGTCATGATCGACGGCGCGTTGAGGTTGCCGTTGGTCACGCGCGGGAAGATCGAGGAGTCGGCGACCCGCAGTCCGTCGACGCCGATGACGCGGCATTCCGGATCGACCACGCTCGATTGATCATCGACGCGGCCCATTCGGCAGGTGCCGCAGGGGTGATAGGCGCTTTCGGCATGGTCGCGAATGAACACATCGAGATCGTCATCCGACTGCACATGGCTGCCCGGCGAGAGCTCCTGTCCGCGATAGGCATCGAAGGCCGACTGGCCGAAAATCTCGCGGGTCAGGCGGATGCAGTGACGAAACTCCGCCCAATCGTCCGGATGCGACATGTAGTTGAAGCGGATGACCGGCTTCGCTTTCGGGTCCGGCGAGCGCAACGTCACCGAGCCGCGCGACTTCGATCGCATCGGTCCGACATGCGCCTGGAAGCCGTGCGATTTCGCCGCCGCCTTGCCGTCATAGCGAACCGCCGCCGGGATGAAATGGTATTGGATATCGGGATAGTCGACGCCAGCCTGCGAACGCACGAAGGCGGCGGCCTCGAAATGATTGGTGGCGCCAAGGCCTGATTTGAAGAACAGCCACTGCGCCCCGATCATCGCCTTGGAGAACGGGTTCAGAACTGAATTGAGGGTGATCGGTTTGGTCGATTCCTGCTGGATGTAGAGCTCCAGATGGTCCTGCAGGTTGCCGCCGACGCCGGGCCGGTCGGCCACGACGGCAATGCCGTTTTCGCGCAGATGCCCGGCCGGGCCGATACCGGACAGCATCAGGATCTTTGGCGAGTTGATCGACGACGCCGCGACGATCACTTCACGTCGCGCCTTAACGACCTGAATCTGTTTGTGAGCTTCGATCTCGACGCCGATGGCGCGTTGGTTCTCGATGATCACCCGGCGCGCAAAGCCTTTGACCAGAGTAACGTTTTTGCGCCGGAGCGCCGGCTTCAAATAGGCTGATGCCGCCGACCAGCGGCGACCGCCCTGAATGGTCTGCTCCATTGGGCCGAAGCCTTCCTGCTTGGCGCCATTGTAGTCGTCGGTCAGTTCAAACCCTGCCTGGCGGCCCGCTTCGACGAAGGCGCCATAGAGCGGATTGCGGCGCGAGCCGCGCTGCACATGCAGCGGGCCGCCGTGCCCGCGCCAGCCATCCTCGCCACCATCCGAATCCTCCATGCGCTTGAAGTAGGGCAGCACGTCGGCAAAACCCCAGCCGGCCGCTCCCTGTTCGGCCCAATGGTCGAAGTCGCGGGCGTGACCGCGCACATAGACCATGCCGTTGATCGAGGAAGAGCCGCCGATCACCTTGCCGCGCGGCGTCGCCAGCACGCGGCCGCCCAGATGCGGCTCCGGCTCGCTGGCGAAGCCCCAGTCGTAGAGGCTCATGTTGAGCGGGATCGACAGCGCCGACGGCATCTGGATCAGAGGTCCGAGATCGGTGCCGCCGAATTCGATGACGATCACGGAATGCTTGCCGTCTTCAGACAAACGATAGGCCATGGCCGAGCCGGCGGAGCCGGAGCCGATGATAACGAAATCCGCTTCAAGCATGGTTCATATGCGCCATAAAATCGGCGAGCGAAACGTTGCCGCCGGTAGCCACCACCAGGACGGTCTTTCCCGCCACATCCACCTTGCCGCCGAGCAGTGCCGCCAGCGCCGCCGCACCCGACGGTTCAAGCACCAGCTTCATCCGCTCGAAAGCGATCCGCATGGCGCGCCGCACCGACTGATCATCGACGGTGATGCCACGAACACCTGCGGTCTTGACCGCGGCAAACGGTGCGTCGCCGGGCCGGCGCGACATCAGCCCGTCGCAGATCGACTTCGGGCCGATCGGCATGGTCTCGATGCTGCCACGCGCCAGTGACGAGCCCATGCCGTTGAACCCTTCGGGCTCGACGCCGATGATCTCGGTGACCGGCGACAGATAGTGGAAGGCGAGCGAACGCCGCCGATCAGCCCACCGCCGCCGACCGAGCAGAATAAAAGATCAGCGCTCGCGTCCTTGGCGGAAAGCTGGTCGAGCGCTTCGAGGCCGGCGCCCGCCTGGCCCGCGACGATCTCCGGATCGTCGAACGGATGCAGCAGGGCCAGACCTTCGGTCTCCGCGATCTCGCGAGCCTTTGCGGCGGCGATTTCCTCACGCGCACGATCTCCATGATCGGTCAGTACGACGCGCGCGCCGTAGCCAGCGGTTGCATCACGCTTGGCGGCCGGCGCATCGATCGGCATGACGATGGTCACGGGAATGCCGAGCGCCTGGCCGGCCGCCGCCAGCCCTTGCGCAAAATTGCCCGAGGAATAGGCGACGACGCCCTTCTTCGCCTCGTCGGGCGAAAGCCGCTTCAGCCGCCAATAGGCGCCGCGAACCTTGAAGGATCCGGCCCATTGCAGCGATTCCGGCTTGATGAAGACGCGAGCCGCGCCGGTTTCCCTGGCGAGCGCCGCCGATTCCAGCAGCGGCGTGACCTGTGTCGCCTGGGAGGTGACGGCATAAGCCTGCCTGAGATGGTCGAGGGAGGGGACGAGAAGGTCTGTCATCATTCGCCTCTTGGATACCTTTTACTCTCTTCGAGATTGTCGAGGTTCATGTGATTGCGCATGTACCGCTCGGACGCCCTTTGCAGTGGCTGGAAATCCCAGGGGTAATAGGCGCCGTTGCGCAGCGCCGGATAGACGACCCAGCGGCGTGCCTGGCTCTCGCGTACGGCGGCGTCGAAGCCGGCCATGTCCCAACGCGCCCGGACCTTTTCCATGAATGCCGCCACCATGCCCGCATTGGCAGGGTCGTCGGCCAGATTCTCCCGCTCGAGCGGATCGGCTTCGAGATCGAACAATTGCGGCGGGTCGAGTTCGCAATGGACGAATTTGTATCTGCCGTCGCGGATTGCCACCAACGGCGCATAGGAGCCTTCCGCCGCGTACTCGATCAACACCGGTGCCGTGCGCTGCCCGCCATTGGTGAGAGGCAGCAGCGACTGGCCGTCGGTCCACGGCGCGATCGCCCCGATATCGATGCCGGCGAGGTCGCAAAGCGTTGGTGCCACATCGAGATTGGAAACCGGCGCCTCGATCAGCCCGGCACGAATGCCCTTGCCGGCAATCATCAACGGCACCCGCGCCGAGCCTTCGAAGAAGCTCATCTTGAACCACAGGCCGCGTTCGCCGAGCATGTCGCCATGATCCGAGCAGAACAGGATGATCGTGTCATCGAGCATGCGCGTTCGCGTGAGAACGTCGAGGAGCTCGCCAAGCTTGTCGTCGACATAGGAGATGTTGGCGAAATAACCGCGCCGCGAACGACGCACCTGCTCGGGCGTGATCTCGAAAGAGGGATAGTCACTGGCGTGGTACAGTCGCTGGGAATGCGTATCCTGCTCGTCTTCAGCGATGAACCCGGTTTCCGGCTCCAGCGCCTGGCAATGCTCGTAGAGATCCCAATATTGCTTGCGCGCGACATAGGGATCGTGCGGGTGCGACAGCGAGACGGTGAGGCACCATGGCCGATGGCTCGCATCGTCCTGCTCGCGTGAAAGCTGATAGAGCTTCTGGGACGCGAGGAACACGACCTCGTCGTCATACTCCATCTGGTTGGTGGTCTCGGCGACGCCGGCACCGGTTACAGAACCCAGATTGTGATACCACCACTCGATGCGCTCGCCGGGTTTGCGGTAGTCTGGCGTCCAGCCGAAATCCGCCGGGTAGATGTCGGTCGTCAGCCGCTCCTCGAACCCATGCAACTGATCCGGTCCGACGAAATGCATCTTGCCCGATAGGCAGGTGTAGTAGCCGTCGGCACGCAAATGATGAGCGAAGGTCGGGATCGACGAGGCGAACTCGGCCGCATTGTCATAGACACCGGTGCGCGACGGCAACTGGCCGCTCATGAACGAGGCACGGCCCGGTGCGCAGAGCGGCGAGGCGGTGTAGGTGTTGGCAAAGCGCGCCGAACGCGTGGCCAGCGCTTTCAGATGCGGTGTGTGCAGAAATTCCGCCGGCCCATCCGGGAACAAGGTCCCGTTGAATTGGTCGACCATGACGATCAGGAAATTGGGTCGCTTCGCTGTCACTGTTTGTGCCGCCCGCCAAGTTTGATTTCGAGATAGTCCTCGACCAGCGCGATCGCGGTCGCGGCGTCAGGCACGCCATCCTTCAGCGCGCGCCTGATATAGAGCCCGTCGATCATCGCCGCCGTCGCTTCCGCGGCGCGGTCGGCTTCGGTCCTGGGCAGGATACCGATCAATCCGCTCATCAGGTTCGAATGCAGCCGCCGGGCGTAGATCCTGAGCAGCCGGCGCAGCGAGGACGATTGCTGCGCCTCGACGTAGAAAGCGAGCCATGCGGCGATGGTTTCAGCCTGGAACTGGATGTCGGAGAAGTTGACGGCAACCACGGCCGAGACGCGCTCGCGCGGGGACGTGGCGGATTGAAGCGCGCGGCGCATATCGACGGTCAGTTCGGACAGGATGTGTCGCATCGTGGCGAAAAGCAGCTCGTCCTTGGCGCCGAAATAGTGATGGGCAAGAGCCGAAGACACACCGGCGCGTCCGGCAATCTCGGACATGGTCACGTCAAGCGAGCCGCGCTCGCCGATCGCCGAGATCGTCGCGTCGATGAGCGCCTTGCGGCGCAACGGCTCCATTCCGATTTTTGGCATGCTGTTCCCGATTTTGCAGGGAGATTATTTTTTATTGACGCGTCAATCAATAAAAAATCGACGCAGACGGGACCTGCACCAAGCGATTGTTGGGTTGCGGCCCTTCACGGTTCGGGCAAGAATGTTTATATTTGAACAATAGAGGCGAAGTGCGCCATGAGCCGATATGCTAGGCTGGCGCCAAGGATGGAGACCGCCATGACCGCATGCATCGTCGGCTGGGCGCATTCGCGTTTCGGCAAGCTTGAGGGCGAGACGCTCGAAAACCTGATCGTCAAGGTCGCGACGGACGCGCTCGATCATGCCGGCATCGGCCCGGACGAGGTTGACGAGATCGTGCTTGGCCATTTCAACGCCGGCTTTTCGGCGCAGGATTTCACCGCCAGCCTGGTTCTCCAGGCGGACGACCGGCTGCGCTTCAAGCCGGCCACGCGCGTCGAAAACGCGTGCGCCACGGGATCGGCGGCGGTCAGGCAAGGCCTTCGTACCATCGATGCAAACGCCGCCCGGATCGTTCTGGTGGTCGGCGCCGAGCAGATGACGACCACGCCCGGGCCAGAGATCGGCAAGAACCTGCTCAAGGCGTCCTATCTGCCCGAGGACGGCGACACGCCGGCCGGCTTTGCAGGCGTCTTCGGCAAGATCGCACAGGCCTATTTCCAGCGTTATGGCGACCAGTCGGATGCGCTCGCCATGATCGCCGCCAAGAACCATAAGAACGGCGTCGACAATCCCTATGCCCAGATGCGCAAGGATTTTGGCTATGAATTCTGCCGGCAGGAGAGCGAGAAGAACCCGTTCGTCGCCGGTCCTCTCAAACGCACTGACTGCTCGCTGGTTTCCGACGGCGCCGCCGCCCTTGTCCTTGCCGATACGGCGACGGCGCTGAAGATGCGCCGTGCCGTCGCCTTCCGCGCCAACGAACATGTGCAGGATTTCCTGCCGATGTCGAAGCGCGACATCTTGACCTTCGAAGGTTGCGAACAGGCTTGGACCCGTGCGCTGAAGAACGCCGGCGTGACGCTCGACGATCTCTCCTTCGTCGAGACGCATGACTGCTTCACCATCGCCGAACTGATCGAGTATGAGGCGATGGGCTTGGCCAAACCGGGCGAGGGCGCCAAATTGGCGCTCGACGGCACAACGGCCCGGGATGGCCGCCTGCCGGTCAATCCCTCCGGCGGTCTGAAGGCCAAGGGCCATCCGATCGGCGCGACCGGTGTCTCCATGCATGTCTTGACCGCCATGCAGCTTGTCGGCGAAGCCGGCGGCATCCAGGTGCCGGGCGCGAAGCTCGGCGGCATCTTCAACATGGGCGGTGCCGCTGTCGCCAATTACGTTTCCATTCTCGACCGGATCAGATAGACCGCCCGCATTACAGCGCCGCGCGCCGTTTGGGGCGCGCAAAGGACGCTGTAACACTTTGATTTTGCGGGAGGTGACATGACAAATCCGGTTCTGATCGAAGTTTTGCGCGGCGCCATTGTCGAGAGCGCGCATCGCGGCGCCGTCGCCATCTTCGACGCCGACGGCAAGCCGGTTCTGGAGATCGGCGACACATCGAAGCCGGTTTTCCCCCGTTCCGCCGTCAAGGCGATCCAGGCGCTGCCGCTTGTCGAAACGGGTGCTGCCGATGCCTATGGCTTTGGCAACCGCGAACTAGCGCTGGCCTGTGCCTCCCATTCCGGCGAGCCGGCGCATGTCGAACTGGCGCGGTCCATGCTGGCCAAGGCGGGGCTGGACGGGTCGGCGCTCGAATGCGGGAGCCACTGGCCCTCGAACCATGACGCGGAGATTGCGCTCGCGCGTGCCGGCGGCTCACCCAATGCGCTGCATAACAATTGTTCCGGCAAGCATTCCGGTTTCCTCTGCACCTGCGTTCACTCAGGCATCGCGCATCGCGGCTATGTGAGGCCGGATCATGCGCTGCAGGAAATGGTGCGCGACGCCATGCAGGCAGTCACCGGCGCTGTCCACGGCCCCGACCAACGCGCGACCGATGGCTGCTCGATCCCGACCTATGCGGTGCCGCTCAGGAGTTTCGCGCTCGGCTTTGCCCGCATGGCCACGGCGCACGGCTTTGGCCCGGAGCGGGCGAAGGCTGCGAAGCGGCTGCTCTCCGCCTGCATGGCGGAGCCATTCTTCGTCGCCGGCACTGGCCGCGCGGACCTGTTGCTGATGGAAGCCGCTCCCGGCCGAATTTTTGCGAAAGGCGGAGCCGAGGGCGTCCACTGTGCCGCAATTCCGGAACTCGGCCTCGGTATCGCGGTCAAATGCGATGATGGTGCCGGGCGTGCCGGCGACGCAATCGCTGCCGCCGTGCTCGCCAGGCTGCTGCGGGCGGACGAGGCCTTGGCGGCGAAGCTGCTCGAACTGGCGAACGCGCCGATCGAAAGTCGGATTGGCGCCAAGGTCGGGGCACTGAGACCGACGCCGGCCTTGAATTGAAGGCAGCAGTCAGCTGACGCGATTGCGCTCGACGGTCAGGTGAGCATAGCCGCTGCTGCTGGTGTGGGTGAGGTCTGACGTCACCGGCTCGGCCCAGCGCTGGCCGACAACCGCCCCGTTCAGCGCACCGTCGATGACATTGTCGGAGATGACGGCAGTGCCGGCACCTTCGACAACGCTGACGACGATGCCGGTGCCTGCCTTGCGGATGATATTTCCCATGGCCACGACATTGCGCAGATACGGTCCCCAGCCGATCGACATGCCATAGAGCGGCGCATTCTCGATGACGTTGTTGGAAGCGATAGTGTCGGCCTCGACAGCGATGCCGACACCGAACCCCGGCGGGTCCGCGGTGTAGGCGCCGCTGGTCGACAGATTGCGCACGATGTTGCCCGAGCAGACACCCATGCGGCCGCCTTCGTTGAAGTTGACGATCGAGATGCCGTTAGCGGCGCCGTCGACGATATTGTTGCTGATGACGGCGCCTTCGAACGAGAACTCGGAATAGACAGCGGTTTCGCCCGAGCGCGAGCAGGTGTTGCCCGATATCTGCAAATTGCTGGAGCTGTTGGCCCGGATCGCCGAGAAGGCACAGTCGGAAACCACATTGCCCGAGATGAGGACATTGCCAGCGCGGAAGGCATTGATGCCGTTGCCGTTCTGGCCTGTACCGCCGCTGCGCGCGCCAATGCGTTCGACGCGGTTGCCGGTGACCATGGTGCCGTCTTCCGCCGCTTGCCAGCGGTGCACGAGGATGCCGCCATTGGCGCAATCGGAGACGGTGTTGCCTGATATCGCCAGCTCTCCGGCTTCGACGGAATAGATGCCGGCATCGGCGGCGCCCGATATGTCCGTGCGTTCGATGCGGCCAGCCGCATGTTCCAGCGCCAGCCCATTCTTGCCGCTGCCTGTGATCTGGCAGTTGTCCACTACCAGATGCGCGACCCGGCGCAGATCAAGCAGCCCTTGCGCGTAGTCGCCCATCGAGCGGTTCGAGCCGTCGAAGACCAGCCCGCTGAGTTCGATATGTTCGGCCTGTTCGGCCATGAACAGATGGCCGTCACCGCCGTAGACGATCCGCGTCGCACCCGGCACGCCGGAAAGACGCACGCGGCCGGGCAGGGAGAGATTGGACACCACATAGGTGCCGGGCGGTAGGAAGACCGGCATGTCGCGGCCGTTCGCGTCACGCAGCAGCTTGGCGAAGGCCTTGCTCTGGTCGTCAAACGTACCGGGCTGGACGCCAAGTTCGGTGGCGTTGATCGAGCCGCGCATAGAGGCTTTTTCGATGCCCGTCAGGCCAGCTGCCGCCGCCTTGCCGAGCGCGGGGCCCATGACGGCAAAGCCGGCGGTTTGCGTCAGCAGCGTTCGTCTGTTCAACATCGGCACAGAATCCCAGTGTTCAGCCCCGACACCGCAGGAATCATGCCAAACGTTCGGTGCGCCTCTTCTCAGCGACAATGGCTTGTCGAGCAGCCACTCGGCGCCTAAGTTCAGGCAATGAGCAGAGCTTTTACCCGCGAAGAAGACAGTGAGAATGCCATCGCCGGCGTTGGCGAGCGCCCGATCAGCACGCACCGTAACCTGGTGACGGAGCGCGGCCTGGCCCAGATCGAGGACAATCTGGCCGATCTGCGCGATATCATGGCGAAAGCGGAGCGGAAAGCCGACCGCGAGCGCATCGCGGTCGTGTCGCGCGATCTGCGCTATTGGACCGCGCGGCGCGAGAGTGCCGAGCTTTCCGTGCCGGAGTCCGGCAGCGACGTCGTCCGCTTCGGCATGGGTGTCACGCTGGAAAGCGATGACGGCAAGAAGGTGCATTGGAAGATCGTCGGCGAAGACGAAGCCGATCCAACCAAGGGCAGCATCTCGCATGTCTCGCCAATGGCGGTCGCGCTGTTCGGCAAGAAGGTCGGCGACCTCGCCAGCGTCAACGGCAAGGAGTGGGAGATCGTCAAGCTCTCGGATGGCTGACGCAAGCTAGGTCCGTCTACTTGGCCATCCTTTGCAATGCGGCCTCACACTGGTCCATGACATCACGAGCAGCGCGCATCTGCCGTTCGACGTCGTCACTTCTTACCGGTCTTAGAATGACGCCGTCATCGGTTTCGATGATCTGGAATTGATCGCCTACTTGCATGTTCAGGTTGTCCAGCATTTCCTGCGGCAAGATCACGACACCTGATCCGTCGTCGAGCATGCGGACAATAGTCTTCACGGCCGTTACCCTTGGTTGTGTTCGTCATTGTGACGCAACCTTTCCGGCGCTACAATATTCGCTCAACGCGCCAGCAGCCGATCCAGCAGCCGCTCCGCCGCTTCCGGAATGACCGTGCCCGGCGGGAAGATTTCCGCAGCACCGGCTCGCAGCACCGCCTCGTAGTCCTGCGGCGGGATAACACCGCCGGCCACGATCAGCATGTCGCCTCGGCCGAGCTTCTTCAGCGTGTCGCGCAATTCGGGGATCAGCGTCAGATGGCCCGCTGCCAGCGATGAGGCGCCGATAATGTGGACGTCATGCTGGACCGCCAGTTTGGCGATCTCTTCCGGCGTCTGAAACATGGCTCCCACGGTGACGTCGAAGCCGAGATCAGCGAAGGCCGTGGCAATCACCTTCTGCCCGCGATCGTGGCCGTCCTGTCCCATCTTGGCGACGAGAATGCGCGGCTTGCCGCCGTTTTTCTTTTCGAAGGCATCAAGCTTGTCCTGCAGCCGGTCGACCACCGGATTGTCGCCAAGCGCCTTGCGGTAGACACCGGAAATGGTCTGCACCGTGGCCACATGGCGCCCATAGGCTCTTTCCAAGGCGAACGAGATTTCGCCGACAGTGGCATTGGCGCGCGCGGCGCGGATGGCGAACTCCAGGAGGTTATCCTCGCCTTTTGCGGCACGGGTCAGCGCATCGAGCGCGCCTTCGACGGCGGCGACGTCGCGCGTGCCTTTCAGCCGTTGCAGTTTCGAGAGTTGCCGAGCCCTGACCTCGGCATTGTCGATCTTCAGCACATCCACCTCGATATCGGTCCCGGGGCGATGCGCATTGACGCCGACCAGCATCTGCTCGCCGGAATCGATACGCGCCTGCGTGCGGGCAGCTGCTTCCTCGATGCGCAGCTTGGGTATGCCCTTCTCGATCGCCGCCGCCATGCCGCCGAGAGCCTCGACCTCCTCGATATGGGCAAGCGCACGCGCCGCCAGATCGTGTGTCAACCGCTCGAGATAGGCCGAACCGCCCCACGGATCGATGATGCGCGTGGTGCCGGATTCCTTCTGCAGGACGAGTTGCGTGTTGCGGGCGATGCGCGCCGAGTGGTCGGTAGGCAGCGCCATTGCTTCGTCGAAGGAATTGGTGTGCAGCGATTGGGTATGCCCCTGGGTCGCTGCCATCGCCTCGATCATGGTGCGGATGATGTTGTTGTAGGGATCCTGCGCCGTCAGCGACCAGCCGGAGGTCTGGCAATGGGTGCGCAGGGACAGCGATCGCTCGTCCTTCGGCGCGAAATTCTTTTTCATCAGCGTCGCCCACAACAGGCGTGCGGCCCTGAGCTTGGCCACTTCCATGAAGAAGTTCATGCCGATCGCCCAGAAGAAGGACAGGCGCGGCGCGAAACGGTCGATGTCGAGGCCCGCTGCGACGCCGGCACGGGCATATTCGACGCCGTCGGCGATCGTATAGGCGAGTTCCAGGTCGGCGGTCGCGCCGGCTTCCTGCATGTGATAGCCGGAGATCGATATCGAGTTGAACTTCGGCATGTTCTTCGAGGTATAGGAGAAGATGTCCGAGACGATCCGCATCGAGGGCTTCGGCGGATAGATGTAGGTGTTGCGGACCATGAACTCCTTCAGGATGTCGTTCTGAATGGTCCCCGCCAGGTCCTTCTGCGCGACGCCTTGCTCTTCCGCCGCCACGATGTAGAGCGCCATGATCGGCAGTACCGCGCCGTTCATCGTCATCGATACGGTCATCTCGCCGAGCGGAATGCCGTCGAACAACTGCCGCATGTCGAGGATGGAATCGATGGCCACGCCCGCCATGCCGACATCGCCGGCGACGCGCGGATGGTCCGAGTCATAGCCGCGATGCGTGGCGAGATCGAAGGCAACCGAAAGACCTTTTTGGCCGGCGGCAAGGTTGCGCCGGTAAAACGCGTTGGACTCTTCGGCGGTCGAAAAGCCGGCATATTGCCGGATCGTCCAGGGCTGCTGGACATACATGGTCGGGTAGGGGCCGCGCACGAAGGGCGCCAGGCCCGGATAGGTGTCGAGATGCGGCAATCCCTTGAGGTCGCCTTGGCTGTACAACTGCTTGACGACTAGACCTTCCGGCGTCGTCCGCTGTCCCTTAATCTCGACAGGCGCGCGGCGCGGTGGCACCCAGCCGATCTGAGTGAAATCCGGAATCAAGAAGCGGCCCCGATGAATTGATCGATGCGGACCGGCGACAGCGCTTCGCACAGGACAACGCCTTCGGTGAAGGCAGGTCGTCGCTCTGCGTCCAGCGTCTCGACCGGACGCTCGCTTTTCAACGGATAAAGCGTGGCGCCGACAATGGCCCGCTCGCCTGACTTGAAGGCAATGCCGCGCTGGGCGGCGGCAGTACGGACACGCTGCTGGATATGTCCGTCCCGAAGGCTGGACAGCACACCACCCTCTGCCTCGATCGCCTGCAATTCTGCCCACGCTGCTGCGCAAAGGTCTGACGTCAGCGCCTCGACGGCGCCGGAGCCATAGGCGGGATCGGCGACATGATCGACATGGCTTTCATTGGCCATGATCAGTTGCGCGTTGCGCGCGACGCGGCGGGCAAAAGCTGCCGGCAGGCCGTGCGCGATCGTGTGCGGCAGGATTGAGATCGAATCGGCGCCTCCCGCCGCCGCGGCGAAGCAGCCGATCGTTGTGCGCAGGATATTGGTTTCGGGATCCGATGCCGTCATCATGCGAAATGACGTCTCGGCATGGATGTTTGCCGTGGAATTGGGGATCGAGCAGGCCTCCTGGGCTCGCGCCCACAGCCTGCGCAAGGCTCGGACCTTGGCAATTGACAGGAACTGGTCCTGGTCGACGCTGAGCGCGAAACCGATATGAGGCGCGGCATAGACGAGCGGCTGCCGCGCCTTCTCGAACATTCTGAGGTACGAGACCGCCGAAGCCAGCATGATGCCGAGTTCCTGCGCTTCCGTGGCGCCGGCGTTGTGAAAGACGCGGCCGTCCGCCTCCAGAAGCACGCCCGGAACGCCCATCGAGAAGAAATGCGCCAGCGATTGCGGCATCGATTCCTGCAGCGCCTCGATCGACATGCGCAGTCGGCCGGTGCCGGCGAGAATGGCCGCCGGATCGATGCCGAAGGAAAGGTTGAGCTTTGCCGGATCGGAGCGGCGCTTGCTCAGGAACGCCACCAGCCAGTCGGCCATTGGGCGGCTCCAGGGGTGGGTATCGATGCGGATCTGGACCCGATTGAGGGGCACGCCCTCCAGCACCGTCTCCAGTGCCTGTGCCGTCCTCGGCAAGCCATAGCCGAATGCGTTCGGGGCGCCTTCGAAGACGAGCGACAATCCCGTCGCGCCCTGCGCTATATCGTCAAGAACCTGGCTCTTGGCGCGATCAACATCCGGGTCGTCGACGCGCTGGCTGACGATCCAGGGCGACTGGGGATTGGCGCGCACGATCGGTTCCGTTCCGGTCGCGCGATCATAGAGCGGCTCGACGCGGATGTTGTCGTCGGTGTGCGAGACCAGCTTTTCCTCGAAGGATGCGCCCGCCAACGCTCTTTCGGCCAAGGCCAGCCATCGCTGACGCTCCGCATCCGTTGGCTCAACATCCCTGGTCAAGGCTCCGGCGCCCATTCATCTTCCTCGTTCAATGTGGCCGCACCAGCCCGGGCAGCCCAGTCTACGGTCCCCGGTCGGTTATCGCAATGCGCGTCCCGTGCCAGAATTCGGCCCACCTGATATTCGATCCACCTGATATAGGGCGGCTTGCGTGGACGGACCATGAACGATTGCCAAACACCGTCGAAATTCGCAAGTTCCAAAATCCCGCCTTGGCGATTACCCCGATCGGACGATTACCCGATTGGATGATTGGTCCGCTTTGGACAATTGTGATTGTCGCTGTGCAGCAGCCTCACTATACCTTCCGGCAATGGCTGGACCCTCGGGCAAAGGCTGGCTTTAGGCACATCAGTTTGCGGAGACCCGACATATGGCTGACGATACCAGTATTTTCATCGGCGCCAGCCGCAAGCCCGACGACAGTTATCAGCGCGCCGAAAATCTGCTGCTCCAATATGGCAACCGCCACGGTCTGGTGACCGGCGCGACGGGTACCGGCAAGACTGTCACCTTGCAGATTCTGGCGGAGGGATTTTCCAACGCCGGCGTGCCGGTATTCTGCGCCGACATCAAGGGCGACCTTTCCGGCATCGCCATGATGGGCACCGCCCAGGATTTCCTGGTCAAGCGGGCAGAACAGGTCAAGCTCGACCCTTATGATTGTCAGGAATTCCCGGCCATTTTCTGGGACCTGTTCGGCGAGCAGGGCCACCCGATCCGCGCGACCATTTCGGAAATGGGACCGCTGCTCCTGTCGCGGCTGATGAACCTGACCGACGCGCAGGAAGGCATCATGAACATCGCCTTCCGCATTGCCGATGAAGAGGGCCTGCTTCTCCTCGACCTCAAGGACCTGCAGGCGCTGCTCGCCAACATCGCGGAGCGCGCCGAAGAGATCAGCGCCCGTTACGGCAATGTCACCAGGCCATCGGTGGGCGCCATTCAGCGGACGCTGCTGGTGCTTGAGCAGCAGGGCGCGGCGAATTTCTTCGGCGAGCCGGCCTTGCGGATTTCCGACATCATGCGCACGACCCGCGACGGTCGCGGCGCCATCAGCGTGCTGGCCGCCGACAAGCTAATGATGAATCCGCGTCTCTACGCGACCTTCCTGTTGTGGCTGATGTCGGAACTGTTCGAGGTGCTTCCGGAGGTCGGCGACCCCGACAAGCCGAAGCTGGTGTTCTTCTTCGACGAGGCGCACCTGCTCTTCGATGAGGCGCCGAAAGTGCTGATCGATAGGGTCGAGCAGGTGGTCCGCCTGATCCGCTCCAAGGGCGTCGGCGTCTATTTCGTCACGCAGAACCCTTTGGATATCCCCGAAAAGG
Source organism: Mesorhizobium sp. SARCC-RB16n (assembly GCF_008520305.1). Lineage (GTDB taxonomy): Bacteria > Pseudomonadota > Alphaproteobacteria > Rhizobiales > Rhizobiaceae > Mesorhizobium. The sequence continues at coordinate 175,723 of NZ_ML703263.1, read as the reverse complement.
TCCTGGCCCAGCTCGGCAACCGCGTGCAGCACGCGCTGCGCGCTTACACGCCACGCGAGCAGCAGGCAGTGAGGACGGCGGCCGAAACCTTCCGGCGCAATCCCGATTTCGACTGCGCCACCGCCATTACCCAGCTCGCCACCGGCGAAGCGCTGGTCTCGACGCTGGAGACCAAGGGCATTCCGTCCATGGTCCAGCGCACGCTGATCCGTCCGCCGTCGTCGCGGCTTGGGCCCATAACCCCCGCCGAGCGGCAGAAGCTGATCGGGGAAAGCCCGGTCGCCGGCCAGTACGACCAGGTCATCGATCGAGAGTCGGCCTTCGAGATGCTGCAGAAGAAGGCCAAGGAGGCGCAGGATGCCGAGGCCCAGACAGGCAGCGGTGGCTCGCGCTGGACCATTCCAGGCTTCGGCAATGAAGATCCTGCGCCGCAGTCCGGCGGCAGGCGCGCGCCGGCGCCGCGCCCGTCCAACCGCCAGACGGTGGCGGAAGCCGCAATCAAATCGGTTGTGCGCTCGGTCGGCTTGTCGGTCGGCCGTGCGATCGTGCGCGCGATTCTAGGGAGCCTGTCGCGGGGACGTTGAGCCGCGCCCGGACGAGTGGCCCATGTCGGCCGGACGCCTTCGAAGGCGTCCGGGACCGGCGGCTTCAAGGCCGTCGGCAGGATAGCCGAGCGCGAGGTGTGATCACGTCAAGCGGCTCAAGACCATCGGCTGCTTCGGCGCTGAGCTGGAGGCGGTGCGTCTAATGTTCACCGCGCCAGATTCGCTCGATGACGTCGAAGGCCAGAGAGACATTTGGATCGGATCGCCGCGCGAACAAGCAGGCAAAACCCAGGCTGGTCTCCAGCTTGACCCTGTCTGCGATAACCAGGCCGTTTGCCTGTCGTTCATTGAGTGCGATCGATTCCCGGCAGAGGCTTAGGCCGAGGCCGGTACGAACCATCGCCAGCATGGAGGTTTCCTGGTCGACCAGGGCGACGATATTCTGCTTGAGGCCGCCAAATTGCCTCGCAAGCAGCCTGTTATGGACCGATTCCGATGGAGTGCCGATCCAGGGAAGCTCGGCAAGCTCCTTCCAGTCCCGCCCTGCCACCATGCTGGCAAAGCCAGGCGGCGCCACGACGCGATAGGTCAGGCGTGACAATTGCTCGATGAAGAACTGGACCTCGGATTGCGTATCGGCGGCATCGGTGCTGGTGCCGAAATCATCGAGATCGCCGAGAAAAAAGCCGACATCCAGTTCGTTTCGCTTGAGCCGGATGGCGACCTCGCCACTCATGCCTTGCCGAAGTTCCGTGTCCATGCCCGGGCCGCTTTCGGCGAGAGCCTGCAGAAACGCGCCCAGGCGGGTGAATTCAGGGTCGATGATCGTACCGATCCTGAGTTTGCCGCGCAGCTTCGTGCTGAGATGCCTGGCGGTCTGTCTGAACTCGGCCGCCTGAGCCAGCACCTGCTGGCCTTTAGCCGCAAGCAGCGCGCCGTCGCGCGTCAATTCCAGCCCGCCGGCGGTCCGATGGAACAATGTCACTCCGACGTCCTGAGAGAGCCGTTTGAGCTGAAGGCTGACGGCAGGCTGGGTGAGATTCAGCAATTCGGCCGCCTTGGTGACGTTCCCTTCCTGCGCCACGGTAACGAACGCTTTCACCAGCCTGAAATCCAGATGGTCCATATAAATTTCCATTATAATCGTTTCTTCAATTTATCATTGGATTCAGCAAACGAATAGCCGCATTGTGCCATGGGAGGCATGCTGATGACGGTCGCGGGCGACGAGAATTATAAGAAACACCCGGCTTGTCGTGCCCTTGTGAACGCGGCGCGGCGCTGCTTTCATCGCATTTCGCGGAGGATTGACGGGAATGGAAGCGCGGGGCGTTCGCTCGGATATTGACGTTTTCGACTACATCGTGGTCGGCGCCGGGTCGGCGGGTTGCCTGCTTGCCAGCCGTCTCAGCAGCGATCCCGCCAGGCGTGTCCTGTTGATCGAGGCTGGCCGGAACGACAGCTACCCCTGGATTCACATTCCCGTGGGTTACCTCTACTGTATCGGCAATTCGCGTACCGACTGGCTTTACAACACCGAGCCCGAGGCGGGCCTCAACGGCCGCTCCCTGCGTTATCCCCGGGGCAAGGTCCTGGGCGGCTGCTCCTCGATCAATGGCATGATCTACATGCGTGGCCAGTCTCGCGACTACGATCAATGGGCGGCAGTCACCGGCGACGGCGAGTGGTCATGGGAAAAATCGCTGCCGGACTTCATGGCGCATGAGGATCACTATCGCCTCGACAACGGCGCCGACCCCGCCACCGGCGACAACAGCCGGTTCTCGGACATGCATGGACACGGCGGCGAGTGGCGCATCGAAAAGCAGCGTCTCAAATGGGACATTCTCGAATCCTTCACCGACGCCGCTGTTCAGGCGGGCATCCCCCGATCTTCCGATTTCAACGGCGGCGACAACGAAGGTGTCGGTTACTTCGAGGTCAACCAGAAATCCGGCTGGCGGTGGAACACGTCGAAAGCCTTTCTGCGGCCGATCCGCCATCGCCGCAACCTGGTGATCTGGACCGAGGCCGAAGTCGACAGGCTGTGCATCGAAACCGCGCCGGATGGGCACAAGCGGTGCACGGGGCTGTTCCTCCACAGGCGCAACCAGCAGGTGTCGGCCCGGGCGAAATGTGAGGTCATTCTGTCGGCCGGGGCGATTGGCTCTCCGCACATACTGCAGCTCTCGGGCATCGGCCCGGCCGCGCTTCTCAAGGGTGCCGGTATCGATGTCGAGCTTGATCTCCCGGGCGTCGGAGAAAATTTGCAGGATCACCTGCAGATACGCGCCGTCTTCAAGGTCACCAATGCCAGAACACTCAACACGCTTGCCAACAGTCTTGTCGGCAAGGCGATGATCGGACTGGAATACGCCTTGAAGCGCACCGGGCCGATGAGCATGTCCCCATCGCAGCTCGGCGCGTTCACACGCTCCGATCCAGGCCAGGCGCATGCCAATCTCGAATATCATGTGCAGCCGCTTAGTCTCGACGCGTTCGGCGAACCTCTGCACGCCATCCCGGCCTTCACCGCCAGCGTCTGCAACCTCAATCCGACCAGTCGCGGCAGTGTGCGGGTCCGCTCCGCTCAGCGCGGGGAAGCGCCCGCCATCGCCCCGAGTTATTTGAGCACCGAGAAAGATCGCAAGATTGCCGCCGACAGCATCAGGCAGATCAGGTCGATCGTCGGCCAGCCGGCGCTTGCAAGATATAATCCGGTCGAATGGAAGCCCGGTGTGGAATTCCAGAGCGATGAAGATCTCGCGAAACTCGCGGGCGACATCGCAAACACCATCTTCCATCCCGTGGGAACCGCCAGGATGGGGCGCAACGACGACGGGATGGCCGTTCTCGACAGTCGGCTGCGTGTCCGCGGCATCGAGGGTTTGCGGGTCGTCGACGCCAGCGTGATGCCGACGATCACCAGCGGCAACACCAGTGCTCCCACGATGATGATCGCCGAAAAGGCGGCGCGCTGGATCATCGACGACGCGCGGCGACACGGACACTGAGCAAGAGATCACCGCCATGACATCGATTTCGCGTTCGGCACTGCCACTGTCCGGCATCAAGATCATCGACTTCGGGCAGTATATCGCCGGTCCCGCGGTGGCGATGATCCTCGGCGATCTCGGCGCGAGCGTCGTTCACGTCGATCCCCCCTCGGGTCCGCTCTGGGACAATCCGGCCAATGCAATTCTCAACCGCAACAAGTTGAGCGTCACGATCGACCTGAAAACCGCTGCGGGCCTGAACGAGGCGAATGCGCTGGTTGCCGAGGCCGACATCGTCATCGAGAATTTCAGGCCCAAGGTCCTGGCCCGGCTCGGCATCGACTTCGAAGCGCTGCGAAAAGCCCGTCCCGAGTTGATCACGGTATCGATCCCCGGCTTCGCCTCCAACGATCAACTGCGCAGCGACTGGCGCGCCTTCGAGACCGTTATCGCGGCCTCGTCCGGCGTCTTCACGGACATGGGCCTCAACCGGGTGCTGATGGGAATCAATCCGTCCTTTTCGCCACTGCCCCTAGCCTCGGCCTATGGCACCATGCTCGCGGCTTCCGCAACAGTTCTGGCTCTTCAAAGCCGCCAACGGACCGGACACGGCGACCATATCGAAGTGCCGCTCGCCAGCGCGGTGATGGAGGGCCTGTCTTACAACTCCATCAGGATCGAAGACTATCCGCTTCGCTATCAGACGCAGCGCGAACGGGAGATCGAACGGCGCCGCAAGGAAGGCCTGCCGATGGACATGTCCTACGGCGACTTGCAGGAATTCCTCGATCCCTTCTATCGCAGCTACATGTGCGGCGACGGGCGGATGTTCTACGTCGTCTGCCCAAGCCACAAGAACCACGCCAAACGATGCCTGCAGACCCTCGGCCTTTACGATGAACTCGTGAGTGAAGGGCTTCACGAGGAAGACGACACCTATCTTCCCGTCTCGGAATGGTCATCGGACGCGTCGCTCGGCGTCTATCCCTTGCCGAAATTCTGGGCCGACAAGATTGCCGCAAGGATGAAGGCGGTTTTCCTGACCCGCACTGCGGCGCAATGGGAGCGCATTTTCGGCGAGGGGTTATTTCCGGGAGCACCGCAGCGTTGGCTGCAGGAATGGATCGCCGACGATCATGCCAGGGCAGCCGGCCTGATGATCGAGGTCGACGATCCCATACTGGGCCGCATGATCCAGCCTGGGCCGATGGTTTGGCTGCAGGAAAGTGCGCAAGCCATGCTGAACCCGGTGCCGCGCAGCTGGGTAACCGTGGCCGAGGCCCAGGCAAGGCTGGCTGAAGTGAAACGGCCGCTTCCGTCTGCTCCAACCGCCAATGCCTCGGTCGGCTGGCTCGACGGCATCAAGATACTCGATCTCTGCAACGTCATCGCGGGCCCGCACTCGGTCGCTTACCTCGCCCGCTTCGGCGCGGAGGTGATCAAGGTCGATCCGGCAAAACCGTTCTACGACTGCTGGAATACGGTGATTTTCGGCATGTCCCACATGCGTGGCAAAAAATCCGCGCTGCTGGATATCGCAACGGTTGAAGGGCGCGAGGCGTTCGAGAGGCTGGTCAAGTCCGTGGATGTCGTCGTCTGGAACGCCACCGACCGTCAGGTCGACGTCATGGGACTCGACCTCAACGGGATGAGAGCGCTCAACCCCGACGCAATTTTCTGTCAGCTCGATTGCTTCAGTGGCGTCCGCGTCGGACCGCGCACCAACTATCTTGGCTATGACGACCTGGTCCAGGCGGCGACCGGCATCATGCTTCGGTTTGGGGGATCGATGCAGACGCCGGAAGAACATGCCCATGTCGGCACCATCGATGTCATGTGCGGCTTTGGCGCCGCTCTCGGCGTGGCTGCCGCGCTTTTTCAGAAATCCACTACCAGCGTTATCGGCCGGCCACGCACGTCGCTGTCGGCGCTGACAGGGCTGGCACAGATCCCCTTCTGCTACGATTATGAGGGCCGCCGACCATTCGACGAGCCTGCGGGCCGAGAAACAAAAGGTTTTGACGCATTGTCCCGGCTTTACGAAACGGCATCCGGTGGTTCGATCCTGCTATGTGCGTCGGACGCCGACTTGCCACGCTTCGAGACGGTAGAGGGATTGACGGGGCTGGCCTCGATACCGAAGCCCGATCGGGAGACCCATCTGGCCAAGATATTCATGACCGAACCGGCCGAGATTTGGCAACAGCGCCTTGTCGACGCCGATATCGGTGCATCGCCTTGCGAGAACATCGAGACGATCCGGAGCCGGAACGCAAGGATGGCGGACGGCAGTCCTGGTACGGAATATGGCAGCTACTCATTCTCCGTCTTCCCAGGCCACCCGAGCGGTCACACGGTGACCCAACTTGATCCTTTCGCCGTCCGGCCCAGCGACGGAAAGGTCTATGCGATTGCGTCGGCTGAGAAATACTGCGCCTCGACACGCGCCGTTCTCGCCGCCGTCGGCTATGACGATGCTGAAATCGACAGAATGCTGAAGTCGGGTGCCGCCAGTGTTTCCTGGAGCAGTGCCTATTTGCCAGGCTGAGAACAGACACCGATGGCCCAAAACCCGAGGCGGCGTGGCTCGCCGCCTTGGATCTCGACAAGCTCAGAAGATCGCGTTCGTGACCGCTTTGACCGGACCGAGCAGCACCGATCCATCCGGCACGCCGGCGTCGATCGGGATGGCCTTGTGGTTGGCCGTCGCTGCGGCCACCATCGGCTGGCGGGGGTCGTTGGTCACGATGACCGGTGTCTTCGAGGGCACGCGGTCGTAGAGGTCGATGATGTCCTGGTTCATCAGGCGCACGCAGCCCGATGACACCGATTTGCCGATCGAGCGCCATTCCGGCGAGCCGTGCAGGCGGTAGAGCGTGTCCACATTGCCCTGGAAGAGATAGAGCGCGCGCGCGCCGAGCGGGTTCTTCAAGCCGCCGGGCATGCCGCCATTGTCGGCGCTGTACTGCTTCAATTCCGGCTGGCGGGCGATCATCTCATCCGGCGGCGTCCATTTCGGCCATTTCTGCTTCCACTGGACGACGGCGTCGCCCGACCATTCGAAGCCGGCGCGGCCGAGACCGACACCATAGCGGATTGCCTGGCCACCCGGACGAACCAGATAGAGGAAATGGCCTGTCGTATCGACGATGATGGTTCCTGGCTTCTGCCCGGTCGGGTCGGGAACGATCTGGCGCAGGAACTGTGGGTCGATCCTGTCGACCGGGATAGCCGGCAGATCGAAGCCGCCATCGCTGACCGCCGCGTACATCGACGCATAATCGGCGAGCGGCGGTTCGACGTAGGTCGGTGGCGGCGGCTGGACCGGCCCCGGCCCAGTGGTGGCGCATGCGGAAACCGCAATCGAGGCGGCGCCCAATGCTGCGGCGTTGAGGAAGCCGCGACGGCTCAGGCGATAGGATTCGATTTCGGTTATGGACATGGCTGCCTTCTTTAGGACTCAAATCGCAACAAGGCGTCAACACACCGACGTCCGCTGCGGGTGCATGACAACACCTGAGGCGATAGGCGGTTCCGATTCTGGCCCGAACGTGGACAAACAAAGGCGAAGCTGTGACTGCGCCGCCACTGTGGCGTTGAGGCCACAGGTGCGTTTAGCCGGCGGATACGAGGGCCTCCAGCGATGGCAGGATCAGGGCCGGCGGCAAGTCCCGATATTCCTCCGGCTGATTGAAGCGGTTGATCCAAACCGTGCGGAAGCCGAATTTGGTGGCGCCCGCAATGTCCCAGCGATTGGAAGACTGGAAGGAGATCGCGCCGGGATAGAGACGCCATCCCGTGGCGACCATGTCGTAGACCGCTGGATCGGTCTTGAAGCGACGCACCGCATCGACGGAATAGATATCGTCCAGGACCTGGTCGAGTGCCGCGGACTTGACCGCCGCCTCCAGCATTTCGGGCGAACCGTTGGAGAGGATCGCCAGCCTGGCGCCCGAAGCCTTGAGCGCTTTCAGCACGGCCGGCACTTCGGGGTAACAGTCTAGCCTCCAATAGGCTTCCAGCAGTTTCGCCTTGAGGCTCGGATCGGCCGAAGGGACCTTGCGCAAGGCGAAGTCCAGCGCCTGTTCCGTCAATTGCCAGAAATCGGCATAGGCGCCCATCAGAGTGCGTACCCAGGAGTATTCGAGCTGCTTGGCACGCCAGATTTCGGATAGGAGTTGGCCGTCGGGGCCGATCGCGTCCGCATGGCGGCGTACCGCCGCGTGCACGTCGAACAGCGTGCCGTAGGCATCGAAAACATAAGCGGCGTATTGCATGGCAACAGTTTTGAGGCGAGGCGGGACAAGGTGCAAGCCTTGATTGCATCGCACCTGTTGCTGGCCTCAACAAAACTCCCCGATGCTGGTTGACGACAGCTGCCAAAGCATCTTCCAATGCTGTCACACAAGATTGACCGGAACGGGAAAACGCGATGACACTGGCGGCGGCGGCGCAATCCGCGACATGGACTTTCGTCGATGGCGATTGGTATGAAGGCAATGTCGCCATCCTGGGGCCACGCAGCCACGCCATGTGGCTCGGCACCAGCGTGTTCGACGGGGCGCGCTGGTTCGAGGGCGTGGCGCCCGATCTCGAACTTCATGCCGCACGCGTCAATGCCTCGGCGATCGCGCTCGGCCTCGCGCCGAACATGACGCTAGAGCAGATTGTCGGGCTGACCTGGGATGGATTGAAGAACTTCGACGGCAAGACGGCGGTCTACATCAGGCCGATGTACTGGGCAGAGCATGGCGGCTACATGGGCGTGCCGGCCGATCCCGCCTCGACCCGTTTCTGTCTGTGCCTCTATGAATCGCCGATGATCTCGCCGACCGGCTTTTCGGTGACCGTGTCGCCGTTCCGGCGTCCGACCATCGAAACCATGCCGACCAATGCCAAGGCCGGCTGCCTCTATCCCAACAATGGCCGCGCCATCCTCGAGGCCAAGATGCGCGGCTTCGACAATGCGCTTGTGCTCGACATGCTGGGCAATGTCGCGGAGACCGGAAGCTCGAACATCTTCCTTGTGAAGGACGGCCATGTGCTGACGCCGGCGCCCAACGGAACCTTCCTGTCCGGCATTACCCGCTCGCGCACGATGACGCTGCTCGGCGACTATGGGTTCAGGACGACCGAAAAGACGCTATCGGTGCGGGATTTCCTCGAAGCGGACGAAATCTTCTCGACAGGCAACCACTCCAAAGTGGTGCCGATCACCCGCATCGAGAGCCGCGACCTGCAACCCGGCCCGGTGGCCAAGAAGGCACGCGAACTCTATTGGGATTGGGCGCATTCGACCTCGGCTGGCTGAGATGCCTGTCCGGCCTTTTTGCCGCTGCGCGGTCGGTCGCAGGAAAAGCGTGTGACAGTTCTCGGGAACCCGCTTAGAAAAGGAACCGGCGCTTCACTTCCGGAGTTGCTCCAGCTCAATCCCGACCTATCTTACTTCGGTATCCACACCGGATTTTCCACGAGGGAGTACTACCCATGGCTTTCGAATTGCCCGCTCTGCCCTACGACTATGAGGCCCTGCAGCCCTATATGTCGAAAGAGACGCTGGAGTATCACCACGACAAGCATCACAAGGCCTATGTCGACAACGGCAACAAGCTGGCCGCGGAAGCCGGCCTTGGCGATCTTTCGGTCGAAGAGGTGGTCAAGCAGTCGTTCGGCAAGAATGCCGGTCTCTTCAACAATGCCGCCCAGCACTACAATCACATCCATTTCTGGAAATGGATGAAGAAGGGCGGCGGCGGCAACAAGCTGCCTGGCGCATTGCAGAAGGCTTTCGACAGCGATCTCGGCGGCTACGACAAGTTCAAGGCTGATTTCATCGCCGCCGGCACGACGCAGTTCGGTTCGGGCTGGGCCTGGGTTTCGGTCAAGGACGGCAAGCTGGCGATCTCGAAGACGCCGAACGGCGAAAACCCGCTGGTTCACGGCGCATCGCCGATCCTCGGCGTCGACGTCTGGGAGCACTCCTACTACATCGACTATCGCAACGCCCGGCCGAAATACCTCGAGGCCTTCGTCGACAGCCTGATCAACTGGGACCACGTTCTCGAACTCTACGAAAAAGCCTGACAGGCCTTCAGAAAAGCCCCGGCATGTGAACTGACCTCCGAAGGTTGTGTCCAACTTTACGGGGTCAGTTCAATGCCGGGGCTTTTCTTTTTCTGTACCGAGGTGCCGCGGAAAGGTCACACAAAATTCATGCGGGCAGAAGGGAATATTCCTTTCTCCACGTCCGTTAACGTCCTGTCCTGAAATGCCCTCATCACGGAGCCCAATAAATGAGAAAGCTTGTCGTCGCCATCTCTATGCTCGCACTCGCCGCGTCGGCGGCCTTTGCCGATCCGATCCTCGATCGGCAGGCTCTGATGAAGGAACGCGGAAAGATCGTCGGCGGCCTGTCGAAAGTGGCCAAGGGCGAGGAACCCTTTGATGCCGCCGCGGTGCTGACGCAGCTGCAGGCAGTGCAGGCAAATGCCGAGAAATTCGACGTAGAGGCCTTGTTCCCAAAGGGCAGCGATACCGGCGACACCACGGCGGCACCAAAGATCTGGGAAGACATGGCCGGCTTCAAGGCGGCCGAGGATAAGTATCTCGCCGACGTCAAGGCGGCCGTCGCGGCGGCTCCTGCCGATGTCGATGCGCTCAAAGCGCAAGTCGGCGTTCTTGGGTCGAATTGCGGCGCCTGCCATCAGAGCTACAGGGTCAAGAAGGGCTGATTGCCAGCCATGGCATGGCTGAAGAAGCTCGTCGGCGCGGCCCTCGTCCTGGGCGTCGCCGGCGCGGCCGCCGGGTGGCTGCTGTCGGCACCGGTCAGGCTCGATGCTGCAACCCTGGCGCAACTCGGGCCGGGTGACGCTGCCCGAGGCAAGCGCATTTTCTATGCCGGCGGCTGCACCTCCTGCCATGCGAAGCCTGGGTCGCAGGGCGATGCACGGCTTCAACTCGTGGGTGGCCTCGAACTCAAGACCCCGTTCGGCACTTTCGTGCCTCCCAACATTTCGCAAGATCCCAAGGACGGCATCGGCGCCTGGTCGATCGAGGATCTCGCCAATGCCATGCTGAAGGGTGTTTCGCCCACGGGCCAGCATTTCTATCCGGCATTCCCCTATGCCTCTTACGCGCGCATGAAACCTTCTGATGTCGCCGACCTCTACGCTTTCTTGAAGACGCTCCCCGCCGCCGCCGGCAAGCCGCCGGGCAATTCGCTGGCATTCCCATTCAACATCAGGCGTGGCATCGGCCTGTGGAAGCGCCTCTATCTCAGCGACCAGCCTGTCATTCCCCTGCCTGATGGCGCGCCGGAACCTGTTATGGCAGGCCGCTACCTTGTCGAAGGGCCGGGTCATTGCGGCGAATGCCATACGCCGCGCGACTTGGCTGGCGGCACCAAGAAAAGCGAATGGCTGGCCGGTGCCGTGGCCGCCGTGGGCCCGGGCGTCGTGCCGAACCTCACTTCGGGCGAGGGGGGCATCGGCGACTGGTCCGCGTCCGATATCGCAAACTACCTCGAAACCGGGTTCACACCGAATTTCGATTCCGTCGGCGGCGCCATGGTCGACGTGCAGCGCAACATGGCCGAGCTGACGGCGGATGACCGTGCGGCGATTGCCGCCTATCTCAAGGCGGTACCGCCGCATCCCAACGGCTATCCGGCGCGCAAGAAAAGCACGAACTAGTCCTCGGATTGCAGGTGGCGATCGCCGAGGAAATCGAAGCCCGTTTCGAAGAAATGGTTGTAGTTGCAGGTCATCTCCTCGCCCGGGGCGATGTCGCGCAGGGCGTAGGTTTCCTCAGGCGATGAGACATCGCAATTCGGCTCGTCGTCATGGTTCATGTAGCGGGCGTCGTCAGCCTCAAAGACGATATAGGCCGGATCGCGCCGGTCGGGGTAGGAATAGCGGTCGAGATAGTTCTTCACCGGCCCGGTCTCGCCCTCATAGGTCTCGACGTCGATGATCCGGTCGAACCGGGGGTCGAGCTTCCAGACGAGCGTGCCCTTGGCAATGTGGTTCTTGGCAAACACACCGATGCCCTGGATCGGCGATTTGTCGAGATAGACGTCGACGAGCAACATAATGGACCCTTGTGCGAGTGTGGGCTTCGTTGACCGGAAAAGTCGTGCTTTGGGTAGCGCGCGAGCGTCGCAATTGCGAGCGGAAATGAGCAGCGCGGAATTCAAAAAGTCATGATCATCATGCCTGCCGGCACGATGCTGAACAGCATCGCCGATGTGGCGATGACCGCCGAGATGCCGATCATCGCCATGACAGTATAAGACACATGGCCGGACGCGATCCCGTAAGCTATGCCTTGTCCGTCACCTTCAGCGTGAAGGCACAGGTATAGGCGATCTCCTCCAGGCGCGAAAACCGGCCGGAGGCACCGGCATGGCCGGAATCCATGTTGATTTTGAACAGCACCGGATTGTCGCCGCTCTTGCGGTCACGCAGCCGCGCCACCCACTTGGCCGGCTCCCAATAGGTGACGCGCGGATCGGTAAGACCGGCGAGCGCCAGGATCGGCGGGTAGTCGAGATCAGCGACATTGTCGTAGGGCGAATAGGCGGCGATCGTCCGGTAATCGTCGGCCGACGCAATCGGATTGCCCCATTCCGGCCATTCAGGCGGGGTCAGCGGCAGCGTCGCGTCGAGCATGGTGGTGAGCACATCGACGAACGGAACCTCGGCCACGATGCCGCCGAAGCAATCCGGCGCCATGTTGGCGACGGCGCCCATCAGCATGCCGCCGGCCGAGCCGCCCTGCGCGACGATGCGGTCATGCGCGGTATAGCGCTCGGCAACGAGGTGGCGGGCGCAGGCGATGAAATCGGTGAAGGTGTTCATCTTGCGCGCCCGCTTGCCGTCATCATACCAGCCGTAACCCTTGTCCTTGCCGCCGCGGACATGGGCAATGGCGAAGATCAGGCCGCGGTCGACCAGCGAGAACCAGTTGGTATTGAAGGCGGCCGGCACGGCGATGCCGTAGGAGCCGTAACCGTAGAGCAGGCAAGGCGCGGACCCGTCCAGCGGCGTGTCGCGGTGATGCAGAAGCGAGATCGGCACCAGTTCGCCATCGGCCGCGGGCGCCATCAGCCGCCTCGTGACGTAACGATGGGGGTCGTGGCCGGATGGAACTTCCTGGGTCTTGAGCAGCACGCGCTCACGGGTGCGCATGTTGTAGTCGAACACCTGCGACGGCGTCGTCATCGACGAGTAGGAAAAGCGCATTATTTCGGTGTCGTATTCCAGGGAACCTGAAAGGCCGAGCGAGAAGGCCTCCTCATCGAAGAAAATCAGGTGCTCCTCGCCATTGGTGCGATCGCGCACGACGATGCGCGGCAGGCCTTCCTTGCGCTCGAGCCGGACCATGTGGTCCTTGAAGCCGATCACCGACAGGATCAGCCGGCCAGGTTCATGCGGCACCAGTTCCTGCCAGTTGGCGCGAACCGGATCGCTCGCCGGCGCCGTCATGATCTTGAAGTCCTTGGCACCGTCCGCATTGGTCAGGACGAAGAAGATATCGCCGCCTTCCTCCAGCTCATATTGAAGGCCGGTCTCGCGCGCCGAAACCAGCTTCGGTTCGGCAAATGGATCGCTGGCGCTCAGCAGGCGATATTCCGAGGTCTCGTGATCGTTGATGCCGATCATGATCCATTCATTGTTGCGGGTTCCGTCGACGTTCATGAAGAAGCCGGGGTCGGTTTCCTCATAGATCAGGCGGTCGTTTTCGGGGTTCTCCCCCAGGGCGTGGAACAGCACCTTCGACGGCCGGTGGTTGGGGTCGAGGCGCGTATAGAAGAACCCGTCATTGCCCGCGTCCCACACGCCCGAACCGCCGGTGGCGGGAATCTGATCCGCCAGCTCCTTGCCATCGCCAAGGTCGCGCACGCGCAGCGTGTAGAATTCGGAACCCTTGTCGTCGAAGGCCCACAAGAGCTTGCGATGATCGGCCGAATGGTCGACACCGCCAAGCCGGAAATAGGCCTTGCCCTCGGCCTCGGCATCGCCGTCGAGCAGGATCTGCTCGGGGCCGCCATCGCGCGGCATGCGGAAATAGCGCGGCTGCTCGCCGCCAAGCCTGAAGGAAGAGCCGTAGGCATAAGGCCCATCCTTCATGGGGACGGAAGAATCATCTTCCTTGATGCGGCCCTTCATTTCCTTGAAAAGCTGCTTTTGCAGATCTGTTGTGTCGGCCATCAGCTTCGACTGGTAGGCATTCTCGGCTTCGAGTTCGGCGCGGATGCTCACATCGAGCAAGGAAGGATCCCTGAACATCTCCTGCCAGTTATCCGCCCGCAGCCAGGCATATTCGTCGGTTCGCGTAATGCCGTGATGCGTGTCGAAAACCGGCCGCTTCTCGGGTGCTGGTGGGCTGACGATTGGAAATCGGGAAGTCCTGGTCATTGCGTCTCGCTCTGGAAATTTCTTGGACGACGAATGAACACGCGATCGGGGCGGGTTCAAGAGCTGTGGCGTAGAGGTGGTATTGGCCTATGAGATGGCCGGAGGAGAGAAGATGACCATTCAGTCCCGTATTGCTGCGGCCTTCGCCGTTGTTTTGCTAACTCTGGTCTTTGCCGGCCAGTCTCATGCGACCGTATTCGTGGCTTGGCAAGTGGCCAGTGCGCAAGGGGTTGGCAACCTGTGGTTTTGTGGACAGATGTGAACAACCAAGCTTGTCGGCTTGGCCGCCAAGCAAACCGGAGCATCGAAACTTGCTTTGTGAGTTATCGCGAATGTAACGGCTAGCTGACCCGACGTCAGCCTTTGTCGGTTTGGCGACCGAAATATCGAAAAATTACATGGTGCACGAAAGATTGAAGCTGATCCCGCAATAGTTGATCAACATTCCTAAATATAATGCGCGGAGCGAATTGACTTACTTGACGCGTGGTCGCATTGATGTCCCCGTGACACGATTCGTCGCAGCTCTATCTGCGCAAAATTCGTGCAATGCCCTGCTTGTAAAAAGGGGCACAGACCGACGTAACTCTTGTTGGGGCCTGAAGACCATGGATATTGTCGAAACACCTTCTAGAAACAATGATGCGCTGATCGAGCTCACCGCCGATGTGGTGGCTGCCTATGTCAGCAACAATCCCGTGCCGGTCGGCGAACTGCCGAACCTGATATCCGATGTCCACGCCGCTCTCGGGCGTGTGGGCGGAACTGTCGAACAGCCGCCTGCCGACAAGCAGAAGCCGGCTGTCAACCCGAAGCGCTCGGTTCATGACGACTACATTGTCTGTCTCGAAGACGGCAAGAAGTTCAAGTCACTCAAGCGTCACCTGATGACCCACTATGATCTGACGCCCGATCAGTATCGCGAAAAGTGGAACCTTGACCCAAGCTATCCGATGGTTGCCCCGAACTACGCGGCGGCGCGCTCGCAGCTTGCCAAGAAGATGGGCCTTGGCCGCAAGCGTAAGGCGCGGTAGTCGCGGCTTGCCAGATTGGAACCGAATCAAACGGCGCCTTCGGGCGCCGTTTGATTTTGCGAGGGTGGAAAATCGAAAGCTGAAACCCGTCAGGCGGTCTGCGCGAGCGCCATCTCGGCGTCGCGTTTGATGCGCTTGACCATTGAGCGAAGGCCGTTGGCGCGCTGGGGTGACAGGTGCTCGTCGAGGCCGAGTGCCTTCAGCGTGGCTTCAGCGTCGGTTTTCTGGATTTCGCTTGCCGTCTTTCCGGAAAACAGCGCCAGCATGATCGCGACCAGTCCGCGCACGATATGAGCATCCGAATCGCCCGTGAAGGTGATGACGGGATCGGCGCCCGGACCCCGTTCGGTGGTCAGCCAGACCTGGCTGACGCAACCCGGCACCTTGTTGGCGGCGTTGCGCTCCGCATCGGGGAAGGGAGGCAAAGCTTCGCCAAGCTCGATCACATAACGATAGCGATCCTCCCATTCGTCGAGGAACGAGAAATCGTCGCGGATCGTCTGGATCGTGGTCGTCATGACCCGGATATAGTCACGCGGCGGCGCCGCGTCACGGAAAAAACAAGGACACCGCGGGCGTCGAGAGGGCAGACAGCCCGCGGTGCGCCGTCGAGACGGCCTAATTCTTTATCGGCAGGTTGACCGTTTCGGGCAGGACCACTTCTTGAACGCTGCCCGTCATTGTCGAGGTGTCGGGGCCGGCGGACTTGTCGTCCAGCATGGCGGCCGCGATCTTGGCGGTCTCCTTGGCGCGTGCGGTGATGGTGTGCATCGCCGATTTGCCCGTCTCACAGACATCGGGCTTGCGTTCGCAGATCCCGGCGATGTCACCGACGGCGTCGCGCGCCGCGAACAGGGCCTGGATCGGACCGACGCTTTCCTGGCCCGTTTCATCGGAACCGACACCCAGTGGCAGCGCCAGCAGTACCAGTGAAAACCAGAAAGCCATTCTTATCAGGAAGAACATGCCTTGCCTCTCGTCGTGACCGGATCATGCGTCATATGGCATGACCTCTTTTATGGGCAGGATGTTGGCACACAGGCACGAAAGACGGCTTGCATGATCACCGAGAATTTTCCTCAAATTTTAGGCAAATTCGAAACGAAGCATTTTGCTGTCGATTTGTTTCACATCGGGACGATTTTCGTTACCATCCGATGACCATCTATCTAGTTGTTTATACGATATTTTTTGCAAATGCAGGCAATCTCGTCCCTGTCTCTGGCCAGCTGACGGCGGGCGTTCGCGAATAACCCTCCGTTTACTATGGCTGCATTTGCCCGGGTTTTCGGCGGCCGTCATCCCGATATTTGCCGCAGGGGCGGCCTTGGTCGGCCCTGCCTTATCCATTCCTTAAACGCTGGATGCGAGTTTCAAAGCCAACCAAGACAATCTGCAAAAGCAGAGCTGTTCACGACGAGTGCGAGTGCGTTGAGTTGATGCCGATCGAGGCCAGATACGCTGAATTGCCTGGCGCAATGGCGGCCGGTTGTGAACGCATGGTTCATCCCAGCGTTCTCCAGCGGAGCGACCGCGAGCGCCAGCGCCGTTTCATCGGCGTGATGCTGGCCGCGCCGTTGTTTGCAGCGGGTGCTGCGGTCACGCTGGTTACATCGGGCATGGGGGCCGCCGTGACCATGGCCGCCATTTTCGCGGCCTTCGGCCTGTGCTGGTTCGTCGCCTTGCTGGTAGCAGCGACCGGCAAGATGGCCGCCGCGGGACCGATCGCCCTGGCGATGGCGGCGATTGCCCTTGGCGGTCTCATCGGTGCCGCCGGCGGATTGAGTTCACCTGTCGCCATGCTTGCCTTGGCGCTGCCATTCGAAGCCTGGTGGATCGGTGCGTCGCGGCGTGCGGCATTGTGGGGGGGCGCATCGGCCGTCGTCGCCATCGCTCTTCAGTCCCTGTCGGTCGCCTTCCTTCCATTCGCGGACGCGCACATCGCCGCCTGGCACTGGCTGGTGCCCTTGGCGTGGGCGTTGACCCTCATCCCACGCATATCGGCTTTTCGCGGCACCGCCGGCGCGGCCGATGCGGTCGATGCCGGTGACCGATTGGAAGACGTAATCGATGCGGTGGTCCTGCGGGTCGCCCGCCACGGCGAAGTCCTTGATGCATCCGCCAAGGCGCGCACGCTTCTGAAATTGCCGCCTGAATTGCTGTCCGGAACGGGTCTCTTCGACCGCGTCCACCTGTCGGACCGTGTCTCCTATCTCAGCGCCCTGGCCGACATGCGTGATGGCGCACTGTCGCGCCGTCTCGAATTGCGCATCAGGCTGCCCCAGAGCGGCAACGGCACCCAGAACGGAAATGGTTTGGTGGCCGACAATTATCAGCCATTCGCGCTCGAACTGGTGCGCGGCGAGGAACAAAGCGACGTCTTTACACTTGTCCTGCGCGAGAATGACGAGACTGCGCGGCTGCGCGAAGAACTGGCGCAAGCCAATGAGACGGCGGCCGCAGCCGAAGTGGCCAAAGGCCGCTTCCTGGCAGTGGTGAGCCATGAACTGCGCACGCCGTTGAACGCCATCATCGGCTTCTCCGACATGCTGCTGCACGAGATGTTCGGCGCCTTCAAGGACCCGCGCCAGAAGGAGTATGTCGGCCTCGTGCGGGATTCGGGCCAGCATTTGCTGGCAGTCGTGACATCCATACTCGACGTGTCGAGGATCGAATCGGGCGCCTACGCCACCGAGCCGGAGCCGTTCCGGTTCATCGAAGCTGTCGACATGTGCCAGTCGATGATGCGGCTGCAGGCGCAGGCCAAGAATATAGACCTGCAGGCGCAGATCGCCCCAGACGCAGGCGATATCAATGCCGATCGCCGCGCCGTACAGCAGATGCTCATCAACCTCGTTTCCAACGCAATCAAGTTCACGCCCGACGGCGGCGATGTCGTCGTCGGCGCCAAGCGGATCGGCTCACGTCTGCATTTCTGGGTCAGAGACACCGGCATCGGCATTGCCGAGGAGGATTTCGCCAATCTCGGCAAACCCTTCATGCAGATCCAGAACGACTATACCCGCCGTTTCGAGGGGACGGGTCTTGGCCTTTCCCTGGTGAAGGGGTTGGTGGCCTTGCACGAAGGGACCATGTCGATCGAGAGCATGCCGGGCGAGGGCACCACGGTGACCATCAGCCTGCCGGTCAGCGGGCCGAAGGGACGCCCCGCCAACGCGACCGGCGTGCTGACGATGCCGGTGACGAGGGCGAAAGGGGACGGAAATGGCTCGCTCCGCAAAACAGGCTAAGGCGGTCAAACGCCGCAGCAACGCCTTTCAGGACGGCGCCATCGCCGTTGGCGGCATGATTTCGCGCAATCCCGTCCTGGTGGGAGGATCGACCGCATTCCTGGTGACGCTGTTCTACGTCTCGGCCAACGCGCTGTGGTATCAGCCTTTCCCGCACACTGGGGCGTTTTTCGCCACGCGTCATTTCCAGGGCTTTCCGCACGCCGCCGATGAGCCGGAGACAACAATCAACATCGTGCGCCCCAATGCTGCGCCCGCCCCGATCAAGGGCGATCCGGTAGTCGAGCAGGTGCAAGGCATTTTGAAGGACCTCGATTTCTATTCCGGCACCGTCGACGGCATTTCCGGCCCCAACACGCGCAAGGCCATACAGGCCTATCAGCAGAAGGTCGGGCTGAACGCCTCGGGCGAGATCGACGCGCTACTGCTGGATCAGCTGGGTGCAACCCCGAAGACCGCCGCCGTGCCCAAGCCGCGGCCTCGTCCCGACGTGGCGCCGGCCGCCATGCCCGTGTCACTGCAGACGAGTGCCGCTTTGCAGGGGCCCGATCCCCGCATTGTCAAAATCCAAGCCGGACTCAAGGCCTTCGGCAATGACGACATGCAACTGGATGGCGTCGTCGGTGCGCGCACCAAGGCGGCGATCAAGGAATTCCAGTCGCTGTTCGGGTTGCCGCAGACCGGCGAGCCCGACGAGATCGTCTATGTCAAGATGCGCGAGATCGGCCTGACCAACTGACGGCCGAAACGACGGCTCGCTCTGCTTACGAAATTTCGGTAGAGAGCCCGCATGTCGTCGGGAGTCTTCCATGCGCGTAACCGCTGATCTGTGGGTGTCGGCCCTGTTGCGCCGGGTTTTCGGCGCTGGCGGATTTGCCGCAGTGGTCAAGCGCGGTGCGACCGAGGCCGGGGCTGTGTTCATCCTGGCGCGGGGCAGGATGGGTGAGACGGCTCTCTACGGGCCGGCACCGCAGACAAGCTACGATTCGGCCAAGCCCGAAGACCGTTTTTTCAGCCTTCTCGCCACCGGCGATGATGCCGCCGTGCTGGATGCGAGACTTGAGCGCGAGAAAAGATTCGATTCCGACATCTGGGTGGTCGAGATCGAGGCCGGGAGCGTTCCCGTCGAGGAGCTTATTTCCGTGAAGACACCCTGAGGCCGGGGGCGTCTTCGTCGCTGTTGGAGGCCTTGCGGCTGTCGCCGGTTGCCGGCGAAGCGTCGCGAGCCGCCTTGGACAGGATTTCGGCTTTCCATCCCCGCACTTTCTCCAGGGCCGTATCGCGATACAACAGGCGGTAGCGGTCGAGATAGGTGCGGATGGCCTGCGGATGCGGGAACAGGCCGGGATAGACGGCGACCGTGATCAGGAATGCCCGGTCCTCGCTGAAGTCGAGCGAACGCAGCGCCGCAAGCAGCGGCGCATAATTCTGGTTGGCGGTCAGCGATTGCGCGACCGAAAAATCAATGTCGAGGGCGTCCGCTAGCGCGGTCTGGAAGAACGCGGCGTTTCCCGTCAGTGCCGTCTCGCGCAGTTTGACATAGGTATCCGCACCTGGGAACGCATCGACCTTCGCCGCCAAGGCTTCGTTGCCGGTGTGCATCATGGAGCGCAGCCTGCGCCGTGCGTTCTCGGCGGCAAGGCCGGGCGTCTGCTGGCCGGGCATTTGCTGGCCAGGCATTTGCTGGTTTGTCTCGCTGTCCGCGGTCGCTTGCGTCTTCACGATAAGGCTTTGCGCCGGGGCTGCTTCCGGATCCCGCGTCCGTACCAAGGTCGGTCTTTCGAGCGCCCTGATCAGATCGGCGATGGTCGGGTTCAAATCCTTGCGACGCGCTATGGCGCGCGCATGCGGCAGCCCATGCCGGCCAATCAGCGCGATCAGGTCGATATCGCTGACGGCGCGCGAGCGGATGAGCAGCGGAGCGGCAATGTCGACCGGTTCCTCGCAGAGGCGCCGGACCAGGGCTGCGGGTGCATATTCGCATTCGGAAAGGGCGGCTGCCACATAGCGTCGCGATTCGACGGACACATTGTCGAACAGCGGCAGCGTCAGGTCTTCGAGCTGGCCGATCTCGCGGCGCGACGGGCGGGTCAGCGAGCAGAACGCCGACACGGCGGCGCGGAACAGCCTTTCGGCTTTTCCCGATTCCGTCCTTATCGCGATTTGCCTGAAATCCGAAGATGACACGAAGGATACGCCTGACAACAGATACACACTTGGCCTCGCGCCACCGGGACTGTGCCGGTTTCGCGATTGGCTCGGTCAGAAATTTCTGACCTGGGAACAAAGATCAAATTAGCGGCGATCCGTTAGCGCTCCGTTAACCCTCTGCCGGCCTTAATGATATTTGGAGGCGTTGCGTTGTGCTCCGGGGAAACCGAGAGGAATGCGCGAACCATGGGCATGGTACTGTCTTTCGTGCCGCGTGCGGCACCGACCAATCGAGCCAAGCAAACCACCGAAATACCGGCGGCCGTGATCATATTTCCCGGCATCCGCTATGAGCGGTCAAATACCGGCGAAGCGCGGCCGGCCGGACCAGACAAACCGGGATCGCCGCGGACGCCCGTGCCGCATCACTGAGCCTTGCTGAAGCCATGGCTTGGTCCGTCAGGCTTTCGGCTCTGGACCTATGGTCGGCCTAGAAATCCTGCAGCTCGCAGGAACTCTGATCGAGAAAGCGCGACACGATCGGTTTCCAGCTCTCGTCCGGCACGAAGCTGCGGATGACGAAGATGCCTTCGTCGATGGGCGCCTCGACGAAAATCGCTCCCTGCAGATTTTCGGGCAGGTCCTTGCGCACGTCGATCATCTGCGCCGGCGTCAGCACGACGGCATCCAGCTTACCGTCGGTCGCCGTATGGTCGTTGAAGGAATAGACATTGTGGCCGTTGCGGTCATAGACCGACACCGACCAGAAGGGCACGTTCCCCGGCGCCTTGATCCGGACCATTCCTTCCTCGAGGTCGAAGCGGCAGGCGGTGGCGTAGAACAGCGGGTCGACCGATTTCACCACCGGCGCGCCGCCGGCCTCGGCATCGAGCCGGTTCATCCTGTAGAGATCCGAAGCCATGGAGAGACGCGACCAGGCGTCACGTTCCGAAAATTCCGGCACCAGAAGCAGGACGATAATGTGGACGATGCCAGCGCCGACGAGGCCGAGCAGAACGGCATGCAGAAGCCTGCGCAGGGCGGCATGCAAACTACGCATCGCAGCCCGCCCTCACGATCCTGGGCAGCGAAACATCCGACAGGCCGGTGCTGCTGGCGATCGGCGTGTCGTAGAAGGTCAGGACGAAATACATCCTTCCAGAACCGTCGGTCAGGAGCCAGTTGCCCGGCATTGGGTGATGGCCGACGGAAATGATCACCGAATTGTCGGGTTGGCGCAGCACCTCGTAGGACTGAAGTGCCGCAAGCCGCGACTTGCCGGTCTCGACGACGCCGAGCGATTGATCGGCGGCATAAAGTGTCCAGAACCTAGCTGTCGGAAATCCACCCTCGATCCTGTAGGTGCATTCCCGCTTGAGCTGGTCGCCGGCGGCGTCATTTTCCGCCACGAAGGACAGACCTTCGGCGCGGCCGAGCGCCAGCACGCCCTCGCGCGCCACGCGCGCCTTGGAATAGGGGTCCGCGGCCGGTGTGCCGATGTCGGGGAAGGCTGTCCATTGGCCGATCCTGATCGCGCCGACGCCGTCCTGGATCTTCAGCGCATACCAGACGCTGGCGCCGCCGCCGCCAATGGCTATGGCAAGCGAAAGCAGCATCAGGAAGGCGTTCTTGAGCATGAAGGGGCCGGGCACGCGAAGGATTGCAGTTCGGGGATATCGCGGCGCAGGGCCTTGTGGCAAGCCGCGTGGTGGATTTGCCTGTCGGTCTTGTCTTACCGGGCGGATATCACAGGGCCGAAAGCGTCTCGGGTGGAGTGGGGGCGTCGAGTTTCGGCGCCATCTGGAACAGCTGGCTCATGTCCCGCAGCGTCTGCGTGGTTCGGCTGGACAACACCGGCGGCCGTTCGGCAGCGGCATCGGCCGCTGCCTGTTCCTCGCCCTTCTTCTGCGCCTCGGCGGCCTTGGCCGCGATCTCCTCGTCGACGAAGGGCTTGTCGATGCCGGGGATCGGCTTCAGGTCGATGTTCTGGTGCGCGTAGACCATCAACCGCTGCCACACCATTGCCGGCAGCGAGCCGCCGGTCATGTTCTTGGTCGGCGTGAAGTCGTCATTGCCTAGCCACACCGCCGCCGTGTAGTTGCCGGTAAAGCCGACGAACCAGGCATCGCGGTAGGATTGTGTCGTGCCGGTCTTGCCGGCGACGACGATGTTGGGAATTTGCGCCCGCCGCGCCGTGCCCATCACCGGCACGGCCGTCAGCATGGTGTTCATGGATTTCAGGGCCTGCTCGGACAGCACGCGGTGCGGTGGTGGCGCATCCTTGGTCCAGTCATAGACCACGTCGCCGGTGCGGGTGACGAGCTGGGTGATGCCGTGCCGGGAGCCGACGAAGCCGTTCTGGGCGAACACGCTGTAGCCCGTCGCCTGGTCCATCACAGTCATGCCAGAGGTGCCGAGCACCATCGTCTTGTGCCCCTCGAGCGGCGATTCCACTCCGAACGATTCCGCCAAAGCCTTGATCGGCGCGATGCCGAGATGGTCCTTGGCCAGCCGCACCGGCACGGTGTTGATCGACTTGGCCATCGCCATGATCAGCGTGATGTTGCCCGCCGACTCGCCGCCGTAATTGTGCGGGGACCAGTTGCCCCAACTGATCGGCCCGCCTGAAATGATCGAGTTCGGCGTGAAGCCATGTTCCATTGCCGTGGCGTAGACATACGGCTTGAACGACGAGCCGGTCTGCCGCAACGCCTTGGTGGCGCGGTTGAACTGGCTGGCGCCGTAGTCGCGGCCGCCAACGATCGCCCGCACCGCGCCGTTGGTCTCGATGACCACAACGGCACCTTCGGTGACGTTGTACTCCTTGCCGAACTGGCGCAGGTGGAACTCGACCGACTCCTCCGCTGCCTTCTGGATGTTGGCGTCGAAGGTGGTGTGGGCAACCAGCGAGTGCTGGCCGGGCTTGGCGATCTTCTTGACCTCGTCGAAGGCCCAGTCGAGGAAATAATCCGGGCTCTTCTGTTCGCCACGGTCGACGACGTCGGCCGGATGCAGTCTTGCCTGCAGCACCTGGCCTTCGGTCATGAAGCCGGAATCGACGAGGTTGGACAACACCACATTGGCGCGCGCACGCGCCGCCGGCAGGTTGATGTGCGGTGCGTATTTGGTCGGCGCCTTGAAAAGGCCGGCCAGCATCGCCGCCTCGGCAAGATTCAGGTCCTTGACGCTCTTGCCGAAATAGAAGTCCGCCGCCGCCTCGATGCCGAACGTGCCGCCGCCCATATAGGCGCGGTCGAGATAGAGCTGCAGGATTTCCTTCTTCGACAGATTGGCCTCCAGCCACAGCGACAGGAAGGCTTCCTTGATCTTGCGCTCGAACGTTCGCTCATTGGTCAGGAACAGGTTCTTGGCCAGTTGCTGGGTGATGCTCGAGCCACCCTGAACGACCGAGTTCGCCCGCACATTCTCGAAGATCGCGCGCGACAGGCCGAGCACGTCGATGCCGTAGTGCTCGAAGAAACGCCGGTCCTCGGTGGCAAGCACTGCCTTGATGACATGATCGGGCATCTCGTCGACCGGAACGGAATCGCGCTGGATGATGCCACGCTGGCCGATCTCGTTGCCATAGCGGTCGAGGAAGGTGACGGCGAAGTCGCCCTGGGCGCGCCAGTCGCCGGTGGTGTCCTGGAAAGCGGGTATCGCCAGCGCCAGCATCACCACCATGCCGCCGGCGCCGAGTGTAAAACCTTCGCTCAAAAGCTCGATGAGGCCACGGCGCCAGCCCTTGAGGCGAAAGCGCCGCGAGAAGATCGTCGCGGCTTCCCAGAACTGGCGCGCCTTGAACCCGATCTCGTAGAGCGAGGAATCGAGCCATGCGTCCAGCGCTAGAAGGCGGGAGGCGATCGGACCTCTTCTCTTGCGTGGTTCAGGGCTGACCATTCAAAAACCCGGCTCGGCTCTGGCGCGACCTGAAAACCGCAAACGGCAATTTCAGGGCGTCGCCCTGTCCGACTATTCATCCATTTTGCCGACGCTCACAAGAGCGGCGAGGACACAGCTGCGTGGTTTGTCGATGGAAAGGCGGGGTAAGCAGCTCGCCCGCTAGATTCTCGGTCCGGCGGGCGAGGATGGTTTGTCATTGCCGGGCTCAGGCCGCTTCGCGCTTCAGCGCCTGCGCCATGCAGTGGATGCCGCCGCCCGTCTTGGAGATTTCGCTCATGTCGACGGCCGCGACCTCGAAGCCGCGCGCCTTGAGTTTACCGATCAATGTCTGGCTGGAAGTCGGCGCAATCACCCTGTCCTTGCCCAGCGACATGAAGTTGCAGCCGAGCGCCATCGTGTCCTGGAAGGGGACGTCGATGATCTCGTGACCCTTGCCCTTCAGCCAGTCGACAATGCCAGGCTCGGTGCAGGCGAGGCAGACGGCGGTGAGTTTTTCGGCGATCGGCACCACCATCAGGTCGATATGGACGTAATATTCGTCGATGAAGGCGATGCGTGTCTCCCAGCCTTCCTTCTCGAACCAGGCCTGCACCTGGCGGGCGCCTTCCTCCTGCGTGCGGGCGCCGCCGCAGCCGATCAGCACCACGCCGTCCTCGATGACGTTGAAGTCGCCGCCCTCGAAGGTACCGGCCGTCACCATGTCATAGATCGGTATACCGAGCTTTTCATAGGTGCGGATGGCGGCGTAATTCTCGCCGCGCCGCCACCAATTGGCCATGGCGGTGATAATGGCGCCATAAGGCGTCATCACGCTGGAATCGCGGGAATAAACCTGCATCGGCAGTTCCGGCGTCGGCTCGTGCCAATGGATGTTGACGCCGAAATGCTCGTAAGCCGCGACCAGGTCCTTGTGCTGCGCCTGCGCGATCTGGACATTGCAAGGCGCCTCGCGCAGGTGCTTGCGCGACAGCGAACTGGTCGACAGATGGCGCAGGAAATTGGGCGATCCGAGCAACACGTCGGTCAACACGTCGGTTTCGTTGGCGAAGCCCCAGACGGTCAGTGGCTTGGTGCCCCCGGCCGGATTGCGGCGCTGCAGCGAAAACGGCTCGGCGACGATGCGATCATGAACGGTCATGCGGTTCTCCTCGTGGGCTAGTTCTCAAGGGTTGGTCGGGTCATGCGTTGCTTGGGATCCACCAGTCGCGCCCGCGCGCGGTGGTGACATATTCCGGCCAGCGGAAATTGATCGGCGGCTCGTAGTCGCAGAGCGGCGCGATCCAGTTGGAGCCGCCGATGCCGCCGCCGGTACGGGTGATGAACTCGTCCATCGCCGCATCGCGGGCGGTCTTGTCCTCGAGCAGGCGCAGCGCCGCGAGTGTGACCGTCTTCGCGGCGCAAATGACCATCGGGTCGATCGTTGCCGGAATGCCGCCCAGTGCGTTCATCACCCAGGAGGGATAGGCGCTATCATTCGCCGAACGGAGCGCTGGGCGAGCGACATAGAAGCGCGCGGTCGGCGCGTGCCAGCTCATGTCGGTGTAGTCGTCGGAGGTCGAGTTCACCTGGGACGGCGGCAGGTCGCGGCGCAGGATCGCCTCGGCCTCTTGTGGGGAAATCAGCCGCTCCAGTTCATCGATAAAGGGATTTTCGGTCGCGGTGCCGCCGGCATTGACCTGGATTTCGCGCGCGATCGTCTTGGAGGCTTCGTCCCAGCGAGGGGGTCCGACAGTCGAAAGGGCTTCGTAGGCAATCCCGGCCATGGCGTGGTTGGCCAGCCCCGGCCGCGACTTCGACACCCAGTGCCGCTCGTAGCGGCAGCCGCTGATCGCGGCCGCGGCCGCGGCGTTGCGGTCGAGCACCGCGGTCACCTGCTCGGCCATGCGAAGCGTCGGCACGCGGATCATGTACTGGATCTCGGCCAGGCTCGCCGGCAGATTGTCGGCCGTGGCCTGGCCAGCCGTCAGGATCGCCTCGCTGATCGACCAGCCGCCCTGGTGCGGCAGCATGGAATCGCGCAGCGCCTTGGAGGCCATGTACATGGTCATCAGCGCATCGTTGGCGCCAGGGGCGCGGACCGCCGAATGCGCCTGCGGGATCGGCGCGCCGTCACCTGCGCGAACCCAATTTTCGGGTTCGTCGCACACGAAGCGATAGATCATCGCGTAGGCCGCACCGCAATGCGTATCCCAGCGCGCCGTATTGCAGAGCGGCAGCATGTAGAAGGGATGAAAGGAGATCATGCCGGCAAGCCCGTCATAATAACCTTTGGCGGCATGGATCGGCTTCGAACCGCGCACCTTTTCGGCCGGCTCGCCGGTGAAGCGCAGCGTGCCTTGAATGTCGTGGCGCTGCATCGCGGCTTTGGTGGCGAGCAGGCCGCCGAGGCTTGCTATGCCGAGCCCCGAATGCGGATCGGTGTGGCCGCCGGCCTCGGCGCCAAGGCCGGGCCGCGGCTGCTTGACCGTCACCGCATCCTGGCAGTTGCCGGGTACCGCATCATATTCGGCATACATGCCCACGGTCGGTCCGGCGCCATTCGTCCAGTGAGCGCAAAAGGCGGTCGGCATGCCGCTCGAGCCTTCCTCGACGGAAAAGCCCTCGCGTTTCAGCCGATCGACGTACCAGGCGGCCGATTGGTACTCGCGCCACGCGGTCTCGCCGAAATCGAAGATGGTGCGTGTCCAGGCCGACAGCAGGGGCTGGATGCCGTCGAGGCAGGCAAGCGCAGTCTCTTGCGCCGATGTCGTCACCGGTTTGTCCATGCATCAAAGAAAGCAGTGAAGCGGCTCGCCAAAAAGTGATATGTTTTCCCGGTTCATGCAAATTCGGTTCACCTCTTGAGAATTCCATCCACGCAGGCGCTGCGCGCGCTCGACAGTTTCGCCCGTCACGGCAGCGTCTGGCGCGCCGCCGACGAACTGCACCTGACCCGCAGCGCGGTGAGCCATCAGCTTCGATTGCTGGAACGCGACCTTGGCTTCGATCTGCTGGAGCGTATCGGCAAGGGCGTGGCGCTCACCCCGCGTGGGCAGCGCTATGCCAGCGACGTGCGCAAGGCCCTCACCGTGCTGGGTGACGCGGTGACGCGCGACGCCGGCACCGGCGTCGGCGGCTCGTTCGCCGTCTCTTGTACGCCGGGCTTCGCCTCACTGTTCTTGTGCACCCATATCGGCGAGTTCCGGCAGATGTATCCTGATGTGGCGCTGCGCATCCTGACGCCCAGGCGGCTCGACGATGTCAGCAATGCCGAGGCCGACGCCTTCATCGCGTTTGGCGTCGGCAACTGGCCGAACCGCATGGCCGAGCTGTTGTGCGAAATCTCGTTCACGCCGCTCTGCAGTCCGACGCTGCTCAACAAGGTCGGCGGCTTTTCCCGGCCGGCGGACGTGCTGCGCGCCAATCTGCTCCATCTCGATGACACCGAGGATTGGGCACGCTGGCTGGCGCTGTCCAAGGTCGAAAACCCGGACACCGAAGGCGGCATCTTCTTTTCCGACATGAACCTCGTTTTCTCGGCGGCGATTGCCGGCCAGGGGATTGCCATGGGTGACGAACTGACCAGCCGCCGCGCGCTGAGCGAAGGCCGTCTGGTCAGGCCGTTCGACATCGCGATCAAGTCGCCGCGCTCCTATTTCCTGGTCTCTGAGCACGCCAAGGTCTCGCACCCGGTACTGGAAGCGTTCGCGGGATGGCTGAGGTCCACGCTCTCCGAGAACCGCGTTCAGCCTTATTGAGGGGCAGGTTGGCGTCGGCCGTCATAGATGAATGAAATTTGCCGATCAGGCGAAAACTATTCGGTTGCGGTGAGCTTCAGCCCTGCCTACGATTTGGCTTAACGGGAAGGATAAAGGCAGGATGCAGCAACCCGGCCGGGCCGCAGAGATCAAGGCAATCGGGATCGGCAAGAGCTTCGGCTCGTTCCGTGCGCTGGACAATCTGACGCTCGATATCGGCCGCGGCGAGTTCCTCACGCTGCTCGGCCCCTCCGGTTCGGGCAAGACAACCTTCCTGATGATCCTGGCTGGCTTCGTGCAGCCGACCGAGGGCAGGCTTTTCAGCGACGGCACCGACATCACCGACCGCCCGGCCGAACAGCGCGCCGCCGGCATGGTGTTCCAGGGCTATGCGCTGTTCCCGCATATGAGTGTCGAGGCTAACATCGCTTTCCCGCTCAAGGTCCGCAAGAAATCGGCCGCCGAGATCAAGAAGCGCGTCGGCGAGATGATCGAGCGCGTCGGTCTGGTCGGCCACGAAAAGAAACTGCCGTCGCAGCTTTCCGGCGGCCAGCAGCAGCGCGTCGCACTTGCCCGGGCCCTGGTGTTCGAACCGGGCGTGCTTTTGCTCGACGAACCGTTTTCGGCCTTGGACAAGAGCCTGCGCGGCCAGATGCAGGCAGAGATGAAGCGCCTGCACCAGGAGACCGGCACCACCTTCGTCTTCGTTACCCACGACCAGAGCGAGGCGCTGGCGCTGTCGTCGCGCGTCGCCATTTTCAACCATGGCAAACTGTTGCAGGTCGGGGCGCCGGACGAGGTCTACGACCGGCCGGACAATCGCTTCGTCGCCGAGTTCCTCGGCGAGATCAACATGCTGCCGCTGAAAGGGGTCAGGCCCGCCGATAATGGCTCGACCGGCCTCTGTGAGGACCGCGCGGTCAGCATGCACTGCAAGGCCGAGAAAGTCCGTGGCGACGCCATCCTGGCGATCCGGCCCGAACATATGTCGATCGCGCGCGAGGCCGCCGCCGGAGAGAACGGCATTGCCGCGACCGCAATCGCTTCGACCTACCTAGGGGCGGCGACCAAGCTCGACCTGACGACGCGCCAGGGTGCGAAAGTCACGGTTTCGGTGCCCAATGAGGTAGCCGCCGCCGCGCTCAGCAAAGGCAATTCCGTATGGCTGACCTGGCCGGCGGAAAAGGGTTTCCTCCTTCCGGACGGAGGGCAATGACCATCGGTGGACGAGACGTTCGCACACCACTTTCCGGTACTATCAACGACAATAAGGGGAACTGACATGACCAACGATACCAAGAAACAAGCCATCGAAACGCTGTCCGCAAGGACAAGAGGCGGCGAGATCTCGCGCCGGCAGTTCACGCAACTCGCGGCGCTCGTGCTGGCTGGCGCGCCGATGCTGCTGCGTTCGAGCGGCGCATTCGCCGCTGCGAAGGAACTGGTGCTGGTGAACTGGGGCGGCGACGCCATCACCGCCTATGACGCCGCCTATGGCCAGGCCTTCACCAAGGACACCGGCATCACCGTCAAGATGGACGGCTCGGGCCCGACCGAAGGCGCGATCGCCGCGCAGTTCAAGAGCGGTGCTCCGACCTGGGACCTCGTCGATGTCGATCCGTTTTCGGCGATCACGCTCGGCGCGCAAGGTATGCTCGAGCCGATCGACTACAACATCGTCGACAAGAAGAAGATGCGGCCGGGCTTCGGCTGGGACTATGCGGCCTCGACCTATTTCTTCTCCTACGTCATCGCCTACGATTCCGACAAGTACGGCAGCAATGCTCCGACCGGCATGGCCGACTTCTTCGATGTGAAGAAATTCCCGGGCAAGCGTTCTCTCTACAAATGGGGCGTGTCGAGCTGGGAAGCGGCCCTTTTGGCCGACGGTGTCGCGCCGGCTTCGCTCTACCCGCTCGATCTCAAGCGTGCGCATGACAAGATCGCAGCCTTCAAGGAAAACGTCGTCGCCTATTGGGGCGGCGGCGCCGAGAGCCAGAGCGTGCTGCTCAATGGCGAAGCCTCGATGGCGATCGTATGGTCGACGCGCGCCTCGCTGATCGAGCAGGATTCCGGCGGCAAGGTCAAGTTCATCTGGGACCAGGGCCTGATCTCGCCCGGCGCGCTGGCCGTGCTCAAGAACAACCCTGGCGGCAAGGACGCGGCGATGAAGTTCATCGCCAGTGCGCAGGATCCCCAAAAGCAGTTGGTGATGTTCGACAAGCTTGGCCAGGGCCCGGCCAATCCGGCCACCGACGCGCTGATCCCCGCCGACAAGAAGCGCATCAACCCCGTCGATCCCGAGAACATGAAGAAGCAGATCCCGCTCGACATGGATTGGTACGCCAAGAACTATGGGCCGGCGCTCGACGAATACACCAAGATCATCTCGGCCTGATCAGCCCGGGATATTGATCTGAAATGAGAGGGATCCTCTCCGACAGGATGGGCGCGGCGCTATTGATGGCGCCGCTGCTCCTGTTTCTGGGCCTTGCCTATGCCTGGCCGTTCCTTGGCGTGGTGAAGTGGAGCTTCACCTTGCCGACGCCCGGGCTTGGCCAGTACGGGGCATTGCTCACCGACGATCTGGTGCAGTCGGTGTTCATCCGCACGCTGCGCATCGCCGCCATCGTTACCGTTGTGTCAGTCGCCGCCGCCTATGCCATCACGGTCGTCTGGGTACGCGGCAGCCCGGCGCAGCGCCTCATCGCCGAATTCTGCATCCTAGTGCCGTTCTGGATCTCTGTGCTGACGCGAGCCTTCGGCTGGGTGGCGCTCCTGTCCAATCGCGGCCTGATCAACACCTGGCTGCAGTCGATCGGCTTCATCTCCGAACCGCTGGCGTTGGTGCGCAATGAATTCGGCGTCATTGTCGGCATGACGCATTTCCTCATTCCGTTCGCCGTTTTTCCGCTGGCCTCGGCCATGCGCAGCCTGGACGACCGTGTGCTGCTGGCAGCGCGCGGGCTCGGTTCCAGCCGCATGCGCACGTTCTGGACCGTGTTCGTGCCGATGACGCGCTCCGGTATCATCGGCTCCGCGATGATCGTGTTCGTCTTCTCGCTCGGCTTCTTCGTCACGCCGGCGATTCTCGGTGGCGGCCGCAGCGTCATGATCGCCGAGCTGATCTATCTCAGGATATTCCAGAGCCCGGACTGGGGGCTGGGGGCGGCGATCAGCGTGGTGCTGGTGCTGTTCGTCGGTGCGCTGATGGCGCTCTTGTTCCGTTATGTCAGACCGAAGCAGCTGATCTGATGCCGACTTATCGCCCCGGTCCTGTCTCGCTGGTTATCGCCGCCCTGGTGGCGCTGTTCCTGCTTATGCCGCTGCTGGCCGTCATTCCGGTGTCGCTGACGCCGAGCCGCATGCTGGCGATGCCGACCGGGGAATTGTCGCTGCGCCACTATCGATCGCTGATCGAGGACCCGCGCTGGCTCCAGTCGATCCTGCTTTCGATCCGCATCGGCATCGTCAGCAGCGCCATTTCCACCGTGCTGGCGCTCTGCTTCAGCCTCGGCGTCTGGATGTTCCAGCCGCGTTTCACCGCGACCCTTGTCGGCTTCGTGCTGTTGCCGATGGTGGTACCGCCGGTGGTCTCGGCGGTGACGCTCTATTTCCTGCTCACCTCGATCTCAGGCGTCAGTTCCTTCTTCGGCTACGACACCTGGCTCGGCGTTGCCATGGCGCATTCGGTGATGACGGTGCCGTTCGCGACCGTGCTGATCCTCGTTTCGCTCAGCCAGCTCGACCGGCGCATCGACCTCGCCGCGCGTGGTCTCGGCGCCAGTGTGTGGGAGCGCGCCACCCGCGTCATCATGCCCAACATCAAGTTCGGCATCATCACTGCCGCCCTGTTGTCCTTCGTGCTGTCCTGGGAAGAGATCGGCGTCACCCTGTTCATCACCTCGGTCAACGCCATCACGCTGCCGCGCCTGATGTGGATGGGCCTGCGCGACAACATCGACCCGGCGATCGCGGCGCTGTCGGTGATTTTGATCATCGTCACGGTGCTGGTGCTGGCTGTGCGCAGCTTCTTTGTCAAGCTGCGCGCAGGACGTTGACCAGGGTCCATCCTGTGCGCCTGCTCAGCCTCTCCGCTCGACATGCCGCGCGGCACGTCGATTAGACAAACCGCAGCGAGACGCTACCAAACCTGCGCCAAATCGCCGGTGACTTCGTCACCAGCCTCGACACTTACCGGCGTCACGCCGATGCCGAGCGGGGCCGATGGTTGCGGCGCGCAGCTTCCTGGTCCGGCTGTGCCGCGCCTGCTGCCGAGCATGCCAGTGAAGTCGTATTTTCGAGATCTTCGGCATTCATCATGCCGATGACGAATCGCCATCGTTTTCGCGTGGCGAACCGCTATATCTGAGAAGGATGCGGACCTCGACAGGCTTTGGGGAAGCATTGTCGATGGCGCAACGGCTTGAGGAAAAAGGACGATGACCGCGCCCGGTGATTTGCAGCAGGCCCTGTTCCTGAGGTTGAAAAGCGACGCGTCGCTGTCGGCGCTGCTGGGCGGCGCCGGACTGCTCGAGCGGGCAACCGACAATGTCGCCTTTCCCTATGTGACTTCAGGCCAGACCTCTGCCTTTGACTGGGACACCGGCGCCGAGAACAACGATGACCAGCTGATCACGCTGCATGTCTGGTCGAAGGCGCATGGCGAAGCCGAGACGCGGGCGATCATGGATGCCATCAAGGCGCGGCTTGCCGGGGCGGTCCTGGTCGTCGGTCCGCGTGGCCAGACGCGGCTGTCGCTGGAATTCACCGAGGCGCGTTATGATGAGGAACTGCTTGTCCATCATGGGCTGCTGCGATTCCGTGCGCTGACGCAGGAAAACGCCTGACGCGCTTTCAATATCATCGAAACGGAGTCTAAACTGGGCTTTCTCGGGTTTCACTGGTGGGCGGTGAAATCCAGATTGTCTGTCTCGCGTTGCAGGGGTGTGGCGAGCATGGTTTCAGGGCCGTTCACTGTTCATTTCACGTTCAGCACCGATGCGTTACAACGCCGGTCATGAAAACGCTTCGCTCCCATTTCCGAACCGCGACCCTGGCGCTTAGTGCCGCCGGGCTGTTTGCGTCGCAGGCAATGGCGATACCGGTCATCGCGCCCGACCAGCCCAGCCCGATCGTCCTGGTCGCATCCGACTGCTATGCGATCGGTCAGCAGGTGGCCCAGCAGAATGGCGGGACGCTCGCCAAGGCCTCGGCGTCGACGCGTGGCGGCCAGCCGGTCTGCGTCGTCGTCGTGCTCGTGCCCGGCAAGGACGGGCAGCGTCCGCGCCGCTCCGAAATCGTCGTTCCACAGAACTGACGCAGTCTTCCCTTCCTACAGGGCTCCGTTTCCCAGGCCGGCGGAATCGGCCTATATCTGCAACCGTCAGTCAACAGGCATTGGTCCCCGCATGCGCGTACTCGTCGTCGAGGATGACAAGGATCTCAACCGCCAAATTTCGGATGCGCTGGTCGATGCCGGCTATGTTGTCGACCGTGCCTTCGACGGTGAGGAAGGCCATTTCCTCGGCGACACCGAGCCTTATGATGCCGTCGTGCTCGACATCGGCCTGCCGCAGATGGACGGCATCAGCGTGGTGGAGCGCTGGCGTCGCGGCGGCCGCAAGATGCCGGTGCTGATCCTGACCGCGCGTGACCGCTGGAGCGACAAGGTCTCGGGCATCGACGCCGGCGCCGACGACTACGTCACCAAGCCGTTCCACATCGAGGAGGTACTGGCACGGGTGAGGGCCTTGATCCGCCGTGCCGCCGGCCATGCCTCGTCGGAACTGACCTGTGGGCCGCTGCGCCTCGACACCAAGGCTTCAAAGGCCGATGTCGACGGCGTGCCACTGAAATTGACCTCGCACGAATTCCGACTGCTTGCCTATCTGATGCACCACATGGGCGAGGTCGTTTCGCGTACCGAACTGGTCGAGCATCTCTACGACCAGGATTTCGATCGCGATTCCAATACGATCGAGGTCTTTGTCGGGCGGCTGCGCAAGAAGATGGGCATCGACATGATCGAAACCGTGCGCGGCATGGGCTACCGCATGCGTGAGCCGGAGGCGTAACGCGGAACCGCTCCCTACCAACCCAACCGTTGGCAGACGGCTTTCGCTGCGCGCGTGGCCGCGCTCGCTGACGTTCCGCGTCATCGCCTTTTCCACGGTGTGGGCGATCCTGACCCTGGTCGTCATCTTCACCCTGATCACCACGCTCTACCGCCAGGCCAGCGAGCGGGGCTTCGACAGCCTGCTGTCGGCGCATTTGTTCAACCTGATCGGCTCCGTCGGCATTTCCGACAGCGGCGCGCTGACCGGCTCGCCGGATCTTGGCGACCTCCGTTTCTCGGAACCGAATTCGGGCTGGTACTGGTCCGTCGAGCCCGCTTCGGAAGGGGTGCATGGCGATCTTCATTCTTCGTCCATGACCCGGACCGTCCCGTCGCCCGTCGTGGCGGATGTTCCCTTCAATGCCAATTTCCAGCGAAGCTACGCCACGCCGGGCATCAATGGCGAGGAACTGGTCGTGTTCGAGAGCGAATTCGTTCTCGATGCGAAGAACCGCGCCGCGCGCTTCCGCGTCATGGGCAACAAGACCGAACTGGAGCAGGAAATAGGGACCTTCCAGCGCCGCTTGTTGACCTATCTCAGCCTGTTCGGCATCGGCATGATCGCCATCAACGCCATAGCCATCCTGCTCGGGCTGCAGCCGCTGCGCAGGGTCCGGGATGCACTTGCCATGGTGCGCGAGGGCACCGCGCAGAGGCTCGACGGCCGCTTTCCGGCCGAGATCGAACCGTTAGCCAACGAAACCAACGCGTTGATCGAAAACAACAAACGTATTGTCGAACGCTCGCGGACCCAGGTCGGCAACCTCGCCCATTCGCTGAAGACACCGCTCGCCGTGCTGCTCAACGAGGGCCGGGCGCTTGGCGGCGCCAAGGGGCAGTTGATCGCGGAGCAGGCCGCCTCCATGCAAAAGCAGATCGACCACTATTTGCAGCGCGCCCGCGTTGCGGCGCAGCGCGACAGCGTCGTCTACCGCACGCCGGTGACACCGCTCGTGCGGCGCATGGTGCGCGTTTTGCAGAAGCTCAACCCGCAGACCAGCCTGTCGCTGTCGCTGCCGGCCACCGAGATCGTCTTTGCCGGCGAACGCGAGGACCTTGAGGAACTGCTCGGCAATCTTCTCGAGAATGCGATGAAATGGGCAAAAAGCGCGGTGTCGGTCTCGGTTATGCCCTTGGCCAGCAAGGACGATTACCTCTTCGAGATCAGCATTGAGGACGACGGTCCCGGCATTCCGGAGGACAAGGCGCGCGAAGCCATGAAGCGCGGACGGCGCCTGGACGAGACAAAACCAGGAACGGGTCTGGGCCTTTCCATTGTCGCCGACCTCGTCAACGAGTATGGAGGTGGCTTGGTGCTGGAACGGTCCGGCATGGGCGGATTGAAGGCAGTGGTGCGATTGCGGAGCCTTCAGTGACATTTCCCAGGCTAATCGACACCAATGGGCGCCGCGTGCTATGGCGGCACATCGACTGACCTCGTACCGGCCGGCGGCGGCCAAATTTCCGACAAATATCAACACTATGGCCACGCCTACTTCTCCGATGACGCGGCCCCTGGCGCATCCATGGCAGGCTCCAACTTAAGAAAACCGGTTGTTGGCATGAAGATTCGCGTCGCGCTTGTTTCCGCACTGTTGGCCGTGTCCGGCTGCACCACCTTGAGCGGCAAAGGCCCGACCGTTGCGGCGACACCGGCCTCGACGCCTCCGGCGGGCGGCAAGGTCGTCACCAAGTCGATCATTTCTGCCATGGGCGGTGGCCTCATTGGCGGGTCGATCGGCAATGGCCTGAGCGACACGGAGAAGCGTAGCGCGCTCGAGGCCGAATACAAGGCGCTCGAATACAACACCAGCGGCCAGAAAGTGGCGTGGAAGGGCGATCAGGCCTCGCGCCATGGCGAGGTCGTTCCAGCCCAGCCTTACCGCGTCGGTTCGCAGGACTGCCGCCAGTACACGCAGACGGTCTTCACCGGCGGCGCCAGTGTCACGGCGCACGGAACGGCCTGCCGCAATGCCGATGGCAGCTGGACGCCGCTGACCTGAGTTCCCGCAGGTTGGTGCCAGTGGCTGGTGGCTGGCGCCGGCCGGGGACATTCGGCTTCCTGCCGTCAAAGCGTCGCAGGATGCCTGTGTTGGCAGGGCCGGGCTCTGCCTTTATTGGAAGAACCATGCTGTTCTGGGTCATAGCCGCAATTCTCACGCTGGGCGCCAGCCTGGCGGTACTCTTGCCGCTGGCTGGGGCCTCCAAGGGCGCGTCCTCGAGCGGCGATCACGATCTGGAAGTCTATCGCGATCAACTGGCTGAACTCGACCGCGACGCCGCTCGCGGCTTGATCGGACCCGCTGAAGCGGCCGAGGCGCGCGCCGAGATCGCCCGTCGCATCCTTCGCCTGGGCAACGCGGATGTGGCGGACGAGACGTCCGGCAGGTCAGCATCGGTCACGGCACGGCTTGTCGCGACCGTGGCCGTGCTGGCGGTACCGTTGGTCAGTTGGGGGCTCTACAGCCAGATTGGCTCGCCTGACCTGCCGTCGCAGCCGCTCAGCGAGCGGCTGGCCAAGAACCCGGCCGACAGTTCGGTCGATGAGCTGGTGGCGCGCGCAGAAGCCCATCTTGCCGCCAATCCTTCCGATGGGCGGGGCTGGGACGTGCTGGCGCCAATCTATCTGCGCATGCAGCGCTTTGCCGACGCTGCGGCGGCCTACCGCAACGCCATACGCCTCGACGGCGACAGCGCTGTCCGCCAGGCCGGCCTCGGCGAGGCGATCGCCGGCGCGGCGGGCGGTATTGTTTCTGCCGATGCCCAGGATGCCTTCGAGGCGGCCTTGAAGCTTGACCCGGCCAATGCGAAAGCCAGCTTCTATTTGGCCATGGCGTTGGCACAGGAGGGCCGCGGCAAGGAAGCGGCCGCGGCCTGGCAGGCGATGCTTGGCAGGCTGCCACCGGATTCACCGTGGCGAGGCGCCGTCGAACAGGCATTGGCCAAATCCGGCGGTCCCGAAGTCGCTTCCGGCGCGGCCGCGAAAGGCCCGGATGCCGCCGATGTCGACGCGGCATCCTCCATGTCGCCGCAGGACAGGGAAGCCATGATCAACACCATGGTTGCCGGCCTCGACGACAAACTCCGTCAAAATCCGCGCGACCCGGAAGGATGGATGCGGCTGGTTCGTTCCTATGTCGTGCTGGGCAAGACCGATCAGGCACGCGATGCGCTGGGCCGCGCCATTGCGGTCTTTGGAGCCGACAGTGACGAAGCCAGGAAATTCACCGCCTTTGCCGCCTCACTCGGCTTGACGGCGACGGAGTAGAACTTGAGATGACGCGCAAGCAGAAACGATTGTCGGTGATTGTGGGCGGCTTGGCTTTCCTCGCCGCCGCCACCGGCCTGACCTTCTACGCGCTTGGCCAGAAAGCGTCCTACTTCTACATGCCGGCCGATCTGACCACGGCTAGTGTGCAGCCCGGGCAGCGCATCAGGCTCGGCGGTTTGGTTGAAAAAGGCACCGTCGAGCGCGGTCAGGGCGGGACGGTTGCCTTTTCGGTCACCGACACTCACAAATCGGTCAAGGTGACCTATACCGGCATCCTGCCCGATCTTTTCCGCGAAGGGCAGGGCGTCATCACCGAGGGTACCTTCGGCGCCGGCGGTGTCTTTGTCGCCGACAGCGTGCTGGCCAAGCACGATGAGCGCTACATGCCCAAGGAAGTTGCCGACGGGCTGAAGGCCAAGGGTGTCTGGCAGGAGAGCAAGAAGTGAGTAACCCAGGCGGGATATCTGGCGTGAGTTGCGGGAATGGTTGAAACAGGACATTTCGCCCTGGTCCTGGCGTTTGCGCTTTCGCTGGTGCAGACCATCGTGCCGCTGTTTGGCGCCCGGCTGAACAACCAGCGCCTGATGGCGGTCGGCGGTCCGGTCGCTGTGACCGGTTTTGCCTTGACGGCACTGTCCTTCGCCGCACTTGCGAGCGCCTATGCTAGCTCTGATTTTTCGCTGGCGAACGTCTGGGAGAACTCGCATTCGCTGCAGCCGATGATCTACAAGATCACCGGAACCTGGGGCAATCATGAAGGCTCGATGCTGCTCTGGGTGCTGATCCTCACCTTCTTCGGCGCGCTTGTCGCCGCTTTCGGCTCCAACCTGCCGGCGACGCTGCGCGCCAACGTGCTTGCCGTGCAGGGTTCCATCGGTGCTGCCTTCTTCCTGTTCATCCTGGCGACGTCCAATCCTTTCATCCGGCTCAATCCGGCGCCCATCGAAGGCCGCGATCTCAACCCGATCCTGCAGGATCTTGGCCTCGCCATTCATCCGCCGCTGCTCTATCTCGGCTATGTCGGCTTCTCGATCTGCTTTTCCTTCTCGGTCGCGGCCCTTATCGAGGGTCGCATCGATGCCTCCTGGGCGCGCTGGGTGCGGCCATGGACGCTGGTCGCCTGGATGTTCCTGACCGGCGGCATCGCCATGGGATCGTATTGGGCCTATTACGAGCTCGGCTGGGGCGGTTTCTGGTTCTGGGATCCGGTCGAGAACGCTTCCTTCATGCCATGGCTGGCGGGCACCGCGCTGCTGCATTCGGCCATCGTCATGGAAAAACGCTCGGCGTTGAAAATCTGGACGCTGCTGCTTGCCATTTTGACCTTCTCGCTG
Source organism: Mesorhizobium sp. SARCC-RB16n (assembly GCF_008520305.1). GTDB lineage: Bacteria > Pseudomonadota > Alphaproteobacteria > Rhizobiales > Rhizobiaceae > Mesorhizobium. Next base: position 136,965 of record NZ_ML703263.1, on the reverse strand, counting down.
TCTCTGCTCGGCACTTTCCTGGTGCGTTCGGGCGTCCTGACTTCCGTCCACGCCTTTGCCACCGATCCGACGCGCGGCGTCTTCATCCTGTGCATCCTGACGCTGTTCATCGGTGGCTCGCTGGCGCTGTTTGCGCTGCGTGCCTCGAAGCTGACGGCAGGCGGCCTCTTCCACCCGATCTCGCGTGAAGGCGCACTCGTCCTCAACAATCTGTTCCTGACCACGGCGACCGCCACCGTGCTGGTCGGCACGCTCTATCCGCTGGCGGTCGAGGCTTTTTCGGCCGACAAGATTTCGGTCGGAGCGCCGTTCTTCAACCTCACCTTCGCACCGCTGATGGTGCCGCTGCTGGTGATGGTTCCCTTTGGCCCACTGCTGGCCTGGAAGCGCGGCGACGTCTTTGGCGTCGCGCAGCGTCTGATGGTCGCGTTCGCGGCCGCCCTTCTGGCGACGCTGGTCACTGCCTTGTTCATCGATGGCGCTTCGGTGCTTGCCGCGCTTGGCGTCGGCCTTGCCGTCTGGCTGATCCTCGGTGCGCTAACCGACCTAGCCGTCAAGGCGGGGTTAGGCAACGCCGCCGCGCCGGTCATGGTCAGGCGCCTGATTGGTTTGCCACGCTCGGTGTTTGGCACTGCTTTCGCGCATCTTGGTCTCGGCCTGACGGTGCTCGGCATTGTCGGCACGCTTTGCTTCGGCACGGAGAAGATCCTGTCCATGCATGCCGGTGAAACCGTCGAAATCTCCGGCCGCACGGTGCGTTTCGTCGGGCTCTATCCTGCCCAGGGACCGAACTACAGCGAGGATCGCGGCCGGTTCGAGCTGATCGGCGTCAGCGGCAGCCCTGTTGGCGAAATCAGCTCCGCCAAGCGTTTCTATCCGGTGCGGCAGACGACGACGACAGAGTCCGGCATCAAGACTATCGGCCTCTCACAGCTCTACATTTCGCTCGGCGACGAGGGCAAGGACGGCTCGGTCGTGGTGCGCCTGTGGTGGAAGCCGCTGGTGACGCTGATCTGGGGCGGCGGCCTGGTGATGATGGCGGGTGCGGCCATGTCGCTGATGGACAGGCGCCTGCGGGTCGGCGCGCCTTCGCGGCGTCGCAAGCAGGCGAGCGCGGTGGCGCCCGCGGGCCCGCCATGAGTGCAAGGTTTTCGCTGACATCGATTGTCCTGCTGCTGGCGTTGTTCTTCGCCGGCACGGCAATGGCGGTGAAGCCTGACGAGATGCTGGCCGACCCCGCCCTTGAGACACGGGCGCGGGCGTTGTCGGAAGGCTTGCGCTGCATGGTCTGCCAGAATCAGTCGATCGACGAATCCGACGCCGACCTTGCCCGCGACCTGCGTATTCTCGTGCGCCAGCGCCTCGTTGCGGGCGATACCGATCAGCAGGTGATGGACTATGTGGTTTCCCGCTACGGCGAGTTCGTGCTGCTGAAGCCACGTTTTGACCTCAGGAATGCCCTGCTTTGGGGCACGCCGGTGCTGTTGCTGCTGGTGGGAGGTGTGTTCATTGTGCTCAGCACCCGTTCGCGCCGCCTTCCGGCAACGGCAGCGCTTTCGGCCGAAGAGCAGGCAGCTCTGGACAAGATGCTGGGCGATTAACCCGGCCATTCCTCCGGTGGCCAGTCCCGCGACGCGTGAATTACACGCAAGATAACAACGCTCTCACGGCCGGAGATCGACCTCAACGCATAGGCAATGACGTAGGGCAGGCGACTGATTGGCTTCTCATAGGTGCCGGTTACCCGACCGGGACGGCCCGTCGCCATGTCAGCAAGGCCCCGACCGGTGTTGCGAATGCGATCTGCCAGGCGTCGTGCCGCAGCCGGATTGTCCTGCGCGATAAAAGCGATCTGCCGTTTGATATCGTCGAGTGCGTCCCGCGACCAGATGACGGATCGCTTCATGCGCTACCCGTGCGTTTGGCTTCCACTGCGTCAATGATGGCGTCGATTTCCGCCATGGCTTCCTCGTGGGCGACAACACGGCCAGCCACTGAGTCAGCCATACCGCGCTTGACACCTTCGATGATCTCAAGCTCGCGATCGACATAGGCCGAAACCGCCTCGGCGGCGAGGAAGGATTTGCTGCGCCGGGTATCGGCGGCGATCCTCTCGAGCTTCACCTTGGTTTCGGACGAAACGCGAATCGTCATGGTGGTGCTTGCCGTCATGGTGAAAGCCCTGTGCTGATTTGTACACAAGATAGCGCAATCACCGGCTGCGACCAAGGAATTCGTATGACCTCGCCGCGGCAAACATTACCAAAATTTCATGCGTCGGAAATGGCGCTGTAATGTCCGCCACTCTAATTCTCGTTCCCTGAGGATGCCGATCAAGGGTGTCCCTTTGAAAGAGGATAAGAGATCCATGAATATTGCCCCCAATTCATATGCCCGCACCCGCAAGCGTCTTCTGGCTGCCGTCGCCTCCGTCGCGGTCGCCGGCGCGATCGGCGTTGGCACGCTGACCAGTGGAACCAGCCCCGTCCTGGCTGACGCCGTGCGTGTCGAGGCTCCGCAGGTTCCGAGCTTCGCCGATGTCGTGGAGCGCGTTTCGCCAGCCGTGGTCAGCGTCAAGGTCAAGGCCAAGCTGCAACCGACCGCCGATGACGGTTCCGACGATCAGGGCGGTTTCGACAATCTTCCCAACAATCCGCAGCTGCGTCGCTTCTTCAAGGAATTCCGCGGCTTTGGCGACCAGGGCGGCCAGAACGACGAAGGTCACCGCCGCTTCGGCCACCGCGACCGCAACAACGATCAGCCGCGTCCAGTGGCGCAGGGCTCCGGCTTCTTCATCTCCGAGGACGGTTATCTCGTCACCAACAACCACGTCGTCGAAGAGGGCACCGCCTTCACAGTGGTAACCAATGACGGCAAGGAGCTCGACGCCAAGCTGGTCGGCACCGATCCGCGCACCGATCTCGCCGTGCTCAAGGTCGATGGTGGCGGCAAGTTCACCTATGTCGACTTCGCCGACGATTCCAAGGTTCGCGTCGGCGATTGGGTCGTGGCTGTCGGCAATCCGTTTGGTCTCGGCGGCACCGTCACCGCAGGCATCGTATCGGCGCGCGGCCGCGATATCGGTGCCGGCCCCTATGACGATTTCCTCCAGATCGACGCTTCGGTCAACCGCGGCAATTCGGGTGGCCCGACCTTCAACCTCAACGGCCAGGTGGTCGGCATCAATACCGCCATCTTCTCGCCCTCCGGCGGCAGCGTCGGCATCGCCTTCGACATTCCGGCCTCGACCGCCAAGCAGGTTGTCGGAGACCTGATGAAGAACGGCGCGGTGCAGCGCGGCTGGCTCGGCGTAGAAATCCAGCCGGTCACCTCCGACATCGCCGAATCGCTCGGCCTGAAATCGAACAACGGCGCCTTGGTTTCGAGCGCACAGGACAATGGCCCCGGCAAGAAGGCCGGCATCACCGCAGGTGACGTCATCACCCAGGTCGACGGCAAGGACGTTGCCTCGCCGAAGGAACTCGCCCGCCTGATCGGCGCCTATTCGCCGGGCAAGCCGGTTGACGTCACAGTCTGGCGTGACGGCAAGAGCCAGACGGTCAAGGTCGATCTCGGCAAGCTGCCGGCCAGTGACAAGCAGGCGTCGGGCGACCAGCAGCAGCAACCCGCCGCTCCGGCCAAGCCGGACTCGCTGGCCGATCTCGGCCTCACCGTCACCAAGTCCGAAAACGGCAAGGGTCTGGTGGTGACCGATGTCGACCCCGACAGCGCCGCCGCCGATCGCGGCATCCAGCCGGGCGACGTCATCACCGCGGTCAACTCGGCGGAGGTCAACGGCACCGAAGACATCACCAAGGCCATGGCCGATGCGGTCAAATCCGGGCGCAAGGCCGTGCTGATGCAGATCACCCGTGACGACAACAACCGCTTCGTCGCACTGCCGGTCGCCAAGGGCTGAGACGACTTTTCCAATGCGGCGATTTCAACACCCCCGAGTCGCCGCATGGGAAAGCAAGAAGGAGAGCCCGTTAGTCAGTCATCGCGCTCTTCTTCTGCGGCAGCGGGCTTCCCATCGCCCGCTGCCGCGCACCGCATCTGGCTGTCCAAATTACGTCCTCGTGCCCGACGCCAGTCAGTACGGTTGGTTGCAGGTAACGGCATGACCGGGAACTGGCATGTTCGGCGTAACGACGCTACAGATCAGAGATTTTATCGCGCACGCTCTCGATCATCCTGATCGCGACGCGCTTTGGCAAAGGCTAAAATGCAGATGCCGGCTACTCAACCTTCCAGCGAAATCGCGTATAACGGCCCGATGAAGATTCTCGTCATAGAAGACGATCGCGAGGCTGCGGATTATCTGCAGAAAGCCTTCACGGAAGCCGGCCATACCGCGCATGTCGCGGGTGACGGAGAAACCGGCTTCGCGCTTGCCGATGCGGGTGACTATGACGTGATGGTCATCGATCGGATGATGCCGCGCCGCGACGGCCTGTCGGTCATTGCCGCTCTCCGCTCCAGGGGCAACACGACACCGGTGCTCATCCTCTCGGCGCTGGGCGAGGTCGATGACCGGGTTACCGGCCTGCGCGCCGGCGGCGACGACTATCTGACCAAGCCCTATGCCTTTTCCGAACTTCTGGCGCGCGTCGAGGTGCTGAACCGACGCGCCAGCGCCAAGGAGGCCGAGACCGTCTACCGGGTTGGCGACCTTGAACTCGACAGGCTGTCGCATTCCGTCCGCCGGGCGGCGCGTGAGATCACGCTGCAGCCGCGCGAATTCCGTCTGCTCGAATATCTCATGCGCCACGCCGGCCAGGTTGTGACGCGCACCATGCTGCTCGAAAATGTCTGGGATTATCATTTCGATCCGCAGACCAATGTCATCGATGTCCACGTCTCGCGGCTGCGCGGCAAGATCGAAAAAGGCTTCGACAAGCCGATCCTGCATACGGTTCGCGGCGCCGGCTACATGCTGAAGGGCGGCTAGGCGGCGGTATGGCGCTTTCCGTGCCCGCCATCATGAAGACGACGGCCGCACGGCTTTCGGCGCTCTATCTCCTGCTTTTCGCACTCTGCGCCGTGCTGCTCGTCTTCTACATGACCTCGCTGTCGGCGCGCATGCTGACGGCGCAAACGCAGGAAACCATCAACGACGAGGTGCTCGGCCTTGCCCGAGCCTATCAGCGCGGTGGCCTGCCGGTATTGGTCCGCGTGGTCGAGGCCCGCTCGCGCCAACCCGGCGCCAACCTCTATCTGATCGCCGATGCCAACGGCCAGATCCTGACCGGCAACGTGCAGAGCCTGGAGCCGGGCGTTCTCGAAAACGAAGGCTGGACTACCAGCCCTTTTTCCTATCAGCGCTTCGGCGAGGGAGAACTCGAACGTCTGCGCAACTTGCCGGCCGACAAGGGGACCACACAGCCCGACCAGAGCGACACGCAGGCGCAGGGTGAAAAGGGCCACAACGCCATTGCCCTGGTGCTGCGGCTGCCGAACCAGATGATCATGCTGGTCGGCCGCGATCTCGGCGAACCGGAGCGGTTCCGTGCCGTCATCCGCCGTTCGTTGATGCTGGCGCTCGGCATGATGGGTCTGGGCGGCCTTTTGATCTGGTTCTTTGTCGGCCGCGCGGCGTTGAAGCGTATCGACGGCGTTTCGGAGGCAAGCCGGCGCATCATGGGCGGGGACCTCAGTGGCCGGTTGCCGGTAACCGGCGCCGGTGACGAGTTCGACCGGCTATCGGAAAACCTCAACGTCATGCTGGCCAGGATCGCCACGCTCAACGAAGGCCTGAAGCAGGTTTCCGACAACATCGCGCATGACCTGAAGACGCCGCTGACCCGGCTGCGCAACCGGGCCGAAGCGACGCTTTCCGGCAAGCAGAAAACAGTGGACTATCGGCAGGCGCTGGAAGGCACCATCGCCGAGTCCGACCAACTGATAAAGACCTTCAACGCCATCCTCATGATCTCCCGGCTCGAGGCTGGGTATTCTTCGGAGCACACCAACCGCGTCGATCTGACGGCGGCTGTGCGTGATGTCGTCGAACTCTACGAGCCGGTGGCCGAGGAGGCCGGCGTTTCGCTGGAGGCCGAGGTGAGTGGCGCTTTTGTCGTCGACGGCAACCGTGAGCTAATCGGCCAGGCGCTCTCCAACATCGTCGACAATGCGATCAAGTACTCGACCGATTCCACATCCAGGCCGGCGGTCCGCGTGGCGCTCGAACGCACGCATGGCGAGATCAGACTTTCCGTCGCCGACAACGGCCAGGGCATTCCCGACGATGCCGATCGCGCCCGGGCGACCGAGCGCTTTGTGCGGCTGGAGAAGAGCCGTTCGCAGCCTGGCTCGGGCCTGGGTCTCAGTCTTGCCAAGGCGGTCATGACATTCCATTACGGCCGGCTTGACCTGTTGCCTGGCAATCCGGGACTAACCGTGGTCATGAGTTTCCCCGCACGGGAGGACCACTGATGGCGGCCGTTGCCAAGCGGAGCAAGACAGACTGGCTGCTGAGCCTAGAAACCCAGCTTGCTCCGCTTGACGAGGGCCGGGCACGCCTGGAACTGGCCGAAATCGCGGATGCAGCGCGCGAAGAAAGGCTGACACGGGCGGCCAAATTCCTGGCCAGCAAGGGGACGGCGCAGGATTTCCTGGCCGCCGTCTTCGACCTCTCGCCGTTCCTGCGCGATATGGCGCGCCGCCGGCCGCAACTCCTGGACGGCCTGTTCGACCTGCCGATCGAGGCCCGCCTGAAGACGATCTCCGCCGCGATCGACCAGGCGCCGCTGGCCGAAACTGTCTCGGAATCCGGCCTGATGATGGAGTTGCGCCAGCATAAGGCCGAGGCGCATTTCCTGATCGCGCTCGCCGATCTCTCGGGCGAAGCCGAAACGTCGCTGACTGTAAGGCGCTTGAGCGATCTCGCCGACGCCTGCACCCGCGCGGCCGTCGACTTCCTGCTGCGTGACGCGCACGGCCAGGGCAAGCTCAAACTGCCCGACCTCGACAACCCGTCGCATCGATCGGGCTGGATCCTGCTCGGCATGGGCAAACTCGGCGCGCATGAGCTGAATTTCTCCTCCGACATCGACCTCGTCGTGTTCTTCGATCCGGAAGCGCCCGCCGTGGTCGATCCTCTCGACGCCACCGACCTGTTCTCACGCCTGACGCGCCGGCTGGTGCGCATCCTGCAGGATCGCACCGAGCACGGCTATGTCTTCCGCACCGATCTGAGGTTACGTCCCGACCCCGGCTCGACCCCGCTGGCGATTCCGGTTGAAGCCGCGCTGCGCTACTACGAAGCTCGCGGCCAGAACTGGGAGCGTGCCGCGATGATCAAGGCGCGCCCGGTGGCAGGCGATCTCGCCGCGGGCGACGCCTTTCTCAAGGAGCTCCAGCCCTATATCTGGCGCAAATACATGGACTACGCCGCGATTGCCGACGTCCACTCGATCAAGCGCCAGATTCATGCCCATAAGGGTCATGGCGAGATCGCCGTAAAGGGGCATAACGTTAAGCTTGGACGCGGCGGCATCCGCGAGATCGAGTTCTTCGTCCAGACCCAGCAACTCATCGCCGGCGGCCGTTTCCCGGAGCTGCGCGGCCGCGAGACCGTGCCGATGCTCGGGCAACTCGCCGCCCGAGGCTGGATCACATCGGATGCGCGTGACGCGCTCGCCCGCCAGTACTGGTTCCTGCGGCGGGTCGAACACGCCATCCAGATGGTGGCCGACGAGCAGACGCACATGCTGCCGGAAGACGATGAAGGGCTGGAGCGCATCGCCCGCATGCTCGGCTTTGCCGACGCGGCTGCGTTTGCCGGGGCGTTCCGTGCCTCGCTGCAGCAGGTCGAGCGCCACTATGCCGCGCTGTTCGAAACCGCGCCCGAGCTTTCGGCCGGCATTGGCAACCTGGTCTTCACCGGTGACGTCGACGACCCGGACACGCTGCAGACCTTGCACGGTCTCGGCTTTCAACGGCCAAGCGATATCTGCCGTGTCATCCGCGGCTGGCATTTCGGGCGCTATCGCGTCACCCAGTCGGCGGAGGCGCGCGAGCGGTTGACGGAATTGACGCCGGCACTGCTCAAGGCCTTTGGCCAGACGCGCCGGGCCGACGAGGCGCTGGTCCGTTTCGACGAGTTCCTCGCTGGCCTGCCGGCCGGCATCCAGCTGTTCTCGCTGTTGCAGTCGAACCCCGCACTGCTCAAGCTGATGGCGACGATCATGGGCGCGGCACCCCGGCTGGCGGCAATCATCACCCGCCGGCCGCATGTCTTCGACGGCTTGCTCGACCCGGCATTGCTGACCGAGCTTCCCGACCGCGCCTATCTCTCGGCGCGACTTTCCGCCTTCCTCGAAGGCGACAGGGCCTATGAGGACGTGCTCGACCGGCTACGCATATTTGCTTCCGAGCAGAAATTCCTGATCGGTGTGCGGCTGCTCGCGGGCTTGATAGATCCGGCCCGCGCCGGCCGCGCTTTCTCCGATCTGGCGGACCTGACCATCGCCGCGGCGTTGCAGGCGGTGACCACTGAATTCGCGGTGCGCCACGGCGCGATCGCTGGCGGGATGGTTTCGCTACTCGGCATGGGCAAGCTCGGCAGCCGTGAATTGACCGCCGGATCGGATGTCGACCTCATCCTGCTCTACGATCATGATCCGAATGCCGAGGAGTCCGATGGCGACAAACCGCTGGCGCCGTCGCACTATTATTCCCGCATGACGCAGCGGCTGATATCGGCCGTATCGGCGCCGACGGCGGAAGGAGTGCTCTACGAACTCGACCTCCGTTTGCGGCCGTCCGGCAACAAGGGACCGGTCGCCACCCATATCGATGCCTTCAAGAAATACCAACGCCAGGAAGCCTGGACCTGGGAACACATGGCGCTGTCGCGAGCGCGGCCGATTGCTGGTGACGCCAGCCTGTGCGGCGAGGTCGAGGCGGAAGTTGGCGCGGTGCTCGGCCAATCGCGCGATGCGGCAAAGGCGAGGGTCGAGGCCTCGGACATGCGTGCCATGATCGAGCAGGAAAAGCCGCCCCGCGACCTCTGGGACATCAAGCTGATCCCTGGCGGTCTGATCGATCTCGAATTCATAGCCCAGGTGGCTGTCATCACCGGCCAGGTCGAGGCCGGCCCGCGCGCCACCGGTACGGCCGAGATACTGTCTCGCCTGACGCCACGTTTCGCCAACGCCGGGGTCAGGCAAGAGCTCGGCGATGCCTACAGCCTCTATCTGGCGCTGACCCAGATGACGCGGCTGTGCCTCACTGGGCCCTTCGAACGGGACGACGTTCCACCAGGCCTTTCGGATCTGCTTCTGGCGGTCACCGACCTGCCGGATTTCGGTGTGCTGGAGGCACACCTCAAGGAGACGTCGCAAAAGGTCAGGAAGGATTTCGACCTTCTGCTTCGTGCCGGAGGGTCGTGGCCAACGATCGTTCGGTCGCATCGGGGGTGACGATGCAACAGGAGAAAACCATGAGAAAGACAACCAAGCTCGCACTTGCCTTCATAGCACTGGCCGGAGCCGTCGGCGGCGCCGCCTATGCCGAGAATGTCGACAGCGCAAGCATGCGTGAGCGCACCATGATGCGGCTCGACAAGGCAATGAAGGATAATGGCGGCACCATCACTTTCGACCAGTTCTCCAATGTCATGGACGCGCGGCTCAAGAAGCTCGTGGCCGACAATGGCGGCAAACTGACTGTCGCCCAACTCGCCGACGCACTGGAGAAGGCGCGCTTCGAACGCATGGCCAGGCGCATCATCGCCCGTTACGACAGCAAGGGCGACGGCACGCTGACATCAGACGACATCACGGGCCGCGAAAAGAAGCTTTTCGCGATACTCGACAAGAACAATGACGGAAAAATCGAGAACCGTGAACTGCCGAAGAGCGGGCGCTTTGGCCGTCCTCGTCAGGGAGGCGATGACGAAAACGGCATGCAGTGAGGCTGGCTGAGACAGGCTCCGGCGCCGTCGGCCGGAGCCTACCGCTCAGGCCGCGGCTTTGACCGCAGCCGGCGCCTTCTTTACCGGAATGCGCACCGACACGATCGTGCCGACGCCTTCGGTCGAACGGATCTTCAGCGCGCCACCCTGGAGCTCGGCCAGCGAGCGCGAGATGGCAAGGCCAAGCCCAGACCCCGCATGATTCTTGGAAAACTGGTTCTGCACCTGTTCGAAGGGGCGCCCGAGCTTGCCGAGCGCTTCCTTCGGGATACCGCAGCCATTGTCCTCGATCGTCAGCACCAGCGCGCCTGACGTGTTGCGGGCCCTGACCGATATGTGGCCGCCCTGGCCGGTGAACTTCACCGCGTTGGACAGGAGGTTGATGACGATCTGCTTGATCGCCCGGCGATCGGCGAACAGCGTTAGCGCGTCGGCAATGCGCGTTTCCACGGTGATCGCCTTCTGCGCCGCCTGCAGCGAGACGACACGCACCGTCTCGCTGATCAGCGGACCGAGGTCGATCTGCTCCTGGTCCAGCGAGAATTGGCCGGCTTCGATCTTGGACATATCAAGGATGTCGTTGATGACGCCGAGCAGGTATTTGCCGCTGCTGTTGATGTCGGTGGCGTACTCCTCGTAGCGCTCCGAGCCCAGCGGGCCGAACAGCCCCTGTTCCATCAACTCGGAGAAGCCGATGATTGCGTTCAGTGGTGTACGCAATTCATGCGACATGTTGGCCAGGAATTCGGATTTGGCCCGGTTCGCCGCTTCGGCGCGCTCGGTCTCTTTCATGTATTTGCGGTTGAGGTCGACCAGTTCGCGCGACCGCTCTTCCTCGGCCCGGCGGGCGAGGCTCAGATCATGGATCGTCGCCATCAGCCGGCGCTCGCTGTCGACCAGCTTCTCCTGGTGCAGCTTGATCTGGGTGATGTCGGACCCCACCGAGACGTTGCCGCCGTCCCTGGTCCTGAGCTCATTGACCTGCAGCCAGCGGCCATCGGACAGCTGTCGCTCGAATGTGGCGCCGCCTTGCGGACCATTGGTGTTGGCAAGCCGGCGCTCGGAAGCAAACGCCAGCATCCGTTCTTCCAGGGAAGCGCGCGTCACGCCTGGCATCACGTCGCGATCCGAGAGCCCATTGTCCTGCTGATATTTGGAATTGCACATGATCAGGCGCTGAGACGAATCCCACAGCACGAAGGATTCATTGATGTTCTCGATCGCGGTCCTGAGGCGAAGATCGGCGGCCTCCGACCGCAGCGCCAGGTGGCGCTGCTCGGTGACGTCGACGGCGATGCCGATGAGCTGGATTTCGGGCGCTTCGGGATCCATGACTTGTGCCCGGGCGCGCATCCACACCCATTGGCCGTCGGCATGCCGCATCCGGAACACTTGGTCGATATGGTCGATTTCCCGCGCGACGATTCTGTTGGCGAGTTCGAACAGGTCGCCGTCCTCGGGATGGATGATCTCGTCAACCTCGCCGAAGGACAGCATTGTCTCGCAGGGCTCGTAGCCGAGCATGTCGTACATCGAGCGCGACCAGTACATCTTGCCGCGCACCATGTCCCAGTCCCACAGGCCGCAGCGGCCGCGCACCAGCGCCATGTCGATACGCTGATGTGCTTCGAGATAGATGCGGTCGGCTGCCTGCGCGCGCGCCGCCTGTCCGAAATAGGCATAGAGGATGATGATCAGGACGCCGGCCGTCAGCACGAACAGGGTGACGTTTAGCGAGACGGTCTTGCGCCAGGTGTCGAAGACCGCCTCTTGCGGCACAAGCGCCGCAGCGGCTCCCTTCCTGTCTCTGGACAGGCTGACCGCCGCGTACCAGTCCTGACCGCCGATGTTGACCTCCATGACACCGGCGCGATCGCCGAACATGAACAAAGGCTGGCCGCCCTGGACGAGGCCGTCGAGCGAATGGCCTTGCCAGGGCACCGAACGTGGTGTCACCGCGGTGATCTTGAAGGCGCTGTCGGTGATGACAAGCACGTGGCTGCGGCCCATCGCGCCTTGGCGGCTGGTGGTCTCCAGCAGGTCCTGTGTGGCGCCGGGCAGCGTGTCCGACGTGGTGGCGAGCGAACTGGCGAGCTGCGCGGCGGCCAGCGTCAGGATCGCCTTGGCATCGCGCTCGACATCGTCGCGCTCGTTCATAAGCGAGAGCACACGCAACGCCGCGATGACCAGCAGAAAGATGACGATGAGGGCCGGTATCGACCGGCGCAGCAGCGGCTCCGCCGCCAGAAGCCGCTTGTAGGCTGGTTCGGCGATGAGTCGCGTATTCCCGGCAAGGCCGTCGCTGCGCGTCTCACGACGCGCAAAAGCCATCCCTCCGGGCGCGCCCCACGCGTCCGCCTTTGCCATAAATGGCACTCCCCGATTTCCAGTACGCCGCATTTCTATGTGCTGGTGATCCGGCAACACCGCACGTCCGAATCGCCATTAAAGAATCAAAGGTGATTCGCCTTGTCCAGTGGTCCGGCGAAAAAAGATTAAAAATCGAATAAAATAATGGGCTTTTTGGAGGTCCGGCGGCTCGGCCTTCTCCCACCGGGAGAAGGCAAGGGCGCTTACGCCAGCGTGCGCTCGACGATATCGCGCAGATCCGCCGACAGGTTTTCCGTATTGGCAATCGAAACCAGCGCTTCCCTGGCCTTGGCTTGTCGGCCCGGTTCGAGCGAACGCCAGGACCTGAGCGCCGTCGCCAGCCTCGCCGCAACTTGCGGGTTGCGCTTTTCCACCTCGAGCACGGTCTGCGTGAAGAAACGGTAGCCTTCGCCGTCGGCGCGGTGAAAACCGGTCTGGTTGGCGCTGGAGAATGTGCCGATCAGCGAACGCACTCGGTTCGGGTTGCCCATCGAGAAGCCCGGATGAGCAGTCAGGGAGCGGACGGTGTCCACCGCCTGAGGCCCCGGCACGCTGGCCTGGATCTGGAACCATTTGTCCATAACCAGCGGGTCGGACGCATATGTCTTTTCGAAAGCCGCCAGCGCCTTTTTCGCCTCCGGCGATCCGTGGTGACGATGCGCGAGCACGGCCAATGCGGCCGCGCGGTCGGTCATGTTGGTCGCGGACTGGAAATGCCCGGCCGCCAATGCCGCCCCGCCAGGCAGCAGCGAGAGATAATCCAGCAGAATGTTGCGCAAGGCGCGTCGTCCCGCGCTTGCCGCGTCTGGGCTGAAAGCGGTCTGGTCGGCAAGACTGTCGTAGAGGCCGGAAAATGCGTCGCCATTGGCGGTTCCGATCGCCAGCGCAAGCGCCTGTCGGGCCGAGTGGATGGCGTCCGGATCGATGTTCTTGCCGATGTCACGCGCGATGTCGGCGTCGCCAGACAGCGCCAGGGCCAGGGCCCGGTAGGCTGGCTCGAGCGTCTCATCACTGGCGATGCTGCCGGCAAGCTCGGTCAGCCTTGGGGCGAAGTTCGGCTGTTTGCCGCCAAGGATCTGGCGGAAGGCAGCGATCAGTGCATCGGTGAGCAGCGTGTTGAAGGCCTGCCAGCGCGAGAAGGCGTCGCTGTCATGGCGGGCGAGGAAGAACTGGTCGGCTGCCTTCTGCTCGACCGACAGTGTCACCGGCGCTGAAAAGCCGCGGTTGAGTGACACCGCCGGTCGTTCGGCAACGCCTGAAAAGCGCACCATGTGACGGCGCTTGCGAACATGGATGACGCCGTCCTCGACGCTGGCGCCCTCGACGCCGTCATACTCCACCGGCCTGCCGCCGAGGCCGATCAGGCCGAAGGCGAGCGGTATATGCATCAGCCGCTTGCGGCTTTCGGAGGGCGTCGGCGGCACCGACTGCTCGATCTCGAGCGTAAATTCCCGCGCGGCCGGATTGTGCGTTGAACTCACGGTCAGGTTGGGCGTGCCCGCCTGATGATACCAGAGCGAGAATTGCGAAAGGTCGCGGCCGGACGCGTCCTCGAACACTTTTATGAAGTCCTCGATGGTCGCGGCTTCGCCGTCGTGCCGTTCGAAATAAAGATCCATGCCGGCGCGGAAGACCTCAGCCCCGAGAATGGTGCGGATCATGCGCACCACTTCGGAGCCCTTTTCGTAGACCGTCGCCGTGTAGAAATTGTTGATCTCGCGGTAGCGGCGCGGCCGCACCGGGTGCGCCAGCGGGCCCTGGTCCTCGGGAAACTGGTGGGCGCGTAGTGTGCGCACTTCGGCGATGCGCTTGACCGCACGCGAGCGCTGGTCGGCGGAGAATTCATGGTCGCGGAAGACCGTCAGCCCTTCCTTCAGGCAAAGCTGGAACCAGTCGCGGCAAGTGATTCTGTTGCCTGTCCAATTGTGAAAATATTCATGCGCGATGATCGCCTCGATATTGGCGAAATCGGCGTCAGTCGCAGTCTCCCGGTCGGCCAGGACATATTTGTCGTTGAAGATGTTGAGGCCCTTGTTCTCCATCGCGCCCATGTTGAAGTCCGACACGGCGACGATGTTGAACACGTCGAGGTCGTACTCGCGGCCAAACGCCTCCTCGTCCCATTGTATCGACCGCTTCAGCGCATCCATGGCATAGCCGGCGAGCTTCTCCTTACCGGGCTCGACATAAATGCCGAGCTCGACCTTGCGGCCGGACATGGTGACGAAACTGTCGGCGACCTGGCCAAGATTCCCGGCCACCAGCGCGAACAGGTAGGATGGCTTGGGAAAGGGGTCGTGCCATCTGGCATAGTGCCAGCCATCGGCGAGCTCGCCGTTCTCGACCGGATTGCCGTTGGACAGGAGGAGCGGCGCCTCGTCGCGCCGCGCTTCGATGCGCACCGTGTAGACGGACAGGATATCAGGGCGATCAAGAAAATAGGTGATGCGGCGAAAGCCCTCCGCCTCGCACTGCGTGCAGTAAACGTTGTTCGAACGGTAAAGGCCCATCAGGGCCTCATTGCCAGCTGGCGCCAGTTCGGTTTCGATCAGCAGTTGGAAACGACGTGCGGCCGGCGGCTTGAGCAGCGTCAGTTGGTCAGGGCTCGCCAGCAGATCGGCCGGTCTCACCGTCTTGCCGTTGATCTCGACGCGCTTGAGCGTCAACCCATCGCCGTCGAGCACCAGCGGAGCCGACGTGGATATGCCCTCGCGGCGCTCGACGGTCAGTATCGCGGTGACGACCGTGGCCTGTGGCGAAAGACGAAAGTCAAGCTTGGTTTCCGGAATGAGGTAGTCGCTGGGGCGATAGTCCTCGAGTTTGAAGACCTGGCCTGTATCGGTGCGCATTCCCTGGCTTTTCCTGTCTTTTCCGGGGACCGGACGTGTTTTGACTGGTCCAAAAAATTCAAAGTCCGCGCTCTTTACACGAAAGAGCCCCTCGACAAAACTGCAGCAGAGCCTAATTCAGGCCTTCCTTTCACCGTCGCGAGGCAGTCATGACCGCCGACACACCGAAATTCGGGATGGGCGCTTTCGTTCGGCGCGCCGACAATTTCCCGTTCTGCCATTTCGAGACCCGCAACGTGCCCTCGACCGCGGGCACAGATGCATTGCCAAAGTGACATCAGGGGCAGAGACGCAACCAGAAACCACGGGCGGCCACGGTACGCTGAGAGGCATCGTGCTGAAGATCGTCTCCGTGGCGGTCTTTGTCGGCATGCAAACCTGCATCAAGGCGGCTGGCGACGTGCCTGCCGGCCAGATCGTCTTCTTCCGTTCCTTCTTCGCCATCTTCCCGATCATTGCCTTCCTGGCATTGAAGGGACAACTGGCCACGGCATTCGCCACGAGGCGACCCTTCAACCACGTCGCGCGCGGCGTCGTCGGCGTCGGCGCCATGGGGCTCGGCTTCTTCGCACTGACTAGGCTGCCGTTGCCGGAGGCGATCACCTTGAATTATGCACAGCCGCTGCTGGTCGTGGTGTTCTCCTCGGTCTTTCTCGGCGAGACGATCCGCGTCTATCGCTGGAGCGCGGTGGCGGTCGGCCTCATTGGCGTGCTCATCATTTCCTGGCCGGAACTGACGCTGCTCAATTCGGACGAAGGGCTCGACGACCAGGAGGTCCTGGGCGTCATGGCGGCGCTGGTGGCCGCGGCGATCTCGGCTGTCGCCATGCTGCTCGTGCGCAATCTCGTGCAGACGGAGAAGACGGCCACGATCGTGCTATGGTTCTCGTCTACGGCGAGCGTGCTCTCGCTGCTGACACTGCCTTTCGGCTGGCAATCGCTGGCGCCGGCGCAAGCCGCGCTGCTTATCCTGGCCGGCTTTTGTGGTGGGCTCGGCCAGATCCTGATGACCGCGGCCTATCGCCATGCCGAAGCCTCGGTCGTGGCGCCTTTCGAATACACCTCGATGATCCTCGGCGTCGTCGTTGGCTATCTCATCTTCGGTGACGTCACATCACCGAGCACGCTTGTCGGCGGTGTGATCGTGGTGGCCGCGGGCATCTTCATCATCTGGCGCGAACGGCAACTGGGTCTGGAACGCACGAGGACCCGAAAGGCGGCCTTGCCGCAGGGGTGATTGAGCACCGCCTGCAAGCACGTTCACAACTGGGTCTCTCGGTTGATGGAAGTTTGAAATGAATGACAAGAAGCGTCCTTACGCCCTGCACACCAACCGCGAGCTCGCCATGATGCTCGCAGGGACCAAGCCATTGGCTGTGTTTTCCCATGAGAGGGTGGACGGTTTTGAAAAATCCGACGCGCTAGCCGATCAGGACTTTGCCCCTCACATCGGAGACGGAATGCTCTCGGAACATGTAAGGACTTTTCAAATCCCCCTGAGCCAGGGTGCCACGCTGGATATCGATTATTGGTTTTACGCGCTCAAGGGGGAGGAGTGGAGGGTCGAGGCGTATTCGTTGCTTCTCGATCTCCTGCACCGAGGCGCTTGGTGCCCACAGTTGGAATGGCAGCAGGGAAAGTTGCTCGGTTACACCGACGAGGAGAACCTTTATCACCTTTCCCAGACCTACCCAGAGAACCCGTTTGTTGCTCAGATCGGCGGCCCGAAAGCTCCGGAATCAGGCTGAACCGGACTCGGTTTTGTGTTCGTCCGTTCTTTCGCCAACCGCACCAACACTGCTCTTGTCTGTTCGTCGGCCGGGAAGAATGACTCGATCGCCAGTTCCGACAGCGTGACATCCAGCGGCGTGCCAAACACGGTAATGGTGCTGATGAAGGAAAGCACCGTGTCGCCATGGGCAAGCCTAAGCGGGTGCACGATGGCATTCGGCTCGACCGGCGCCGGCCGGCTGCTCTTCAGGCCGGAGGGGTAGCCGCGAAGCTCATGCTCCAGCTCTACCAGAACCGGATCGCCGCTGGCGTCATTCTGGTGCTTGAGACGTTCGAGCAGGTGCGTCCGCCATTCCGCAAGGTTGACGATACGCGGCGCGATGCCACCCGGATGCAGGCTGAGGCGAAGCACGTTGACCGGCGGTGCCAGCAAGGAAGCCTCGCTGACATCGGCAAGGAAGGGAGCGATCGCGGCATTCGCCGAAACCAGGTTCCAATGCCGGTCCACCGCCAGTGCCGGGAAGGGTTCATGTCCCTTGAGCACGATCTCGACAGCCGCCATCGCCGGCGCCAGTGTTTGGTCGGTCAACCGCCGTTCGCTGAAGCTTGGCGCGAAGCTGGCGGCCAGCAGTAATTGGTTGCGTTGCCTGAGCGGGATCGAGAGCTGCTCGGCCAGGTGCAGCACCATCTCGCGCGAAGGAGCAGCCCGACCGCTCTCGACGAAGCTCAGATGCCGCTGCGAGATCTCGGCCTCCATGGCGAGGTCGAGCTGGCTCATGCGCCTGCGCGTGCGCCACTCGCGGATGAGACTGCCGGCAGAGATTTGAGGCGTTGTCATGGCGGATGACTAGGCCGACACGGGGAGCATTTCAATTACCTGCGAGGTCATCGCTGGACAGCGCCCGCAGCTTCGCCTTCACCTCCAGAAAATCGCGCCATGCCAGCTTCTTGTGCGCAGGTGTCCGCAAGAGATAGGCCGGATGCAATGTCGGCATGGCCGGAATGGCAATGCCGGACGCCGTGGTATGGACGCGCCAGTTGCCTCGCAGCCGCAGGATTCCTTCCGAGGTGTTGAGCAAGGTCTTCGCCGACGGGCCGCCGAGATTGATCAGCACCTTGGGATTGACCAACTCGATCTGACGCTCGATGAACGGCCGGCAGATTTCGGTCTCGTGCGGCGTCGGCGTGCGGTTGCCGGGTGGCCGCCAGGGAATAACATTGGCTATATAGACCGAGCCGCGGTCGAGGCCGATCGCAGCCAGCATCCGATCGAGCAGCCGGCCCGAGCGGCCGACGAAGGGCAGTCCTTCAATGTCCTCGTCACGGCCGGGAGCTTCACCGACCAGCATGACAGCGGCTTGCGGGTTGCCGTCGGCGAATACGAGGTTCTTCGCGGTGGCCTTGAGATTACAGCCCTCGAAAGCGGCCATGTGCTGGCGCAACTCGTCCAGGGACACTGCCGCGTTCGCCAGTTGGCGCGCCAGCGCCGCCTGCGCCTCATCGGGCACGGCCGAGGTCGACGGGCGCGGGGCCGGAGCATCCGGCAAGGCGCGCCTATCGAAGCCCGCCGGAGCCGCGGGCGGCTCCGGTGCGCTGCTTTCGCGTGGCGTCGTCGTCGGCATGCGCTCCGCCGGCTTCGGCGCGGCCTCCGCGAACCGGTTTACCGGCGCATCCTCCAAAGCCTCGTCAACACCCGCGCTGGCATAGAAGGCGAGCAGATCGGCGAAATCGACCGGATTGTTGGGAGAGGCGGCAGTCATGGCCGCACCATCGTCCGGGCGGCTTCAATTTGCAACCTCGGCGAAAGCCGTGGCGACAGCCACTCCCGCTTGCCGAGGCGAGGTCATCGTCTAGCCAGTGGGTATGCGTGGATCCTGCACGAGATAAAAGGTCCATCGCGGCGTGTAGTCGGTCATCAGGAACTCGAAGCTGGCGGTCCTCATAGGATCGACCTTGCCGTTCTTGAACAGCAGCCGGTCATAGGGTTCGAACTCGCGGTCGAAATCGGCGAAATTGCTCGACCAGATATTGTCAGGCGTCTTGTTGCGCTGGTCGAACGAAAACCCATCTCCAAACACGCTCGGCTGATTCAGTATTTCCTGAAGCTCGAATTGGAATTCGATCCAGGCCTGGCCGCTGTTGTTGAGCACGTCAAGGCGCATGTACATGATGCCATTGGCGAACTCACCCGCCTTGCCGAATGCCTGGATCGGCTTTGTGGTGCGGATGGTCAGCGTTACGGGTGTCGCCGAATTTAGCTCTTCGGTGATGACAAGCGGATCGTCCTTGGTTCCAATGCCGGAGGCTCCGGTGATGCGGAAACCGCCAAGCTCGTCGGAGAATGAGTACGCGCCTGTTGCCCAGACCTTCACTTCATCCGCGACGGCATGACCCGGCGCCAACGCCAGAAGGGCCAAAATAGCCGCCCGGCAGGCCCGGCCTGGCGTTGATGGAAAGCGCGTCGAAGAGAAGCCGCCTGGCCCGGGAATGCGCATGGCGGGAAGTATGGCCGATAAGCAAGCCGTCGAACAATGAAAAACGCAAGCTTGGGCGGGTCGCGCCGCGCGGAAACGGCTTGCCTGCCGCGGAATGCGCGACTTTTTGGCCAAATCCGCATTGTCACGTATGCGCCGGTTTCCTGTCGCCAATTGATGCGCTATGCAGCGCAGGAGCCAGCAAGATACGCCAACAGCGGCAAGCCAGTGCGGAGGGGTTGATGAGCGACATCGAACGCGAAAGCATGGAATTCGACGTGGTCATCGTCGGTGCCGGACCGGCCGGCCTTGCCGCGGCCATCCGCCTCAAGCAGGTCAATCCCGAGCTCTCCGTCGTCGTGCTGGAAAAGGGCGGCGAGGTCGGCGCTCATATCCTGTCGGGTGCCGTGGTCGATCCGATCGGCATCGACCGGCTGCTGCCTGGTTGGCGCGAGGAGGATGGTCATCCCTTCAAGACGCCGGTTACGGCCGACCATTTCCTGGTGCTCGGCCCCGCCGGCTCGTTTCGCCTGCCAAACATCTTGATGCCGCCGCTGATGAACAACCACGGCAACTACATCGTCTCGCTCGGCAATGTCTGCCGCTGGCTGGCTGGCAAGGCCGAGGCGCTTGGCGTCGAGATCTATCCAGGCTTTGCCGCGGCCGGCCTGCTCTACAATGAAGAAGGCGCCGTCACCGGCGTCGTCACCGGCGACATGGGCGTCGAGAAGGACGGCACGCACGGTCCGGGCTTCGCGCCGGGCATGGCGCTGATGGGCAAATACGTGCTGATCGGCGAGGGCGCGCGCGGTTCGCTCGCCAAGCAGTTGATCGCCAGATACAAGCTCTCCGATGGCCGCGAGCCGGGCAAATACGGCATCGGCCTCAAGGAACTCTGGCAGGTCAAGCCGGAGAACCATCGGCGGGGTCTGGTGCAGCATTCCTTCGGCTGGCCGCTCGACATGAAGACCGGCGGCGGTTCGTTCCTCTATCATCTGGAGGACAATCAGGTGGCAGTCGGCTTCGTCCTGCACCTCAATTACAAGAACCCCTATCTGTCGCCCTTCGAGGAATTCCAGCGCTTCAAGACCCATCCGGCGATCGCAGGCACGTTCGAAGGCGCCAAGCGCCTGGGTTATGGCGCGCGCGCCATAACCGAGGGTGGCTGGCAGTCGGTGCCGAAATTGTCGTTCCCGGGCGGCGCGCTGATGGGATGCGCGGCGGGTTTCGTCAACGTGCCGCGCATCAAGGGCTCCCACAATGCGGTGCTGTCGGGGATGCTGGCGGCCGATCATGTCGCAGAGGCGATCGGTGCCGGCCGTGCCAATGACGAGCTTTCCGCCTACGAGGAAGCCTGGCGCGCGACCGACATCGGCAAGGACCTGAAGAAGGTGCGCAACGTCAAGCCGCTGTGGTCGCGCTTCGGCACCATTGTCGGCGTCGGTCTCGGCGGCCTCGATATGTGGCTGAATACGCTGTTCGGTGTCTCGCCTTTCGGCACGCTGAAGCATGGCAAAGCCGACTATGCCACGCTCGAGCCTGCCGCCCAGCACAAGAAGATCGCTTATCCGAAGCCGGATGGCGTGCTCACCTTCGACCGCCTCTCCTCGGTGTTCCTGTCCAACACCAATCACGAGGAAAACGAGCCGGTGCACCTCATCGTCGGCGACATGGCGCTGCAGCAACGGTCCGAGCACGATGTCTTTGCCGGACCTTCCACGCGCTATTGCCCGGCGGGCGTCTATGAGTGGGTTGACAAGGATGGCAACGCCGCCGCCGATCCGCAGGCCAAGGACGTGCGCTTCGTCATCAACGCGCAGAACTGCGTCCACTGCAAGACCTGCGACATCAAGGACCCGAACCAGAACATCAACTGGGTGCCGCCGCAAGGCGGTGAAGGACCGGTCTACCAGAACATGTGAGCGGCGGCCGATCCACTGTCGCCATCACGAGACTGGCGGCTTCGCTCAAGCCCGTTGAAGCGCCGCGCCGAGTGTGGTCTGCTTGCCCACCGACAACGGAGGCGGACATGCGCCTGACCAGCCTGACGATGCTCGCCGCGGCCTGTGTGCTGTCCTGGGTGTCAGCCGCATCGGCGGGCACAAAGCTCGTCGTTCACGTCCGTAGCTATGATGTTGCCGGAAAGACCGGGGCCGACCTTATCGAGGCCATGGACCGGCAGGGACCCAAGCACGGCTATATGACGCGCGCTATCGCCGAAACTGGCTACACCGTACATTGGGATCTCGATATCAGCCATCAGGATGGGACCTGTCATTTGCGGCAGGCCAACGGTACGCTCGACCTGACCTACACCTTCCCGCGGCTTTCGCCGACAAGCCAAGGTCTGCGCAAGCGTTGGGACCGATTCATGGCTGGCGTCCGCAAGCACGAGCACACCCATGGCCGGATTGCGAAAGGGATGATGCGGGCCACCGAGACGGCGCTTGCCGGCCTGGAGCGCCCGGACAACTGGTTCTGCACGGGCACACACCTTGAGGCGAGGCGGCGCATCAACACCATCTATGCCGAATACGAAGCCAAGCAGAATGCTTTCGACGCGCGCGAGCATCGTCGCGGCGGCCATGTCGAGCACCTTGTCGACGCGCTGACCAAACCTTGACGGGGGCGCACTGTGAGCGTTGGCTCCGTTTCGGGATCAGCCGCGCGGCTTGTTTGGAACGTCGCTTGCCGCAAGCGCACTCTCATGCTCGTCATGAGGTTGTTTGTCGCGGGGCCGCAGCGTGAACTCGACCAGCACCGGCAGATGGTCGGAGCCCGTGTCCTCCAGCCGCATCGAAGACAGAATCGTCAGCCCGCCCTTGCTGAACACCTGGTCGATCGGCAGGCCCGCATAGCGGCGCAGGAAGTCGGGCAATGTCCGGTGGATCCAGGTCGGTCCCGCTGAAGGCATGAGTGTCAGCCCGCCAAGAGTCGCGACCCGCCGCACCGCAGCACTCCACGGCACGCCGTTGCAATCGCCGGCCATGATCGCGGTCTCGCCGAGCGCCGCCAGTGGCTGCGCCAGTTCGCCGATTTGCCAGTATTGCTCCTTCGGCCAGGGCCAGCTCAGATGGATCGCGGCGACATCGACATTGCTCCCGCCGAAGTCGATGGTGGCGGTCGCCATCGCGCCGCGCGGCTCGCAACGCGGCGCGGTGTCGGCGGCAAACGGCCGGCGCGACAGCAGCGCCACGCCGAACATGCCGTTCGGGTAGGGGCAGAGGATCCGGTAGGGGTAGGCGCTGGCGATATAGCCAAGCTCGGTCGACCACATCTCCGACACCTCGTCGAGGGTGATCACGTCAGGATTGGTGCGGCCGATCAGCGACAGCACTTTCTTCGGCGTTGGGTTGTTGAAGCGCAGGTTCATCTGCAGCAGGCTGTAGACGATCTGGTCGGCGGGCTTGGCAACCGCCGGCTGCGGCCACGGCCTGGGCAATGCGCTTGCCGTCGTGGCCAGGCAGGCGATGGCGAAGAGCAGTGCCGCAGCCGCCTGCAGCCGGTAGGAACTCGCAAGCAGCGGCAGCGCCAAAAGCGCCATCAGCACGCTGAGGTGAATGCGGAAATGCGAGAAGGAATCGAAAGCGGGGTGCAGCGCGCCGAAGAATCCGGCCAACAAAGCGGCCGACAATGCCGTCATCGCCAGGAATGCCAGCCCAGCCGTCATGTTCAAGCGCGCGCCTGTTGTCATTGAGGTCGTGTCTGCCGATTGCCGCCTGACGATCGTTCGATTTGCTTATCGGCCAAATTGCGGCCTGAGCAAGACGACGAATTGCCTCGCCGAGGCCTCGCGCGACCGCCTACTGGAATGCTGTCTCTGAAAAGCTCCGGAGCTTGCGCGAATGCAGCCGCTCCATCGGCATCTCGGCCAGCTTCTCCATCGCCCTGATGCCGATGGTCAGGTGCTGCGCCACCTGGCGTTTGTAGAACTCGGTCGCCATCCCGGGCAATTTCAGTTCACCATGCAGCGGCTTGTCGGAAACGCACAGCAGCGTGCCGTAGGGGACGCGGAAGCGGAAGCCATTGGCGGCGATCGTCGCCGATTCCATATCGAGCGCGATCGCGCGCGACTGCGACAGGCGCTGCACCGGTCCGCGCTGGTCGCGCAGTTCCCAGTTGCGGTTGTCGATGGTGGCGACGGTGCCGGTGCGCATGATGCGCTTCAAATCATAGCCCGACAGGCCGGTGACCTCGGCGACTGCTTCCTGCAGCGCAACCTGGATCTCGGCCAGCGGCGGAATCGGCACCCAGACCGGAAGATCGTCGTCCAGCACGTGGTCTTCGCGCACATAGGCATGCGCGAGCACATAGTCGCCCAACGCCTGGGTGTTGCGCAGGCCGGCGCAATGGCCGAGCATTACCCAGGCGTGCGGCCGAAGCACCGCGATATGGTCGGTGATGGTCTTGGCGTTGGAAGGACCCACGCCGATATTGACCATGGTGATGCCGCCATGGTTTGGCTTCTTCAGGTGGTAGGCGGGCATCTGCGGCAGGCGCTGTGGCGCTACGCCTTCGCTGGGCGCGCTCTGCCCGGACCGGGTGATAACGTTGCCAGGTTCGACGAATTCCGTGTAGCCGTCACCACCCTTTTCCATCTGGTCGCGGGCGCGCGCCACGAACTCGTCGATGTAGAACTGATAGTTGGTGAACAGCACGAAGTTCTGGAAATGCTGCGGGCTGGTTGCGGTGTAGTGCGTCATGCGGTGCAGGGAATAATCGATGCGCTGCGCGGTGAACGGCGCCAGTGGCCGGGGCTCGCCGAAGGCGACCTCGAACGTACCGTTGGCGATCTGATCGTCGGTGCCGTCGAGATCCGGCACGTCGAACAGGTCGCGGATCGGCCGCTTGATACGTTCGGCATCAGCGCCGTCGACATAGGTGCCTTCCAGGAAAGCGAAATGCAGGGGGATCGGCGTGGTCGATTCGGAAACGGTCACCGATACGCCGTGATTGCGCATGATCAGCCGAAGTTGCTCGATCAGGTAGCTCTCGAACAGGTTCGGCTGGGTGACCGTGGTGGCGAAATGACCGGGCGTCGGCATGTGGCCATAGGCCTGGCGCGAATCGACCTGGGTGAACGAACTCGTGGTGACGCCGATCTCGGGGTAGAAGGCCCGGTAGCGCTTGCTGCTGTCGCCGCCGGCGGCAAGTGCCGCAAAGGAGTCGCGCAGGAACTTGGTGTTGCGGTCGTAGAGCACCTGCAGTGCGGCAACGGCCTTTTCGGCGTTGTCGAAGCTTTGCCGGCCAAAAGGCTCGGGCATGACGACGGATTCGATGGCTTGGGGATAGATTCGCTTTTCCATGGCCCAATATAGAGACTTGGACGGGCGGTTGGGAGGGGGCTCGCCGCCGAAGGCGCTCAAAGCGCCATTTTTCTTTATCCGCGCTGCAGGCTGACCAGCAGCACGAAGCCGACGCCGGATTTTCTGAGCGCCGGCGCCTCGATCGTCGAGCCGGCATCGGTGCGCATCATCGGCACCGCCAGCACCGGAGCGGCCAGGAGCACCAGAATAAGCGCCGCGCGCGGCAGGAGCCGGAGGGTCTTGGAGAGATTGGCGGCGATGCGGTTCATGATGTCTGTGCTTTTCTTTTCGAGGTCCCGGGTTCTCTGTTTCAGTGGCGAAGGTTGGTCGGGCAGGCGAGGTGGCACATTCTGGTGGCTTCGTCCCAGGAGCGGGGGGAATGGCCCGCTTCGGCGACGAGGATGGCGAAGAACATCCCAAACAGGCTCATCAGCAGGCAGACGATGGTGAAGCGGCGAGCAAGCATTTGGGGTCCGTGTCTCCTTCAACACGCAGGAGAATGCCCTGACGCCTCTGAACCGGCTCTGATGCCGGCGTTCATCTGCGGTTCAAATTGATTGACGGGATTGTGACTGGGTTGCCGGCAACCCGAATGCCAATCGAGCGCTATTGTCAGCGCGTCGATAGAACGAGAACGGGGCCTGCCAGGCCCCGTCGTGAGATCACAAGGAAATGGTCGATCAGAGCTTGTGCCAGGTCTGGCTCTTGCAGATCAGTCCGCCGAGCACGCAACCGCTCATCTTGAGCGAGGTGCCCGACAATGTCGCCTTGCCGGAATAGGTCTTGTCATTTGCCGGATCGGTGATGTTGCCGGCATATTTGTTGTCGCCGGCCGCCTTGAGCGAGCCGATGGTCTTGCCGGCATATTTACCTGACTTGAGCGTAATGGAGAACGAGCTGCTGCCTGAAATGGCCGCGGTGTCACCTGCCTGCGTTTTCCAGTTGCCCTCGATCGGATCGGCACACGCCGCGCCGCCCAGGATCAATGTGGCCGCCAGGGCCAGGCTCACTTTTCGAAACATGTCTTCCTCCCTTTTGGATAGCCGGCCGGATGCTCCGCCTCGCCGGTCTGCCGCTTACGCAAACGTAAGCTAATCCAGCTTCCGTCAAAACAAAAGCGGTGCCGCAGCGGAAGACTTTGGCATTTTGAAAGTGCCTGAATTCGCCTTGTCGGCGCGGAAATGAAAAACGACGGGCGTGTCGTGTTTGTTCCCGTGGTTAGCGGAGTGTTGATTGCGGCCTCGAAAATTTTCGTCAAATTTGGCGAAAACCAGCCGAATTGCTGGCTTCGTATCCTTAACGAATTTTCGCGTTTACCTCTTGTTTTAGCTTTGTTTTCCTCAAATTAAGCACGCCATTTAACGACGGATTCAAGCCTGCGCGGCATTCTCGAAAGCATCGAAAGAGCGGCCCGGACAAGACAAACGGAGGCAGCTCTCGGGAGCCAGACAGGGGACTAAAATGGCACGTTTTGAAATGCTTGAAGCAGGCTTCGGCGCCATGGGGGCAACTGCCCAGGCCGACATTCTTTTCGAACTGGGCATGATGTATGCGACCGGCCGCGATTGCGAGACCGACGTCGTTGCCGCCCACAAATGGTTCAACATCGCCGCCATCAAGGGCTCGGCCCGCGCCGCGGAGCTGCGCTCGGAACTGTCGGCGGCCATGTCGAAGATCGAGATCGCCAAGGCGCTGCGCGAAGCCCGCGAATGGATGACCATGCACTGAGTTCCGCCAGACGGGGACGCTCTGGCCAAGACCGCTAAAAGACGGTCGGGCCAACAGGGATAAGGCTGCGCAGACAGCCAGGCCACAGGCCATCGACAAAAAGAATGCGGCAGGCCGACAGGTCCAAGCCGCGCGACGGACCATGATCCCGAAAAGTGGAATCGGGGCTTCGGCAAGATCATGACCAACAGGAAGACAGGGAAGGTGGGCTGGGTTCACAGCGCGGGGGCGCCGGGGAAACAGCCTCACGGGCAAAAAAAAGCCACGACCAGCCGGAACAAGGCTGGCGTGGCTTTTTTGCGTGGATGAAGCCACGTAGGCCCAATCGAGCGACGCCAATGCGCCTAGACACGTCCGATGAAGGATGAAATTGTCCCGCCTCTCTGGAAGAAGCGCGGCCGGGGCGGCCGCGCGTGAGTGGAGGAGTTCTATTGTCATGAAAAAAATGAGTATTTTGAGCGCGGCCTTTTTCGGCCTGATGTTGAGCGCGCCGGTCGCATTCGCCGACGACATCACCGTCTCGGTGGTCGGCCCGATGACCGGACAGCTCGCCACCATCGGCGATCAGTTCAAGCAGGGCGCAAAGGCCGCGGCCGATGCCATCAACGCCGCGGGCGGTGTCAACGGCTCGATGATCAAGCTCGACATCGAAGACGACCAGTGCGACCCCAAGCAGGCCGTGTCGGTCGCCAACCGCATCGTCGCCAACGGCGTCAAGTTCATCGACGGCCATGCCTGCTCGGGTTCGAGCATCCCGGCCTCCGCGGTCTACGCCGAAGCCGGTGCGCTGATGATGAGCCCGGCATCCTCGAACCCGGTGCTGACCGATGCTGCCGCCAAGGCCGGCTGGTCGACGATCATGCGCCTCTACACGCGTGACGACGCACAGGGCGCCTTTATCGGCCCGTGGATCGCCAAGAAGTATGCCGGCAAGAAAGTCGTCATCCTGCACGACAAGAGCGCCTATGGTCAGGGCGTGGCGGACGCCGTCAGGGCAACCATGAATGCTGGCGGCCTCAAGGAAGTCTACTATGACGCCATCAACCCCGGCGAGAAGGACTATTCGGCGCTTGTCACCAAGCTGAAGGACCTCAAGGCCGATGTCGTCTATTTCGGCGGTTATCACCCTGAGGCCGGCCTGATCCTGCGCCAGTCGGCGGAGCAGAACCTGAAGTTCCAGCTGATCATGCCGGACTCGATCGCCTCGCCGGAATTCTGGCAGGTTGCCGGCCCGGCCGGCGAGGGCACCATGTTCGTGTTCCCGTCGGATCCGCAGGCAAAGCCGGAAGCCAAGGCGGCCGTCGAGAAGATCAAGGCCGGCGGCTTCGTGCCGGAAGGCTTCACACTGTTCTCCTACGCCGTGGTTCAGGCTTTCGCCGAAGGCATCAAGCGTGCCGGCAGCGACGATCCGGCCAAGGTTGCCGAAGCGCTGAAGAACGGCACGCCGATCAGCACCGTCGTCGGCGACGTCACCTTCGACGAAAAGGGCGACCTCAAGAACGCCAGCTACGACATCAACCAGTGGCACGACGGCAAGTACGCGCCGATCGCGCAGTAATCGCTCTGACACTCAGGTGAGGAAATGGCCGGGTTCGTCCCGGCCATTTCTGTTTGCGGTCTGCAGTGCGCTCCGGCTATCGGCTGGTGGCTGCGGTCGATGCGTTCTGGTCCTCGACGAACCGCACCAGCACCGTCCCGTCAGTGACCTGTGACCCTTCCCCGGCGATCTCGGCGATCACCCCGTCATGCGGGGCGGCGATGGTGTGCTCCATCTTCATCGCTTCGAGGATCAGCAGAATTTGCCCTTTGATCACAGCGTCGCCTTTCGCCACGCGCACAAGCTTGACGAGACCCGGCATCGGCGCGCGCAGGCTGCCGGAGGCTGCAGCTGCTTCGTCGCTCCTCGCCAGGGGATCCGGCACGGTGAAAGTATAGCCGACAGCGCCTTCGAACACCGTGATGTGGCCAGGCCAGCGGGCGAGGCGGGGGACGGCGCGGAGGTCATGCGAATTGGTGCTGTCATAAGGCGCATCGAGCGCCACCTGAAAGCGTCCGTCCGGCCGCATTGAAACCTTTGCCTGAATTGCCTCGTCGCCGAACTTCAGCCGCATGCGCCGCGCCACGCCGTGGAAATGCGCATAGCCGGCAAGCGACGACCAAGGGTCGTCCGACGACGGCAATGCTCCGGCACCCGAGGCCGCAAGTGCGGCAGCCGAGATGATTTCGCCGGTCGGCGGCGCGACCGCCGTCAGCGCTTCCTGGTGTCTGCCGATCAAGCCGGTATCGACGTCGCCAGCTGCAAAATCCGGATCGGCGGCAAGAGCGGCAAGAAAAGCGGTGTTGACGGTGGAGCCGGCAATCTCCGTTTGCGCGAGCGCTGTGCGGAGCGCTTCCAGCGCCGCCAGCCTGTCTCCGGCATGGACGACCAGCTTCGCGATCATGGGGTCGTAATAGGGCGAAATGGCATCGCCGGCCCGCACACCGGTCTCAATGCGCATCGCGGCGCCTTCAGGGGCAACGTCCGGAAATTTCAGGTGGTGCAGCGTGCCCGTCGCCGGCAGAAACCCCTTGGCCGCGTCCTCGGCATAGATGCGCGCTTCGAAAGCATGGCCGGAAAGCGCGATCTCGCTTTGTGTCTTCGGCAGTTTTTCGCCGCTGGCGACCCGTAACTGCCACTCGACGAGATCGGTGCCGGTGACCATCTCGGTGACCGGATGCTCGACTTGCAGGCGGGTATTCATTTCCATGAACCAGAAGCGGTCGGCCTTGAGGCCTTGCGAGGCGTCGACGATGAACTCGATGGTGCCGGCGCCGGAATAGTTGATTGCCTTGGCGGCCTTCACCGCCGCCTCCGTCATTGCCTTGCGCAAACCCGGCGTCATGCCGGGGGCGGGGGCTTCCTCGATCACTTTCTGGTGGCGGCGTTGCGCCGAGCAGTCGCGTTCGTAGAGATGCACCGCGTTGCCGAAATTGTCGCCGAACACCTGCACCTCGATATGCCGTGGCTTGTCGACATATTTCTCGACCAGCACGCGGTCGTCGCCGAAAGCGGCCTTGGCCTCGCGCCTGGCGCTGGACAGCGCCTCGGAAAAATCATCGGGATGCTCGACGCGGCGCATCCCCTTGCCGCCGCCGCCTGCACGCGCCTTGATCAGCACGGGATAGCCGATCTCGCGGGCTTTTGACGCCAGCAGCACGATTTCCTGCGCCTCGCCATGGTAACCCGGAACGACCGGAACGCCGGCTTTTTCCATCAGCCGCTTGGCGGCGTCCTTCAGCCCCATGGCGCGGATCGAGGCCGCCGACGGGCCGATGAAAATGAGGCCCGCCGCCACTACCTGGTCGACGAAATCGGGGTTTTCCGACAGGAATCCGTAACCGGGATGAATAGCTTGCGCACCGGTCGCAAGGGCCGCGGCAACAATCCTGTCACCGCGCAGATAACTCTCGGCGACGGGTGAGGGACCGATATGGACCGCCTCGTCGGCCATCTCGACATGCAGGGATCTCGCGTCGGCATCCGAATAGACGGCGACGGTGTGCACACCAAGCTTGCGGGCGGTGCGGGTGACGCGGCAAGCGATCTCGCCCCGATTGGCGATCAGGATTTTCGTGAACATGGAGCCTCCCGGATTTGCGTCGGGCGGCGCCATTCCGGCAGACGCCTGCTTATTTGGACGCGGCGATCTCGCAGGCGCCGCCGTTTGTCACTTTGTAGTGAGCGCGCGTGGCCAGGCAGGATTTCATGGCCAGTTCCTCCGCCATCTTTTGCGACGGCGCGTTCAGCCGCGCGCCGCAGAGGATGTAGAGAGAAACCACCCTGGAGTACGGCGTGGTGGCATAGGCGGAATGGCCAGTGGCCGCGACATAGGCCTTGTAGGCCTTGGTGCACGGCGACTTCGGATCGCCATTCAAATAGGGCGGGAAACGCTTGTCTCCCTCGCTTCCCGCCAGCGATCCGGCCACGCCGAAACCGGACGAAGTGATCATTAACAACCCGGCCAGTATCGCCATGGCTGCCCGCCCGGAATTCGTGGATCTCATGTTGCTCGCCCCCCTCGGAAAAAAATCTCGTCTGGTTGTCTACTTCGATGACGAGATCGCGCAGCCGCCGCTCGCGGTCTTGAGCTTCCACCGTGTCAAGCCGGCCTGGCAGTTGCGCAGCGCCATTTCTTCCGCGGCCTTCTGGGACGGCGCGTTGAGCTTCGTCCCGCAGATGATGTAGAGGTCGACAACGCGTGAATAAAAGGTCGTGGCGTAGGCCGAATGACCGCTCGCCGCGACATAGGCTTTGTACGCCACGTTGCATTCGCTCTTCGGATCCGAGCCCATGGTCGGTGGAAAATGCACGTCTCCCTTGCTTCCCGCCAGTGATCCCGCCGTCGCGGTGCCGACTGTCGTTACGACAAGCAGGCCGGTCAGCATCGATGCGGCTGCCCGTTTGATGATCATGGATTTCATTCTGCTCCCCCCCGGAAAAAAGTGTTTGCGGCCGATGGCCTATTTTGACGCGGCGAGGCCGCAGGCACCGGCTGTGGAAACCTTCCATTGTTTGCGGGCCGCCTGGCAGGACTGCATTGCCTTGGACTCGGCCGCCTGTTGTGACGGCGCGTTGAGAGAGATACCGCAGATCGTGAATTCGGTCGCCCAGTTGAATGGCGTCATTGCATAGGCGGAATGGCCCCGTGCCGCGACGTATTCGCGGTAATGCTTGCCGCAGCCGCCGGTGGAACCTGGTGCCAAATAGACCGGGAAACGAATGTGGCCTTTGCTGCCTGCAAGCGATTCGGCCATGCTCATGCCGGTCGACGAAAGCATTAGTAATCCCGCAAGTATCGACGCAGCCGACTTGCGACAATGTTTCGGAACCATTTTCACCCCACGCCATTTGCCCAACCCGGTGTGAGCAATAGCGAATATTCGGTGCCGCCGCCAGTTCGCCGGTGGAAATTTTCATTTGGCTATGATGATGAATCGATTGGTCCATGCAGTTCAGCTTTCCCCCAGAGCAGCAATGGCTCTTCGGTATAGTTCTGAAGTCGGGTCATCGAAGCAGCAGAAAGTAACGGTTTCCGGCGATGTGTTCCGTGCGAGGAAGCTGTCGACCGTGCGGACCGCGATCGCAGTCGCTTCGGCCTTTGGATACCGGTAGACACTAGTCGAGATTGCTGGAAAGGCATTGTCCGGCAGTCATTGGCAAAAGCGATTTCGAGCGAGCGCCGGTAGCAGGAGGCGAGCAGTTCTGCCTCACCCTTGCCGCCGCCCTGCCAAACCGGCCCGACCGTATGGATGATATGGCGGGCCGGCAGCCGATAACCCTTGGTCAGCTTTGCATCGCCGGTCTTGCAGCCATTGAGCATGCGACATTCGAATTCGAACTCCGGCCCAGCGGCGCGGTGAATGGCTCCGTCGACCCCGCCGCCACCGAGCAGCGAGGAGTTGGCGGCGTTGACGATGGCATCGACCGCCAACTTGGTGATGTCGCCGGTGTGAACGCTGATCCGGTCGCCTGTGGCGCGCATCATCACATCCTGAACACACCGAAGCGTGTCTCCTCGATCTCGGCGTTGAGCGCGGCCGACAGGCTGAGCGCCAGCACCTCGCGTGTCTTGGCCGGGTCGATGATGCCGTCATCCCAGAGCCTTGCCGAGGAATAGAGCGGATGGCCTTCATGCTCGTATTTCATCAGGATCGGCTTCTTGAATTTCGCCTCCTCCTCGGCGCTCCATTCCCCGCCCTTGCGTTCGATGCCTTCGCGTTTGACCATGGCAAGTACGGTTGCCGCCTGCTCGCCGCCCATCACCGAGATGCGGGCGTTCGGCCACATCCACAGGAAGCGGGGTGAGTAGGCGCGGCCGCACATGCCGTAGTTTCCGGCGCCGAACGAACCGCCGATGATCACGGTCACTTTCGGCACCCTGGCGGTGGCCACCGCCATCACCAGCTTGGCGCCATCCTTGGCGATGCCGCCGGCCTCGTATTTCCTGCCGACCATGAATCCGGTGATGTTCTGCAGGAAAATCAGCGGGATCTTGCGCTGACAGCACAATTCGATGAAGTGCGCGCCCTTCAACGCGCTCTCGGAAAACAGCACGCCATTGTTGGCGATGATGCCTACCGGCATGCCGTGGAGATGGGCGAAGCCGGTGATCAGCGTGGTGCCGTAGTTCTGCTTGAACTCATCGAATTCGGAGCCGTCGACAACGCGCGCGATCACTTCGCGCACGTCATAGGGCTGGCGCAGATCGGTCGGCACGATGCCGTAAAGCTCATCCGCCGGATGAAGAGGCGGAATCGCTTTTTGTAAGCTCAGGCTTACAGCCTTGTTCCGATTCAGGTTCTTGACGATGCGCCGGCAAATGGCGAGCGCGTGCTCGTCGTCCAGCGCATAGTGATCGGCGACACCGGAAAGCCTGGTGTGTACATCCGCGCCGCCCAACTCCTCGGCGCTGACGTCTTCGCCGGTGGCCGCCTTCACCAGCGGCGGTCCGCCGAGGAAGATGGTCGCCTGGTTGCGCACCATGATCGTCTCGTCCGACATCGCCGGCACATAGGCGCCGCCAGCGGTGCAGGAACCCATGACGCAGGCGATCTGGGGAATGCCGGCAGCCGACATGTTGGCCTGGTTGTAGAAGATGCGGCCGAAATGCTCGCGGTCGGGAAAGACCTCGTCCTGGTTGGGCAGATTGGCGCCGCCGCTGTCGACCAGATAGACGCAAGGCAGGTTGTTCTGCAGCGCGATCTCCTGCGCACGCAGATGCTTTTTCACCGTCAGCGGATAATAGGTGCCGCCCTTCACCGTGGCGTCGTTGACGACGACCATCACTTCGGTGCCCTCGACGCGGCCGATGCCGGCGATCAGGCCGGCCGACGAAATCTCCTCGCCATACATGGACCACGCCGCGAACTGGCCGATCTCGAGGAAGGGCGAGCCGGTGTCCAGCAATTGCGCCAGGCGTTCGCGCGGCAGCAGCTTGCCACGACCGACATGGCGTTCGCGTGCCTCGTCCGAGCCGCCGCGCTCGACGGCCGCGGCCTTCTCGGCGATGTCGGCAACCAGAGCCCGCATACGTTCGGCATTGGCGCGGAAGGTTTCGGAGGAGGGCGAAATCTGGGTTTGCAGAGTAGCCATGCTACACCCCCTCCGCCATGATTTCGCGGCCGATCAGCCAGCGGCGTATTTCGCTGGTGCCTGCGCCGATCTCGTAGAGCTTGGCGTCACGCAAAAGCCGGCCGGTCGGGTAGTCATTGATATAGCCGTTGCCGCCAAGCAACTGGATGGCGTCGAGCGCCATCTGTGTCGCTTTCTCGGCGGCAAACAGCACGCAGCCCGCGGCATCCTTGCGGGTGGTCTGGCCGCGGTCGCAGGCGGCGGCGACGGCATAGACATAGGCGCGCGCGGCGTTCATCGCCGTATACATGTCGGCAAGCTTGCCTTGCACCAGCTGGAATTCCCCGATCGGCTGGCCGAACTGCTTGCGCTCGTGAACATAGGGGATCGCCACGTCGAGGCAGGCCGCCATCAGGCCGATCGGGCCGCCGGCAAGCACGGTGCGCTCATAGTCGAGGCCAGACATCAGCACCTCGACGCCACATCCTTCCTCGTGCAGGACATTGTCGAAGGGCACCTCGACATTCTCAAACACGAGTTCTCCGGTATTGGATCCCCGCATGCCGAGCTTGTCGAGTTTCTGCGCCACGGAAAATCCGGCAAAAGCCTTCTCGACGATGAAGGCGGTGATGCCGCGCGATTGCCGTTCCGGATCGGTCTTGGCATAGACGACCAGCGTTTCGGCGTTCGGCCCGTTGGTGATCCACATCTTGGTGCCGTTGAGCACATAGCGGTCGTTGCGCTTTTCGGCGCGCAGCTTGAGCGACACCACGTCGGAGCCGGCGCCGGGCTCCGACATGGCGAGCGCGCCGACGTGCTCGCCCGAACACAGCGGCGGCAGGTATTTTTCCTTCTGCGCCGGCGTCGCCCACCGGTTGATCTGGTTGACGCAGAGATTGGAGTGGGCGCCATAGGAGAGGCCGACGGAAGCCGAGGCCCGCGAGATTTCCTCGACGGCGATCACGTGGGCGAGATAGCCCATGCCGCTGCCGCCGAAATCGGGATCGGCGGTGATGCCGAGCAGGCCGAGCGCGCCGAGCTCGCGCCACAGATGCGCCGGGAATTCGTTCTCCCGGTCGATGTCGGCGGCGATCGGCGCGATCCTGTCCTGCGCGAAGCGCCGGACCAGGTCGCGCAGCGCCTCGATATCCTCGTCATGCCCGAAGCTGAGCGTGTTCGTGTACATGCCGTTCCTCCCCGGTACCAATGCCGATGTTCGCGCCGACCAGGCGCATTGTCATCGAAAGGTATGTCTGCGTGACCTCGGCGATCGACAATCGCTCGCCCGGCCGGAACCAGACGATGACGCCGGTCATCATCTGGATCAGCGCCATGGCCGTCAGGCCTGTGTCCTCGATGCTGAAAATACCCGCCTCGGCGCCATCGCGCAGGATGGAACGCAGTTCCTTTTCGTAAGCCGTGCGCATGCGCAGGATCTCTGTCAGCTTGTCGGGCGACAGGCTGCGCAATTCCATGTTCGACACATGCGTGGCATGGCGGCGCTCGATGTGAAAGGCGATGTGATTGCGCACATAGGCGGCAAGCTGCCGCGCCGGATCCGCGCCGGCTGGCCTGGAGTGCTCCCAGGCCTCGCGAAGGCCCCGCATGTGGTCGCGCATCAGCGTGAACAGCAGATCTTCCTTGGTCGGGAAATAGCGATAGAGCGCGGCTGCCTGCACGCCGACCTCGGCGGCCAACTGGCGCATCGACATCGCTTCATAGCCGTAACGTGCCATCAGGTCGACCGCGGCTTTGCGTGCTGCCGCTTCGGTTCGCTCGCCGTCTGATCCTGTGGTTCGTGCCATCACCGCCTCGTCGATGACAGATAATAAAACGAACGTTCAATTAATTCAAGCGTGGAAAACCCG
Source organism: Mesorhizobium sp. SARCC-RB16n (assembly GCF_008520305.1). Taxonomy (GTDB): domain Bacteria; phylum Pseudomonadota; class Alphaproteobacteria; order Rhizobiales; family Rhizobiaceae; genus Mesorhizobium. The sequence goes on along the minus strand of NZ_ML703263.1, from coordinate 101,609 downwards.
CCTATGCGATAATCCTGAAATCTCCAGGCGTGGTCCAGGTCTCCAGCTCTTCCAAATCGATCCGCGAAACAGCCGCACCCGGCGGGCCCTGCCGAAGCCGTTCGATCATGGCCGCAACAGCCGCGTCGGCGCCGGTAAGCCATGCCGTAACCGAGCCATCTGTTTCGTTGCGCACCCAGCCCAGCAGCCCGAACCTTGTCGCTTCGCCTCGCGCCCAGATCCTGTAGCTGACACCTTGGACCTTTCCGTATATGCGCGCCTGCACTGCCCTTTTCCGGTCGTTCATGGCTCGCTCCTTTGCATAGAGTCTGGCGCAGCGCCGAACGAAGGCAACTGGCTTGAGGTGCTATCCAGTCCGAAAAGCTTGGGATTCCTGCGGAGATGGATGATTTCATCCAATGTCGAACCGGCTGCCCATGCGGTCGCGAGGGCTTGCAAATTTCTCCGCACGCCGCCGCGGATCGCATCTCGCCCGCCTGACCGCGGGACTGAATGACAGGGAAGCCGCGGAATTGTCGGATGTGCCGACGCGCGCCAGGCATCTGCTCGGCGCCGCGAGGGCTCCCGAGCGCCGCGAACTGCCCTAGTTTCCGCGCGCCGCTGCCAAGGCGCCAGGCAATTCCTCGGCGAAGATATCCAGTTCGTGGTCGAGGCCGACACTGACGCGGACGCAGCGGTCGAGCCCTGGCGCCATCGGCTTGCGGATGAAGACGTCGCGCGACAACAGCCCCTGCAGCACTTTCAGAGCGAAAGCACCGTCACGGCCGCAGTCGATGGTGACGAAATTGGTCGCCGAGGCGAGCGGCTTCAACCCGTTCTGTTCGGCGATATCGGCGATGCGCCGGCGCCCGGCGGCCACCCGGGTTACAACCGTCTCGAGATAGGCCTGGTCGGCGAGCGCCTCGACGCCGGCGATCTGCGCCATGCGGCTGACGCCGTAGTGGTTGCGGATTTTCTCGAAGTCGCTGATCACTTGCGTCTCGGCCAACGCATAGCCGCACCGTATGCCAGCAAGACCGTAGGCCTTCGAAAAGGTTCGCATGCGGATGACGTTTGGCCGCGAGACATCGATCGGCGGCAGGGCCGATGCCGGTCCCAACTCGCCATAGGCTTCATCGAGCACCAGCATGGTGGTTTCCGGCAAGGCTTGCGTGAAGCGGATGACGTCGTCGGCTTCCCACCAACTGCCCATCGGATTGTCCGGGTTGGACAGGTAGACCAGCGGCGCCTTCTCCCTGATGACCGCCGCGAGCAGACCGTCCAGGCTTTCCCTGTCGTTCTCGTAAGGGACGGTCACCAGTCGGCCGCCGACGCCGGCAATGTGGAAGTTGAAGGTCGGATAGGCGCCGAGCGAGGTGACCACCGCATCGCCAGGCGCCACATACATGCGCGCCACCAGGCTGAGCAGACCGTCTATGCCTTCGCCGACAACGACGTTCTCGACCGCCACATTGTGATGCGCGGCCGCCGCGACCTTCAGATCGTAATTGTCCGGATCACAATACATCCACTGATCGCGCGCGACGCTCTCCATGCGGGCAATGACGCGCGGCGAGGGGCCGAAACTACTCTCATTGGCGCCGATGCGGGCACGGAAAGCGCGCCCGCGCTCGCGCTCCTGCGCTTCGGGGCCGACAAACGGCACGGTCGACGGAAGCGCGGCGATGAGCGGCGAGAGGGCAGGGCGCTGACGCATGTTGGTGCTCGCTTGGAACGGGGCCTTCTTGCTAGCGCGAGCGAAGGATGGCTGCAAGCTTGACTGAGAGCCGCGGCTGCGCATCGAGCTTGCACTGGATTCCGTCGGTGCTTTTTGCTAGCAAACGCCATGAACAATCGTCTGCCGCCCGCCTGGGCAAAGCACCTCAAGTCTGGTCCCGCGCCGAAGCCGCGCTTGCCTCAAGCAAATCCGACACTGGCAAAACCACTCGTGCGCGCCGCCAATGACGCGCGCGCGCGGGCTGATGACCAATTGCTGATGCAGGCGTATGAACATCAACAGGCCAAGCGGCTGGCCGAAGCTCAGGACTTATGCGTCGATGTGCTGTCGCGCACGCCTAATCATCCGCTGGCGCTCTACATCATGGGCACCGTTTATCTGGGCTACGACGACGAAGCGGCTTTGCGCTATTTCGGACGTGCGATCGCTGAGGAGCCTAGAAATCCCTACTACCATCTTAGCCTCGGCGAGGCCTACGGGAAGCTGAGTGAATTCTCAGCTGCGATAAAGCACATCAAATATGCCCTGGAAGTGCAGCCTGATCTCGTGGAAGCCCTTTGCGCCTTGGGGCGCGTATACACCCAGTACGACAAACCCGACCTGGCCGTGCCGCTTTATGAGAAGGCGCTGAAGATTAACCGTGATCACCCCAAGGCGCGGGTCGGGATGGCGGCTGCGCTCACTGGTCTTGGGCGCATGGACGAGGCCGGCGTCTTTCTTAAGGAGGCGATCGATCGCCGCGTCGACGTTGGGGTGGCGTACTACGATCTTGTGCAGACCCGAAAATTCATCGAGGAGCCGGCCGAACTCCAGCCGATCCTGCGCGAGTTGGAAAGTCCGGGACTTAAGCCGGAGACGAAAGCGAGTCTCAACTACGCCGCCGGTAAGGTGGAAAACGACCTCAAGCGATATGCGGAAGCCTTCGACCATTTCAAGAAGGCGAAGCAGGCCGAAGGCTATAGATTCGACATAGACCAGTACCGCCGCTTCATCGACGCGTCGATCAAGACCTTCACGGCGGACTTCTTCGCGGAAAGATCCGGCTACGGCAATCCTTCGGAAGCCCCTGTGTTCGTGGTCGGGATGCCGCGTTCCGGCACCACGCTTACCGAACAGATATGCGCCAGTCATCCGGAGGTCCATGGCGCGGGAGAGCTCAGCAAACTGAGGCGAGTAGCGAACGCGATCGGTCTGCAATTCTCGGCTTCCGATTTGAAAAAGCCGGCCATGACGGTCACTGAAGGCTTGTCCAGGACGTTGGCCGAGGAGCACCTATCTTATTTGAGGGAGCGCGCTCCAACCGCACAGCGCATCGTGGACAAGATGCCGCACAATTTCGAACTGATCGGCCTCCTCACCCTCCTTTTTCCCAATGCGCGCATCATTCATTGCCGTCGCGATGCCATCGACAATTGTGTTTCATGTTTTGTCCTGCCCTTCAACTCGGCGCACAGCTACAATACAGACCTGCGGGCACTTGGTCTCTACTATCGAGAATATGACCGCCTGATGCGTCACTGGGACGAGCTTTTCCCTGGTCGCATTTTTGAAAATCGCTACGAGACGCTTGTGGACGACCAGGAGGGGCAGTCGCGCCGGCTTATAGAATATCTCGGTCTGCCTTGGGATGACGCATGCCTTCGCTTTTTCGATAGGGAAGGGGCGGTCACCACACCCAGCCGCTGGCAGGTCCGTCAGCCGATCTACAAATCTTCCGTGAAGCGCTGGAAGAATTTCGAAGGCGAGATCGCCCCGCTGATCGAAGCCTTGGGTGACCTTGCCGATACCTGATCTTCCGGTAAAGCCGCTGTAAGGGCGTGGCGGCGCGCCGGGAGGCAACGCGTTGAAAGCGCGTCGGTGGTTCTGTTCTCCGTGAACCGGTTTGAATGCCGCCATCATATGAAGCCGGTTCGGCAAACAGTTATCAGCCGCGCCTGACCTAATGCATGTCGCCCGGAAGTATCCTCGGTTCCGGGACAACGACATGCATAAAATCAGAAGCTTACAGCAGGTCGGGCGAATCCTATTCGCCGCGACATGCTGTAGACTGGTACCCATTTTCGAAAAAGATCGCGCTCAAGCCGAGCGCCGCAGTTGGCGTGCGTCCGCATGTGCGCGGTGCTGTGCGGTAAGTCTGCGCTTCCCGAGGGTTCCGGCCGGAACTGCTTCAAGACAATCAGATAGGATCGCCAAGCGGTTGCGGAAAGGCGATAAGTCGCAACGTCGCGGCGGCAAGCTCGCGCAAGATTTGCGTGTACAAAATGAAAAACCCGGCGGTTGCCCGCCGGGTTTCCCTGTCCCAGAAATATCCGGTTCTTAGAAGCTGCGCTGGAAGCGGAGCATGCCGCCGACGGCGTTCTTCTTGTCACCACCGGTCCAAAGGTAGTTCTGGCGGTCCGGGTTCGCATCGCCGAATTTGCCCGCATGCGAGTAGTCGACTTCTGCGGTGATCGTCATGCCCGGAACGACGTCATAGGCGACGTTCGCGGCAACGCCGACATTCTTCCACTGATCTGCGGAAGCCTGGAGGTTGAACGAGGTCTTCTCGTTGAACTTGTAGGTGCCGCCGCCCCACACCGCCCAGCTGCCGCCCCACGGCTTGTAGAAGCCACGACCGCCTGCATAGCTGACATAGCTCACATCCTCAAGGTGGCTCTTGGTGCCCCAGCCGCCCATGATGAACAGCGACAATGCACTGGAGACGTTCACATCCAAGCGGACCTTGCCGGAAACTTCCTGATAGTTGCTGTCGTAAGCAACGACGCCGGTGATGGCGCCCCAGCCTTGCGTCCACTTCAAGCCGCCGACGACGTGCGGAACGTAGGAGTCGATGGTACCAGCGCCGTAATAAGAGCCATTGTTGGTGACGGGGTTAAAGTGGCTGCCATCCTTGACGGTGCTGCCGCCCGAGCCTTCTTCGAGCGAGACGACCGCCGAGAAGCCGTTGCCGGCATCGAAGTAGTACTGGACGACGTTGGTGTCGAAGCCGCCATAGGGAACCAGCGTATCCTGGATGACGTTGCCGGCGTAGCCGATGAACGTATCAAAGGCCGATTCGTCCTTACCGACGCGCAGCCCACCGAGTTGGATCCAGGCGAAGTTCAACGAGATGCCGCTGTTGCCAGCTGCGTTGACGTAAGGTGCAGTGTCGGCGTTGTGATTTGCGAAATTGATGCGGGTCTCGGTGTAGGTCTTCAACGTGCCGAGTTCGGTTTCCTGCCCGGTCCAGGTCTTCAGCGCGAAGCGGGCATGCTTGTAATATGTGCCCTGGTCCTTGCCGTCCTTGACGTCGCCGGCGCGGGCGCCGTCGAACGAGCCGACGTCACCGACGCCGATGTCGTAACGAACGTAGCCGCCGATGCGCAGGCAGGTTTCGGTGCCGGGGATGTAGAAGTAGCCAGCGCCGTAGACGTCGCAGATCTTGACGTATTCAGCGGGTTCCGGCTCGGCGACGACGACGGCGTCGGCGGCGCGCGCACCGGAAACTGCGATCAGGGCCGCAGCGGAGCCGAGAAGAAGGCTCTTGATGTTCATTTTCTGACCTCCAGTCAAAAGTTAAAAAACGGGTCTGGGTATTCTTTGCTGAAGGACAGCGTTCCCTGCCCCATCCCCACTACCGAAAAAGATGCGCACCGCGCCGCTCCTTCGAATTCGACATTACCCATGAGCCGGCGGCGTTCAACAACGATCGTACCGGCGAAAGGGCTGTTCGGCTGCTATCCCCCAGCGTTGTTGCACAAATGACACGATTTGGCCTCACTCAGAAAGCTCTCGTTAACCATTAGGCCCGCCGCAACCGCTTGTTTCCCGCCGAATCCGGCAATCGGCCGACGGAATCATGGCGAGGCCACGAGTCATCAGCCAGGGAATTGCCTGAGAAACGCCGCATCGCGCAAATCCGCGGTCCGGTACGCTCTTATTTTTCCATATTAATGACGCGGGCTTGTTGATTGTGCCGCCGCTTTTCTTTATCCAGCGGCGCAACGGAGAGGTGGCCGAGTGGTCGAAGGCGCTCCCCTGCTAAGGGAGTAGAGGTCAAAAGCTTCTCGTGGGTTCGAATCCCATCCTCTCCGCCATCCTGCTTCGCGCTGCTGTGCCGGCTCACGATTTCCTAGCAATAACAAATCGATAACTTGACATCGCCTGATCCTGGCGGCGACGGCGATCTCTTAACGGGCTGCCATTTCGTTCGATTCTGACTGGAGGTCAGAAAATGAACATCAAGAGCCTTCTTCTCGGCTCCGCTGCGGCCCTGATCGCAGTTTCCGGTGCGCGCGCCGCCGACGCCGTCGTCGTCGCCGAGCCGGAACCCGCTGAATACGTCAAGATCTGTGACGTCTACGGCGCTGGCTATTTCTACATCCCCGGCACCGAAACCTGCCTGCGCATCGGCGGCTATGTCCGTTACGACATTGGCGTGGGCGACATCAACGGCGCGACGAATGTCCGTGATCGGCTGGACAATCTGAACGGTACCTTCGACGTCAACGACACCTATGCTAAGCACGCCCGCTTCGCTCTGAAGACCTGGACTGGCCAGGAAACCGAGCTCGGCACCTTGAAGACCTATACCGAGACCCGTTTCGACTGGCTCGCTAAAGCTCAAGATTACAATGGCGGCTTCGTCAGTGCTGGTAACACTGGCGTCACGCTGAACTTCGCCTGGATCCAGCTCGGCGGTTTCCGTGTCGGTAAGGACGAGTCGGCCTGGGTGACGTTCAGCGGCTACGCCGGCAACGTCATCGACGATTCGATCGTCGGTTACGGCGGCGACTTCGATACCGGCGTGGTCCAGTATTATTTCGATGCCGGCAACGGCTTCTCGGCTGTGATCTCGCTCGAAGACGGCCAAGGCTCCAACACGGTCGACAGCTATGTTCCGCATATCGTCGGTGGCGTGAAGTACACGCAGGGCTGGGGTGCGATCAGCGCGACCGGTGTCTACGACAGCGTGTGGGAAGAATACGGCGCCAAGGTTCGCTTGGACGTGAACGCCACCAACGAACTGTCGCTGTGGGTAATGGCCAACTACGGCTCGGAGCGCAACGTCATCCACAACTCCTTTAAGAACTGGGACGGCAACTGGGCCATCTTCGGTGGCGGCACTTACAAGTTCAACGAGAAAACCTCGTTCAACGCGCAGGTCTCCTATGATGAAGGCAAGAGCCTGGGCGTGGCGGCGAACATCGCTTACGACATCGTGCCCGGCTTCACGATCATCGGCGAAGTTGATTACTTCAACACGGCCACCAGCGACTACCACGCTGTCAGCAGCGACGGGTTCGGCGCGGTCCTCCGCTTCCAGCGCTCGTTCTAAGGGCTGGTTCTCTACAGGTGAAATCCAGCCCGGGCACTTCAACGCCCGGGCTGTTTTTGTTTCGTGACTGGGCTTGGGCAAACAGAAGGAAGTGGGGGAATCGATAGCTGAATCGAATCCGCGGCAAGGTTTCGTGGGATCCGCTGTTCGCGGATGAAATCACAACCGCGTGATCAAAACTCTTGAAAGGACACTTCCAAGCAGATAGGTCTGGCCTATCCACTCGGGGGTGTGGCCAATAATGACAAACGAAGCGATTCAAGAGGGAATTATTCCCGATCATTTTGCTGTATTTTCTTCTCAGAATTCGAAATTCAAATATACCTATAACAAGATAAGAGAAGTAAAGTCGTATAAGGTCGGAGAGCTTTTTTCAGTTTATCGAAACATATTGTGGGATGATGGACGGCATAAATACAATGTCAGCTCCTTCATCGGCGAGATAGACGAGATTCTCCTCGGAGAACGTTTCAGCGCCTTCGACCAGAGTACCCTGGACAACCTTATCGGCACCTTGCGCCAGCGCGGCAACAGCAACGCAACCATCAATCGAAAGATGGCTGCCCTCAGCAAACTGCTGCGCAAGGCTTACAAGATGGGAGATATCCACAGCCTGCCCGAGTTTCGCCGCCAGAAGGAGCGGGCGGGACGGATTCGTTTCCTCGAGAGGGACGAAGAGGCCAGGCTGTTTGCTGCCATCAAGAGCCGCAGCGAGGACGCCTATCGGCTTTCCGTCTTCCTGGTCGACACCGGATGCCGCCTCGGCGAAGCGCTGGGGTTGATCTGGAACGACATCCAGGAACATCGTGTCTCCTTCTGGATCACGAAATCCGGCCGCAGCCGTACCATTCCGATGACAGAGCGGGTAAAGGAGGTCATCAAATTGCCTCCGGCCGAAGGGCGCTGGCCGAAGGGTCCATTCACCAAGCTAAGCCAGGCACAGTTCCGTGCCATCTGGAACGATGCCAAGGCGGAAGTCGGCCTCGGCGCCGATGATCAGGTCGTGCCCCACATCCTGCGCCACACCTGCGCCTCACGTCTTGTCCAGGGCGGCATCGACATCAGGCGCGTGCAGATGTGGCTCGGCCATCAGACCCTGTCGATGACCATGCGCTACGCGCATCTGGCCACCAATGATCTCGATGGCTGCGTCGTCGTGTTGGAGAAACCGCGCGGCGGTGAGGGTTCTCGCATGGCGGAGAATTCGGTCTTCGCGTCCCCGTTGACCGCGCCGTCATCCGCCAAGCCTGCGGGCAAGGCCAAGTCGGAAGCGGCGAAGGCGCCGCGCAAGCGGTCCAACAACAAATAGGCAGACCGGATTGCTGTTCGAATCGGTAAATTCTACTTCTCGGGTAGTCTAATGCATGTCGCACTGATCGCGGAGGGTTGGGAGATTCCATGAAGGTATTGCTTTCCGCCGCTTTGTTGTTCTGTTCCGTCGCGGCAGCCCACGCTGAAATGTCGGTTTCGGTGGAGTGGGGGCCAACCAAGAAGTGCTTCGACAGTAACTCACCGCCGATGAAATTTGCTGGAGTCCCAGCCGGGACGGTAAAACTTGACATTCGCATGTCTGATCTGGACGCGCCGGATTTCGCGCACGGCGGCGGTAGAGTGGCGTATTCCGGAGATTCCCTGCCTTACGGCGCGTTTTCATACCGAGGACCCTGTCCCCCGTCGCCGCATACCTACCAATTCACCGTCAAGGCACTCGACGCCAATGGTAAAACTGTCGGGACAGCGAAGGCAAGAAAGCGCTTTCCGTAGTTGTGATCGCAAATCCGTAGGACACTTTCGAGGAACCTGCTTAGGCTTGATTAGCTGATCAACGGCCGTGCTCAGCCCGATCGAGGAAGGAAGCAATCTCTTCCGGCAAATTGCCGGTTTCCAGGAAGGGCGCGTGTCCCTGATCGGGAACGGTGATTGTCCTGATGCCGAGATGACGCTTTCCCATCTCCTCCAGCGTTTCAGGCGACAATAGCCTCGAATTGGCGCCGCGTATGACGAGCAGTGGAATGGCCGCCAACGCATCGAACTGCTGCCAGAGAGACGGCAACGGCTGTGACAGGTCGAGGTTGGCAATGGTGTCGACCAGCTTCGAATCGAAATCGGGCAGCAGCCCTTGATTCGTCTCGCGATAGACCGCGCGCACCATTCGCCCCCAGTCGCCCTGAGTGAGCGCTGGAAAATCCTGGCTATGAACATTGCGCTGGGCATCCACCGCCTCGGCGAGGGTTTTCGGCTTCGGCGCGCGTTCGAGATAGGACTGGATGTGGGCGAGGCCGGCGGGTTCGATCACTGGCCCGATGTCGTTGAGCACGATGGCTTTCAGCGCCGCCGGCTGCATCGCGCCAAGCACATGGATGATCAGCCCGCCGCGCGAGGTGCCGATGAAGGCCGCCTGTTCGATACCGAGTGCCGCCAGCCCGGTGAGGACGTCGCCGGCTTCGATGCCGACATTATAGTGGCTGACATCGGGATCGTAGACCGATTGCCCGCGTCCCCGATAGTCGAAAGCGATAACCTTGCGCGCGAGGTCGGATCGCGTTGAGAGATAGAGCGCAAGCTCGTGAAAATCCCGCGCGTTGCGCGTCAAGCCAGGCAGACAGACGACCGGCCAATGTGCGGAATTCCCCTGGCCATAGACGCGCGCATGAAGTCTCAGCCCATCCGGCGCGGCATAGAAGAAGTCTGAGAATTCTGGATTGCTCGACATGGGACGGGCTCCTTAGCCGAAGGATCGTCCACGACTGCTATAGACGGAGCGCCGGAGGGTCAAACGGGAAAGGCTCCTCCTTCTCCTCACAAGGGGAGAGCATGAGCTTCAGCCGCGTCCGTTCACGAGATCGCCGACGATGTCATACTTGCCGGAAATACGCATCTTGTAGACCTCGTAATTCTCCATCACGCGCTGGACGTAACTTCTTGTTTCCGTGTAGGGAATCCGCTCAACCCAGTCCACCACCGCATCGATGTCCTTGCCACGCGGGTCGCCGTATTTCGCCACCCACTGGCTGGCGCGGGTCGGGCCGGCATTGTAGCCCGCGAAGGTCAATACGTAGGAGCCGTCGAAGCGATCGAGCTGTTCGCCGAGGAATGCCGAACCAAGCGTCGCATTGTAGCCGGCGTCGGTTGTCAGCCTGGTCTGCGAAAACTGCAATCCGGCCTTCTCCGCCAATTGCTTGGCGGTTCCCGGCATCAGCTGCAGCAGCCCGCGCGCGCCGGCACTGGATATGGCGCCGATGTTGAATTCGCTTTCCTGGCGGGCGATGGCATAGGCCAGCGCCTTGCCAGAACCGGAAATATTGGCCGAATCGGGGATGACGCCGAGCGGATGTGACAGCGCGCCGACATCGATACCGCGCGCCCCGGCGATCTTGCCGACTTTCAGCGCCATGAAATGGTTGTCCTGCTTTTCCGCAAGGACAGCGAGCAGCGCCAGTTCACCCGGGCTGGTCAACTGCCCGGCAAGGTCGCGATAGAGCGTTTCGGCATAACGGTCGTAGCCTGCCTCCTGCAGGCGCTTGATGGCGGAGACGGCCTCGCGACCGGCAAAGTTCTGCCGGTCGGCTGCACTTGGCTGGGGATAGACGATGTTGAGCGCCTGCCGGCCGACGCGTTCGGCGGCCAGCTGGCCGTAAAACGTCGTGCCGTAGGTCGCCGCACGTCCAAAATAATCCTTGGCATTGCCGGGGCCGCCGACTTCCGCCGCGCGGCCGAGCCAGTAATAGGCGCGCGACAGGGTCATCGGCCCCTGGGCAAGGTTGGCGATGCGCGCAAAATGCGTCGCCGCGAGCTTGGGATCGTTCAGGCCGCGCAGCGCATACCAGCCGGCATGGAATTCGGCTTCCGCCGCATTGGCCGCGCTTTCGGCGGCATGCGTGGCGACTATCTTGTATGCGGCCTTCATGTCGCCCTGGTCGACCAGTTCGCGCGACAGCACCCGGCGTTCGACCCACCAGGCATCCGGATCGACCAGGGATTCCCGGTCTGCCGGCGCTTTCATGACAATTGCCGCCGCGCCCGCAAAATCCTTCTGCTTGCGCAGATATTCGGCCTGCGCGAAGAAATAACCGGCCGAGCGTTGCGCGAGCGGCACAGCCTTCAACAGTTTGGCAGCATTCTTGTCGCCCTTGTCGGCTGCCACCCAGGCATCGGCAAGCTGCTGGGCGCCGGCGAGGCCGGAGACACGCAAGGCGGAATTCACCCGGTCGGCATAGAACATGCGCTCCATGCGAAAACGGTGGTCGGCAGCAGGAACAAGGCTGCCGAATTCCTTGATCAGAGCCGTCTCGTCCTTGGCCTCCAGGATCGCGGTACGCCAGAACGGCGACAGCACCGATCGCGCCGCCTTGGCGTTGCCGGACGACACATAGGCGCGCGCGAGAACCATCACGCCTTCGAATGTCTGCGGCTGGCTGCCGTCGAACGCCTTGACGACGACGTCCGCCGCCGGGTTCTCGCGATAGAGCGCGCGCTCGCTATTCCTGCGCAACGCAACGGTGGCCGGCCAGTTGGGCAGCATCTTCGCGGCTGCTGCGATGTCGCCGCTCGGAACCTTGTCGCCCCCGTAGAGCGCGATCGCCCAAGCCAATATGTGCTGGTCGAGCGATTGTGCGGGCAGTGCATCACGCACACCGCGCGCGCCGGGAATATCGCCAGCCGCCAGCGCATCCAGTCCGCTTTTCAAGAGCGTGACGCTGGGTGAGGAGGTCGGTTCCGCCTTGTCCTGTACATCAGGAATCGGGATGGCAGAGGTGACCCGCACATCGACGCTGCCGCTGATCGCCACGCCGGGCATCAGCGCCGCGATTGCGCCAAGAAGCGCGAACAAATGGGGCCGACCCCTCGGCATGATCTCGTGTCTTTCCTTAATCCAGCATTTTACCAGCAGGCGAAGAAGCCTGGAAGCCTAAACTTAGGTCGTGAAGGGCTCGTAAACAAAGGGTTATCGAGGCCGTTCGAATTGCGTTTGCTGGCACCATGGCAATGCTTGCCGCGCAACAATGTCGAGACTATGGTGCGCGGCTTCGCTTTCGGTTAGAAGGCGCGCACGACAAAACACCAATGCATGTCGCCCAAAAGTGAATACCGGTTTTGGGGCAACGACATGCATGAACCAAGAAGTGCATGTCGCCCAAAAGTGAATACCGGTTTTGGGGCGCCGACATGCACAAACCGAGAAGTCCCAAGGAGTTGGACGACATGCTGAGAGGCTCGCTTACTGCGCTCGTGACACCGTTCGAAAAGAGCGGGCGTTTCGACGAGAAAGCCTTTCGCGCGTTCGTCGAATGGCAGCTTGGCGAAGGCACCACGGGCCTCGTCCCGGTTGGCACCACCGGCGAGTCGCCGACGCTGTCGCATGACGAGCACCGCCATGTCGTCAAGGTCTGCATCGAGGTGGCCAAGGGGCGCGCCCCGGTCGTCGCTGGCGCGGGTTCCAACAATACCGAGGAAGCTGTTGGGCTTGTGCAGTATGCGGAAAAGGCCGGTGCCGATGCGGCCTTGGTCGTTACGCCCTACTACAACAAGCCGACGCAGCGCGGCCTCTACGAGCATTTCGCCGCCGTCGCCAGGGCGACCAAGCTGCCGATCATCATCTACAACATCCCGCCGCGCTCGGTGATCGACATGACGCCGGAAACGATGGGCCGCCTGGTGCACGACTTCAAGAACATCGTCGGCGTCAAGGACGCGACAGGCAAGGTCGAGCGGGTGTCGGAGCAGCGCATGACCTGCGGCAAGGATTTCATCCAGCTTTCCGGCGAGGATGCCTCGGCGCTCGGCTTCAACGCGCATGGCGGCGTCGGCTGCATTTCGGTGACCTCGAACGTCGCGCCGCGGCTGTGCGCCGAATTCCAGGAGGCAACGTTGTCCGGCGACAGCGCCAAGGCGCTGGAGTTGCAGGACCGCTTGCTGCCGCTGCACAAGGCAATCTTCATCGAGCCCGGCGTATCCGGCGCCAAATACGCGCTCTCCAAGCTCGGCAAGGTCGAGAACGTCCTGCGTTCGCCGCTGGTCACCATCGAGCAGTCGACGGCCGAAAAGATCGATGCGGCCATGAAGCACGCCGGCTTGATTAATTAACGAGCCCGTTTGGAAACTCTACTCCTGCGGCCATCTGAAGGCGCCACCTGCGCTTCCGGTGCTTACGTACTATATGTACGCTCCGCTCCGGTTCCGCGCATGGCCCCGAGAGCACTTTGCTTTCGGAAAGGACCATGCGCAAAGTCGGATTTCTAGAGCGTCCTTTGCGCGTTAAAAAACGCGCGGCGCTCTAAGTGTCACCATCATCTGACTCGCAGGAGCGAGTTTCGAAACGGACTCTAGACGTTATGAACCAAGTCAGAAAAGCCGATCCCAACAACAAGACCGTTGCGGAAAACCGCAAGGCGCGGTTTTCCTATGAGGTGCTCGACACGATCGAGACCGGCCTGGTGCTGACAGGCACCGAGGTGAAATCGCTGCGCCAGGGCCAGGCCAATATCCAGGACAGCTATGCCTCAGTCGAAGGCGGCGAGATCTGGCTGATCAATTCCTATCTGCCGGAATATCTGCAGGCCAACCGTTTCAACCACGAGCCCCGCCGCCGCCGCAAGCTGCTGCTCAATAAGCGCGAGATGGCAAAACTGTCGCAGAGCGTCGACCGCGAAGGCATGACGCTGGTGCCGCTGAAGATCTACTTCAACGATCAGGGCCGCGCCAAGCTGTTGCTTGCCGTTGGCCGCGGCAAGAAACTGCACGACAAGCGCGAGACCGAGAAGCAACGCGACTGGTCGCGCGAAAAGGGCCGGCTGCTCAAGGAGCGTGGGTGATCAGGTGGCAGCCTGAAAAAAGCCAACAGTCGGGTTTCAAGGTCGAACAATCGGCAAGTCCAACAGGGGATGGTCTTGAAGAAGCGGATTGTTCTCTGGGGCCTGGCCAGTCTTGCCTTTGCATGTGTCGTCGCGGCGGGGGCCGTGGTCTATTTCCACACCTACTCTCCCGACCGCGGCAGATATCCGGTCAGGGGCATCGACGTCTCCCATCATCAGGGCCAGATCGACTGGCGGCGTGTAGCCGCCGATGATGTGGCTTTCGCCATCATCAAGGCGACCGAAGGCGGCGATCATGTCGACGATGCTTTCGCCGGCAATCTGCGCGAGGCCCGCGCCGCCGGGCTCGCCGTCGGAGCCTATCATTTCTTCACCTTCTGCCGGCCGGGCGCCGACCAGGCCAGGAATTTTATCTCGGCGGTGCCGCACGACCAGCCCTTGCTGCCGCCGGTTGTCGACATCGAGTTCGGCGGCAATTGTCCGCAGCGCCCGTCACCCGAGCAACTGAACGCCGAACTCGAGGCTTTCCTTGGACCTGTCGAGGCTGCGTTCGGCAAGCCGGCGATCGTCTATCTGACGGATGAAGCCGAGGCTGCCTATGCCGGGCAAATCGCCGCTCGCTCACTCTGGCTACGCTCGCTGCTCATGGAGCCGGACCGCCGTGACTGGATCTACTGGCAGTACCACAATCGTGGGCGCGTGGACGGCATCGAGGGGGACGTCGACCTGAACGTTTTGCAGGGCGGGCCGGAAAAGCTGGCGGCGCTGCTTGCCTCCACACCTTGATGAACAGATCCGATCTGACATCGGTCCGGTTCTTCAAATGCCTTTGCCATGGACTTTCTCGAACGCGTCATCCTGCCGCTGCCGGGAGTGAAGGAAACCCATACCTTTGCGTCTATCGGCGACGTGAAACAGGATGCTTTGTTACCAGTGTGAGCCGTACGGTGTCCGATCGCTCAATTCTCCAGGAATGCTGCGATCTCGCCGAACACCCTGACGAACATGTCTTCGGTCAACACACCGGTATTGGTGTTGTAGCGCGAGCAATGATAGCTCGAAAACAGCGTAATGCCGCCGGCCGGCAATTGCCCGCCATGTTTGAACGGATAGGCGGCGACGCGCTCGCCTAGTGCGCGCACGGTCGACTGGTGCGCGATCGATCCCAGCGCCAGCACGGCGCGCAGGTTGGGAAAGCGAGCGATCGTCGGCACCAGGAATGTCCGGCAGGTGGTGATCTCGGCACCCACCGGCTTGTTCCCCGGCGGCACGCAGCGCACCGCGTTGGTGATCGCCGTGCCGACGAGCTCCAGCCCGTCATCGGGCCGCGCCTTGAACTCGCCGCGTGCAAAACCGCGGGCAATCAGTGTCGAATAGAGCAGGTCGCCGGCATAGTCGCCGGTGAAGGGGCGCCCGGTGCGGTTGGCGCCGCGCAGGCCAGGCGCCAGACCGACGATCAGAAGCCGGACGGAATCTTCTCCGCCCAGTGGCAGGAAGGTCGGCACGGGCGCGTTGAACCAGGACGGCTCGCGCTGCCGCCATTCGGCGATGAAGTCGTGCAACCGCGGGCAGAGTGGGCAATCGCGGCTGGGTTCGGAAGGTGAGAGGGCGGCCAAATCGACCGGCCTCAATAGTCGTCCTCGTCGACTTCGGCCGGTTCGGGCCGCCTTACGGGCCGCTCGGAGGGATCGCGACCGACTTCGTTCTTCAGCGTCGCCAGGTCGATGAAATGGTCGGCCTGACGGCGCAGGTCATCCGAGATCATCGGCGGCTGCGAGGCCATGGTCGAAACGATCGACACCTTGCGGCCACGCCGTTGCAGCGCCTCGACCAGTGTGCGGAAGTCGCCGTCTCCGGAGAATATGACATAGTGGTCGACGACGTCGGCGAGTTCCAGCGCATCGACGGTGAGCTCGATGTCCATATTGCCCTTGATCTTGCGGCGGCCGGTCGAGTCGGTGAATTCCTTGGCCGGCTTGGTCACCACCTTGAAGCCGTTATAGTCGAGCCAGTCGATCAGCGGCCGGATCGAGGAGTATTCCTGGTCCTCGACCAGCGCGGTGTAATAATAGGCGCGCAACAGGTAACCACGCTTGTGGAAGCTCGCCAAAAGCTTGCGATAGTCGATGTCGAACCCGAGCGCGCGCGAGGTGGCGTAGAGATTGGCGCCGTCGATGAACAGGGCGATTTTCTCACGAGGGTCGAACATGGGAAAAATTCCTTTTCGAAATAAGCGGCCGTCTAAACGAAATGCGGTAGTGACTATCGGTCAGGCTCATAATAAACCGGCCGACCTTGGACCAACCGAGATAACGCCAGTTTGGTGGCAATCCAAGGGTATGTGGCGCACTGCAAGCAATTGTGATCGTGGCGCCGAACCTTGGACGCGCGCTGTCCTGCGGCGCGCATTGCCATGATGCTTGTATTTTGGCGCCGTTCGGGTTATGGACCGCGCCTGTTTTCCATTAAATCCAGGCATGAAAGGGGCAATCCATGGCCCGCGTAACCGTTGAAGATTGCATCGACAAGGTCGACAACCGCTTCGAGCTGGTGCTTCTGGCCGGCCACCGCGCCCGTCAGATCAGCCAGGGCGCGCAGATCACCGTCCCGCGCGACAACGACAAGAACCCGGTCATTGCGCTACGCGAGATTGCCGACGAGACGCTGTCGCCCGACGACCTCAAGGAAGATCTGATCCATTCGCTGCAGAAGCATGTCGAGGTCGACGAGCCCGAAGCCGACGGCGAAGTGATCGCCGACCAGACTGGCGGTGCCGTTGCCGCCGCCGACGCCGATGACACCGAGGACAACATCACCTTCGATCGCATGACCGAGGAAGACCTGCTGGCCGGCATCGAAGGTCTGGTGCCGCCGGAAAAGAGCGACGACTACTAAGAGAGCTCTTCGGAAGCGCCTGGAACAATCTCCGGCACTTCCGTCCCGGCAGTTTCGTGGCTATCTATGGCATGCGCCGCACAGCAGTGCGGCGCATGATTCATTTTATTGCCGAGAGATTTAGCCCATGATGCGTCAGTATGAGCTTGTCGAGCGCGTTCAGCGCTACAAGCCTGACGTCAACGAGGCATTGCTCAACAAGGCCTATGTCTACGCCATGCAGAAGCACGGCCACCAGAAGCGCGCTTCCGGCGATCCCTATTTCTCGCATCCGCTCGAAGTCGCCGCCATCCTCACTGAAATGCATATGGATGAGGCCACGATCGCCGTCGCCCTGCTGCATGACACCATCGAGGACACCACGGCGACCAGGGCCGAGATCGATGAGTTGTTCGGTCCCGAAATGGGCAAGCTGGTCGAAGGGCTGACCAAGCTGAAGAAGCTCGACCTCGTGTCGAAGAAGGCCGAACAGGCGGAAAACCTGCGCAAGCTTCTGCTGGCGATCTCGGAAGATGTCCGCGTGCTCCTGGTCAAGCTCGCCGACCGCCTGCACAACATGCGCACCCTCGACCATATGCCGGAGGCTAAGCGCCTGCGCATCGCCGAGGAGACGATGGACATCTACGCGCCTTTGGCTGGGCGCATGGGCATGCAGGGCATGCGCGAGGAACTGGAGGAGATCGCCTTCCGCTTCATCAATCCCGAAGCCTATCGCGCCGTCACCGCCCGGCTCGCCGAAATCTTCGAGCGCAACAAGGATGTGTTGTCCGAGATCGAGAAGGCTCTTTCGGGCCTGTTCGAGAAACACGCCATCAAGGCCGGCGTGAAGAGCCGCCAGAAGAAGCCGTGGTCGGTGTTCCGCAAGATGGAGGCCAAGGCGCTGTCCTTCGAGCAATTGTCCGACATCTTCGGCTTCCGCGTCGTCGTCGACAGCGTCGAGGACTGCTATCGCGCGCTCGGCGCCATCCACACCACATGGTCGATGGTGCCTGGCCGCTTCAAGGACTACATCTCGACGCCGAAACAGAACGACTACCGTTCGATCCACACGACCATCGTCGGCCCCTCGCGCCAGCGCGTCGAGTTGCAGATCCGCACCCGCGAGATGAACAAGATTGCCGAATATGGCGTCGCCGCCCATTCGATCTACAAGGACACCGGCGGCAAGACGAACGGCGCCGCGCACGCGATCTCGAAGGAGACCAATGCCTATGCCTGGCTGCGGCGTACCATCGAACAGTTGGCCGAAGGCGACAATCCCGAGGATTTTCTCGAGAACACCAAGCTGGAGCTGTTCCAGGACCAGGTGTTCTGCTTCACGCCGAAGGGCATGCTGATTGCCTTGCCGCGCGGCGCCACGCCGATCGATTTCGCCTATGCCGTCCACACCGATGTCGGCGACACCTGCGTCGGCGCCAAGGTCAATGGCCGCATCATGCCGCTGATGACGGAACTGAAGAATGGCGACGAGGTCGAGATCATCCGCTCCAAGGCGCAGGTGCCGCCAGCCGCGTGGGAATCGGTCGTCGTCACCGGCAAGGCGCGCGCCGCCATCCGCCGCGCCACCAAGAATGCGATCCGCAAGCAGTATTCCGGCCTTGGCGCGCGTATTCTGGAGCGTGCCTTCGAACGAGCCGGCAAGACCTTCACCAAGGAAAGCCTGAAGCCCGTCCTGCACCGGTTGGCGCGCAAGGACATCGAGGATGTGCTGGCGTCCGTCGGTCGCGGAGAACTGGCTTCCACCGATGTCATGAAGGCGGTCTTCCCTGACTACAAGGACGAGCGCGTCACCCCCGCGGCTCCCAAGCAGCGCGAGGAGGGCTGGTCGAAGATCCGCAACGCCGCCGGCATGCTGTTCCAGATACCGGGCCGGGCCGCGCGCAAGGACAAGGACCAGCCAGGCACCGGCGCTGTGCCGATCCGCGGCGTACGCGGCGATCTGCCGGTGCGCTTCGCGCCGGAAGGCGCGGTCCCTGGCGACCGTATCGTCGGCATCGTCCAGCCGGGCACCGGCATCACCATATACCCGATCCAGTCGCCGGCGCTGCAAGCTTTCGACGACCAGCCGGAGCGCTGGATCGACGTGCGCTGGGACATCGACGAACGCACCAAGGAGCGGTTTCCCGCGCGGGTCTCGGTCACCGCCATCAACGCGCCGGGCTCGCTTGCCGACATCGCCCAGGTCGTTGCCTCCAACGACGCCAACATCCATACGCTTTCGATGGTGCGCACCGCGCCCGATTTCACCGAAATGCTGATCGATCTCGAAGTCTGGGACCTGAAGCATCTCAACCGGCTGCTGTCGCAGCTCAAGGACAATTCGAGCGTCAGCGATGCGCGGCGCGTCAATGGCTAGCGATAGCCGATCATGGGGGACGAGATGAATACCGACGAAGTGCTGGGTATATTCCGTGAGGCTGGCGCTGTTCTGGAGGGTCATTTCATCCTGACGTCGGGCCTGCGCAGCCCAGTCTTCCTGCAGAAGGCACGGGTGTTCATGCATGCCGACAAGACCGAGCGGCTGTGCAAGGCGCTGGCCGAGAAGATCCGCGCCGCGGTTCCGGGCAAGATCGATTATGTCGTTGGGCCGGCGATCGGCGGGCTGATCCCGGCTTACGAAACCTCGCGCCACCTTGGCGTACCGGCGATCTGGGTGGAGCGGGAAGGGGGCGAGTTCCGCCTGCGGCGCTTCGAGATCGACCGAGGCGCCCGCGTCGTCATCGTCGAGGACATCGTCACCACCGGATTGTCTATCCGCGAAACCATAGATTGCTTGCGTGAACTTGGCGCAGAAGTGGTCGCGGCCACCTGCATCATCGACCGCTCGGCCGGCAAGACCCATGTCGGCGTGCCGCTGATCGCGCTTGCCGAATATGAGGTTCCAGCCTATCCGCCTGACAGGTTGCCGCCGGAGCTTGCCGCCATCCCGGCGATCAAGCCCGGCAGCCGCAACATCTGAGGAGGTCGCATTGATCGTCGGCATCGATCATTTCGTGCTGACGGTGGCGTCGCTCGAGGCGACCTGCGCTTTTTATCAACGCGTGCTTGGCTTTGAACGCGTCGACACGCCGGGCCGGCCGACGGCACTTGTCTTCGGCAATCAGAAGATCAATGTCCATGAGATCAGCCGCACCTTCGAGCCGAAGGCGAAGTCGCCGACGCCCGGATCCGGCGACTTCTGCCTGATCAGCGATCGGCCGCTCGGCGAATTCCTTGCCGATCTCGAGGCCAATGATGTGGTGGTGGAGCTCGGGCCGGTCGAACGCATTGGCGCGCAAGGGCCGATGATCTCGGTTTATTTCCGAGACCCGGATGACAACCTTGTCGAGGTCAGCCACTACCCGCGATAGTGCTTCAAGCATTTGGTTGCGACAATATGTCGAGGCTACTTCTCAAATTCGCCGCGATTGTCCGGTGTGGAGAAACGAACCTTACCAAAAATTATTGGCGGTACGGCCGCTGCGCAGGTGGACCTCGGTTGTTGTGGAGGTTGCGGATGGCTATATCAAAGTCGCGATTGCCTTCTGGCGACCGTAAAGCGCAAGATGTGATCGTCGAAGCCCGGCTGGAAACAGCGGGCGTGTAAGCTGTGAGTTGTCGGGAATAGGAAGAGAGTGCTTTTTCGTCGCCGCAAACCTGATGGCCTTTTCGAACGGGTGCGCACCTATCTGTGGCCGCGCCGTTCGTTTTCGCGCTCGCTTCAATATTTCTCCAAGCGCATTCTGCGGCTGAAGGCCACCCCGCATGCGGTGGCGGCGGGCGTCGCCGCAGGTGTCTTTGCGTCGTTCTTCCCCGTCGGTTTCCACTTCATCATTGCCGCCGTTCTGTGTTGGGTGATCGCCGGCAATCTGGTGGCAGCGGCTCTCGGTGCGGTGTTTTTCGGCAATCCGCTTACCTTTCCGCTCTTGTGGGGCGCATCCTGGGAAACCGGCAAGCTCATCCTGCACGATCGCCTTCCGGCGCACGGTCCGCCGGCGCATCTGGGCGAGATGATGCACACGCTTTCCTTCGCCAAACTGTGGCATCCTGTCCTGGAGCCGATGTTGATCGGGGCGGTGCCGCTCGGGCTGGTGTTCGGCCTGGTGTTCTACGGCATCACGCGCTGGGGCATGAATGTCTTCCGCGAACAGAGGCGCAAGCGGCTGGCCGAGCGCGCGAGTCGCCGTGAGCATTCGCCTCATTCCGGCGGAAGCGTCGGTTCCGCCGCCCAATGATCATCGGCATTGGCAGCGACCTGATCGACATCAGACGCATCGAGAAATCGCTTGAGCGTCACGGCCAACGCTTCATCCAGAGAATCTACACCGAGGTGGAACAGGCGCGTTCGGAGAACCGACGCGCCCGCGCGGCTTCCTACGCCAAGCGATTTGCCGCAAAGGAGGCGTGCGCCAAGGCACTGGGCACCGGTCTGGCACAGGGGGTCTTCTGGCGTGACATGGGTGTCGTCAACCTGCCCAGCGGGGCGCCGACGATGGCGCTGACCGGCGGGGCGCTGGCGCGGCTGGAAAAGATCCTGCCTCAAGATTATCGGGCAGTGATCCACCTCACGATCACGGATGATTTTCCGCTCGCTCAAGCCTTTGTGATCATAGAGGGGTTACCGGTCGAAGAAGCGCCACATTGATTGCATCTGACGACCGGCATTGACGTTGCCCAGCGCGCGCCGAGACTCTATACCATCCAACGCACAATCGAGGACGACATGAGCGTGGCTGAAAAATCCCAGAAGAAATCCGGCGGACTTGGCGAAACCGTCAGCGTCATCGTCCAGGCGCTTTTGCTCGCCCTGGTCATTCGCACGCTGCTGTTCCAGCCCTTCTCGATCCCGTCGGGCTCGATGCGGCCGACGCTTCTGGAAGGCGACTACCTGTTCGTCACCAAATGGTCCTACGGCTACTCGCGCTATTCGCTGCCTTTTGGACCGGACATTTTCTCGGGCCGCATCTGGGGCTCCGAGCCCAAGCGTGGCGACGTGGTGGTGTTCAAGTTCCCGCCGGATCCGTCCATCGACTACATCAAGCGCGTCATTGGCCTGCCCGGCGACAAGATCCAGATGAAGAATGGCCAAGTCTTCATCAACGGCGTCGGCGTGCCGCGCGTCAAGACCGGCCAGATCGACAATCCCGACATCACGGAAAAGGATTATCCGATCGATGTTTATCGCGAGACGCTGCCCGATGGCGTCAGCTACGACACGCTCGACCTGTCGCCGAACTCGATCGGCGACAACACCCGCGAATTCGACGTGCCCCCCGGCCACTATTTCATGATGGGCGACAACAGGGACAATTCCGCCGACAGCCGCTTCACCGTCGGCTATGTTCCGGCCGAGAACCTTGTCGGCCGCGCCAACCTTGTCTTCTTCTCTATCGCCGGCAAGGCAAGCCCGCTCGAAATCTGGAAATGGCCGTCGCTGATGCGCGTTTCGCGCCTGTTCCATTTCGTCAACTAGGGTCATGGCGGCACCAAAACGGTTGACCGCCGATGCGCTCGCGGAAGCGCTGGCGGAACGCACGGGCCATGCCTTTGCCGACCGCCATCGCCTGCAGCGTGCGCTTACCCATGCCAGTGCGCGCGGCGCCAATGCGGGCGCCGATTATGAGCGGTTCGAATTTCTCGGCGACCGGGTTCTTGGCCTTGTTGTCGCCGACATGCTGCTGGCAGCGTTTCCGGATGCGACGGAAGGGGAGTTGTCGCTGCGGCTCAATGCGCTCGTTAACGCCGAAGCACTTTCTGAGATCGCCGAGCATATCGGGCTGCCGGACCTGATCCGTGCAGGATCGGACGTGCGCGGGCTTGAGGGACGCAAGCGCGTCAACCTGCGCGCCGACGCATTGGAATCCTTGATCGCCGTGCTTTATCTCGACGGCGGCCTGGAAGCAGCCCGCGCCTTCATTCACAAATACTGGCAGCCGCGCTCGCAGGCCTCGGGTGCGGCACGCCGCGACGCCAAGACCGAATTGCAGGAATGGGCGCATCAGGCGGCGAGTGCTGTTCCCGCCTATCAGATCGACGGCCGGGAAGGCCCCGATCACGATCCGCTGTTTACCGTCAGCGTCAAGGTCGGTGCGTTTCAGCCGGCAACCGGCAGCGGCCGCTCCAAGCGCGAGGCCGAACAGGCCGCCGCCGCTGCCCTTCTGGTTCGCGAGGGCGTCTGGGTTCATGAAGGGAGTGCGGCATGACCGCCGAAGACACTGCAGCCGCTCCCGTCACGCATTCCGGCTTCGTCGCGCTGATCGGCGCGCCCAATGCCGGCAAGTCGACGCTGGTCAACCAACTGGTCGGTGCCAAGGTCTCGATCGTCACCCACAAGGTGCAGACGACACGCGCCATCGTGCGCGGCATCGCCACGCACGATAACGCGCAGATCGTCTTTGTCGACACACCGGGCATCTTCAAGCCCAAGCGGCGGCTGGACACGGCAATGGTGACCACCGCCTGGGGCGGCGCCAAGGACGCCGATATCGTGCTGCTGCTGATCGACGCCGAACGCGGCATCAGGGGCGACGCCGATGCCATCCTCGAACGGCTGAAGGATGTGCGCCAGCCGATGGCGCTGATCCTCAACAAGGTCGACCGCGTCAGGCCGGAAGCGTTGCTGGCCCTCTCCGCGGCGGCGAATGAGAAAGTGCCGTTCCAGCGCACTTTCATGGTCTCGGCGTTGACCGGCTCCGGCTGCAAGGACCTGCTCGACTATCTGGCCCAGGCGCTGCCGACCGGCCCATGGTACTATCCGGAAGACCAGATTTCCGACCTGCCGATGCGCCAGCTCGCGGCCGAGATCACCCGCGAAAAACTCTATCTCAGGCTGCATCAAGAGCTACCCTATTCCTCGCACATCGAGACCGAGAAATGGGAAGAGAAGAAGGACGGCTCGGTGCGCATCGACCAGACCATCTATGTCGAGCGCGACAGCCAGAAGAAGATCGTGCTCGGCCACAAGGGCGAGACCATCCGCGCCATCGGGCAGGCCGCGCGAATGGAAATAGCAGGTATATTGGAGCAGAAGGTGCATCTGTTCCTGTTCGTGAAAGTGCGCGAGAACTGGGGCGACGACCCCGAGCGCTACCGCGAGATGGGGCTGGAGTTTCCGCATTAGGTAGCGATCGATGCCGCCCTTGTGCGCCGGCTGATTGCCGCGCGGTTTCAACGTTGGCGGCATCTTCCTGTCAGGCCGGTCGCATTTGGCGGCTGGGACAACAGGACCATTCATCTCGGCGACGAGATGACTATGCGGTTGCCGAGTGCCGTCGCGAAGGCGAAAGCCGGGACACGTTTCGCGCTTGCCTCGGGACAGGTGAGGCGACTTGGGTGCGCGGACATGGCTGGGGGGGCACTCATCACCGCTGCCAGCCATACAGACGTCACCCCGACCGAGATCAACAATCGCTGATCGATCGCGAGCGCCAGGCGTGAGGCGAAACGCCTGTCTGCCCGGAATTAGGCGCGTTGAGTTTCGAAGGAATCAGAAAGACGCTGCCGCGGCAACCCTTTACGTGGCCCTCTGTCGCCCGCTGAATGTCTGAGAGATGGACCAGGTTGACTAAAGAATCTGGCGTATAAAAAACACCTTGTTCGAAATAAGTTAGACGGCATACGCAACTGTTTTGAAATTAAAGGAATAAACTGAAGAAGTAGAACTTAAAGCAGTGTATATTTTTGATTATTACACAAAAATGACGATGTGCCATTTGTGCCAGTTTGAAAATTGGCCTGGCCTGGTTAGTGTTATTTGTGCAACACAGATTTAATCTGTGGAACGAATCCGGCATATTTGCGGAATTGTCATTGAAGGCGGAAGTTTGGTGGGTATGTTCGCCGCGAAAAGGGGACGCGGTGCGGGCCTTTTTCGTTGTGGGGGTGAGGCGGGAAAACATATCCGCCAACCACAATTCAGAAGCCATTTTTTTAACTTGACTGGAGAGGTCAGAAAATGAACATCAAGAGCCTCCTTCTCGGCTCAGCCGCGGCACTGATCGCGGTGTCCGGCGCACGCGCCGCGGACGCGGTTGTCGTCGCCGAACCGGAACCGGCCGAATACGTCAAGATCTGCGACGTCTACGGCGCCGGCTACTTCTATATCCCGGGTACCGAAACCTGCCTGCGCATCGGTGGCTATGTCCGTTACGACATCGGCGTCGGCGATGCCGGCTCGTTCGATGGTGTCAACCACGTTCCGGATCGCCAGGACGGCAGCCCGCATTCGACCTACTACAAGAACACCCGCTTCACGCTGAAGACCTGGACCGGTCAGGAGACCGAACTCGGTACATTGAAGACCTACACCGAGACCCGCTTCAACTACGGCAACAGCAGCGGCGACTACCTTAATCAGGGCGCCTCCAATGCGGACGACTGGCAGGGCCGTAACAAGTCTCTCTCGCTGCGTTTCGCCTGGATTCAGCTCGGCGGCCTTCGCGTCGGCAAGGACGATACGGCTTTCGATACGTTCGTCGGCTATGCCGGCAACGTCATTCAGGATACGATCGTGCCCTATGGCGGGCAGGAGAGCAACGTCGTTCAATATTACTTTGACGCAGGCAGCGGCTTCTCGGGAATGGTCTCGCTCGAAGAAGGCGCTGGCAAAACCGGCACCATCGACAGCTATGTCCCCCATGTCGTCGGCGGCTTGAAGTACAAGGCCGACTGGGGCGCGGTCACCGGCGTCGTTGCTTATGACAGCAACTATGAAGAAGTCGCCGGCAAGGTTCGCCTGGACGTCAACGTCACCAAGGAACTGTCGCTGTTCGTCATGGGCGGTTATGGTTCGGACAACAACCTCACCGATCCGACCAACTTCGTCAATGCCAAAGGTCGCGGCTTCTACAAGCAGTGGGGCGGCAACTGGGCAGTCTGGGGCGGCGGCACCTACAAGTTCAACGCCAAGACTTCGTTCAACGCCCAGGTCTCCTACGACGATTGGAAGAACCTCGGCATCGCCGCTAACATCGCCTATACCGTTGTGCCCGGTTTTACGGTTACAGCTGAAGTCGATTACCAGAATGTCGGCAATGACACCCCGGCCAACTCCATTTGGGCTGGTGCGACCAAGAAGAGCAACGTCGGCGGCATCCTCCGCTTCCAGCGCTCCTTCTAAGGCATAGACTGACCTTACCAGGCCGCCCGCAGCGTATCGCTGCGGGCGGTTTTTTGTTTGCCGGTAAGGCGCTGTTTTGCCAGTCACCTGGGCCTCATCTTGATTTCGCCACCCGATCGGTGAAAAGCTCCTGATATGGAATGGCGCGACGAGGGAATCATTCTCGGCACCCGCAAGCATGGCGAAACCAGCGCCATTCTCGAGGTGATGACACGTGCCCATGGCCGGCATCTTGGCCTCGTGCGCGGCGGCCGCTCCCGCAAGCAGCAGCCCGTTCTCCAGCCCGGCAATCGCGTCGATCTCTTGTGGCGTGCGCGCCTCGACGAGCATCTGGGTACCTTCCAGGCCGAAGCGATCGAAATGAATGCCGCCCGGCTGATGGACAGTGCCATCGCCGTCTACGGTCTTCAGACGATGGCGGCGCATCTGCGCCTGCTGCCCGAGCGTGACGCCCATGGCGGCCTCTACGAGGCGCTTTCGGTGATGATCGTCCACCTGGACGATGCCGATGCCGCCGGCGAACTGATCGCACGTTTCGAACTTCTGATTCTTGATGAACTCGGCTTTGGCCTCGATCTCAGCCAATGCGCCGCCACCGGCACCAAACAGGATCTTGCCTATGTCTCGCCGAAGTCGGGCCGCGCGGTATCGCGCGACGCCGGCGCGCCATGGCGCGACAAGATGCTGGTGCTGCCTGCGTTTCTGCAGCGCGGTTCCGGCCTGCGCGCGAATCAGGCCGCGATCGCGGACGCCTTCCGCTTGACCGGTTTCTTCTTCAGCCGCCATGTCTACGAGCCGCGCGGCATCGATCAGCCCGACGCCCGCGCCGGCTTCCTTGCCGTCCTGCGCAAGCACCAGGAGCGCGGCAAGACCATTCCCGGAGACAATGCCGCATGAGCGAAGTCGAACTCTATCCGGGCCAGGTCTCGCCGCTCGGCCTTGGCACCATTCCGCACGCCGACATCCTGAAATACACCGGGCTTGAACTGCTGCAGCGCATTCTCGACGGCAAATATCCGGCGCCGCCGATTTCTTTTCAGTTGAATTTCACCCTTACCGAAGTGTCCGAGGGGCGCGCGGTCTTTCGCGGCATGCCGAGCGAGCGCCACCTCAACCCGCTGGGCAGCGTGCATGGCGGGTGGGCGGCGACGCTGCTCGATTCGGCACTTGGCTGCGCCGTGCAGACGCTGCTCGAAAAGGGCGAGGCCTATACGACGGCGGAGTTCAAGGTGAACCTGACGCGGCCGATCACGCCCAGGACCGGCGAGGTGGTCTGCGAAGGCAAGGTGATCCACAAGGGCCGCACGCTTGCCGTTTCGGAAGCGACGCTGAAGGATGCCGGAGGCAAGCTGCTGGCTTTCGGTACCGAGACATGTTCGATATTTCCGGCCGCCAATCTGGCGGCGCGTTGAGTTTTCAGCCGCTTGACCGCCGCATTTGAATGTCAGTGAGGCGAAATGTCAGTGAAAACTGGCCTGGTTTGGGGGAACCGCCATGTTTGAAAGCCTGATCGACCTTGTTGCCATCATCGCCTTGTTCGTCATCATTTCGCGTCAGCAGAGTCGCATCGGTCTGATCGAGCGCGAACTTGGCGCGCTGCGCAGTCTCGTGCTTTCGGGCGCCGTGCCGCCCGCGGTCAGGCCGTCGCAACAGGAAGCGGACGCGGGCAAGGCCGACACGGCACCGGTGGCCGGGCCTGAGGCCGATATCGTCTCGGCGACAATCACCGAGCAGGCACCCGCGCTGGTACAGGCCACGGAGGCGGAAATCCCGGCCGCGGAGAGCGTGCCCGGTCCTTGGAGCGCACCCGAGGCGCCACCGAAAACGCCGGACGTCGCGCCGGCCACAGCCGCCAAAGCCGCTCGCCAGACCGACGTCGAAACCGCGCTCGGTACGCGCTGGGCGGTCTGGGTCGGCGGCATTGCGCTGGCTCTGGGCGGCTTGTTCCTGATCCGCTACACCATCGAGGCCGGCATTTTCGGGCCCGGCGTACGGCTCACCATGGCGGCGGTGCTCGGGTTGGTGCTGGTCGCCGGCGGCGAGTTCATTCGCCGCACCGGCTTCAAGGTGCCGGTGCAAGGTGTTGCCGGCGCCTATATTCCGGCGATCCTGACTGCGGCCGGTGCCTTCATCCTGTTCGGCACCGTCTATGCCGCCCACGGCATTTACGGCTTCATTGGCCCGGCGCTTGCCTTCATGCTGCTCGGTGCCATCGGCATTGCGACCATTGCCGCCGCTCTCGTCCATGGCCAGGCACTGGCCGGTATCGGCCTCGTCGGCGCCATGGTGACGCCGGCGCTGATCGCTTCGCAGGCGCCCAATCCCTGGGCGTTGTTCGGCTACCTCGCCGTCGTGCTCGCCGCCACCGGCGTCATCGCCCGCATGCGCGACTGGAAAGCACTGATGGCGGCCGGCTTTTTCGGCAGCGGCATCTGGACCATCCTCTACATGACCGACGCACCGGGCGCGAGCCTCTCCGCGATCCTGTTCATCGACACTGTGACGCTGGCTGTGCTTGCCCTTGTCTGGCTTAGCAGTCGCGGCGACGAGACCGGATCAGCCAGAACCTTTGACTGGCCGTCGATCGTGCCTGGACTGTTCGTCGCCCTCTCGGCGCTGGGGCTCTCGGTTGCGCCGGTCTTCGCCGCTGCCGGTGATGCCTTGCCGGGCGCGGTGCTGCTTGTCGTGATGGTAGCGGTCGCGCTCTACCGCCCACTGGCACTGCCACTCCTTTATTCCGCCGGACTGGCGACGGTGCTGATCTATCTCGGCATCATCCCGCCCACCTCCATCGCTTCCGATTTTTCGAGCGGCGCTTTGGGTATTGATGGGGTGCCTTTGGTCACCGCTAACGCGCTGAGCTTGCGACTTGGCATCGGACTTGGCGTGGTGTTCATCGCCGCCGGTCTCTGGGCCGCGCGAAGGTTAGCCGCCACGACACAGATCCGAGCAGCCTCGTGGGCTGCATGGGGCGTCATCGCGCCTCTGGTCATCGTGCTGGCGCTCTGGTTCACCTTCGGCAATCTCGACCGTGACTTTGCCTACGCCGCCGTCGCGGCCCTGCTGGTCGCGGTCTTCGCCGCTGGCGGCGAGTGGATCGCGGGGGCTGAGGAACCGCCGCTCAAGGGCGGTGCCGCAGTGTCGTTTGCCCTGGTTGGCGCTGCAGTCGCCGGCCTCCTGATGCTGCACATGGCTTTTGATTCCGGCTGGACCACCATCCTGCTCGGTGCCGCGGCAATCGTGCCGGCGTTCGCCACGCGCTGGCGCTCTTATCCCGTGCTCGGCTGGATTTCAGTCGCCGCTGTCATCGCGGTGCTTGGCCGCGTTGCGTTCGACCCGACGATCGTCGGCGCCGAATTCCTGTCGACGACACCGGTCTTCAACTGGCTGCTGCCGGGCTACGGCATACCGGCGCTCGCCTTCGGTTTCGCCGCCTGGCAGCTCGCCCGCACTACCGATGGCCGCCCGCGCCTGGCCATGGAGGCGGCGGCGGCACTGTTTGCGCTGCTCACGCTGGCCATGCTGGTACGCCACGCCATGCATGGTGGTGTCATCAACAGCGATGCGCCGACGCTCGCCGAACAAGCGATCTACACGCTGATCGCCATCGGCGCCGGCGCCATCCTGATCGCCATCGACAGGCGCTCGCCAAGCTCGGTGCTGCGCTATGGTTCGATGGCGATGGGCGTGGTCTCAGTCGCCTTCGTCGTCACCCAGCATTTCCTGGTGCTCAATCCGTTGTTCACGGACGAATCGACCGGCCGGATTCCGGTCTTCAACCTTTTGTTCCTGGCCTATCTCCTGCCGGCCATCGCCGCCGGTGGTCTGGCGCTCTATAGCAGGGGCAAGCGGCCGAAATGGTATTCGGCCATGCTGGCGCTGGTGGCTGCGCTGCTTGCCTTCGCCTATGCCACGCTCTCGGTGAGGCGCCTGTTCAAGGGCGAGTTCATCGGCTTGTGGAGCGGCTTTGGCCAGTTGGAGACCTATACCTATTCGGCACTCTGGCTGGTGATCGGCGTGGCGCTGCTCACGGCCGGCGTCCGGCTGAAATCGCAGGTGCTGCGCATTGCTTCGGCCGGGCTGATCGCGGTTGCAGTGCTGAAAGTTTTCCTCTTCGACATGTCGGAACTGGAGGGTGTGCTCAGGGCGCTGTCCTTCATCGGTCTGGGTGCGGTGCTGATCGGCATTGGCCTGTTCTACCAGCGGCTTTTGACGCGGGCGGCGAAGGAAAAAGGATAATCGCCTGCGAATCATTGGTTTTCTTGCCGGTCGGGAATAAACCGGCACCCGCCGGCGTTATCTCATTGCTTGGGTGACCGGAGCGGTGGACCGCTTCGCGCTGGCCGCTTGCGCCGTGCCGGGAAGGCGCGTTCAATCGGGATCAACAAGGGCGACCTCAGAACCAGCGGTCATGGACGAAAAGAAGGCAGCAATCCTTGGCGAAATACCGCGCCTGCGCCGCTACGCACGCTCGCTTTTGCGCGACCGCGATGCTGCGGACGACCTCGTTCAGGACTGCCTCGAGCGCGCATTGCTGCGGCTCGACAACTGGCAGACAGGAGAAAGCCCCAGGAGGTGGTTGTTTACGATCATGCATCATTTGTTCATCGACCAGATGCGCAAGGTGAACCGCCGCGGCGAAGCGGCAATGCTGCCGCTGGAGGCGGGCGAGGCGGTTGCCCAACCGGCCGAACAGTTGGAGGGCATTGCTTCGCGCGAGATCATCGACGCATTGCAGGCGATCAGCCCCGATCGCCGCGCGGCGCTGGTCATGGTCGCCATCGAGGGCTTTTCCTACGCCGAAGCCGCCAACATTCTGGGTGTGCCCGCGGGCACGCTGATGTCGCGCATCGCGCGCGGGCGTGAGGAACTGCGCGGGTTGCTGGACGACACGGCGCGGCGCCGCACCATAAGGATCGTCGAGAAATGATCCGCCGCGATTTTTCCGAACGTGACATCCATATGGCGCTCGACGGCGAACTACCGACCGATGAGCGTGCAGCTTACGATTCCTGGCTCGACGCCAATCCCGAGATGAAGGCCAGGAGCGCCCGCTTCACCGCCGACCGTAAGGCATTGCGCTCAGCCTTTGCCGGCGTGCTGGATGAGCCTGTTCCCCCGCGCTTGCGCAAGGTGGTGCTCGGCGAAGCGCCTGTTAGGGCAGCATTGCCACGCTCACGCTGGTGGCTTGCCGCCGCCGCGGCCGTGCTTCTGGCCACGGGCGGATTTGGCGGCTACTTCGCCGGCATCGGCGGCCTCGGGCAGGAGGATCCCGCGGAGGATCAGCTCGCCGAACAGGCGATCGCCGCCCATGTCATCTATGCCGCCGAGAAGCGCCATGCAGTGGAAGTGCCGGCCAGCGACAAGGATCATTTGCAAACCTGGCTGTCCAACCGGGTCGGCCTGAAGCTGGTGGTGCCGGACCTGAGCGCAAACGGCTTCCAACTGGTTGGCGGCCGGTTGCTGCCGGCCGGCGAAAGCAAGGCCGCAATGCTGCTCTACGAGGACGACCAGGGCGAGCGCATATCCCTCTTCGTGACGGCGGAATCGACCGAGAGTGCCAAGGGCACCTATGCTTCGGCGCAGGACGGTCCGCAGGCCGTCTACTGGCTGGACAAGGGCTATGGCTGTGCCGTCGTCGGTTCGCTGCCGCGCGAGCGATTGGCGGTTGTGGCGAAGAGTGCGTATGGCCAGCTTCTGGCCGGTCTTGCCAGCTGAACTGGCTCCAATCTTGCACGGCCGATTGGCTTGAAAACAGCTATCCCGTTCAAAGCTTGCCGGCTTCCCTGCCGCCGCGGAAACTGTCACAATTCGGCCCTAATCAAGGAGCGATAGCGCTTGATGAATACCGGCGCTTCGGCCGGTGTTCGCGACGCTTTTGACCGGGGCCGTTTTCGCAACGCAATCGAGGTTTTCTCAAGCCGCATGCCTGCCGAGATCCGCACGGCCCGCGCGTCCGACGTCGATGATCTCGCCGCCATCGAGAAAGCTGTGTTCTCGAGCGACCGCATTTCCCGCCGCTCCTTCCGACAGTTCATCGAACGGGAGACCGCCGAGACGCTGGTCGCCGAAATCGATGGCCGCGTCGGCGGCTATGCGATCGTGCTGTTTCGCAAGGGCAGTGGGGTCGCACGGCTCTATTCCATAGCCGTCGGACCGTTTTTCGGCGGGCTCGGCATGGGCCGTCAGCTGCTGTCCGCGGCCGAAGAGGCAGCCTTCGAACACGACCGCATGATGCTGCGTCTCGAAGTGCGCGAGGACAATGGCCGTGCCATCCGTATCTATGAGCAGGCAGGCTACCGCAAGATTGGCCGCGAGCCGGAGTACTACGAGGATGGCGCGACGGCGCTGCGCTACGAAAAAACCCTGCGCGGCGACCTACCGGTCGCCACCAGGGTGCCATTCTACCAGCAGACCTGTGAGTTCACCTGCGGTCCATGCTGCCTGATGATGGCCATGGCCAATTTCGATCGTGGTTTCGTACCCGACCCGGTGATGGAAATCCGACTCTGGCGCGAGGCGACGACCGTCTTCATGATGTCTGGGCCGGGTGGCTGCGAACCATTTGGTCTGGCCGTTTCGGGCTACGAAAGCGGGCTCGCGGCGGAAATCTTTGTCTCCTTCTACGGCGCGCTGTTCCTGCAATCGGTGCGTAGCGAGGACAAGCGCCGGATCATGGAATTGGCGCAGGTCGACTTTCGCCGCCGCGCGGAACTTTACGGCATCCCGGTGAATTACCGTCCGTTCACCATCGACGACATCAGGGCGGCTCTCGCCGCGGGCAAACTGGTGCTGGTGCTGATCAGCGGCTTTCTGATGTTTGGCAAGAAGGTGCCGCATTGGGTGCTGGCCATCGGCGATGATGGCGACCATATTCTGATCCATGATCCGTGGGTCGAGGATGAAAGGCAGGAAACCATCCTTGATGCCGCCAACATTCCCGTGCCTTACGGCATCTTCATGAACATGGCGCAGTTCGGCCGCGACGGACTGCGTGCCGCCATCACTTTGGGAAAGAGATAATGACCTGGGTCATTCTTACCGGCAGGCAGAGCGATCTCGACCAGGTGGCGACACCGCACAAGATCATCACCAATCGCGACTATCTCGCGCACCCCTCGCTGTTCCGCGGCCAACGGCCGAAAGTCATCAACCTGTCGAACAATTACGGCTACCAGAGCCGCGGCTATTATGCGTCGCTGCTGGCGAGTTCGCGCGGCCATAAGGTCATCCCGACCGTCGAGACGATGATAGACCTGTCGGAGCGCAAGCTCTACGAGCACGCCTTGCCGGAACTGGAACTGGCGCTCAACAAATGCCGCAAGGACCTCGGCGGCGTATTCCCGGTGAAGGTCTCCATCTTCTTCGGCATCGGGCCATCCAAGGTCTGGGACCGTTTCGCCAAGCTGTTGTTCGACTGGTTCCGCGCGCCGGCGCTCGAGGTCCACATCAAGGACAGCGCCGAATGGGCTTCGATCCGCAAGATCGGCTTCCATCCGCTGGCGCGCATGACCGAGGACGAGGAAAAGGACTTCATCCAGTGCCTGGAGACCTACACCAACCGTGAGTGGCGCGACACCAAAGGCCGCACCCCGGCGCGCTACACCTTCGCCACGCTGGTCGATCCGCATGAGGAATTGCCGCCGTCGGAAATCTCGTCGCTGCGCTACTGGGCCAAGATCGCCGAGAAGATGGGCGTCGAAATCGAGCCCATCACCAGGAAAGATCTCGCCAAGCTCGCGAATTACGATGCGCTGTTCATCCGCGAGACCACCTCGATCTCCAATCACACCTACCGTTTCGCCCGCCGTGCCCAGCAGGAAGGCATGCCTGTCATCGACGACCCGCTGTCGATGATCCGCTGTACCAACAAGGTCTATCTCAACGAACTGATGGCCTACAACAAGGTGCCGGTGCCGCCGACGGTGATGATCGCCGGCGCCTCTGATCTCGAACTCGCGGCGCAGACGCTGGGTTTTCCCCTGGTGTTGAAGATCCCGGATTCGTCGTTCTCGCGCGGTGTCAAAAAATGCGCCAATTTCGAGGAGCTGAAGACGCTTGCCACCGAATGGCTCGAGGATTCCGATCTTCTGATCGCCCAGAAATTCATCCCGACCGAATATGACTGGCGTGTCGGCGTGCTCGGTGGCCAGCCGCTGTTTGCCGTGCACTATCTGATGGCCAAGAAGCACTGGCAGATCGTCAACCACAAGGCCAATGGCAAGCCCGACCAGGGTGGCATCAAGACTTTCACGCTGAAGGAGACGCCGCCTCATGTCGTCGAGACGGCAGTGAAGGCGGCGCGCTGTATCGGCGACGGCCTCTATGGCGTCGACCTCAAGGAGACCAAGGACGGCGTCTTCGTCATCGAGGTCAACGACAACCCCAACCTCGACCATGGTTGGGAGGATTCCGGGGAGAAGGACGAGGTCTGGGTCCGGCTGACGCAGTGGTTCCTGGAGCGGCTCGACCGGCCGGGGCGATAATCCACTGAGGGGAAACATGCAGTTCATCGTCATCGAGGATTTCACCGGCTGCGACCGCAAGGAAATCTATCGCCGGTTCCGCGACCGTGGCCGCCTGAAGCCGGAGGAGCTCGTCGTGCATCATAGCTGGATCGCGGCCGATATGAGCCGCTGCTTCCTGCTGGTGGAGACCGACGATGTGACGCTGCTGCAGCGATGGGTTATCGAATGGGCTGATCTGGTCGAGTTCGAGATCGTGCCCGTCGCGGCCAACAAGGACATGGTGGCGGCCCTGAGCGGGCACCTCTGATCATCGCCCCTCCCGGTCAGCGCAGAGCCGACGAGCCCACTGCGCGCCGGCATTCGGCGATAAGCCAATCGCGAAATGCGGTCACGACATCGCGCCTGGCGCTGCGCTCGGGAATGGTCAGGCAATAGGGCTGGCGGAGCGCGATCGCCCCAGCGGCGGGACGGACCAGCCGGCCGTCCTCCACCGCCTCGGCACAGTAAATCCCTTGCGCCAGTGCCACGCCCAACCCCGAAATGGCGAGGTCGAGGGCCGCGCGCGACGAATTGGCCGACAGGCCGCGCCGTACCGCCCGGCCAGGTTGGGCACCCGCCGCCTCGAACCAGTTGCGCCAGGATGGAAACGATGCGCCGGTCGGTCCCCAATCTGTGTGAATGAGCGGCAGCCCGGCGAGCGGCTCGCCGCCCGCCTTGATCATGCCGGCAAGCTCAGGCGCGCAGACGGGGTAGACCGCATCCCTGACAATGTCCTCGGTCGGATGTTCGCGATAATGCGGGCCGTAGGAGAGCCTGATATCGATCAGTTCACGGTCGAACGGCACCGGGTCGTCATCGCCCCGGAGCGATATGTCTGCGGCGCCATGGCTTGCAACGAAGCCGGCCAGACGCTGCGAAAGCCAGCCCATGGCCATGGATGGCGGCACCGACACCACCAGGCGCGGGCGGAATGCATCGCCGCTCAGCTCGCGCGAGACGCTGCCGATCTCTTGGAAGGCCACGGTCAGCCGCGGCAGCATTTCCACGCCGGCCTCGGTGAGGACAACGCGCCGATTGACCCGCTGAAACAGCTTGCGGCCCACCTGCTCCTCCAAGGTGCGGATAAGCTGGCTGACGGCGGCGGCCGAGACCGAAAGCTCTTCCGCCGCTGCGGCAAAGCTGCCCGTACGTGCGGCGGCTTCGAAAGCCTGAAGCCCTTTCAGGGATGGGGATGTGACCATGGTCGCCAGATAGATAAGCTTAGCTTATCCAAATCGCAGGAATCGTCGTTTTTGGAAAGCTTTTTCGCGGACTAGAGTGGTCTTCGTCATCTCCAGGCTGGATCGAAGCTGATGGATCATCGCGACATCATCGCGTCACTGACGCCGGAAGAGCGTAATCGCCTGACGGCCAAATCCGATGTCGCGGGCCTGCTCCAACTCGGCGCTCACTTGGGTGCGATCGTCATCATTGGATCGCTGATCGCGGTCAAGGTACCGTTCTGGCCATTGCTGATGCTGCCGCAAGGCATCCTGATCGTGTTCCTGTTCACGCTGCTGCACGAGACGGTTCACCGCACGGCTTTCGAAACACAGTGGTTGAACGACGGCGTGGCACGGCTGTGCAGCCTGGCGATCGCGCTGCCGGCGGATTGGTTCCGCTACTTCCATTTCGCTCACCACCGATACACGCAGGATCCGGAAAACGATCCCGAGCTCGCCTCCCCGAAACCCGAGACCTTGCGGCAATACATTGTCCACGTCTCGGGCCTGCCGGTGTGGTGGGGGCATTTCAAGACACTGTACACCAATGCAGTTGGGGGTAGTCAGGAGAGCTATGTGCCGCCGAAAGGCCGACCCAAGGTGCGGGCCGAGGCGCGCGCCATGATTGCTTTCTACGTTGTGGTCATTCTGCTCGCCGTCTATTTCCGGCTCACCGTGCTGCTCTATGTCTGGATCATTCCCGCACTGCTCGGGCAGCCGTTCCTTCGCCTCTATCTGCTGGCCGAGCACGGCCGCTGTCCGTTCGTCGCCAACATGCTGGAAAACACCAGGACGACGTTGACCAACTGGGCGGTACGCAAGCTGGCCTGGAACATGCCGTTCCATGCCGAGCATCATGCCTATCCCGGCGTACCGTTTCATCAACTGCCGCGGTTTCACGCGCTGATCGAACAGCATCTGAAGGTGGTCGAGCCCGGCTATGTCAGCTTCCACGAGAAATACCTGGAAACATTGAGCTGAGCTTGCCCCGATGCCGTCAGCCGGATTGGCTGTGCAGCGCACGTGATTTCAACAGACGCTGGATGTCAGCTGCCTTCGATGGCACGCCGATCAGATAGCCTTGGGCCTCGACGCAGCCATTGTCGCGCAGCATGTCGAGTTGCCTTTCGGTTTCGACGCCCTCGGCGGTGACGACGATGCCAAGCTCGGTGCCGAGACCGATGATGGAGCGAACGATCGCCGCCGTGTCGCGGTTGCCCATGTCACGAATGAATGACCGGTCGATCTTGATCTTGTCGACCGGAAAACGCCTGAGGTAGCCGAGCGAGGAATAGCCGGTGCCGAAATCGTCCAGCGCGATGCGGATACCGAGCTCACGCAACTGGCGCAGCGTCTTCAGCACGGCTTTGCTCTCATCCATCAGCACGGTTTCGGTGATTTCCAGTTCCAGCTGTCCGGCCGGCACGCCGGAAAAAGCCAGCGCCGAGATCACGCCGCGGGCAAACCCGCTGCTTTTGAGCTGCACCACCGAGACATTGACCGCAATGCGTAAACCCGCCGGCCAGCTTGCCGCCGTCGCGCAGGCTTTCCTCAGCGCCCACTCGCCGAGCGGCACGATCAGTCCTGTCTCTTCGGCGACCGGAATGAAGTCGTCCGGCACCACCTTGCCGCGCGCTGGTGAATGCCAGCGCATCAAGGCCTCCGCGCCGATGATCTCGCCCGAGGCGATGTTCATGATGGGCTGGAAATCGAGATCGAACTCCTGGCGCGGCAGCGCCGCCTCCAGGTCGACTTCAAGCGCCCGGCGGGCCTGCACGA
The DNA here is from genome assembly GCF_008520305.1 of Mesorhizobium sp. SARCC-RB16n. Classification (GTDB taxonomy): domain Bacteria; phylum Pseudomonadota; class Alphaproteobacteria; order Rhizobiales; family Rhizobiaceae; genus Mesorhizobium. The sequence goes on along the minus strand of NZ_ML703263.1, from coordinate 64,262 downwards.
CGGCGTCCATTCCAGGTTCGAAGAAGCGATAGAGGTTTCGCCCTTCGCTCTTCGCCCGGTAGAGGGCGGTATCGGCGTTCTTCAGCAGCGTGTCGGCGTCACGGCCATCGGCGGGGAAAACGGCGATGCCCAGGCTGATGCCGACATGCATGTCTCGACTCTTGTCGCGAAATGGTTTTGCGATTGCCTCGACGATGCGCTTTGCCAGTTTCTCAGCATCGGCAATGCCCACGGAGTTGGATTGGATGACGACGAACTCATCGCCGCCGAAACGGGCAATCATGTCTGCGTCATGGCGCAGGCAACGCTGCAGTCTTTCGGCCACGCTCTTCAACAGCCAGTCGCCGGCGGGGTGCCCCCAAGTGTCGTTGACAGCCTTGAAACGGTCGAGGTCGAGCGAGAAGATCGCGAGCGGCGTAGCGGCCACATCCTCCAGCGCAAGGTCGAGCCGCTCGCGAAACATCGATCGGTTGGGCAATCCGGTCAACGTGTCGTGATGCGCAAGATGGGTCATGCGCTCTTCGGCCAGACGGCGCTCCGTGACATCGTCGAACGTCGCCACCCACCCGCCGCCACTCATCGGCTGGCGCACGACCAGAATCGTCCTGCCGTCGGCAAGATGGCGATACGTCGAGTGCATTTTTCCCGCCCGCCGGCAGGCTTCGGTCTTGGCGACTTCACTGTCGACGTCGATCTTCGTGTAGATGCCGAGTTCCAGCAGCCGCTCGAGCGCGTCGCGATGCGTCGTTCCAAGCGGGAAGTCGGCCGCCGTGACGTTGTACAATTCCAGAAAGCGCCCGTTGCGCACGATCATCTTGCCGTCGGCGTCGTACATCAGCAGGCCTTGCGACATGTTGGCGAGCGCTGCGTCGAAGCGGCGATGCTGCTCCTTGAGATCCTGCTCGGCGCGCCGCTGTTCAGTGATGTCCTCGTAGATCGAGACCCAGCCGCCCGAAGCCAGCGGCCGGTGCGAGATAAGGATGATACGGCCGTCCGACAGGATTTCTTCGTAAGTCGAAGGTTTCGCCTGGTCGATATAGGGCTTGCGGATGGCGTAGAGCTCGTCGGCGCTTTGCGAGGCGACGCCGAGGTCGACGCTATGCCGCAGAATGTCGATGAAGCGGATGCCTGGCCGCATCACCTTAGCGTCGAGGTGGAAGATGTCGATGTAGTTGCGGTTGCAGATGATCATGCGTTCATCGGCGTCGAACATGCACAGGCCATGCGACATGTTTTCGACAGCGGCTGAAAAGCGTTCGTTCTGCTCGCGCAGCTCATCTTGCATGCGGCGCGAGCGCGCCACGCCTCCGGCCACCCGCTCCGGGACGACCGAACCATCCTTGACATCCACGACGGGCATGAGGCGCCCCTGCGGTGCTAAATCGAACACCACACTGTTGACGCATCCGGTTAATTTAGCGTTTTCTACCCTAGCGCGGATGTCGCAACGTGGTGTCTTGACGTCTCGATTGCCGAAAACCGCTTCAGGAAGGCATTCTGTGCCCAGGTCACCGAGCATGGCGTGAAGTCGAAACGCTCGGCGGAAAAACCGCGCGGGCGGCCGAAGAACTCGGTCGCCTCGGCGGTCGAAAATCCGGCGAGCAGCGTTGCCTCGAAATAGGCGGCGATCTGGTCGGCGCGTTTGATCTCCTTGCGCAGTACGGGACCCGGCTCGGGAGGCAGCGAGAAACGCAGATGGATGGCGCGTTGCAGGCGCAATTCGCAATCCTTGTAGCTGCCGCCCATCACCGACTTGAATGGCGAGATCATGTCGCCGATGACATATTCGGGCGCATCATGCAGCAGTGCCGCCAACTGGTCGTCGGCCGAAGCCTGCGGCACCAGCTCGTTGAACAGCGCCTCGACCAGCAGTGAATGCTGGGCGACCGAAAAGGCGTGCTCGCCGCTGGTCTGGCCGTTCCAGCGGGCGACGCGGGCGAGCCCATGGGCGATGTCCGAAATCTCGATGTCGAGTGGCGAGGGGTCGAGCAGGTCGAGCCGGCGGCCGGACAGCATGCGCTGCCAGGCTCGTGGTGGCGCACCGGCGCGGTCCGCCGCCATCAGGCCTCCTCCGCGCTGACGGCTGCCTGCGGGAAACGGAATTTGGCCCAGGCGGGGATGGTGAGCGTCACTGGCGCATCGGCCGCCAGGATCGGTTGGCCGATGTCCAACGCCGCCTTGACCCTGTCGATGCGGGCAATGGCGAGCCCTGATGTGCCGGCACTTGAGCCGAGCGTGCCGACCGACCGCCCCTCGACAGTCAATTCGGTGCCGACGGGGGGTAGGGGAAGCCCGGCCTCGACAATCATTACGCGCCGCCGGGCCGTGCCCCGATGCTGCATGCGCGAGACCACTTCCTGGCCGACATAGCAGCCCTTCTTGAAGCCGACACCGCCCATCTCGTCGAGCAGCACGTCATGCGGGAACGCATCACCGAGTGCATAGTCGGTACCGCTCTCGGCAATGCCATGGGCGATGCGGAAGGCCTGCCACACAGCAATGTCGCCGGCGTCCGCGGTGCCGGCATAGAAGCGCGTGACGCTTTCGTCGCCAAAGCGCCTGTCGGCAACCGCGCTTGAATCACTTTCTGAGGCGATTGACTCTTTTCCCCACGCGACAGTGACAAGCGTTTGTTCCGACTTGGCAATCTCGACCTTGGCGCGAAGCTTGTAGAGCAGCAGCCGGCGAATGAAATCGTCTGAAGCGTCGGCACGGCATTCGATCCGGAAGGCATTTTCACCCGCCCGCGAGATCAGGAAGTCGAAAAGGATCTTGCCTTGCGGCGTCAACAGCGCGCCCGGCTTTGCCTCACCATCGCCAAGCGCATCGAGATCGGTGGTCAGGATGTTTTGCAGAAAGTGTTCGGCATCCGGGCCGGAGACGGAGATAAGCGCGCGGTCTTTCAACTGGGCAAAGGGCATGGGGCGGATAAAAGCCTGATCTTGCAAAACGGTTGGCCATTACGTAAGCCGCTGACACTCCCCCCGCAAGAGAGCATCACCATGACCTACGACCTCATCCTGACAGGCGGCACAGTGGTCAATCATGACGGCGAGGGGCTGCGCGACGTCGGCGTGAAGGGCGGGCGCATCGCCGCGATCGGCGATCTGCGCCAGGTCTCGGCTGGCGAGACGATCGACTGCCGGGGCCTGCATATCCTGCCGGGCGTCGTCGACAGCCAGGTGCATTTCCGCGAGCCGGGACTGGAGCACAAGGAAGACCTGGAGACGGGTTCGCGGGCTGCTGTGCTCGGCGGTGTCACCGCCGTCTTCGAGATGCCCAACACCAACCCGCTGACCACCAGCGAGGCAACGCTTGCCGACAAGGTCCGGCGCGGCAGCGGTCGCATGCATTGCGATTTTGCTTTCTGGGTTGGCGGCACCCGCGACAATGCCGGGGATGTCGGGGACCTCGAACGTCTGCCGGGGGCAGCGGGAATAAAGGTCTTCATGGGATCGTCCACCGGTGACCTGCTGGTCGAGGACGATGAAAGCGTCGCCTCTATCCTGCGAAACACGCGCCGCCGCGCCGCTTTTCATTCGGAGGACGAGTTCCGTCTGCGCGAGCGCCTGGGCGAGCGCATCGAGGGCGATCCCTCATCGCATTCCGTCTGGCGTGACGAGATCGCCGCCTTGCGCTGTACCGAACGACTGGTCCGCATCGCGCGCGACGTTCGCGCTCGCATCCACGTCCTGCACATCTCGACCGCCGAGGAAATCCTGTTCCTCGAACAGCACAAGGATGTCGCGACCTGTGAGGCCACGCCGCACCATCTGACGCTGAGCGCCGACGACTATGCGCGGCTTGGAACGCTGATCCAGATGAACCCGCCGGTGCGGGACAAGCGCCATCGCGACGGCGTCTGGCACGGCATTGCGCAGGGCATTGTCGACGTGCTCGGCTCCGACCACGCGCCGCACACCTTGGCCGAGAAAGCAAAGTTCTATCCGGCTTCGCCCTCGGGCATGACCGGCGTGCAGACGCTGGTGCCGATCATGCTCGACCATGTCAACGCCGGCCGGCTGACCCTGCAGCGCTTCGTTGATCTCTCCAGCCATGGCCCGCAGCGCATCTTCGGCATGGCCAGAAAAGGCCGCATCGCCGCCGGCTACGATGCCGACTTCACCATTGTCGACATGAAGCGGCGTGAGACCATTACCAACGCGCAGGCCGGCTCAAAAGCCGGCTGGACACCTTATGACGGCAAGCAGGTGACAGGGTGGCCGATCGGCACCGTCCTTCGCGGCACGCGCATCATGTGGGAAGGCGAAATCGCCGCGCCCGGCCAGGGCAGGGCGGTGGAGTTCTCCGAGGCATTGCCTAGTTAGGCAACCAGTGGCTGTGCGTCACGTCTTTGATTTTTAAGCGTTCCGCACTATGTTCAAGGCACTATGCAAGCACATATCGCGCCTATGATTGACCCCACCGAGTTTCCAGAGCTGCAAGCGCTCTTGTGGAATCGCGATGTCGTGCGACTGATCCCGGCCAGCGAAGCATTTGCGTTGTACGAGCGCAATTGGCGCTTTGTCGATCAGACACGGCTTACGACGCGCGAGAAATTGCTTATCCAGAATCTCGCCAGCGAATTCGGTCACGGTATCCTTCTGACTTCCGGCTGAATTGTCCTCCTGTGCCGGTTTTCGCCTCGCATTTGCAACCTTAAAACCGGACATTTCGCGAGCGGAAGCCATGAAGGAATTCAGAAAGCCGGAACACAGGATTCTCGCTGAAGCCCTCGCGCTTATGGACCGTGATTTCCTGACCGCAGCCCAATGCTGGTTCGGTGGTGGGACGGCGATTGTGTTGAAATTGGGCGAGTATAGGCGGTCGCTGGACGTCGATTTTCTGTGCGCGGACGTCGACGGCTATCGCCAATTGCGAATGTCAGCAGTCGAACGCGGGGTAAGGGCATTCTTTCCTGAACCAGTCGAAGCTATACGGGATTTTCGCATCGATCAGTATGGCCTGAGGACCGTGGTAAAGTTGAGGGGGCAATTGATCAAGTTTGAAATCGTTCGTGAAGCCCGCATCCCATTGCAAGGTCGTTTCGACGACGATCTAAATATACCTTCTTTGACCCCCTCGGACATGTTCGCCGAGAAGTTATTAGCGAATGCCGATCGATGCCAAGACCGTGCTGTCGGCTATCGCGATGCTATTGATCTCGGGATGTTGATCAGCGCCTACCGGGAGATCCCGAGCGACGCTGTAGCCAAGGCCCAGGCTGCATATGGACAGGATATCCGGCGCAAGGTTGTCTGGGTGGTTAACAAGCTTCGGGATGCGGAAGAGTTCAATTACGCAGCCGAGATTCTGCAGATGGAGGCTGACGTGGCTTGCGGTGCCATTTCGGCTCTTCGAAATGAGAGCATTCGCATTTGGCCTGATGCTGACATCAGCGAAGAATCTGCCAGCCCGCTCACATAGCAACATCGTCTACGATGCTCGCATCCTGGCGCAACCAGGCAGGCGATGGCTTCAATCTCCGGCGACGAAGAACATCCATTGCCCGGCGGACGTGATGCCGACGCGATAGAAGATGTAGGCGCCGAACTGCTTCATGTCGTCGAAATCGCCGGCGGTGACGATCTTGAACAGCTCGACCCGCTGCTTGGCGTCGAGCTTGTCGAGCGGCAGCGCGAAGAAATACGGCCAGACATAGAGTTCCTGTGGCTTGCCCGCATCGACATGGACGTAGCCGGCGCTAAGCACCTCCTCCAGAATGGCCAGGATCTCCTGGCCGTCAGGGTCGCCGGACAGCCCTTTGAGGAAGGCGATGGCGTCGCCATCGATGTCGGCCAGAGACAGCTGGGTCATGCTGTCGCCCTTGCCGATCAGGGGCCTGAGCTTCTCGATGTCGCCGCTCTTGCAGGCTTCGATGATCAGGTCATGCATGCGCCGCACCGGCTCGGGCAGTTTGCCGAGGTCGTAGACGACTTCCGGCAGGGGCGCCTCGGGATCGACACGCGGTCTGTTGCTGCCGCCATCCGATGGAGTGTCAGGCTCCGCGGCGTCGGGAGCGGCCGGCTGGCTGCTCGAAGGCGGCGTTCCCACCGGATCGGGCATGGGAACTGTGCTTCCGGGCATCGAACCATCGCCATCCGTCGATGGTGTGACTGGCGCGGGGAGCTCTTCGCGTTTGATCTCGCTCAGCGCATAGGCAGGGCTGCTGGCCAGGCACGTCACCAAGGCAATCGCGGCACAGCAAGCAGCGAGGCGGATGCAGAGGACAAGACCCTTCGGCCTGCCTGACATCGGAAAATTCACTGCCCGTATCTCCCTACTTCCGGGCATGAAGCCCGAACGGCATTCAACCGTCAGAGAACCGAACGTCGGTTCAGTGCCGCAGCCGCTCGGGTTCGAAGGCGCCAGCAATCACCTTTTCACGCATACGGTCCAGCAGGGCAAGGGCCGACGTCTCGCCATTGGCGCGCAGCATTTCGCCGAATGCCGTTTCGAGTGCCGCCTCGGCAATGATCTCGGGCTCGATGCCGGCCGAAAGGCCTTCCGCCCAGGCTTCGCTGTGGCTCTCGACCGCCGTCAGGCGCTTCTCTTCCCTGACCAGCGCGTCGATGTCGTTGGCAGCATGTTCCATAAGCGATGTCCACCCTTTCAAGCGGCAACCCATCAGTGTGGATCAGGCTTGATCTGTTCCATTCATAGGCAGCTCCAAGTAAGTATCTGTAAATACGACATTTTCTTGATCGTCTTTTACAGGGGCCAACTGCGTTTGGCGAAGCTGCGTTTCAACCCGGATCAAACTTAGCCGATTAGGCCGGCCTGCGGGGCGAAAACCTTCAGTTTGAGTTAATTCCGCATTCGCGTGGTAACGTTTGATTAACGCTGTTGCAGAAGTGCAACATCAGGATTGCACCAAGATATAGGCAGACACAAGCCGGATATATGGATGATCCCTGGCGACGCGCCCAATATCTGTTGATGGATGCTCAGTTGCCGTAACGCGAGGCGATGTCGCGCGACAGCGTCTCACCTTCCTTCATGTAACGGCTGATGGCTTCAGTGGCCGAAGCGGTGCACTGGGTGTAGGTGCCGCCGAAGGAACGATAGCCGCGGTTGAAGCTGGCAATGAAGCGGGCGCGGCGTTCTGGGTCCGGATTCTCCGAATCGAGCAGCTTTTCCATCTCGCCCCGCCACTGGTCGCCCTTCTCCCCGCACAGATTGCGCAGGAAATGCAGCGACCCCAAAACCTCTGCCAGCCGCATCAGCCCCGGCTCGAACGGCGATTCGGCACTGAACGCAGGCCGTGCCGGTACGGCCGCGCTTACGGCAAGACAAATGGCGAGGAGTATTGACGCACGGTTCATAGGACTTCTCTGCCTAACGGCTTCAGCTGTCATGGTCTACCGAACGGCTTAAGGCGTTGTGGTCTGCCGAACGGCCTGAGATGTCGTGGCTGGCGAGACAACATAAGCCTTGTGGCGAAACAATTTGTCGCCTGCAAGCCGATTTTTCAGGGCCGCGTCAGCGTGTTTGAACGTGACCGAGGAGTTCCTCGGCGACCGCGAACACCGAGCCGATAAGCGGCAACAGGGCCATCTCCTTGAGGGTGTAGAAGGCGGCTGTCTCGGCGTCGTCGCTGGCCATGGCCTCGCCGCCCGCATAGGCGGCACCGAAGACCGTGAGCTGATAATCGACCGGGTGGTTGTCGTCCCTGCCGTCGATGTGGATGTTCCGAAGCGGGCGCAACCCGGTGGCGCGCAAGCCGGTCTCTTCCAGCAGCTCACGCCGTGCCGCTTCCTCCAGCGTCTCGCCGGCTTCGACCTTGCCGCCGGGAAAGGCGTAGAGCCCTTGCGAGGGCGAACGCGCGCGCTTGACCAGGAGCACGGTGTCGCCACGCACGACGGCTACCGAGACCGCCGGAAGTATCTTACGTGCTGTGTTCATCGATCCCTGATCAACTCATTGAGACAGGTCTTTTGTGGGCCGACAGCATGGGCAAGCTTTAGCGGTTGCACAACGCCGGTTCGATCGCCACTTTCAACACCGAACTATTCGAAAGGCACAATCGATCATGTGCGGACGCTTTGCCCTGACCGCCACACCGGACCAGACCGCTGCCTTTCTGGGCCTGGCCGAGCTGGAGGAATTTCCGGCGCGTTACAATATCGCGCCGACGCAGCCTGTGTTGATGGCGATTGCCGGCGCGCCCCGCGCGCCCGGCTCCAATCTGCCGGACCGGCAGCCGATGTTGGTGCGCTGGGGACTTCTTCCCGCCTGGGTCAAGGACATCAGGGAGTTTCCGCTGCTGTTCAACGCGCGCTCCGAAGGCGCAATCGAGAAGGCCTCGTTCAAGGCCGCCATGCGCCACCGCCGCGCGCTGGTGCCGGCATCCGGTTTTTACGAGTGGCGACAGACCGGAGGCAAGAAGGGGCAACCCTTTTGGATCCGGCCGCGGCATGGCGGGCTGGTCGCCTTTGCCGGCCTGATCGAAACCTATGCCGAGCCGGGCGGTTCGGAGATGGACACCGGCGCCATCCTGACTGTCAACGCCAACGCCGATATCGCCCATATCCATGACCGGATGCCGGTGGTGATCGACATCTCCGACTTTGCCCGCTGGCTGGATTGCCGCACGCTAGAACCGCGCGATGTCGCTGATCTGCTGCTACCGGCGCAGCCTGATTTCTTCGAGGCGATTCCTGTTTCCGACCTCGTCAACAAGGTCGCCAACACCGGACCGGAGATTCAAGAGAGGGGCGAGATCGGGCAGGAACCCGAGAAAGCCAGGCGCCGGAAGCCCGGCGCTGACGACAGTCAGATGACGCTGTTCTAGCGAAGCCCGTCGAGGTCTTTATGTTCAGGGCGCCCGTTCGCTCTCAATGCCGGCGATTGCGTCGGCTGAGCGCCGCTTCAGGCGGCACGAGGTGATACGATCTTCTGTGCCGGTTTCTTCTTCTTGGCGGTGTGAAGAAGGGCGGCGACGATGGCGGCCGGGCCGATCGCACGATAGTGGTTGGCCAGCGCCGGTTGCTTGGCGCGGTTGGCTTCCTGCTTGCTTCGAGGCATGTTTCTCTTCCCAGATAACGTTTTCGTGTATGCGATTTGGTCGCTGAATCAGACCAAATCGTGACGCTTGGTGATCTAGCCGGCCAATGTTTCATGACTGTGCCGACATGTTTAATAAAATGTTTCATCGGCTGATTCCGCGTGATCGGGCGATGGTTTTGCCGGCCCTCGCGATGTTTTTCCCGGGATCCGCGACTTGACGGCAACACCGGTCAAGGCGATAAAGCCGCGCATGAAAACGTCTTTCGCCATTTGTGGCATTTGCATTATTGGCTAGCCTCGCGCTGGTCCGGACGTTTTCGCCTCATCTTCCCCAGATTGGACAAACGCCCCGGCCAGCAGGCTGGAGCCTGATTTGCGCCTCGGCGCTGGCCTCGCTCCATCCAGACAAGAAGTTTTGAACCGGGAAGGCATGGAATGTCAGACGCATCGCAGGGCCTGCGCCTCTACAACACGCTGACGCGCACGAAAGAGGACTTCGTGCCGATCGATCCGCGAAATGTGCGCATGTATGTCTGCGGCCCGACCGTCTACGACTTCGCCCATATCGGCAACGCCAGGCCGGTGATCGTCTTCGACGTGCTGTTCCGTCTGCTGCGCCATCTCTATGGCGAGACGCACGTCACCTATGTGCGCAACATCACCGACGTCGACGACAAGATCAACGCGCGCGCATTGCGTGATTTCGGCAACGAAATATCAGCTGGAACCCTGTCGCTCAACGAAGCGATCCGGCGGGTTACCGAAAAGACGGCCGACCAGTTCCACAGGGATGTCGCCACGCTTGGCTGCCTGGAGCCGACCGTCGAGCCGCGCGCGACGGAATTCGTCGAGCCGCGCGCTGACGGCAAGGCTGACATGATCACCTTGATTCAAAGCCTGATCGGACGCGGCCATGCCTATGTCGCGGCAGGCGAAGTCCTGTTCGACACGGCGTCGATGCCGGACTATGGGCAATTGTCGAAGCGCAATCTCGACGAGCAGCAGGCCGGTGCCCGCATCGCCGTCGACGCGCACAAGAAAAACCCCGGCGATTTCGTGCTGTGGAAACTGTCATCGCCGGAGGAGCCTGGCTGGCACAGTCCATGGGGCAGGGGCCGGCCTGGCTGGCATATCGAATGCTCGGCCATGTCGGCTGCGTATCTCGGCGAGGTCTTCGACATCCATGGCGGCGGCCTCGATCTGATCTTTCCGCACCATGAGAACGAAATCGCCCAGTCGCGCTGCGCCCACGGCACGTCAGTCATGGCCAATGTGTGGATGCACAATGGCTTCCTGCAGGTCGAGGGCCAGAAGATGTCGAAGAGCCTCGGCAATTTCTACTCGATCCACGAATTGCTGGAGACCGACACTTTTGGTGGTCGCAAATGGCCCGGCGACGTGCTGCGGCTGGCGATGCTGATGACGCATTACCGCGAACCGATCGACTTTTCCGTGCGCAAGCTGGAGGAGGCGGAAAACACGCTGCGCAAATGGAAACGCGCGGCGGATCTGGCGCCGGCCGCGGGAGGTCAGTTGCCGGCGGAGGTCGTGGAGGCGCTGTCGGATGATCTTGCGACCTACGCGGCCTTCCAGCAACTCACTCAGCTTGCCGGCGAGGCGACCGACTTCGGCGGCAGCGGCGACAACACCGCCGCGGTGGCATTGAAAACCGCGCTCACCTTCCTTGGCTTCGATGTTGGCGCGACCAAGGTGGATGAAATCGTGGTCGCCAAAGCGATTGCCGAGCGCCTGACGCTTATTGCGGCGAAAAACTGGGCGGAGGCCGATCGCGTGCGCGATGAACTCCTGGCCAAGGGAGTGCAGTTGAAGGACGGCAAGGACCCGGTCACCGGCGAGCGCATGACGACGTGGGAAATCAAGCGGTGAGGGTGGCTTCTCTAATGGTCGGAGTGGGGCGCCGTAGAACGCTGATTTCGACAGGTCCTCAAAGTGTCGGCAGCCATCCGCGGCTGTTGCGCTTCTGGAATGACGACGTCATCCGCGATATCGACAATGTCTGCCAGCACGTCGTCATCTCGGCCGGCGTGGCCAATGCCGAAATGCCGGCCGGCGAACCAGCAACGGAGGAGCTCGTTCCGTGATCGATCATCTCGGCATCACCGTTTCCGACTTCGAAGCCTCCAAGGCCTTCTACGACAAGGCGATGGCGCCGCTGGGTGCCTCGCTGCTTTACATGGTGCCGCTGGAATACACTGGTGGCGCCAAGGTCGGCGGTTATGGTCGCGACCGACCGGTGTTCTGGCTGAGCTCAGGCAAGGACAAGCCCCGAGATCACCAGCACGTCGCCTTCACCGCGCGCAGCCGCGCCGAGGTGGATGCCTTCCATGCCGCCGCACTTGCAGCCGGCGGCAAGAACAATGGCGGGCCGGGCCTGCGCCCGCACTATCACCCGAATTACTACGGCGCCTTCGTCTTCGATCCTGACGGCAACAATGTCGAGGCGGTCTGCCATGATCCGGAGTGAAAACCGATGAGCCTCGACAACCGGCCGGTCTACACAGGTGGCTGCCAGTGTGGCGCGGTGCGCTTCCGCGTCGAAGGCGCGCTTGGCGACGCCTCGGTCTGCCACTGTCGCATGTGTCAGAAGGCGAGCGGCAATTTCTACCTGCCGCTGGTCTCGGTGCGCGGCGCCAAGGTCGACTGGACGCGCGGCGAGCCCAGGCGGTTCCGTTCCTCCAATGCCGCTTGGCGTGGCTTCTGTGGCGAATGCGGCACGCCGCTGACCTTCGAGGCGCCCGACGGCATGGCGCTGGCGATAGCCGCGTTCGACGATCCGGCTGGTATCGCGCCGACCATCCAATGGGGCACGGAAGCGAAACTGCCCTATGTGGATTTCATCTCTCAATTGCCGGGCGAGGACACGATGGCGGATATAGGCTCGGCCCCTTATCTCGCCGAACTCGTCTCCTATCAGCATCCCGATCACGACACCGACCAATGGCCTCCGGAGGAAAGACCATGACCGAGACTGTTCGAACCGGCGGCTGCCAATGCGGCGCCGTGCGCTTCCGCATCAAGGGGGCGCTGGGACGCCCGTCCATCTGCCATTGCCGGATGTGCCAAAAACAGTTCGGTTCCTTCTTCGGCGCGCTGGTGACGGTGCCCAAGGATGGTGTCGAATGGACCCATGAGGAGCCGAGCTATTTCCAGTCATCGGTCAATATCGATCGCGGCTTCTGCGCGCGTTGCGGCACACCGCTGACCTATCGACAGCCCGGCGGGCTCGAGATCGCCATCGGCGCCTTCGACGACCGCTCCGACCTGGCGCCGCGGATCCAGGTCAACTATGCGGCGCGGCTGCCTTGGGTGGAGACGATCTTCGACCAGCCTGTCCACGACGATCCCGACTATTACGCGCGGCAGGAGCAGATCATCTCCTTCCAGCATCCCGATCACGAAATGGCCAATTGGCCGCAACAGGGCTTGAAACTATGAGCTTGCGCACCCTCTACCCTGAAATCGAACCGTTCGACTCGGGGATGCTCGATGTCGGCGACGGCCATAGGGTCTATTGGGAGAGGTCAGGCACCAAAGGTGCCAAGCCGGCGGTGTTCCTGCATGGCGGCCCGGGCGGCACCATCTCGCCAAAACACCGGCGGCTATTCGACCCCAAGCTCTACGATGTCATCCTGTTCGATCAGCGCGGCTGCGGAAAGTCGACGCCGAACGCCTCGCTGGAGGCCAACACGACCTGGCATCTCGTCGCCGACATCGAACGGCTGCGCGAAATGGCCGGCTTCGATAAATGGCTGGTGTTCGGCGGCTCGTGGGGCTCGACACTGGCGCTCGCCTATGCCGAGGCACACCCTGATCGCGTCAGCGAACTGGTGGTGCGCGGCATCTACACGCTGACCCGCGCCGAGCTCGAATGGTACTATCAGTTCGGCGTCTCAGAAATGTTCCCCGACAAGTGGGAACGTTTCCTGGCGCCGATCCCGGAAGCCGAGCGCGGCGACATGATGGCCGCCTACCGCAAACGGCTGGTCGGGTCCGACCGCGAGGCGCAGATCGAGGCGGCCCGCGCCTGGAGCCTGTGGGAAGGCGAGACGATCACGCTGCTGCCGGAGCCTGAAACCAGCGGTCCGTTTGGCCAGGACGACTACGCCGTCGCCTTCGCCCGCATCGAAAACCACTATTTCGTCCATGCCGGCTGGCTGAAGGAGGGGCAGTTGCTGCGTGACGCCCACAAACTCAAGGACATCCCCGGCACCATCGTCCACGGTCGCTACGACATGCCGTGCCCGGCGCGCTACGCCTGGGCGCTGCACAAGGCCTGGCCGAAGGCGGATTTTCATCTGATCGAAGGCGCCGGTCATGCCTATTCGGAGCCGGGTATCCTCGATCAACTGATCCGCGCGACGGACAGGTTTGCGGGAAAATGACGATGGGCCGCGAGCGTCTCTATCTCTTCGACACCACACTCCGCGATGGCCAGCAGACGCCGGGCATCGACTTTTCGGTCGAGGACAAGATCGCGATTGCCAAATTGCTCGACGAGTTCGGCTTCGACTATGTCGAGGGTGGTTATCCCGGTGCCAACCCGACCGATACCGCCTTCTTCCAGCAGAAGCGCACGGCACACGCCAAATTCGTTGCTTTCGGCATGACCAAGCGGGCGGGCGTCTCGGCATCCAACGATCCGGGGCTGGCGGCACTCGTCCAGTCGAAGTCGGACGCAATCTGCTTCGTCGCCAAGAGCTGGGACTACCATGTTCGCGTGGCGCTCGGTTGCACCAACGAGGAGAATCTCGAGGCCATAAAGGCCTCCGTCGAGGCATCGGTCGCTTCGGACAAGGAAGCAATGGTCGATTGCGAGCATTTCTTCGACGGCTTCAAGGCCAACCCGGACTATGCGCTGGCCTGCGCAAAGACGGCTTATGATGCCGGCGCGCGCTGGGTGGTGCTTTGCGACACGAATGGCGGCACGCAGCCATCGGAAGTGCGGGCAATCGTTGAAAAGGTCATCGCCGCGGGCATTCCAGGCAAGCATCTCGGCATCCACGCCCACGACGACACGGGCCAGGCTGTAGCCAATTCCCTTGCCGCCGTCGAGGCCGGCGTGCGCCAGATCCAGGGCACGCTGAACGGCATCGGCGAACGTTGCGGCAATGCCAATTTGATCTCGATCGTGCCGACACTGGCGCTGAAGCCGGCTTTCGCCGACCGCTTCGAGACTGGAATTTCAGCCGAAGCGCTGACCGGCATCTCCAGGCTGTCCCGCGCCTTCGACGAATTGTTGAACCGCGCCCCGGAAGCGCAGGCGCCCTATGTCGGCTCGTCCGCCTTTGCCACGAAGGCCGGCATTCATGCTTCGGCGCTCGCCAAGGAGCCGGCGACCTATGAGCACGTGCCGCCGGAATCGGTCGGCAACCGCCGCCGCGTCATGGTCTCCGACCAGGGCGGCAAGGCCAATTTCCTCGCCGAGTTGAAGCGGCGCGGCATCGATGTGCCAAAGGACGATCACCGGCTCGACGCCCTGATATCAGTGGTCAAGGAGCGCGAGGCCTCGGGCTATGCCTATGAGGGTGCCGACGCCTCATTCGAGCTCCTGGCGCGCAAGATGCTGCACGGCCTGCCCGATTTCTTCCACGTCACCTCGTTCCGCTGCATGATCGAGCGCCGCTTCGATGCCAACGGCCAGTTGAAGACAGTGTCGGAAGCGGTGGTCAAGGTGCTGGTCGAAGGCGAGGAGAAGATGTCGGTGGCCGAGGGCCATGGCCCCGTCAACGCGCTCGACATCGCGCTGCGCAAGGATCTCGGCAGATACCAGAACGAGATCGCCGATCTCGAACTTGCCGACTTCAAGGTGCGTATCCTCAATGGCGGCACGGAGGCCATCACGCGCGTGCTCATCGAATCGCATGACGGTACCGGCGCGCGCTGGTGGACGGTCGGCGTCTCCGAAAACATTATTGACGCCTCGTTTCAGGCGCTGATGGATTCAATCATCTACAAGCTGATGAAGAACCGCGAGATGGCGGGGCTTGTTGCGGCTGAGTAAGTTTGAACCATCAGCGAAAGTCCATTGATCCATCAGAACTTTGCGATGGTTTTGCCAAGGTGACTGGGCCATAGCGTTGGGCCATGGTCACTGAAGCAATTACTCCCGATGCAGATTCAAAAGCCCGCCGCGGCTTCCTGCTGGCGATGGGTGCCTATCTCTTGTGGGGGTTGCTGCCCTTCTACATGAAGGCGGTGGCGCATCTGCCTCTTGCCGAGGTGATTGCACATCGCATCGTCTGGTCGGTGCCGATTGCCGCGGCGGTCCTGATCTGGGCCGGCCGCACGGCGGACTTCAAGGCGGCAATCCGTTCGCCCCGCACCATCGCCATGGCGGCGCTGACGGCCGCGCTGATTTCGGTCAACTGGGGCATCTATGTCTGGGCGATCGCCGTCGACCGCACCGTCGAGACTGCGCTGGGCTATTATATCAACCCGCTGGTCAGTGTGGTGGTCGGCGCGCTGCTGCTCGGTGAGCGCCTTAACCGCCTGCAGGTCGCGGCGGTGGCGCTTGCGGCAGTCGCCGTCGCCGTGCTGACAATCGAGGGCGGCAAGCTGCCCTGGGTGTCGCTGGCGTTGGCGTTTTCCTTCGCCGCCTACGGCTTCTTCCGCAAGACACTGCCGATCGGTCCCAGCCAGGGTTTCCTGCTCGAAGTGCTTTTGCTGTCGGTGCCGGCGCTAGGCTACATCATCTTCCTGATCGCCACCGGACAGGACCATTTCGTCTCCAGCAATGGCACCGACACCGCGCTGCTCATCGGCTGCGGGCCGGTGACCGCGGTGCCGCTGCTGCTGTTCGCCTTCGGCGCCAAGCTGCTGCGCCTCTCGACCATCGGCATCATGCAATACATTGCGCCGACCATGGTGTTCCTGATTGCCGTGCTGATCTTCGACGAGCCGTTCGGCACCACGCAGGCCATCGCCTTTGCCCTGATCTGGGCGGCTCTTGCGATCTATTCCTGGTCCATGCTGTCGACGGCGCGCCGGGCTACATCTGTCCGAGCCGCCTGACGAAAAGATAGGTCGCTGCCGCGATCAGCAGCGATACGGCGGTGACCACCCAGAAGCCCGACGGGGTGTTGACCAGCGGCAAACCACCGACATTCATGCCGAACAGGCCCGAGATGATGGTCATAGGCAGCAGCACAGCGGTCATCACCGACAGCACATAGAGCAGGCGGTTCGACTGCGTCGTCAGCTTGGCCATCAGCTCGTCCTGCAGCAGCCGCGCGCGCGCCTGCAACTGTTCACCGTCATAGTGCAGCGTCTGGGCGCGGTGCGAAAGCCGCGCTGCCATATCGTTGATCGAATCCGGCAGGTCGTTGCGGTGCGAATGATCGAGATGGCGAAACAGATTGGTCAGCGTCGCCATCTGCCGGTGGATGACCACCAGGTGACGGCGTGCATCGACCAGCGCCTGCCGCTCATTGTGCCATGCGTCGCAGACGATGCGGTCCTCGATACCGTCGAGACTGTCGCCGAGGGTCGCGAGTTCGGCGGCCATTCCGTCGAACGACTGGCCGACGACAGCCTCGATCAGGTCGGCCGGAGAGCGGAACTTGCGCGACCCGTTCTCGATCGCCTTGCGGATGTTGTCGACCGATTGCAGTGGCTGCTTGCGGGCGCCGACCAGCATCGTGTCGTTGAGGGCGAAACGGAAATGACCAAGCCCGCCGGCTTCCGCAGAATAGTCATGGCGCAGGTCCGGCAGATCGCCATAGAGCCAGTCATCCTCGAGGTCGATGTGGCAGCCATGGCTGGCGGTCAGGAAGGCTTCGCGCACCGGCGCTGGCAAGGCCTGATCGGCGCCGATCTCGTGGCGGGCGCGCATGTCGGAAAGCTGGTAGCTGCGCCACGTCCAGTGCGCGGCGGCGGCATCCCTGGTGCGCGCGCCCTCGGTGGTAAAGTGATAGACGAAGAACAGCCCGTGCTCATCGGGCAGGTAAGGCGACAGGTCGGTGCCTTCAGAGGGGAGGGCGATGTTCATGGCGGCTTTGCCGGTCTCTGATGCGGTCGAGGTCGCGGGGGCGGCCAGGTGCGATTTCTAGCATGGCATCCCCGATTTTGTGTGACTGTTTCGTGACGGCCTGCCTTGCTACAGAACGCTGGTGATGCCGCCATCCACCAGCAGTGTCTGTCCACTCACGAAACTGGCGGCGTCGGACGCCAGGAACACGGCGGCACCCGCGAGTTCCCTGACCTCGCCCCACCGCCGCATCGGCGTGCGGCCGGTCAGCCAGGCGGAGAATTTCTCGTCGGCGACCAGCGCCGCGTTGAGCTCGGTCTTGAAATAGCCCGGCGCGATGGCGTTGACACGCACGCCATGCTGACCCCATTCGCCGGCCATCGACTTGGTCAGCATGGTGATTGCGCCCTTGCTCGCCGCGTAAGGCGCGATCGAGGGGCGCGCGAGCACGCTCTGCACCGAGGAGACATTGATGATCGACCCCCTTTGGCGCGCAATCATGCCTTTCACGACGGCCCGGCTCACCTTGAAAACGCCGTCAAGGTTGGTGGCCATCAGCGCGTCCCAGTCGGCGTCGCTGAAGGTTTCCAGCGGCGCCCGTCGCTGGATGCCGGCATTGTTGACCAGGATGTCGATCGGCGCGGTCCCCGTTTCCGCCGCTGCGATCGCCTTGTCGACCGACTGCGTGTCGGTCACGTCGATCACCGCTTCCGCGATCGAATAACCCGCGGCGCGCAGCCTGTCTGCAGCCGCTTTCAAATCGTCGGCCTTGCGGCCGCCGATCGTGACGCGCGCGCCGGCGCTCGCAAGCGCCTCCGCGAAGGCCAAGCCCAGGCCGCGGCTGGCGCCGGTGATGAAGGCATGCTTGCCTTCGAGGCCGAACAGGCGGCCAAGATAGTCAGTCGAATGCAATTTGCCCCTCATGATTGCGATTTATCGCCCGCCAGCGCGAAGGCACGTCTGGCCTCGGCAAGCGGCGGCACCAGCGTGCCGCGTGGCTTGACGACATGCAAGGCGCTTTGTCCGCCTTGGCGCCTGGCTGACGGCCTTGGTTGTCGCGGCCGTCAACCTCAGCGTGCCGCTGCCGGGAATGTCGCCGCGATTCCAGATCTGCCGCACGGCGCGGGAGGCTGCCCGGAGGGAGGGAAGTGGGCAGTAGCGGTAGGCAGTGTTTCTCCCTACCGCCTTACTCCCTTGATCTCACATCTTGTCGATTACCGACTGGACGCCCTCGGTCGGCGAGTCGACCGAGGACCCGGCCACCATGATGGCAGCGACGATGGCCTCGGGGTCGTTGACGACCAGCGGCTTCACACGCTGCGCGGTATGAATGAACCCTTCCGCTGCCATGTGATCAAGCAACGCCGTCATCGGGTCCCAGAATCCGTTGATATTGCCGAAGACGATCGGCTTGCGGTGATGGCCGAGTTGCGCCCAGGTCATGATCTCGACGATCTCCTCGACTGTGCCGATGCCGCCAGGCAGCGCCACAAAGGCGTCGGATTTCTCGAACATTTTGTGTTTGCGCTCGTGCATGTTGTCGGTGATCAGCAACTCGTCGAGCCGGTCAAGCGCGGTTTCGGTTGCTTCCTTGTTGATGAGGAAGCGCGGAATGATGCCCGTCACCTTGCCGCCGGCCTTGAGCGCGCCTTCGGCGACGGCGCCCATGATGCCTTTTGTACCGCCGCCATAGACCAGCCGCAGGCCTGCCTTGGCGATTGAGCGCCCAAGCAGGTGTCCGGCCTTGGCATAGATTTCATCGCGGCCCGGAGACGAGCCGCAATAGACGCAGACGGATCGAATCGTGTTCATAAGGTGATTGGTGATTGGGTCTGAAAGCCTGGTCAAGCCCCAAGGACTGACAAAAACGGGCTTTTTCTTGTCGGCCTTGGCAAAACACGCTAGACCGGCGTTAGGTGGCTAAGGGGTACGGAAATATGGCAATTAATCCATTGAAGGCGTTCCTGTTCGCGGCGGGTGGGACCGTCGCGGCCGCGGGAACCGCCTATGTATCGGGCGCGCTCGACCCGTATCTTCATCCAACGCCGCCGGCGCGAGTGGCGGCCTTGACGCCGCCCGCGGCACCGAAGCCGGCTGATCCCGGCACGGAAGGGCGCCTGCCGGCTCCGGCAGTGCCGGCCGCTCCAGCCACGGCACCCCAGGCGACAGCCCCGACAGCACCTGCAACCGATGCGACGGCCCCGGCTGCACCCGCGACGGCGGGGCCGACCGCGCCGACTTTCGACGTCGTGCGCGTCGAGGGCAACGGCTCGATCGTCGTTGCCGGCAACGCCGCGCCCAACTCGAAGGTCGAAATCCTCAACGGCTCGACGGTGATCGGTTCCACGGTGGCTGGTCCCGATGGCGCCTTTGTCATCGTGCTCGACGATCCGCTGAAGCCCGGCGACTATACGATCTCCCTGCGTTCGACGGTCGGCACGGTCGTGACCGCTTCGGCGCAGACCGCCGTGGTCTCGGTGCCCGCGAATGCGGCAGGCCAGGTGCTGGCCATGGTCGAGGAGCCGGGCAAGCCGGCCGAACTGCTGACGGTCCCGGCGCCCGAGACAAAGCCGGCACCGGCAACCGGCGACCAGGCCGGCGCTCCAGCGCCCACCACGCCGGCGGCGACCGCGCCAGCCGTGGTTGAAGCAAAACCCGCTCCGGCGGCACCGGCCGCGCCCGCGGCGGCTGCGGCCGAACCCAAGATCGTCGTCGAGGCGGTCGAGATCGACGGCAACAAGATCTTCATCGCCGGCCTCGCCGATGCGGGCCGCAAGGTGCGCGCCTACGCCAACGACATTCTGCTCGGCGACGCACAGACGTCGTCGGACGGCCATTTCCTGGTCGAGGCGACGCGCGACATTCCGGTCGGCAGCTATACCATCCACGTCGACGGCCTTGCCACCGACGGCGTGAAGGTGGTGGCTCGCGCCGCTGTACCCTTCGAACGCGAACCGGGCGAGGCGGTTGCCGCCGTTGCGCCAGCCGGGACCAAGCCGGCAGAGACCAAGCCCGCTGTGCCTGCCGCCACGGAAGCCCCAGCCGCTGCGGCGCCCGCTGCTCCGTCGGAGACCGCACCGGCTAGCGAGGCGCCGGCTCCGGCCGTCGTCGCGGCAGCCACGCCGCCAAGCGACGTGCCTGAAATCGTGTCGCCCAAGCTCGAACATGCCAACGGCGCAGTCATCATTCGGCGCAACGATACGCTGTGGCAGATTTCACGGCGCGTCTATGGTCGCGGCATGCGCTACTCCACCATATACCTAGCCAACCAGGACCAGATCAGGAATCCTGACCACATCTGGCCGGGGCAAGTGTTCAAAGTCCCGGAAAAGTCGAAGGAAGGCGAAGCCGCCGACCTCAAGGCGATGGGCGAGCAGGCGACGACCGCACCGACGAAGACGGAATAGTGATAGATCGGCAATTCCGGCAATCTACCCATCGGCCTAGCTTGCCCTGTCATCCTTCATCGTCTATCGCCGATGAAGGATGACAGAATGCATTCCCGTACCAGACCATACAGCTTCGGCACTGCCTGGCTGCATACCGGACAGCCGCGCCGTCGCGGCGCGGCTCGCAGCACTTTCGCATCCGGCTCGGATCGAGATACTGAAGCATCTGTCCGCCAGCAATTCCTGCTGCTGCCGTGAGGTCGTCGACCATTTCGATCTGGCGCAGTCGACCATCTCCCAGCATCTGAAAATATTGGTCGAGGCCGGCCTTGTCCGGTTCGAGCCCGACCGTCAGCGATCGCGCTACGCGGTCGATCGCGCCGCACTTGCCGAGATCTCGGCATCGCTGAGCGCGCTCATCAATTCCTGCTGCTCCGGCCGCTGACCCTCTCATCCAAAAGGCAAGAAAAGTGGCCGAAAAAACCGTCTCCACCGACACCTCGACACTCACGACGTTGCGCAACCTCTGGCCCTATATGTGGCCGGCCGACCGTGCCGACCTAAGGGCACGGGTGACCTGGGCGACACTGCTGCTGGTCGTGGCCAAGGTGACGCTGGTCGCCGGTCCCTATTTCTTCAAATGGGCGACCGATGCGCTGGCGGGAGGCTTCAAAACGCCACCGCCGCTGCCGTCGTTCATGCTTGCCCCGGTGATGCTGGTTATTGCCTACAATGTCCTCAGGCTCGTCCAACTCGGCTTCAACCAGCTGCGCGATGCGCTGTTTGCCCGGGTCGGCCAGCATGCGGTGCGCCAGCTTGCCTTCCGCACCTTCGTGCACATGCATCAGCTGTCGTTGCGCTTCCACCTGGAGCGCCGCACCGGCGGCCTGTCGCGTATCATCGAGCGCGGCACCAAGGGCATCGAGACGATCGTGCGCTTCATCATGCTGAACACGGCGCCGACGATCCTCGAATTCGCGCTGACCGCCGGCATATTCGGCTTCACCTATGGCTGGAAATATGTGGCCGTGGTGGCGGTGACCGTCTGCCTTTATGTCTGGTTCACGGTCAAGGCCAGCGACTGGCGCATCTCGATCCGCCGCGACATGAATGACAGCGATACCGACGCCAACACCAAGGCGATCGACTCGCTGCTCAATTTCGAGACGGTCAAGTATTTCACCAATGAGCGCATGGAGGCCGAGCGCTTCGACCGCTCGATGGCGCGTTACGAGATCGCCGCCACCAAGACCTGGACCTCGCTCGGCTGGCTGAACTTTGGCCAGGGCTTCATCTTCGGCGTCGGCACAGTCGTCGTCATGTGCATGTCGGCGCTGGAGGTGCAGGCCGGCACCCAGAGCGTCGGCGATTTCGTTTTCATCAATGCCATGCTGGTGCAGCTTTCCGTGCCGCTCAACTTCATCGGCTTCATCTACCGCGAGATCCGGCAAGGGTTGACCGACATCGAGCACATGTTCGACCTGCTCGACGTGCCGCAGGAGATCGTCGACAAGCCCAGCGCCAAGCCGCTGGCTGTCTGCGCCGGTAAGGTTGAGTTCCGCGACGTCCACTTTTCCTATGATCCGAACCGCAAGATCCTGAAGGGCGTCTCCTTCGAAGTGCCGGCCGGCAAGACCGTTGCCATTGTCGGACCGTCGGGCGCCGGCAAGTCGACCATCTCGCGGCTGCTGTTCCGCTTCTACGACGTGCAGTCCGGCCAGGTGCTGATCGACGGTCAGGATGTGAGGGACGTGACGCAGGACAGCCTGCGCGCGGTGCTCGGCATGGTGCCGCAGGACACGGTGCTGTTCAACGACACCATCGCCTATAATATCCGCTACGGGCGTGTCAGTGCCAGCGAGGAAGAGGTGCGCAAGGCCGCCGAACTCGCCCAGATCGGGCCGTTCATCGAGAAGCTGCCCGACGGCTACAAGTCGATGGTCGGCGAGCGCGGGCTGAAACTTTCCGGTGGCGAGAAGCAACGCGTGGCGATCGCCCGCACCATCCTGAAGGCGCCGCCGATCCTGATGCTCGACGAAGCCACTTCGGCGCTCGACAGCCACACCGAGCAGGAGATCCAGGCAGCGCTCGACCTGGTCAGCCAGGGCCGCACCACCATCGTCATCGCCCACCGCCTGTCGACGGTGATTTCCGCCGACGAGATCATCGTGCTCAAGGACGGCCAGATCGCCGAGCGCGGCACCCATGTCGAGTTGATGCGGAAGCACGGCCTCTACGCCTCGATGTGGGACCGCCAGCGCGAGGCGACCGAGGCCGAGGAGCGGCTGCGCATTGCTCGCGAAAGCGACGAACTGGGTGTCGTCGTGCGCCGGCGCACGTCGGAGATGTCGTAGCTCAAAAACCCTCTTGACCTCAACTTAGGTTGAGATCGTAGACCGTCGCACGAGAGCCGAAACAGCATCATCGAGGACGGGATAAAAATGGATATCAGCTTTACGAATCAAAACGTTAATGGCGGTAGCGTGTTCAGGGTCGACAAATTCGTCGTGCCCCACAATGCCCGCGATGAGATCCTCGCAAAGGTCAAGATGACGCATGAGTTGCTGCGCCTGCAGCAAGGCTTCGTCCAGGATTTCCTGCTTGAGCAATTCTCCGGACCGGGCGAATTCAACCTCGTCACCATCGTCGAATGGGAAAGCCAGGCTGCCGTCGACAATGTCGTGCCGATCGTCAAGGCGGCGCACGAGCGCGTGGCCTTCAATCCTCAGGAAACGATCGCCCGCCTCGGAGTGCGGGCCGATATCGCCAACTATCAGCGCGTGCCTGGACTCTAGCCGGGCCAGCCAACGCCCGGTGCTGGCGCGTCGATGGCGAGCACCTGGCCGGTGCGGGCGTCGCTGATCATATGCTCGAAGCCGCGCCATTCGGCAGCGGTGATGAACAGCGTTTTCCTGTCGGCGCCACCCAGCATGCAGGCAAAGCAGCCGCGATCGGCGGTGACGGTCTGCAAGACGTCACCGCCTTCGCGCACCCGCACGCAGTGCTTGTTGGGAACATCCGCGTACCAGGCCGGCCCTTCGGCATCGAGGCAGATGCCGTCGGGATATCCGTCGAGTTCAGCCCAGATGCGTCGGTTGGACAAAGTGCCGTCGGTGGCGATGTCGAAAGCGGTCAGCCTGTTGGCATGGGATTCGGCGATAATCAGCGTCCTGTTGTCCGGGGTCACCGCCATGCCGTTGGCGAAGGCGATAGTGTCCGCCACCTGCCTGACCGCGCCGTCCGGTGTGACCAGCGCGATGGTGCCGGGACCGAAATGCTCGCCGGGCGCCGGCGCCGGCCCTCCGCCATCGACATAGATGTTGCCGCGCCCATCGACGACGATCTCGTTCCATGGGCTTTTCGACAGGCCACGCAGATCGGTGTGGGTGACGAGCGAGCCATCGGCTTCCTGCCTCAACATCAGGCCCTCGCGGCCTGAGACAACCAGCAGACGACCATCCGGCAGCCAGTCGATTGAGTAGGGCAGGACAGCCGGAATCCTGAGCATGATCTCGCTGTTGCCGTGCGCATCGACGGCAATGATCTCGCCAGTGCCCCAGTGGCAGACCCAAAGGCGTCCGTCATGCCAGCGCGGCGATTCGCCAAAGGCGAGACCAGCAGTAACGAGACGCGTTTGGTTCTGCATATGGGAAGCTCCTGCTTGTGAGAGATCATGGCAATGACCGTGATTGCTCACCGAGGACGGGCGAGCGGGCAGTTTGCCGACAGTCTCCGCAACAATTTTAGCTTGGCGGCTGCTTCCCGCTGAGATCCTCAAGGCGCCTCGATGTCAACGCTTTTTTGGATGTTATTCAGAATATTGCTTGATCAGGAATGGTGAAAGTGAAATTCAAGATGCCTTTTCGTCAGATCTCCGAGATGATATTGTGTTCTCTGGAACGTAACCTGTCGTTATTTATGGTACAGAAGAATGGGATGGAATGATTGGATTTTTTCGCGCAAGAAAAGGCTATCGCAATCGGCAACGGTTTCGATAAATCATTCGACGGAGCCGGCGGCCAGCCCGCAGATGTCTTCAATTATTGTCCCGTTTTCAGCAATCGAGCGCGCTGCCAAGGAGAACTACGTTGCTGATCTCGTGACGGCGGTTATGGATTTCGTCAATGCAATGCTTGATCAGGGTCTCTACAAAGATCACGAAATACCGGCGTCGGGTAGGCAATTTTTTCACACTTACCTGTACGGCCTGGAAGTAAGTAACGGCGGACATAGTCAATTTATCCGAAACTATTATGGTCACCTGGACAAAATTACTTCTGATGCACGTCTGGCTCTGGCTGGAATGCGGGCAGAAAGCCATTTGGCTATTCTAGAACAAATGGTTGCTTGGGTCCGAGAACACCCTGAGGAGGCGAAGGAACAGACTGGATTCGAAGGTGGCCGCGCTGATTTCCTTGATAGACTCGACGATCTTTTTCACAAGGAGGAAGACAGCGTCCCGTTGCTTGCTCGCGCAGTAGGTTGGATCGCCTCGTGGCCTGAACTGGAGATTGTTGACGATGACGAATGCCAGGAGGCCATTCTCGACGCAGTGATGGCTAACCCTAGACGAGAACCTCGGTTGCGCCATCGCTCGGTGTCGCATTTGAAATCAGTCATGACGAGTAGGCTTCAAGTGGGCATCGGTTTTGCCTGTGCAGGTTTGCCGCAGCCCGAGGTGAAGCTCGGGATCGGCGAAGGACGGATGTTGGACATAGACGGCGAGAAGCAGATGGCATTCCCTGTCATGACCAATGCCGGCAGGGTGCTTTTGTGCGTAGTCACACCAACGCATGCAGCGGCGTACCAGTACCTTGCTGCTGACGGCTCGGAGCCGCAACTCGACCTCAGACCGGTCGATAGTATCGATGAGTTGCTTGGCGAAGATGCTCCACGCGTCGGCCTGAAGTTGTCCCAAGTCGACGCTGTTTCCATAACGACCGTCATCAAATTGGCTGAAGTCTATCGGGCGCCAGCAGCCCTCGACCTCCTTTTGCGTAGGGCTGGGATAGATACGGCAGGAGCAAGTGCCTTGCCAGCGATGCTGGTTCCAAGAGAGGGAGGGTCGGTCGTCAGTTGGACAGTTACTGCTGGCGGTAGAGCACTATTATTGCTGTCCGCTCCCAACGGAAGCATGCTCTTGACATCGGGCGCCGAAGATCCGCTGGCGGACGCCTCTAGGCTTGAGATCGAAGAACATTTCGCACGCGCCGAATCCGATAGCGCCAACTAACCTGGGTTGATTCGTCTCGATTTGCCCGCGCTACGTTCTCTCCGACAGGAAAAAGCGCGATCGGCATGCCGTTCTCGCCGGAGGACGACTCCAAAAACAGGACCGCCCTTACCCACTCATTCGCGCCGCCCATTGTCGCGTTGCGGGCAGGGGGTGTTTCGGCTATTGAGGCCGGACCTGAAACAGGGACTGCCCCATGAGCCTTGTCGACACGGTCAAGAACGCGTTCGTACCGATCCATCGCGAAGGCTATCCCTTCATCGCGGCCTTCGGCGCGGCAACCCTTTTCCTCGGCTATTTCTCCTCGATCCTGTTCTGGATCGGCCTGATCCTGACCGCCTGGTGCGTCTATTTCTTCCGCGACCCCGAGCGCGTCACGCCTGTTGACGATCGCCTGGTGGTAAGCCCCGCCGATGGCATCATCTCGGCGGTCGGGCCCGCCGTGCCACCGCGCGAGCTTGGCCTCGGCAATGTCGAGATGACCCGCATCTCCGTATTCATGAACGTCTTTTCCTGCCACGTGAACCGCTCTCCGGTACGCGGCCGCATCGCCAAGATCGAACATCGGCCGGGCAAATTTCTCAATGCCGAGTTGGACAAGGCGAGCACCGAAAACGAGCGCAACGGCCTGGTCATCGACAGCCCCAACGGCACGGTGGCGGCGGTCCAGATCGCCGGTCTGGTGGCGCGCCGCATTGTCTGCTGGACCGAGGCCGGCGCTTCGATCGGCACCGGCGAGCGCTTCGGTCTGATCCGCTTCGGCTCGCGCGTCGACGTGTTCCTGCCTTTGACCGCCACGCCGCGCGTTGCCGTTGGCCAGACGGCGGTCGGCGGCGAAACCGTGCTGGCAGAATTCGGCGGCGTCGCCGGCACGCCCCTCGTGCGGATTTCCTGACGGTGGGTACGCAATATAAAAAGTTCGAGGCCCATGCCAGCGGCGGTCCGCGCATCCGCGAGATCCCGATGCGCATGGTGCTGCCTAATCTGGTCACCGTGCTTGCCATCTGCGCCGGCCTGTCTGGCATCCGCTTCGGTTTCGAGGGGCGTTTCGAGCCGGCTGTGGTGATGGTGCTGCTGGCCGCATTCCTCGACGGCATCGACGGCCGCCTGGCGCGGATGCTGAAGGCTACCTCAAAATTCGGCGCGCAGATGGATTCGCTGGCCGACATCGTCAATTTCGGCGTCGCGCCAGCACTTGTGCTCTATGCCTTCCTGCTCGACCGTGCCGGCTCGCCGGGCTGGATCGCGGCACTGCTGTTTGCGATCGCTTGCGGCCTCAGGCTCGCGCGCTTCAACGTGCTCGACGACGAGAAGACCGAACGCCCGATATGGCAGTCCGAATATTTCGTCGGTGTGCCGGCCCCGGCGGGCGCCGTGCTGGTGATGCTGCCGCTCTACCTCTATTTCCTGCGCCTTGGAGTGGAGCCCAGCCGGCCGGCCGCCTTCGTCGCCACCGGCTTCACCATCCTGGTCGCCTTCCTGCTGGTCAGCCGGTTGCCGGTCTATTCCGGCAAGAGCGTCAAGATCCCTGGCGACAGGGTGCTGCCGGTCATCCTCGCCGTCGTCCTATACGTCCTCTTGCTGATGACCTATCCCTGGTACACGCTGACGGCATCGGTCGCGGGCTACCTGATCTTCCTGCCGTTTTCCGTGCGCGCCTATTCCAAGCGCGCCAAGCTGGAAGGCGAGAAGGTGCCGCCTTCGGACATAGGTTAGGGCCGCAAGCCCCGGACCAGCAAATCGGTCCAGGCGGACGCGAAACGTTCGTCGCTGACTTCGATCGAACGCTCGGTCCAGATCGCTTCGAAGACGCGGAACATGGCGACGCTGCCGACGATGACGGCGGCGACCGCCTCGCTATCATGGGGACGCAGTTCGCCCCGGCGCTGACGCTCCCGCAGCCATTCGGCGACTGCGCGGTACGTGCTTTGCATGATCTCGCCGCGCGCCGAGGCCTTCAATTCCGGGAAGTGCTCGAGATCGCGCCACAGGATTCTGAGCATGTCGCGATTCGCGCCGAGTTTTTCCAGCACGCCCTCCACGACCCGCCGCGCCCCCTGATCGACAGGAAGTACCTGTTCGCCAAGTTTGGCCCGTCCGTCCCGTGCCGTTCCAACAAAGCGGTCGATAGCTGCGGCAAGCAATGCTTCCTTCGAGGGAAAGTGCTTGTAGAGCGCACCCGAGCCACGCGACAGGCCGGCGGCTTCCTGAATTTCGGGAACGCTGGTCCTGTCATAACCGCGCTCGGCGAACAGGCGGATGGCTTCGCGTAGAATGCGCTCGCGTCCGGCGGATGGCGGCTTCATGGCTATTCCTGCTCACTCGATCCTGGTGGCGGGGATTCGGCGCTCGACAATAACATCAAGGATCGCTCACGGCGCGCTTCCACCCCCCTGCTCGGAAAGCCATGCCTTCCATGTTCTTTCTCCCAGCCGCTCGCTGGTTTCGACAAGGCCCAGGGCAAGGCTTATCTTTCGACTGACTGGAAACGGCAGAATGAGTCGCCGGAGCCCGAGCGCATCGCGGTACTGTCGAGCGAATGTCGAGAACGGCATCACCTCGGGGCCGCCGATCTGCGGGCGGACACCGCGTTCCCCGTCGCTGACAGCCTGGGCCAGGTAGCTGGCGACATCGCGAGTATCGACAGGATTTGACGGCGAGGTCGGCAGCGGCCAGACCGGCAGCCATCTCAGCCCGGTCAGCATCTGCGCCAGAAGGTAAAAGAATGGCGTCGCACGGATGACCGACCACGAAAGCGGCGACGCCCGCACAAGCTGCTCGCCGGCCAGCTTCACGCGGCTATAGGGCAGGGTGCTGAAGTCGAGGCCGACGATCGACACGAAGATGAAATGCGAGATATCGGCGCGCTGGCATGCGGCAAGCAGCCGCCGCGTCCCTTCGACATCGACATCCGACGGACTGGAGAAGAAATCGATCGGCCGCATACCGCGCCTGGCGATCGGCGACAGCGTCGCCGCATGGATGACCGTGTCGATACCGCCAAGGGCTTCTTCGATGCCTTCCCCCGTTGCGAGATCGCCGAGCGCCCATTCCAAGGAGCGGTCAACCCCGGCTTTCCTGGCCAGCAACCTGACGGCGTGCCCGGATACGGTGAGTGCCGGCACGAGATTATGTCCGAGATGCCCGGTGCCGCCGGTGACGAGGATATTTGCCATCCAGGAACTCCTTGCCATGCAAAGGAGGTGTCATGTCGCGCTGGCTGAAAAACGCATGCCCAGCGTCTCTAGCTTAGGTGAGTGAATACTCTCTCACCTACAATTTGTCCATTCGAATCGCTGCGGCATGAGGGCGCAATCCTGGGTCAGGCGATCCCGAAACGATTAGTCTATGCAGCGATTCTATCAACCCTGAACGGCTCTAAGCCGCCATGCCAAGTCCCAGCCGGTCGATCGCCAGCTTCCTGGTCGACACATAATCGGTCTTGCCCGAACCGAGCACCGGGATTTCTTCAACCTTGACGATGTCGTTTGGCACCATCAGTTCGGCCGCTCCGGCCTTTTTGCCGAACTGTCGCAGCTCGTCGGCGCTGGCATCGTCAGCGGTGGTGACCAGCACGATGCGCTCGCCCCGTCTCTTGTCCGGCACCGCCACCGCCGCATGGCGTTCTTCCGGCCAAAGCGACTGCACCAGCATCTCGACCGCGCCCAGCGACACCATCTCGCCGGCGATCTTGGCGAAGCGCTTGGCGCGGCCGCGAATGCTGATGAAGCCTTCGCGGTCGACGGCGACGATGTCGCCCGTGTCGTGCCAGCCGGTCAGCGGCTGCAGCTCGCCAGGCCTGTCCGCGGTCATGTAGCCCATCATCATGTTCGGCCCGTCGAGCCACAACTGGCCGGCATCATTGATGCCTTCGACCGGCTCCAGCTTCATGCGGATGGCCGGCAGCAACCGCCCGACCGTGCCGTCGCGGCCATGGATCGCGGTGTTGACGGCAACCACGGGCGCCGCCTCGGTCAGCCCGAAGCCTTCGATGATCTCGGCCTGGAAGCGTTCGCGATAGACGAGGCGGGTATCCGGCTTCACCGCCTCGGCGCCGGCGACGACGAAGCGCAGGCTGGAGAAATCTCCGTCCTTGGCGGTGCGCGCATAGTTGGCGAGGAACGTGTCGGTGCCGAACATGATGGTCGGTTTCACCTTGCGCGCGATCTCGGGGATGATCTTGTAGTGAAGGGGCGAGGGATAGAGGAACAGCTTTACCCCGGTGACCAGCGGCAGGATGGTGCCGCCCGTCAGGCCGAACGAGTGGAACACCGGCAGCACGTTGAGCAGGATGTCCGCCGGCGAAATGGTGATCCGCGCCTCGGCCTGCATGGCATTGGCGAGAAGGTTCTTTTGCGACAGAACGACCGCCTTCGGTGTGCCTTCCGAACCCGAGGTGAACAGGATCACGCCCGGCTTGGCCGCATCCTGCCGCTGCAGCGGCAGGCGCCAAAACAATGCGGCGGCAAGCTTGTCCAGCGTGGTGACGCTTTGGCGCAGATCTTCCAGCCACAGCAGCCTGGCGCCGCCTTTTTCGACCGCGGCGACGACATCGGCGAGAGCGGCCTTCTCGATGAAGGCGCGTGAAGAGACAACGGTGCGGATCACCGCGGTACGCATCGCCGCGGTGACGCTTGCCGGCCCGGCCGTGTAGTTGATCATCGCCGCCACGCGGCCCGCCGAGAGAAGGCCGACAAGCGACAGCACGACACCATTGGCGTTGGGCAGCATCACCCCCACCGCTTCGCCCGGCGCCGTCATCGCCTCGAAGCGCCTGCCCAGCACGCGCGCGCCGATGAACATCTTGCGGTAGCTTAGCGCACCAGAGATGACGTCCTCGATGATCGGATGCGAAGCGCCGACGCGGTCAGCGGCGTCGCGCATGGCCAGGAACAGGCCTCGGTCGAGGTCGGTACCGAAAAGCCGGGCCTCGGCGACACGGTCGAACAGCGCATTGGTGTTCGAGGCCTGAACCGGGTTGCGCGCCGCCAGTTCGGCGATCGTCATCGGTTCCAGAACACTGATCGACAGCTGTGGGAACCAGTGACGCGGTGCCTTGTCCGCCGACGTCAGCGAGACCGGCAGACTGCGTGCACCGGCGACGAAGATCGGCACGATGCGGGCATCGGCCTGCATGGCTATGCGGGTGACGGCGCGAAACAGCCGAAACGTCTTTACGTCGGGCTCGACCGCGTCGGGCAGATAGACGGCCAGCCGGCCCTTGCCCTTCAGCACACGCACCAGCCTGCGGCTGACGAAGACATGTTCGGCATTGAAGGCAATGGTGCGGCCGAGTTCGCGCCAGGGCTCGAGCCATGGCGAGCGCGCCGAGACCTCGTCGAGTATGTGCAGCGTGTCGTCGGGCAGCAGCGACAGCATCAGCGCCGGCTCGAAGCGCGACTGGTGCGAGATGACATAGATGACCGGCACCTGCGCCTTGCGGGCGACCCTGATGCGATTGTCGCTGATCCGGTAGGCGAGCTTGAACGGTACGTAGAGCAGCGCCTGGGTGAAGCGCAGGCCGAGGCGGAACTTTTCCACCGCCCCGATCAGCAGCCAGGCCACAACCAAACCCGCAAGCAGCGCCAGTGTCAGGATCATGCCGCGTATCTCCCAACGATTTTGTCACCGCGGCTCTTGTGCGGCCGCTTCGGGGCAGAGCCTAGCGGAAGTCGAGCCAAGGTCAATGCGCAAGGGGCGTCCTCACGCCGCCTTCAGCCGCCCGCTGATGAAACGAAACTCCTGCGTCTTGCCGCCATAGCCATAGGCGGCTGCCGAGACCTCGTGCACGAAAGCATAGCTTTCCTGGTGCACGCCGCCCAGTAGCTGGCCAAAGGCTTCGAAGATCGCCTTGATATACGCTTCCAGTTCGAGCTTGGTATTGGTGCCGTCGACCACCTTGATGTCGAGCCAGAACGTGTTGGTGCGCTGCTCGGCGAGCGACTTGCCACCGGCGAACCAGTGCCGTGGATCGAGATAGGCTACGGCAACGGCAGTGAGCGTCGGATCCTTGCGCAACTGCTTGGCGGTGATCTCGGTGATTTCCCTGGCGATGCTGGCGGACAGGGTGGCGTCCGGCTTGCCGGTGACGGTGACATTGATGATGGGCATTTTTCTTCTCCTGGTTTCTAGCGTTGGAGAGACCATGCCATCGCCGTGGAATCAAAAAAATCGAATTGTTTTCAACTAAAGATTCGATAATATCGAATTATGGACACGCTCGATCCCGACCTGCTCAGAACCTTCCTTGCTTTCGTCGACGGCGGTTCGCTGGCGCAGGCAGCGGCCAAGGTCGGCCGCTCACCGTCGGCGGTGACGGCGCAGATGCAGCGTCTGGAGGAAATTGTCGGCGAGCCGCTTCTGGCGCCGCAGGGCAGGGGGCGTGGCCTGACGCCGGCAGGCGAGGACCTCGTCGGCCATGCCAGGCGCATTCTTGCCGTGCATCGCGAGGCGTGGCTGGCGCTGAAAGGCGCACGCGCTGCCGGGCGCGTCGCCATCGGCACGACACAGGATTTCGCCGACAGCGGCCTGCCAGACCTGCTGCGTGCTTTCGCCACCAGCCATCCGCGCGTCAGGATCGAATTGCGGGTTGGCCGTTCCGCCGAACTGGCGCAGGCATTGGAAGCCGGTGGCCTCGATCTGGCGATCGTCATGCGCAAGACGGCGGCGCCGGACGAGGTCGGCGTTCTGCTCGAGCCGATGATATGGCTGTGTTCGAACAAGGGGCTTGCCTCGCGGCAGGAAGAATTGCCGCTGGCGTTGCTTGATCCCTATTGCGGGTTTCGCGAGGCGGCACTCGCCGCGCTCGATGCCGCCGGCCGCCGCTACCGCATTGCTGCCGGCAGCGCCAGTCTGGCCGGTCTGCGCACCGCGGTGAATGCCGGCGTGGCGCTGACCTTGCGAACCCCCCGCTTTGCCCATTCCGGCATTGTCGAGGCGCCCCGCGAACTTGGCCTGCCACCGGTTCCGATGGCTGAGTTCGCGATCCGGCTGCGCGCCGGCGCCGATGTGCCCGCGAGCGATCTGGCGGCGCTACTGGGTGCCAACCTGGCGCTCTCCGGATCGCCTGGTTGACTTCCATGAGACCGCATCAATCAGCCTTGGCAAAGAAGAAGCCGACCTTTGCGGTCGGGCCGGCCTATGCAAAGAAAAAGCCGACCTTGCGGTCGGCTTGGGAGTAGGACGGGCCGAGGGGTTTGGGGGGACTTGGGGGTGGCCCGTCGCACCAATAATGTCCGAGTCCGGTGATGGTTCCGTGACTCCAAAACTTTTTTAAGAAATATTTGACGCCGGGCGCTGCGAGCGTGCCGCCAGCCAGTCGCGGCCGGCGTGGGCAAAGACCGCGCAGAGCACGATCGCGCCCCCGATCATGCTGGCCACCGGCGGGATTTCGGCCAGGAATAGAAATGCAAACAGGATCGCGAACGGCACTTCCGCCGAGCCGAGCAGGCCGGATTCAGGCGCCGGGATAAGCCGCGAGCCTTCAGTCCACAGGACGGAAGCAAGCGCGAAGGACGCGCCGAAGGTGGCAAGCAGAACCGCGTCCCTTGCTGAGACCGCCAGGGGATCGGTGACGAACCAGCCGAGTATGAACAACAGGAAAGCCGAAACCGCGCCGGCCCACACCACGGGCGTGTCGCGGAATGCGCGCACCATGATCATGTAGAGCGCGCTGCCGGCCGTCATCAGCAGCGCCAGCACGTCGCCGAACAGGTTGCCAGTGCCGAAACCCGACCAGACCATGATGGCGACCCCGCACAGCGACACGGCCGCGGCCACCATCGTTTGCAGGCGGAAAGGCTCGCGCACCAGCATCCAGGCCAGTACGGCGGCAATGAAGGGCGATGTCGCGTAGATGACCGCGACATTGGCGACGAAAGTGAACTTGAATGCCGAAATGAAGGCGATGCTGGCCAGCGCGCCTTCCACCGCCAGCAGCCAGCCGCGCCAGCCAAGCCGCAGCGGTTCACAGTTGCCGGCACGGTGGCGGCGCCACAGCACGTAGAGGCTGATCAGGATTGCGCCGACAAAGCCGCGCCAGCAGGTGATCGTCAGCGGATCGGCATGGATCGACTTTGTCAGCACGCCGGTCAGCCCGAATACGGCCGCCGAGCATGACACGAGAATGATGCCCAGCGTGCGCTCAGTGGTTTCAGTCGCGGCTGTGATGTCAGTCATCTCGGCAGCCTAGCCCTCAGGTCCTGACATCGTAGTGTCAGCATTAACGGCCATCCACATCAAAGCCGCTTGCGGAAATGCTCGCCGCCGACGATCAGCAGGCCGGCGGCGACGATAAGCGCGGCACCCAGAAAGACCTCGCGGCGCGGCACGTCGCCCCAGATCGCGAAGCCGAGTGCGAACGCCCACAACAGCGAGGTGTATTCGAGTGGCGCCAGGATCGATGCCGGCGTGCGCTTCATACCCTCGAAGAGAAGATATTGCGCCAGGCCGCCAAGTGCACCGACGCTGGCAAGAAGCAGCAATTGTGTCGGGTCCGGCGTATGCCACCACAACAGCGCCGGCACCGTCGAAAACAGCAGGAAATAGAAATTGTTGAGCAGGAGCTGGATCATCGAGCGCTCGGCAAGGGCTGTCTTGCGCAGGAGCACGATGGCGATGGCCCACAAAAGAGCCGCAGCCAATACAAGCACCACTGGCACGGACAGGCCGAGATGGGTGGGGTCGCAGGCGACGAAGACACCGGCAAAGCCGATTAGAACCGCCAGCCAGCGTAGAACAGGCACCTTTTCGCCGAGCAGGACCACCGAAAGTACGGTGACGATGATCGGGGCCGCGTAATAGACGGTGGTCAGTTCGGCAAGCTGCAGGCTGCGGGCGGCATTGTAATAGCAAAGCCATGCGGCAAGCGTGAAGGCACTGCGCACCAGCATCGGCCGCACGATCGGCGAGCGCACCGTGTCGGCGAACAGCGCCCGCCCGCCGATGGCCGCACAGGCACCAAGAATGGTGATGCTGCGGAAGAACATGATCTGCCAGACGCTCATGCCGGTGACCAGCAGCTTGATCGAGGCATCCTGGGTCGAAAACAGCAAATAGGCGGCGCCGGTTAAAAAGATCCCGGCAAGCACCCTTTCGCGTGTATCGAGAATGGCGATATCGGCCATAAGGCGTGCGCCTGCTTGAGTGAGGCGGCTCCTGCCCCAGTCGGCTCCGCTCCTGTCAGCTATACGGGCGAAATCAAGCACGGCGCTGCTCCAGCGCCGTGCTTGCGTTTGGGGCAGCGGCGCGAAATACAGCCTGTCCCGGATGCGGCTTCTGGCGCGGCACGGCTGATTGGTTTAGCATCGTCTCATAAAGCGGAAACCGAAGGGCAGGCGCGCAGACGCCGGGGAACGGACAGGGAGTTGGCGCTCAGCTCATGCCAGATGTAGCATGTGCAGGCGCGGCCTGACGGGCCGCCTCTGCCAGAGCGGATATTTCGGGGGGAGAAGGCCGATGCAGAAACTGCAGTCGCAAGGCGTCCATCACATCACGCTGGTCGGTGCCGGCCGCCAGACCTCGATCGATTTCTGGGAAGGTGTGCTGGGCATGCCTTTCATCTTCGAGCAGCCCAACCTCGACAAGCCGACCGAAAGCCATCTGTATTTCGATCCGGGCGACGGCCGGTTGATTACCATCTTCACCGACGAGACCCGCACGGCCGAGAAGCGCCGCACCCCGACCGACCCGGGCTGCGTGCATCACATCGCCTTTGCGGTGTCGCGCGTCACCTTCCTCCAGGCGGTCGCCAGGCTCGACGAGCGCGCCATCAAGCACAGCGGCGTCAAGGATCGCGGCTTCATGGATTCGATCTATTTCGAGGATCCGCTCGGCCTGCTGATCGAGCTTGCCTCCTACCGTTTCGAGCCGTCTGCGGGCTTTACTCACGCCGACGTCCT
Organism: Mesorhizobium sp. SARCC-RB16n; assembly: GCF_008520305.1. Classification (GTDB taxonomy): domain Bacteria; phylum Pseudomonadota; class Alphaproteobacteria; order Rhizobiales; family Rhizobiaceae; genus Mesorhizobium. The sequence continues at coordinate 28,745 of NZ_ML703263.1, read as the reverse complement.
GATGGAGGCGCATAAGCTTCGCGTCGCGCGTGGCGACTACAACATCGCCGAAGTGCATCTGGCTGACGCCATCCAGGCGCTGGTGGAACGAGCGCGCGCGACATTGTCGGCCGACCGGGCACCCAAAAATCCATATTGAAAGCTGAACAGGCAAGGGGAGGAATACGTGGCAAAGGCAGTGACGAAGAGCGCAAGGAAACCGGCGGCCAAACCAGCGTCAAAACCGGCGGCAAAAGCCGCCGCGAAACCGGCAGCAAAAGCAGCGGCCAAGACGGCGTCAAAGGCAGCCGCCGGCAAGACCGCGGCCAAGGCGAAACCGGCAAAGAAACCGGCACTGACCATCAGCATGCTGAAGCCGAGCGTCAACAACATGACCGTTCGCGTCTTTGCACGCGCCGCCGGGCTCGACCATGCGGAGACCGATGCGTGGGGACACACGCGTTCGCCGGAATACATGGCGCGCAATCCTGCCCATCTGACGCCGATGATCGAGGACAAGGGCCTGCCGCGCGGCGTGCTTTGGGAGAGCTGCGCCATCATGCAATATCTTTCCAACAAACATGGGTTGGAAAAATTCTACCCCAAGGCGCCCGCCAAGCGGGCGATGATAGACAGCGCCATGTTCTATCTGATCGGCACGCTCTATCCCTATGTCGCGCGCGCCACCTATCCCGCACTCGGCTTCCCGCAATATGCCGGCGAGGTCGGTCACAGCGACGCCCACCCGGACAGGAAATCGGAGGCGCAGAAGGCGGCGGTCGCCGCGATTGCCGAACCGCTGGAGGTCTTCCATTCCTTCTTCCGCGACGGCAAGCCGTTCATCGGCGGCAAGACCCCGTCGATCGCCGACATCCGCCTAGCGGCGACCCTAGAGTTCCTCGCCGTCATCGACTACGCCCTGCCCAAATGGGCGAAGGAATACATGGCGGCGATGGAGAAGAAGCTCGGCAAGGCCTATGCCGGCCCGGCCGGCGACGTGCGCGGCTACATCGCCCATGTGAGGTCGCAGGCCAAGGCGTGATTCCAGCCAGTCGAAAGAGCGATGGGCTGCGGGACCAGCCGCGGACTGATTTCACCGGCGGCGCCGTGATTCCCCGCCAGCTTGAAGTTGGCGGGGCTTGAGCTAGTCTGGGCGCGGATGCAGTCGAATTTTTCTCTCGACCGGCTTGGAGGCTGGAGTGATGGCGTGGTCGCCGCGGCCCTGGCGGCAACGCCCGAGGACTTGTCGGCCCGCTTCAGCGCGGCGGCAAGCGTGCTGCTTGGCTCGGATCGCGTCTATGTTGGCTTCTATCATCGCAATATAACGTCCCTGACCATCGACGATGCCGGACCCGATCGCTGGAACCGCGACTATGATGCGCGCATCTACCGCCAGGATCCCTTCTTCCAGAGGTTCGCCAGCACCAGACAGGATTTCCTGCTGCCGTTGTCGGCACTGAGCCACGGGGATTTCCAGCGCACACCATATTATCGTGAATTCTACGGGCCCTCCGGCAGCTTCGATGAAATAACTGGCGTGTTCAACCTAGACGGACTGACCGCCGGCTATGTGACCTTTCTGCGCCGCAACGGCGCGCCGCGTTTTGGCGAGCATGATCTGGCCGTGGCCGGCGCGGCGAGCAGCGCGACAAAGCTCATTCTGCAAAGGCTGCTTCATTTGTGCCGTCTCCGGGACAAAGGGTCCGCAATCGAAGCCGCAGGGTCGCAGCTCAGCGCCCGGGAAAGGCAGATCGCGCGGCTCCTGACCGAGGGTGGTAGCGCCAAGACGATTTCGCGAAACCTGTCGATTTCACCCGGCACAGTGCGCAACCACATCAAGCAGGTCTACCGCAAGCTTGGTGTGCATTCCCAGGTCGAGTTGCTGACCGCCGGCTGGGAGGCCCCGCGCAACTGACGGTTCGCCAGCCTCACTGTCCCGTCACGACGCGTGTCCACATGCGGTTTTGCAGCCGCAGCAGCTTTGCGTCGTTGTTCTCGACCACGAACAGCTTGGCCTTTACGTCATCGGGCGGGAAAACGCCGGGATCCTTGGCGACCGCCTGATCCATCAGCGGCAGGGATTCCGGGATCGCATTGGCATAGGAAACATAACTGGAATTGGCCGCTGCGATATCGGGCCGCAAATTGAAATCGATCCAGGCCTGGGCATTCTCCGGATGCGGCGCATCCTTCGGCACCGCCATCGTGTCGAAGTTTATCAGCGTGCCTTCCCTGGGAATGGAATACGCAATCTCCAGCTTCTTCGCGGATTCCGCCGCACGGGTCTTGGCCTGCAATATGTCGCCCGACCAGCCCAGCACGACACAGATGTCGCCATTCGCCAGGTCGTTGATGTATTTGGACGAGTGGAAGTAACGGATATATGGCCGCACCTTGCCCATCAGCTCTTCGACCTTGGCGAGGTCGTCCTGACTGGTCGACCTGGGGTCGATGTGGAGGTAGTTCATAGCCATTGGAATGATCTCCGCCGGAGCATCGATCATAGCGACGCCGCAATCGGAGAATTTCTTGACGACGTCGGCGTCGAAGACCATGGCGAAGGAATCGGTCGGCGCATCCGGCATCCGTTGCTTGACGGCAGCGAGATTGTAGCCGATGCCATCTGTGACAGCCATGTAAGGCACCGCGTACAGGTTCTGCGGATCCGCGCCCGCGATCAGCGACAAGGCCTGCGGATCGATTTTCGAATGGTTTGTAAGCTTCGATCTGTCGAGTTCGAGGAAAGCGCCTGCCTTCACCTGGTTCTTCAGGAACGGAAAGGCCGAGGGATAGACCACGTCATATCCCGAGCCGCCAGTGAGCAGTTTCGTCTCAAGGACCTCGTTGCCATCATAGACATCGTAGCGGACCTTGATACCTGTCTCCTTCTCGAATTTCTCAACTGTATCGGGCGCGATATAATCGGACCAGTTGTAGACGTTGACGACCTTCTCATCGTCCGCCCGGGCGACGCCGAAGCAGATGCCGCAGGCAAGCGCGGCAGTCAGGATTGGGAAGAGCAAAGAGCGCACGGGCGTCCTCCTTTCGCTGGTGGCGGGCCGATGCGGCACACCGTTCCAATTTCACTTTCGGTACGCTTGCCGCTCAACACCGCTGCGGCGCATAAACGGGTAAGGTGATACAGGCGACATTGCCGCCTCCGAGCAGAATTTCGCGGGAGTTCTCGATGCCGATAATCTTGTGGTCGGGAAACAGCATGGCCAGTTGTAGCTTTGCCTTCCGGTCGAGATCGCAGCCGAACTCCGGAACGACCACGACGCTGTTGCCCGGATAATAGTTGATGTAACTCGCCGCGATCCGGTTGCCGGTCGGCCGCGCCCAGGTCGAATCGACCCGGTCCACGCTCTCGCTTTCTTCCATAGTCATCTCGATCGGCAGGGGATGAGGAAGCCTGTAAACCTCCAGGGCGCGGCCGCGCGCGTCGCGGGCCGAGCGCAGCACCTCTTCAGCTTCACGCACGATCTCATATTGCGGGTCCTTCCGGTCTTCGGTCCAGCTTAGCGCGACCACGCCAGGGCGCACGAAGCAGCAGAGGTCGTCGACATGGCCATCTGTTTCGTCGAAGGCAAAACCACGCGGCAGCCAGATGATTTTGTCGACACCGAGATAGTCGCCAAGCTGTTGTTCCACCTTCGCCTTGCCGAGATCGGCATTGCGATTGCGATTGAGCAGGCATTGCTCGGTCGTGATGAGCGTACCTTGCCCATCGCATTGCAAACCGCCGCCTTCGGCGATCAGCGGCGCGCGGTAGCGATCCATTTGCTCGACCTCGAGGACCTTTTGCGCCGCGAGGTCGTCCAGATCCCACGGCGAGTAGAGCCCGCCGTCGAAGCCGCCATAAGCGTTGAAGATCCAATCGACGCCGCGCACTTCGCCTCGATCATTGACGACGAAATTAGGGCCACTGTCGCGCAGCCAGGAATCGTTGGTGGACATTTCCACGACGCGCACATGGCTGGGCAATCGCGCTCTTGCGTTCTGCCACTGGCGGCCGGATGCCGCCACCGTCACCGGCTCGCTTTGTGCGATCGCCGCCGCGACATTGGCGAACAGCTTCTGCGCGGGCTTGGCGCCCAGACGCCAGGTGTCCGGCCGTTCCGGCCAGATCAGCCAACAGCCTGATTTGGGTTCGAATTCGCCAGGCGCGCGAAACCCGTCCTGTCTCGGTGTCGTCGAGAGCGTATGTGACATTGTGGGACTGCCGGAAAAATGGAACGACGAAACTTTCCCGGATCAGACGGTTTTGGGGCCTTGTCCGTCAATGTCCCATTTGGGATAGCTCGAAACACTGCGCCAGGCACTGGTCTGCGTTCGGCTGGGGCGAGTACGATTGGCGTCGGGCCTTGGTTGCCCGTAAGTTCGGTGTCTCTATCCTTTACTGCGTCGCCTGGTAAAGTTCCGAAGCAGCTTCTTTCAGCGCGCGCCGTCCGTCCGGTTTGAGATACATCATGTGCCCACCTTCAACGACGTCGAGGCGGATCGGCCTGGCGCCGGCGAGCGACGGGATCTGGCTGACCAGATAACGCGACGCCAGATAGGGAGTGACGAGATCGGTGTAGCCGTTGACGATGACGACGCCCAGCGCAGGGTTCAAGGAGCGCGCCCGCTGCAAATCGTCCATCACGCCGGCATAGCCCTGGCGTGAGGCGCTCGTGCCATAGTCCCAGTTGTGGCTGATATCACCGTTCAGCAAGCGGTAGCTGACGTCGGTGCGAAAGTTCAGCTCGTCGCGCGCGTAACCGACAAAGGCCGAGGTCATCGCCGGCACACTACGGTCCAGCACCGGATCGGGACCGGCGATGCGGGCGCTCTGGGGAGCGATGTCCGCCGTCGCGATCATGCCGTCATAGGGACTGAGCACCTTGCCCGTGGCACGGGCAAACTCCCTTGCGAAGAGCGAGGTCGGGACGCGAGCGAAGTTGCGGCGAACGAGGTCGGGCGGAAGGCCGGTGATCTCTGCCACGCGATCGCTCGCCAGCCGCCCACCTTGCTCCAGCCCACTGGCGAGCGCGGTGAGGTACTCGCCAAGCGCATAATGCTCGACCTCGGCGAGCTTTTCCCGCAGTGTATCGCCGTTGACACCTTCACTGCGCAGGCGGACCGCCGCGAGCGAGGGTAGTTCGAGAGCCCAATGCAGCGGCTCGAATTCGTCAGGCAGCACCAGGGTGAATTCCAGCGCCGGCGAGATCAGCACGATGCCGCTCGGGCTGATGCCGATATCTTCCTGCAGCGTCTTGGCAAGCAGTGCCGCCCGGAACCCGCCATAGCTCTCACCGGCGAGGAACAGCGGGGATCCCGTGCGGCCGTTTTGGGTGAGGTAGAGCCGGATGAAGGCGCCGATCGAGCTGGCGTCCTGGCTGACGCCCCAGAAGTCGTGCGTATCCTGCCCAGGCGCCTCACGACTGTAGCCGGTTCCCACCGGGTCAACGAAGACGAGGTCGGTCATGTCGAGCCAGCTGTCGGGATTGTCGACGAGCTTTTGGGGCGATGGGAGGAATTCCCCGTCGGCTCCGGTCGCCACGATGCGCGGTCCGAGCGCGCCGAGATGCAGATAGGCTGAAGCGGCGCCCGGGCCGCCGTTGAACACGAAGGTGATTGGCCGCCGTGCTTGCGTCGCGACGCTCTCCCGCGGTTTCAGCGTATAGGCGACATAGAAGATTTCCGCCGTGACCTCGCCCTTGCCGGAGAGCAGCGGAAGCGTGCCGGCCTTTGCCTGGTACTGCAGGCTGCGCCCGGCAATGGTGATCGAATGATCGGTGATTTCGGGCGAGGGCAGCAGCGACAGCACCCCGCCTGCAGGCGCCGGCCGCTCTGGCGTTTCCGCCAGGAGAGGCTGCGCGAAGCAGGCCAGCATGAAGAGGACAAGAGGGACGAGTTTCAGCTTGGAACGCATGAAGCCTCCGCGGGAACGATCCCCGCATAGGTATGGTCGATGCGAATGAAGTCAAAGGGAATAGACGAGGGCGAGCCCAACGCTGTCTCTCCGACACCAGCCTGGGTCGTCATGCTTGGATTGGCTCACACGTCTCGCACGACCGTGCTATCAAGGCAGAAAGCCGTTCGAAAGGAACGAAAATGGACGCAACCGAACTCAAGGCCATGCAGGCGCCGCTGAAGCAGGCCTACCGCGACGACGCCACACAAGCACTGATCACGCTGAGAGCGAAGGGTTCGATAGACGACCAGTCGGTGGCCTGCAAGGTCGAGACGGGCAGGGCGTTGGCAATCGCCGGCCTGCATCCGGCAACAGGCGGTTCGGGGCTCGAACTGTGCTCCGGCGATATGCTGCTCGAGGCATTGGTGGCTTGCGCCGGGGTTACGCTGAAGGCCGTGGCGACGGCGCTCGAGTTCAAGCTCGGCGCCGCCACGGTGGAAGCGCAAGGCGATCTTGATTTTCGCGGCACGCTCGGTGTCGCCAAGGATGCGCCGGTCGGTTTTCGTGCCATCCGGCTCAATTTCGATCTCGACACGGATGAGCCGCAGGAGCGGGTCGATTCGCTGCTGAAGCTGACCGAGCGCTACTGCGTGGTGTTCCAGACCATAAACCAGAAACCGGAACTGACGGTGAGCGCGCGGCGCTGAAATCGCAAGGCCCGCCGCAGCAGGGGGACCTTGCGATAGCCGATGCTTACTGCGCCGACGGCGCTTCGGCATCGCCTTCGTCGGTGAAGGGCGAGGCGCTCGGTACGCACTGCACGGACCAGCCGGCGGGTGTAGGCTGCTTCTGATATTCGGTGATGGCGGCAGTGCACTGTTCGCGCTTGTCGAAGGTGCTCGGCAGCACGACCATGCCGCCCTGTGGGCCGGCGATTACCAGATACCAGACCAATGCTGCGGTGGTAGTCATGGAGTTTTCCTTGTTCTGCCCTGCAGGGCGCTTGGTGTGGGAGCTATCCGACCCTAACAACTCCCCGGAAATGACGAAAGCATGACCGGTGGATTTCTGGGCAGGCGTGTTGCAGCCGCCACAATTCAATCGGCCCGCAAAGCGATAGAACAGCCGCCGAGGGGTCGAGACTGGTGCGGTCGTGATAACCCATCATGGCCGCCTCCTCGGCACCGTCAAAGGCTCGAGTTTATTCCGGTTGCCGGTAGGCGACGAAGCGATTGTGCTTGGCCTGGAAAATCAGCCCGGTCTCCGTGAGGTCCGGGCTGGCCAGCGGCACGATGCGTTTGGCGATCTCGGAGGGGGGCGGCAATGTCTCGGGATCCTCGCCGGGCACGGCTTGCGCGCGCATCGCGGTGCGGGTGGCGCCAGGGTCGGCGGCATTGACGCGCAGCGGCAGGCTTTGCGTCTCATGCGCCCAGGAGCGCATCATCGCTTCGACCGCCGCCTTCGATGCCGCGTAGGGCGCCCAAAAGGCACGCGCCGAATGCGCGGCGTTCGAAGACAGGATAATCGCCCGGCCGGCATCCGAAAGCCGCAGCAGCGGGTCGACGGAGCGGATCAGCCGCCAGGTCGAGGTGACGTTGATGGTCATCACCTTTTCGAAGGTCTTGGCCTCGACATGGCCGATCGGCGAGATGACGCCGAGCACGCCGGCATTGGCAACGAGGACGTCAAGCTTGCCCCAGCGCTCATGGATGGCACCGCCCAGCCGATCGATGCCGACCATGTCGGCGAGATCGAGCGGAACCAGCGTCGCCTGGCCGCCGGCCGCCTTGATCTGGTCATCGAGTTCTTCCAGTCCACCGACGGTGCGGGCAACCGCGATGACATGCGCGCCGGCGGCCGCCAATTCCCTGGCGATGAAATAGCCGATGCCACGAGAGGCGCCGGTGACGACCGCAACGCGGCCGGTAAGGTCGAGGGTCATGCGATGGCTTCCGGAAATCTGACTAGGGCTGGTAACGGTCGGGCGATCCTACGCCCCGCTCGTCGCCAGCAGCGACAGCGTGCGCACATTATCGTGGCCTTCGAAGTCGAGCAGGCGGGTTGGGTACTGGCCGGTGAAGCACGCGTCGCAGAACTGCGGCTGTTCGTCATTGCGGCTGGCCTCGCCGACGGCGCGGTAGAGCCCGTTGATCGAGAGGAAGCCAAGTGAATCGACGCGGATGAACTCGGCCATCTCTTCCACCGACATGCGCGAAGCCAAGAGCTTCGACTTCTCCGGCGTGTCGACGCCGTAGAAGCATGAAGCGCTGGTCGGCGGCGATGCGATGCGCATGTGCACTTCCTTGGCGCCGGCGTCGCGCACCATCTGCACGATCTTCTGGCTGGTGGTGCCGCGCACGATGGAATCGTCGACCAGCACCACGCGCTTGCCTTCGATCATGCGGCGGTTGGCGTTGTGTTTCAGCTTGACGCCCATGTGGCGGATCGAATCGCCAGGCTGGATGAAGGTGCGGCCGACATAGTGGTTGCGGATGATGCCGAGTTCGAAGGGAATGCCCGCCGCCTGGCTGAAGCCTATTGCCGCCGGCGTGCCGGAATCCGGGACTGGCACGACAATGTCGGCCTCGACCGGATTTTCCTGCGCCAGTTCCGCGCCGATGCGCTTGCGCACCTCATAAACATTACGGCCCTCGACCGAAGAGTCGGGCCGGGCGAAATAGACATATTCGAAAATGCAGAAGCGGGTCTTCTGCGGTTCGAACGGGAACAGGCTTTCGATGCCCTTGGAAGTGACGACGACCATCTCGCCGGGTTTCAGGTCGCGAACGAAACGGGCGCCGATGATGTCGAGCGCGCAGGTCTCGGAGGCCAGGATCCAGGCGCCGTCGAGATCGCCCAGCACCAGCGGGCGAATGCCGAGCGGGTCGCGGCAGCCGATCATCTTCTTGGCTGTCATCGCCACCAGCGAGAAGGCGCCTTCGACCTGGCGCACCGCGTCGATGAAGCGCGAGTTGAGGTCGCGCTCCTTGCTGGTCGCAACCAGATGCAAAAGCGTCTCGGTGTCGGAGGTGGAGGAGAAGATCGCGCCTTGCTTCTGCAGGGCCCGCTGCACCGTCATGGCGTTGGTCAGATTGCCGTTGTGGGCAACGGCGAAGCCGCCATCGGCCAGTTCGGCGAAGAAGGGCTGGATGTTGCGCATGCCGGCGCCGCCGGTGGTGGCGTAGCGCGTGTGGCCGATGGCGCGGTTGCCCTGCAGGCTGTCGATGACGCGTTGCTTGGTGAAGGTGTCGCCGATAAGGCCGACATGGCGTTCGACATGGAACTGGGTGCCGTCATAGGAGACGATGCCGGCCGCTTCCTGGCCGCGATGTTGCAGCGCATGCAGGCCGAGCGTGACGATGGCCGCAGCGTCCTGCCGGCCGAAGATGCCGAAGACACCGCATTCGTCATGGAAATGATCGTCGGCCTCGGCGAAAGGCACGTCGTCTGCGTCTGCCATGGGACTCAAGCTCCGCTAAAATCGCCATATAAGGCGACAGTGCCTCGAAAGCAACGCGCGCCGTGCCACCATTGGCACGATCGTCAGTTTTTCGGCGTCAGTTCGCCGGCGCTGGCGCCGGATTGGCGGGAGCCGGGGCGTTGTCGGCCGGCGGCGTTTCGTTGTCGTCAGGAGCCGGCGTATTGGCATCGTCACCCGTCGCCGGCGCATCCGCCGCAGGCGCATCCGGGGCAGCCGGGGTTTCGGCGCCTGTTTTCGGGCTGAGCTTCTTGAGGATTGCGTTCTCGGTGTCGGCGGGCAGCAGATTCTCAATCTTGGCGCCTATCGATTCCAGCAAGGGCCGCGACTTGGCATCCGTCACCCAGGCCGGGGCCTTGGCGCCGGCCAGCCAGTTGAAGAACAGCAGCGCCACCGCGACGACCAGGATGCCGCGCGCGGCGCCGTAGAGGAAGCCGAGCGTGCGGTCGAGCGCACCGATCCGCGAATCGATGATCCAGTCGGCGAGCTTCATGGTGATGACCGAGACGACGATCAGCGCGATGATGAAGACGACGCCGGCGGACGCCGCCATCGCGATCTTCTCATTGTCGATATAGGGCTTCAGGTAGGGCAGGACCGGCTTGTAAAAGAAGAAGGCCGCCGCCGCCGCAGCCGCCCACGAAACAACCGAAAGCACCTCGCGCGAAAAGCCGCGAACCATGGCGAGCATCGCCGAGACCAGGGTGAAGCCGACGAGAATTCCGTCAAGCAGCGTAATCGGCATGTCTTTGGCCCCACTCCGATCTCTTTTTCACGGCTCGGCGAGCCGCGTCACTCTTCATCGTCGGCACGGCTGCGCCGTGAGCCGGCTATGCGCGCCACGAGGTCGGCAAGCTCGGTGGGCTGGAAAGCGCCGGCCCCGATCCCCCCAGCAAGTTCCTCGCTGCCCAAGGGCAGAACCGCGCTACCAAAACCCAGCTTTTCGGCTTCCTTGAGGCGCTGCTGCGCATGCGCAACCGGCCTCACCGCGCCCGAAAGGCTGATTTCGCCGAAATAGACGCAATCGGCGGGAAGGGCAAGACCAGTGAGTGACGAAACCAGGGCGGCGGCGACCGCGAGGTCGGCCGCCGGCTCGCTGATGCGATAGCCGCCGGCGACGTTGAGATAGACGTCATGCTGCCCGAAACGGACACCGCAATGCGCCTCCAGCACCGCCAGCACCATCGACAGCCGCGCGCCGTCCCAGCCGACCACCGCCCGACGTGGCGTGCCGAGCGAGGAGGGCGCGACCAGCGCCTGGATCTCGACCAGAACCGGCCTGGTGCCTTCCATGCCGGCGAAAACCGCCGCTCCCGGCGATTTCGCGTGTCGCTCGCCAAGGAAAAGTTCGGACGGGTTGGAGACTTCGCGCAATCCCTTGTCCGACATTTCGAAGACGCCGATCTCGTCGGTTGGTCCGAAGCGGTTCTTCACCGTGCGCAGGATGCGGAAGTGGTGGCCGCCTTCGCCCTCGAAATAGAGCACGCCGTCGACCATGTGCTCGACCACGCGCGGACCCGCTATCTGGCCTTCCTTGGTGACGTGGCCGACCAGCACGATCGCGGCACCCGTGGATTTCGCATAGCGGATCATTGCCTGCGCGGCGGCGCGTACCTGGGTGACCGTGCCCGGTGCCGAATCGGCAAGGTCGGTCCACAGTGTCTGGATCGAATCGAGAATAACCAAATCCGGCCGCTTGCCGTCGGCGATCGTGGCGAGGATATCCTCGACATTGGTCTCGGCCGCCAACTCCACGGGCGCCGACGCGACGCCGAGCCTCTGCGCGCGCAGCCTGATCTGCGCGACGGCTTCCTCGCCCGAGACATAGACAATGCGGTGACCTCGCGAGGCGAGGGCGGCGGCCGCTTGCGTGAGCAGCGTCGACTTGCCGATGCCTGGATCGCCGCCGACCAGCAGCGCCGATCCGCGCACGAAGCCGCCGCCGGTGGCGCGGTCAAGTTCGCCGATGCCCGAGACGATGCGCGGCGCGTCCTCGATATCGCCTGAAAGCGTGGTCAGCGCCACGGCCCGGCCCTTGCGGGCGTTGCGCGTGTTGGCGGGCCCCGAGCCGATACCGCCTGATGTGCCTTCCTCGACCAGCGTGTTCCACTCGCCACAGGCATCGCATTTGCCGGCCCAGCGCTGGTGCACCGAACCGCAATTCTGGCAGATGAACTGGACGCGCGATTTGGCCATCAGGCGCGGCCTGCCGCGTATTTGGGCAATGCAAGCGATCCCAAGGTCAGCGGGACAGCGTGGCGGAATGAGACTTTTCTCAAGAGGTCACTCAAACCTCTCGGCGATATGATGCTCTTCCGCAAGATCCGAGAAGCGGGTGAATTCGCCGTGGAAGGCGAGCGTGACCGTGCCCGTCGGCCCGTGGCGCTGCTTGGCCACGATCACCTCGGCCTTGCCACGCATCTCGTTCATCTCGTTTTCCCATTTGACGTATTCCTCGGTGCCGAGCTTCGGCTCGCGGTTCTTGAGGTAATATTCCTCGCGGTAGACGAAGATGACGACGTCGGCGTCCTGCTCGATCGAACCGGATTCGCGCAGGTCGGAGAGCTGCGGGCGCTTGTCGTCGCGGCTTTCGACCTGACGCGAGAGCTGCGACAGCGCAATGATCGGCACGGTCAGTTCCTTGGCCAACGCCTTCAGGCCGGTGGTGATCTCGGTGATTTCCTGCACGCGGTTCTGCGAGGACTTGGCGGATGAGCCTTGCATCAGCTGGATATAGTCGATGACGATCAGGTCGAGGCCACGCTGGCGCTTGAGCCGACGCGCGCGGGCAGACAACTGAGCAATGGAAATACCGCCCGTCTGGTCGATGAACAGCGGGATCTTCTGCATGGTCTGCGAACAGGCGACCAGCTTTTCGAAATCCATTTCGCTGATTTCGCCGCGGCGGATCTTCGAGGAAGAGATTTCCGTCTGTTCGGAAATGATACGGGTCGCGAGCTGTTCGGACGACATTTCGAGCGAGAAGAACCCGACGACGCCGCCATTGGCCGCCTTGAACGAGCCGTCGGCCTGTTGTGCCGGCACATAGGCTTCCGCGACGTTGAAGGCGATGTTGGTGGCGAGCGACGTCTTGCCCATGCCCGGACGGCCGGCAAGGACGATCAGGTCGGAGGGCTGGAGGCCACCCATGCGGCGGTCGAGATCGCGCATGCCGGTGGCGAGGCCTGATAGACCGCCGTCGCGCATATAGGCGGCGTTGGCCATGTCGACCGCAGTCTTGACCGCGTCGGTGAAGCTCTCGAAGCCGCCGTCATAGCGCCCGGTTTCGGCCAGCTCGAACAGGCGGCGCTCGGCGTCCTCGATCTGTTCGGAAGGCGACATGTCGACAGGCGCGTCATAGGCGATGTTGACCATGTCCTCGCCGACCGTGATCAGCGCCCGACGCGTCGCCAGGTCATAGATAGCGCGGCCGTAATCGGTAGCGTTGACGACGGTGACGGCTTCCACCGCCAGCCGCACGACATATTGCGCTACCGTCATGTCGCCGACCTTTTCATCGGCCGGCAGGAAGGTTTTCAGCGTGATCGGCGTCGCTGCCTTGCCCATGCGGATCAACTCGGCCGCGACGTCGAAGATCTTACGGTGCAGGGGTTCGTGGAAATGGCCGGACTTCAGGAAGTCGGACACACGGTAGAAGGCGTCGTTGTTGACGAGGATGGCGCCAAGCAGCGCCTGCTCGGCCTCGATGTTGTTGGGCGATTCGCGATAGAGCGGTTGCTCCGCCACGCCGAATTTTCGCGCTGCCTCTGCCATGATGTCCCCGATCTAGATCCCGGCCTTTCGATATCAGAACTGGACAAGTCAGTGCTGACTTATCTGCAACAGTGAGGGTCCAAGTCGCCTTGATGCTCGTTGTTCACAGGGACGGCAAACCGTCCACAGGAGAGTGTTCCTGTGTCCCGATTCCGTTTGACTCGGCAAGCCGTGATTCTTACGCGCGGTATTGGAACGAAGCAAGAACAATCGGCCGCTCACGTCCCGCTTGATTCCAGGACGCCGCCCCAGTCCAACCGTCTTGCCGCCTTGAATGTTTCGCCGTCGCGTTTGGTAAACAGCCTCTCATTGGCGTCGCCGCGGGGCTCGCAAAGCTTGAGCGTAACCTTGCCGGAGCCGGCTTTCGGTGGCGCGATCACCCGGGCGGCGCGGAAGGCGGCCGGCTGGCGCGAAGCGGCGACGTAGGTGAATTTCTCGTCTTCCCACGGTACCTCCGCCTCCTTGGCCAGCCGATGCAGGCGCGAGCGGGCGACGCGGCGGGAAAAGTGGCACCAGTCGGGCGGGTTGAGCGGGCAGGGGGCTTCGTGCGGACAAGGCGCCAGCACATGTGCGCCGGCGGCGATCAGTTGCTGGCGTACCGCCAGAATTCGCTGCCAGCCCGCCGGCGTGCCCGGCTCGACGACCAGCAGCGTGTCCGTCGTCAGCTGCCATAGACGGTCGACCATGCTGGGCAGGGATGCCGGCACGATCTCGTCCAGCACATAGGCGCATGTGACGAGGTCCGCCGGCTGCAGGTCGGCAAGGTCCGTCGTGACGTCGCCGGCCTGCCAGATGGTCCGGGCCGCGATCGCATCGGCGGCAAGCGTCTCGCCGATCTTGCGCACCGCGGCACTCGCCTCCAGCAACGTGGCCAGTTCCAGTTCGGGCCAGAGGTCGCTGGTGGCCCAAAGCACCGTACCAGGGCCGGCGCCAACATCGAGCAAGGTTTTCGGCGTGAAATCCGGTCGGACTTCGGCGAGCGCGTCGAGGCTGGCGCGGACCGCCGCGTAGGTCGCCGGCATCCGCGTCGTCAGATAGGCTTTGACCGCCATGTCCTGGGCCATGTGCAGGCGGCCGTCGCGCAGTTCGGCTCGGTAGCGGTCGGACAGGGTTTTTGCTGCCTGCTTGAGGTCCGGCAGCGGCACCTTTTCCAAAATGCGATCGACAGCCTGTCGAAGAGTGGCCGGCAGTTCCACGACCTATGCCCCTCTCGGTGCAAGCAGCATGACCGAGGCGCCGGCCATGCAGAGCGCAGCACCGGCAAGGTCCCAGCGATCGGGGCGCACGCCCTCGACCAGCCACAACCAGGCGAGCGAGGCAGCGATGTAGATACCGCCGTAAGCGGCATAGGCGCGGCCGGCCGCATTGGTGTCGACCAATGCCAGAAGCCAGGCGAACACAAGCAGCGAGGCAAAGCCCGGCAGCAGCCAGAGCGGCGACTTCTCCAGCCGCCACCACGCCCACACCGAAAAGCAGCCGGCGATCTCAGCCAGCGCCGCGGCTGCGTAGAGGAGATAGGTCATGAAAAAGGCCTCGCGACGATTCACGAGGCCTTTTTCGGGGCAGGGGCGTGCAATGGCAAGCGCCAATAATGCGTCCTGACAGCGCCGTTCCTATTCCGCCACCTTGCGTCGGCGGGCGGGCTTGGCGGGCTTCTCGACCGGAGCCGCCTCGCGATGGCCCATATCTTCACGGTGCCCCATATCTTCACGGTGCCCCATGTCTTCACGGTGTCCCATGTCGCGCATTTCCAGCGCCTTTTCGCATTTGGCCATATAGTCGCGCGTCATCGGCAGCGTGTCGTTCTTCTTGGTAATCTGGAACTGGAAAATCACCAGGTCCTGCCACCGGAAGGCGGCCTCCGAGGCGGCCAAATAGAACTCCCACATGCGGCAGAAGCGTTCGTCATAGATCGCCTTGGCCTTGTCGCGGTTGGCGGCGAAGCGCTGGCCCCAGTGCTTCAGCGTGTCGGCATAGTGGAGCCTCAGGATCTCGACGTCCGTGACCACGAGGCCGGACTTCTCGATCGCCGGCAGCACCTCGGACATCGCCGGGATGTAGCCGCCCGGGAAAATGTACTTGCGGATGAAGGCGCTGGTCGCCCACGGCACGCCGGAGCGGCCGATCGTGTGCAAAAGCATGACACCGTCAGGCTTCAGCAATGTTGCCGCCTTGTCGAAGAAGGTGCGGTAATGGTTGACGCCGACATGCTCGAACATGCCGACCGAGACGATGCGGTCGAAGCGTTCGTTGAGCTCGCGATAATCCTTCAGTTCGAAATGGACGTGGTTTTCCAGCCCTTGCGCGTGCGCCCGGTCAGTGGCGACGCCATGCTGTTCGGTCGACAGCGTCACGCCCTGCACGTCGACGTCGAAGGCCTTGGCAAGGTAGAGGCCGAGCCCGCCCCAGCCGGAGCCGATGTCGAGCACAGTCTGGCCGGCCTTCAGCCTGAGCTTGGCGGCGATATGGCGCTTCTTGGCTGCCTGCGCCTCGTCCAGCGTCATGTCTGGTTGCTCGAAATAGGCGCAGGAATACTGCATATCCTCATCGAGGAAGAGCCGGTAGAGCTCGCCCGATAGATCGTAGTGGCGCTGCACGTTGCGGCGCGAGCGCGAGGCGGTGTTGATCTGCTGCAGGCGGCGGAAGGCGTGGCGCAGGCCCTCGATGGCTTTCGACCATGTTGCGTCGATGCCGCCGCTGCCCATGTTCTGGAAGGCAATGCGCATCAGTCCGAGCACGCCGCCTTCAGGAATGTCCAGCTCGCCGTCCATGTAGGCCTCAGGCACCGCCAGCATCGGATCGAAGGTGATGGCGCGCTCCGCATGCCGGGTCTTGATATGCATGTGCACCGGCTCGCCGCTGCCGTCGCCGAAGATGAATGTCGAGCCCTTCGGCCCGGTTACCTTGAGATTGCCCGTGCGCACCAGGCGGGAGAGAATGCGCTTCAACAGAATATTCATAGTCCGATGTCCCCTCACGGTCAGACAGGCTGTCCTACTCTGCATCAATATGTAGGGTTTCGAAAAGTTCCTTTTGGCACAAAAATGCCCGGGCGAGAGGCCCGGGCATTGGTCCAGAATGACTGGAAATCGACGTATGCGATCAGGCGTTTTCTTCGCCGCCTTCGAACTCGGCATTCGGATCGAAGAAGTTTTCCGGCCGCGCATTGTCGTTGATGTCGTCGCCATAAATGGCTTCGGCGGTGGTCAGCGTCTCACCCTTGGCCTGGCGCTCGGCTTCGTCGGCCGTGCGGGCGATGTTGAGCGTGATGGTGACTTCGACTTCCGGATGCAGCGCGATCGCCACATTGGTGAGGCCGATGGTCTTGATCGGTTGGTTGAGCTGGATCTGGTTGCGGTTGACCGTGAAGCCTTCCGCGACTAGCAGGTCGGCGATGTCGCGCGTCGACACCGAACCGTAGAGCTGGCCGGTCTCGCCGGCCGAACGCACCGCGATGAAGCTCTTGCCGTCGAGCTTTTCGGCGACCTGGGTCGCTTCCGACTTGCGCTCGAGGTTGCGGGCCTCGAGTTGGGCGCGCTGGCCTTCGAACTTCTTCTTGTTGGCTTCGTTGGCGCGCAACGCCTTGCCCTGCGGCAGCAGGAAGTTGCGGGCAAAACCGTCCTTGACCTTGACGGTATCGCCCATCTGGCCGAGGCGGGAAACGCGTTCGAGAAGAATGACGTCCATGGCTATGTTCCTTTTGGTTGGGCGTGCGTCCACAAGGCCGACGCCGAATTCTCTGGAACAGGTCAGGAAGCAAAAGGGCGTTGCCGCCGGTGTCGCTGTCCTGCCTGTCGCGGCAGTTAGAGGTTTTTGACCTCAACTCGGGATTTGATGCCTAACCGGTCATGCCCGTCATGGCCGGTGATAAGGAACGGGCGGAGAACCGCCCGTTCGGAAGAATTAGCGAACCACGTAGGGCAGCAGGCCGAGGAAACGGGCGCGCTTGATCGCCTTGGCGAGTTCGCGCTGCTTCTTCTGGCTGACGGCGGTGATGCGCGATGGCACGATCTTGCCGCGCTCGGAAATGTAGCGCTGCAGTAGACGCACGTCTTTGTAGTCGATCTTCGGTGCGTTGGCGCCGGAGAACGGGCAGGTCTTGCGGCGGCGATGGAAAGGGCGCCGGGTCGGGATCTGATTGATGTCGACCATTATTCTGCACCCCCTTCAAAACCTTCGCGCGGACGGCGCGGACCACGGTCGCCGCCTTCGCGATCGCCGAACGAACGCGGGCCACGATCGCCGCGGTCGCCGAAGCTGCGCGCCGGACGATCGCCACGGTCGCGATCGCCGAAGCCACCGCGCTCGGAGCGCTCTTCGCGCTTCTGCATCATGGCCGAAGGCCCTTCCTCATGCGCCTCGACCTTGATGGTCAGGAAACGCAGCACGTCCTCGGACAGACCCATCTGGCGCTCCATCTCGTTGAGCGCTGCCGGCGGGCAGGTGAGGTCCATCAGCGTGTAGTATGCCTTCCGGTTCTTGTTGACCCGGTAGGTGAGGGACTTCAGTCCCCAGTTCTCGACCCGGCCGACGGACCCGCCATTTGCTGCGATGACGCCCTTGTACTGTTCGACAAGAGCATCGACCTGCTGCTGCGAGAGGTCCTGCCGGGCAAGAAACACATGTTCGTAAAGAGCCATTATGTCTTCGTGCCTTTCTTCGTTTCTCTCCCGGTTCCCGGCGGCAAAAGCCTCTGCAACTTCTCTGACCCGCATGTGCCTCGAAGGGCGCGGGGAAGAAAGGAGCATGACGAGACGGTCGAGAGCGGAGACACGGGAGGCGGAAGCACTTCTGGCTTCACACGAAGGTTCTCGAAAAAACCTCCGGCCCTCCGTTCAGCCCCCAGCTGGGACCGGCAGATTGGCGGCGTCTATACAGCAATCCGCTGATAAGGCAAGGGCAAGCGGCGTCCCCGATGTCGCAGCCGCCGGAAATCAAGCCGCGGCGCCGGCAAGGCCTGGCGATTTTCCCGGCAACCGCCCCTTAACCACAATGTCAGGTTGCGCAGGGTTGCCCTCCGCCGTCAACGGTCGATTCATCATGGAAGGCGCAAAAGCTCCGGACAACCGCGCATGACAAGCGGCAAGCATTTCCGGGGGTAAGGATGCTTCTCAACAGATTCTGGCGCTCAAAGAGCGGCAATTTCGCGCTTCTGATGGGATTGGGGCTGCCGGCCATTCTGTCGGCCGTGGCCTTCGCGACCGATGTCTCGACCATGATGCGGGCGAAGAGCAACTTGCAGAACGCGCTCGATGCGGCAAACCTTGCCTCCTCGCATCTTGGCGATCTGGACATTACTCGCACCGATGCTTTCGACCGCTATTTCCAGGCCAATATCGCCGGGCATGGCGAACTCGTCAACGCGCAGGCGACGCTGACCGTCGACAAGGGCGTCAATTTCATCAAAACCAAGGCGGTCGCCTCGGCCGACGTCAATCTGAACTTCGCTTTCCTGTTTGGCCAGAGCAAGCACATCGTGGTCGATGCCTCGGCGGTTGAGTCCAATAACCAGCTCGAAGTCGTGCTGGTACTGGACAATACCGGCTCGATGGCCGGCGCCCGCATGACGGCCCTGCGGACGGCGACGAAGTCGTTGCTGGACACGCTCGAATCGACAAAATCGCCGACGCGCCAGGTCCGCGCCTCACTGGTTCCCTTCGTCACGGCCGTCAATGTGAACGGTGACGGGTTCGACCCGTCCTGGATCGATATGGACGGCAAATCGTCGACCAACGGTATCAATTTCCCCGTCATCGATGGCAAACGCCCGAACCACATGGCGCTGTTCAAGCAGCTTAAGAAGACTGGATGGACCGATAGCGGATGGAACGGCACCGGATGGAAAGGCTGCGTCGAAGCGCGGCCTGGCACCTACAATATTTCCGACACGCCACCCGATCCAAACAATCCAGACACATTGTTCGTGCCGTATTTCGCGCCGGACGACCCGGACGACGCGCAGAAACCGTCTGGTTCCTATGGCAATTCGGATAAGTACTACAATAATTCCTATCTCAACGACGTCAGCGACAAGACCAGGCTCGCCCAGCCGGGCGTCAACATTCTTGGCATCAACCTGAGCGGCCTGCTTGGTGATCTTATCGATCTTTTGCTGCCGGGTGACAGGGCAGCCAGGGAACAGGTCGCCAAATATGTAGCGCCGGCTAAGGAAATCATAACGGAGACGGGTTCTGCCATCACGGTCGGTCCCAACCGTGCCTGTCCCACACCGGTCGTTCCCCTGACCGACAATTTCGACAAATTGCGTAAGGCGGCGAGCCGGATGACGGAGTGGAACGGCTCCGGCACCAACGTCTCGGAGGGGCTGTCCTGGGGCATGCGGGTGCTTTCGCCCGGCGCACCCTATACCGATGGCGCGCCATGGAAGACGCCCGGCGTGAGCAAGATCGTGCTCTTGCTCACCGACGGGGAGAATGTCGTCTACGGTGCCAGCCAGCAGCCGACCAAGTCCGACTATACGTCCTATGGCTACCTGGCGGGTGGCCGCTTCGGCTCGGACAACCAGACGACCGCGGCCCGCAATGTCGACGGCTGGACCAAGAGCGTCTGCACGCAGTTGAAGAACCAGGGCGTGCAGATTTACACGATGGTGCTGCAGTCCGACACCGCCGCCAACCGCACGCTTTACAGCGGCTGCGCTTCCGACCCGAGCGATTACTACGCCGTCAACGACCCGTCCAAGCTGCCGAATGTTTTTCTGCAGATCGCCAACAAGTTCTCGAAGCTGCAACTGACGAATTGAGCGCGCGATGCCGAGGGCGCGCGCATTACCGAGGGGATCGAGACCTTCAGCTCGTATGGGCGACAACCTTGTCGACCGTCTCGGGGAAGAAGTCGGGCGCTGCATGGCGCTTGCCGAACATCATGTCGTACTGGATCAGCTGGAAATCGCGGATCGCCGGGTCGATCTCCTTCTGGCGCGACCAGTCGGGCTTGGCCGGGCCGGTCGGCGTGAGCAGCAGGTTGCGGTCGACAACGCGATAGCGCTCCCGCATCTCGCCCAGAAAGCCGGTGTAGTAGGGGTGGGTGATGCCCGCGGCGGTCAGGATATGATAGGGCAGGAACGAAGGGCTCACCGTCCCCAGATTCTCGACCGGGCCTGAACGGTTCGACCAGATGATCAGCGGTGTCGCGTGATGTTCGAGAGCCGCCTCCGGCGTCGGTTCCTTGCGGGGCGCGACGTTGTCCTTCAGGAAACCGGTCTCGACATAGACCGGTCCGAGCGGCGGCAGATGGTCGCCGAAGAAGGCGACGATCGTCGGCCGCTCGCGCGTCTTGGCCCATTCGATGAGCCGCTCGAGGCCGCGGTCCGCGTCGGCTGAACCCTCGGCGTAGGAGAGCAGCGATTCACGCGCCCACCGGCTGATCGGCGCTTGCACCGAATGGGTCGGGTTCGAATAACGGTTCGGCTCATACGGGCCATGGTTCTGCAGGCTGACGGCGAAGAAAAACACGGGATCGTCGCTGGCGTCGGCTTCGCGGATGATCTCGTCGGTCATCGCAGCGTCGGATGCCAGCGGTCCGCGCTTTTCCATGGGCGGCAGCGTCTCTTCCGACTTGAAGTCGTTGAAACCGAAATCGGCATAGACCGCGCCGCGATTCCAGAACCAGTTGGTGCCTGGATGGATGGCGCGCGCCCTGTAGCCTTCGCTCTTCAGGAACGTCGCCATCGACGGCGTCGGGGTGCGTACATATTGCTGGTAGGGAATGCTGCCGGCCGGCAGGAAGGCGTTCGAAAACCCGGTCAGCGCTTCGAATTCGATATTGGCGGTCATGCCACCGAATTCAGGCGAGAACATCGAGCCCGAGCGGAGCGACCGCACATTGGGGATCGGATCGGGAGTAATGGTGACGCCGGGCAACTTGGTTGGATCCCAGAAGGATTCGCTCATGACGACGATGATGTCCGGCTTCTGGGCCGGCACCGAGGCCTTCACATTGGGCCTGTCGATCGCCGCGATTGCCTTATCGGAATAGCCGGGCGGGGCCGAGACATGCGCCATCGGCACGTTGAGCGCGAAGGCGAGCGCAAAGCCGTTGGAGGCGTAGTTTTCCTTCTGGTCCCACATGATGGGGATGATCTGCAGCCGGTCCCGCGTCCATGAGAAGGTGGCGTAGTCCATGATCGAGACGAAAAAGGCGAGCAGCGGCACCGCCAGCGTCAGCCGGGCAAGGCGGCCCTTGTGGCTGAGGGCTGGAACCTTGCGGCGCCATAGCCGCCAGCCGTAGACGAGCAGGGACAGGCCGGCGACGATGCCCGCGACCATGGCGAGCGCGGTCATTGGCCGCTCACGCACCAGCAGCGGCAGCAGGGCGAAGATCTGGCGGGCGTAGAGGAAGTCCGTCGGATAGAGCGGATCGCCGAGATAATGCGACTTCTGGTGGCCGACAAAGGCCAGCGACAGGGTCAGCGGCGCCACGATCATCAGGCTTTGATGACTGCGGCCGAGCACGGCATCGAGACCGATCAGGATCAGCGCGAACACGACGATGGTGGTCCAGCCGGGCTTGAGCGGCTGCAGGAAGAAGGAAACGGTGCCGGCAACATCACCGCGCACGATCAGTTCGATGGCGAACACCAGGACGGCCGAGATCGCCAGACTGACCAGACCGTAGCGGACGACCGGCCATTTCCGGCCCGGCAGATAGCCGGTGGACGGATCGTCTTCCAGGAACTGCGGCGCGGCATTGCCGGCACGTTTCAAACTCTTTGCCACTTCAACTTCCCACCCAAGGACAACCCACGTCATCGGATTGTCATATAATTGTCACGCAAAGCTAGCGCCTGTGACGAAAATAAGAAGAGCCAGCAAACGATTCGTGAGCGGTTTTCATCAGGTGTGATCGCCAAAAAGCCTTTCGGAACAGGCACTCGCGTGGCGGTGCGGCCTTCGGCATGAGGTGAAGTGGCTTGACTTGGCGGCCTGCCTTGCGTCACAGGCAGGGAAAATTCGTAGTATCAGGCAAGCAAAACACGTCTGGGGAGCCCTCGCATGGCCGTCGCATTCACCTTTCCAGGACAAGGCAGCCAGGCTGTCGGCATGGGCAAGGATCTCGCCGACACCTTCCCGGAGGCGCGCAGGATCTTCCAGGAAGTCGATGATGCGCTCGGCGAAAACCTGTCGAAGCTGATCTGGGAAGGTCCCGAAGAGACCTTGACGCTGACGGCCAACGCACAGCCCGCGCTGATGGCGGTGTCGCTGGCGGCGATCAGGGCGCTGGAAGCGCGCGGTTTCTCGCTGAACGACAAGGTCGCCTATGTCGCCGGCCATTCGCTGGGCGAATACTCGGCACTCGCCGCCGCCGGCTTCGTTTCCGTTGCCGATGCAGCTCGTCTGCTGCGCACTCGCGGCAACGCCATGCAGGCAGCGGTGCCAGCCGGCGAGGGCGCCATGGCTGCGATCATCGGGTTGGAGCAGGCCGATGTCGAAGCTGCCTGTGCCGAGGCCGCAAAGGGCTCGACTTGCCAGATCGCCAACGACAATGGCGGCGGCCAGTTGGTCATATCAGGTGCAAAGGCCGCGGTTGAACTGGCAGCGAAGCTGTGCACCGAAAAGGGCGCCAAACGGGCGTTGATGCTGCAGGTGTCAGCGCCCTTCCATTCCGCGCTGATGGCACCTGCAGCCAACGTCATGCGCGAGGCTCTTGCCGGGGTGGCAAAGACTGCGCCAGTCGTCCCCGTCCTTTCCAACGTATCGGTGCAGCCGTCGACCGATCCCGAAGAGATCGCCCGGCGTCTGGTCGAGCAGGTGACCGGTCGCGTGCGCTGGCGCGAAACTGTGGAATGGTTCGGCGCCAACGGCATCACCACCCTCTACGAGATCGGCGCCGGCAAGGTGCTTTCGGGGCTGGCTCGTCGCATCAACCGCGACATCGCCACCGCCTCGGTAGGGTCCGCGGCCGAGGTCGAGGCGGCATTGGCGGCGCTTGCATAAAACGCCATTTGATACCATCCCTATGCGGGGTGCCCTCTTCTCAACCTGGAGACAACAATGTTCGAATTGACCGGCCGCAAGGCGCTTGTCACCGGCGCATCGGGGGGCATCGGCGAGGCGATCGCCAGGGTGCTGCATGCGCAGGGCGCGATCGTCGGCCTGCACGGCACGCGCATCGAAAAACTGGAGACGCTGGCCTCCGAACTGGGCAATCGGGTCAAGCTGTTCCCGGCCAATCTGTCGAACCGCGACGAGGTCAAGGCGCTCGGCCAGAAGGCGGAGGCCGATCTCGAGGGCGTCGACATCCTGGTCAACAACGCCGGCATCACCAAGGATGGCCTGTTCGTGCGCATGTCGGACGCTGACTGGGATACGGTGCTGGAGGTCAATCTCACCGCCGTTTTCCGGCTGACCCGTGAACTGACCCACCCGATGATGCGCCGCCGCCATGGCCGCATCATCAACATCACTTCGGTGGTCGGCGTGACCGGCAATCCCGGCCAGGCGAACTACTGCGCCTCCAAGGCCGGTATGATCGGCCTGTCCAAATCGCTGGCGCAGGAGATCGCCACCCGCAACATCACCGTCAACTGCGTCGCGCCGGGCTTCATCGAATCGGCGATGACCGACAAGCTCAACGACAAGCAGAAAGAGGCGATCATGGCGGCGATCCCCACGAAGCGCATGGGCACCAGTGCCGAAGTGGCGTCCGCCGTTGCTTATCTGGCCTCGAACGAGGCCGCCTACGTAACCGGGCAGACCATTCATGTGAATGGCGGTATGGCGATGATTTGAGCGAGGTCCGACGGCAACACCGCCGCGCTGTGAAAACCCACCATTTCGGCTTGGACCTCGGCTATTTTTCGTGTAATGCGGCCCGCAACCCGGCGGTTCGGGCAAAAACCGGTCCGTGGCCGTTGCGTTTCCGGCAGGACCATCTTTCAGCTTGATTAGCGGCATTCCGCCCGCTAACGAAGACAGACAAACAAAAGACGAGGATGCCCCAAATGAGTGACACCGCAGAGCGCGTCAAGAAGATCGTCATCGAGCACCTTGGCGTCGATGCCGACAAAGTGACGGAGCAGGCGAGCTTCATCGATGATCTGGGCGCAGACAGCCTCGACACGGTTGAACTCGTCATGGCGTTCGAAGAAGAATTCGGCGTCGAGATCCCCGATGACGCAGCCGAGACCATTCTGACCGTCGGCGATGCGGTGAAGTACATCGACAAGGCTTCGGCCTGACGCTTTCCGCAGTCATCACCGGGGAGGACCTGCGATGAGGCGTGTCGTCGTCACGGGCCTTGGCCTGGTTTCGCCGTTCGGTATGGGCTTCGAGCACGGCTGGAAGGAACTGCTGACCGGCCGCAGCGCTGCCAAGCGCGTCACCGAGTTCGAGGTGGACGATCTTGCCTGCAAGATCGCCCACGTCATCCCGCGTGGCGACGGCTCCAACGGTACGCTCAATCCCGAAGCCATTCTTGAGCCGAAGGAACTTCGCAAGATCGGCGACTTCATCCTGTACGGGATCGCGGCCGCCGATGAAGCCCTGAAGGACGCCGGCTGGCAGCCTTCAACCGAAGAAGAGCGTTGCGCCACCGGTGTGCTGATCGGCTCCGGCATCGGCGGTCTTGAGGGCATCGCCGAGAACGCGATCATCCTCAAGGAACGCGGCCCACGCCGCATCAGTCCGTTCTTCATTCCCGGAAACATCATCAATCTCGTGTCGGGTCAGGTTTCGATCCGGCACGGATTGAAAGGCCCCAACCACGCTGTCGTCACCGCTTGCTCGACCGGCGCGCACGCCATTGGCGACGCCGCCCGGCTGATCATCTTCGGTGATGCCGACATCATGCTGGCCGGCGGCGCCGAATCGCCTGTGACGCGGCTGTCGCTCGCCGGCTTCGCGGCCTGCCGGGCACTCTCGACCGAACGCAACGACACCCCGCAAACCGCCTCGCGGCCCTACGACCGCGACCGCGACGGCTTCGTCATGGGAGAGGGCGCCGGTGTCGTCGTGCTGGAGGAACTCGAGCACGCCAAGGCGCGCGGCGCCAAGATTTATGCCGAGGTGACCGGCTACGGTCTGACCGGCGATGCCTATCACATCACCGCACCGGCCGAAGATGGCGACGGGGCGTTCCGTTGCATGACGGCGGCGCTGAACCGAGCAAAGCTTACGCCGGCCGATGTCGACTACATCAATGCGCACGGCACATCGACCATGGCCGACACGATCGAACTCGGCGCTGTCGAGCGGCTGGTCGGCAATGCGGCCTCCAAGATTTCGATGTCGTCGACCAAGTCGTCGATCGGCCATTTGCTGGGAGCGGCCGGCGCGGCCGAAGCAATCTTTTCGATCCTCGCCATCCGCGACAATGTCGCACCGGCGACCATCAACCTCGACAATCCCGAGCGCGAAACAGCAATCGACCTGGTGCCGAACAAACCGCGTCCCCGTCAGATCGATGTGGCCCTGTCCAATTCCTTCGGCTTCGGCGGCACCAACGCTTCGCTCGTCTTCCAGCGTTATAATGGCTGAACCAACTGCCGGGCGATGCTTTGGCGTGTCGTCAATTTTGCCATATTCGCCCCTACTCTGCCACAGGGGATTCGTTGAGAGATCGAACAGTAGGGCGAAATGAGCACAAATCCGTCAGGCAACGGAGAATTCGGGCAAAGGCCGGCGAACACCGGGCCGATCGTGCCGAAGACGGCCAGCGAGGCGCTGCGGCCGGAGGCCGGAACGCCGCCGCCGAAACGGTCGCGCGCTTCGCGCAGCCAGATCGTCGTGTTCATGAACTTCGTCATCTCCTTGGTGGTGTTGATGGTTCTGGCGGCGGGCGTGGCCCTCTATTTCGGCAAGCAGGAGTTTACCGAACCCGGCCCATCCGCCAATGGCGACACCTTCCTCGTCAAGCCCAACACCGGCGTCCAGGACATCGCCGACCAGCTTGAGCGCCGCGGGCTGATCAGCGACGCCCGCGTATTCCGCCTCGGCGTGCGTGCCTTCGGCAACGATTCCGCGCTCAAGGCCGGCGAATACGAGATCAAGCCCAAGGCATCCATGCGCGACATCATGGAACTCCTGAAGAGCGGCAAGTCGGTGATGTACTCGCTGACCGTTCCGGAAGGCCTGACGGTCGAGCAAGCCTTGCAGCGCATCGCCGACGAACCCGCCCTGAGCGGTGACATGCCCGCGAAGACGCCCCCCGAGGGCAGCCTTGCCACCGACACGTTGCGCTTCACGCGTGGCGCAACGCGTCAGCAGATGGTCGACAAGCTGCTCGCCGATCAGAAGAAACTGGTCAATGAGGTGTGGCAGCGGCGCGCGCCGGATCTGCCCCTGGCCAACGTCGAGGACTTTGTCACCCTGGCCTCGATCGTCGAGAAGGAAACCGGCAAGGGCGATGAACGCTCACGGGTGGCCGCCGTCTTCCTGAATCGGTTGGCCAAGGGCATGCGCCTGCAGTCCGATCCGACCATCATCTACGGTCTGTTTGGCGGCAAGGGCAAGCCGGCGGACCGCCCGATCTACCAGTCCGACATCCAGAAGCAGACGCCTTACAACACCTATCTGATCAACGGCTTGCCGCCGACGCCCATCGCCAATCCGGGCCGCGCGGCCCTTGAGGCCGTCGCCAATCCGTCGAAGACCGACGATCTCTATTTCGTTGCCGACGGCACGGGCGGTCACGTCTTTGCCTCCACCCTGAACGAGCACAATGAAAACGTCGCCCGTTATCGCGCGCTGCAGAAGAAGCAGGCCGATGACGCAGCCAAGGCCGCCACTGCCGCCGGTACCAGCGGCAGTGCTGACAAACCTGCTGCCGACAAGCCTGCCGACGGCAGCGATGGCGCCGGTGGCGACAATGGCGATGCCGGCGGTGATGCGGGCGCGGCCCAGTAAGGTGAAGAAAGGCGTTGCCTGGAAGGCCGCAGCCTGACATTTGAAAGAACGCCAGGCGTCCAATTTCGACGCATTCGCGGCGTGGTCATTTTAAGCCGCGCTTGCCCCTCCGGGAAACCGGTATCGGGGTGAGGCTTCAAGGATGTGCAGGCGACATGAATTTGCAGAGCATGACCGGTTTTGCGCGGGCCGTCGCCGAGCATGACGGCACCTCGATTGCCTGGGAAGTCAAATCCGTCAATGGCAAGAGCGTCGAGGTGCGGCTGCGGCTGCCGCAGGGTTTCGAGCGGTTGGAACCTGTTGTCAGGCAAACGCTGCAGAAGCGTTTCGCCCGCGGCAATTTCCAGGCGACGCTGACCATCGGCCGCGCCGCCGGCGCGCAGGCGCAACCTGTCGTCAACGAGGCGTTTCTGAAAGATATCGCCGGCCTTGCCAAGCGGCTGCAGGAACAGTTCGGCGTTGCGCCCGCGACGGCTGACGGATTGCTGTCGCTGCGTGGTGTGCTCGACATTGCCGAAACCATTGAAACCGAAGAGGCGCGGGCCGCGCTCGACATCGCCATCATGGCCGCGCTCGACGTGGCGTTGAACGGCCTGGAAAAGGCCCGGCAAGGCGAAGGTGCCGCGCTGGCCCTGCTTTTGTCCGGCCATATCGACAGCATCGAGGCTCTGACCCTGCGCGCGGAAGCCGACCCGTCCCGCGATACGGCGGCGATCCGCGAACGCATCGCCGAGCAGGTCAGGCTGCTGATAGACGCATCCGCCAATCTGGATGCAAGCCGGTTGCACATGGAGGCGGCGTTCCTTGCCACCAAGGCCGATATTCGCGAAGAGATCGACCGACTGAAAACGCATGTCGCGTCTGGCCGGGCCTTGCTCGTGGGCGGCGGCGCCGTCGGTCGCAAGCTCGATTTTCTGGCACAGGAATTTAACCGCGAATCAAATACGCTGTGCTCCAAGTCGAACGCTGCGGCGGTTACAGCGATTGGGCTCGAATTGAAGGCCGTGGTCGACCAGTTTCGTGAACAGGTCCAGAATCTGGAGTAGCCGATGGTTGCCAAGGAACCGATGGTTCCCAGGGATTTGGGGTCCCGCATCCGCCGCCGGGGGTTGATGCTCGTCCTGTCGTCACCATCGGGTGCCGGCAAGTCGACGATCGCGCGCAATCTTCTGGAGAGCGATTCAAGCCTCGAACTGTCGGTCTCGGTCACCACGAGGCCGCGCCGCGGCTCGGAAATCGAGGGCGTTCACTACCACTTCCGCACGATGCGCGAATTCGAGCGGCTGCGCGATTCCGACGCGCTGCTCGAATGGGCGGAGGTGCATGGCAATTGCTATGCGACACCGCGCGAGCCGGCCGAACTGGCGCTGGCGCAGGGGCGCGACATGCTGTTCGACATCGACTGGCAGGGCGCTCAGCAGCTCAAGGAGAAGATGCGTGCCGACATCGTCTCGATCTTCATCCTGCCTCCATCGATGAAGGAATTGAAGGCGCGGCTGAAGCGCCGCGCCGAGGACCAGGAAGCGGTGATCGAGACGCGGCTGAAGAACGCCCGCAACGAGATCGAGCACTGGAAGGAATATGACTTCGTCATCGTCAATGACGATCTCGACCGCGCCTTCGCCGAGGTGCGCGGCATCGTCGTGGCCGAGCGGCTGCGGCGCGACCGCCGGCCCGGTCTCTTCGATTTCGTGTCGGGATTGCTGGACGAGAAGACGGTCTAGATGTTTAATCCCGGCATTTGCTGGAGCGG
>NZ_ML703262.1 GCF_008520305.1 Mesorhizobium sp. SARCC-RB16n | reverse complement strand
TTGCTCACAACAGGTTGACACAGGAAGTCTCATGGCTTCGCCTCCTGGGTGGCGCATGACCATGGTCCGAAAAGTTTGCACCTTTTCGGGGTCATGGCTTCGCCTTTCTGTTTGACGCATGACCATGGTCCGAAAAGTCTGCAACTTTTCGGGGTCATGCGCCGAGCCCCCTAGCGCGCGCGGCCGAGCCGATGAAGCCGTTGATGGCGGCAAACAGTTCCGGTTCGTCGAGCAGGAAGGCGTCGTGGCCGCGATCGGTCTCGATCTCGACGAAGGACACCGACGCGCCGGCGGCGTTGAGCGCGTGCACGATCGAACGGCTCTCTTCGGTCGGAAACAACCAATCCGACGTGAAGGACACCAGGCAGAACCGGGTCTTCGTGCCGGCGAAGGCATCGGCCAGCCGGCCGCCATGATCGGCGGCAAGGTCGAAATAATCCATCGACCGCGTCATGTAGAGGTAGGAATTGGCGTCGAAACGGTCGACGAAGGTCATGCCCTGGTGGCGCAGGTAGCTCTCGATCTGGAAATCGGCATCGAAGCCGAAGGTCAGCGCTTCGCGGTCCTGCAGATTGCGGCCGAATTTGCGGTGCAGGGCGGCTTCCGACAAATAGGTGATGTGGGCGGCCATGCGCGCCACCGCCAGTCCTTTTTCCGGGCGCTTGCCGTGCTCGAAATATTTGCCGCCATGCCAGTCCGGATCGGCCATCACGGCCTGCCGCCCGACTTCGTGGAAGGCGATGTTCTGTGACGAATGGCGCGCGCCGGTGGCGATCGGCAGTGCCGAAAAGACCCGTTCGGGATAGCTCGACGCCCATTGCAGCACCTGCATGCCGCCCATCGAACCGCCGAGCACGCAGAACAACTTCTCGATGCCGAAATGGTCGACCAGCATGAGCTGCGCACGCACCATGTCGCGGATGGTGATCACCGGCAGGTCGAGCCCATAGGGCTTTCCCGTGGCGGGGTTGGTCGAAGCCGGCCCGGTGGAACCAAGGCAGCCGCCGATGACGTTGGAGCAGATGACGAAGAAACGATTGGTGTCGATGATCTTGCCGGGGCCGATCAGCACTTCCCACCAGCCCGGCTTGCCGGTCACCGGATTGGTGCTGGCGACATGCTGGTCGCCGGTCAGCGCATGGCAGACGAGGATGGCATTGGAGCGGGCGTCGTTCAGCTTGCCATAGGTCTGGTAGGCGATCTGGAAGGGCGACAGCAGCGTGCCGGCGTCCAGCTTGAGCGGCTTGTCGGGCCCAAAACGCAACACCGGGCTCGACGGTTGGTCGGCCTCGTTGTTGGTCTTTCCTGCACGCAGAGCAGCCATCACGTCTCTCTTGCTGCACCGTGCTTTTGCGGAAATCGCTGCCGATCTCCGCGCCGCCGATGCGTTCGTCCGGCCGGCGGCGAACAATAAAAAACCGGCATTGCCTTCGCAAAGCCGGTTACGTCACGCAAACGGCCCTTTAGCGAATTGTTTAACGTGGCTGCAAGCCGACCGGCCAAATCACCACGGAACTGTCATCGTCCTTCTAGAACTCACCCGCCTCGCCGTCAATGGCGGCCGCTGGCACCACTGCCACCTCTCGACATTGTGTGCCGTGGCTTGTATTTCCGCAGCGGCTTCCGGATGGAGGCGTTTCGACGGATTTTGCAAGACATGAACCAGACACCTGATCAGGCACGTCCGACCCCGCGCGCGGGCATCATGGACATAGACGCCTATGTGCCCGGCAAGAGCACGGCGCCGGCCGGTGTCGCCAAGGTCTACAAACTGTCGTCGAACGAGAACCCACTCGGTCCGTCACCAAAGGCGATCGAAGCCGCGCGCGAAGTCGCCGCCAAACTCGACGTCTACCCCGACGGCACCGCCAGGCGGTTGCGGGAGGCGATCGCCGAGGTGCATGGCCTTAACGCACAGAACATCATCTGTTCCAACGGGTCCGACGAGATCCTTGGCCTGCTGGCGCAGACCTATCTCGCGCCTGGCGACGAGGCCATGTTCACCGAACACGCCTTCATGGTCTACAAGATCTACATCCAGTCGGCGGGCGCCACCCCGGTCGTGGTCAAGGAGGCCGACGAGCGCGCCGACATCGATGCGATGCTGGCGGCCGTGACGCCGCGCACGAAAATCGTGTTTCTGGCCAATCCCAACAACCCGACCGGCACCTATGTGCCGTTCCAGGAGGTGCGCCGCCTGCATGCCGGACTGCCGAAAAACGTGCTGCTGGTGCTCGACGCTGCCTATGCTGAATATGTCCGCCGCAACGATTATGAGGCCGGTATAGAACTTGTTGGCAGCGCCGAGAACGTGGTGATGACCCGCACGTTCTCCAAGATTGGCCTCGGGGGGGCACGGATCGGCTGGATGTACGGGCCGATGCACATCGTCGACGCGATCAACCGCGTGCGCGGGCCCTTCAACGTCAATGCGACGGCGATCGAGGCCGGTATCGCGGCGATCCGCGACCGCGCCCATGTCGAGCGCAGCGTGGCGCATAACGGGACCTGGCTTACCTGGCTGAGCAAGGAGATGACGGGGCTCGGACTGCGCGTGACGCCGAGCGTCGGCAATTTCCTGCTCATCCATTTTCCTGACGACCAGAAGCATTCGGCGGCGGCGGCCGACGACTACCTGACCGCGCGCGGCTATATCCTGCGGCGCGTTTCAGGCTACGGCTTTCCCAACGCGCTGCGCATGACCGTCGGCACCGAAGAGGCCAATCGCGGCGTTGTTGCCGCGCTCACGACATTCCTGAAAAGCCAGAACGCCTGAAAAGCTAGAAGCCATGACATCACCGATGTTTGAAAAGATCGCGCTGGTCGGCATTGGCCTGATCGGATCGTCGCTCGCCCGCGTCATCCGCCGCGAGGGCCTGGCTCGCCATGTCGCCATCTCGACGCGCAGCGCGGCCACGCTCAAACGAGCCGAGGAACTGGGCCTCGGCGATTCCTACACGACGGATGCCAGGGAAGCGGTGCGTGATGCCGATCTGATCATCGTCTCGGTGCCGGTCGGGTCGTCCGGCGCGGTGGCGGAGGAAATCGCACCGGCGCTGAAAAAGGGGGCGATCCTCACCGACGTCGGTTCGACCAAGGCCTCCGTCATCGCGCAGATGCAGCCGCATGTGCCCGATGGCGTCCATTTCATTCCCGGCCATCCGCTGGCGGGTACCGAAAAGTCCGGCCCGGACGCCGGGTTTGCCGACCTGTTCGACAATCGCTGGTGCATCTTCACGCCGGTGCCGGGAACCGATCCGGAAGCGCTGGAACGGCTATCGGAATTCTGGCGTCGCTGCGGCGCCAACATCGACACGATGGACCCGCAGCATCACGATATGACGCTGGCCATCGTCTCCCATCTGCCGCACATCATCGCCTATAACATCGTCGGCACCGCCGACGATCTGGAATCGGTGACCAAGACGGAAGTGATCAAATATTCCGCGTCCGGCTTTCGCGATTTCACGCGTCTGGCCGCCTCCGACCCGACCATGTGGCGGGACGTGTGCCTGCACAACAAGGACGCCATTCTGGAAATGCTGGCGCGGTTCTCGGAAGATCTGGCGTTCCTGCAGCGCGCCATCCGTTGGGGCGACGGCGACAAGCTCTTCGACCTGTTCACCCGCACCCGCGCCGTGCGCCGCTCGATCATCGAGGCCGGCCAGGATATCGACGCGCCGGACTTTGGCCGCCAGGCGGTCGAGCATCCGGCAAAGAGCTAAGCCGTTTCAGGCCAGGTTACTGCCATCATGGCGAGCGTTTCCGCCCGGTTCGGCGCGCCCAGCCTGCCGCCAAAGCGCAGGCATTTGAGCGCGGCGGCCGCACTGGCAAAGCGCAGCGCGTGCTCGATCGGCATGGCTTCCGCCAGTCCGACGGCAAAGGCGCCATGAAAGACATCACCGGCCGCCAGCGTGTCGACCGCCTTGATCCTCGGTGCCTCGACATGGCGGGATGATCCGGCGCTCCGATCGAACCACCAGGTACCTGCCGCGCCGCCCGTGACCGCGACGAACGCGTCGGTGCGGGAGGCCAGGTCCGTGCAGGCGCTCTCCAGAGCCAGCGCGTGGCCGCATATGATGCGGACCGCCGGCTCGGAAGCGACGATGTGCGAGGCCAGCGGCAACAGTTGCTCCAGCACCCCCAGCGGCGCGGTATCGGCATCGAGGATAGCCGGCCGGCCGGCGGCGCGCGCCGCTTTCAGGGCAAGTGCCGCGGCACCCGGCCAGCGCACGTCGGCCAGTACGGCGTCGAATGCCGTGGCGTCGGCGAACGGCAAAGCATCGGGATCAGCCTGCGCGCGCGTGTCGTAGAAGGGCACGATGATACGCTCGCCATGCGCATCGACCAGGATCGAGGCCAGTGCCGAGCGTGCGCCGCCGACGCGGCGCACATGGCTGCAATCGACACCCTCGGCCTTGATCGATGCTATCAACTGATCGCCGACGGCGTCATCGCCGATACTCGCCCACAGCGATATTTCGGCGCCGAGACGATGCGCGGCGCAGGCCGCGCTGGTGGCCATGCCCGAGGCGATCTGGATGCCGTCGGAAGCGATGAATTTTCCCTGATGGTGGGGCAATGTGTCGACACGCAGGATCGTATCCAGCGTGAGCGCCCCGACACTCAGGAGCTTCACGGGTCTGGCCATGGCTGGACTAGATCTCTTTGTTGGACATGATCTCTGGACAACGGAAACCGTTTGTCCGCGAAAACCGGTTCCCACTTTTCGGGATCATGCTCTATTGCACCGGCTTGATCTTGCCCAGCGGGATGAAGCCGAGCGAGGCCTTGCCCTTGGCCACCTTCAGCGGCATCGACGGCTCGCTGCCGAGCAGCGCCAGCGCGCCAAAACCTTGCTCGATCGCATTCTTCTGCTCGGGTATGGCGCCGGCAAGGATAGATGCCACAGCCTTGGGATCCTTGATCCGGATCATCAGATCAGCGTCGACCAGGCCTTCGGCATCGACCGACAGCGGCCCGGAAACGGTGATACGCGCCGTCCCCGACGACAGATCGAGGTTGCGGATTTCGATCCTCTGGCCACGCAGGCTTTTCACCTGCGTGCCGACCAGTGCAACGCCGTTTTTCAGTGTCGCGTCGCCGCTGGCATCGAGCGCCGGCAGCACGCGCCCACCGATCGCGTCGGGGTCGATCTCGAGATCGCCAAAGCTGCCGACATAGTCGAGATCGCCGCTATTCGGCTGCAACTGGCCTGACGCCTTGCCGGCACTGAACAGTTCGACCGGATCGGTGTCGTCGGCCGGATCGGTCTGGCCCGACAGCCCCTCGGCCTGCAGCGATATACGCCGCGGCAGCGGGTACCACAGTTTGACGTTGGCCTGCAGATTGTCCCAATCGATCCAGAGCGGCATCATGCCCGGGACGGAGGTTCGGAGCGGACCGCGCAGATTGGCAAAGGGTGACAAGGGCTGGACGATCTGGGCGGTGGCATTGAAACTACCGGCCGAGGCGGCAATGTTCTTGGCGTCATCCTCATAGGCGAGGTTGTCGCAGGAGACGGCAAAGCTCAGGGGATAGCCACTGACCTGGAGGTTGGCGCAGCCGGCCTGGATGCCGCTCTTGTTGAGCGTGGCAACCGTCTTGTCTGCCTCGGACCTGACCCTGCTGGCCAGGTAGAACCAGCCGGCGCTGTAAAGGGCGAACAGCACGAGGATGAACGCTGCAAGCCACCACAGGCGGCGGCGGTTACCCGGTTGGCGTTCGTCACTTGACGTCATGCTTTGGCTCTCATTAACGCATGGATGGCGTGGACGGATTCTCGATTCCGAACACTAGGTAGACAGAGACGGATGGAAAAAACACCGATTTCCGGTGCGGTGTTGCCATTCTTTTTGCAATCAGGCGCGGCGATATGGGCGATTTTTGGGTGTTCGGCTACGGTTCGCTGATCTGGCGGCCGGGTTTCGCGCATGTCGAAACACGGCGTGCCCGCCTGCATGGCTACCGCCGCTCGCTCTGCGTCTATTCCTTCGTGCATCGCGGCACGCGTCAGCGGCCGGGACTGGTGCTTGGCCTCGACCATGGCGGTTCCTGCATCGGCCTCGCCTTCCGGGTCCCCGGCGAATTGCGCGACGAGGTCATCGCCTACCTGCGCGAGCGCGAGCTTGTCACCAGCGTCTATCTCGAGCGGACGCTCAAGGTTCGTATCGACCGCGGCGGCGCGGTCGAGGCCGTGGCCTACATCGTCGACCGCAGGCACGAGCAATATGCCGGCGCGCTGGATGCGGCGGATGCGGCGGCCGTGGTGCGCGGCGCGGTCGGCCGATCCGGTAACAACGAGGACTATGTGCTGAGTACGCTGAAGCATCTGGAAGCGCTCGATATCCGCGACCACTGGCTGGAGGATGTGGCGCGCCGGATAGCGCCTTTGTGAAGCGCTGGCTGTGCGGAAAAAGGCGGCCAGGCCTTTGACCTCGATGCGGCAAGACCTAGGTTAGGCTCCGAACCCAGCCAGCGGGCGGCATCGCCCGGTCCCAATCATCACGGAGATCCGTCTTGCAGAAACGCCGTCTCGGTCGCACCGACCTTTCCATCGCACCGCTGGTTCTGGGCGGCAATGTCTTCGGCTGGACCGCTGACGAGAAAACCTCCTTCGACCTGCTCGACCGCTTTGTCGGCGCGGGCCTCAATGCCATCGATACCGCCGACGCGTATTCGCGTTGGGTTCCCGGCAACAAGGGCGGCGAATCGGAAACCATCATCGGCAAATGGATGAAGGACCGGGGCAATCGCGACAAGGTGGTGGTGGTCACCAAGGTCGGCTCGGACATGGGGCAGGGCCACAAGGACCTGTCCGCCGCCTATATCGAAAAGGCCGTCGACGCATCGCTGAAGCGGCTGCAGACCGAATTCATCGACCTTTATCTGTCGCACTGGCCGGATCCGACCACGCCCTATGAGGAAACCCTCGGCGCCTATGAGAAGCTGCTTGCCAAGGGCAAGATCCGCTATGCCGGCTGCTCCAACCTCGATGCCGGCCAGTTGCGTGCGGCACTTGACGTGGCAAGCCTGCGCGGTCTGCCGCGCTACGAGGTGCTGCAGCCGGAATACAATCTCTATGACCGTTCCTCCTTCGACGGCCCGCTGCGCGATCTTTGCATGGCCGAGGATATTGGCGTCATCACCTATTTCAGCCTGGCCAAGGGTTTTCTCAGCGGCAAGTACCGCAGCGAGGCCGATCTCGGCCAAAGCGAGCGCGGGGAGAATGTCGGCAGCTATCTCAATCCACGCGGCATGCGCATTCTGGCGGCGCTCGACGCCGTATCCGCCAGGCATTCGGCCAAGCAGGCGGAAGTGGCGCTTGCCTGGGTTATCGCGCGGCCAGGCGTCACCGCGCCGATCGCCAGCGCCACCAAGCCGAGCCAGATGGACAGCCTGATCAAGGCGGTGTCGTTGAAGTTGAGCGCGGACGACGTGGCCGAACTCGACAAAGCCAGCGCCTGAGGCAGCCGGCAAGGCGGACGCACGAACGTCCAAGACGATCCTCATGTCCTGTCATACCGTCCCTCGCACGGGGGCTCGGGGGTAGAGGATCAGATGGCCGGACCGCTTGTTTCGCAGCCGGAGCTTTGGCGCCAATTGCTTGCGCTGTTGCTGGCCGCCACCGTCGTCATGGGTAGCCCGGGGCCGGCGACGATAAGCGTCACCGCTGTCGGCGCCGCCTTCGGCCTGCGCGATTCGCTGCGCTACACCGGCGGGATCGTCCTGGGCACCATCGCCGTGCTGCTGATGGTGGCGACCGGGGTTATGGCGGTGCTTGGGTCGATGCCGAAGCTGGCGCCGTTGCTGCTTGTCGCGTCCGCCGCCTACATCCTCTACCTCGCCTTCAAGATCGCCACCGCCCCGCCATTGGCTGACCGCGCCGCCGACGCATCTCGCCCGACATGGCTGGCCGGTTTTTTCCTCGCGATGGCCAACCCCAAGGCCTACGTGGCGATCGCCGCCGTGTTCGCCAGCGCCTCTGCGAGAGAGGGCGGTGCCGAACTCGGCCTGTGGACGAAACTGGCTGTTCTCGCGGTCATGATCGTTGTCATCCACGCCGTGTGGCTTCTTGCGGGTGCGGCGTTCGCAGGCTTGCTGCGCAGGCCTGTCGCCTCGCGGATCATCAATCTGGTCTTTGCCGCGATGCTGGTGCTGACCACGGTGCTGGCGGTGTACGGTTGACGATCAGGCCAGAGGCCTTCAGGCCTTCGTGCTCAGCTCCAGAAGCCGTTTGATCGCCGTCGGCGGCAGGGCGGGCGGGTTGGGCGCGCGCGATGCCTCGACGAGAAGCTGGTCACAGGCAGCCTCGGTTTCGCCGATCAGCCGCGCCATGAACTCGTCCTTGCCCAGGCCAGGCGGTATTGGCGGCAGGAAGCGTGCCTTGACGGTCCCCGGATAGCGCAGGAACTTGCGGCGCGGCCAATAGAGGCCGGCGACATGGGCGACTGGCACGACCGGAACGCCAAGCTGCGAATAGATTTCGACAATGCCGTATTTGTAGGCCGGCTCATCGCCCGGCGCCCGGCGCGTGCCCTCGGGATAGATGATCAGCTGGCGCGGGTTGCGCGCCATTTCTTCCTTGGTCGCGGCGACCACGGCCTTCAACGCCTTGGAGCGGCTGCCGCGATCAACCGGGATCATGCGCATCTTCAAGATGTACCAGCCGAAGAACGGGATCCAGGTCAGCTCGCGCTTCAGGATGTAAAGCGGGTCCTGGAGGTAAGGAAAGAAGGCGATCGCGTCCCAGAACGACTGGTGCTTGGGCGCCAGGATGAAGGAGCCCTCCGGCAGGTTCTCCTGCCCGGTGATGTCGTTCTTCGTACCGGCGATCTTGTCGTAGAGCCACATCGAGGTGCGCGACCAGAATTTCGGCACGAACCAGGCGCGGTGACGAGGCGACAGGAAATAGTAGGGGGTCCAGAGGATCATCTGGACGATCAGATTGACGTAGAAGACGAAATTGAACGCCAGCGATCTGACATAGAGCATGGGGAGGTCCGGTGAGGAAGTGTGCGTTGGTTACACCAAGCGCGGGGAAAAAGGAAACGGTGCGATGCTGCCCGTTCTACCAGGTCGCCTGCGCCAGGCGCTCCCTCAGGCGCGGGGCGGCGAAGTCGAGGAAGGCGCGCAGTTTCACCGGCAGCCGGCCCTGGCCCGCATGCACCAGGTTTACCGGCCAAGGCTCCGGTTCGAAATCCCCGAGCACGGGGCGCAGTGTTCCTGATCGTACGGCGGCGACGATCTGGTAGGAAAGCACCCGGGTCAACCCGACACCGGCGATCGCCGCATCGATCGCCGCCTCGGCGGTGTTGACCCGGAGCCGTGAGCGGACCGGCACGATAAAATCAGCCTTTTCCACGGTGAAGGTCCAGGTGGCGAGCGAGCCAAGGCCCTCGAAGGTGATGCAGCTGTGCGTCTCTAGATCTCCCGGAGTTTCTGGAATGCCATGTGTGGCCAGATGGGCCGGACTTGCGCAGACGACATGACCGATCGAGCCGACCCTGATGGCGACCATGCGCGAATCCGGCAGCCTGCCGATGCGGACGGCGAGGTCGATATGATCCTCGGCCAACTGGCTTATCCTGTCGCCGAGCGTGAGGCGGATATCCACCAGGGGATAGGCGGCGAGGAAGTCGGTGATGACCGGCAGCACGTGAAGGCGGCCGAAGACGATCGGCGCGGTGATGATGAGTTCCCCCGTGGGGGCGCTGTATTCGCCGCCGGCGGTGCGTTCAGCGTCGCCGACCTCGTCGAGAATGCGGCGGCAGGCAGCGAGATAGGCATGGCCCGCGTCGGTCAGTGTCAGCCGCCGCGTCGAGCGGTTCAACAGGCGTGTCTTCAGGTGCCGCTCGAGTTCGGAGACCTTGCGGCTGACCGTTGCCAGCGGAACGTCCGAACGGCGCGCGGCGGCGGAAAGGCTGCCGCCTTCCGCCGCCGCGACGAAAAGGGACATGGCTTCGAGACGATCCATAGCTTTCTTCCAGAAAATGGAAGGATTGATTGCAAATATGGCGTCTACATCCGCAACATGGAAGGCTGCATATGGGTGGGGTACCTCAACAAGGAAATCCCTTATGCCCCGCATTGCCACGCCTTCATCCATCGCAGCCGCTCCCGCCGCCGCGCAGCCCATGTTGTAGGCCGTGGAAAAACAGCTTGGTGTCGCGCCGAACCTGTTTCGGATGGTCGCCAACAGCCCGGCCGCACTGGAAGGCTATCTCGGCATGATGGGAGCTTTGGCCAAGGGCCGGCTGCCGGCGCCGGCACGCGAGCGCATCGCGCTGGCGATCGCCGAGATCAACAGCTGCAGCTACTGCCTGTCCGCGCATACCTATCTCGGCAAAAACCTAGCAAGGCTCGACGACACCGAGATGCTCGCCAATCGCCATGGCGGTTCCACGGATCCCAAGGCAGCCGCAGCGGTGCGTTTTGGCGCCAGGGTTGCGCAAAGCCGCGGGCATGTCGCCCAGGAGGATCTCGCCGCTGTCAGGCTCGCGGGCTATGACGACGGGGAGATCATCGAGATCGTCCAGCATGTCGCCCTGAACGTCTGGACCAACTATATCAATGAGGTTGCCCAGACCGAGATCGATTTTCCGGTTGTTTCCGCCCGCGATGCTGCCTGAATCCGGAAAGGAGCCGCGGTGCTCGCCGGTCCCCATCCTTCATGCCCAAGAGGAATCCAATGTCTAAGAGCCGCCCGCCGCTTCCGCCCTTTACCGCAGAGACATCAGTCCAGAAGGCGCGCATGGCCGAGGATGCCTGGAACTCGCGCGATCCGGCGCGCGTTGCGCTCGCCTATACGGCGGACAGTCGTTGGCGCAACCGATCCGGGTTCCTGCAGGGGCGCGATGCCATCCAGGCTTTCCTGACGCGCAAATGGAGCCGCGAACTCGACTACCGGCTGATCAAGGAGGTCTGGGCCTTCCATGGCAACCGCATCGCTGTGCGCTTCGCCTATGAATGGCACGACGCCAGCGGCTCATGGTTCCGCAGTTATGGCAACGAGAACTGGGAATTCGACGAAAACGGGCTGATGCGCCTGCGCATCGCCAGCATCAACGACCTGCCGATCGCCGAGGCCGAGCGCAAATATCACTGGCCGCTCGGCCGGCGGCCGGACGACCACCCGACATTGTCGGAGCTCGGACTTTAGAAACGTTTCATGCAAGGAGGTTTCGATGAATGCACACGCTTTTACGAGCGATGTCGCCTTCACGCCGACGGTCAAGGCGATCCAGGCGCGCAAGGGGTCGCGCCAGTCCTACGCCCGCGTCGAGGAGCGCGGCGGTTGGCAAGCCGTCATCACGGCAGACCTTGCCACTTTCATCGAAATGCAGACCAGTGTCTTCCTGTCGACGGCTAATGGCGATGGCCAGCCCTACATCCAGCATCGCGGCGGCCCTGCCGGCTTTCTCAAGGTGCTCGACGAGAAGACGATCGGCTTCGCGGATTTTTCTGGCGCCAGCGCATCAAGATCTG
The DNA here is from genome assembly GCF_008520305.1 of Mesorhizobium sp. SARCC-RB16n. GTDB lineage: Bacteria > Pseudomonadota > Alphaproteobacteria > Rhizobiales > Rhizobiaceae > Mesorhizobium. The sequence goes on along the minus strand of NZ_ML703262.1, from coordinate 89,169 downwards.
GGGCACGGCGCGCGTTGTCGAAGACGATGCCGAGTTGACGGCAAGGCTGATGCCGCCGGACTACAAGGCGCGTCCGGAGCAGATCATTCTGTTCACCGTCTCGGCCTGGGATGCCAATTGCCCGCAACATATACCGCAGCGTTTCGAGGCGGCAGATGTGGCGGCGGCGCTTGGCGAGCGCGACCGCCGCATCCAGAACCTTGAACAGGAGATCGCGCGCCTCAAGGGCGTTTCAGGGGTTGGCGCCAGGCAATGACGCGGGCTCAGCCGCCGGCGGCGGTCTCGGCCAGCGCGATGCCTTCGGGCGTCGGCTTCACCGGGATAACGCCGCGAGCCAGCGCCAGCAGGTATTTGGTATATTCGGTGAACAGCACCCGCAGTGCCTGCGGCTTGACCAGCCAGCCGCCATTGTCGAGGTTGGAATTGACCACCGGGTAGGGTTCGAGCTTGGCGCCATGCAGCAGCCGGCCCATCTCCAGCAGGCTGCGCGGCATGTGATAATTGTTGGTGACCAGGATCACCGTGCCATAGGCATGGTTTTCCACCCATTTTGCGCTTTCCTCGGCGTTGCCGATCGTGTCGAGCGCGGCTCGATCGATGTCGACACAGCAGGAAAACAGCTGCTTGTCGCCACCGGTCGCCGCCTGGAGTTGGCGACGGCTGGCGGAGGGATGCACGCCACTGATCAAAAGCCGCTCGCCCTTGCCGGATGCCAGAAGTTCCATCGCTGCGTCGAGGCGCGACTGACCGCCGGTCAACACGATGATCGCATCGGCCTTCGCCGGATTGGCGGGCGTGGTCAGGTGGCTAACCTTGTTGGCGAACCAGCCGAAGCCGCCGGCAAACAGTGTTGCAAGGATGAGCAGCGAGAGAGCCGAGAGGCGCCAGGCCGTCCGCAAACGGCTGACCTTGCCGTGGTCGCGCGAGCGAATAACCACTACTGGCATCTGTCCAGCCGTCCCGGTCGAATCCCGCACGTCCATAGCCATATGGTTAATCCTGAAATGCGGCCTTTGATAGATAAAAGACGCACTTTGCGTTACGCAAATTCTCCATCCGTGATCACTTCATCCACACCGTCCAACCGACAACAGGCGTCTCAGGCATCGGGCTGGCGAACGTCGATGTCGCTGAGATAGGCGACGACGGTGACGTGCGAGGTCGCCGCCGTCAGAGCGCCGATGACCAGCACCATCAGGACGACGCCGAGATAACCCGCCGAGCCGATGGCGAAATTACCAAACAAGGCGGTCGCCTGATCGGCCTGCGGCGTTGCCATATTGCGCGACGACCACCAGGAGAACACGATGAAGACGAGCACCGCGGCAGCACCGCCGGCGGCCGCGCCCTTCATGCCGGTGACCAGGAAATGCCGGCGGAATTCGCGTGCGATGAAGCGCGCCTCGGCGCCGACGAAATGCAGCACCTCGATGATGTGGCCGTTGCCGTCCATGGCGCCACGGGTCGCGAACACCACCGTCAGCACTGTCGCGGACAGCATCAACGCCAGCACGGCGACGCCGATGGTCACCGTGGTGCGGGCCATGGCCACCAGCCGGTCGACCCAGGTGCGGTGGTCGTCGAGCGATGCACTCGGCAGTTTCGGCGTGATCGCGGCGCGCATGGCGGCGAAGTCGGGCGGGCTGTTCTCGTCGATGGTGACGATGATCAGGCGCGGCACCGGCAGGTCGTCGATATTGAGGCCCGAACCCAGCCAGGGCTCCAGCAGCCTGGCGGTCGCTTCGCGGTCGATGATGCGGGTCGACTTCACGCCGGGGAATTCGCCGGCAATCTGCGAGGCCTGGGTAAGCGCTGCCTCCATGTCGAGGCCGTCAGCCGGCTTGATCTGGATCGTTGCCTCGCGCGAAATCTGGTTTTCCCAGACCGAAGCCGTGTCGCGCACCAGCGTCACCGCGCCGAAGGTCAGGCAGGACAGGAAGGTCATGATGGCGATGACCAGCACCAGAGCGCGGCCGGCAATGTTCTGCGCCGGCACGATCGGCGCCATCTTGCGCTGGGCGCGCGGTCTCGCCTCGACCGCCTCGGCGTCTTGGTCCTCGAAATGGTCGGCCGATAGCTCAGTCATAGATATCAAGCCTTCCGCCGGCCAGGATCATGCGGCGCGCGTCAACCTGCTCCATCAGGCCAAGGTCGTGGGTCGCGATCACCACGGCGGTGCCGAGGCGATTGAGCTCGATGAACAGCCTGAGCAGGCGCCGCGCCAATGGCGGATCGACGTTGCCGGTCGGCTCGTCGGCGAGCAGGATCTCCGGCTGCTCGATCAGGGCGCGCGCGATCGCGGCGCGTTGCTTCTCGCCGCCTGACAGCACCGGCGGCAGCACATGCATGCGCTCGCCAAGCCCCACCCATTTCAACAACTCGGTGACATCGGTGCGGTAGCTCGCTTCCTCGCGCCCGCGCACGCGCAATGGCAAAGCGACATTTTCATAGGTGGTCATATGGTCGAGCAGGCGAAAATCCTGGAAGACCACGCCGATACGGCGCCGCAGATGCGGCAGTTCGGTGCGGGAGATGCGCGAGCGATCCTTCCCGAAGATGGTGATCAGCCCGCGCGTCGGTTTCAGCGACATGAACAAAAGGCGCAGCAAGGTCGTCTTGCCGGCGCCCGAAGGCCCGCTCAGGAACTGGAAGGAGCGCTCCGGTATGTGCAGGGAGATGTCGCGGAGGATTTCCGGACCCATGCCATAGCGGAGGCCGACATTTTCGAAGCGAATCAATTTCGGCGACCTGAAATTTCTAGAGCACGATGCCGAAAAGTGTGACGCGGTTTTCGGGCGACATCATGCTCTGTCTCTTTTAGAGCCGGCAGCGAGCCGGCCTGTTCTGGGAAAAGACCATCGGCCGGCATGGTTAACCGGCGGTTAATTCCTCGGCTGTTTCGGCGCGTCACGAGAGCTCCGGTGGGGAAGCGTTAACCATTTGTGTTTACGCAAAAGAAACGAAAAGCGAACAGGTGCAATACTAGGCCATGATGGCTGACCAGCGAACCGCGCGCCCGGTTTCCGGCGAAATCATGACCGATCCACCGGCAATTGCCGCGGCGGACCGGATCGCGCGCAGTCCGGCGGCCGATATCATCGATGCCGACTATGAAGTGATGCCGCGCTTTGCTCCTGCCGTGGAAAGCGATTCACCGCCGCCGCGTGTGATCGTCACCCCGCCCATCGAGGGCATGGATATGTTGCGCAAGCCGGAGGCGCCGGCGGAACGGCCATCGGCCTCGCGCGGCGGGCCGATCTTCTGGATCGCCGGCATTGGTGCCGCCCTTGCCGCCTTCTGGGTCTCCGGCGGACATGCGCTGGTGCGCCAGGCGCCGTTCCTGTCCGGCGCGCAAGCGTCGGCGCTGACGATTTCAGGCATCACCTCACGCGTCGACGCCTCGGGAGCCAATCCGGTGCTGTTCGTCGATGGCGAGGCCGCCAATGACGGGGCGAGGCCGGCGACAATGCCGCCGCTCGAAATCCGGGTGACGGGCAATGACGGGCGCACGATCCGCTATACGTTGGGGACATCCGGCCGCTCGCTGGCATCGGGTGAAAGATTCGGCTTTGCCAGCCGGCTCGACGTGCCTAAGAACGGCGTGAGAACCGTTTTGGTTACTTTCGCCGAATAGGCGATCACCGGGGAAGACCAGCAATGCCCATCGTACGCGGCAAGGACATCGAAGTCCTGTTTTCGGCATCGGCGATCGCGCGGCGCAACCTCGAACTCGCCAAGGAGATCGCCGGGCACGACTATCACGATCTGCTGGTGATTTCGGTGCTGAAAGGCTCGTTCATCTTCGCAGCCGACCTGATCCGCGCCATGCACGATGTCGGCCTGTCGCCGGAAGTCGAGTTCATCTTCATCTCCAGCTACGGTGCCGGCACCACCAGCGGCGAGGTCAGGGTGCTGCGCGACATCGACAACGAGGTCGCCGGCCGCGACGTGCTGCTGATCGACGACATTCTGGAATCGGGCAAGACGCTGAGCTTCACCCGCGACCTGATGCTGTCGCGCGGCGCGAAAAGCTGTTCCATTGCCGTCCTCCTCGACAAGCGCATGCGCCGCCAGACCGCACTCAACGCCGATTATGTCGGCTTCGACTGCCCCGATTATTTCGTCGTCGGCTACGGCATGGATGTCTCGCATGCCTTCCGCGAACTGCCGTTCGTGGGTGTCGTCAAGGGCGATGTTTGAGCGACTTCCAAAAAGACTTGCTGACCCGCTCCGCTTTCAGGAAAAGTCAACTTTTCGCCGCCAAATATGCCGGCCATGGCAAAGCTTCTGATCGTCGAGGACGATGAGTCCGTCCGCACCCTCGCAGCCCGCGCGCTCGAACGCGCCGGCCACGCAATCGATATCGCCGCCGACGGCGCGCAGGGGCTTTCGCTGATCCGCGCCGCAAAAGGCGGCTACGATCTCGTCGTCTCCGACATTCGCATGCCGGAGATGGACGGCATCGAGATGGCGGTTGCGGCCGCAGCGCTTTTCCCGGCGATGAAGATCATGCTGATGACCGGCTATGCCGACCAGCGCGAGCGCGCCGAGGAATTGAACGGCATCATCCTCGATGTCGTGCAAAAACCCTTCACGCTGGCCGAGATCCGTTCGCGCGTCGAACGGGCGCTGATCTGCTTCGCCTGATCAGGCCGGATCCCTGGCGACAAGCGCCGGCGCCAGGCTGGTCCGCCGCTCGGTGTTGAGCGCCAGCAGGCCGGCGCCGATAATGAGCGTCGCGCCGATCACGGTTGTCGAGCGTGGTACCTCGGCGAAGAACAGGAAACCCCACAGCGGCGACCACAGGATGCCGCTATATTCGAAGGTGGCGACGCGGTTGGCCGGCGCCAGCCGGTAGCCCTGCGAAAGCAGGATCATGCCGGCCGAGGCGACGAAACCGCACGCGGCCATCTTTAGGAAATCCGGCAGTGTCGGCCAGATCCACGGCCGCACCAGGAATTCGAGGCTCGGGTGGACGGCGTGGGTTATGCCGGCGAGGTGGAACGTGCCGGCAACCACGGCCGCGCCGGTCAGATAGGCGCCATTCTGGTAGAAGGCCATTACAGTGGAGGATTCGGTGTCGCCGATCTTGCGAGCCATCAATTGCGAAAAGCCGTAGAGCACGGCCGAGCCTAGCGACAACAAGGCCGCCCAGTCGAACAGTCCGGCGCCCGGGCGCACCATCACCAGGACGCCAAGCATGCCGATCAGCACGGTTGCCAGCGTCTGCCAGGAAACGCGCTCGCCAAGATAGGGGCCGGCCATCGCCATGATGCAGAGCGGCGCCATGAAATAGAGCGCCACGGCGTCGGCCAGCGGGAGGGCGGCGATGGCCAGGTAATAGACGGTGTAGGACGTGAACTGAATGAAGGCGCGCATCGTCAGCATGCCGAAGCGTCGCGACAGGATGGCGCGGAGTCCGACATCGGCATGGACGAGAGCAATCAGGATCGGCAGGGCGATGATCGAGCGGATCGCCATCACCTCGGTCACCGGGTAGCCGCTCGACACTGCTTTGACGAGCGGGTCCTGCAGCGAGAAGACCAGCACGCCCAGGCACAGGCTCAGGATGCCGCGCACCATCCTATTCTGCATCGGCGTTCAGGCTCCCGCGCATCCGATCCGGGACCCTCTCCAGATCAAAAAGAACCCGCCACCGTTTTCGGGCAGCGGGCACGAGTGAGGACTCTCTGATTGGTCCGCGGCCGATTTCACGGCTGCATATCCAATGGGTGAGGCGACTATCGGCCGGCGTTTGACATGTTGCAAACGAATTGGAATGATGCCAGCAATCAAATCTGCTTATGATGGATGCCATGCGGCCAACCCTCGACAGCGATCTCCTGCGCACCTTCGTGGCCATCGCAGAGGCCGGCAATTTCACGAGGGCGGCCGAGCAGGCCGGCCGCACGCAGTCGGCCGTCTCGATGCAGATGAAGAAGCTCGAAGAGCTGGTCGGCGACAGCCTGTTCGAGCGTGGTTCCCGCGGTGTCGCACTGACGCGGCGTGGCGGCGAACTCATCGTCAATGCCCGCCGCATCGTCTCGCTGCTCGACGAGACGGCGGCGTCGATGGCGGCAGCACCACTGGGCGGGCCGGTGCGCATCGGCATTCCGGAGGAATATGGCCACGCCATCTTGTCGCGCGCGCTCGGCGCATTCTCGAAGCGCCATACCAAGGTCGAGGTCACCGTGCGTTACGCCCATTCGGAGGCGCAGATCGCGGCGCTCGGCGCCGGCGAGCTCGATCTGTGCGTGGTGTTCGAATGGCAGGACCCATCCGGCGGCGAAGTGCTGATGCACGATCCGACGGTCTGGGTGACGTCCAACCTGCATCACATGCATGAGGAACGTCCGGTGCCGATCGCGCTCTACAACCGGGCCAGCTGGTGCAAGGATTTCGCCATCAAATCGCTGGAGCAGCGCGGCCTTGCCTATCGCGTCGCCTATACCAGCGACACCACCGGCGGCCTGAAGCTTGCCGTCACCTCAGGCTTGGCGATCGCGCCGATTTCGCGCAGCAACATTCCGGCGGACTGCCGCGAACTCACGGTCGCCGACGGGTTCGGCGACATCGATTCCTCCAATGTGGTGATGCACCGCAATCCGAACGCGTCGGGCGAGGCGATCGACGGCATGCAGGAGGCGATCCGCGAGGCGTTCGTCAACAGGCACCTGGATTAGGCATATCCTCACGGAAAATTAGCATCTCTTTCCTTGCTCGCGACACAGGGCTCAGGAGCGGTTCATGAAGTGAGGCCTCGACAATCGAATGTCGTGCGGGCGCTCGATCCTCATCGCAGAGAACCGGTGGCCGATTGGCTCCAACGCTGTGCTACTCCGGCGCAATGACTCGCATCCGCATTGCTTGAAGGAAGCCATCGTGGTGAGGGGTCGAGATAAGTTCCTGTGTCACGCGATGGCTAGCGTACTTTGCTACCAGGGCCTCGATGTCATTCCGTTTTCCGGACGAGATAATCAGCTCTTCCGCGCATTGCACGACCGCCTCGTTGATCCGTTCAACTCCTCTGGGCTCGATCGTCGCGAACCGAACAGACCCCTGAGGTTCTCCGGAAAAATCAGCCTCGCCAAGCCGCATTGAGACGTCCATGACGACATGAAGGCAAAGCGAAGGCGATAGCGGTAGATAGCGGGGCAGGATAGGCTTTCCGCCCCGGAAAGGACCAGGATCGTGGAACGCAGCCGGGTTGTCGCAGGTGACGAATTCCAGATGGGTGGAATTTGTCACTACAATCCAATCGGCGTTATAGATGCGCCAAGCATGCTCCGTGAGTTGGCGTGTCATCATGGCGCGGATGAAGTTTGGATAGGTTTCGACCGCGATGCGTCCTGCGTCTACCTCCTCGATAGCTCTCTGTAATTTTGGGTCGGCTTTCCCTCGGCGCGCATTCAATACTTGGTATGCTCGGACTGTCTCAATGACATTCCGGTTGCTACCCTCCACGTATAGCCGCGTAGTGGCAGGAGTGGTGACCATAAGATTTGCCATATAGCCCGAAACGGCGAACTTGATTTCTGCCGACGCATGGCCGTTCGCCAGCGCCTCCACCGAAGGTTTCCAGTACCGTTCGAAAGTCTTCCGGTACTCGCCAAGGGCCTCGGGCTTGGAAAGGAAATCGGGAACGATGTCACCACCCATCTCCCGGCATATGTCGCCAGGATGACAGGGAAAATCTTTCATGTCCGACTTGCGGTAGGCGTGCAGCATACCTCCCTGTGGAACGAAACGCTGGAGGTAGGTTCGCGCCACATAGTGGTCCTTGCGCATCGGACTTCCTTAGCGCCAAGCGCACGCGTTCTATGGGATTGCAGCCATTCCGAGGGCGATAATCTCTATTTCAGCTCAAGCAGCCGTTCCAGATAGCTGCGCTCGATATCGGGGCTGAGCGCGTTGCCGAGCCGCTTGCGGATCGCTTCCAGGATCTGGCGGGCGCGCTGCACATCGATCTCGTCGGGCACTTTCACCGAATCGCCGAAATCAGGACCCTGGCTGGCGCGCGGCCGGCCGAGCGGGTCGCGGTCGGCGTCCTGCTGGCGGCCGCCTTGCTGGCTGCCGCCCTGGTCGCCCTGCATGGCCTGCATCTGCTTCATCATGTCCTTGGCGCCCTTGCGCAGCGCTTCGAGCGCCCGGCCCTGATGGCCGACGGCCTCGTCGCCCTGGCCCTCGCCAAGCGCCTGCTCGGCGCTGCCCATGGACTTGCCGGCCTCGCCAAATCCTTCATTGGGCTCCATGCCCATGCCTTCGAGGCCTTTCTTCAGCTGTTCGAGATCGCTCTTCAACTGGCCCTGGCCTTCCTGCAACTGCTTAAGCGCATCGGCGAATTCCTGCGGCGTCATCGGCTTCGGCCTGGCGAGCGGATCGCGGTCCTGCCCAACGCCTGGCTTGTCCTGGTCCTCGCCACCGCCCTGGCCAAGCTGCTCGTCGCGGTTCTCGCCACGCTGGCGCTCGCCGCGCTGCATCTGGTCCATGCGGAAGGTGTCGTTCATCATCTCCTGCTGGCGCCGCAGGATCTCGCCGAGCTTGTCCATCTGCTGGCGCATCTGGCTGTCCTGCTCACCGCCCTGTTGCTGGCGGCCCGCCTGGAGGTTGTTCATCATGTCCTGCAGCTGCGACAGCAATTGCTGCGCCTTGTCGCGGTCGCCCGACTTCGCCAGGTTCTCGATCTGGTCCATCATGCGGTCGATGTCGCTCTGTCGCAGTTCCTGGCCGTTCTGCTGCATTTGCGGCGCATTCGGGTTCTGCTTGGCGCGTTCGGCGAATTCCTGCAGGAACTGGTTCATCGCCTCGCGCAGTTCCTTCATCGCCTTCTCGATCTCGGCGTCGCTGGCGCCGTTCTTGATGGCGTCCTGCAGCGCCTGCTGTGCCTGGCGCAGCCGCTTCTCGGCGGCCGAGAGGTTGCCCTCCTCGATGCCGAGCGCGATCTCCCAGAGGTAGGCGACCTCGTTGCGCAGCTGATCGTCGTTCCCGGCCAGTTTCAGCCGGCTCATCGCGCTCATGATGGCGAGGTAGTGGGACATGGTGTCGAACGTGTCTTCGGGCCGCAACGTGATGGCCTCCATCAGGTCGAGCACGCGCGGCTTGGCATTGGCGTCGAGCGCGAGCAGGCGGCGCTGTTCGATCACGGCGCGGGCCAGCGGATTGGCGAACGGTCGCTCCGGCATCACGAGCGTCTTCGTCACGCTGGACGCGGTGTGTCCGGCGTCGTCCGTGGCGACGAGTGTCAGCTTGATGCTGCTGCCGGCCCAGACGTGCTCGGTCAGATCCTTCGTGGTCCGAGCGGCATTCGACTTGCCGCCGCGGCGCGGCAGTGTCAGCGGCATGTCGGGCGGACCATAGAGCGGATGCGCGCCTGGCGCCTGTGGGTCGGCCAGCGTGAAGACCGCCTTGGCGGTGGCGGCGCCATAGTCGTCGTCGATCTGGTAGTTGAGCTCGAACGCGCCGTTGGCGGCGCGCTTGGGCTCGCCGACGAAGCGGATCTGCGGCGGCTTGTCAGGGATCACGGCGAAGGCCCAGCGGCCAAGCTGATCGTCGCCCGATTTCAGCGTCAGCGTGCCGTCGCCAGTCAGCTTGCCGATGAATTGGCGCACCTTCGACGGTGTCGGGCTTGCGGCCGGTTTGACCGTGGCGGCGGCTTGCGGGCTGGCCGGATCAATGGCGCGCGCGTTGCCGTCCTTGTCGGCATAGGCGAGCGTTTCCTCGCCCGAGCCTCCGGTGACGCGCAACGAGACGTCGCTACCCTCGGGGACATGGAAAGTCGGCGTCGACTGGTTGGCGTCGGCGGTCAGGAAGATCGGCGGCTTGCCGGTATAGGCCGGCGGCGTCACCCAGGCGTCGATGCGCGGCGGCACGACGTCGAGCGTGCCATGTGCCCTGAAACCGTCCGCTATCCTACCGCCGGTCGGCCCGAAGGAGAAGGCAAAGGCGGTGACGAGCAGCAGCACCGCCACGGCGCGAAGCCCCCAGGGGTCGCGCTCCGGCACGCGCGTGCGCGGCAGGTCGGCGCCGAGACTGTCGAGCTTTCCAGCCATGCGCTTCTGGTGCTCGCGCCAGAGCGCTTGCGAAAAACTGCTTTCCTGGCCGCTGGGCCGGTCGCTCTGCACCTGTACGGGGCTGTGCAGCAGTCTATTGGCGGCCTCGATGCGGCGGTCGACCTCGGCGGCGCCAGGCATGCGGAAAAATCGCAGCGGATAAAGCGCGGCCAGCCCTGCCAGGCCGAACACCACGACAAGGCCGATGCGCGCGAGATCCGGTAGCCGGGGGAAAATGCCGAACCAGGAGACGCTGAGGAACAGGCCGGCGACAACAAGGAGCGGGAGCAGCAGCGGCCAGCCACGCTCCACCGTCATCGCGATCCGCGTCGCCAGCCGGCTCAAGGCCAGGCGTCCGGCCAGGCCGCGATCGTTGCTGAAGGTGGGTCGTTGCGTCATCGGCCCTTCCTAGAACCTGTTCCTTCCTGAAAGGATTGGAATGAGGCTCTATCTCTTTGAGCATGATCTGTCCCGAAAACTGGATTCCACTTTTCGGGACCATGCTGCGAGGCGGGGCAGGATAGCCCAGGCCTCACGACTCGAAGAATACCAGCAAACACGGCAAAGGCGAGGCAGTTTGAGAAAACGTGAAGCCGGCCGAAATGGTTGCAATCAGAAATTGGCGGGGTTTGCGTTGGCCCCACAGACCAGAACGGCGATCCGTTCGCCCGGCGTCGGCGTGTAGCGGCCGGACAGGATCGCGGCGAAGGCAGCGGCACCGCCTGGTTCCGAGATGATGCGCACGCGGTTCCAGAGCGCTTTCTGGGCGGCAATGATGTCGTCGTCGCTGACCAGGATGGAGCGTTCGACGAAGGCTTCGGCGATCGGGAACATCATTTCGCCGACGCGTTTCGGTGCCAGCGAATCGGCGGCGATGCCCTCGGCCGGCGCGTCGACCGGATGACCGGCCTCGAAGGCGCGATGAAGCGTCGGCGCGCCCTCGGGCTCGACGGCCACGATGCGGATGCGGCCGGCATACCAGGCGGCGATGCCGCCGATCAGGCCGCCACCGCCGACGGCGACCAGCAGCGTGTCGATCTCGGGCAGATCGCTTTCGATTTCGAGCCCAAGCGTGCCCTGGCCGATCAACGTTTCCTCCTGGTTGAAGGCGTGGATCTGCAAGGCGCCTGTTTGCTCGGCGAAACGTTCGCTGGCGGCCAGCGCTTCGGCATAACGGGCGCCGCCGACGACGAGGTCGGCGCCATAGCCGCGAATGCGGTCCAGCTTGGCCTGCGGGCTCACCTCGGGAACGAAGATGGTCGCCTTGTGGCCAAGCCGCATGGCGGCGTAGGCGACCGCCGCGCCATGGTTGCCGCCCGATGCGGCGACGACGCCGGCCCCGGGGACTGGCCGTTCCAGAAGATTGGTGAAGGCGCCGCGTGCTTTGAATGATCCGGAATGCTGCAGGCATTCGAGCTTAAGGTCGACCGCCAATGGCGGCCGGTCGAAGTCTGCCATGTCGACGCGCAGAACCGGCGTGCGCCTGATATAGGGGCGGATGCGCGGTTCCATCGCGGCAATGCGTTCGCGCGTGATGGCGTAGCCCTGTGGCATGACTTCCTCCCCGTACAGAGTTTGCGGTCTATGCAAGCCAGTCTGGCACCGAATCCAGCCCGATCAGCTCGTCATAGGTCAGGCGCGGACGCACGACATGGAAACGGTCGCCGTCGACCAGCACCTCCGGCACCAGCAGGCGGGTGTTGTAGGTGCCGGCCTGGACCGCGCCATAGGCGCCCGCGGTGGAAACGGCGATGAGATCGCCCGCCTTCAGCCTGGGCAGGTCGCGGTCGAGGCCGAGATAGTCACCGGTCTCGCAGACCTGGCCGACTACGTCGATCATCATGCGCGGCGTGTCGGCCGGTGACTGCACGACCGGCCTGATCTCGTGGAAGGCGTCGTAGAGCGTCGGCCGGATCAGGTCGTTCATGGCGGCGTCGACGACCAGAAAATTCTTGGCGTCGCCTTCCTTCACGAAAATCACTTCCGAGACCAGGATGCCGGCATTGCCGACGATCAGCCGGCCCGGCTCGAACATCACCTTCAGGCCCAACTTGGTGACATGCTTGCGGACGATCTGCGCATAGGCGTCGGGCAAAGGGGGCGGGTTGTTGTCGACGCGGTAGGGAATGCCGAGGCCGCCGCCGAGATCGACATGCTCGATGGCGTGGCCGTCGGCGCGCAGCGCACCGACCAGGTCGACCAGCAGGGCGAAGGCGTCGTCGAAAGGCTGCAGTTCGGTGATTTGGCTGCCGATATGGGTATCGATGCCGGTGATCCTGATGCCGGGAAGCGTTGCCGCGCGGGCATAGACCTGGCGCGCTCGCTGCCACGGAATGCCGAACTTGTTCTCGGCCTTGCCGGTGGAGATCTTCTTGTGGGTCCTGGCGTCGACGTCGGGATTGATGCGCAGCGACACCGGCGCCACCTTGCCGAGTGCCGTGGCGCGGGCCGACAGGAGTTCGAGCTCCGGCTCGGATTCGACGTTGAAGCAAAGGATGCCGGCTTCGAGCGCGAAGTCCATTTCACGCGCGGTCTTGCCGACACCGGAGAACAGGATCTTGCTGGCCGGGATGCCGGCGGCCAGCGCCCGGCGCAATTCGCCTTCCGAGACCACGTCGGCTCCAGCGCCGAGCTTGGCCAGGGTCCGCAGCACGGCCTGGTTGGAATTGGCCTTCATGGCGTAGCAGACCAGCGTGTCGAGCCCGGCAAAGGCCTTGACGAAGACACGGTAGTGCCTGGTCAGGGTCGCCGTCGAATAACAGTAGAACGGCGTGCCGACCTCTGCGGCGATATCAGGGATTGCGACGTCCTCGGCATGCAGCACGCCGTCGCGGTAGTCGAAATGGTTCACGAGAGTGGTTCCGGAAAGTTGGAGCACGATGACATCGGGTTTGGAAAATCAAACCCAGTCTCATCGGCTCTAGATCAGCGGGTCGAGGATGAACGGCTTGTCCTTGACCGGTTTTTCCGGCTCCGGCGGCAGGGGCTGTTTGGCCCTTTCGGCATCCTTGCGCGCCTGAACGGCCGCCTCGTAAGGCGTGTCGAGACCGGCCTTGCGGCCGCAGGCCGTCACGGAGGCAAGAGCCGCCAGAAGCGTCAGCGTCACCAAAATCCTGCTTCCGGTCATCGATCCATCCGTCCGAAACGTTTGCCAGCCGCCGCTTTTAGCCGAGTTCTCGGCGTATTGCACCCCGGATATTGCTGGTTGCAAAATCGGGATATTGCTGGTCGCAATATCCGGCATCACGCCTTGGCGATGCGCTTTTTCCAGGCGCGGATCTGCTTCCTCACTTCCGATGGCGCGGTGCCGCCGAAGCTGGTCCGGCTCTTGACCGAGTTCTGCACCGCCAGCACCGAAAATATGTCCGTCGTGATGCCTGGGTTGATCGATTGCAGGTCTTCCAGCGAAAGCTTCTCCAGGCTCACCTTCTTGTCTTCGGCCAGCGCCACCGCGCGGCCGGTGACATGATGCGCCTCGCGGAACGGCAGGCCCAGAGTGCGCACCAGCCAGTCGGCGAGGTCGGTGGCGGTGGCGTGACCGGAGCCGGCGGCCTTCTTCATTGCGGCCGCGTTCACCGTCATGTCCGAGACCATGCCGGTCATCGCGGCCAGCATCAGGTCGAGCGTCTCGGCGGCGTCGAAGACGGATTCCTTGTCTTCCTGCATGTCCTTGCCATAGGTCAAAGGCATGCCTTTCATCACCGTCAGCAGGCCGACCAGATGGCCGTTGACGCGGCCGGTCTTGCCGCGCACCAGTTCGGCGGCGTCAGGGTTCTTTTTCTGCGGCATGATCGAGGAGCCGGTGGAAAAACTATCCGACAGCCTGATGAAACCGAATTGCGGCGTCGACCAGATGATGATCTCCTCCGCCAACCGCGACAGGTGCGTGGCGCAGATCGCGGCCATGGCGAGGAACTCCAGCGCAAAATCGCGGTCGGAGACGCTGTCCAGCGAATTGCGCATCGGCTCGCGGAAACCGAGCGCCCTGGCGGTCTGGTGCCGGTCGATCGGGAAGCTGGTGCCGGCAAGGGCCGCGGCACCAAGCGGGCTCTCGTCCATCCGTTCGATGGCGCCGCGCACGCGCGACAGGTCGCGCGAAAACATCTCGACATAGGCCATGCAATGATGGCCGAAGGTCACCGGTTGTGCTGCCTGCATATGGGTAAAGCCCGGCATGACGGTCGCCGCATGTTCCTCGGCCCGCGCCAGCAGCGCCCCGATCAGCCCCTTCAACGCCTCGGCGACGCGAAAACACTCGTCCTTGACCCAGAGCCTCAGATCGACAGCCACCTGGTCGTTGCGCGAGCGGGCGGTGTGCAGCCGGCCGGCCGCCGGACCGATCAGGTCGGCGAGGCGGGCCTCGACATTCATGTGGATGTCTTCCAGCCTGGTCGAGAACTCGAATGTGCCGGCTTCGATCTCTTTCAGGATCGTGTTCAGGCCGTGAGCGATTTTTTCTTGATCGGCCGCCGAAATAATGCCCGTCTGCGCCAGCATCTCACTATGGGCGATCGAACCGCGGATATCCTGCGCGTAGAGTTTGCGGTCGAACGAGATCGACGCGTTGATCGCTTCCATGATCGCGGCCGGACCCGAGGCAAATCGTCCGCCCCACATCTGGTTGCTGGTCTTCTTGTCGCCCATCGCTATAAAACCCGTGCTTCGGAGCAATTTTGAGAAAATGGCAGACGGAAACAGATTTTTCCCGGCCCCGCGCCTGATCCTCGCCGCCCTGGTGGCGGGAGCGCTGGCCGGCGCGGTCGCGGTATATGTCAGCGAGAGCCGGTCTGGCAACAACGCACCGGCGCAGGTGGCCGCCGGCGACAGCAAGGACGACGTCGCCTGCGCCGCCAAGAGCGATCGCGCCAAGAAGATCGCGGCCGCGGCCACCGGCGAGGTCGCGGCACTTTTGCCGGCCGATCCGCCGCAGTCGATGAGAAGCCTCGCCTTCAACGGGCCGGACGGCAAGCCGATGACCATCGCCGACCATGCCGGCAAGACGGTGCTGCTCAATCTCTGGGCGACCTGGTGTGCGCCATGCCGTGCCGAAATGCCGGCGCTCGATGCGCTGCAAAAAGAGAAAGGCAGCGGCGCCTTTCAGGTCGTCGCCGTCAACGTCGATGCCGGCGACGATGTGAAGCCGAAGAAGTTTCTCGCCGATACCGGTGTGCACACGCTTGGATACTACCGGGATTCGACGATGACGCTGTTCAATGACCTCAAGACGCGCGGTCTGGCGCTCGGCCTGCCCGTCACCATGCTGATCGATGGCGAAGGCTGCCTGATCGCCCATATGAACGGCCCGGCCGAATGGTCGGGCCGGGACGCCAAGCGGCTGATCGAGACGGCGCTCGGGTCGTGAGCTAGGCCGAGCGCACGCTCGGCTTGAGCAGGACGAGACTGCCATCCTGGCGGTCGGCGCGCATCGCAGTGCGCTTGCCGTTGCCGGTCAGGTCATCGAACACCTCGATGGGCGCCGGTTTGCCCAGGTAATAGCCCTGGCCGATCTCACAGGCCTCGGCGTCGAGGAACTTCAACTCGCCGAGCGTCTCGACGCCTTCGGCCAGAACCGGCAGGCCAAGGCCGCGCCCCAGCCCGAGCACCGCGCGCACGATCGCCGCGACCTGGCCGTTCGTATCGACCGCCTTGATGAAGGAGGCGTCGATCTTGATCTTGTCGAAGGGAAAGGCGCGCAGGTTTGAGAGCGATGAATAGCCGGTTCCGAAATCGTCCATGGCCACGCGCACGCCGAGCGACTTGACCTGCCGCAGCGTTGCCAGCGCACGCGGCATGTCCTTCACCAGCGCGGTTTCGGTGATCTCCAGTTCCAGCCTGGTCGGAGCAAGGCCTGTCTTCAGCAGGGTCTCGTGGACCTTGCGGCTGAAATGAGGGTTGTGGAGTTGCACCGCGGAGACGTTCACGGCGACCGTCAGCGGGTTTTCCCATCGCGCGGCTTCCTCGCAGGCCGCTTCGAGCACCCAATCCCCGATCTGGCCAATCGCGCCGCTGTCCTCGGCCACCGGGATGAAAATGGCCGGCGAAACCTCGCCGCGTTCGGGATGGCGCCAGCGGATCAGGGCCTCGAAGCCAACCATCTTGCCGCTGCTGATCTCCTTCTGAGGTTGGTAGACGAGGTAGAATTCACCGCGCACGACGGCGTGGCGCAATTCGTGCTCCATCACGCGTTTGTCGCGAGCTTCGGCGCCCATCGACGCCTCGAAATAGCGAAAGGTGTCCCTGCCTTCGATCTTGGCGCGATAGAGTGCAGTATCGGCGTGGCTGATCAGACTGGTCTGGTCCTCGGCATCGAGCGGATAGACCGCGATGCCGATGCTGGCCGAGACCAGGCCGCCGCCGACCGCTGCCCGGTTTTCCTCGCGCATGGCGGCGAGTATCGCGTTGGCGATCCGGCCCGCCGCCTGCGGGTCGGGCAAGTTGGGGGCTATGATGGCGAATTCGTCGCCACCCAGGCGCGCGAGCATCTGGCCGTGGCGCAGAACGCCGGAAGCGCAGCTTGCCACTTTCTGCAACATGGCATCGCCCGCACCGTGCCCGTAAAGGTCGTTCACCTCCTTGAAGCGGTCAAGGTCGAGCAGCAGAAGCGCAAGATGCCGGCCTATGACGCTTGTGTCGACATTTGCGACGCGGTTCATGGATGCGATTTCCATGTCGAGACGGCTGGAGAAGGAGCGGCGATTGGCAAGTCCCGTCAGCGGATCGAAATGGGCAAGGCGAAGAATCTCCTGCTCCGCCTTCCTACGTTCGCGGATGTCACGGACGGCGACGACATTGTGGGGCTTGCCGCAATAATCGATGCTCCTGGCGATCAGTTCGACGGGAATTCTCGTCCCGTCGCGGTTTCTCAGCTCCGCTTCTCGTGGCTGGCCCTCCAGGCTTGTCGCATCGGATGCGGCACGTTCGTCGAAGAGTTCGCCCAGTTCCATACCGTTCATCGTCGCTGGCGGCATGCCGGTCAGTTTGCCGATGCTGTCGTTGGCGCTGACGATGCGTCTGCCGTCGCAGACGATCAGGCCTTCCACGGCTGCATTGGCCAAGCCGTGCATGCGGTCGACCTCGAGTTTCTGGCGCCGGAAGCGCAGATCGATCCACAGCGCCGATGCCGACAGAACCAGGATCACCAGCGTCGCGGCCGCCGCCGCGAAAGCCTGCGAGGTCGGCGCGATCGTATATTCGGATATGACGATCGAGGAATCGGGAAAGATCGAGACGGCGCCCATGCCGATGAAATGCAAGGTGCAGATAGCCAGCGTCAGCAGCACCGCGCCAGCGGATGTCGCTGCCAAGGAAGTGCGGCGCAGAACGACACGCAGCGCCAGTGCCGCAAGCGTCATGCCGGCCAGCAGGGAAACGGCGACGAGCAGCAGGTTCCATTCGATCCGGCCCTGGATCTCGAACGCCGCCATGCCGATGTAGTGCATGGCTGCGATGCCGGCGCCCAGTATGGCGCCGCCGACGAGATGGTAATCGATCTCGTCGCGCAAGGTGGCGATCCACATGCCGGCCGCCGTCAGTGCGACCGAGGCGGCGAGCGAGAGCACGGAGAGCCCCGGATCGTAGGCGCTGGGGATGCCCGGGGTGAAGGCGAGCATCGCGATGAAATGCGTTGCCCAGATGCCGAAGCCGGTCGAGGTGGCCGCGATCATCAGCCAGGCAAGCCGGTTGCGGTCTGTCGAGCGGCTGATGTGGTGAAGCAGGTTTACAGCAGAGAAGCAGGAAATCCCGCAGATCAGCGCTGCCAGTGCGACCAGTCGCAGATCGTGCTGCTGCACGATGCAGTTATAGACCGTCAACATCTTATTTCCCCTAGCCCATAGGAAATAAAAAAGGAAATATGACTGATTAATGCTTGGCTGTTGAAGGATCGATAAAGCCGTCTGCAACCATAGCGTGCCTTGTCGGCGCAGGATGGTCACCAGAGCGCCGGCCGATTCAGCCGCGCCGATTTGAACACGACGCCTATTTCAGGCCAACCGTCACGGTCAGGGCTTCATGATCCGAGCTCGGGTTGCCATCCGGCAACACCGCCGGAAGGACCGCCGGCGCGCTGGCCGCGAGGCCACGCGTGAAGAACCAGTCGATGCGGCCGACCGGCGTGCCCGCTGGCCGGCGCTGGGTGGGCAGGTCCATGTTGTTGGCGGCCTGCCAGTCATAGCCGCGCTCGGCAAGGGCCGCGAACAGCGGCTCGTGGCGCTCGGCATGGATCAGCCGATCCGGTTCGGCCGTGACCCGCGCCATCCACGCCCGCGGGTTGTCATGGCGCTCCTCATGGCTTGCCGTCAGCGTGTTGAAGTCGCCGCCGAGCAGTACCGGCGCTTCCGGATCGTATCTGTCGATGGCGTCGAGGAGATGGCGCGTCTGGGCGGCCCTGCCGGACGGATCGGTGCGGTTTTCAAGGTGCACCGAGACGACCGTCACCCTGCGGCTGCCGATACGCACCTGGCCGCCGATCGCCATGCGCCCGCCTATGCGCGGCTGGCCGCGCTCCGGCCGGAACCAGCCGCCGGCAGCGTCCAGGCGCACCAGGAAGGGGCGCAGTAGCGGCATGGCGCTGGTCACGGCATTGCCATGAAAGCCCTCCGTATTGGCTGCTTCACCGGTTTCCATGCGTTCGGCCTCGTTGCCGCCGGCGAGTTCCACGAACTCGACGCCATAGGCGAAGGCATGGCCCAGCCGGTCGGCAAGCACGCTGAGCGGATGGCCGTTGCCGGAGCGCGCCATGCCCTTGTCCACTTCGGATAACAGCACGACGTCGGGAGCGCGCCCGACAAGCGTTTGTGCGATGGCATCGACATGACGGAGCCGCTCGACGTTCCAGGCCACCACTTTCAAGGTCTCGCCTGCGTTCGCGTGCGACGCCTTTCCGCCGATTTCGATCTGGCCAAGGGCTGGAATGGCGGCGGCAAGCCGCAGATGGGTGGCGCTGTCGCGCGGGCCTTCGCGCATCGCCTGCCTGTCGGCGATGGGCACGTGCGTCAGCTGCTGCACCAGCATTTCATCAGTCCTTTAGCCGGATAACCATGACGACCTTTACGTCCGTGGCAGCCGCCCTAGCTACCTAAGGCGTGGGTGTGACGTTTTAATGCCGGTGCAGCCGCCGAGGGGGAGGAAAGACCAGCTGTCCACAGGGCCTGAGAGGCGACAACAGAACTGTCACATACCTTCTCTAAGAGAGCGGGCAAGGACTTGCGCAAGACCCTTGTCAACAGTCATTCAAGAGGAAAGAAATCATGACCATTATCAAGCGGGGCCTCGCTGCCCTTGCCGCAGGCGCGCTCAGCACCGCGCTGGCGGTTCCTGCCTTTGCGGAGCCGGTAAAATTCGATTTCTGGTTCGGCCTATCGGGCGACCTCGCCCGTGTCGTCGACACGATGTGCAAGAACTTCAACGAGTCTCAGAAGGACTACGAGGTGGTCTGCACCAGCCAGGGCAACTATGACGCCACGCTGCAGAACACCATCGCCGCCTTCCGCGCCAGCAAGCAGCCGGCCGTAGTCCAGGTCTACGACGTCGGCACCGCCACGATGATGCTGTCGGGTGCCTACAAGCCCGCCGACAAGCTGATGGAAGAAAACGGCTACAAGATCGACTACGCCGACTATTTCCCCGGCATCGCCCGCTACTACGCGACCTCGAAGGGCGAGATGCTTTCCTTCCCGTTCAATTCCTCGACCGCGCTGATGTACTGGAACAAGGACGCCTTCGCCAAGATCGGCAAGACCGAGGCGCCCAAGACCTGGGAAGACGTGGGCGCCGACCTGCAGGCGATGAAGGACGCCGGCTATGAATGCCCGATGGCGATCAACATCTCGGCCAATGAAAGCTGGCAGCTGATGGAGCAGTTCTCGGCTATCCACAACCAGCCGATCGCTACCAAGAACAACGGCTATGACGGTCTCGACGCCCGTCTCGAGGTCAACAAGACCAAATTCGTCCAGTACGTCACCGACCTCAAGAAGTGGTATGACGCCGGCCTGATCAAGATCAAGTCCAAGGATCTCGGCCAGGACATGGTCCAGGCCTTCGCTTCGGGCACCTGCCAGGTGATCATGACCTCGGTCGGCGATCACGGCACGGTCGGCAAGACGCAGAAGGAAGGCATGAAGTGGGATGTCGCCGAACTGCCGGCCTATGCCGGCACCGAGCGCAAGAATTCGCTGGTCGGCGGCGCTTCGCTGTGGGTGCTCTCCGGCAAGTCGGACGCTGAGTACAAGGGCGCGGCCGCGTTCCTCAACTTCATCCACGATCCCAAGACCGCTTTGTTCTGGTCGACCAACACCGGCTATATTCCGGTGACCAAGTCGGGCTTCGACTACATGAAGTCCACCGGCTTCTACGACAAGGCGCCCTACAAGGGCCGCGAGGTCGCCATCGCCAGCCTGACCGCGTCCGAGCCGACCGAAATCACCCGTGGTGTGCGCCTGGGCAACTTCACCCAGATCCGCGCCGAATTCGGCACGCAGATGCAGGCGATCTTCGCCAACAAGGTTGGCGTCCAGGAAGGTCTCGACACGCTGGTCAAGAATGGCGACGCTATCCTCGACCGCTTCCAGCAGACCTATCCGGGCGAGACCCTGCCCTGATCTGCGAAAGGTCCCGGGCCGCCCGACGAGATTCGACGGGCGGCCGTTTCGTATATAATCTTATCTTGCTCTAGCGCTGGCCGTTCCGCGGCCTCGGCGGACCGATGGAAAAACGCGTCACTTTCGCCAGTTGGACAATCGGCATCCTCTTCGCGGTGCCGCAACTCCTCCTGATCTTCACGTTCTTCTACTGGCCTGCCGGTCAGGCGGTATACTGGTCGCTGACGCTGCAGCAGCCCTGGGGCGGCGGCAACATCTGGGTCGGGCTCGACAATTTCCGCTCGATCCTGGCCAACGCCGTCTACTGGAACTCGATCACCGCCAGCCTTGTCTTTGCCGGGATCAGCACCGGGCTTGCGATGTTTGTTGCGCTTGTGCTCGCCGCGCTCACCGACCGCCAGCTTGCCGGCTCGCGTTTCTATCGCGTGGTGCTGATCTGGCCTTACGGTATCGCCGCACCGGCCCTGGCGATGGCGTTCCGCTTCATCCTGGCGCCGGAAGCCGGCTTCATGGCCGTCGTCAATCAGGTCTGGCCCGGCTTCTGGGATCCCGGTCTCGACGGCGCTGACGCCATGGCTTCGATCATCATCGCCTTCTCCTGGAAATATGTCGGCTACAACTTCATCTTCTTCCTCGCGGCGTTCCAAGCCATCCCGCGCTCTCTCATCGAAGCCGCCGCGATGGACGGCTCCGGAGTCATGAGGCGCTTCTGGGACATCCAGTTCCCGCTGATCACGCCGACGATCTTCTTCCTGCTGGTCATCAACATCACGGAAAGCTTCCAGGATTCGTTCGGTATCGTCGACATCATGACGTCGGGCGGCCCGGCGAATGCCACCAATCTGATGGTCTACAAGATCTATTCCGATGGCTTCAAAGGCCTCGATTATTCGGGCGCCGCCGCGCAGAGCATCATCCTGATGCTGCTCATCGTCGTGCTGACCATTTTCCAGTTCCGCTTCATCGAGCGGCGCGTGCACTACAGGTGAGACTGATATGGTCGAGCGCACCCCGTTCCTCAACTTCTTCACCCATCTGATCCTGTTTGTCGGCTTTGTACTTTGCATCGCGCCGTTCGTGGTTGTGGCCGTGGCCGCGTCGCACAACCTCAGGGATGTCAACGACGTGCCGATGTCGCTGCTGCCGGGCAGCGATTTTTGGACAAACATCAAGACGGCGTGGACGACGGCCGACCTTGGCCCCAAGCTGCTCAACAGTTTCGTCATGGCTGCCGGCGTTGCGGCGGGCAAAGTAATTATCTCGGCGCTGACCGCCTTCTCGATCGTCTATTTCCGCTATCCCGGTCGCACCTTCATCTTCTGGCTGATCTTCGTCACGCTGATGCTGCCGCTGGAAGTGCGCATCGTGCCGACCTACGCGGTCGTCGCCAATGTGCTGTCGCCCTACCAGACCATCCTCGACATCACCGGGCTGAGCTGGCTGATCGGGAAGATCTCGGGCGTCGAGGTTTCGCTCAGCCTCGGGTTGCTCAATTCCTATACCGGGCTGATCCTGCCGTTGATCGCGACCGCCACCGGGACCTTCCTCTACCGGCAGTTCTTCCTGACCGTGCCGGACGAGCTGACCGAGGCGGCGCGCATGGACGGCGCCGGCGCGCTGCGCTTCTTCATCGACATCCTGCTGCCATTGTCGCGCAACAACATGGCCGCGCTCGGCACCATCATGTTCCTGTGGGCCTGGAACCAGTATCTGTGGCCGCTGCTCATCACCACCGACCAGTCGCATGCGACTGCCGTCACCGAGCTCAAGCAACTCATCCCCAATGTCGGCGGCATTCCGGAATGGAACATCGCCATGGCCGGAACGCTTATCGTCATGCTGCCGCCGCTGATCGTCGTGGTGCTCATGCAACGCTGGTTCGTGCGCGGCCTGATCGCCACCGAGAAGTAACAAGGAGACAAAGATGGCCTCCATCGCAATACGCGGCGTCAAGAAAAACTATGCCAAGACGCAGGTCGTGCATGGCGTAGATCTCGACTTCGCCTCGGGCGAATTCGTCGTCATTCTCGGCCCGTCCGGCTGTGGCAAGTCCACGCTGCTCAGGATGATCGCCGGACTGGAAGAGATTTCCGACGGCACGATCGCCATCGACGGCACGGTGGTCAACAAGCTCGAGCCGCGCGAGCGCGGCTGCGCCATGGTGTTCCAGAATTACGCACTCTATCCGCATATGAGCGTGGCCCAGAACATCGGCTATTCGCTGAAGGTTGCCGGTGTTCCCTCGGCCGAACGCAACCAGCGGATTCAGGCCGTGGCCCGCACGCTGGAGCTCGAGCATCTGCTCGACCGCAAGCCGATGGCGCTTTCCGGTGGCCAGAGGCAACGCGTCGCCATGGGCCGCGCCATGATCCGCGAACCAAAGGTCTTCCTGTTCGACGAGCCGCTGTCCAATCTCGACGCCAAGCTGCGCGTGCAGATGCGTTCGGAAATCCGCAAGCTGCATCGCCGGCTGAACGCCACCTCGGTCTTCGTCACCCACGACCAGGTCGAGGCGATGACGCTGGCCGACCGGCTGGTGGTGATGAATGGCGGACGGGTCGAACAGGTCGGCACGCCTGGCGAAATCTACACCCGCCCGGCCAGCCGCTTCGTCGCCACCTTCGTCGGCGCGCCGGCCATGAACATCCTTGAAGGCACCGTCGAACTCGACGGGCTGTCGCTGCTCGGCGGCAGCCGGCGCCTGGCCGTGGCTCGCGCCGGTCTGCCGGTCGGCACGAAGGTGGCGATGGGCATCCGGCCGGAAGCGGTCCGGCTGGTGGCACCGGGAACGGCTGGCGCGCTCAATGCCACTGTCGACCTGGTCGAGGAACTGGGTGCGGGGCGGGTGATCTATGTCGATCTCGACGGGGCGCCGTTTTCGGTGATGACCTCAGAGGCCGTTCATCACGAGCCCGGCAGCACCGTCGGCCTGAAGATTTCGCCAGACGACATGCACTTCTTCTCGTCGGAGACAGGGACCCGTCTCGATGTCTTCAAGGCTTCCGTGCCCGAGCCGGCACTCTGATTCCCGAAAACGCGCGTGGGTTCTGCGCCTTCAGCCGTCGGCCTCAAGCGAAGACGTGCGCCTTGCCCGACACGGTCAGCCGCACGATCTCGCCGACAGCCGGCGCGTCCATGCCGGATTTGCGCAGGATCAGCGGCGTGTTGCCGATCGCGGCCGCATCCGGCGGGTCGGCATTGTTGAGGAGCCGCACCGCGATCGTGCATGTCGAGCCGGCGAATTCGGATTCCGTCACCTCGCCGAACAGCATATCGGGCGTGCCCGACATGCCCTCGCGCGAGGTGCGTTTCAGCCCGATCTGCTCCGGCCGCAGCATGATGCGGGCGATATCGCGGCTGTCCGACGTGTCGACGGCGATGCGGCCGAGCGGCGAGTTGGCGAAGCCGCCGGAAATGCTCGCCGGCAGGATGATGGCATCGCCCAGGAACTCGGCGATCATCCTGTCCTTCGGCTTGAGGTAAAGTTCGCGCGGCGTGCCTACCTGCGAAAACTTTCCATCGCGCATCACCGCCACCTGGCTGGCGAAGGACAGCGCCTCGGCCTGGTCGTGCGTCACCAGGATGGTGGTGATGCCGGCCGCCTCCAGAAGTTCGGCCACAGCCTTGCGCATCGAGGCGCGCAGGCCGGTGTCGAGTGCCGAGAATGGCTCGTCGAGCAGCATCAGCCGTGGTTTCATCGCCATGGCGCGGGCCAGCGCCACGCGCTGTTGCTGGCCGCCGGAGAGTTCGTGCGGGCGACGTTTGAGGATCGCCTTGTCCAGTCCCACGATATAGGCAAGCTCGACGATGCGCTCGGCGCGCCTGTCGTCGTCCCGTCCCATGCCGAAGCCGATATTGTCCGAGATGGTCAGATGCGGGAACAGGGCGCCGTCCTGCGCCACCACGCCAATGCCGCGGCGATGCGCCGGAACGGCGGCGCCACCATTGGCCAGCACCTGCCCGTCGAGCACGATACGGCCCTGATCAGGCGCCTCGAAGCCGGCGATCAGCCGCAGCAAGGTCGTCTTGCCGCAGCCGGAAGGTCCCACGATCGCCGTGCGGCTGCCGCTGGCGACGTTCAGGTCGACGCCGGCCAGTGCGGCGACCGGGCCGTAATGCTTGTGCAGATTGCCGAGTTCGAGAAAGCTCATCGTCCGGCCATCCGCTTCGACTGGACATAGAGCAGCCAGGTCAGGGGCAGCGACATCGCCACCATGATGAAGGCGTAAGGAGCCGCCGAGGCGTAGTCGATCTCGCCGCTGTAGGACCAGAACGCCATCGCCAGTGTGCGGGTGCCGTTCGGCGCCAGCATCTGGGTGGCGGTCAACTCGTTCATGATGCCCAGCGCCACCAGCGCCATGCCGGCCGCAGCACCCGGCGCCGACAGGCGGATTGTCGTCGACCACAGCGCGTTGAGCGGACGCCGGCCGAGGCTGGCTGCGGCGCGCTCGAGCTCGACCGGTGCCTGGGCGATCGACGCGCGCAGGCTGACCAAGGCGCGGGGCAGGAACATCAATGAGTAGGCGACCAGGATGGTGAACAGGGTTTGGTAGAGCGGCATTGCGATGCGCACCGTAATGGTGACCAGCGCCAGCGCAATGACCACGCCCGGCAGCGAGCCGACAATGTAATTGCATCCCTCCAGAAGGCGCTGCAACGGTCCCGGCGCGCGGATCGAGATCCAAGCCATCGGCATCGCCGCGACAGTGGCAAGCAGCGCCCCGGCGAGCGACAGGAACAGTGTCTGGCCGAGGGCCAGGCCGATTTCGTCGAGACGCCAGACATCGGCGCCGCCCGCGATGAGCCAGCGGCCGATGGTCACGAACGGAACGCCAAGCGCCAGCAATGTGGTGACGACGAGCAGCAGCAAGCTGGGCAGGGTGGCGCGGCTGAGGTTCATCCGCTGCTGATACCGCGCGGCGCCCGAGCCGACACGGGCATAACGCTCCTCGCCGCGCACCAGCACTTCGAGGCCGAGCAGCACGAAGCAGCAGGTCACCAGCACGCCGGCCAGCATGTTGGCGGCCGGACCGTTGAAGGTCGACTGGAACTGGTCGACGATCGCTGTGGTGAAGGTGTCGAAGCGGATGAAGACGTAGAGGCCATATTCAGCCAGCAAATGCAGGCCGACGAGCAGCGACCCCCCGCAGATGGCGAGCCTGAGCTGCGGCAACACGACACGCCAGAACACGCGCCAGGGTCCGAGGCCAAGTGCCGCCGCCGCGTCTTCCAGGGCAGGATCGAGGCGGCGCAGCGCCGCCGACACCGGCAGATAGAGGAAGGGGAAATAGGCGATCACGGAGACCAGCACGCCGGCCCATAGGCCGTGCAGCCCGGGCACCATGGTGATCCAGGCATAGGAGTGCACGAAAGCGGGGATGGCGAGCGGCGCCACGCAGAGCCAGGACCAGAGCCGGGCACCGGGCAGGTTGCTGCGTTCGGTCAGCCAGGCCAACGTCACCGACAAGGTGATGGCGATCGGCACGGCAAGCAGCACCAGCAGGCCGGTGTTGACCACCAGTTCGCCGACCCGTGGCCGGAAGACCAGTGCCGAGACGGTCTCCCAGCCGGTCTGCACCGCGATCCATATTATGAAAGCGAGCGGCAGCAGCGCCAGCAGGGAGACAAATATGGCGGCGGCGACAAGCCAGGGCGCCGCTCGCCGCTGCGCCCGCCGGCGCATCCTGGGCGGCAGGCCCGAGCGTGCGAGATCGACCGCGGACTGCATCAGCTCACACGCCGCGCAATTGCCGCCCGGTGGCGGCAATTGAAGGACCACGGTCGCGGTCGGATAAACAGCGTGTCGTCATAGACGAATGCAATCTCGAAAAACAAAACGCTCCCGCGGAAAGGAGTCCGCGGGAGCACGGTCTGACGCTCTTATTAGGACGAACGGCAACTAAAGCAAGCCGGCTGCCGTCATCAGGTCGGTGACCTTCTTGGAGTTCAGCGTCGTGGCGTCAACCTTCGGCGCCTGCAGGTCGGCCAGCGGCACCAGCTTCGGATTGGAGTCCGCGCCCTTGCCGACCGCGTATTCGAAGGAGGTTCCGTTCTTCAAGATTTCCTGGCCGCCCTTGCCGGTCACCCACTTCAGGAAGGCCTGAGCTTCCTTGGGATGCTTGCTCGAGGCCAGCACGCCGCCACCGGAGACCGATACGAAAGCGCCCGGGTCTTGGTTCTTGAAATAGTGCAGAGCAACGTTCTTGGAGTTTTCGCCGGTCTTGGCCTGATCGCCAAAGTAGTAATAGTGGTAGATCAAGCCGCCTTCGATCTCGCCGGCATTGACCGCCTTCATCACCGTGCTGTTGCCCTTGTAGGCGGTGAAGTTCTCCTTCATTGCCTTCAGCCAATCGGCCGTGGCGGCCTCGCCCTTGAGCTGCAGCAGCGCGCTGACGATGGCCTGGAAATCGGCGCCGGAAGGCGAAGCCGCCCAGCGGCCCTTCCAGCTGGGGTCGGCGAGATCAAGCATCGACTTGGGCAACTGGTCGGCCTTGAGCTTGGTCGTGTTGTAGGCAAAAACGGTGCTGCGCGCGGCCACGCCCACCCATTTGGCGCTGGCTGCCTGATAATCCCGCGGGACCTGCGCCAGCGTGTCTGCGTCGACCGGCGCGAACAGGCCGGCATTCTCGACCAGCACCATGGCCGGCGAATTTTCCGTCAGAAACACGTCGGCGGGTGAGGAGGCGCCTTCGGCGACGATCTGGTTGGAGAAGTCGCTGTCGCCACCATTGCGCAAGGTGACCTTGATGCCGGTGTCCCTGGTGAACCCTTCGGCCCATTCCTTGGCCAGGCTTTCATGCTGGGCGTTATAGACGATGATGCCGGCATCCTCGGCCGTCGCCGGACCGGCGGCCAGACTGATTGCGAGCGCCGCTACGCTGGCCAGGGCAAGAAAGGGGGATTTCATCAGGTACTCCTCGGGTTGCCCGCACTGCGGGTGCGTCCGAGTAGCAATTCATGAATGGGTTAGTCAAGATTGAAAGGCAATCGGCATGATCACGGTTTCGCATGTCCGTTGCCGATGGCATCACCCGATATGCGGTGCTGGTGGCTGCTCCTGCGGGATGCAACCATCGATCATCGGATGAATGGTCCAGCGCTGATCCAGCCCCTGTTGTGTTCGTTTGGTCTCCGGATCGAATGCTTCGTTCAGCATGGCGCACCAGGTTCTGCGCAGATTTTCGCAGCGTGTCCTGAACGCGGCGCTGCCGAGCCCGTCACGCATATCCTGCGCGGTGAGGTCGGTGGCCTCGCCCGGCGGTTTGGGCGGGATCGTGCC
The DNA here is from genome assembly GCF_008520305.1 of Mesorhizobium sp. SARCC-RB16n. Lineage (GTDB taxonomy): Bacteria > Pseudomonadota > Alphaproteobacteria > Rhizobiales > Rhizobiaceae > Mesorhizobium. The sequence continues at coordinate 61,240 of NZ_ML703262.1, read as the reverse complement.
CGTGTCGGAAAAGTCCGGACTCCACAGAAGATAGTGTTTTGCGTCGACACCGGCGGCTGCATCGAATTTGACCACCGCCATCAGCGGATGAAACTCGTGCCAGCCCTTGTGATAGCCGTCATAGACATGTTCGCCGAGGACTGCCACATGATCGCCCATCCTGATGGGGCCGAGCGCCTTGTCGCCGACATTGGCGTCCTCGACATTGCCGGGGTTCCAGTTGAACAACCCTTGTAGTACCGGCTTGACTCCGCCGAAGTAGGACGCCGCTCCGCCGATGGCGCCGCCAATAGCCGCTCCGAGCAATCCTCCCAGGAACGAGCCGATGGCGCAGCCCAGCGCGCCCAGGAAGAACGAACCTATGGCGCAGCCGACAGCCGCCCCGATACTGGCGCCGGCGGCCGCCGCGGCCGCCGTGACGACCAGGGCCGCCGTCAGCAAGATGACGATGGCCGGCGCCCATTGCCGCATCTTGATCCAGAAGTCGCCCTCGGCCTCGCAGTGCAGGCCCCAGCGGGCATGATCGTCGGCGGTTGCGTAGCCCAGGTCCGTCTTCAGGTCATCGCGCGGCAACAGCAACTCATGGCCCTGAAAGCCGTCGTTGAGAATGTCGTTCGCCGGATGGGCCGCGATGTTGGCGGCGTATTCGGCGACGACGGTGCCGTCGGCATTGTAGCGATTGGCGGCCGCCAAAGCCGCCTCGTTGGTCTCGGCGTTGAGGATTTCAGTCGTCGGATGCGGCATCAGTATGACGTCGAAATACTGGTCGTTGTCGAAGGCACCGAGATCGCTGCGGAACGGATTGTAGGAGACGATGCCGACGGCGCATTTCGGATTGTCCTTGTCGAGGCAGACCAGGCGATGGTTGAGCCATTCCCCGGCGGCCTTGTCGATCGTCGCGGTGGCGGACGCCAGAAATGCGATTGCCGCGGCAAGTGCTGCACCGACCGGGCCCAGCAGCAAGCCGAAAACGGCTGCCAGCCCGGTGATGACGATGATCTGCAGCGCCTGGCCGGCGAGGAAAGCCAGCCGGTCGTCCTCATTGTAGGGCTTGCCACCGGCCGGATAGAGAAAGCAGCTCGTATAGTGCTTGTAGGCCATCGGAGCGCCCTCAGCCTTTCGTGGCGGTGAGCGTCACACCGCCGGTCATGGTGCGTGATCCGCTTTCGCCGATCGTGAAGACATGGACGTTGAAGGTCTTCGAGCCGCGGAAGGCGGCGTCCCTCGGTTCGATCTCGACGGTGATCTCGGTGATCTGGCGTGGCTGGAGTGAAAGCGTTCTTGGAACGATCCTGACCGACCAATCGTCCGGGACGGGAAACCGGCCATAGGCCTGTTCCTCGAGGGCCCTGGCCCAGCGCGCCTTGCTCTCGGCCAGCCGCGGCTGCGGGTTGTCCGTGCGCTCGTCTCGACCTTGGCCGCGTAGCGGGGCACATGGCCGCAGCTTCGGCAGGCCGTAGCAGTCCGCCTCGATCTGGAAACGCCGGACGACCGAGGCCTCGTTGCGGACGCTGAAGACGAACCTTGCCGGTGAGCGCATCTCGGCAATGTTGACGTTCTTCTGGCCAAGGTTGTTGCTGGGGTTGGCGTCATCGCCCCAGGAAAGCTGTGCCTGGAGGCAGTAGTGGCCGCCGGTGGCGGGCGTGGTCCAACTGAACTCGGCATAGGCAGGGCAATCGATCGTACCCTTGGCCCCGAGATTGACGGCGGTGTTGGCGATCGGACGGGAAACGGTCTGTGCGCCGAAGGACAGGTAGGACAGCGCCACCCCGACGCCGACGGCCGGGGCATCATAGGACCCGTTCCAGACGCGCACACGCACGCGATAGGTATGTGCTGGCTGGAGCGCACCGGTGACTGGTGCGGCGCCGTCGAAAATGTCGATGTCGGGATTGTCCCAGGTGACCGCGAGTCCCTGCGCCATCAGATAGTACTGGGCGTAGAGAAGAGGATCGGCGCGCTTGTAGATGTCGGGCGGCAGTTGAATACAGCAATCGTTCTGCGCCGGGCTTGGCAGCCGCCGGCGCTTGGCCAGCCGGCACAGCAGCATGCAAATCGTTGCAAATAGTACCTTCAGCCCGGCGGCAAGACGCTTCCAGAATTCGGAGGCGAACAACAGCAGGGCCGCGGTTCTGACGTGGTTGACCAGAGATCCTGCCATGTCGTGTTTCCCACGCTGAGAGGACGCAACGGTAATGTTTTCCTGGCGGACGTGTCCCCGCCGATTTTCCAGAGGCTATTTCTTCAGTGATCTCTGTCTTCTGTAGAAGTAGACGAAAGCGACAAGGACTATGGCTGCACTGACAAGGCTGCCCTCGAAAGTTCCCGAGCCATTGTCGGGAGAAAATCCAAAAATGCGTTCAACGAAATCCATTTCGGCGTCCCTCCGATCATTTGACGCTACAGAAGGGCTTACCTTACGTCAATGAATGCTTGGTCCGCGCTGTTCCTCATGTCCGGGCTCGGAACCAGAAAACCCGTCAGGGAATTTCGCGGGCCATTCCGCAAACTTTCGTGATTTGCCCGTAGATTGGCTTGGACATTATTTCGCCGGCCACTTAACAAATCAGTGCCGAGGCGCGAAGATCGGGGAGTGAACTCTTGTGAGCGGCAAGGACGAGGCCGAACTTTCCCGGCTGATGCGGGCCGCGTCAGTCGACATTTATAACCTGCTTCAATCAGTCGCTAAGGCATGAACTCTTGCGGCGGGCCAACAATTCCTCGTGATACAAGCGCACGAACGGGCGCCGCTCAAGCTGATGGCCGGTCCACGGACAGGATCATTGGTGCTGTTTCCAAACCGTAAAAGAGCACCGAGTGCCGCCTGGCGACCTTGGGGATATCCAGGCGCCAGCCTTTTGCCTGCGTAAAAAGGGCTTCCAGCAGCACTGCCAGTTCTACCCGTGCAACATGCTGACCAAGACAGGCATGAAGCCCGGTGCCGAAAGCAAGAGCCGACGAAACACCGGAGCGCAGATCCAGGCGGTCGCCACCCGGAAAGACCGAAACATCGCGGTTGGCGCTCGCCAAAACAGGCACGACTGCCTGTCCGGCTCGTATGGTCGCGCCGCCGATCCGCAGATCTCCCGAGGCAATACGGGCTCCGGCATAGTGCACCGGCGCACAAAAACGGAGCAGTTCTTCTGTTGCAGATGACCAGTCGACATTCCCGTCTTCGAGCAACGACAGCTGCTCCGGCGAGCTTGCAAGCGCTACCAGCGCGTTGCCAAACGTGTCGACCACCGTCGCCTGCCCGGCAAAGAGCAGAAAAACGATGTTTGCTATGGCGTCGTCTCTCTGCCAGCGACCGGCCTCGACCTCGGCGAGCATCTGAGCCGAAATGCCGTTTGGGCGGACGCAACCCTGTTCTATCGCTTGCGATACCCATGCCTCCAGCCGGCGGCAGGCCTCATTGGCATCGTTGTCGATACCACCAGCCCGTATCTCCAAGGCCTTCGCCATACGCTGGGCGTCGCTTCCGATCCGCCAGGGATCATCGATATCCATGCCAAGGAGTTGCTCAAGGCCTGAAAACGACAGCGGCAGACCTATGTCACGAATAGCGTCGAACCTTGGCTTTCGTGAAGCCGCCAACGTCAGTTCCGTTGCTTTTGCCATAAGTCCGTCGAACAGTCCTCTGCCCGCTGAAAACGTCAGGGAACCAGCAAGTGGGCGGCGCAGGCGCATGTGTTGCGGCGGGTCGGACAGAAGCATGGAATGGGTCAACAGATCCAATGCCGGACTGGCGCTGATCTTCTGCCTGACTTCTTGGTAGGTGCCGGGCGGTGCCTGCAACAACAACGGGTGCTTCAAGGCTTCCGATACGAGTGCGTGGCTGAACACGTAGAAGGCGACGCCGACCTCCGGATAAGGAGGCTTGCCCCAACTGCCCCCTCCCTCTTTCCGACGGTGAGCGAATTCCGGAAAGGGATCGCTGCCAAGGGCGAAAGGGTCGAAAAGATCGGTCTGGACCGTCATCGGGCGAGATCAACGGCAAAGATGACGCGAAACCCGCCGGAACTTATGTCCTGCGGTAGAAAACTGGGCGCCAGATGCAGGAATTCGCATTGCAGAACACGCCTGTAGAATCGCAATAGCGGATCCCTTGTTATCGACGTGACCGAAGGCATCACGCCGGTCCGATGCCAGTCGTCGATGGTCTGGCGAAACGCCAGATCCGGCCGAACCTTGTTGGGAAAATCGTCTTGGGATCCGGCGTAGGACGGGCAGCGTCCATCGCCGACCAGCCAGCGGGCGCCAACCCGATGGCCGTAGCCTATCAGTTGCGACAAGAGACGGCGTGCCATGTCGGTGCCGCGAAAATCGGGCCGCAAACCGAGGTTGTAAACGTAGAGCGACCGCGCCGGTCCGGTGCGGGCAAGCGAAGAATAGGCCGAGAAGGTCTTCGGGAACTTCTCCGTATCGTGAGGATCCTGGCTGGTCTCCACGAAGCAGATAGCACCGGCAACAAGGTTCCCAACCATGGCCAGGATCATTGTATGTCCAACTGAAAGCCGACGCCGGATCGTTTCTTCGCTGGCGCCAAGGCTCCCCCAAGTTGCGGTCTCCATCGCAACCATGTCTGGAATGTTGTGTTCGACGGGTTGACGAAATGCGACCGTTGTCATCGTGGAGTGCTGCTCACCAGTCTGCCATGAACTGAATTTTTACATTATCTGTTAGTGAGCACATAGGGGGCGTGTCTCGTGATTTTTTACATTTGCCATCGTTCACATGCCAATACCCTGGCAAGCCTGCTCCTCTATTTCCGGGCTGACCTGCAGGACTTTGTCCGCTTTGTCCCCTATGAAAATAGGGTCCATCTGCTCGCAATACCGAACGGCACAGCCATCTGGACCGATTTGGATCGCCTGAGTAAATTCGAGATAGAATCGAGCGCCGGTCTCAGCGAGCAAATGAAATTGCGGCAACCCGGTCTGCTCCAACTCAATCACCCGGGAGAGACACTGCAGCGGTTCGATCTGCTGCGTACGCTGTACGCCGACGGCACCAATGATTTCAACGTGTACCGACCCGAGGGCCTACCGGGGGAGATACGTTTTCCTGTCTTCCTGCGCGATGAGGCTGGCGCTACCTACAAGACTCCGCGGCTGTTGCGCTCGCCTGCCGAACTCCGCAACGAACTTTCCAATTTAAGCGCCTTGAGCTTTGTCCGTCCCATGGTGGTGGAATTTGGATCAAAGCCGTATCGCGACGGTTGTTACCGCAAATACGCGGCATATCGCATAGGTGACCACGGCTATGCACAGCACTGTTTTGCCAGTCACGATTGGTTCATAAAGGATCCAGGCAGGGCGATGACGGGAGAGCATCTGTCCGAGCACGCAGCCTACGTTCGCGACAACCCGCACGCGGCCGAGCTGGTGCCGATTTTCGAGAAGGCCAGGATTTCATACGGCCGAATTGATTACACCGTTGTCGACGGTCGCATCCAGGTGTTCGAGATCAACACCAACCCTACCGTGTTGAATTATCCGCCCACAGTTTTCGACACTTACGATTCGGTGCCCTACGCCAACATGCATGCAGATGCCTTGGCGCGGCTACCATATGCGCATGATCCCGTTTCTGATCCGGACATCGACAGGGCACATCTGGATATTCTGGGCCGCCTGCGAATCAAATATCGCCGAAGACGCGTGAAGCTGACGGTTCGCAAGGGCTTGAGCTTTTTCAAGGATGTCGTGCTGGCCGCAAAGGCATCGACCGATGTGGGAAAACGCAGGAGCTAAAGCGCTGGCGGCAGGCAACCGCCGCAAACTTTCGTGATTTGCCGGTACTTTGCCTTGGACATTATTTCGCCGGCCACGTAACAAATCAGTGCCGAGGCGCGAAGATCGGGGAGTGAACTCTTGTGAGCGGCAAGGACGAGGCCGAGCTTTCCCGGCTGATGCGGGCCGCGATCGCGGGAGATGAAAAGGCCTATGCCGACTTTCTTCACCGGATTGCCGCGCTGATCCGCGGCTTTGTCAGGCGCAAGATCGTGCACGGCGGGGTCGATCCCGAGGATGTCGTGCAGGAAACCTTGCTGGCCATTCATGTGAAACGACACACTTGGCGTCAGGACGCGCCGGTGTTGCCCTGGGTCTACGCGATTGCCCGTTTCAAGTTGATCGACGCGTTCCGGCGGCGTGGGCGGCGCATCGAGATCGATGTCGACGACATCGCCGAGACTTTTGCCGAGCCGGAGACCGACACGGTCAGCGAACGCGACATCAACCGGGCGCTCGACGGACTGCCGCCGGCGCAGCGTTCCGTGGTTTCGGCCGTGTCCGTGGAAGGACGCTCGATCGGCGAGACGGCGGCGAAGTTCGGCATCAGCGAGACGGCGGTGCGTGTGTCGCTGCACCGGGGGCTTACCGCTATAGCCAAGCGATTCGGACAAGGGCGGTTCGGACGGGAATGACATGAAGACCGACGATCTCATCAAGGCGCTCGACGCCGATGCCCGCAGCAAGGCGATGCCATTGCGCTCCGCCTGGTGGCTGGCGGCCGGTGTAGCCGTCGTCGTCGCGGCGGTTGTTTTCATGATGACTATCGGGCCACGCCCCGACTTCATGGCGGCCGCACACACGATACGCTTCCTGTCCAAGTTCGTTTTCACCATCGTGCTCGCCATCAGCGCCTTTGCCCTGATCAGAGCCCTGTCGACGCCGGGTGCGACGACAGGCCGGGCAATGGTGGCGATGATCATCGCGCCGCTGCTGGTCGCGGTTGCCGTGGTGCTGGAACTCTTCATGGTGCCGCAGGCGCTGTGGAGCACGCGCATGATCGGCTCGAACATGATGATCTGCATGAGCTTCATCCCGCTGATCGGCATCGGCCCGCTGGCCATCTTCCTGTGGATGCTACGCTATGGCGCGCCGACACGGCCGGTTCTTGCCGGCGCGGTCGCCGGGCTGCTTGCTGGCGGGCTGGCGGCGACCTTTTATGCCGCGCACTGCTTCGACGACTCGCCGCTTTTCGTTGCAACCTGGTACACGATCGCCATCGCCGCTCTTGCCTTGCTCGGTGCGCTCGGCGGGCGGTTTTTCGTGCGTTGGTAGCAGGATACCTGCGCCACACCCCGTGAATACCGATCCTTAATCATGCCGGCAATTGTTTGCCGGTTTCCCATGTCGCCGATGCTCCGGGCGCAACCTTTCCTTAAAATCGATCCTTCAAGGTTTTAACGGGGAAAAGCGATTGCCCACGGGGGTGGCATAAATCGTGAGATTACGAGGACTCATCAGGCCTCACGGACACGCGGCGCTGGCCTTGACTGTGGCCGGCCTTGCTGCGGCGGCGGCCTCTATCGTGCTGCCGAGGCTGGACCTTGGCGCCGAGGCGCTCGGGCTCTGCCTTCGGGTGTCGTTCGCATTGGCCGCCGGCGCGCTCCTGCTCGCCGCCCTGTTCATTACGCGCATCTCTGACGACCGGCGGCAGATCGCGGAAAGCGAGCAGCGGTTCCGCCGAGCCATGGAGGACTCGGCCATCGGCATCGCCATCGTCAGCCTCGACGGGCGTATTCTCCAGGCCAACCCAGCCTTCGCCGCCATGCTTGGCTACAGCCGCGAGGAAATCGAGGCGCTGACCTTCTTCCAGCTGACGCATCCCGACGATCTGCAGATCGGCCGGGAAACCATGGAAAGCATGAGAGCCGGCACCGTCAACGCCTTCCAATTCGAGAAGCGTTACCTGAAGAAGGATGGCACACCGATTTGGGCCCACCTCGCCGGATCGGTCATCCGGGACGAGAAAAGCGACCGGCCGCTCTATCTCGTCTCGCAAATCGAGGACATCGACGCGCGCAAGCAGGCCGAAGCGCGCATCGCCGAGGCGGAAACGCGCTGGAATTTCGCGCTCGCAGGCGCCGGGCAAGGTGTCTGGGATTTCGACATGCGCAAGGGCGGCACCACCTATTCCTCCACCTGGGTGAAGATGCTGGGCTACGGGGATGGCGAGCTCGATGGCGACCCCGATCGCTGGCTGACGATGATCCATCCGGACGACCGCGCCGCGGTCGCGGAGGCCGATCGCGCCCATCTCGACGGCAAGACGGAATTCTTCGAGGCCGAGTTCAGGATGCGCCACAAGGATGGCCGCTGGATCTGGATCCTGGACCGCGGCAAGGCCATCGAGCGCGATGCGGACGGACAGTTGATCAGGGCGATCGGCAGCTTGACCGATATCACCCGGCGCAAGCAGGCTGAAGAACGGCTCATCGTCTCGGCGGCGATGCTGGCCGACGAGAAGGAGCGGCTGAGGGTGACGCTGCAATCGATCGGCGATGCGGTCATCTGCACCGATGCCGCGAACCGCGTCACCTTCATGAACCCGGTGGCCGAAAAGCTGACCAGCGTTTCCAGCGACGAGGCGCTGGGCAAGACGCTGAGCCACGTCTACTGGGCGGTCGACGAGGAGACGGGCCACAGGATCGGCATGACGCGCCTCGTGACAGGCGAGGAGGCGCGCTCCGACCAGAACAGCCGCGCGGTCCTCATCCGGCACGACGACACACGCTGCAGCATCCGCCAGATCGTGTCGCCGATCATCAACGAGCGCAACGAATTCGGCGGACTGGTGATCGTCTTCCAGGATTTCACCGATGCGCGCGCGCTGCAGCGCCAGCTTGCCCATGCGGCGGCGCATGATGCGCTAACCGGCCTTGCCAACCGCTCGAGCTTCATCCGCGCCATGGAGGGATTGGTCGATCAGGCGCGCAAGGACGACGCGGCCGTTGGAGGCCGCCATCAGTTCATGTACATCGACCTTGACCATTTCAAGCTGGTCAACGACACGGGCGGTCACGCTGCCGGAGACGCCCTACTGAAGCGGGTTGCTGAGGCCGTGCGCGGCGTTCTTGGTCCTAAAGACATCGTCGCGCGCCTGGGTGGCGACGAATTCGCTGTTATCCTGAAGTCGGGTTCCACATCAGGCGCGAGGATCGCGGCGCGCTCCATCATCGATGCGATAGCGGGACTGAACTTCAGCTGGGATGGGCGGTCGCACGCGATCGGCGCCAGCATCGGGCTGACGGCGATCTGTGCCAATTGCGGCGAAGTCGACGAGATTATCGCAAGGGCAGACGCCGCCTGCTATGCGGCCAAGGCGGCCGGCCGCGGATGCGTTTCGGTGGCGCCGGACGGCAAGATCAGCGACGACAGGTCAGAACCAGCCGAGCCGCTCGCCGCGGCATCGTGAGCGGACGCGTCAGCGCGTCGGAACGGGATGCTCGCCGCGATAGTCGTAGAAGCCGCGTCCAGTCTTGCGGCCGAGCCAGCCGGCCTCGACATATTTGACCAGCAGCGGGCAGGGGCGGTATTTCGAGTCCGACAGGCCGTCATGCAGGACCTGCATGATCGACAGGCAGGTGTCGAGGCCGATGAAATCGGCAAGCTGCAGCGGTCCCATCGGATGGTTGGCGCCGAGCCGCATGGCGGTGTCGATGGCGTCGACCGAGCCGACGCCCTCATAGAGGGTGTAGATCGCCTCGTTGATCATCGGCAAAAGGATGCGGTTGACGATGAAGGCCGGGAAATCCTCCGACACCGTGATCGTCTTGTCGAGTTGCTTCACATAGGTCTTCGCCGCCTCGAAGGTCTGATCCTCGGTGGCAATGCCACGCACCAGCTCGACTAGCTTCATCAGCGGAACCGGGTTCATGAAGTGTATGCCGATGAACCGTTCCGGCCGGTCGGTCTGCGCGGCTAGCCGTGTGATCGAAATCGACGAGGTGTTGGTCGCCAGGATCGCTTCTGGGTTGAGCTGCGGGCAGAGCTGCGCATAAATCTTGCGCTTGACGGTTTCGTCCTCCGTCGCCGCCTCGATCACCAGATCGGCGCCGGCAAGATCGGCCATCGCCGGTGCCGACGCGATGCGCCCCATGGCCTGGTTACGGAGTTTCTCGTCGAGCTTGCCGGACCCCACCTGACGGGCCATGTTGCCGCTGATGGTGGCGATGCCCTTCTCGATACGATCGGGCGATATATCATAGATCAGCACCTTGTAGCCCGAAAGCGCGGAGACGTGGGCGATGCCGCCGCCCATCTGGCCCGCACCAATGATGCCGATCGTCTCGATCTTGCTCATTACCCAATCCCGTCCGGAGCGTTTTTCGCCAGAATCGCGAACCGCCCCAACTCTTTGTTTTCCAGCAATTCCCGGCGCAAAAACCCCTGCGCACTGCCGCTGGAATTGCTCTAAGCCTTTGTGGCCGCTTGTTGTGCGGTGCAAACTAAAAGGGCGGGGCGACTTCGTCTACCCCACCCCTAGCAATTTAATACGGTTTGCGCGGAAGCGTCAAAGCACCTTCTGCAACTCCGGCAGGATGACGAAGAGGTCGCCGACGAGGCCATAGTCGGCAACCTGGAAGATCGGTGCCTCCTCGTCCTTGTTGATGGCAACGATGACCTTGCTATCCTTCATGCCGGCAAGGTGCTGGATGGCGCCGGAGATGCCGACCGCGATGTAGAGGTCGGGGGCGACGACCTTGCCGGTCTGGCCAACCTGCCAGTCGTTCGGAGCGTAGCCGGCATCGACGGCGGCGCGGGATGCGCCGACGGCGGCGCCGAGCTTGTCGGCGACCGGCAGAATGACTTCCTGGAATTTTTCCGAGGAACCGAGCGCGCGGCCGCCCGAGATGATGATCTTGGCCGAGGTCAGCTCCGGACGATCGGTCTCCGACAGCTTGTTCTCGACGAAGGTGGAGAGGCCGGGATTGGCCGCCGCGTGAACCGTCTCGACCGAAGCCGAACCACCCTCCGGTGCCGCCTGGAAGGAAGCGGTGCGCACGGTGATCACCTTCTTGGCGTCGGTCGACTGGACCGTCTGGATGGCGTTGCCGGCATAGATCGGCCGCTTGAAGGTATCCGGCGAGACCACTTCGATGATCTCGGAGACCTGCGCCACATCGAGCAGGGCCGCGACGCGCGGCGCGATGTTCTTGCCCGCGGACGTCGCCGGCGCGATGATCGTGTCGTAACCGCCAGCCAGCGAGACGACCAGTGCCGCCGTCGGCTCGGCCAGGCGCTCGGCGAGTTCGTCGGCTTCGGCGAGCAGCACCTTGCCGACGCCCTTCAGTTTCGCGGCCGCATCGGCAGCAGCCTTGGCGCCCTTGCCGGCCACCAGCACATGAACGTCCGAACCGATCTGCAGGGCGGCCGAAAGCGCCTTGGCGGTCTGGTCGGAAAGGGTGGCGTTGTCGTGTTCGGCGATGAGGAGAATTGCCATTTTATCTGTTCCTTTCCCGATCGCTTACAAAACGCCGGCTTCGTTCTTGAGCTTGTCGACCAGTTCGGTGACGCTCTTGACCTTGACGCCCGCCTTGCGGCCGCTCGGCTCCTCGGTCTTGATGACTTTCAGACGCGGCTTGACGTCGGCGCCGTAGTCGGCCGGGCTCTTCTCGTCCAGCGGCTTCTTCTTGGCCTTCATGATGTTGGGCAACGAAGCATAGCGCGGCTGGTTGAGGCGAAGGTCGGCGGTGACGATCACCGGCATCTTCAGATCCACCGTCTGCAAGCCGCCGTCGACTTCGCGCGTTACCTTGGCATGGTCGCCCTCGAGCACGACCTTGGACGCGAAGGTGCCCTGCGCCCAGCCAAGCAGGGCCGCCAGCATCTGGCCGGTCTGGTTGGAATCGTCGTCGATCGCCTGCTTGCCGAGGATGACAAGGCCCGGCTTCTCCGCCTCGACCACGCCCTTCAACACCTTGGCGACACCGAGCGGCTCGGTCTGTTCGTCGGTCTTGACCAGGATGGCGCGGTCGGCGCCCATGGCGAGCGCGGTGCGCAGTGTTTCCTGCGCCTGCTGCGGGCCGATCGACACGACGATGATTTCTTCGGCCTTGCCGGCTTCCTTGATCCGGATCGCTTCCTCGACCGCGATCTCGTCGAACGGGTTCATCGCCATCTTGACGTTGGCGAGTTCCACCGCCGAACCATCGGTCTTCACGCGAACCTTCACATTCGCGTCCACAACCCGCTTCACGGGCACAAGGATCTTCATTTGCCTGTCACCTCTTCACGCTAGTTGGGCGCGCTATAGCAGCCTGCGCCCTTTATGAGTTGTCGAAAGCCGACATTCCTGACTGAATTCCGGCCAGACGGAATTCTGGCCGGATGGAAATTCTGGTCTTTGCCCGCCTTGGGCTGTTCCTTAACCGCCTTGGGCTGCGACGGAGACGTTTCCGTAATTGTGGCAACCCTTGACGTCAATACGCTGAAAGCGGCTCAAATCGGTTCAGTTTGGGCCAGAAGTATTTCCGCGGCCCCAGCGTGCCGTGGTGGCCGGCGCTTCGGGCGCCGCTGGTTCAGCGGCGGCAGGCGGCTGGTCGGGAGTGGGAACCACGGTATCCTCGTCAGCGGCGGCAAACAGCGGCACGCCGCGACTGCGCAAAACAAGCACCAGCACGGCGCCGGCAATGATGCCGCCGATATGGCAGGCCCAGGAGATCTGATCTTCACCGCCGGCCGCGAACATCACCACCTGAAACGCCACCCACAGAATGAGCGGGATGAAGGCTGGAATACGCAAAGGGATGCGGGCAAAGGCAAGTACCCAGACCTTCACCCTGGGATAGAGGATCAGGTAGGCGACGACCACGCCGGCAATGGCCCCCGAGGCGCCGATCAGCGGCACCTGCGAGTCCCAGGCGACGAGCCCCTGGAAGGCGGCTCCGGCGACGGCGCACAGGAGATAGAAGATCAGGTAGCGGATGTGGCCGAGCGCGTCCTCGACATTGTCGCCGAACACCCAAAGGAACAGCATGTTGCCGCCGAGATGAAAAATGTCGGCATGCAGGAAGGAGTAGGTGAGGTAGCTCAGGCTCTCGGGGATGATGACAAAGCGAGGGTCGAGCTCGGCCGTGTCGTGAACGACGGAGGGGATGAAGCCGAGGCCAAGCACGGCGGCATTGGTGAAGTTTTCGCCGCCGAGTGCGGTGGCGCAATAGACCACGGCGTTGGCAACGATCAGCCCGATCGTCACATATTGCAGCCTGATATGGCGCAGCCTGTTGGTGTCGTAAAGCGGGATGAACATCGGTCGTCGGCCCTCCCGCCTTTCGGTCCGTTCAGCGGTTCTTGCCGGGAACCCATAGCACGTCGGCATTTCCATTGTCATTGACCGCTCGGGCGGCGACAAACAGCAAATCCGAGACGCGGTTGATGTATTTCAGCCCGTCGCGGCTAACGTGTTCGGCTGGATCCTGCGCCAGGGCGACCATTAGCCGCTCGGCTCGCCTAGCCACTGTGCGGGCGACATGGAGGGCGGCCGCCGCCGGCGTGCCGCCGTTCAGCACGAAGGATTTGAGCGGCTGGAGGTCCTTGTTGAGGAGGTCGATGTCGTGCTCGACACGGTCTGTCTGGGCGGCAACGATGCGCAGCGGCTCGTAGCCAAGCGGCTTGCCATCATCAGGCACGGCGAGATCGGCGCCGAGGTCGAAAAGATCGTTCTGGATGCGGGCGAGCATGGCGTCGATCGCCGGATGGCTCTGTGCGGTGTGCACGCGAGCCACGCCGATACAGGCATTGGCTTCGTCGACCGTGCCATAGGCGTCCACCCTGAGATCGGATTTCAGTCGCCGCTCACCAGTGCCGAGCCCGGTGGTGCCGTCATCGCCGGTGCGGGTGTAAATCTTGTTGAGCTTGACCACATCGCCTCCCGAAAGGCCCTCACTTGCGGGTGAAATACACGGCCAGCAGGATCAGCGCCAGCGCCACGGCCTGCAGCAGAACGCGGGCTTGCATCAGCTTGTTGGAGGTCACACCGGAGCCGCCGCGCATCATGTTGATGAGGCCCCTGATCAGCACGACCACTACTGCGGCCATGACCAGAATGGCAAGGATATTGAAGGCAGTGGCCATTTTTTCGTTTCCAGTTCTTTGCTTGTTCAGGCGCGCTTGGCGAGCAGGCGGTGGAGCATCGATGCCGGCAGGATGCGTTTGAGCGTGGCACCGATCTTAGCCGAGATTGTTACCACATAGTGCGGGCGCGGGCGCCGCGACAGAAGTGCATGGCGAAGCGCCTTGTGGACCACTTCCGGCCCGGGCTTCAGCGCCGATTGGCTGCCGCCGGCGCGCATGCGCTCCAGCTGCGCGGCATAGTCGGCGCGATGCACGGAATTCTCATGGTTGATATTCTTGAGGAACCAGGGCAGGCCATTGCTGGCGATCTTCGATTTTACCGGCCCCGGCTCGATCAGCGAGACATGGATATCGCTGCCGGCCAGTTCCTGGCGCTGGCAGAGCATCAAGGCCTCCAAGGCATGCTTGGAGGCCGAATAGGCGCCGCGGAAGCGCACAGGTACGAGACCCAGGATCGATGAGCAATGGATGAGGCGGCCGTGGCCCTGGCGGCGCATCACCGAAACCAGACGGCGGGTCAGGTCGTGCCAGCCGAAGAAATTGGCCTCGAACTGCTCTTTGAGCGCCGCAACGGGCAGATCCTCGACGGCGCCGGCCTGCGCGTAGGCGCCGTTGTTGAACAGAGCGTCGAGCCTGCCGCCGGTGCGGTCGAGCACCGCCGTCACTAGGGCGGCAATCGATGCCGGTTCGGTGTAATCGAGATAGAAAGCCTCGATTCCGTCCGCTTCGAGTGCGGCGATGTCATCCGGTTTGCGCGCCGTCGCGAACACTCGCCAGCCCTCGGCCTTCAAGGCACGGGCGCAATAGGCGCCTATGCCGGAAGACGCACCGGTGACGATGATGGTGCGCAACTCTGCCGCTGGAGAATTCGGGGTTTGACGAAGGGTTGCCATTTGCCGCATTCACTTCCCATATTCGCGGCGTCGAGACAATCGAAGGGAGCGCGCGTTCTTGCTGCGGAATATTGTCGCCCTGCGCCGCGTGCTTTACGACGCTCTCGGTCATTTCAACACCGATGACGGCTGGGCGATGGCCAGCCATCTGGCGATCACCTCATTGATGGCGCTGTTTCCGTTCCTGATCTTCGCCACGACGCTGGGCAGCTTCCTCGGCGCCCAGGCCTTTGCCGACACAGCCGTGCATCTGGTCTTCGACACTTGGCCCGACCAGATCGCCAAGCCGATCGCGCGTGAGGTGCTGAACGTGCTGACCGTCAGGCGCAGCGACCTGTTGACTTATGGCGTGCTGCTTGCCGCCTATTTTGCGTCGAACGGCATCGAGGCGTTGCGCACGTCGCTCAACCGCGCCTACCGGGTCACGGAAACGCGCGGCATCATCTATCGCCGCGTGCAGAGCATCTTCTTCGTGCTGATCGCGACCGCCGGGTTCCTGGCGATCAGCGTGCTGCTTGTGTTCGCGCCGTTGCTAGCGCGGCTGGCGGAAGCCCATTTCGAGTGGATCAAACCCTATACGGGCACGATCACGTTGTGGCGTTACGTCATTGCCTCAACGGTCATCATCGGCGGACTTTTTGCCGTCCACTACTGGCTGCCGGCCGGCAAGCGCCGTTTCGTCTCGCTGGTGCCGGGCATCATCTTCACACTGGTCGCATGGCTCATCGGTTCGACGATGTTCGCCACCTATCTCGACCATTTCTCGTCTTATGTGACGACCTATGCGGGTCTCGCCTCGATCATGATCGCGGTGGTTTTCCTTTACATCGTCTCGGCGATCTTCATCCTCGGCGGCGAGCTCAACGCCGCGATCAGTCGTTATCTGGAGGCGCGTGCCCGCGTCGGTTGAAGTTTGCCCGATCGGGCGGTCGCCAGCCCGACACCGAACGTGGTGATCGCCATGCCGACGATCTGAAGTGCGTTGAGCTGTTCGTTGAACAGAGCCCAGGCGATGATGGCCGTCACCGCCGGCACCAGGTAGAACAACGACGCCACTTTCGACATCTCGCCGTCGCGGATCATCACCATCAGAAGGAAGATGGCGCCGAGCGACAGCACCAGCAGCAGCCAGGCCATGGCGAAGATCAATTCGCCATTGATGACGACGGCTTGCGTTTCGAAGGCAAGCGAAGCCAGGATCATCAACGAAGCGCCGCCGACATATTGCCACATGGTTGCCGCCACGAGGTCGCCGCCGGACGCAAAACGCTTCTGCCAGATGGTGCCGGCACTCATGCCGAGCACCGAGACAAACGACGCGGTCAGCGTCGCCGCCGTGACGCCGCCGCCGAGCGCCCCGAGTTTTGGCCACAGCACGATGACGATGCCGATCAGGCCGATGCCGAGGCCAAGCCAGTGGCGCGGCAGGATGGCCTCGCCCAGAAACTTCCCGGCAAGCACCGCGGTGATCAGCGGCTGCAGCCCGACGATCAGGGCCGAAAAACCGGCCGGCATGCCCCTATGGATGGCCCAGAAGACGGCGCCGAGATAGACGCCATGCATCAGCACGCCGGCGCCGGTGGCATGCAGCGCCTCGGTGCGGGTGGCTGGTTTCGAGCCCAGCACAAGCATCAGGACGGCCAGCAGCACCGCGGCCAGCACGAAACGCGCGGCGAGGAAGGTGAATGGCTCCGCCCACGGCATGGCGTAGCGCGCGCCGATGAAGCCGGTCGCCCAAAGGACGACGAAGGTGGCGGGAATGAACCGCTTGATGCTGTGCATGTTCCGGGGACCGCCACGTTGGTAGGGATTGATCGTCGCGATGCTCTAATCCTGTTCAACCCCGCACGCAAAACGAAACGATTGATCCATGCGTCATGGGAATTCAACGGGTGACGCGTCCAGAGAGCGTTCTCCTGACATAGTACTGGTCAAAGCCCGACCACCCTTCTGACATCGTCCGGCGAAGCGCCTGCGTCGCGCAAGGCGGCAAGGCCGGTATCCCTGAGGCTCTTCGACAGTTTTCGCCCGTCCGGCCCGAGGACCAGTCGGTGATGGAAATAAGCGGGCCGCGGCAACCCCAGAATTTCCTGGAGCAGGCGCTGCACCCCGGTCGCGGAAAACAGGTCCTGTCCGCGTACGACATGGCTGACGCCTTGCAGCGCATCGTCCACGACGACGGCGAGGTGGTAGCTTGTCGGGATGTCGCGGCGCGCCACGACCACGTCGCCCCAGTCCTGCGGACGGGCCTCGACCGACCGCGTCGCGGACAGCGTCTCATCGGTGAATTCGGCCCATGAGAGGTTCTTGCCGGCACGCGCCATGGCGGCGCCGACGTCCAGCCGCCAGGCGAAGGGCGCATTCTCGGCGATGCGCCGTTTGCGTTCCTTGATCGGCAATGCCTTGTCGGACGGGGGATAGAGCGGTATCCCGTCGGGATCGCGCGGCCAGGCGCGCCCGCGCCTTTCGGTGTCGGTGATGAAGGCCCTAATCTCGCCACGGCTCATGAAGGCGGGATAGACCAGTTCCTCGCGGATCAGCCGTTCCAGCGCCGCCTCGTATTCGGCAAAATGCTCGGACTGGCGGCGCACCGGCTCTTCCCAGCCCACGCCTAGCCATTTCAGGTCGGCAAGCATGCCCTCCTCGAACTCCGGCGTGCAGCGCGTGGTGTCGATGTCTTCGACACGCAGCAGCAGGCGGCCACCACTGGTATTTGCGAGCCTCTGGTTGAGCAGCGCCGAATAGGCATGGCCCAGATGCAGTTCGCCGTTGGGGCTGGGCGCGAAGCGGAATGTCAGGAGCGTCATGTCTCAGGCGGCAATCGGGTTGTGCTGCGGTTTTGGCCGTTGCTACTTTGCTGCACATTCGTGGACAAGGATACCATGCAGCGCATCGCGACACTGGACGACGTTGAGCGGGGGCTCGATGCGCTTTGCGCGCTCGACCCGCGCCTGGAAAAAGTGCGCGGCATGGCCGGCGAGGTGCCGCTCAGGCTTTCGGAGCCCGGCTTCAGGAGCCTGGCCTCGATCATTGTCTCGCAGCAGGTGTCGCGGGCCAGCGCCGATGCAATCTTCGGCCGGCTGACAAAACTGGTCGATCCGCTGACGCCGCAGGCGATCCTTGCCGCCGGCGAGGACATGTTTCGCGAGGCCGGCCTGTCGCGGCCCAAGCAGCGCGGCCTGATCGCGGTTGCACAGGCGGTGGCCAACGGGCTCGACCTCCATCACCTTTGTTCGCTCGACGCCGGAGAGGCAATCACCAGGATGACGGCCGTGCCCGGTATCGGTCCCTGGACGGCGGAAGTGTATCTGTTGTTTGCCGCCGGGCACCCCGATATTTTCCCGGCGCGCGACGTTGCTTTGCAGAGCGCTGTCGGCCACGCGCTCGGCATCGACCCACGTCCGCCGGAGAAAACACTGATCGCACTGGCCGAATCATGGAGCCCGTGGCGAGGTGTCGCATCGCGGCTTTTCTGGTCCTACTATCGCGAAACCCGGGGCCGGGACGCCGCGCCGCCGGCCTGAATCCGCAAAAAAGCATAAAAAACATGCGTTTTTGGCACGTCGCGCAAGCGACAATCCGCTTCACATCCCTGTCATGTCAGGCTTACAGTATCCGCGCCGAACGGTCGGGCTTTTGAAGCAGCGCGTGATCCTTTCCGAAAGTCGAATTCGATTTTCGGGACCATGTGCGAACCAAGGAGGTCAACAAGGTGACGGTTGCCGTATCTCCGGATGGGCTTCCAGCGCTGGTGCTGAATGCGGATTACCGTCCGCTCAGCTATTACCCCTTGTCGCTCTGGTCCTGGCAGGATGCCATCAAGGCGGTGTTCCTCGATCGCGTGAACATTGTCGCCGAATACGAACACGCAGTGTCCTCGCCGACCTTCTCGATGAAGCTGCCGAGCGTGGTCAGCCTGAAGGCCTATGTGAAGCCGTCGAGGCATCCCGCCTTTACCCGCTTCAACGTCTTCCTGCGCGATCGTTTCCAGTGCCAGTATTGCAGCACGCCCGACGACCTGACCTTCGACCATGTCATTCCTCGCCATCGTGGCGGTGCCACGACATGGGAGAACGTCGTCGCCGCCTGTTCGCCTTGTAATCTCAGGAAGGGCGGCATGATGCCGTCGCAAGCCAAGATGTGGCCGCTGCAAAAGCCGTATCAGCCGACTGTGCATGATTTGCACAACAACGGCCGGCTGTTCCCGCCCAACCATCTGCATGAAAGCTGGATGGACTATCTCTACTGGGATGTCGAACTGGAGCCATAGAGTTCGGCAGAAATCCGCCATGCCGGCCGCCTGACGCAGCTTTCTGCGCTTCCGGTGCTCACGTACTTAAGTACGCTCCGCTCCGGTTCTCGAAACCCGCGCCATCCGACTCAGCCTGCCGAATTTCTGGACGAACTCTGCGTCGCGCTGGTTAATCGCGCGAAAATGCGCCGCGGAAGGCTACGGCGGCCAGGATCAGGCTGGCGATGGCGTTCCAGCCGGCCAGTGACAGGCCGAGGATGCGCAAAGCGGCCTTGTCGCAGGAGGGCGGCACGAATTTGTCGAGCGCGTCGAGCACGCCCTTGCCGCCGGTGTCGACTGGGCCGGCGCCCGCCGTGCAATCGGCCGGACCCTGCCACCAGCCCCATTCGACGCCGGAGTGGTAGACGCCGAGATAGAGGCCGTAGAGCATCAAGAGGCCGCCAATGACCAGCAGGCCGCGCGTCAGCCATGCGGGTGCACTCAGCGTCGATGCGATCGCCGCCAGCACCATCAACGGCACGCCGATGTAATACGGCGTGCGCTGTTCCAGACAGAGATGGCAGGGGATGTAGCCGCCAATGTGCTGGAAGCCGAGCGCCGAGCCAACGGTCGCGGCCATCGCGACCGCGAGAAACAAGGCGGTGCGTGTTCGCTGGCGTCCGTCGGCATTCATGGTCGCTGTCATGGGTCTCTCGTTCATTGTGTTCGCCCTCCGCCAAGCCAGCTTGGCCTCTCAAAACCGTCACCCGGTTCTGGGAGAGCCTCAGAGGGCGTATTTGATCAGGATATAGAGCAAAATCAGGGCAACCGCGGCGGCGCCGGCGAGTAAGCCCAGGCGCTTTTCGATGAACTCGCGGATTGGCTCGCCATAACGGCGCAAAAGCCACGCCAGGAGCAGGAAGCGACCGCCGCGCGCGATGATGGCCAGCACGATGAACAGCGCCAGGTTGACGCCCAGGGCGCCGGACAGGATCGTCACCACCTTGATGGGTGGCAGATGCGCCGCACCCGAGGTGACCAGCATCAGGGCGATGAACTCGATGCTCATGCCCGCCGAGGAGCGCAACTGCTCGAACTCGTCATACTTGCCGTAGAATTCGAGGATGGGCCGCGCCACCGCGTCATAGGCGTAGTGACCGATGAACCAGCCGGCAATGCCGCCCAGCACCGATGCGACGGTGGCAATGAAGGCATAGCGATAGGCCCGGTCCGGCCGCGACAATGCCATCGGCAGATAGAGCACGTCGGCCGGCACAAGGAATACCGAGCTCTCGACGAAGGCGATGAAGGCCAGCCACCATTCGGCGGATTTGCGGGCCGCCAGCGACAGGGTCCAGTCGTACAGTCCGCGAAGCATCGGCTCTCCTAGTGCATGTGGCCCAAACTGCGTCGCACCCATGTCTCCGGACACGCCGCGCTTTGATGCGCCGCTTGTCTAGAAAGATTTTCCGCGCTGCACAATGGCAGCAGCGCCATGAAATCGAAAGGTGAAGATTGGTCGCATCCTGTGCGATACCGAGAATTGGCCAGTTGACGAACAGGCCTCCGACCGTATAGTCCGCGCCCATCCAGGCCGCCCGGCCTGAGCCCCTATGGCGGAATTGGTAGACGCGCTCGACTCAAAATCGAGTTCCGCAAGGAGTGCTGGTTCGATCCCGGCTAGGGGCACCATTTTTCTGGTCTCGCGGAGTGCACAGGCTGGCGCTGCCGTCCCGGCCTGTTCCCTCGCCAGTGCGGTCAGAGCGAATGCTTGTAGCCGATCGCGATGCTCCATTTTGTTGCCGGTAAGCTCGTCGTAAGGTGCCTCACGGCGCTCCCGGTTTCGCCGGGCAGCGATCCCGTAACGAAGTGCGGCGGGCGAGGCGGTTGGCATCCGGCGTCAGCCCGATCGCCAGCCTGCCGGTCGGCTTGCGCTCGAGATGCTGTAGCGACAACTTCGATCAGAGTCCCCTGCGAAGTATCCATCGAGAGGCCAGGAAATTGAGAGTGGTCGTGACGGCGAGGGTGGCGACGAATGCGGCAGGCGTGTTTTTCAGGATGTCTCGCAGAAAATGAAGGCTTGCCAACCCGATCAGGAACACGACGACCACCGAGCCCCCCATCGCCAGTCGGTCCGCAAGAGCGGTGCGGCCGCCTGGGAAAACGCGGCCGGGATAGAATACCATGACGAATAGGAGGCCGGCCAGCCAGGCAATGGTATAGGAAAGACCTGAAGGCAGGACAGCGAGGCCGGCAAAATAGATGAGGCTGGTCAAAGCTGTGTTGAGACCACCGGCGACGAGGAAGCGGACAGCGTCTTCGCGCATTCGGTCAGCGGCCGTCCTGTCTGACTACGCTGAGGAAATCCGTATAATCCCTGATGTAGTCACTCGCATCATAGTGATGCGAAGCCATGACCAGCAGGACTGTGTCCGGCTGGAATTTGTACTGGATTCCCCAGATGCCTGGCGGCATGTAGAGCCCGATCGACGGTTCGGCCAGTGAAACCTCTTTTCTGTCATGGCCGTTGTCGAGGACAACCGAAAGCCGGCCGTGGGCCGCGATAAGGAATTGATGGCACTCGCGATGCGCGTGCTCGCCCCTGACCTTATCGGAAGGCACACCGTAGACCAGAAACGAGCGTGCCGGTTTGAAGGGCAGGTTCGAACCGAACTCCAGCGGTGCGATCTCGCCGCGCAGGTCGCCAAAATGCGGCAGCCTCCAGAGTTCGCTGCCGCCGATCCCAAGCGGCATTCTTTCGCCGGGCGTATCGGGAAATGTCTGCGTCACTGTCGGCTGGATTTGCGGACCGGTCTGGTAGCCGATGATGATGGCTGGATTTCCGACCACCACGGCATTGGGGGGGACATTTTTGGTCACCACCGCGCCAGCGCCGATCATCGCCTGACGTCCGATGACTATGCCCGGCAGGATGGTCGCATTGGCGCCTATTGATGCGCCGTCCTCCACCGTCGTCAGAAGAAACGCCTCGGGATACTCTTTCGAGCGCGGGAAACGATCGTTGGTGAATGTCGCGTTTGGACCGACGAACACGCGGTTCCCAAGGCGGAGGCCGTCCCACAGTTGAACGCCACTTTTTATGGTCACGTCATCACCGATCACCACGTCGTTCTCGATGAAAACATGATCACAAATGTTGCAGTCCGCACCGATCACGGCGCCCGGCAGAACGTGGGCAAACGCCCAGACGCGTGTTCCCCGGCCGATATGCGGACTCTCACAGATGCCGTGCTCATGAACGAAAAATGCCATGTCGGTCATTTCGAAGTCCCCTCGACGACGCGGCTGATCACTCGGAGGGGCCGTGACTTCGTGTTTTCAACCGCCCGCCAGAGATAGCAGCCCAGAATGCCCTGGACCATCAGACTGGCCGACCCGAAGCCCACGATCAGCAGCACCAGCGTTGTGTAACCGGCCGCGTCAATGTCGCCGAGCAACCGCGCCGCGACGGTAACGGCTGCAAACAGCAGGCTGAGCAGGCAGCCCGCAAAGCCCACCCAAAGAGTGAGAATGATCGGAAAATCGGAGAACGAAAAGATGCTGTCCATCATGTATCTGAACCGACGGGCCATGCTCCAGGCACTCGTCCCGTGCTCTCGCTCGCGGCGGCGATAGGGCACGAATTCCCGCCTGAAGCCGACCCAGAACAATTGCACGACAAGCGAGGAGTTGGGTTCCTCGATGGACAGGATCGCTTCCAGCACCTGGCGGTTGCAAGCAAAAATATCGACCCCGCCGCTCGGCATGCTGGGCAGGACGAGCCTGCGGTAGGCCGCCCAGAATGCTTTCGACAAAAACCGCGTTATCGGCGGATCATTGCGGCCCGTCCTGCGCCCAAATACGACGTCGGCGCCATCCTTCTCCAGGATCGAGAAGAACTCCACGATCAGTTCCGGCGGCTCCTGCAGGTCGGCGGCCATGGCGGCGATATGATCGCCGGAAGCATGTTCGAGACCGGTTCGAATGGCGGTGAAAGAGCCGAAATTCCGGCTGTGAAAGATGATCTTGTAGTCGTAACCAGAGGTCTTCAGCGCATTGAGAAGCAAGGGCCCCGATTCATCCGGCGACCCATCGATGACAAAGACGAACTCGATATCGCCCTCATATCCGGCGTGAAAATTGGCGACCGCCTGCATCAGGGACGGGATATTCGCCTGGTTGCGGTAGATCGGAAAAACGATCGAGCGTGTCGTCACATTGCCTCCCATTGGGCGAGCGCCAGACAGACTTGGCCGACCTCGTCATCCGTCATGTCGGGATAGCATGGCACGGTGCAGAGACGGTTGACGCTGGCCCGTGAGACCGCCAGATTTTCGGTTCCTTTCATGGGCAGTCCCGCCCAGCCGACCTGATCGCAGTCAAGGACGGGGTAGTGGATCTCGGTATCGACGCCACGTTCCTTCATGAAAACCCTGAACGCATCGCGCTCGTCGCACAGGGCGACGGCAAGGTGCGCGACCGCGCCGTCGCCTCCTTCCACGAATTGCAGCCGCCGCCTGGCGACCGACTTGTAGCGGCCCAGAACAGCACGGCGCCGCTCGTTTCTATCGCCCAGATCGCGCAGAAAGACATCAAGAACGGCTGCCTGGATCTCATCCATGCGGGAGTTCCGGCCGTAGGGCACGCCGACATGATATTTTGAGATCCAGCCATATTGCTGCAGCCGCCGCACATGTTCGGCGATCCCCGGGTCCGACGTCAGAATGGCGCCTCCGTCACCCGCCGCGCCAAGATTCTTGGTAGGGTAGAAGCTGAAAGTAGACACGTCCGCGAGCGAACCCGCCACGCGTCCGCCGATACGTGCGCCATGGGCCTGCGCACAATCCTCCACGATCGGAATATGTGAGAGACCGGCCTCGGCAAGTGCGCTTTTGAGGGCGCCGACATCGACGCCGCCGCCATAAAGATGCGTGACGACGATGGCAGCGGTATCGGTGCTGGCCGCGGCCAGCACCGATGGAACGCTGATCAACTGGCTGGCTGGCTCGACGTCGACATAGTGGGGGACAAGGTCGTTGTGCCAGCAGGCGCAACTTGCGTAGCCGCCGGCATTCGCAGCCGTGATGACTTCATGTCCACGAGCGCCATTGCGCCCGACAGCCGCAGCCAAGGCCAGTTCGAGAGCGTCCGTTCCGTTGGCCACGAGAACGCAATCCGAGACGCCGATGAAGCCTGCAAAGTTGGCGGCAAATTTCTTGCCCATCGCGCCGTTGAGCCACCATCCGGAGCGCAATGTGCTTGTTACTTCACGTTCAATTTCGACCTGGTATCGTTGATACAGCCGCTTGAGGTCGTTCATCGGGACGGAATCTTGTTTCGTCATCGGCGACTCAATGGCTGAATCTGTTTTTCACTTCGAGAGTGGTCGCTGGACACAACTCTTGGCAAGCTGAATTAATGCCGCTGCCGAGAAACCGCGACCGCCATTGCAGAACGCGATACGCCGGCTGCGCGACAGGCTGATTGACCGCGGGCAGGCTCGTCTCGGAGGCCTCCTCACCGTCGCCGCAGCAAACTCTTCATCCGGTTGCGCAGCAGGCGCGCCATGTTGCGGGTCTCGCGGTAGAGATGCAACTGGGAGGCAGCCTGGCGGGCGAGACGGTCGGCGTCGCGAGTCAACCCGATTACAAGCGTGCCGACAGGCTTGCGCTCGCTCCATAGCCGGCTCATCACCGGGTGGTCGGGCACGGCGCAGGAATCGGTCATCATGATGTTGGGGTCGTCGAGATGCTGCCTGGTGACTTCGATCATCAACAGCGTGCCTGGCGAATAAACGGCCAACGTCTCGTCATAGGCCGTCTTCCAGGTATAGGCGACGCCGGCCTCGACGAAGACGATCAGGCAAGCGATGGTGCGCCCGTCCAGCCTCAGCGAATGGATGCGGCACATGTCCTGCTCGGCCAGCCGGTGCACCGCCTCGCGGGCAAAGGCGGCGCGGAAGCGGTCGATCGCCATGGCTGTGCGCTCGCGGCCTTTCCAGCCGGACGCCTCCAGCGTCAGGAAGTGTTCGATGGCGTGGCGGATCTCCTCCGGGCCGCGTGCTACGACATGCTCGAGCTTGCCGAGATCGCCAAGGCGCCGCTTCAGGCGGCGGAACTCGCGATAATGATGCGCGCGCAACGAAGCCTTCAGATAATCGTCGCCGTCGAGTTCGCTCTCCAGCACGGGGCGTGAGGTCTGGCCCGTGGTGACCAGCATCAGGCCGCGCGTCTCGGCCACGGTGCCGATCAGGCTCGTCACCGGACCGTCAAGCCTGATGTCGGGCAGGACCAGGACTTTCGGCAGCTTGAGATGCGGGCGCGACAGCATCGAGAAGAAATCCTCGACCACGCCAACCGGATCGTCGCGGTCGATCAGCGGCGTGCCGAGCGGGCCGAACGGGCTCGACCATGTGCGCATGACCGGCACGCCCAGCGGCACCATCGGCCGTTCCACCGAGATGGGCACCAGCAGGCGCAACCGGTTGCGGTATTCATCGCCGTCGCGGATCACGGCAAGACGCACCTC
This sequence comes from Mesorhizobium sp. SARCC-RB16n, assembly GCF_008520305.1. Taxonomy (GTDB): domain Bacteria; phylum Pseudomonadota; class Alphaproteobacteria; order Rhizobiales; family Rhizobiaceae; genus Mesorhizobium. Next base: position 35,723 of record NZ_ML703262.1, on the reverse strand, counting down.
GCGGTCTTCCAGCCGAGGCATGGCCGGGGCCAGGAAGCGCGGGTTGAAGAAGACGTTCGGCTCGATTGTGCGGGCGCAGAGGTAATCCAGTTCCTCGACCAGGTCGAAGCCGGCCGATGCCGGGTAGATGGCGAGTTTGCGTTCGGGCCGGTTGTTGGCGAGGATCTCGATATGGGCGGGATCGGCGTCGCGCGCCAGCCCCGCAAGGCCGGACACCATGGCGCCGGCGGGGCCGCCGCTGGTTTCCTCGAGCAAGGGGATGGCGGCCATCAGGCGGTTCCTTTGGCTGACACGAAGATCGCCATGACGATGCCGAGCTTGCGCCAGACCGTGAAGGACAGAGCGCCGGCCTCGAAGATCATGGCAAAGGCAGTGGCCATCGCCGCGCCCCAAAGGCCGAAAAGCGGGATCAGGACGACGTTGAGCCCGATGTTGAAGGCCAATGTCATGGCATAGACGGCCGCGCAGACATTCTGGTTGCCGCTCATAGTGAGCAGGCTTTCGCAGGGACCGACGGCGGCGCGCGCCACGACGCCGAAGACGAGCAGGAACAGAAGCGGATAGCCAGACGTGAATTCCGGGCCGAACAGCACCAGCATCGGTTCGCCCAGCGCCAGAACCAGGAACGCCATCAGCAGCGAGGGCCAGAAGGTCCACGACACCGTCTCGCGGGCGAAGGCGGCAAGCTTTTCCGGCTCGCCATGGGTGAACTGCGCGTAGCGCTGGGCGACGCCGGCCTTGACCGCGAAATAGACGAAATGGACCAGCGCCAGCGTCTTGACCGTGGCGAAATAGACGGCGACGTCGTTGGGATCCATATAGGCGCCGACCATCAGCACATCGGCGTTGGTGAGCAGGAAGAAGAAGCTTTCGACCAGGAAGATCGGAAGCGAGACGATGAACCATTGCGCGAAATGCACTTTCATCGGGCCGGCCGGGATCTGCCTTTCCATGCGCTGGGTGACGCCAATGAGCTGGGTCAGCGTGGTGACGTAGGTGGCGGCGATCGAGGCGAAGATCGCCGTCCGCGCGTCGGGGGCGTATCCCGCCCAAAGCATCAGCGCCATGAACAGCAGGATCAGCACCGGCCGTATCAGGTAGGTCGGCGACAGCGCGAACAATGCCCATGAATTGGCGCGCGCCAGCCCTTGCAGCAAATCCGACAGCGCGATCATCGGCAGGCAGATGACGCCGAGGATGAACGGTATCACGTAGTAGTTTTCGATCCAGGGTGCGGCCAGCCAGACGCCGAGGGCGCCAAGGCCGGCGATCAGTGTCGAGGCGATCAATACGAACAGTCGGCTGGCCACGACGATACCGCGCAATTCGTCCATCAGGCCGCGCTCGCGGTATTCGGGAATGAAGCGGATGACCGATGTGTGGAAGCCGAGGCAGGCAAGGTTGCCGACGATGACCATCGTCACCCAGACCAGCACGAAGATGCCGTATTCGAAGGAGCCCATCCAGCGCGCCATCAACACCTGGCTGACAAAGGCGATGACGGCGCTGACGATGCGGATGGAGAAGGCGATGACCGACATGCGGCCGGCCTCGCCGCGCTCGTCGGCGGTGAACAGCACGGCGTCGATGCGGTCAAGCAGCGGCCCCACGCGCAGCGCCAAACGCTGCGGCAAGAACCGCCCGGCAGTCGTGGCCGCGGAAAAGCGCACCCCGATTTCTCTCCGTTTTCCGCCTCTTTTTCAGGCTTTGGTGTAGCGAAGACACCTTAAGAAAGCGTGGGCGGGGGCTTCCTTCTACCCGTCACTATACGAGGAGAACGTGCCGGTGGGCGGATGAGGGGCGGCGCAGGGTTTCGGAGATTTGCGTCGGGGAGATTGGAGGAGTCCGCCTACAGGGCAAGCGGCGCTTGCGAAGTCATCTCCCAGGTGGAGAAGAGTCGGCGCCGCCCCTCATCCGGCCCTTCGGGCTGTCCAGCCGATAGATGGGTAACAGAATGGACCGGATACATAGGTAACAGTTCTCCCCCTATGCGTCAGCCGCAGCGGCAAGCGGTTTGGTTTGCGCGGCGCTGCGGCGGACAAGCTTCATATGTCTGGTATCGATGATGCCGAGCGAATAGTCATGGAAGGTAAGTGCCCATTGGCCATCCTCGGCTTCGGTGGCCGCGACGGCTTCGCCGGCCAGTGATTGCGAGACATAGACGAAGCCGCCATTCCACCTGATCTCGCCATTGTGGCGCACACGGCGCACCGCGGCCTCGGCCGGATAATCGGGCTCGGGTGGCATTCCTGGCATGGCTCGTTGTGACGGGCGGTAATGCTGTGCTGGAGTGTCCATGGCGAGCGCCTCATGCGGACGCTCCTCATTGTAGCTGCGCCGGAAGGCCTCGAAGGCCTGGCCCTGAGCCGTTTTGTCGGCTTCCGGTTCCTTGGCCAGTGGCAGCATGGTCAGATGGAAGCGCTCGTGGCGACCGTTCTGCTGCGGCTTGCCGGGCGTGATCCGCTCCAGCGTGATGCCGAGCTTGATGAAGCGTACCGCAAGCGGCGTCAGCCCGGTGACGCCGGCCGACGCGAAGGGCGAGCCATTGTCGCTTCTGAACCGATCCGGCAAGCCATGCTCCTCAAACAGCCGCTCGAACACTGGCCAGGCCTCGGCATCGGCCGTCGAGCCCACGGCTTCGAGCGCCAGAAGGTAGCGGCTCGAGGCATCCATCACCGTCAACGGTTCGCAGCGCCATCCATCAGCAGTCCGGAACCAGCCCTTGTGATCGCCGGTCCACACCGCGTTCGGCGCTTGCGGCTCCGGCCATGGTCCATTGCCGCAGGCCCGCAGACGTGGCCGCTTGCGGGCGCCAACAAGCCCATGCCGCGCAAGGATGGCGCCGACCGTCGAGGCTGATGGCCAGACCAGTTCGGGAGCCGTGCGCTTGAGCCGCGCCACGATTTTCTTTGGCCCCCACAGCGGATGCGCCTCCTTGGCGGCAACGATCCGCTCCACCAGATCCAGCGCCGTCGCCCGGCCATGAGTGAGCGGCGCGCGAGGCAGATCGTGCAAACCTTCCGGGCCGAACGCGCGATAGCGCCCAAGCCATTTGTAGCCGGTCTTGCGCGAGATGCCGTAAGCCGCACAGAGCTCGATCATCGGCTCTTCATCCGAAAGGCAATCCACAACAAACCGTAGCCGCTCGTCCATGATGCCAGTTTCTCGCCAAACCATCGCCGGTCCTCCGGCGGACAAGAAAACTGTCACCCATGCTATCGGTCCATTCTGTTACCTATCTATCCGGTTCGGACAGGGCCACCTTCTCCCCGTATAGTGACGGGGAGAAGGGAAGCGGTGCCTTTACGCGAACGCGCCGTGGCAGTGCTTGTATTTCTTGCCGGAGCCGCAGGGGCAGGCCTCGTTGCGGCCGACCTTGCCCCAGGTGGCGGGGTTGTTCGGGTCGCGATCTTCGGGGGCGACGATGGCGGTTGTCTCGGGGCGGACCAGCAGGGCCATCTCGCCGCCGTCAAAATCATTCTCGCCGGTGGTGCCGTCGATATGGGTGCCGAACATGTCGGGCGCTTCCGGTGGCGGGGCTTCGGCGGCCTGGCGGACCAGTTCGACGCGCATCAACTGCGCGGTGACGGCCTGGCGCAGATTGCCGAGCATCGCCTGGAACAGCTCGAACGCCTCGCTCTTGTATTCCTGCAGCGGATCGCGCTGGGCGTAGCCGCGGAAGCCGACGACCGAGCGCAGATGATCGAGATTGACGATATGCTCTCGCCACAGATGGTCGAGCGTCTGCAGCACCACGGAGCGCTCGACATAGGTCATCACCTCGGGGCCGAAACGGTCGGCGCGTTCCTTGGCGGCGGCGTCGGCGGCGGCAGAGATGCGTTCGCGGATGTCGTCCTCGGCGATGCCTTCTTCCTTCACCCAGTCCTCGACGGGCAGGTCGAGATTGAGGAATTCGGCGACCTCGGCCTTCAGGCCCGCGACATCCCACTGCTCGGCATAGGCGTTTTCGGGAATGGCCTTGGCGACGATCTCGTCGATGACGCCTTCGCGCATCTCGCCGATGGTTTCCGACAGGCCTTCGCCGTCCATCAGCTCGATGCGCTGCTCGAACACCACCTTGCGCTGGTCGTTGGAAACGTCGTCATATTTCAACAGGTTCTTGCGGATGTCGAAGTTGCGCGCCTCGACCTTCTTCTGCGCCTTTTCCAGCGCCTTGTTGATCCAGGGATGGATGATGGCCTCGTCTTCCTTGAGGCCGAGCTTCTGCAGCATGCCGTCCATGCGCTCGGAGCCGAAGATGCGCATCAGGTCGTCCTGCAGCGACAGGAAGAATTTCGAGCGGCCGGGGTCGCCCTGGCGGCCGGAACGACCTCTGAGCTGATTGTCGATGCGGCGCGATTCATGGCGCTCGGTGGCGAGCACGTAGAGGCCGCCGGCGGCCAGCGCCTTTTCCTTCAGGCGCTCGACGTCCGCATTGATTTCCCTTTCGCGCGCCTCGCGCTCGGGCCCTTCGGGCATGTCGCCCAGTTCCTCGGCAATGCGCATCTCGGCATTGCCGCCGAGCTTGATGTCGGTGCCGCGTCCGGCCATGTTGGTGGCGATGGTGATGGCGCCGGGCTTGCCGGCCTGGGCAACGATCGCCGCCTCGCGCTCGTGGTGGCGGGCGTTCAGCACTTCGAAATCGGTGAAGCCTTCCTTGCGCAGGCGCTCGGCCAGCTGCTCGGACTTCTCGATCGAGGTCGTGCCGACCAGTGTCGGCTGACCCTTGGCGCTGGCTTCGCGGATCTCCCTGACGATCGCCTTGTACTTCTCCTCGACCGTCCGGTAGACCTCGTCGTCCTCGTCCTTGCGGATAACGGGCAGGTTGGTCGGGATCTCGGTGACTTCGAGACCGTAGATGTTGCCGAATTCCTCGGCTTCGGTCAGCGCCGTGCCGGTCATGCCGGAAAGCTTCTTGTAGAGACGGAAATAGTTCTGGAAGGTGACGGAGGCGAGCGTCTGGTTCTCCGGCTGGATCGCCACGTGCTCCTTGGCTTCGAGCGCCTGGTGCAGGCCTTCCGAATAGCGGCGGCCGGGCATCATGCGGCCGGTGAACTCGTCGATGATGACGATCTCGCCGTTGCGCACGATATAGTCCTTGTCGCGCTGGAACAGCCGGTGCGCCTTCAGCGCGTTGTTGACGTGATGGACGATGGCGACGTTCTCGACGTCGTAAAGCGACTCGCCCTTGAGCAGGTCGGCATCGCGCAGCATGTTCTCCAGCTTCTCGGTGCCTTCCTCGGTGAAGATCGAGGTCTTCTGCTTCTCATCGATCTCATAATCCTGCGGCTGCAGCTGGATGATGAAGGTGTCGATGGTGTTGTACATTTCCGAACGATCCTCGAGCGGACCGGAAATGATGAGCGGCGTGCGCGCCTCGTCGACCAGGATGGAATCGACCTCGTCGACGATCGCGTAATTGTGACCGCGCTGCACCATCTGGGCGCGCTCGTACTTCATGTTGTCGCGCAGATAGTCGAAGCCGAGCTCGTTGTTGGTGGCGTAGGTGACGTCGGAAGCGTAGGCGACGCGACGCTCCTCGTCCGATAGGCCATGGACGATGACGCCGACCGACAGGCCGAGGAACTTGTAGACGCGGCCCATCCACTCGGAGTCACGGGTGGCGAGGTAATCGTTGACGGTCACGACATGGACGCCGTTGCCGGCAAGCGCGTTGAGATAGACCGGCAGCGTCGCGACCAGGGTCTTGCCCTCGCCGGTGCGCATCTCGGCGATGCCGCCATTGTGCAGCACCATGCCGCCAATCAGCTGGACGTCGAAGGGGCGCATGCCAAGCACGCGGCGCGCCGCCTCGCGGGCGGTCGCGAAGGCGGGGATCAGCAGGTCGTCAAGGCTGGCGCCATTGGCGATGTCCTGGCGGAATTTTTCCGTGCGGCCGGCAAGCTCGGCGTCGGAGAGCGCCCGCATCTCGTTTTCCATGGCGTTGATCGCCTCGACGCGGGGACGGGTCGATTTGACCCGACGGTCGTTGGAGGAACCGAAAACCTTACGGGCGAGACCGCCGAGACTGACCATCCAATGGTCCTTTCGATAGAATTCTCAATCTTGAGACAGGCGCCGGCCGGCCCCATCACATCCACGTGAACGCACCGCCTGAATACGGGCAAACACAAAAAGCGCCCGGAAAACGGTTCTGGACGCCAAGTCGATGGACAGATAAGAGGGGGCTCAACTGATGTCAACGCCGCGCTGGCCCTGCCGGTCGCGCCAAATTCCGCCACAATCTGGCTGATCTGGAAGCCGCCCTCCTTACAATCCCTCACCGGAGTCATCCTTATGTCCTTGTTGTTCAGCCGCGCGTCGCTTGCCAGCCTTGGCCTGGCTCTCGGCCTGTCGGCTCTTTGCCTGTCGCCATCGATGGCGCAGGAGACCGCTCCAGCACCGGCCGCCCCCGCGGATGCGGCGGCACCTGCCGCGGCGCCGGTCGACCCGAATACCGTGATCGCCACCGTCAACGACCAGCCCTTGACCGAAGCCGATCTGGTGCTCGCCGAGGGCGAGCTGTCGCAGCAGTTCGCGCAGTTGCCGCCCGAACAGCGCCGCGCCGCTGCGCTTTCGGCGGCCATCGAAATCCGGGTCATGGCCGCCAAAGCCGTTACCGACGGTCTTGACAAGGATCCCGACTTCCAGCGCCGGATGGCCTTCCTGCAGCAGCGCGCGCTGCATGGCGAGATGGTCGAGAAGGGTGTCGTCGACAAGGTCACCGATGCCGAGGTTCGCGCCCGCTACGACCAGGAAATCGCCAACACCCCGCCGGTCAACGAGGTGCATGCCCGTCACATCCTCGTGAAGACGAAGGAAGAGGCCGAGGCGATCATCAAGCAGCTCGACGGCGGCGCCGACTTCCAGAAGCTCGCCAACGAACACACCAGCGATCCCTCAGGCAAGTCCAATGGCGGCGACCTCGGCTGGTTCGGACCTGGCCAGATGGTGCCTGAGTTCGACAAGGCGGCCTTCGCGCTCGATGTCGGCAAGTACACCGAGCAGCCGGTCCAGTCGCAGTTCGGCTGGCATGTCATCAAGCTCGAGGACAAGCGCGCCAAGCAGCCGCCGGCGTTCGACGACGTCAAGGACCAGGCCAAGCAGGCCGTCATCCGCGACAAGTATTTCGCCCTGGTCAAGTCGCTGCGCGCCGACGCCAAGGTCGAGATCCCCGACGCCAACCTGAAGAAGGCCGTCGACACGCTGGAAAGCGCCAAGTAAGCCCGAACAGCTTCGGAAAAGGGCGCGGCAGCCGGAAGGCGCCGCGCCCTTTCTGTTGGCACGAGCCGGCGATGCCTACCTGCCGGGTGCCGCTATGCCTTGCAGGAGATAATGGACCACCTTGCGGATCGTCGCTTCGGGCTCGTCGAGCCGGTTGGTCAGGAGATGCCGCCAGGCGTAGGACGCCAGGAGGTCGGCGACCACGGCCGGATCGATATCGCTCGCGATCTCGCCCCTAGCCTTGGCGCGTTCGACGATCTGGCCGGTGTGGGAGCGTCGCCCGCCGGCATAGCCGGCAAGGGCGGCGGCCGCGGTTTGATCCGACTGCGCCTCGGCGATTAGCGACCTGAACACGCTGCCCGACGACGTCTCGCGCCAGTGGAAGAACAGGTTCATCAGGAAGCCGACGAGATCTTCTTCCAGTTTTCCCGTATCGGGAACGTCGACGCGCTTCTGGCGCTGGTAGACCTCCAGCAGCAGTGCCGCCTTGCTCGGCCACCAGCGATAGATCGTCGGTTTGCCGGCGCGGGCGCGGCGCGCCACCGCTTCGATCGAGAAGCCGGCATAACCGGCCTCGACGAGTACGGCCTCGGCGGCCTCCAGAATGGCATCCGCACTGTCGGGATTGCGCCGCGCACCGATCGATTTGCGCGCCGTATCCGCCTCGTCGGCCATGCCTGTCGCCCTCGTTTCAATTCGCTTGCAATGATAAGTGATCCGGCGATGAAACGAAACGCTCCGTTTCTTGACGCAGGAGCGCCGCCATCATCAGGCGAGGGTCGTCGCATCGCCTGCGACGTCTCGGACACGATGCGCCATCCATGCGGAGGATCATAACGCCGCCGGCGACGCCAACAGATTTGAAATGCAAGCCTAATCCTGAACGGGTTTGCCCCCTGGCGGGAGCGACGAAAACGCGCTTGCGCCGGCGCGCCGTATCGGGCAAACCGGCCTTCCCTTGCGATTTTCCCGCCCGAGGTCCCTATGTCCACGACGATTTCGCCGCTCGCGCCGAAGAAATACCCCAAGATGCCTGAAATCGAGGGGGTGCGCATTGCCACCGCAGAAGCGGGAATAAAGTACAAGAACCGCACGGACCTGCTCGCCATGGTGTTCGATGCCGGTACCGCGGTCGCCGGCGTGTTCACCAAGTCGAAATGCCCCTCGGCGCCGGTCGATTTCTGCCGGCAGAACCTCGGCGCCGGCAAGGCGCGGGTGCTGGTCGTCAATTCCGGCAACGCCAACGCCTTCACCGGCAAGAAGGGCCGCGAGTCGACCGCGCTGACGGGCGAGGCGGCGGCAAAGGCCGCGGGCTGCACGGCAAACGAAGTTTTTCTGGCCTCGACCGGCGTCATCGGCGAGCCGCTCGACGCAACCAAGTTCAGCCACCTGCTTTCCGGTCTGGTCAGCGACGGCAAGCCGGACCTGTGGACCGAGGCTGCAAAGGCCATCATGACCACCGATACCTATCCGAAAGTGGCGACGCAGACGGTCAGGCTCGGCGACACCGATGTCACCATCAACGGCATTTCCAAGGGTGCCGGCATGATCGCGCCCGACATGGCGACGATGCTGTCCTTCATCGCCACCGACGCGCCGATCGCGGCACCGGTCCTTCAGGACCTGCTGTCGCGGGGCACGGCCAAGACGTTCAATGCGGTGACCGTCGACAGCGACACCTCGACCAGCGACACGCTGTTGTTGTTCGCCACCGGCAAGGCGGCAAAGCGTGGCGCGCCTGAAATCACCGATCCCAGAGATGCCCGCCTCGGTCAGTTCCGCCGGGCGCTCGGCAAGGTGCTGAAGTCGCTGGCGCTGCAGGTGGTGCGCGACGGCGAGGGCGCCCGCAAGCAGGTCGAAGTCACCGTCACCGGGGCCAAGTCGGCCCGCTCGGCCAAGCGCATCGCGCTGTCGATCGCCAATTCGCCGCTGGTCAAGACGGCGGTCGCCGGCGAGGACGCCAATTGGGGCCGCGTCGTCATGGCCGTCGGCAAGGCCGGCGAACCCGCCGACCGCGACCTTCTGTCGATCTGGTTTGGAGACAACAGGCTGGCGCATGAGGGCGAGCGCGATCCCGCCTATTCGGAGGCCGCGACCTCGGCCTACATGAAGCGCGACGACATCCGCATCCGCGCCGATATCGGCATCGGCCGCGGCAAGGCGACGGTGTGGACCTGCGATCTCACCAAGGAATATGTCGCCATCAATGGCGATTACCGGAGCTGATCGCCTTGGTTTCGCGCCATCCGGCAAGCATGCTCGCGACCGTGCGCCGCTACGAGGCGGCCGGCTTTCGCGCCTGGCCCGCGGCCGCCGTCCACTATGACGGCACCTGGGTGGTGCGACTGACCGCCGGCCATCCGGCCAAGCGGCTGAACTCGGTCAACCCGCTCGATCCCGGCGACGTCCAGCATATCGCCGACCGCATTGGTCGCGCGAGCCGCCGCTTCGACGCCTATGGCCGGCCATTGACGTTCCGCATGTCGCCACTGTCAGGCCCCGATCTTGCCAGCCATCTCGACAAGGAGGGCTGGAGCCGCTTCGACGAATCGCTCGTCATGCGGCTGCCGTTGGCCGACGCGCAGCTCGACGCCGCCATGGACCAGATTCCACTCAAAGACATCAGCCGCTTCATCGGCGCATTGCTCAAGGTCAGCGGCTCCAACGTATCGTTGCGGCCCGGCCTGTCGGAGATCATTGGCGCCATCCAGCCCGAAGCCGGGCTGTTCGCGCTCGAGGATGGCGCGGAGCCGCTGGCGACGCTGATCTGCGTGCATGACGGCGATCTCGCCGGCCTGTTCGAGGTCGCCACCGACAAGGCGGCGCGCAACAAGGGGCACGGCCGCAACCTGATCCTGTCGGCACTGAAATGGGCGAGACTGCGCGGCGCGCGGGAAGCCTGGCTGCAGGTGGAGGCGGGAAACGCGCCGGCGCTGGCGCTCTACCGCGCGCTCGGCTTCGAGGAAGTCTATCGCTATCACTACCGCCGGCCGCCCGGACATGAATGATCTGACATCCAGCGGCAAGCGCCTGCTCCTGGTCGCCGCTTGCGCGCTGGTCGATGCCGACGGTCGCGTGCTGCTGGCACAGCGGCCGCAAGGCAAGCAACTTGCCGGCCTGTGGGAGTTTCCCGGCGGCAAGGTCGAAGCCGGCGAGACGCCGGAACAATGCCTCGTCCGTGAACTGCATGAGGAGATCGGCATCGAAACCGAGATCCCATGCCTGGCGCCGCTGACCTTCGCCAGCCATTCCTATGACGACTTCCATCTGCTGATGCCGCTGTTTGTCTGCCGCCGTTTCCGCGGCATCGCCCAGCCGAGGGAAGGGCAGGCGCTGAAATGGGTGCGGCCGAAACAGATGCGCGACTATCCGATGCCGCCTGCCGATGCGCCGTTGATCCCGTTCCTGATCGATCTTCTCTGAGGATATGACTGGACCACGGTCCTATCAGCCAGCGTTAATGGAAGATTTATCTCATCATGAAAAATTGATGCATGGCCGTTTTCGTGCGGCCGTCGCCATTCACCGGGGAGCGATAGAATGAGCCTGGACAGGGATTGGGATTCGATCCGGCCCGACCGCGGTTTTCGTGCCGCCGATGCCGGCATGGGCGTCCTGCGGGTCACGCTACTGTTCGGATCGGCCGCGGTGGCGCTGGCGCTGATCGCGACACCCTTCCTCGACAGCCAGACGCGTTCGCAAATGGCTCGCGATGATTTCCCCGGCCTCGACATGACGGCCACCGCTTCGATCGGTCATCGCAGCACCTATACGGTGCGCCGCAGCGTGCTGCAGGCCGAGCCAGGCGGGGTCTGCATTATCCGCTCCGATGGCAAAAGCAGTGGCGATTGCTGACAAAAGTTAAGACATTTCCGAATGGCGGCGACTTCATCGGCTGTTAAGCCTTTGCCGTTAACCTTTCTTAACAGATCGGCGGTAGGGTCGCGGCAAGGGGGAAATGAGGTGATGAAAACAGTGCTGCTGCGCTTTCTGAAGGACGAAAACGGCGCCACGGCCGTCGAATACGGCCTGATTGTCTGCGTGCTGTCGCTGACGATCATCGGCGGTATCAGCCAGGTCTTCAATTCGATTACCTGGTTGTTCAGCGACGATTCCAGCAGGCTTGCCAACGCCTTCGCCCCCTAGCACTAGTGCCCGCGAACGGATCAATGTCCTTCAGGACCCTCCAATATAGTCTTTAGCGAAACCTTGGCCGAACCGGGCTTCAGCGGCTTTTGCTGCGACGCGTCGGGCGCCCAGCCGGACATCCAGACAATCGAGAAACTTGCCCTGATGCGACCATCGGGATCGGAAAAGCGCTCGGCGTAGATTTCCGCGGCGCGGGCAAACAACTTGCGTGAGCCCGGCCGCCGGCTGCGGTCGGCAAGCGCGCTGGTTTCGCCCATGGCACGCAGATCGGCCATCAGGGCAAACAGGTTGGCATAGCGCACCGTCACCGTCTCGACGTCGGCGACCGGCAGCGCGAAACCGGCGCGCTGCAGCAGTGCCCCGGCGTCACGCACATCGGTGAACGGGATGACGCGCGGGCTGGCGCCACCGTAGAGCTCGGTCTCGGCGGCAAGCAGGCTTTCGCGCAGTTCCGAAAGCGTGCCGGCGCCCGCGAAGGCGCCGAGGAAAAGCCCGTCCGGCCGCAGCGCGCGGCGGATCTGGATCAGCATGCCCGGGATGTCGTTCATCGTCTGCAGCGACAAAAGCGACACCACCAGATCGAGACCCTGTGGCTCGAACGGCACGGTCTCCAGCGGCGCGATCAGGCCGGCGGCACCATGCAGGAAGGCCGCGTCCGTCTCCACACGCGCGATATCGGCTACCTTGCCGCTCCGCGCAAGGACATCGGCCGCGGCCGGGGTCTGGCAAAACAGCGCCGCCGCCTTGGCGAACCTGCGCTCGACGGCACCCAGCCGGTCGGCAAGGTCCTCGGCGGCGCGGTGCATCAGGAAGTCGGCACCGTCGACCGGATGGATGAGCGCGCGCCGCTTATGTGCCAGCCACAGAGAGGTATCCATTATAGGCTGCAAGGGATGGGTCCTTGTATGTCCGCGCCCTGATATGTTGGTATGGTGGCGCCGAGGAACCTACCACGTGGCCGATCCGATGCCAGAGATCAAGTCCGACGAGATCAGGAAGCTGGCCGGGTCGGCAGCCCGCTCGGTTCTGGGCTGGCCAGCGCGCATCCTGTTTCCGCCGGTCTGCGCCGGCTGCCGCCGGCAGGTCTCGCAGCCCGGCGTGCTGTGCGGCGCCTGCTGGCCGAAGCTGCGGCTGCTGGAGCGGCCGTGGTGCCCGGTAATGGGCACGCCGTTCACCCATCATATGGGCGAGGGTTTTCTGTCGGCGGAGGCGATCGCCGATCCGCCGCCCTTCGAACGGGCGCGGGCCGCGGTCGCCTATTCCGGCGTTGCCCGCCAGATGGTGCAAGGGCTGAAATACCAGGACCGCACCGATCTCGCTCCCTGGATGGCGCGCTGGATGGTCCGCGTGGGCGCCGACCTGATCGCCGACGCGGATGTGGTGGTGCCCGTGCCGCTGCATTGGCGCCGTTTCTTCAGGCGGCGGTTCAACCAATCGGCGGAACTGGCGCGCGCGGTTTGCGAGCTCAGCGGGCTCTCTTTCGCGCCTTCCGCTATGCATCGCGTGAAACTCACGCGCCAGCAGGTCGGGCTGGAGCGGCAGGAGCGTGAGGAGAACGTGCGCGCCGCGTTTCGCGTACCCGCCGAGACCGAGATCGAAATTGCCGGCCGCAGGGTGCTTCTGATCGACGATGTCTACACCACCGGTGCCACCGTACGTGCCGCCACCAAGGCGCTGAAAAAGGGAGGCGCTGCCGCCGTCGACGTGCTGACCTTTGCCCGCGTGTTGCCGGGGGACTTCCGGGCGGACGAGTCCGCGACTATATAAGTCGGCAACGGAAGCGGAATTCGTCATGGTCGATGTCACGATCTATACGCGCATGATGTGCGGCTATTGCACGGCGGCCAAGCGGCTGCTGGAGCGCAAGGGCGTCGCCTATACCGAACACGACGCTTCCTTCTCACCGGAACTGCGCCAGGAGATGATGTCGCGAGCCCACGGGCGCATGACGTTTCCGCAGATTTTCATCGGCGACACGCATGTCGGCGGCTGCGACGACCTCCATGATCTGGAGGCAGAAGGCCGGCTGGACAAACTGCTCGCCAACGGCTCGTCGATTTGAGGGTATGACAATGGGTGTTTTCAAGGCCGCTGCGATCCAGATGCGTTCAGGAGAGAGCCCCGAGCGCAATGCGGTCGACCTCGAACGGATGGTGCGTGAAGCAGCCGGGCAGGGCGCGACGTACATCCAGACGCCTGAAATGACCGGTGCGCTGATACGCGACAAGGAAGCGCGTGCCGCGTCCTTCACCTCCGAGGACAAGGACATCGTCGTCTCGACCGCGCGCAGGCTGGCGCGCGAACTCGGCGTGTTCCTGCATATCGGCTCGACCGCTATCTTGCGCGCCGACGGCAAGCTCGCCAACCGCGCGCTCCTGTTCGGGCCGGACGGTGCGACGCTCGCCACATACGACAAGATCCACATGTTCGACGTCGATCTCGACAATGGCGAGAGCTGGCGTGAATCGGCCGCCTACGAGCCCGGCACAGAGGCCGTCGTCACCGGGATCGGGGACGCGACGCTCGGCTTTGCCGTTTGCTACGATCTGCGTTTTCCGCAACTGTTCCGCACCGAGGCGATGGCCGGGGCCGACCTGCTTTCCGTGCCCGCGGCCTTCACCCGCCAGACCGGCGAGGCGCATTGGCACGTATTGCTCAGGGCACGCGCCATCGAGAACGGGGCCTTTGTCGTCGCCGCCGCGCAGGGCGGCCTGCATGAGGACGGCCGCGAGACCTATGGGCATTCGCTGATCGTAGATCCGTGGGGCCGCATCATTGCGGAAGCCGCCCATGACGAGCCTGGTGTGATTGTCGCCGAGATCGACCCGGCGCAGTCGCTTGCGGCGCGCAAGAAGATCCCTAATTTGAAGAACGCGCGGGATTTCACCATCAATGCCGGCGAGGCGCCGCGTCTCAGGGGTGCGGCGTCTTGATCCGCTTTTCCCTGATCTGCGAAAACGAGCACGAGTTCGAGGGCTGGTTTCGCAGCAATGACGATTTCGACACGCAGAAGAAGCGCGGCTTTGTCGATTGCCCCAGCTGTGGTTCGCACCAAGTGCAGAAGGCCCTGATGGCGCCGGCCGTGTCCACGGCACGCAAGCAGGAAACCATAGCGCTTGCCATGGGCGAGGCGCAGAAGCAGGCCATGGCGCAACTGAAGGCGATGGCCGAGAAGGTGCGCGAGAATGCCGACTATGTCGGCGACAAGTTCGCTGAAGAGGCGCGCAAAATCCATTTCGGCGAAACCGATGCGCGCGGCATCTATGGCGAGGCGACGCTGGAAGAGGCCAAGGGCCTAGCCGAGGACGGCGTCGATTTCATGCCGATCCCGGTGTTTCCGGACGACCGGCACTGAGCGATCAGCTCACGCTGCCAATCAGTTTTTCAAGCAGACGCGAAAGTGTTTCTCGTTCGGTCTGCGTCAGGCCGGAAAGGATCTGGTGCTCATTCGCCACATGGGCGGCAACAGCCTCGTCGATCAAGGCGAGGCCCTTGTCGCTCAGCCGCACGACGATGCCACGCCGATCGTTGGGATGCGGCGCGCGCTGGATCAATCCGGATGCTTCGAGCCGGTCCAGCCTGTTGGTCATGGCGCCGGAGGTCACCATCGTCGCCTCGTAAAGCCCTGTCGGCGTCAGCGCGTAAGGCGAGCCTGAGCGGCGCAGCGTCGCCAGCACATCGAACTCTCCCGCCTGCAGTCCGAAACGGGCAAAGAGGGGCGCGAGACGGTCGCGCGCGATCAGCGAGGACGCTTCATTCAGGCGGCCGATCACTCCCATCGGCGTGACGTCAAGGTCCGGCCGCTCCTTCCGCCATTGCTCTATCGCTCTCGCCGCACGGTCCATATGCCTCACCGAAAAGTATCTTGACGTTAAGAATCTTTACGCTATCTTACTTTAAGTTTGAGTGATCGCCAAGCGCGACCTCGCAGCGACAGGATCATTCGATGAAACTTCTCTGGGATTCGGCGCTCGGCCTGCTGGTCGTCACCGGCGGCCTGCTCGGCCTGACGCTGCCTTTCGGCAAGCTCGCCACGGCGGCCGGCGTGCCAGCCATGGTCTGGGCCTTCGTCATCTCGCTCGGCGCCGGCGGCGTGCTTCTTATCGTATTGCTGCTGCGCGGCCAGCGCATCCGGCTCACCGCGCACAAACTGCGCTATTTCTTCGTCACCGCCGCGGTGTCCTATGCCGTCCCCAATCTCTTGATGTTTTCGGCCATTCCACATCTGGGCGCCGGCTACACCGGCATCATGTTCACGCTCTCGCCTGTCATCACGCTGGTGTTTTCGATCCTGCTCGGTGTCAGGCGCCCCAACATGCTGGGCATTGCCGGCATCGCCGTGGGCTTCGTCGGCGCGGTCATGGTGGCGGTGACACGCGGCGAGGCCGGCCAGCCGGCCGACGTGTTCTGGGTGGTGATGGGGCTGCTGATCCCGGTCAGCCTTGCCACCGGAAACATCTACCGTACGGTCGACTGGCCGGAAGGCACCGGCCCGATCGAGCTAGCCGTCGGCAGCCATCTGGCGTCCGGGACGATGCTGCTCGTCGGCATCCTGACCTTGCTTGGAGGCAAGGCCTTCGTCCAGCTCGGCACCGTGCCGTTCACCGTGGTGGCGCAGATGGCCTCGGCATCGGCGATGTTTGCTTTCTTCTTCAGGCTGCAGTCGGTGGGCGGTCCGGTCTATCTCAGCCAGATCGGCTATGTCGCGGCGGCCGTCGGGCTGTTTGCCGGTACGATCTTCCTTGGCGAACACTATCAGCTGCTGACTTGGGTCGGCGCCGTCATCATCACCGCCGGCGTGTTCATCACCACCAAGGCGCAGAGCCAGACCGCCTGACCGGTTCGGGCTTACTTCTGTCGCCGACGGCTGAAGATTGGCCGTTCAGACCGATCTCTTTTCCGCCAGCACCATGTAGTTGACGTCCATGTCCTTCGACCGCGCCCAGCGGTCGGCAAGCGGATTGTAGGTGACGCCGGTGCGGTCGATGATGGTCAGGCCGGCTGCGCCAAGCGCCTTTTCCAGCTCTTCCGGGCGCACCAGCTTGCCGAACTGATGGGTGCCGCGCGGCAGCCAGCGCAACACATATTCGGCGCCGATGATGGCCAGGCCGAGCGCCTTCAGCGTGCGGTTGATGGTGGCCACGAACATGATGCCGCCGGGCTTGACCATCTCGCCGCATTTGGCGACGAACAAGTCTATGTCGGCGACATGTTCGACCACTTCCATGTTGAGGACGACATCGAATTTTTCGCCGGCCTCGGCGAGATCTTCCGCCGTCGTGGCGCGATAGTCGATGCTCACATTGCCTTCGGCGGCATGCAGTTTCGCCACTTCTATGTTTGTTTCGGAGGCGTCCGCTCCGACCACCTCGGCGCCGAGCCGCGCCATCGGCTCGCACAAAAGGCCACCGCCGCAGCCGATGTCGAGGATACGCAGGCCCTCGAACGGCCGCGCCGCGCGCGGGTCGCGGCCGAAGCGCGCCGCGATCTGGTCGCGGATATAGGAAAGCCGGATCGGATTGAATTTGTGCAGTGGACGAAACTTGCCGTTCGGGTTCCACCATTCGGCGGCAAGGGCGGAAAAGCGTTCCACTTCTCCGGCATCGATCGTCGATCGTCGGGGCTCGGGCATCGGTTGGTCTCCTCGGACGCTAGGAAGTCGGGCGTGAGGCATCGAATGTCAAGCCAACAATTTTCAATGCTGACAAAGCGACTGGGCCGACCAAAGGCCAGCCTATTTCGAGTCCAGAACATCGCGCAGCTTCGCTGCCAGCTGCTCGATGGTGAACGGCTTGGCCAGGAAGTGCACGTCATGGTCGAGCACGCCGTTGTGGACCACGGCGTTCCTGGTGAAGCCGGTGGTGAAGACCACTTTCAGCCCGGGCTGGCGCGCGAGCGCTTCTTCGGCGAGCTTGCGGCCATTCATCACCGGCATGACGATGTCGGTGAAAAGCAGGGCGATGCCCGGTGTCGCGGCGAGCTTCTCGAGGGCTTCCTGGCCGCTTCCGGCCTGAATGACGGTGTAGCCGAGTTCGCGCATGACGTCCGTCGTGGAGGCCCGCACGCGGGGGTCGTCCTCGACGACGAGGATCGTCTCGGTGGCCTTGGCGGCGCTCTTGCCGCGCTCGGCGAGCGCGGCCGGCTCCTCCGGTCCAAAAAACCGGGGCAGATAGATCTTGATCGTCGTGCCTTCGCCGGGTTCGGAGTAGATCTTGACGTGGCCGCCCGACTGTTTGACGAAGCCGAACACCTGGCTCAGCCCAAGTCCCGTGCCCTTGTTGACCGGTTTGGTGGTGAAGAAGGGCTCGAATGCCCTGGCGATGATTTCGGGCGACATGCCCGCACCGGTGTCGGTTACCGCGATCATCACGTATTGGCCAGGCGTGACTTCGGCGTGCGTCGATGCATAGGCCTCGTCGAGGTGGCTGTTGACGGTCTCGATGGTCAGCTTGCCCTCGTTCTCCATGGCATCGCGGGCATTGACAGCCAGATTGAGGATCGCGTTCTCGATCTGGCTGGGATCGGCGTGGGTTTTCCACAGCCCGCCCGCCAACACCGTTTCGATGCGGATGCCTTCACCCAGGGCACGGCGCAGAAGATCGGACATGCCGGTCAACAGCCGGTTAGTGTCGACAACCTGCGGCGCCAGAGGTTGCAGGCGGGAGAAGGCAAGCAGGCGGGAGGTCAGATCGGCGGCACGGCTGGCTGCGTCTGTCGCGGCCTCGACGAGCTTTTCAATGTCATGTTCGCCCCGCTTCAGCTTGCGCCGGGCAAGGTTCATGGCGCTGAGGATGACCGCCAGCATGTTGTTGAAATCGTGGGCGATGCCGCCGGTCAATTGCCCGACGGCTTCCATCTTCTGCATCTGGCGTATCTGGGATTCGGCCTTTTCACGCGTCTGGATCTCGTTACCGAGCTCGATGTTCTTGCGCATCAGCTCTTCCTGGGCGACGACCACCTCGCGGAAGCGGCGGCGCGATTGACGGACGGTGTAGGCGCCAAGCAGGAAAATCGCCAGCAACGCAGCCAGCGAGCCGATGCGCAACCAGGCCTCGACCCGGTCGGTATGCTCGTCGCGCGCGGCCACGGCGGCTGCGCCGACACGCCGGATCGTGTCCATGCTGGCTCGGATTTCGTCCATGGCGGCCTTGCCCTGGCCGCTGCGGACCAGTTGCAGGGCCTTTGCCGCATCGCCATGATCGTAGAGAGCTATGGTCTCGGCCAGTTCGGCCTGCTGTTTTGAAAGCGCGTCCTTGATGTGTCCGATCTGCTGGGCGATCTGATCGTCGGGAGCCGTCGTCGCGCTGTCGATCCGCGCCAGTTGTCCCGGAATTGCCTCGACAGCCTTCCGGTAGGGCTCCAGATAGGATTGTTCACCGGTCAGCAGGTAGCCGCGCTGACCACTCTGGGTGTCTTGCACCAATGAAAGCAGCCCGGAAAGCTGTTCCTGGTACTCGATTGTCTCGCGCGCGGCGGCACGATTGGCCCTTTGGCCCTCGACGAGCAGGGCACGGGTGCCGACGATAAGCGCGAGCACCGCGAAGCCCACGACAAGCGGGAGCGATTGCAATCGCATGGCGCGCCGAAGACGAGCAATCATCTGTTGTGCCGAACCAAAAGGAATTCCCCGCGGGCAGCATTTGGTAAGCGGCGCCGGCCCGGAAGGCAATATGTCGTGTTGTTACGCAATCCGCCGTCAGCCTTGCGAAACCTTCCCCATTTGGCTAAGGAGGCCGCGCATTCAGCGGCCGGCGCCAGCCGGGCGCTTTTCTTCCGTTTTCGGCCCGGGCCGGCTCCAGTCAAAGGCGTTTCGCTTCCATGGCGCGTATCGTGATGAAATTCGGCGGGACATCCGTCGCCGACATCGCCCGCATCCGCAATGTGGCGCGTCACGTCAAACGCGAGGTCGACGCCGGCCACGAGGTGGCGGTGGTGGTCTCGGCGATGGCCGGCAAGACCAATGAACTGGTCGGTTGGACGCGCGAGGCCTCGCCGATGCACGACGCACGCGAATATGACGCAGTCGTCGCTTCCGGCGAACAGGTCACGGCTGGCCTTCTCGCCATCACCTTGCAGAACATGGGCGTGCATGCGCGCTCCTGGCAGGGCTGGCAGATCCCGATCAAGACCGACAATGCGCATGGCGCGGCGCGCATCCTCGACATCGACGGCGCCTTCCTGGTCAAGCGCTTCGGCGAAGGCCAGGTAGCGGTCATCGCCGGTTTCCAGGGCATCGGGCCGGACAACCGCATCGCAACGCTCGGTCGCGGCGGTTCCGACACCAGCGCCGTGGCGATCGCCGCCGCGGTCAAGGCCGACCGCTGCGACATCTACACCGACGTCGACGGGGTCTACACCACCGATCCGCGCATCGAGCCCAAGGCGCGGCGGCTGGCCAAGATATCGTTCGAGGAAATGCTTGAAATGGCCTCGCTCGGCGCCAAGGTTCTGCAGGTGCGTTCGGTCGAGCTTGCCATGGTGCACAGGGTGCGTACCTTCGTGCGGTCGTCCTTCGACGATCCCGATGCGCCCGGAATGGGGGATTTGCTCAATCCTCCGGGAACGCTCATTTGCGACGAGGAAGAGATCGTGGAACAGCAGGTCGTCACCGGAATTGCCTACGCCAAGGACGAGGCGCAGATTTCGCTGCGCCGTGTCGGCGACCGGCCAGGCGTCGCCGCCGGAATCTTCGGCCCGCTAGCCGAGGCCAACATCAATGTCGACATGATCGTCCAGAACATCTCCGAGGACGGCAAGCTAACCGACATGACCTTCACCGTGCCGTCTGGCGATGTCGACAAGGCGCTGGCCGTGCTCGATCGGCTGAAAGCCGAGATCGGCTACGATGTCGTGCAGTCGGAAGCCGGCATGTCGAAGGTTTCGGTCATCGGCATCGGCATGAGGAGCCATGCGGGTGTTGCTGCCACCGCCTTCAAGGCGCTGGCCGACAAGGCGATCAACATCCGCGCCATCACCACCTCCGAGATCAAGATTTCGATACTGATCGACGGTCCGTATACGGAACTTGCGGTTCGCACTTTGCATTCCGTCTACGGTCTGGATAAGCAGTAGCAGGACTGAATCAGCTGTTGCGCACTTGCCGGGCGCGGCGGAAACTGCGCCGGCAAGACGTTTATTGGAGAAGAAGCCGCGATGCGTGACACGGCCGTTGGCCCGCGCGTTCTGCTGAAACGGCTCCGCGAGCTCATGCAGGAGCCGCTGGAGCCGCAGGAGCGGCTTGACCGGATCGTGCGCGACATCGCCTCCAACATGGTCGCCGAAGTGTGCTCGCTCTATGTCCTGCGCGCCGATTCGGTGCTCGAACTCTACGCCACCGAGGGTCTGAACCCGAACGCCGTCCACCTGGCGCAGCTGCGGCTGGGGCAAGGCCTGGTCGGCACGATCGCGGCGAGTGCCAGGCCGCTCAACCTGTCCAACGCGCAGGAACACCCGGCCTTCGCCTATCTGCCGGAGACCGGGGAGGAGATCTACAATTCCTTCCTCGGCGTCCCGGTGCTGCGGGCAGGGCGCACGCTGGGCGTCCTGGTCGTCCAGAACAAGACCATGCGCCACTACCGCGACGACGAGGTCGAGGCGCTGGAAACCACCGCCATGGTCATCGCCGAGATGATCGCCACCGGCGATCTGGCGCGGCTGACCCGGCCCGGCCTCGAACTCGACCTGCGCCGGCCCGTCAGCTTCACCGGCCTGTCTTTCAACGACGGCGTCGGACTTGGCCATGTCGTGCTGCACGAGCCGCGCATCGTCGTCACCAATTTGTTCAACGAGGATAGCGAGGAAGAGGTCCGGCGGCTCGAAACCTCGCTCGGTTCGCTCAGGCTCTCGATCGACGACATGCTGGAGCGCCGCGATGTCGCTTTCGAGGGCGAGCATCGCCAGGTGCTGGAAGCCTACCGCATGTTCGCCAACGATCGCGGCTGGGTACGGCGCCTGGAAGAAGCGATCCGCAACGGTCTGACAGCGGAAGCGGCGGTGGAAAAGGTGCAGAGCGACATGCGCGCCCGCATGTTGCACATGACCGATCCCTATCTGCGCGAGCGGATGAGCGATTTCGACGACCTCGCCAACCGGCTGTTGCGCCAGCTGATGGGGCGTGGACCCGAGGATGTCGCGGCCTCGCTGCCGAAGGACGCCATCATCGTCGCCCGCTCGATGGGTGCGGCCGAACTGCTCGACTATCCCCGCGACAAGCTGCGTGGCTTGGTGCTCGAGGATGGCGCGGCGACCAGCCATGTTGTCATCGTCGCCCGGGCCATGGGAATACCCGTCGCCGGCCAGATGAAGGGCGCCGTTTCCATGGCGGAAAACGGCGATGCCATCATCGTCGACGGCGAGGAGGGCGCGATCCATCTGCGGCCGCAGTCCGATCTCGAAGCCGCCTATGCCGAAAAAGTGCGGTTCCGGGCGCGCCGGCAAGAGGTCTACCGCGAGCTGCGCAAGAAGCCGTCGACGACCAGGGACGGTGTCCAGGTCGACCTGCTGATGAATGCCGGGCTTGCCGTCGACCTGCCGCAGTTGGCGGAGGCAGGTGCGGCCGGCATCGGACTGTTCCGCACGGAACTGCAGTTCATGGTCGCCTCGACCTTTCCACGCGCCGAGGCCCAGGAAAAACTCTATCGCGACGTGCTCGAGGCCGCGCGCGGCAAGCCGGTCACCTTCCGCACCATCGACATCGGTGGCGACAAGGTGCTCCCCTATTTCAAGGGCGCGATCCAGGAAGAGAATCCTGCGCTCGGTTGGCGGGCGATCCGCCTGACGCTCGACCGGCCGGGCTTGCTGCGCACACAGATCCGCGCCTTGCTCAAGGCCAGCGGCGGGCGTGAACTCAAGCTGATGCTGCCGATGGTGACCGAGCTCGGCGAAATCGCCCAGGCGCGCGAAATCATCGACCGCGAGGTGCGGCACCTCTCACGCTTCGCCCACCACCTGCCGACCAGTCTCAAGCTGGGCGCCATGCTGGAAGTGCCGTCGCTTCTGTTCCAACTCGACGAGCTGATGAAGGCGGTCGACTTCGTCTCGGTCGGGTCGAACGATCTGTTCCAGTTCGTCATGGCGGTCGACCGAGGCAACACGCAATTGGCCAACCGCTTCGATACGCTGTCGGCGCCGTTCCTGCGCGTGCTCAAGCAGATCGCCGACGCCGGCGCCCGCAATCATACGCCCGTCACCCTGTGCGGTGAGCTCGCCGGCAAGCCTATCTCGGCGATGGCGCTGATCGGCCTCGGTTTCCGCTCGATCTCGATGTCGCCAGCCTCGATCGGTCCGGTCAAGGCGATGCTGACGGAGCTGCCCCTGGAGGAACTGAAGGCTTTCTTCGACGACAATCTTATGGCGCCGGCGCAAGGGCTGCCGATGCGGGCGTTGCTGCAGGCTTTCGCCGACGACCGCTCGATCCCGTTGTAGCACCTCATCATGGTCAATTTGCCTCGCGATCGTATGGATCAAGTCGTCAAGCGTTTCGAGATGCTCGAAGCGCAGATGTCGGCCGGACCGGCGCCGGATGCCTATGTGAAGATGGCATCCGAATATGCCGAGTTGCAGGAGATGGTGGCCAAGGTCAGGGAATTGCGCTCTGCCGAGCATGAGCAGGCCGACCTCGAAGCGATGCTCGCTGACAAGGGCACCGACGCCGAGATGCGGGCGCTCGCCGAAGCCGACCTGCCCGGTGTCGAGGAGCGGATCGAGGCGCTGCAGAAGGACATCCAGATCCTGCTCATGCCCAGGGATGCCGCCGACGACAAGAACGCCATCCTCGAAATCCGCGCCGGCACGGGTGGCGATGAGGCAGCACTTTTCGCCGGCGACCTGTTTCGCATGTATGAGCGCTACGCCGCCGAACGCGGCTGGCGGTTCGAAACGGTATCGGCCAGCGACGGCGATGCCGGCGGCTTCAAGGAAATCATCGCCACGATCTCAGGCAAGGGTGTGTTTGCCCATCTGAAATTCGAGTCCGGGGCGCATCGGGTCCAGCGTGTGCCGGCAACCGAGGCCAGCGGGCGCATCCACACTTCCGCCGCCACCGTCGCCGTGCTGCCGGAAGCGGAAGAGGTCGACATCGACATCAGGGCCGAGGACATCCGCATCGACACGATGCGCGCCTCGGGCTCGGGCGGCCAGCACGTCAACACCACCGATTCCGCGGTCCGCATCACCCATTTGCCGACCGGCATCATGGTGGTGCAGGCGGAGAAGTCGCAGCATCAGAACCGGGCCAAGGCCATGCAGATCCTGCGCGCGCGGCTCTATGACATGGAACGCAGCAAGGCGGACGAGGAGCGTTCCGAATCGCGCAAGTCGCAGGTCGGCTCCGGCGATCGCTCGGAGCGCATCCGCACCTATAATTTTCCGCAAGGCCGGGTCACCGACCATCGCATCAACCTGACGCTCTACAAGCTCGACCGGGTGATGATGGGTGAACTCGACGAAATCGTCGACGCGCTGATCGCCGATCACCAGTCGAAGCTGCTGGCCGATATCGGCCTCGATGGCTGACCATCCGCCCGAGGCGCTGGGGCCGCTGCTGCGGAAAGCGCGAGCCAGGCTTGCCGCGGCCGGTATCGATGATCCCGCGCTCGATGCGCGGCTCATCGTCGAGCATTATTCAGGCACGACGCGCACGCAGGCCATTGCCGACCCCGAGCGCAAGATCGATGGGGACGCCATCGCCGCGATCGACGGCGCCCTGAGACGGCGAGCCGGTGGCGAGCCGGTGCATCGCATCCTCGGCTATCGCGAATTCTACGGTTTGCGCCTGTCGCTGTCGCCGGAGACGCTGGAGCCGCGGCCGGACACCGAAGCGCTGGTCGAGGCGGTGCTGCCCTTCGTCAAGGCAATGGTCGCGCGGGAGGGTGTATGCCGTATCCTCGATCTCGGCACCGGCACGGGCGCCATCGCCCTGGCGCTGCTGAGCGTCGTGCCGGCCGCGACCGCCACCGGTGTCGACATCTCCGCCGGCGCGCTGGCAATGGCGGCCCGCAATGCCGGGCAGTTCGGGCTCGGCGACCGATTCACGACGGCCCAGTCGGACTGGTTCGAAAAAGTTTCCGGCCGATACCATGTAATTGCCGCAAACCCTCCCTATATACCTTCCCGAGACATTGGAAATCTGCAGGACGAAGTCCGCGATTTCGACCCGCGCCTGGCCCTGGATGGCGGCGTGGATGGGCTGAACCCCTACAGGATCATCGCCGCCGAGGCGGCAAGGTTTCTGGAAGCCGAAGGCAGGATTGCGGTCGAGATCGGCCACACGCAAAGCAACGACGTCAATGATATATTTCGCGCAGCCGGTTACGCGGGCGGTGAGGTGTTTGGCGATCTCGGCGGAAACGACAGGGTTCTTGTTTTTCAACGGGGAACGTCTTGACGCAGTGCAAAAAAGCGCTTGGCAATGCCGGGGAATGCAGCTAGGGTCGCCTTACCGGATGAGACGAAGCAGGCAGTGCTCTTAGCGATTCGGTTTCCTTGGATATAGCTGCCTTCTTGCGCAAACGACGCCCAAGCTTCGTGCGGGAATCGTCCGGCAAGTGATGTAACCGGAACAGGATGGCACGTGGCGCCAACGCAATTGATGCGGGCGAACGCCGGTGAAGAAACGAAACGGCTGGCTGCATGAGCGCCTCCGTTCGTAACGAGTTTTCGAAAATTTCAAGATGAAGAGAGTCGAATGAGGCCACAACAGCAGAACAGGCGCATGCGCGGTCGCAACAACAATGGCGGCGGCGGTGGAAACAACAATAACAATAACAACAACCGCAAGGGCCCGAATCCGCTAACGCGTAATTACGAGAGCAACGGCCCGGACGTGAAGATCCGTGGATCGGCTCAGCAGATCGCCGAAAAATACGCCACCCTGGCCCGTGACGCGCAAAGCTCCGGCGACCGGGTGATGGCGGAAAACTATCTCCAGCATGCCGAACACTACAACCGCATCATTGCCGCCGCGCAGGCGCAGATGCCGATCCAGAACGTCCAGCAGTCGCGCGACGAGTTCGACGACGACGGCGACGATGATCGCGACGAGTTCGACAATGCTGGCAACAGTGGGGCTGGCAACAGCGGGGCTGGCAACAGTGGCGCCGGCAACAGCGGCAGCGCCGCTTCCGATCCGCAAATTCCGGTGGTCAACCATGGTGCCGGCCCGCAGCCGGTGATCGAGGGCATGCCGGCGGAGGTTGCGCTGAACCGGGAAAGCGGTCGCGACAACCGTGACAATGGCGGGCGCAACAGCAGCGGCCGCGACAACAATGGCGGGCGCCATCGCGATCGTCGTCCTAACGGCGGCTACGGCCAGAATGGCCAGCGCGACTATGCTTCCGCCGAGCAAGGCGGTCAGCAGCAGCGCAACGAGGCCTCGGCGCAGACGGAAGCTCAGGCAGAGCCCGCTTCGCCGTCCGAGACGGTCGCGGCAGCCGAGCCGGCTCCACGATTCGAGAATTTTTCGCCAGCAGGTCTTGCAGCCCAGGCCGAACTCAATGAGGCGGCCGCCGAAAGCAGTGCCGCCCGGCGCCCGCGCCGTCCCCGCCGTCCGCGCACCAATGCCGACCAGGTCGAGAGCGGCAGCGGCAATGCGGGCGAGACGGCCGCGGCTCCGGTCGACAGCGGCAGCGCCGAACCCGTGATCGTCGACATCGATAATTGATCGAACGGCACTGCAAGACATTGAACGGCGGGGAGAAATCTCCGCCGTTTTCGTTTGGGTAGCGGTGGAATATTATGCGTTTGCCGATATCGGGACGTCTTGAGGGACCGAGGTCCATGCACCATATCTGGGCGGAACAGGATCCGGCTCGAATGGGCGGGTCCGTCACCGCAATCTGATCCGGTGCCGCTAAGCGGGCCGGTGACGGAAGGAGACAGGTATGAACCTTGAGAAATACTCCGAGCGCGTGCGCGGCTTTATACAGTCCGCGCAGACGATGGCGCTCTCCCGCAATCACCAGCAATTCACTCCCGAACACATTTTGAAAGTCCTCGTCGATGATGACGAGGGCTTGGCCGCGTCGCTGATCGAGCGTGCCGGCGGCAATGTCCGCGACGTCAAGCTCGGCGTCGAGACGGCGCTCGAGGCGATGCCCAAGGTGGAGGGTGGCAATGGCCAGCTCTATCTGGCGCAGCCGCTGGCCAAGGTGTTCTCGACCGCCGAGGATCTGGCCAAGAAGGCCGGTGACAGCTTTGTCACCGTCGAGCGGCTGTTGCAGGCGCTGGCGATGGAGAAATCAGCCAAGACCGCCGAAATCCTGGCTAAGGCCGGCGTCACCGCGCAGGCGCTGAACCAGGTCATCAACGACGTCCGCAAGGGCCGCACCGCCGATTCGGCGAGTGCCGAACAGGGCTATGATGCGCTGAAGAAATATGCGCGCGACCTCACTGCAGATGCACGCGCGGGCAAGCTCGATCCGGTCATCGGCCGCGACGACGAGATCCGCCGCACCATCCAGGTGCTGTCGCGCCGCACCAAGAACAACCCGGTGCTGATCGGCGAGCCGGGCGTCGGCAAGACGGCGATCGCCGAAGGGTTGGCGCTGCGCATCGTCAATGGCGATGTGCCGGAATCGCTTAAGGACAAGCAGTTGATGGCGCTCGACATGGGCGCGCTGATCGCCGGCGCCAAATATCGCGGCGAATTCGAGGAGCGGCTGAAGGCCGTGCTTTCGGAAGTCACCTCGGCCAGTGGCAATATCATCCTGTTCATCGACGAGATGCACACGCTTGTCGGCGCCGGCAAGGCCGACGGCGCGATGGACGCATCGAACCTCCTGAAGCCGGCGCTGGCGCGCGGTGAACTGCACTGCGTTGGCGCGACCACGCTCGATGAATACCGCAAGCATGTCGAGAAGGATCCCGCCCTTGCCCGCCGTTTCCAGCCCGTCTTCGTCGACGAGCCGACGGTGGAGGACACGGTCTCGATCCTGCGCGGCCTGAAGGAGAAGTATGAGCAGCACCACAAGGTGCGGATCTCCGATTCGGCGCTGGTGGCGGCGGCGACATTGTCCAACCGCTACATCGCCGACCGTTTCTTGCCGGACAAGGCGATCGACCTCGTCGACGAAGCCGCCTCGCGGCTCAGGATGCAGGTCGATTCCAAGCCCGAGGCACTGGACGAGATCGACCGCCGCATCATGCAGCTCAAGATCGAACGCGAAGCGCTGAAGGTCGAGACGGACGATGCCTCGAAGGACCGGCTTGCCCGCCTGGAAAAGGAGCTCGTCGGACTGGAGGAAGAATCGACCGAGATCACCGCCAAATGGCAGGCCGAGAAGCAGAAGCTCGGACTTGCCGCCGACTTGAAGAAGCAGCTCGACGAGGCACGCAACGACCTCGCCATTGCCCAGCGCAAGGGTGAGTTCCAGCGCGCCGGGGAGCTTGCCTATGGCAAGATCCCGGAACTGGAGAAGAAGCTGAAGGAGGCCGAAGCCCAGGACGGCAAGGCCGGCATGGTCGAGGAAGTGGTCACTCCCGACCATGTCGCCCATATCGTGTCGCGCTGGACCGGCATTCCGGTCGACAAGATGCTGCAGGGCGAGCGCGACAAGCTGCTGCGCATGGAAGACGAGATCGGCAAGCGTGTCGTCGGCCAGGGCGAGGCGGTGCAGGCCGTTTCCAAGGCGGTCCGGCGCGCCCGCGCTGGCTTGCAGGACCCGAACCGGCCGATCGGCTCGTTCATGTTCCTCGGGCCTACCGGCGTCGGCAAGACAGAGCTCACCAAGGCGCTTGCCAACTTCCTGTTCGACGACGAGACGGCGTTGGTGCGCCTCGACATGTCCGAGTACATGGAGAAGCATTCCGTCGCGCGGCTGATCGGCGCGCCTCCTGGCTATGTCGGCTATGAGGAAGGCGGCGCACTGACCGAAGCGGTACGGCGCCGGCCCTATCAGGTCGTGCTGTTCGACGAGATCGAAAAGGCGCATCCGGACGTCTTCAACGTCCTGTTGCAGGTGCTCGATGACGGCCGGCTCACCGACGGACAGGGCCGCACCGTCGATTTCCGCAACACGCTGATCATCATGACGTCGAATCTCGGCGCCGAATATCTGGTCAATCTCGGCGAGGACCAGGATGTCGACGCCGTGCGTGACGAGGTGATGGGTGTGGTCAGGGCATCGTTTCGGCCGGAGTTCCTCAATCGCGTCGACGAGGTGATCCTGTTCCACCGGCTGCGCCGCAAGGACATGGACCGTATCGTCGAGATCCAGCTCAAGCGGCTGGAGAGCCTGCTGACCGATCGCAAGATCACGCTGTCCCTGGATCCCGAGGCGATCGAGTGGCTGGCGGCCAAGGGTTACGACCCCGCTTATGGAGCCCGGCCGCTAAAGCGGGTGATGCAGAAGGAGTTGCAGGATCCGTTGGCGGAAAAGATCCTGCTCGGCGAGATCCTGGACGGCTCGACGGTCAAGGTCACGGCCGGTTCCGACCGGCTGAATTTCCGCTCCAAGCCGACGATCGTCGCGGCCGAAGCCGCGGCCTGATCGATGCATATCGCCCCAAACTGACCTCGGTTTGGGACAACGACATGCATTAAACCAAAGATCTAAAGCGCGCCGCGCTTTAGAGTGCCGCGGGCCCAGTTGGGCGCGCGGCGTTTTCATATCAGGGGGCGCGGATGACGCTGGACGACTACAACGGCTTCTGTGCCTCGCTGCCTGCAACGAACCACGTGGTGCAGTGGGGCGGCGCCCATGTCTGGAAGGTCGGGACCAAGGTGTTTGCGATCGGTGGCTGGGATCATGGGCAGCAGCTGTTCGTGACCTTCAAATGTTCCGACATCGCCTATGATGTGCTCAAGGATCAGCCAGGGTTGCGGCCGGCGCCTTATCTTGCCTCCCGCGGCATGAAGTGGATCCAGCGTCAGACAAGCCAGAGCATGGATGATGATGCGCTGAAGGACTATTTGCGCGAGAGCCATCGCCTGGTCGCCCTGAAGCTGACGAAGCAGGCGCCCAAGGAATTTGGGCTCGGCACAGGCTAGCTAATATTCGTCGAGGCGCCGGAAAACCGCCATCTTCATGCCCGGTTCATGTTGGAACCATATGGTGGGTAACTGGTTTGCTGGCGAAGGGGTTCGCCGAACTGGACAATGCCGGGCGGCGGCACATACGGACCGGGAGAGTTTCGCCACCATGCTGCGCACTATCTTCACCCTTTCGGCGCTTGTTGCGGGACTGGGGTTGTCCAACGCGTTCGCGGCGCCGTCGCATGACGGCGCAGCCGAGCCTGTCCGCGCCGAGAGCGGCGGCATTCTGCTCGCCCAGGACGGCAATCTCGATATCTACTACGATGCCAGGGGCAATCGCGTCATCGTCGATGCGGATACCGGCAAGGTGATCGCCATCCAGCCGCCACAGACACGGCTCGACCGGCGGGCGCTGGGCCGCGAGAGCCGGATGCGTGAACTTGGCCGCGCCCCCGACGATGACCGTTACTATCTCGACGATCCCCAGGACATGGCGCGCTTCCGCCGCAGACAGCTGGAAGAGGAAGGCCGGGTCATTCCGCCGCCAGCCGACGAATACGATCCTGACAGCAACAATTCCGTCGATGCTTATCCGCCGGCACCGCAGGACGAAGGCAACTACGACAACAATTATCCCGATGCGCCGCAGCCGGCAAAGCCGGGCACCATCAAGCGCCAGCCGCTGAACGAGGCGTCGATAGACCCCCTCCAGCCGGCAGCTCCGACGGAACAGGCGGCGCCCTCCGACCAGGCATTGCCGCCAACAGCTGGCGGCAAGACATCAGTCGATCCGTCGCTTTCGCTGGGCGCACGCCAGGATGTGGCAGCGCTCCAGGTGCTGCTCGACCGAGGTGGTGCTTCGCCTGGTGTTATCGACGGGCGCTTCGGTTCGAACGTCGACAAGGCGCTGGCAGCCTACAACCAGATTAACGGCAGCAGCCTCAAATCGACCGATGCGGTCGGCATCCAGACTGCACTCTCGCAATCCGGCGGCGACGCGTTCGCCAATTACACCATCACGGCGGAGGACGTAGCCGGGCCCTACGTCGCGTCGATCCCGGAAGACTACAGCCAGAAGGCGCAGCTCAACTGCATGTGCTACACCTCTGTCACCGAGGCGCTGGCGGAGCGCTTCCACATGGACGAGAACTATCTGAAGTCGATCAACAAGGGCCTCGACTTCAACCGCCCCGGCACGATCATCAAGGTCGCCAATTTCGGCAAGCTGGTGTCGACGCCGGTCGTGCGCATCGTCGCCGACAAGACCAAGAAAGAGGTGTACGCCTACGATGCGGGCGGCAAGCTGGTAGCGGCCTATCCCGCCACCATCGGCTCGGCGGACACGCCGTCGCCCACCGGCATCCACGCCGTGTCGCGCATCGCGCTCGACCCGAACTACACCTACAATCCGAACATCAATTTCAAGCAGGGCGAGAACGACAAGATTCTTACCGTTCCACCAGGCCCCAACGGACCTGTCGGGTCGGTCTGGATCGCCTTGGACAAACCGACCTACGGCATCCACGGAACGCCCGAGCCGTCGAAGATCGGCAAGACCGAAAGCCATGGCTGCGTGCGCCTGACGAACTGGGACGCGCGCGAGCTCGCCAAGCTGGTGTCGCCAGGCGTTACCGTGGAATTCGTTGGCGGACCTTCAGCCGATGACGTTGCGCAGCAATGAGCTGCGTAGCGCCGCGGCATAGATCAACTGCACGACCAGAATGAAGCCGACGCTGAGCAACGGGTTGATCAGGCAGAGTGCGGCGCCGACCGCCCACAGGATCTGCGCCTTGACGATGCGCAGATAGACCGTGCGCCTCGTTTGCGCGTCGACATCTTCCGCGACAAAGCCGTTCTTATCCGCGTAGCGCCAGCTGGCGAACAGCGTGACGCCGAGCATCAGCAGGTTCAGCCAGTAAACCAGCACCG
The DNA here is from genome assembly GCF_008520305.1 of Mesorhizobium sp. SARCC-RB16n. Taxonomy (GTDB): domain Bacteria; phylum Pseudomonadota; class Alphaproteobacteria; order Rhizobiales; family Rhizobiaceae; genus Mesorhizobium. The sequence continues at coordinate 4,450 of NZ_ML703262.1, read as the reverse complement.
CGGTCCTGAACTCGAGGAAGTCGGCCAGAAGGTCGGTCGAGAACGGCAAGAGCGCGATGAAGGCGAGAAAGCACAGGTTCAGCGTGGCCAGCCGTCTGTCGGATCTGGCGATCAAACCATGCTGCGCCTGCTGGCCGAACCAGAAGATGGTCAGGGTCAGGAAGCTCAGGGCATAGGTGAGGAAGCGGGGCGCCAGTGCCGCGACTGCGACAAGCAGATCGTGTTCGGAATGGATCGCCTCATGGACCGGCACCCTGATCTCGAGCACGATCAGGGTGAGTGCGATGGCGAACACGCCATCGGTAATACCGACAATACGGCCGCGCCCCTCAACCGATGCTTCGAGTGGATGCTTCATCGATTTCCCCCCGCCCGCGGCTCTTGGGAAATCTAGCATGACTGCCGCGGTTTGCATCGGGGCAGATACGGTCCCTGGCAATATGGCTGGGTTCAAGGACAACAAGCCTCTGGCTGGTTGTTGCCGGCACGCCGGCGGCCTAATTAGGTGGCATGCATTCACCCAATGAAGCCGCCGCCATTCCGCTGACCGCTCCGCTCACGAACGGCACGTTCTGCCCGCAAGCGCAGCGGCGTTATGTGTTGATCGCGGCGATCCTGGCCTCGGCGCTCGGCTTCATCGACGGATCGATCCTGGCGATTGCCATGCCGGCGATCCGCGTCGACCTCGGCGCCAGCCTTGCCGAGGCTCAGTGGATTTCCAATGCCTACGCGCTGACGCTGTCGGCGCTGATCCTCGCCGGCGGTGCCGCAGGCGACCGGTTCGGGCTGCGCCGTGCGTTCGTGGCCGGCATTGCTCTGTTCGTCGTCACCTCGCTTGCCTGTGCGCTGGCGCCGAATGCTGTCGTGCTGATCGCGTTTCGCGCACTCCAGGGCATCGGGGCCGCGATCATGGTGCCAGGCAGTCTTGCCATCATCGCCAAAGCCTATCCGAAAAAAGAGCGCGGCCGCGCGATCGGCATCTGGGCGGCGGCCTCGGCGCTGACCACTGCTCTCGGCCCCGTGCTCGGCGGCCTGGTGCTGTCGGCTTTCGGCGATGGCATCTGGCGGGCGATCTTTGCCGTCAACCTGCCGCTCGGCCTGATCTCGATCTATCTGCTGCTCGCCAAGATTCCGGCCGATGCGCCGACGGAGAAACGCAGCCTCGACCTTGCCGGTGGGGCGCTTGCGACGCTTGCATTCGGCGCGCTCGCCTATGGGCTGACTTCGATGAGCGCCAGCGGCGAGAGCCACATGGCCGGTCCAAGCATTGTCGCCGGCGCCGTGCTGCTTGTCTTCTTCATCTTGTTCGAGCAGCGGCAGCGCGAGCCGATGATCGACCTCAGCCTGTTTCGCATCGGCGCTTTCGCAGGCGCCAATGTCGCGACTTTCTTCCTCTATTTCGCGCTGTCGGCCAACCTTTTTTACCTGCCGATGCTACTGATCGCCGGCTGGGGGCTGAGCACAGCCGAGGTCGGCTTCATCTTCCTGCCGGTGTCTGCAGCGATCGCGCTTTTGTCAGGACCCGTCGGCAAGCTGTCGGACCGTATCGGGCCACGTTTTCCCATTGCCTGCGGCAGCTTGATCGTGGCGATTGCCTTCGCCGGGCTTGCCTTGCTCGCCCATGCCGGCTTTCACCATTTCTGGACTGGCATCTTCCCCCTGATGGCGCTGATGGGGTTCGGCATGGCGTTGGTCGTGTCGCCATTGTCGACCGCAATCATGACGGCGGTGGAAGACAAGGATACCGGGGCGGCTTCCGGCATCAACAACGCCGTCTCACGCATCGGCGGCCTGATCGCGGTGGCGGCGATGGGGTCGCTTGCCGCCTGGATCTACGCCAATGGCCTGGAGGGAAAGGCCGCGCCCGGCGTGCCTGGGTTCGGTGAACCGGCGCCGGTCGGCCTTGCGCCGGCGCTCGATGCGGCGAGGATCGCCGCCAGCGACGCCGCCTTTTCCGCCGTCGCCTCGGTGACTACGCTGCTATGCCTGCTTTCCGCTGTCATTGCGTGGACGACCATTTCCGGCGAAGCGCTGCCGTGGTCGCGGCGCGCCGAACCTCGGCAGGACGAAGGCTGAGTCTCAGCCTTCGATCTTGGCGCTGGCGACCTTCAGGGAATTGCCGTCTTCTTGCTTCAGCAGATCGTCGATGCGCTCGCGCTCGCGTTTGAAGGCGACGAGATCGTCGCCCTTCAGCACCTTGCCGACCGGCAGGCGCACACGCATCGGATCGACCTTGGTGCCATTGACGATCAGTTCGTAGTGGAGGTGCGGGCCAGTGGCGAGGCCGGTCTGGCCGAGATAACCGATGGTCTGACCCTGGCGGACATGCATGCCCGGCTCCATACCTTTGGCAAAGGCGCTCTGGTGATTGTACGACGTCTCATAGCCGTTGGCGTGGCGGATGATGATCTGCTTGCCGTAACCGCCGGCCCAGCCGACCTTCTCGATGACGCCGTTGCCGGCGGCAATGATCGGCGTACCGATCGGGGCTGCCCAGTCAACGCCAGTGTGCATGCGGACATAGCCAAGGATCGGGTGCTTGCGGGCGCCGAAGCCGGAGCGGAATTTTCCGGCGGGCAACGGATTGCGCAGCAGGAACTGCTTGGCGCTCGACCCGTCCTCATCGAAATAGTCCGTGCTGCCGTCCTGCATCTGGAAGCGGTAGAAGTTGCGCGTCATGCCGCCGAACGTCGCCGAGACATAGAGAAGTTCCGAACTGTCCGAAGTCTGGTCATCGCCATCAGGCTGCGAGAACAGCACTTCAAGGCGGTCGGATGGGTTGAGGCGGGACTGGAAATCGACATCGGATGCCAGGAGCTTGATCAGCCGCTCGGTCATCGCCTTGGACATGCCGTAGGAGTAGGCGGCGCGGTAGATGCCGTCATAGACGTTGGGTAGATTGCCGCGCACCACCACCGGCGCCGACGAATCGTCGAACGCCGTCAGCAATTCGGGATTCGGCTCCGGCTCCTGCGCCGGCACGTACTGGCCACGATCGTCGAGCGCGATGGTGACGATATGCGTGGTCTTGTCGTAGACGCTGGTGCGCACGACCTTGGCGGCGTCGCCATGAACCTCGAGACCAACACGCAGTACCGTTCCTGCCTTGAGCGCCGGCGCGTTGAGCAGCTTGGCGATCGCTTCGGCCATGCCGGTGGCATCTTCGCCCGTGTAGCCCGAATCGGCAAAAGCCTCGGTGAGGTCTGTGTCCTTGGAGAAGGGGATGATTTCCTCGGCGAAAGCCGGCGCCTTGTCGTCTGCGTTGGCTCGTGGCGACACGGAGACGTTTTCCGGCACGATCTTCACGTCGTAGGACCCGGCCATGCTCTCGGCAAAGGCCTCGCCGAATCGCTGCGGATCGACATAGTGGAGCGAAGCCACTTGCACGGCGCCATCGCTGAGGTCGGTGCCGGCTTCGCGCACCACCTTTTCCACCTCGTCGGCGGACAGGTCGCTCTTTTCGTCGAAGGAAGCCGTCTCGATCGGAAAATCGAGGGTCTTCAGGCTCATCTCGCTTTCGACCTTGGCGCCGTAAATCTGGCCGGAGGCGGCCGAGGCCGTCGCCGGCTGCGCGGATGTATCGTCGCTGTCGTCGCCGAAAACCTGCATGGGGTCGAAGGGCGGGTAAGGCCGGCTGGTGGTGTGGCCGGCGGCGAGTGCCATCTTGATCTGCACGAAAGGCATGGTGTGGATGACGTCGCGATCGCCGACCTTGGTGACCATCGACACTTCCATGCGTCGGCGGTCCTTCGCCTTGGCGATCTGACGCGGCGCCACCAGTCTGGTCGTCTTTGCCACTTCGCCGGAATCGCCATTGCTGGCGAGGCCAATCAGTTCCGCGATCTCGGGTGGAGTCGCCAGTTGCTGCCGCCCGTCAAGCGCGGCAAACAACGCGACGCCCATCAGAACGCTCGAGGTCACGCCTGTCAGAAATGTTCCCGACAGCCAGCGCGCAGAAACCTCACGCCGATCGGGCGGGCCGCTGCGGCCATCCGCGATAAGCGGCGGCTCGTTGCCGAGTTCGGCTATGACATCTTCCGTGTCTGGCATCCAGAAAGGCTGCTTCTTCCCCGGGCGGAACGGCTTGTCGCTTTTGTTGTGGCCATGACATTTGCCTGTCACGGCAGGTTAAGTCAACGAAGCCTCAGGCCCCGGTCGAATTCCCCTTGTGCACTTCTCTTATAGAGCGCTGTGAAAAGCGGGCGGGCGTGCCTCCATCTATAAGGCTCTCGCGCGCTCCCTTACGAGGCTCATAAAGAGGGCATTGCACGGCTGTGCTTGCACCCTCTTTGTTGGCCCTGGTGTCGAACGGCAATGCGGCGGCAATAGGGCTCCTTCGTGGCCTCCTCCTGCTGTAATCCGCTGTTCCCCTGGGGCAGCCGGCTATCCACAAGGCCCGCCCGAAATTTCTGTCGCAAAAAGTTCAAAAACATCGGAGAACGGTGTTGAC
>NZ_ML703261.1 GCF_008520305.1 Mesorhizobium sp. SARCC-RB16n | reverse complement strand
AGGTTGTGTCCAACTTTCGGGGGTCAGTTCATCGCGCCGGGGTTCTTTTGCAGGACTGGCCCGGAGCGGCGAATTCCCCCAAAAAAAGTCAGGTTGAAAAGGGACGGGCAATTTTAGCGGAACGAGAGGCTTTGGTTGGCGCCTGTTGCCGGCCACTCGTCCCATGCGTTTTCGAGTTTCGTTGAAAAAGCACGGAAAACAGCCTGTTTCAGCTCGTTCGTACGCCAACGATCCTTTATATAAGCCACTGTTCATACATCGAAATCGGCGATTTATGCCCCGGCAGGCGGCGTTGACAGGTCACGCCGCCGCATGCGTATTCGTGATCTTGGGGTTACGCCAAAGCGATGCTGTTCGAACGGGGCGGGGGTTTCGTGAACGACGGCATTGGCGGGGGCGCCGGACGAGCGGGCATTGCAGCCTGAGGCAGTGCGCCGCTCGCTCCTGGCGCTCGATTGCACCCATCCCCAACTGTTCGAACGGGCACTGGCTGGATCTTGTCACCCTGACCAGAGGTCTTCTGCCGGCGGCCACGAGGCTCGGCTGCTCCAGCTGTGATGCGTCCCCCAAAACAAAAGCAAGTTGACCAAGGTTGCGTGGCTGGCCGCACGCAATCTGATGGGGCCCTTTGGACCAGCAAAAAAGCCCTTGAAGGGGAAATCCTTCAAGGGCTTTGAAAGCACTATCCGAACGGAACCTTAGACCGAATAGTACATGTCGTATTCGACCGGATGCGGGGTCATTTCGAAGCGCATCACTTCGGCCATCTTGAGTTCGATATAGCTATCGATCTGGTCGTCGTCGAAGACGCCGCCGGCTTTCAGGAAGCCGCGATCCTTGTCGAGGCTCTGCAGCGCTTCGCGCAGCGAGCCGCAGACGGTCGGGATCTTCTTCAGCTCCTTCGGCGGCAGGTCGTAAAGATCCTTGTCCATCGGCTGGCCCGGATGGATCTTGTTCTTGATGCCGTCGAGTCCGGCCATCAGCATGGCGGCGAAAGCGAGGTAGGGGTTCGCGCCCGGATCGGGGAAGCGGACCTCGACGCGCTTCGCTTTCGGTGAACTGCCGAACGGGATGCGGCAGGACGCTGAGCGGTTGCGCGCCGAATAGGCGAGCAGCACCGGCGCCTCGTAGCCCGGCACCAGGCGCTTGTAGGAATTGGTCAGCGGGTTGGTGAAGGCATTGATCGCCTTGGCATGCTTGATGATGCCGCCGATGTAGAACAGGCAGGTTTCCGAAAGACCGGCATATTCGTTGCCGGCGAAGGTCGGCTTGCCGCCTTTCCAGATCGACTGGTGGACGTGCATGCCCGACCCGTTGTCGCCGAAGATCGGCTTCGGCATGAAGGTGGCCGTCTTGCCGTAGGCGTTGGCGACCTGATGCACGACGTACTTGTAGATCAGCATCTTGTCGGCGTTGCGGACCAGCGTGTCGAACTTGATGCCGAGTTCGTGCTGGGCGGCGGCCACCTCGTGGTGATGCTTTTCGACGCGCACGCCCATTTCGGCAAGCACCGTCAGCATTTCGGAGCGCATGTCCTGCGCCGAATCGATCGGCGGCACCGGGAAATAGCCGCCCTTGATGCGCGGACGGTGACCGAGGTTGCCGGTCTCGTAGTCGGTATCGTCGTTCGAGGGCAGTTCGGTCGAATCGAGCTTGAAGCCGGTGTTGTAGGGATCGGCCTTGTACTTGACGTCATCGAACACGAAGAATTCGGCTTCCGGGCCGACATAGATGGTGTCGCCGATGCCTTCAGACTTCATGTAGGCCTCGGCCTTCTTGGCCGTGCCACGCGGATCGCGGTTGTAGGACTCGCCCGAGACCGGGTCGAGGATGTCGCACAGGATGACCATCGTCGACTGCGCGAAGAACGGATCCATGTGGACCGTGTCCGGATCGGGCATCAGAACCATATCGGACTCGTTGATGGCCTTCCACCCGGCGATCGAGGAGCCGTCGAACATGACGCCGTCGGCGAACATGTCTTCCTCGACCTCGACGACATCCATCGTCACGTGCTGCAGCTTGCCCTTCGGATCGGTGAAGCGCAGGTCGACGAATTTCACGTCGTTATCCTTGATCTGCTTCATGATGTCTTTGGCTGTCGTCATGTCATGTATCCCTGTGTGCTGACGTTTTTTGATGGATGACGTGTCTTAGAGGATGGCCGGCTCGGATCAAACCGCGTCCATTCCGGTTTCGCCGGTGCGGATGCGCACGACTTCCTCGATGTTGGAGACGAAGATCTTGCCGTCGCCGATACGGCCGGTCTGGGCCGCCTTGCGAATGGCCTCGATCGCGCCTTCCACGGCATCGTCGCCGAGCACGACCTCGATCTTCACCTTGGGCAGGAAGTCGACGACATATTCGGCGCCGCGGTAGAGTTCGGTGTGACCCTTCTGGCGCCCGAAACCCTTGGCCTCGGTCACTGTGATGCCTTGCAGTCCGGCCTCCTGAAGCGCTTCCTTCACTTCGTCCAGCTTGAATGGCTTGATGATCGCTTCGATCTTTTTCATGTAAAAAGTGGCCTCCACTGCCAAAAAAACGGGTTGTGAGCCCCCGCTTGCGCCTCCATCAAGCACGAACTGTGCCAGTCGGAGGGAACCGAAGCGGTGCCATATGATTTCAAAGCCATGTCACCCCCAGATGCAAATTCGCGTCATTCGCTGCATTGGAAGCGGCATGAATGGCTTCAGCCTATCTGGCGCCACTGCGCATGTCTGCCCAATATCCGGGCAAATTGCTCATCAGGTGGGCAGCTTGATGCCTGTGATCCTTGCGCCGATCGACGTGGCCATGACAGCGCCAACTCCTCCCCGTTTGCGTCGAGCCGAAAACTGGACAATGCTTGATCGAATGCGGATCGGCAATCCATGAGCCACGAACTTCTTACTTCCGCCGAAATGGCCGAGGCGGATCGGCTGACAATTGCAGCAGGTCCAACCGACGGCATTGGATTGATGCGCCGTGCCGGCGAGGCCGTCGCGGCCCAAGTGCTCAGGCGCTACCCCTCGGCAGCGCACGTCCATGTGTTGTGCGGCCCGGGCAACAACGGCGGCGACGGCTATGTCGTCGCCCGCATCCTGGCCGGCAGCGGTGTCGCCACCACGGTCTGGGCGTCTGGCCTGCCGAGGCCGGATAGCGACGCGGCACTCGCCGCCGCGGAATGCCCGATCAAGGCCCGGCCGCTATCGGACTTTGATGCCGGTCGCGGCTCGATCGTGGTCGATGCGCTTTACGGGGCAGGGCTATCCAAGCCGCTGTACGGCGAATCCGCCTGGGCGGTCGATCTGGCCACCGACTTGCATTTGGCAGTGGTCGCGGTCGATCTGCCTTCCGGCATCTCCGGTGACAGCGGCAAGGCGCTCGGCATATCGTTTTCAGCCGACCTCACCGTGACCTTTGCGCGCAGGAAACCCGGCCATCTGCTCCTGCCCGGCCGGGCACGATGCGGCGAGATCGTGCTTGCCGATATCGGCATCGGCGACGACATCGTTGCACGGCTACAGCCCCGGACGTTCGAGAACACTCCGACGCTCTGGTTGGGTGATTTCCCGGTGCCGGCCGTCGACGCGCACAAATACAAGCGAGGCCATGTCGGTGTCTTTTCCGGTGGACCCAACGCCACCGGCGCGGCGCGGCTCTCGGCGCATGCCGCTGCCCGAAGCGGGGCAGGGGCGGTGACCGTGCTGTCGCCAGGCAACGCCATGCAAGTCAATGCCGCACACCTGACCTCGATCATGTTGCGCAGGGCCGACGACGCTGCCGACATTGAGGCATTTGTCGGGGAGCGCCGGCCATCGGCCTTTGTTCTCGGGCCTGGTTTTGGCATCGGTGAAAAAACCCAGGCGTTCGCGCTTGCTCTGCTCGCGTCGGGCCAACCGGCGGGCGCCTCCACCGGAATTGACGGCCTGGTCTTCGACGCCGACGCGATCACTTCATTTCGCGAGGCCCCAGACGTCTTGTTCGAAGCCGCCCGCAGGCCGGACGCGCCCGCGTTGGTGATGACACCGCATGAAGGCGAGTTTGCCAGGTTGTTTCCTGGCACCGCCGATGACAATGCCTCGTCGAAGCTGGACAAGGCACGCGTGGCTGCCGCGGCTGCCAATGCCGTCATCGTCTATAAGGGCGCCGACACGGTGATCGCCGCTCCGGACGGCAGGGCAGCGATCAATTCCAACGGCGCGGCCTGGCTTGCCACCGCAGGGTCGGGCGATGTGTTGTCCGGCATCACGGCTGGACTGCTTGCCCAGGGCATGCCGGCTTTCGAAGCGGCCTGCGCGGCGGTCTGGATCCATGCCGAGGCCGGCAGTCGGTTCGGGCCGGGACTGATCGCCGAGGATTTGCCGCCGGCATTGGTGCCGGTGCTGCGCGAATTGGTTGCTGCCGGAGGCGGGCGCTGATCAAACCGGGCTTGAGCGATGCCCGCGCCATTCAGTTCACAGCGGTATGTTGTCGTGCTTCTTCCAGGGGTTCTGCATGTCTTTGTTGCGCAGCATGCGAAGCGCCCGGGCGATACGGCGGCGGGTCGAATGCGGCATGATCACCTCGTCGACATAGCCGCGCTCAGCGGCGACGAAAGGCGACAGGAAGCGGTCCTCATAGGTCTTTGTATGAGCAGCGATCTTTTCAGCATCTCCGATATCCTTGCGGTAGATGATCTCGACCGCGCCTCTCGCCCCCATGACGGCGATCTGCGCCGTCGGCCAGGCATAATTCATGTCGCCGCGCAGGTGTTTTGACGCCATCACGTCATAGGCGCCGCCATAGGCTTTGCGTGTGATGACGGTGATCTTCGGCACGGTGGCCTCGGCATAGGCAAACAGTAACTTGGCGCCATGCTTGATCAATCCGCCATATTCCTGCGCCGTGCCGGGAAGAAAGCCCGGCACATCGACGAAGGTGACGATGGGAATAGAAAAACAGTCGCAGAAGCGCACGAAGCGGGCCGCCTTGCGGCTGGCGTCGGAATCGAGCACACCCGCCAGCACCATTGGCTGGTTGGCGACGAAGCCTACCGTGCGGCCCTCGACCCGCCCGAAACCGGTGACGATGTTCTTCGCAAAACTCTGCTGGATCTCGAAGAAATCACCCTCGTCGGCGACCTTCAGGATCAATTCCTTGATATCATAGGGCTTGTTGGAGTTATCGGGGATCAGCCGGTCGAGCGACAGGTCGTGGTCGGTGACAGACTGGTAGCATTCGATCTCAGGGATCTCGGCCGTGTTGGAAGCTGGCAGCAGGTCAACCAACCGGCGCATCTGCAAGAGCGCTTCGACGTCATTGTCATAGGCGCCGTCAGCGATCGAGGATTTCGTCGTATGGACTGAAGCGCCGCCGAGGCTCTCGGCGGTTACCGTCTCGTTGGTCACGGTCTTCACCACGTCCGGCCCGGTGACGAACATGTAGGAGGTGTCGCGCACCATGAAGATGAAGTCGGTCATGGCGGGCGAATAGACGTCCCCGCCCGCGCACGGCCCCATGATCACGGAAATCTGCGGAATGACGCCGGAGGCGAGCACGTTGCGCTGAAAGATCTCGGCATAGCCGCCAAGGGCCGCCACGCCCTCCTGGATGCGAGCGCCGCCGGCGTCGTAGAGACCGATGATCGGCGCACGGTTGCGCAGCGCCATCTCCTGCACCTTGATGACCTTTTCGGCATGGGCTTCCGACAGCGAGCCGCCGAACACGGTGAAATCCTTGGCGAAGAGATAGACCGGACGGCCATTGACCGTGCCCCAGCCCGTGACGACGCCGTCGCCGGCGATCTTGGTCTTCTCCATGCCGAAATCGGTCGAGCGATGCTCGACATACATGTCGAACTCCTCGAACGAGCCTTCGTCGAGAAAGACCTCGATGCGTTCGCGCGCGGTGAGCTTGCCCTTCTTGTGCTGGGCGTCGATGCGGGCCTGGCCGCCACCCATGCGGGCGATGTCGCGTCGCCTCTCGAGTTCCTTCAGCACGTCCTTCATCGCTTGGTCCCCAAGAAAACGGAAGCTGCGTTTGTGGTAATGATGCCCGTCGGGGAGCGCAAGCGTCGGCTTTTAATCCGTTTTTGCTGCGTTGCAACATGGAGCCCTTGCATTTCGGGGCGAACTCAGCCATATGCAGCGACATAGGCGCTTGGGCCGGACTCACCGGCCTTCTCGACGAATGAGACTGGTTGCGTCTGTTTTCCCTCTTTCCGGCAAATCGGCAGGGCGGCGAAAAAGCCCCGTGGCATGATGCCTGCGGGCACGACAGCGCAGCCGAGTGGACGCACACGTCCGCCCGCCTTGTCGTTTCATATCAAATTTTCGACGGCAGGTTGCGCCCTGCCGCCATCGACGTTTGCGGCCAGAGGCCGCGTGAAAGAAGATTATTTTGACCAACGAAAACACTTTGCCCGGCAACGACACCACGGAACTTTCGGGTTTCGCGGCGCTGGGAATTACGGGTGCGCTGCTCAAGGCCACCCACAACGCCGGCTTCACCGAGCCGAAGCCGATCCAGATGCAGGCCATCCCGCCGCAGCTGGAAGGCCGTGACATTTTCGGCATCGCGCAGACCGGCTCCGGCAAGACCGCGGCCTTCGCGCTGCCGATCCTCTCGAAGATCATCGCGCTCGGCACCAAGCGCCGCGCCAAGACCACCAGGGCGCTCATCCTCGCGCCGACCCGCGAGCTCGCCGTGCAGATCGAGGACACCATCAAGATCCTCGCCAAGGGCGCGCATGTCTCGACGGCGCTCGTGCTGGGCGGCGTCTCCCGCTTCAGCCAGGTGAAGAAGGTTGCTCCCGGCGTCGACATCCTCATCGCCACGCCCGGCCGGTTGACCGACCTGGTGCGCGAGGGCGACCTCATTCTCTCCGACACCAAATGGCTGGTGCTGGACGAGGGCGACCGCATGCTGGACATGGGCTTCATCAACGACGTCAAGCGCATCGCCAAGGCGACCGCGCCCGACCGCCAGACGGCGCTGTTTTCGGCCACCATGCCGGACGAGATTGCGGAACTCGCCAAGGGCTTGTTGAAGAACCCTGTCCGTGTCGAAGTCTCGCCGCAAAGCACCGCAGCGGCCGAGATCGTCCAGGGCGTCGTCTTTGCCCGCACCAAGCAGAAGCGCCAGGTTCTGTCGACGATGCTTGCCGACGAAGCGATGAAGTCCGTCATCATCTTTTCGCGCACCAAGCATGGCGCGGACCGGGTGACCAAGGATCTCGAGCGCGATGGTTTCAAGGCCGCCGTCATTCACGGCAACAAGTCGCAGAATGCCCGTCAGAAGGCGCTGAACGATTTTCGTGACGGATCGGTGCGTATTCTTGTCGCGACCGATATCGCGGCGCGCGGCATCGACGTGCCTGGCATCAGCCATGTCGTGAATTTCGACCTGCCGGACGAGGCCGAAAGCTACGTCCACCGCATCGGCCGCACTGGTCGCAACGGTATGGACGGCATCGCGATCACGCTTTGCGATCCTTCGGAGAACAGCAAGCTGCGTCAGGTCGAGCGCATCATCCGCACCAAGTTGCCAATCGTTGCCGATCATCTCGGCAGCCCCGATCCGCAGCGCAATCCGGCTGAAAAGAACGAGCGCTTCGAACCCGCCAACGATCGCAGCGACCGTAATGGCCGTCGTGACGGCCGGCGGCCGGGCGGTGAAAAGAAGCCGAACCACGGTTTTGGCAAGAAGCGCTTCGGCGACAAGCCAGCCTTCGCCGGCGAACGCAAGCCCGAAGGCGCCAAGCCTTTCAAGGCCAATAACAAGCGCCGCTTCGGCGGCAAGCGTCCGGCGGCGCGGGCTGCTTAAGACGCCTCATGGCAGCCGGCCAATCCCTGGCGGTTTGCTGTGACTGACTAAGCAAAGAAAAAGGGCGGCCGAGGCAGTGTTTCGGCCGCCCTTTTCGTTTCTTACTTCGCCACCGCCTCGACCCAGACGGCAATCCGTTGCGCAAGGAACGCCGTGGTGGATGGCGACAGCGCGTCGCCGGCGATGACGTGATTGTCGGGATCGCCAGTGCTTTCGATGGGGACCAGTTCATGCGCGCCACCCCAGCGCGAGGCGATCTCACGCGTGCGCTCGGGCCGCACCACTTTGTCCAAATCCGAGAAAATGAACAAAGCCGGAATGGTCGCCTTCTCCACAGGCGCGCCATAGGCAAGCCCGGTCAGAGCCTGCATCGGCATCGTAGCGGCGATCGGATATTTGGTGGTCCAGAATTTCTCATGCAGCGCGTTGCGCGGCACGAAGCTGCGTTCCTTGCCGGCGACGAGTTCGGCGATCTGCTTGCCCCATGGCATGGTCAGGATCTCGGCGCCGGATGCCTTCACGCCGAAATTGGGCGAGATGAATGCAATGGCCGCCACACCGTCTGAAGCACCAGGCTGCGTTGCCGCCCAGGCAGCCAGCGAGCCGCCGGTCGACGTTGAGATGACGACCACCTTGTCGCCGATCGCCCGGCCGATGGCGAGCGCCTCCTCATAGTCGTTGATCCAGGCATTGACGCTGCCTTGCGTCATCGCCGCGCCGTCCTGCCCGTGACCGGTGAGGCGGGTATAGAACAGGTTGGCATCGAGTTGGTCGGCGACGTCGTCGGGCAAGGGCCGGACCTCGCCCTTCGATGCGGAAAAGCCGTGGATGTAGACGATCGACAGCGGCGTCTTGGCGTGCACCATCGGGTTCGCCCAGACGATCTCCTTTTCCAGCCCGTCGCGAATACCGGGCACGGCGGCTTCCACCTTTGCCACATAGGCCTGTGGGTCGTCACCGATCACCGAGGGATTGAAATGCATCGTGGTGTCGACGGGTACGCGTGGGCCCAATGCGAAGGCCAGAGCAAGGACAGCGATCAGGCCCAGCACAGCAAGCACGATCCGTCGCCCCATCGCAGACTCCACGCAACAACATTCAAACTATGGTGGTGGTCATGAACAGGCAACGGCCGTTCAGGCAGCCATGCCACCAATCCTGTGGGCATCTATTGGTTGGGCGGTTTGCGCTCGTAATGCAGCGGCCGTGCCTTCCAACTGGTCGTCAGGCTGATCACCCATCTGCATAGCGGCCTTGGCAGCATGCCGAGAAATTTCAGCGGCCAGCTCGTCCGGTACGGAAAGGTCACTTCGAAGCCGCCGGATTTGATGCCCCGCACCATACGGCGCGTCGCGCGGCCGACCGGCATCAGGCCTGGCATCGGCAGCATGTTCTTTTCCGTCAACGGCGTGTCGACAAAACCGGGGTTAATCACCTGGACGCGGATGTTCATCTTGTCGAAATCATATTTCAGCGACTCAGCCAGGATATTGATCGCCGCCTTGGTGCCGCCATAGGCGGCCGTGGTCGGCCAGCCGAAATAGGCGGTCACCGAGCCGACCAGAACGACATGGCCACGCGCGCGCACCCGCATATGCTCGACGACAGGCACCATCCCATTGATGATGCCGAAATAGTTGACCTCGAAGGAGCGGCGGAAGTCGCGGACGACGAGGGACTCTCCGGGTGTCGCGATGTAATTTCCTGCATTGAATATGGCGAGCACGATCGGCCCGAGGTCCTTCTCGATCGCGGCGACCGTTCTTGCCATGCGCGGCTCGTCGGTGACATCGCAGGGAAAGGACACGACCTTGCCCGGCATCTGCGCGGTCTCGACGATGAGCGTGTCGATCGGATCGTCGTCAAGCGCTGTCACCGCCACCGCATAGCCTTGTGACGCCAGATCCCTGGCCAGCGAGCGGCCAATGCCGCTGCTGCCGCCCGTGACCCAGGCGACGCCGTGTTTCGGATCGGCCCGATAGAGTGTCATGCTGCGCCCTGCCGAGTTTGTTGGTGCCTTGCTCTAGCGGTGGTGAAATCGAATGAAAAGGGTGCTTTTCCACCACAGGTGCAAATGAACTGTACGACATCGAGCTGATCTCAGTGATGTCGATGCCCGCAGCGCCGGAAATGCGACTGGACCAGACGAATTCTTGCCTTGAAACCGAAGCGTTGGGTTTCTAGGGTTTCGGCGCACGTACACAAGGAATCCTGAATGCCCCGTTCTGTGATCGACGCGATCGGCAACACGCCTCTGATCCGCCTCAACAAGGCTTCCGAAGAAACCGGCTGCGAGATCCTGGGCAAGGCCGAGTTCATGAATCCGGGACAATCGGTCAAGGATCGCGCCGGCTTGTTCATCATCCGCGACGCCGAACAACGCGGCCTGTTGAAGCCGGGCGGTGTCATCGTCGAGGGAACGGCCGGCAACACAGGTATCGGGTTGACGCTCGTCGCCAAGGCGTTGGGATACCGCACCGTCATCGTCATCCCGGATACGCAGAGCCAGGAAAAGAAGGACACCATCAGGCTCCTCGGCGCCGAGCTGATCGAAGTGCCCGCCGTGCCTTACAAGAACCCCAACAACTACGTGAAGCTGTCGGGGCGGCTCGCCGAGCAGATGGCGAGAACCGAGCCGAACGGCGCCATTTGGGCTAACCAGTTCGACAATGTCGCCAACCGCGATGGCCATATCCGCACCACGGCCGAGGAGATCTGGGCCCAGACCGGCGGCAAGGTCGACGGTTTTGTCTCGGCGGTGGGGTCGGGCGGTACGCTGGCCGGTGTCGGGCTCGGATTGAAGGCGAAGAGCAAGAACGTCAAGATTGCGCTCGCCGACCCTCTCGGCGCCGCGCTCTACAGTTTCTACACCAGCGGTGAGCTGAAGTCCGAAGGCAGTTCGATCACCGAAGGCATCGGGCAGGGGCGCATCACAGCCAATCTCGAGGGCTTCACGCCTGACTTCTCCTATCAGATCAAGGATGAAGACGCGCTGCCGATCGTCTTCGACCTGATCCAGGAAGAAGGCCTGTGCGTCGGCGGCTCGACCGGCATCAACATTGCCGGCGCGATGCGGCTGGCCAGGGATTTAGGGCCTGGCCACACCATCGTGACGATCCTTTGCGACTACGGCACGCGCTATCAGTCGAAATTGTTCAATCCGGAATTCCTGCGCGAGAAGAAGCTGCCGGTGCCGGGCTGGATGGAACTGCAGAGCAAGATTTCGGTGCCGTTCGAAAAGGTCGCATGATGGCGCACAGGACGGAAGCGTTGTTTCGCGACGACGCCTATCTCAGGACGGCCGACGCCACGGTCGTCGCCATCAATGAGCGCGGCGGCATCATCCTCGACCGGACGATCTTTTATGCCACTTCTGGTGGCCAGCCGGGCGATAGCGGTCATCTCGACCGCGCCGATGGCAGCCGCATCGCGATCGCCGCCACGATATCGGGCGAGACCAAGGACGAGATCATCCATGTGCCGGAGCCGGAGCAGGCCACGCCGCAGATCGGCGAGCGGGTGAACCTGGCGATCGACTGGGGCCGTCGGCATCTGTTGATGCGTATGCACGCTGCCTGTCACCTGCTCACCGTCGTCTGCCCGTTCCCGATCACCGGGGCTGCGGTTTCCGAGGACGACAGCCGTGTCGATTTCGACATTCCGGACGCCAGCTTCACCAAGGAAGAGGTGACCGCCGGCATGATGGAACTGGTGCGGGCTGATCATCCCATCTTCACCAGGCTGATCAGCGACGAGGAATTGGCCGCGAATCCCGGCCTGGTGAAATCCAAGAATGTCCGGCCGCCTGTCGGCACGGGCAAGATCCGCCTCGTCTGCATCGGTGAGAACGCCTCGGTGGATAGCCAGCCCTGCGGCGGCACGCATGTGAAGAGCACCGGCGAAATCGGCGAAATCCACATTGGCAAGATCGAGAAGAAGGGCCGGGAGAACAGGCGCTTCCGCATTCGCTTCGGTCCGATGCCGGCGGCCTGATACGACACGCTTTGCTTGAACCGGAATAGAGAGAAACCAAATGGCCGAAGACAGTCCTTTCACCGTCGATGCGGACTGGCTGCAGGAGCGCTTGGGCCAGCCGGGCCTGACGATCATAGACGCCTCCTGGTATCTGCCGGCGCAAAAACGCGACGCGCGCGCCGAGTATGATGCAGCCCATATTCCAGGCGCCCGTTTCCTGGACCAGGATGCCGTTTCGGATCCAGACGCTGCCTTGCCGCATACGCTCGCGTCGCCGCGGCATTTTGCCCAGTATGTCGGCGCGATGGGCATTTCAGCCGATGACACCATCGTCGTTTATGATGGCCCGGGTTTCTTCTCCGCACCAAGGGCATGGTGGATGTTCCGCATCATGGGCGTTTTCCAGACCTATATTCTGGACGGCGGCTTCGACGGCTGGAAGGCGTCCGGCCGGCCGGTAACGGCCGAGCCGACCAAGATCGCGCCAAGCGTCTTTCATGCCGATTTCGACGCCGGTCGCGTCGTGGGTCTGGCCGACATGCGCCGGATCGTCGATACGAAGGCAAGCCAGATTGCCGACGCCCGCGGGCCGGGCCGCTTTACCGGCGCCGAACCCGAGCCCCGTGCCGGCATTCGCTCCGGTCACATGCCAGGCGCACGCAATATCCCCTATTCGGCGATTTCCGAAAACGGCACGCTGCTGCCGAAGGACCGTTTGCGCAAGGTGATGGAGGACGCCGGTATCGACCTTTCCAAACCCGTCGTTACATCCTGCGGTTCCGGCGTCACCGCCGCGGTGGTCACGCTGGCGCTGGAGACGCTTGGCCACACCGACAACAGGCTTTATGACGGTTCATGGACCGAGTGGGGCGGGCTGTCCGATACGCCGGTCGTGACCGGCGCAGCCGGCAAGGAATGAATTGATGGAAAACGGCGTGCTGCAGGATATTGAAGTCACGGTGACTTTTCTCGAAATGCATGCCCCACCGGCCGCTTCGCCACCGGTGCCCTACAACCGCCAGGTCGCACTGCTGAAGACCAGGGATATTCCCTTGCATTTCTACCGCTACCTGATGGATCGGGTGGGACGCAAATGGCACTGGGTGAATGTTCTAAGGCTGAATGACGATGAGCTGTCGGCCGGAATCCACCGCGAGGATCGCGACATCAGGGTCCTCTATCTCGACGGTTCGCCGGCAGGCTTCTTCGACCTCAAGCCGCATTTGCCCGAGGAAGTCGAACTCGCCTATTTCGGCATGATGGATCACGCCACCGGGCAAGGTATCGGCCGTTGGTTCCTTGGCTCGGCGATTGCGGCTGCATGGTCGTATGGGCCGAAAAGGGTCACGGTGCAGACCTGCACGCTCGACCACCCCGCAGCCCTGCCGCTCTACCAGAAGCTCGGTTTCAAGCCGGTCGCGCAGAAGAAGGAGGTCGTGCATCCGCTGCCTTTTGCCGAACGCTCGGCCAGCGTCATGCGGCCGTGAGTCCAGCCGGAATCTGACCGCCGCTTCGACGATTTCATCAAGGGATTGCCGAACTGATTAGCCGGCTTAAAGTTCGACAATGTCGGTAATCCCTCCTGGAGATCGAAGGGGCCGATCCGACATCGTATCCGCCCCGGACACTTGGCGGGAATCGGGTGGGAAGCCCTGTCGCGAGCGCGTAATTTCCGGTCGACAGCACCGGAGATATTGCCATGACCATCCAGTTCACAGCTCTGCCGACCGAAAATGTAAGGGCCCTGCAGCGCGGCGGCCCCGATGCCTATGGCCGGAAACCCGAGCGGAAAATCTCTGACGGTGACGGCATGCCTTGCCGGCATTGCCTCAGGAATATCGCCGCCGGCGATGTCTACCTCATCCTCGCCTACCGTCCATTTCCGAACCCTCAGCCCTATGCCGAAACGGGGCCGATCTTCCTACATGCCCAGGAATGCGAGCGTGCCGTCGGGGCTAGGCTACCGCCGGAGATTCTCGACAGCCCGGACTATATCGTGCGCGGCTATGGCAGCGATGATCGCATCGTCTACGGCAGCGGCGGCGTCGTTCCAACCGACGCTATAGTGGCGCGGGCAGAAACCTTGTTCGAGCGTGAAGACATTGCCTATGTGCATGTCCGCTCGGCGCGCAACAATTGCTACCAGTGCCGTATCGAAAGAGCCTGAGGCGCCAGGATTGTCGGGCGGAAATCCCTGTCGTACTCCCGTCGCACAGATGGGTTAGAAAGCGATTGTCGATCGATTGGCCGACCGCGGATGAACCGGCGGCAATCTCGACATCGAGGAAGCGGGGCTCTGGCTCCGCTTTTTTGTTGCCTGCCCTTTGCGCAAATCCCTAGCGCAATAAAAAAGCCCGCCGGCCAAGCCGACGGGCTTCTACTGTTTGCCTGGAGGGCTTAGTTGAACTTGTACTTGGCGCCGATGCGCACCGTCTGGAACGAAGCCTTGTCGGTCAGCGTACCATCAGGTGCACCGAATTCAGACGAGAAATCTTTCTTGGCGAATTGGGAATAGCGATACTCGAGACCGACAGTTACATTGTTGGAGACTGCCGTTTCGAGACCGCCACCCACGGTGAAACCACTCTTGTTCCAATCGATGATATCGCCGATCGGATCCGAAGCGTGCAGATCAAAATGTTGGTAGCTGTAGCCGCCGATCACATAGGCCAGGGTCGATTCGTTTACCTTGGCGCCAACCCGGGCCAAAGCGTCAAACCCATAATCAGAATCGAGTTTGATGGAACCGCCCAGAATGTCTAGTTTCGATCGAATTCCAGAATAGCGACCGTCGAGCTGCACACCGGCGACCCAGGTGCCGAAATCGTAGTCGTAGCCGGCGCTCAACTCGCCGAACACGCCTTCGCTGCCAATGCCATTGACATCGAGAGTGCCGCCACCAAGGTTGACACCCAAGTCGTGGACCGCCGTGCCGGCCCCAAGCGCGCCACCGGCATAGAAGCCGGTCCAGTTGTAGGCCGGGGCAGCAAATGAAGCGCCGCCACCGTTCTGCGCACCGAAGCGATAATTTGCGGCGATATGGAAGGTGTGGCTGGACGGTTCCCCGTTCAACGAAGCGCCACCCAGATCGATCAGCGACTTGTCGCCAAAGTTCGCATACCGATATTCGGTCTTCAGCGTCCAGTTGCCTCGCAGCACGGTTTCCATGCCGACGCCCAGCACATAGCCGCTGCGGTTTTCTGTAAAGTTCAACCCATCAGCACCGCCCGATCGAACCGGCGGGCAAGATGACAAGTTGACTTTTTCTGGGTGTATCAGGCGGCCAGAACAGCCTTCGGCTCGACCAGTTCATAGCCGAGCGCTTCGGCGACCGCGCGGTTGGTGATCTTGCCCTTGTGGACGTTGAGACCGTTGCGCAGGTGATGGTCGTCGACCAGGGCCTTCAGGCCCTTGTCGGCGAGCTGCAGGCCGTAATGCAGCGTCGCGTTGTTCAGCGCATGGGCCGAAGTGACCGGCACGGCACCAGGCATGTTGGCGACGCAGTAGTGGATAACGCCGTCGACTTCGTAGGTCGGCTCGGCATGGGTGGTCGCGTGCGAGGTCTCGAAGCAACCGCCTTGGTCGATGGCGACGTCGACCAGCACCGAGCCCTTCTTCATACCGGACAGCATTTCGCGGGTGACGAGCTTCGGTGCGGCGGCGCCCGGGATGAGCACGGCGCCGACGACGATGTCGGCCGAGAAGCATTCTTCCTCGAGCGCCTCGACGGTCGAGTAACGGGTGTGGACCCGGCCGGCGAAGAGGTCGTCGAGCTGGCGCAGACGCGGGATCGAACGGTCGATGATGGTCACGTCGGCGCCAAGGCCGGCGGCCATGCGGGCCGCGTGGAGGCCAACGACGCCACCGCCGAGCACGGTGACTTTGCCTGGCAGCACGCCGGGTACGCCGCCAAGCAGCACACCGCGGCCGCCATTGGCCTTCTGCAGCGCCGTGGCGCCGGCCTGGATCGACAAGCGGCCGGCGACTTCCGACATCGGCGCCAGCAGCGGCAGCCCGCCACGATCGTCGGTTACGGTTTCGTAGGCGATCGCCGTCACGCCCGAAGCGAGCAGACCCTTGGTCTGCTCCGGATCCGGGGCCAGGTGGAGATAGGTGTAGAGAATCTGGCCTTCGCGCAGCTGCGCCCATTCATTGGGCTGCGGCTCCTTGACCTTGACGATCATGTCGGACTTGGCGAACACGTCGGCGGCCGTCTTGGGTATAGTGGCGCCGGCGGCGCGATAGGCGTTGTCATCGGCGCCGATGCCGGCGCCCGCGCCGGTCTCAACCAGCACTTCATGGCCATGGGCGACATATTCGCGGACCGAGCCCGGCGTGAGGCCGACACGGTATTCGTGATTCTTGATTTCCTTGGGGCAGCCGACACGCATTTTTCTTCTCCCTGATCAGGCCCTTCCGGGCTTACTCCCTGTAGGAGCGGAGTGAACCATGAATCGGCGCGCAAGTGTTTGCGAATGCGCTTGCGCGGACGGTCAGGTTTCGATAATCGTTGCGTGAAATAGCATATTGTCCGCAGGATTCACGAAAAATGCCGCTCGACAGGATTGATATCGCCATTCTGGAGACATTGCAGAAGGATGGCCGGATGCCGAACGCGGCCCTTGCCGAAAAGGTCGGCCTGTCGCAATCGGCCTGTTCGCGCCGGCTCGACAATCTGGAGAAGTCCGGAACCATCCGCGGTTATCATGCCAGGCTTTCCAACGCAGCCCTCGGCCACCAGATGACGGCGATCGTCCACATATCCCTCTCAGGCCAGTTCGAGAAGACGCTGTCGGATTTCGAGGCGGCGATCAAACGCTGTCCGAACGTGCTGTCGTGCCACCTGATGTCCGGCGAGTACGACTATATCCTGCGGATCGCGGCCAAGGATCTCGTCGACTACGAACGCATCCATAAGGAATGGCTGTCGGCGATGCCGCATGTGACGAAGATCAATTCGTCCTTCGCCCTGCGCGAAATCGTCGACCGGACGGCCATGGGGCTGAAGCCGGAAATGGCTTGAGCACAGATCAGTCACCTACGCCGCGGCCGTCTCCGTCACGATCCGGTCCATCGGGATGTCGTGCGGCTGCGGATAGATAGTGGCGATGCGCTGCAATTCGTAGCCGACGCCAATGACCAGCGGCTTGAAAGGCATGGCAGCCAGCGTGCGGTCGAAGAAGCCGCCGCCATAGCCCAGCCGGTAGCTTGCCGGATCGATGCCGACAATGGGCGAGATGACGACGTCCGGCAGTACCGGATCGCCTTCGGTCGGAAACGGGATATTCCAGACACCTTTTTCCAACCGGTCGCCCGGTTTGTAGGCGCGAAAGATCAACGGCTGACCCTTTTCGACGACGATGGGCAACGCCGTGCGGCCGCCGCGTGCGTTGATCGACGCCATCCATGGCCGCAAATCCGGCTCGCCGCGAAACGGCCAGTAAAGACTGATCATGCGGCCCGCGATCTCGCCGACGATCGCATCGAGCCCGTCAGCGATGCGTTGCGACATTGCCATTCTGCCGTCGGCGGAAACTTCAAGGCGCGCCGCGATCAATCGTTCGCGCTCAGCCTTGCGCCAGCGGCGGACATCAGCCCAGTCGCTGAGTGGCGCCTGGAACCTGGGATCGAGCTCATGCATGAAGCAGGGAGGCGAGGCATATTGTGCCGGCCCCTGTTCGTCATGATCTTTAGCCATGCCTCACCTCATCTCGTGTTCGATGACGCTACACCTCGCGATACGATACAAGATGTGCATTCACGACATCGAACGACGAGTCTCAGGTACCGGCATGCCATTGTTGCATTGCACAAAAATACCTACATCCAGGGCAGGCAATCTTGTCCATCAGGGGTGAATGAAATGAGCGATGCCAGACATCAGGTCGTCGTCGTCGGTGCGGGGTTTGGCGGTCTCGAATTCACCCGCGCACTGGCCGGCATACCGGTGCGCATCACCATGATCGACAAGCGCAACCATCATCTGTTCCAGCCGCTGCTCTATCAGGTGGCAACCACCGCGCTGGCGACCTCGGAGGTTGCCTGGCCGATCCGCCATCTCCTGCGCAAGCGCAAGGATGTGACCACGCTGCTGGCCAATGTCACGGGAGTCGACCGGACCGGCAAACGTGTTTTGCTCGATGATGGTAGCGCCGTCGCCTACGACACGCTGGTGCTCGCCACCGGCGCGCGGCATGCCTATTTCGGCCATGACGAATGGGAGCCTTTCGCGCCAGGCCTAAAGACATTGGAGGACGCCACCACCATTCGCCGTCGCATCCTTCTGGCCTTCGAGCAGGCGGAGCGGGAACCCGACCCCGCCAGGCGTCAGGCGTTGCTGACCATTGCCATCGTGGGCGGCGGGCCGACCGGCGTCGAGCTGGCCGGAACCATTGCCGAACTGGCGCATGACACGCTGCGCGGCGAATTCCGCAACATCGATACGCGCCAGACGCGCGTGGTGCTGATCGAGGCCGGCGACCGCATTCTGGCCAATTTCGCGCCAAAGCTCTCCGACTATGCTGGGAAGGCGCTGGAACGGCTTGGTGTTGTGGTGGAGCTCGGCCGGGCCGTTACGCGCTGCGATGCCGAAGGCGTGGTTTTTGGCGACACGGTTCTGCCCGCTCGCACCATTCTGTGGGCAGCCGGCGTTGCTGCTTCGCCGGCTGCCGAATGGCTGGGAGCGAAGGCGGATCGTGCAGGCAAGGTATTGGTCGAGCCTGATCTCAGCGTGCCTGGCAGTCCGGAGATCTTTGTCATCGGCGACGCCGCACTTGTGCTGCGGCCCGACGGACGGCCGGTGCCCGGCGTGGCGCCTTCCGCCAAGCAGGAAGGACGGCATGTTGCCGCAACCATCAAGGCCAGGCTTGCCGGCGACACGAGCCCGCGGCCTTTCCACTACAAGCATGCCGGTGACCTTGCCACGATCGGCAAGCGCGCCGCCGCCATCGATTTCGGCTGGATCAAGCTGACCGGCTGGCTCGCTTGGTGGCTGTGGGGCATTGCGCATATCTACTTCCTGATCGGCTTTCGCAACCGGCTTGCTGTTTCGTTGAGCTGGCTATGGATCTACGTCACGGGCCAGCGCAGCGCCCGGCTGATCACGCAAGGCGAAGACGACAAGACCTGACTTTCTTCACTGTCTCATTCATCCGCCCGTCATCTGTTGCTGATGGACTGACGTGCGAATGCACGCGACTTCTTGGGTGGACTTGAGCCGATTTCGGCGCGAAGTTCGCTTCGGGGCAGGGCGTGTCATGTCGTCGAAGAAGGA
This sequence comes from Mesorhizobium sp. SARCC-RB16n, assembly GCF_008520305.1. Lineage (GTDB taxonomy): Bacteria > Pseudomonadota > Alphaproteobacteria > Rhizobiales > Rhizobiaceae > Mesorhizobium. Next base: position 12,607 of record NZ_ML703261.1, on the reverse strand, counting down.
GAAAACATGTCGCAACTGCTCCATTCCGTTTCCCGCCGTGGTCTCCTTGCAGGGGCCGCCGCCACTGGCGCGTTGATCATGCTTCACCCCTTCTCCGCCCGGGCGCAGGCCAATCAGGCCCATCTGAGGATCATGGAGACCACCGATATCCACGTGAATGTGCTGCCCTATGATTATTACGCCGACAAAGCGAATGACACGATGGGGCTCTCGCGCACGGCATCGCTGATCGATGCGGTGCGCAAGGAAGCCGCCAATTCGATGCTGATCGACAATGGCGACCTTTTGCAGGGCAACCCGATGGGCGACTACATTGCCTATGAGAAGGGCCTGAAGGAGGGCGATCTCCATCCGATCATGAAAGGCATGAACCTGCTCGGCTACGAGTGCTCGACACTTGGCAACCACGAATTCAACTACGGCCTGTCCTTCCTGGACAAGGTACTGGCCGGCGCCAATTTCCCGTTCGTCTGTGCCAATCTGATCCGCGGCACCGAACTTGCCGCCAACCCGCGCGACGACAAGCTCTACCTCAAACCCTACATAATCCTGCACAAGAAGATCAAGGACGGGTCAGGCACCGAGCAACCGATCAGAATCGGCGTCATCGGCTTCGTGCCGCCGCAGATCATGGTTTGGGATCTCAAGAATCTCGAAGGCAGCGTCAAGACGCGCGACATCGTCGAGGCGGCGAAGGCCTGGGTGCCGCAGATGAAGGAGGAGGGCGCCGATATCGTCATCGCGCTCTCGCACTCCGGCATCGACGTCAAGCAGAGCGACATGATGGAGAACGCCTCGTTCTTCGTCGCCGGCATCGAAGGCATCGATGCGGTGTTCACCGGCCACCAGCACCTGGTCTTCCCCGGCAAGAAGGATTTCCAGGCGCTCGAAGGCGTTGATACACAGAAGGGGACGCTGCAGGGCAAGCCCGCCGTCATGGGCGGTTTCTGGGGCTCGCATATGGGCCTGATCGACCTGATGCTGGAGCGCGACGGGTCGAAGTGGAAAGTGGTCTCGGCGACGTCGGAGGCAAGGCCGATCTTCGAGCGGGTCGACAACAAGAACAAGCCGACTGTCCCGGATGACAAGCGCATCACCGCCGCTCTCGAGCAGGACCACGAGGCGACGCTCGCCTATGTGCGCCGCCCTGTCGGCAAGACCTCGGCTCCACTCTATTCCTATTTCGCGCTGGTGGCCGATGATCCTTCGGTGCAAATCGTCAACCAGGCGCAGAGTTGGTATCTCAAGGATATCCTGAAGAACACCCAGTGGAGGGACGTGCCGATGTTGTCGGCGGCGGCGCCCTTCAAGGCCGGCGGGCGCAACGGCGCCGACTACTACACCGACGTGCCGGTGGGCGATATCGCCATCAAGAACGTCGCCGACCTCTATCTCTATCCGAACACGGTTCGCGCGGTTGAGATCACCGGTGCGCAGGTGAAGGAATGGCTGGAGATGTCAGCAGGCATCTTCAAGAAGATCGAGGCAGGGAAGGCTGACCAGCCGCTGATCGACACCGAATTCCCGTCCTACAATTTCGACGTGATCGACGGCGTCAGCTACAGGATCGACCTGTCGCAGCCGCCGAAATACGATTCGAAGGGCGGCGTCGCCAATGCCGGTTCCAATCGCATTGTCGACCTCAAATTCGACGGCAAGCCGATTGATCCAGCAGCGAAATTCGTCGTTGCGACCAACAACTACCGTGCCGGCGGCGGCGGCAACTTTCCCGACATCAATGCCTCGAAGATCATCTACGAAGCGCCGGACACCAACCGCGACGTCATCGTCCGCTACGTCATCAGCCAAGGCATCATCAACCCGACGGCGGACGGCAACTGGTCGTTCGCGCCGTTGCCGGGAACCAGCGTCGTCTTCGAGACAGGCGTCAAGGCAAAGGACTTCATTGCCGAAGTGAAGTCGCTGAAGATAGAGCCGGCAGGCGAGGGCGAGGCTGGTTTTGCGAGATATCGCATCCTTCTCTGATGCGGCCTGACAGCCGGATGCGGTCGGTGTTGGCCGCATCCCCAAAGTCCCCGGTCAGCCACGCGGCCAATGCGTCACAGAGACATTGCCGCCAACAAGGAAGTCGACGTGCGTGCCCAATCTACGCCTTGTAGACTACCTGGCGCACGTCGATATAGCTGGTGCGGAAGCCGGCCTCGCAATAATGCAGGTAGAATTCCCAGAGCTTCTTGAAACGGTCGTCGAATCCAAGGGGCACGATCTTCTCCCACGATCCTCGGAAACGCTGGCGCCATTCGGCAAGCGTGCGGGCATAGTCCTCGGGGAAAACGCGTTCGCGTAAATGGGCAAGGCCATGCGCGGCGCCAAGCGACTTCAAGATGGACGGCGTCGGCAGCATGCCGCCTGGGAAGACGTAGCGCTGGATGAAATCCGGCCTGGCGCGGTAGGTGTCGTAGGCGGCTTCGTTGATGGTGATGATCTGGAGACCCGCAGTGCCGCCGGGCTTCAGGCAGGCCTTCATCGTGGAGAAGAACACCGGCCAGTATTTCTCGCCGACAGCCTCGAACATCTCGATCGAGGCGATGCGATCGTAAGTGCCGGTTTCATCGCGGTAATCCTGCAACTTGATGTCGACCTTGTCGGTGAGCCCGGCCTTGGCGATACGCGCCTTGGCGAAGTCGTGCTGCTCGCGGCTGATGGTCAATCCGGTAACCCGGCAGCCGATTTCGCGTGCCGCGAATTCGGCAAAGCCGCCCCAGCCGCAGCCAATCTCCAGCACATGATCCTTATCGCTTATGCCCGTATCCCTGGCCAACTCCCGATATTTGGCGGCCTGGGCGCTCTCGAGATCATTGGCGCCATTGGCATAAAGCGCTGAGGAATAGGTCATGCTCGGGTCGAGCCATTCCTTGTAGAAGGCATTGCCGAGATCGTAATGCGCCGAGATATTGCGCTTCGACCCCGTGCGTGTGTTCTCGTTGAACCAGTGGCGGATGCGCTGGACCGTGTTGATGAGCCAGCTGGCGCCGCCCGCGACGCGTTCGCCGATCGCCGAATTGACCACGAACAGTTCGAGGAAGCTGGTGACGTCAGGGCTTTCCCAATCGCCGTCCATATAGGATTCGGCGACGCCGATCGTGCCGCCGGAAAAGGCGCGGCCCGGCAGACGCCAGTTCTTGAGTACGAGTTCGGCGTCGGGACCCGGAGCCTTGCCGCCGACGAGAACGGCACGACCGTCTGGCATTCTGACCTTCAGCGAACCGCGCGGCAGGTTCATGGCCGCCGACAGCACCATGCGCGCCTTGGCCGGCAGGCCCTTGACGATCTCGGTGAAATTGAATTCGTCGAGCCTGACCGCGTCGCCCGGCGCCATGCCATGATGTTCCCCGTGTGCCATTCCATGCCCCTGGATCTCCGTGATCTCGGCACAACTGCCGAGCCGCGGTTCTCTTGGATCATCCGCCGGGTTCAAACGCCGTTGCCTGGTCCCGGTAGCTTGCGGGTTCGACGGCAGGCGGGCTCGAACGAAAGCGCGCACCCTTTAGCAGAGCTTCAGCGCCTCCAGTGAATGCCTGCCACAATCTTCCACGTCACGAGGGGGGACTTCAAGAGGCATGCCGAGAGCTGGACTGTGCCACGCGGCGCCCGGCATCGGCCGCCTTGCCTCAGGTTGCTGCCGCCCGAAATCAAAAACGCCTATGGCAGCCGCATCGCTTGTGCGATAGCTTTAGCCATGCGTTATGTAATTGTCATTGCCGCCATCGCGTTCTTCCTGATCTGGGACGGCCTCTACAATCAGGGCCGGTATCTCGACGTCGCGGTCAGGGAAGTTTCCCATGCGGTGCGCTACGTCTCCGGCAAGGCCTAGACACCTCCTCCGAATTGAGCTGCCCGGCACTTCATACCTGATCTGCGCGAACTGAGGTCCAGCACCGGTCGAGGCGCGTCGCAAGGACGCGTGGCGCGACGACCGGTTGACGCGAAGAGACCGCCGGCACAAAAGACCTCGACATTCAGATCGAGGAGGCGGGATTGATCCGGCATATCGTTTTCTTCAGCGCGCGGCGCAAGGAAGATGTGGAAGCAGTTCGCACCGGGCTGCTGGTGCTCGGCGACATCCCTCATTCCAGCCTTTTCGAGGTCACGTTGAACACCAAGGTCGATCCGCTTTCGGATGAAGTCGATGTCGTTGTCTACGCGGAATTCGCCGATGACGCAGCGCTTGCCGCCTACAAGGCGCATCCGCTCTATGCGCAGACCACCAGAAAGGTCAAACCATTGCGCGAGCTGCGCTATTCCGCCGATGTCGTGGCTGGGAGCTGATCCAGCGCTGTTTGCGGCGCCCCGCGAATAGCCTGGCAGCACGTGAAGGCCGCCCGGAAGGTTGTTGGCCTTCCGCCATGCTCTCAATTCGGCCAGCGCGACGGCAGAAGGCAACGTCCGCGCAATGCCGCTGCCGGCAGCATTTGCGATCAAGCCTTGAACCGATCTTCCGAATGATGCACATCGCGCTTCCATGACCCGAAGCCCATCAGGCATCCATCCGCTCGATCATCTGGTTCTGCCGACGCGGAGCCTCGATACGGCGCGCGCCCGGCTCAACGCGCTTGGCTTCGTCGTCGCCCCGACAGGCATCCATCCGTTCGGCACGCAAAATTGCTGTGTTTTCTTCGCCGACGGCACGTATCTCGAACCGCTCGCGATCGGTGATCACAAGGCGGCGACGAAGGCCATCGCCGAGGGCAATGTCTTCGTTGCGCGCGACCGCCTTTATCGCGATGGAGCGGGCGAGGAGGGGTTTTCCGCGATAGCCTTGGCCACCGGCGATGCCGAAGCCGATCATGCGCGCTATGTCGAAGCCGGCCTGTCGGCGGGAGACGCGCTGAGCTTTTCGCGCGCTTTCACGGACACGTCCGGCAAAAGCGACAGCGCATCTTTCAAGCTCGCCTTTGCATCCGACAGCAAGGCAGCCGATGCATTCCTCTTTGCCGTCCAGCGCATTGCTGCGCCGAAAACCGACCGCGCGGCATTGCAGGATCATGCCAACGGCGCCACGGGAATTGTCGAAATCGTAGCGATAAGCGACGTGCCTGCCGAACAGCACAGGCTGATTTCAGTGGCGATCAACGATCAGGCCGCCGATGCGCAAGGCGGCGCTTTTTTTCATCTGCCGAACGCGGTCTTGACCGTGCTGGACGCCGCCTCTTTCGCGACGCGCTTTGGAATACCGGCCGGGGCGCCGTCAGAATTGCGCTTCGCCGCCGTGATTTTTTCGATCCGCAACATTGACGCCGCCGCAAGCCTGCTTGCGGCCAATGCCATCGAACACGATATGTCGGGCAATGACATCATCGTGCAGCCGGCATCCGGGCAGGGCGCGGCTTTCATCTTTCGGGAGATCCAATGAACAACCCCCTGGCGCCAAATTCGTCGGTAACCGTCGGCAATGTCGTCTTCGACAATGCGGCACCCCTGGCGCTGATCGCCGGCCCGTGCCAGTTCGAATCGCGCCAGCACGCCTTCGACATGGCCGGTGCGTTGAAGGAGCTGACTGGCAGGCTCGGCATTGGCCTCGTCTATAAGACGAGCTACGACAAGGCCAACCGCACCTCGCTGTCGGCGACGCGGGGCGCCGGCATGGACGCCGCCCTTCCCGTCTTCGACGAGTTGCGCAAGGAATTCTCGCTCCCTGTGCTGACCGATGTCCACACCGAGGAGCAGTGCGCCATCGTGGCGCCGCATGTCGATGTGCTGCAGATACCGGCTTTTCTCTCGCGCCAGACCGACATGCTGGTCGCCGCGGCAAAGACGGGAAAGGTGATCAACGTCAAGAAGGGACAATTCCTCGCCCCCTGGGACATGAAGAACGTGGTCGCCAAGATCACCGGTTCCGGCAATGCCAATGTGCTGACCACCGAGCGCGGCGCTTCTTTCGGCTACAACACACTGGTGTCGGATATGCGTGCTCTGCCTGTCATGGCCGAGATCGGCGCCCCGGTGATCTTCGACGCCACCCATTCGGTGCAGCAGCCGGGCGGGCAGGGCGGGTCGTCTGGTGGGGAGCGCCGCTTTGTCGAGACGCTGGCCCGCGCGGCCGTTGCCGTCGGCGTTGCCGGCGTCTTCATCGAGACACACCAGGATCCCGACAATTCGACCTCGTCCGACGGCCCGAACATGCTGCCGCTGAAGGACATGCCGGCACTTCTGGAACGGCTGATGGCCTTCGACAGGATTGCAAAGGGCTGAAAAGCCAACGTCTTGTAGCGGACAAGCCCCAGTTGTACGGTTGGCCGGCAAATGAGCGTTTTGGCAGGAGGAAGCCATGTCCGTCGCCCGCGTCACCGAAATCACCTCGTCGTCCAAGAAGAGCTTTCAGGACGCCATCGAGAAGGGAATTGCGCGTGCCTCAAAGACCCTGAAGAACGTCGAGGGCGCCTGGATCCAGGACCAGAAGATCGTTGTCGAGGACGGCAAGATCGCGGCCTATCGCGTCAACATGAAGGTGACTTTCATCCTCGCGGAGTGACCGCAAGCGGCTCGAAAATAGTCGGGAACTTTCGCCGACGCCCCTCATTGTCAGGCAGAGATCAACGACAACGAGGAGTACCATAATGACAACGCAGACAGGCCACACCGAAGCCATTGCAGCTTCGCGAGTCATCGGCACTACCGTCTACAACACCCAAGGCGATAGCATCGGCAGCATCGAGGACATCATGCTCGACAAGACGTCGAACGGCATCATGTTCGCGGTGATCGGGTTTGGCGGCTTTCTCGGGATCAGCGAGAAATATCATGCCATTCCATGGGCCAGTCTCGACTACGACGAGGACAAGGGCGGTTATGTCGTGCCCTTCTCGAAGGAGCAGCTGAAGGCAGCGCCCGCCTATTCGATCAACGAACTGGCCGGCGCGGACGGCGAGAATGCGCGCGACGCATCCTATGCGTATTACAAGGTCAGGCCCTACTGGCATTGACGCGACGAACAAAAAGGGTCCCGTTTTCGACGGGGCCCTTTTTGACTCAACGCAACGCTACTCGCTGATATGCAAAGCCGCCAAAGGCGCAATGGCCTTTGGCGGTGACTGCTGATTGTCGCACGACGTCAGGAACGCCGCCGCGATCAGGAACAGACTGACGATACCGCTCAACTCAGACATGGCGAAACTCCTCCTGTTTCGCCCCGCGCGACAACAGCCTTAACCCGGAATGCGCGTCTGGCGGCATGACTTATGATGACAGAAACTTGCGCTTCGTGAATCTGGCGGGCGGCAATATTCGGCCAGGGCCCGATTGCCTTTTGCGTCGCTTTGGCTAAGACGGGCGCGACGCTTTCTTCAGATCAATCGAGGACATCGCAATGACCGCCATCATCGACATTGTCGGGCGTGAAATCCTGGACAGCCGAGGAAACCCGACCGTTGAGGTCGATGTCGTTCTCGAAGACGGTTCGATGGGCCGCGCCGCGGTGCCGTCGGGCGCCTCGACCGGCGCCCATGAAGCCGTCGAGCTGCGCGACGGCGGCGCCCGCTACCTCGGCAAGGGCGTGCTCAAGGCCGTCGAGGCGGTCAATGGCGAACTGTTCGAGGCGATCGGCGGCATGGAAGCCGAAAACCAGATCCATATCGACCAGACCATGATCGAGCTTGACGGCACGCCTAACAAGAGCCGGCTCGGCGCCAACGCCATTCTGGGCGTTTCGCTTGCGGTGGCGAAAGCCGCGGCCGACGCCGCCGGCCTGCCGCTCTATCGCTATGTCGGCGGCACCAAGGCGCATATCCTGCCCGTGCCGATGATGAACATTATCAATGGCGGTGCGCATGCCGACAATCCGATCGACTTCCAGGAATTCATGATCCTGCCGGTCGGCGCGCCGACGCTGCGCGAAGGCGTTCGCTGGGGTTCGGAAATCTTCCACACGCTGCGCAAGAAGCTGAAGGATGCCGGCCACAACACCAATGTCGGCGATGAGGGCGGCTTCGCGCCGAACCTGAAGAGCGCGCCGGTGGCGCTCGACTTCATCATGGAATCGATCGAGAAGGCCGGCTTCAAGCCGGGCGAGGAGATCGCGCTCGGCCTCGATTGCGCCGCGACCGAGTTCTTCAAGGACGGCAACTATGTCTATGAGGGCGAGAAGAAGACACGTGACCCCAAGGCGCAGGCCAAGTACCTCGCCAAACTCGCCGCCGACTACCCGATCATCTCGATCGAGGACGGCCTTGCCGAGGATGACTGGGAAGGCTGGAAATACCTGACCGACCTGATCGGCAAGAAGACGCAGCTTGTCGGCGACGATCTCTTCGTCACCAACACGGCGCGCCTGCGCGACGGCATCCGCATGGGCGTCGCCAATTCGATCCTGGTCAAGGTCAACCAGATCGGCTCGCTGACCGAGACGCTCGACGCGGTCGAGACCGCGCACAAGGCTGCCTATACCGCCGTCATGTCGCACCGTTCGGGCGAGACCGAGGATTCGACCATCGCCGATCTCGCCGTCGCCACCAATTGCGGGCAGATCAAGACCGGTTCGCTGTCGCGCTCCGACCGCATGGCCAAATACAACCAGCTGATCCGCATCGAGGAAGAACTCGGCAAGCAGGCGCGTTACGCCGGCAAGTCGGTGATCAAGAGCTGATCCGGCCGCACATAGTCGATACGGAGAGGGCGGGGACATCCCGCCCTTTTTCATTTCAGGCCTAGCAGGGCGGCCTCCCGTAACCGTCCGTTAAGCACAATCAGGCGAAAAAGGCTTCGAGCCGTTTGAGTTCGCGGCCACGGGGAATCGGTCATGTGGACGCGTCAGCACAAGCAGAGAAACACCGGGCGGCTGATCATTCCCTCGCTGTGCGTGTTGTTCCTCGCCTATTTCGGCTTCCACGCCTATCACGGCGAATTCGGCATCAATTCCAAATACAAGCTGGAGGCCGAGACGGTCGCGCTGCAGGGTCAGCTCGATGCGATCAAGGCGCGCAGGATGGAGCTCGAGCGGCGAGTCAAGCTCATGCATGACGGCACGCTGGAGAAGGACATGCTCGACGAGCAGGCGCGTAAAGCGCTCAATCTATCCCAGGCCGACGAGATCACCATCATGCTGCCGGCTCCGACGAAGTAACCGATATCAGGTTAATCACCAATATTTTCAATGATTTTAATTGCTTAGGTGCATGCCAGCTATGCAATTTCGACATGGCGGAACGCCTTTCTACGTGTTAGCCTCCCATAAATCGAAGGGGAGGGCGATCTCCCCGGAGCAGGTCGATCTTGCTCCAGTGTCCGCAAAGAGACGCCAACAGGGAGTGATGCATGGCCACCGCAGCCAGAAAAGCGCCTGCCAAATCGAAATCCGACGGCAAATCCGGTCTGTCAGCACCCAAGCCTGCTGACTTCACCAAGGACGAAGAGCTTGCCGCCTACCGGCACATGCTGCTCATCCGCCGGTTCGAGGAAAAGGCCGGCCAGCTCTACGGCATGGGCTTCATCGGCGGCTTCTGCCACCTCTATATCGGCCAGGAGGCCGTCGTCACCGGCATGAAGATGGCGCTGATCGACGGTGACCAGATGATCACGGCCTATCGCGACCACGGTCACATGCTGGCGATGGAGCTTTCGCCGCGTGGCGTGATGGCCGAGCTGACCGGTCGCCGCGGTGGCCTGTCCAGGGGCAAGGGCGGCTCCATGCACATGTTCTCCAAGGAGAAGCATTTCTATGGCGGTCACGGCATTGTCGGCGCGCAGGTATCGCTCGGCACCGGCTTGGCTTTCGCCAACCGCTACCGCGACAACAACAATGTCTCGCTGACCTATTTCGGCGACGGCGCCGCCAACCAAGGCCAGGTCTATGAAAGCTTCAACATGGCTTCGCTGTGGAAGCTTCCGGTGATCTACATCATTGAGAACAACCGCTACGCCATGGGCACCTCAGTGTCGCGCTCTTCGGCGGAGACCGACTTCTCGCATCGCGGCGCCTCGTTCAAGATTCCCGGCATCCAAGTCGACGGCATGGATGTGCGCGCGGTGAAGGCTGCGGGCGATCTCGCCACCGAATGGTGCCGCGCCGGCAATGGCCCGCTGATCCTCGAAATGCAGACCTACCGCTATCGCGGTCACTCGATGTCCGATCCGGCAAAATACCGGTCGAAGGAAGAAGTGCAGAAGATGCGTTCCGAGCACGACCCGATCGAGCAGGTCAAGGCGCGGCTGATCGAGAAGAAGTGGGCGACCGAGGACGAGCTCAAGACCGTCGACAAGGAGGTTCGCGACATTGTCGCCGACGCCGCCGAATTTGCCCAGCACGACGCCGAGCCGGATCCGTCCGAGCTCTGGACCGATATCGTATTGTAAGGGAGGGCCAGGACATGCCGATCGAGATTCTCATGCCCGCTCTCTCGCCGACCATGGAAGAGGGCAATCTTTCCAAGTGGTTGAAGAACGAGGGCGACAAGGTCGTCGCCGGTGACGTCCTCGCCGAGATCGAAACCGACAAGGCGACGATGGAAGTCGAAGCCGTCGACGAAGGCACGATTGGCAAGATCGTGGTTCCCGCCGGCACCGAAGGCGTCAAGGTCAACGCGGTGATCGCCATTTTGCTGCAGGACGGCGAAAGTGCCGCCGATGCTGGCAAGGGCGCGGCTCCCGCCAAGACAGAAACACCGGCAAAAGCGGAAGCGCCGGCCGAGGATAAGGCGGAACCAGCAAAGCCGGCCGCCGCACCTGTCGCGGCCGCGCCGAAAACGGAAATAGCCGCCGATCCGGACATTCCCGCTGGCACCGAGATGGTCTCGACCACGGTGCGCGAAGCGCTGCGCGATGCCATGGCCGAGGAAATGCGCCGCGATGGCGATGTCTTCGTGATGGGCGAGGAAGTCGCAGAGTACCAGGGCGCCTACAAGATCACGCAAGGCCTGCTGCAGGAATTCGGGCCGCGGCGCGTCGTCGACACGCCGATCACCGAGCATGGTTTTGCTGGCGTCGGCGTGGGTGCTGCGATGGCGGGTCTGAAGCCGATCGTCGAGTTCATGACCTTCAACTTCGCCATGCAGGCGATAGACCAGATCATCAACTCGGCCGCCAAGACGCTCTATATGTCGGGCGGCCAGATGGGCGCGCCGATCGTGTTCCGTGGGCCGAACGGCGCAGCCGCCCGTGTCGCCGCACAGCACTCGCAGTGCTATGCCGCCTGGTATAGTCACATTCCAGGCCTGAAAGTCGTGATGCCGTATACGGCCGCCGACGCCAAGGGCTTGCTGAAGGCGGCGATCCGCGATCCGAACCCGATCATCTTCCTCGAGAACGAGATCCTCTACGGCCAGTCCTTCGACGTGCCAAAGCTGGACGACTTCGTGCTGCCAATCGGCAAGGCGCGGATTCACAAGACGGGCAAGGATGTCACCATCGTCTCCTTCGGTATCGGCATGACCTATGCAGTCAAGGCTGAAGCCGAGCTGCGCGGCATGGGTATCGACGCCGAGATCATCGACCTCAGGACCATCCGTCCGCTCGATCTCGACACCGTCATCGCCTCCGTCAAGAAGACCAACCGGCTGGTGGTGGTCGAAGAAGGCTACCCGCAGAATTCGGTCGGCGACCATATCGCCAACCAGGTCTCGCAACGCGCCTTCGATTTCCTCGACGCGCCGGTCATCACCATTGCCGGCAAGGACGTGCCGATGCCCTATGCGGCCAACCTCGAAAAGCTGGCATTGCCGAACGTCGGCGAGGTCATCGAGGCCGTCAAAGCCGTCAAATACCGCTAGGGAGCAATGCGGATGCTGTCTTTCTGGACGTTGGCAGCCATCATTGTTCCCACTGTCATGGTCGCATTTTTCGTGCGATCGATGACCGGGAAGTTCGATGCGGTTCTGTTGATGCTCAGCGGTGCCGCGTCGCTGGTTCTTGCTATTGTGGCAACTGCTTCCGCAAAGGTCGACCAGACCGGCAGCATGATGACGCTCGAGATGGGCAAGGGTAGCTACCATTTCGGTGTCTTGCCGCCCGTGTTCATCGTCGCCACGCTGACCGTTATGCGCGGCCTTTTCAAATTCATCCAGGAGTGAGCGATGCCTATCAACATCACCATGCCGGCCCTGTCGCCCACGATGGAAGAAGGCAATCTGTCAAAGTGGCTGGTCAAGGAAGGCGACAAGGTTTCGCCGGGCGATGTCATTGCCGAGATCGAGACCGACAAGGCGACGATGGAGGTCGAGGCCGTCGATGAAGGCACGGTCGCGAAGCTGGTTGTCCCGGCCGGCACGGAAGGCGTCAAGGTCAACGCGCTGATCGCCGTACTCGCGGCTGAAGGCGAAGACGCAGGCGCTGCCGCAAAAAGCGGTGGCGCATCGGCGAAAAGCGAAGCGCCTAAGACTGAGGCTCCCAAGGCTGAAGCGCCGAAGGCCGAGGCACCAAAGACCGAGACGCCAAAGTCTGAGTCTGCCCCGGCAGCTCCAGCCACCGCCAATGGTCATGCGGCCGGCGAGCGCATCTTTGCATCGCCGCTTGCACGCCGCATCGCCAAGGAGGCTGGGGTCGATGTGTCGGCCGTGACCGGCACCGGCCCGCATGGCCGGGTGGTGAAGGCAGACGTCGACGCCGCGATCGCCGGCGGCGGCACCAAGGCAGCCCCTGCCGCCAAGGCTCCGGCTGG
>NZ_ML703260.1:165059-217074 GCF_008520305.1 Mesorhizobium sp. SARCC-RB16n | reverse complement strand
GTGAATCACAATGCCAGAATTGTGCAACAGGCCCCTTGAGGGGGAGATGTCCGGCAGGACAGAGGGGGGCGCTGGCCCGCCAGCGTCTAAATAAGCACCCTCAATGCTTGATGCGGTCCCGCATCGCGTACCACAGCATCCCCAGCACATAGAGCGGCCCGCGCAGGGCCGTCCCACCCGGGAACGGCATCGGGGTCAGTGTCGAGAACAGGTCGAGCCTCGATGCGTCGCCGGTAATGGCTTCCGCCAGTAGCTTGCCCGACAGCGTTGACAGGATGACGCCCTTGCCGGAATAGCCATGCGCGAAATAGACCTCGCCATAGTGCCCGACATGCGGCAGCCGCGACGTCGTCACCGACACCAGCCCGCCCCAGGCATGATCGATGCGGCAGCCCTTGAGCTGCGGGAAGGTGGCCTCCATGTGCGGTCGCACGAAGCCGGCGATGTCGGCCGGGGGTGACGGCGTATAGCGCTCGCCGCCGCCGAACAGCAGCCGTCCATCCGCCGACATGCGGTAGTAGTTGACGACGAAGCGCGTGTCGGACACCGCGACGTTGGCCGGGATGACGTTGCGCGCGCCCTCCAGCGGCTCGGTGGCGACGATATAGTTGCCGACCGGCATGATGCGGCTGTTGACGCGCGGCTCCAGCCCGTTGAGCAACGCGTCGCCCGCCAGCACGACATGTCTGGCCCGCACCGATCCCTTTGCCGTCGAGACCCGGATCGACGGCTCCCGCTCCAGCTTCACGGCCACTGAATTCTCGTGGATGGTGACGCCGGCCGCGACAGCCGCGCGGGCAAGTCCGAGCGTATAGTTCAGCGGGTGCATGTGGCCGCCGAGCGGTTCATACATCGCGCCGTGATAGGGCGTGTCGACCTTGGCCCGGGCCTCCGCCGCCGAGAGTATCTCGACATCGCGGAATTTCATCACGCTCTCGAGGCATTTGGCCTCTTCTTCCAAATCCCTGAGGTCGGAGCCATTGACCGCGCCGACCAGATGGCCGGTGAGCCTGAGATCACAATCGATGGCATGGCGCTCGATGATGTCGAGCACCAGGCCGCGCGCTTCGAAAGCAAGGTCGAACAGCACCTTGGCGCGCTCGGCCCCATAGAGCTTGACCAAACCCTTGGCCCCCTTGCGCAGACCGGGGATCATCTGGCCGCCATTGCGCCCCGACGCTCCCCAGCCGATCCTGCCGCCTTCCAAGAGCACCACCTTGAGGCCGCGCTCAGCCGCGTGAAGGGCGGCCGACAGGCCGGTGCAGCCGCCACCGACGACAACCAGGTCGGCATCGACATCGCCGGCAAGCGCCGGATGGTCCGGCGCCGGATTGGCGGTGGCGACATAGTAGGATTTGCCGATATCGAGACCGGAATTGAAACCCGTTGAAGATGCCATGGTCACACCTTCAGCAGCAGATGGTCGCGTTCCCAGCTCGTCACCACGCTCTGGAACAGGTCGAGCTCGACGCTCTTGACGCGCAGATAGGTCTGGAAGAAGTCCTCGCCGAGCAGTTCCCGCACCGGGTCGCAGGCGGTGAAGCGGTCGAGCGCTTCCTCCATTGTCTTCGGCAGCGTGCTCCTGATCTTGTAGGCGTTGCCCGACGCTTCGGCCGAGCGCGCCAGCTTCTGCTCGACGCCGAGATAGCCGGCAAGCAGCGAACCGGCGATCGCCAGATAAGGATTGGAATCCGCACCCGGCAACCGGTTTTCGACCCGTCGCGCCGCCCGCCCTCCCGCCGGAACGCGCAGGCCGCAGGAGCGGTTGTCGTGCGACCACTCGATGTTGGCCGGCGCGCTGTGGTTGGGCCGGATGCGGCGGAACGAGTTCACGTTGGGCGCGAACAGCGGCATGATTTCGGGAATGTACTTCTGCAGGCCGCCGATGAAATGGCCGAACATCTCGGTGTCGGCGTCGTCAGTACTGGCGAACAGCGCGTTGCCGGTCTCGTCGACGACGGACATGTGCAGATGCATCGAGCTGCCGGCCTGGGCCGCGATCGGCTTGGCCATGAAGGTCGCATGCATGCCGCATTGCTGCGCGGCCTGGCGCGTAAACCGCTTGAACAAAAGCACCTGGTCGGCCAGCGGCAGCGCGTCGCCATGCAGCAGGTTGATCTCCAGCTGAGCCGTGCCCGATTCATGGATCAACGTGTCGAGCGGCACGCCGGCGGCGGCGGCATAGTCGTAGACGCGCCGGATCACCGGCTCGAATTCTTCCAGCGCGGCCATGTCATAGGGATGCTGTACGGTTTCAGTGCGACCGTTGGCGCCGACCGGTGCGGTCAGCGGTCTGTCCGGATCGGGATTGGGCGCGGTGAGATAGAATTCGAGTTCCGGCGCCACCACCGCGCGCCAGCCGCGCCGGCGATAGAGATCGAGCACGGCGCGCAGCACTTGGCGGGGCGAAGCCATCCACGGCCTGCCATCCATGTGGAAGGCGTCGGCGAAGACATAGGCCTTACCAGCCACCGCCCCGGGCGCCAGGCACAGCGTCGAGACATCGGGCACCATGCGCATGTCGGGGTCCGAATAGGCAAAACCCTCGTCGATCGAGCCGGAATAACGGCCGTCGATGCTGACCAGGAAGGCGCTACTCGGCAGATAGAGTGCGCGGTCTTCCAGCGCCTTGAGGAATTTGGCGGTCGGCAGCGCCTTGCCGCGCAGCACGCCGTTCATGTCTGGCACCAGGCATTCGACTTCGGTGATGCCGTGCTGCGTGAGCCAAGCCTTGGGATCGTTGCCGCTGGAGAGCGAGGTGTTGGTGTTCTTGTCAAGCATTTCGTTCATGTCCGTATCAGGGAGAGAATGGCTTGCGCGGCCACATCCGTTCCGGGTTTCAGCGCCATCTCGGCTGCATTGTCCCTAAGGCGGGCGCGCATGGCGTCATCGGCCAGCAAGCCGAGAATAGCCTTCTCCAGTCCCCCTTCGGTCCAGCCGTCACGGCCGATATGGTCGCCGACGCCGGTTTCGCCGGCGCGTTGCGCATTGTCGTGTCCGTCCCAGCAATAGGGCATGATCAGCGACGGCACGCCGAAGCGCAGCGCCTCGCAAAAGCTGTTGTTGCCGCCGTGGTGGATGAACAGGTCCGACTTCGCCACCACCGAGGGCTGCGGAAACCAGGCGTCGAGATAGACATTGTCGGGCACCGCGCGGTAGGCGTCGCGGAGGCCGCCGACATTGACGATGAAGCGGGCCGGCAGCCTGTCGAAGACGGCGAGCATGCGCTCGATCAGCCCGACATCCATGGCGCCGAGGCTGCCGAAGCTGACATAGACCAGCGGCCCGCCATTGCGGGGAAAAACCGGCACCTCGAACGGTCCTTCCGAGCGCACGCAGCCTTCGAGATAGACGAAGCGCTCGGGGTCGAGCGGCGCGGCGCGTTCGCGGCGCACGATCGAAGGCGTCAGGAGCAGATTGAGGTCGGGCGAGGCTTCGAGAAACAGGCCTTTCGGAAGTGGCGCCAGCCCGCAATCCGCGCGAAAATGGTTGAAGCGATCATGCGCCGGAGCCGAAGCCGCGAGATAGCGGGTTTCGAACGCCCCGCGTTGCGGGTCATCCGAGGCAAGCCCGGACAGATAGGGCGGCACTTGGGCGTCGGGCAGCTCCGTCTCGGCGCAGGAGACGACGCGCACCCAGGGACAGCCGGCTGCGGCGATCGCCGGGAACATGATGACATTGTCGAGCACCACCGCGTCGGGCTTCAGCCGCGCCAGCAATTGGCGCAGCGGCGCCTCGGAGTTGAGCGCCGTGTCGACGATCGCTTGCCAGGTCGGCGCGACATAGGTTTCGAGCTGGTCGATCGGGCTCAGCCGGAAATGTGGCAGATGCCGGCGCACGAAGGCCTGCCAGTAGCTTTGGCGCTCGCTGACGCTCAGCGGCTCCTCGGTCGGCAGCTGGTATTCCTGGAAACCATAGTCGGCAAAGACGCCGGAGAAGCCGGCATGGCAGATGAACACCGGCCGCGCACCCTTCGCGCGCAGCGCCTGTGCGATGCCGACGCAATTCAACGCCGCCCCGAAACTGGCTTCGGGAAACAGCGCGATGGTCGGGCTCGCTCTACGCGTCAATTAATCCTCTTCATTCCGGCCGGCTGAACATGCCGAACAGCGCGGGCGCGCCGCGGCTGGCCGCCAGCGGTCGCTGGCTGCGGGAAAGCCGCAGGTGGACGCGAAGCAGATCGGCAGCAACCTCATACTGCCGGCTTTCGAGATGGTCGAGTATGTTCAGGTGCTCACGCAGCGATTGCTTCAGCCGGAACACGTTGACGCCGGCATAGATGCCGGGAAGCCGCCTCAGCCGGAGATGACCGGCCAGCGCGTCGGCGACGAAGCGGTTGGCGGAGCCTTCGGCGATCATGCCGTGAAAATCGATGTCGAGCCTTTGGAACTCGCGAGTATCGAACGCAGAGTCGGGCAGTGCCGACAGCGCCTCCATGCCCTGCCGCAACATCGCGGCGCGCGCGCCGTCCAGCCTGAAGCCCGGCGTCAGGATCGCCGCTGGCTCCAGCAAAAGCCGGAACTCGTAGCTTTCGCCCTGCGCCTCCGGATCGTCCGGTGCGCGGCGGAACAGCCAGGACTGGCCCGGCGCACGATCGAGCAAGTTCTCTTCCGTCAGTCTGTTCAGGGATTTTAGTACCGTCTTTCGCTCAGCGCTGTACCGCCGCATCAGCCCGGCGACGGTGACTGTCTGGTCCAGACGCCGGGCCGACCGGTCGCGCAGGATGGCTTCGGCAAGCTCGTCTTCCTCGGCGGCGGGCAATTCGGCTGCTATCGCCGGCTGGGCGGCGAGGTCGATCGCCAGGAGATAACCAGTGTCGGCTTCCCAGCGCACGACACCCTGTTCCGCGAGCAAGCTGAGCGCAGCACGCACCGGGGTGCGTGAGACACTGCAGAGCGAGGCGATCTGCTGCTCGGGCAGGCGCGTGCCAGGCGCAAACCCACGCTGCCGCGCCACATCGAGGATGCGCTGGGCCAGGTCGAGATGGTTGGTGCGAGGTCTTCGGGCTAAGGCTTGCATGACTGCTCTCGGGAACGGACGTAGCCGGACTGGTTTGACCGATCGGCCCCGTGGACGCAATCGGCCAGATTCCTCGGCCGGTTGACAAATTATGGATTGACGTACTTTTTTCTGCAATAGTACTGTCAGGACAATCGGCGATAAAAAGACCGAGGGAACGGGATCGATGCAGCGGCGCTGTTGCGCGGGTCCAAAACGAATTCGACGAACCAACCGGAATGGGAGTCCGCCATGACTGCGACCAGCCTGCGGCGCCGTGCGCTGAGAATGCCCCCAATCGCTCTCGGCCTTGCCGTGGCGCTGTCCGCGCCGGCAATGGCCACCGACCTCGTCATCTCCAACTGGGACGGCTACATGGCGCCCGACGCCATGGCGTCTTTCAAGACGGCGACGGGCGTCTCCGGAGAAGTCGTGGTGCACGCCACCAATGAAGAGATCATGGGCAAGCTGATTGCCGCCGGCGGCAAGGGTTATGACGTGGTCTTCGTCTCTTCGCCTTTCGCCGAGGTGCTGAACAAGCTCGGCCTGACCGAGCCGATGGACCACGCCAAGATCCCCAACCTGGCCAATCTCTATCCCGAAGCGACCAAGCTGCCGCACGATGTCGGCAACACTTTCTCCGTGCCTTATACCTGGGGCACGACCGGCCTCTGCTATCGCTCGGATCTGGTCAAGACCGCGCCGACAAGCTGGAGCGATCTGCTCGCGCCGTCCGACGAGCTGAAGGGCAAGACCACCATGCTGGCGACCGACCGCTGGCTGCTCGCCGCCGGCCAGCTCGACAAGGGTTTCTCCGTCAACGAGACCGACCCGGCCAAGATGGCCGAGGTCAAGGATTTGCTAATCTCGGCCAAGAAAACCCTGCTCGCCTATGATGATACCACCTTCTATTCGAAGCTGGTTTCGGGCGAAGCGCTGATGGTGCAGGCTTGGGACGGCTGGTGCAATTACGGCATCGCCGATAAGCCGGAGATCAAATACGTCATCCCGAAGGAAGGTTCGGATCTCTGGGTCGACACGATGGTGGTGATGAAGGCTTCCGAGCACAAGGACGCCGCCTTCCAGTTCGTCAACTTCATGCTCGACGCCAAGAACCACGCCTGGGCGGCCCAGAACATCGACTACAAAGTGCCGAACAAGCCGGCCATGGAAAGCCTGCCGGCCGACTTCCTGGCAAAATTCCCCAACATGGCGATGCCGGTCGCCGACCTCGTCAAATTCGAGCAGTTGCGTGACGTCGGCGAAGCCCAGCGCGATTATTCCAAGATCGTCAGCGAGATCAAGGCCGCGCAGTAAGCGGCGTCAGTTTCTGGCAATCACTGTCCTGGAAGCAAGCTTGCGTTCCTTCACGCCCTCCCGCTCCTCCCTGCTGATGGCCCCGGCGCTGGTCTGGTTGATCGCGCTAATGGTGGTGCCATGCGTGCTGGTGCTGGCGCTGGCTTTCTTCCGGCGCGGCATCTATGGCGGCATCGACTACACCTTCACGCTGGAGAATTTCGGGCTGGTCTTCGACCCGCTCTATGCCGGCATTTTCCTGAAATCCGCGCGCATTGCCGGCACCGCCACGCTGATCGCAGTGGTGATCGGCTATGCCGCCGCCTATGCGATCGCGGCCGCCCCGCGCCGCTGGCAATCGGTATTCCTGTTCTTCGCGGTGCTGCCGTTCTGGTCCAACTATCTGATCCGCACCTATGCCTGGATCGTACTGCTCAACCGCCAAGGGCTTATCACCCAGCTCCTGCGCTGGCTGGGCTATACCGGCGAGCCGCCGTCGATGCTCTACACCGAGGGCGCTGTCATCGCTGGCCTCGTGTACAACTATCTGCCCTTCGTCATCCTCGCCTGCTACGCACCGCTGTCGCGGCTCAATCCGGAACTCGCCGAAGCCTCGCGCGATCTCGGCGCTTCGGCCATGACGACGTTTCGTCGCGTCATCCTGCCGCTGACCGTGCCCGGTATCGCCGCCGGTGCCGTCTTCGTCTTCGTACTGTCGATCGGCAATTTCGTCACCCCGGCACTGCTCGGCGGCGGCCGTTTCCAGATGATCGGCAATCTCGTCTACGACCAGTTCCTGACCGCCAATGACTGGCCGTTTGGTGCCGCACTGGCGATGGCGCTGATCGCCATCATGCTGCTAGTGCTGACGGCGCAGGCGATTGCCGCCAATCGCGCCTCTGGCCGTGTGGAAGCAGCCGAGGGCAACGCGAATGGCTGAACGCTCACCAGCCGCGCGGCGCACGCTTTGGCTCGTGTTGAGCCTCGTGTTCGCCTTCCTCTATATCCCGATCGCAGTGCTGGTGGCGCTGTCCTTCAACGAAGGCGGGCTGCCGACGGCGTGGTCTGGCTTTTCGCTGAAATGGTATGCCTCGCTGGCCGGTAATTCCGCCATTCTCTCGGCCGCCCTCAACACGCTGATCGTGGCGCTGGTCTCGACAACCATCGCCACCTTGCTCGGCACCTTGCTGGCGATCGGCATCGAGATGCGCCGGCAATATGGCAAGGGGCTCGAAGCGCTGATCTTCGCGCCGATGATCATCCCCGACATCGTGTTGGCGATCGCGCTCTTGTCGTTCTTTTCGATGCTCAACCTCACCATGGGCCTGCACACCATCATCCTCGCCCATGTCGTGTTCAACCTGGCCTTCGTCTGTTCGGTGGTGCGTGCCCGGTTGAAGAGCTTCGACTGGTCGATCGTCGAGGCTTCCGCCGATCTCGGTGCCTCAGCCATGACCACCTTCCGGCGCGTGACATTGCCCGTCATCCTGCCGGCTGTCATCGCCGGCGCGCTGCTCGCCTTCACGCTTTCGGTCGACGAGTTCATCATCGCCTTCTTCACCGCAGGCGCCGGCCGCGCCTCGACCACGTTGCCGATGCAGATCTACGCCATGATCCGCTTTGGCATCACGCCGGAGATCAATGCGCTGGCAACCATCGTCATGGCGGTCTCGATCACCGCGCTGACCCTGTCGCAGCGGCTCAACCGGGGAATGATCGGCCAATGAGCGAACCACGCACGCTGCTGGCCATCGATCATGTGTCGAAGAATTTCGGCCGCGTCACCGCCGTCGACGGCATCTCGCTCGACATCAGGGAAAACGAGTTCTTCGCGCTGCTCGGTCCATCGGGCTGCGGCAAGACCACGCTCTTGCGCATGCTCGCCGGCTTCGAGACGCCGAGCGACGGGCGCATCCTGCTCGACGGCAACGATATCGCCAGGACGCCGCCCAACAAGCGGCCGGTCAATCTGATGTTTCAGTCCTACGCGCTGTTCCCCCATATGAGCGTCCGGGCCAATGTCTCCTATGGGCTGGAGATGGAGCGTTTGCCTTCAGCCGAGATCCGCTCCCGCGTCGACGCCATCCTGGCGACCACGGAACTCGTCCCCTTCGCCGACCGCAAGCCCGAGCAATTGTCGGGCGGCCAGAAGCAGCGCGTCGCGCTGGCCCGCGCGCTGGTCAAGCGCCCCCGCCTGCTGCTGCTCGACGAGCCGCTTGGCGCGCTCGACAAGAAGCTGCGCGGCGCCATGCAACTGGAATTGAAGCGCCTGCAGCACGAGGTCGGCATCACCTTCGTCATCGTCACCCATGACCAGGAGGAATCGCTGGTCATGGCCGACCGCATGGCGGTGCTCAGGGATGGCAAGCTCTTGCAATGCGACACGCCGCACGCGGTCTACGAACATCCGGCCGACCGTTTTGTCGCCGACTTCATCGGCGTGATGAACTTTGTCTCGGGCAAGGCGTCACCCGATGGCGTTGTGGCGGTGAATGGGGCGCGCATCGCCGGCAGGGTTCCCACAGCGCTCACGCCGGGAGCATCGGCAGTGGCGTCGGTGCGGCCCGAACGCGTCCGGCTGTTCCCAGAGGCGGAATCCGCCAACCGCACCACGGGCGTGGTCGAGGCGCTGGCCTATCAGGGGCTCGACCTGCAGCTGCATGTCCGCACGCCGCGATCGCCAAAACCGTTCCTGGTGCGTGTCACCGCCGACGCCGCCGACCGGCGGCCGGTTGCATCGGGCGACCATGTCGAACTCGGCTGGGACGCCGCCGATGTCAGAATTTTCGCAGAGTGAGTGGAGGAATAGCCTGATGGCGCAAAAGACGATCGCGTTTTTTCCCGAAGCCGCCTACGGCCCGGCGCTCAATTCCGTCGGCATCGCGCAAGCCGTCGAGGCGCGCGGCCACAAGGCGGTGTTCCTGTCCGACCCCGGCTTTGTCGATGTCTACAAGGGCTATGGCTTCGAGGCGCATCCGGTGAACCTCTCCGAACCGATGCCACCCGAGCAGATGGCGAAATTCTGGGAGGATTTCATCAACGGCCACATCCCGAACTTCCGCAAATCGCCCTACGACCAGGTCGACAATTACGTGAAGGACTGCTGGACGGCGATCGTCGACAGCGCCAAATGGGCGCAGAAGGATTTGCCGCGCGTTCTGGCCGCCATCAAGCCGGATGTCATCTGCGTCGACAACGTCATCCTGTTCCCGGCGATCAAGCAGTACGGCAAGCCCTGGGTGCGCGTCATCTCCTGCTCGGAAAACGAGATCGAGGACGAGGGCATCCCCCCGCATCTCTCCGGCTGCGGCGAAAACGACCACGCCGGACACCAGCGCTACCGCGACCATTTCAACGCGGTGATCAAGCCGATCCATGACGACTTCAACGCGTTCCTCACAGCCAACAATGAGGCAGCCTATCCGGTCGGCCAGTTCTTCGAGGCGTCGCCATACTTGAATCTGCTGCTTTACCCCGAGGCGGCAAAGTTCAAGCGCCGCCACCCGCTCGACTCGACAAAATTCCAGTACCTCGAAGGCTGCGTGCGGCAGGAAAAGCCCTACACGGTGCCGACTTTCACTGAGAACAATGACGGGCCGCTGCTCTATGTCTCCTTCGGCAGCCTGGGCGCCGGCGATGTAGATCTCTTGAAGCGCATCATCGCGACGCTGGGAACGACCCGCTACCGCGCGCTGGTCAACGTCGGCGGCTACAAGGACCAGTACACCGACGTGCCTGCCAACGTCATCGTCGACAGCTGGTTCCCGCAGCCTTCGGTCATTCCCCAGGTCGATGCCGTCATCCACCACGGCGGCAACAACTCGTTCACCGAGTGCCTCTATTTCGGCAAGCCGGCCATCATCATGCCCTATGTCTGGGACGGCCACGACAACGCCACCCGCGTGGAGGAAACCGGCCACGGCTTTCGCATGCCACGCTACGATTGGACCGATGCCGAGTTGATCACAAAGATCGAAGCCTGCCTGACCGATCCGAAGATGAAGGCGAAGCTGGCGAAGACGTCGGCACAGATGCATGCGCAGAACGGGCCGGAGAAGGCGGCGGGTTTGCTGGAGGGGCTGCTGTGAGCGAGATATTTGACATGCCGAGCCATCGGCGCGGGAACACGCCCATGACCTCCTCCGCCCCGCACCTCCATCAGGCCTCCACCCGCACCGACCTCGTCGACTGGGGTGCCCAGCCCGAGGCGCTCGAAGGCACCTCGCACTCCACCGGCAAACTCGTGCACAAAGGCCCTGACAATCAGCCGGAATCCGGCGTATGGGTCTGCACGCCGGGCCGCTGGCGGCTCTCGATCCCGCGCGACGAATTGTGCCATTTCGTTTCCGGCCGTGCGACCTACCGATCGGATGTCGGCGAGGTGATAGAAGTCTCCACTGGAACCGTGGTCATGTTCCCCGCCGGCTGGACGGGCGAATGCACCGTGCATGAGACCATGCGCAACGTCTACATGCTGGCCTGAGAGCATGATCCCGAAAAGTGGAAACCGGTTTTTCGGACAAGATCATGCTCAAGCAAGAATCCACCGCATAGGAGCAAGACATGTCGACACCGCATTGGCCTGATGCCTCGACCGTGGACCTGGAGGATTGGGGCGCGGGCGCCAACACGCTCGCGGGCGCGCCGCGGGCCTCAGGCAAGATCCTTTCCAGGAATCCGGACGGATCGAGCGAGTGCGGCCTGTGGTCGTGCACGCCGGGCACCCGTAAAGTCAGCTTTGCCGCCGACGAATTCTGCCACTTCCTGTCGGGGCGCGGCAGTTATGTCAGGGACGATGGCGAGGACATCCCGGTCGAGGCCGGTACGCTCGTCTTCTTTCCCGCCGGTTGGACCGGCATCTCCATCGTCACGCAAACGCTGACCAAGGCCTTCATGTGCCGGTGAGCACTTTACCAGGGAATTCGATATGACCACGCCGATCATGCAATCGCCTCTTGCCATCACGGACCTCGTCGACTGGGGCGTGATCTCCACTATGATCGAGGGTCAGTCCCACACGTCGGGCAAGCTGCTCTACAAGGGACAGGAAGGCCGTTCGGAATGCGGCCTCTGGGTCTGTACCCCGGGCAAGTGGCACTGCCACGTCACCCATGACGAGTTCTGCCACTTCCTCGAAGGGCGCTGCACCTATGTGCATGAGTCCGGCGAGGTCATCGAGATCGAGCCGGACACGGCAGCCTTCTTCCCGCAGGACTGGAAGGGCGTCTGCACGGTCCATGAGACCATCAAGAAGGTCTACATGATCCGCTGAGCCTTCCCGATAATTCTACCTGCCGGTCACCTGACGCGGTTTTCTCCGCTTCCCGTGCTCACGGACCCGAATGTCCTCTGCGCTCCGGTTCTCGAAAACCACGCCATCTGACTCCGCAGGACGAATTCTCAAGAAGGCTCTGATCACAGGGGAGCGACTATGCATTTTTCACCCGACCGGCCAACCTTCTTCGTCAACCCGGACTACCTGCCGATGGTTGGCGCGAGCAAACCGGTGATCGATCCGGCCACACTGGAAACGGTCGGCGCGATCGCGGCGGCCAGCGATGGCGAGATCGACGCTGTCCTCACTGCCGCGACCAAGGCGCAGCTTGCCTGGAAGAAACTCGACGCCAAGAGCCGGGCAAAGCATCTGCACGCCGTCGCCAACGCCATCGAGGCGGCCAACTTCACGCATTGCGCCGAGCTGATGGTGCGCGAAATGGGCAAGCCCTATCCCGAGGCCATAGGCGAGATCGCCAATTGCGCGCCGATCTTCCGCTACTATGCCGAGATGGCGCGCGACGATGCCGGTAAGGTCGCCGGCACGACGCAGGCCGGCTCGTTCCAGTATGCGCGCTATGAACCCTATGGCGTCTCCGTCCACATCATGCCCTACAATTTTCCGATCCTGCTGATGTGCTGGACGGTGGCCGCATCGCTTGCCGCCGGAAATGCCTGCATCATCAAGCCGGCCGAGGTGACGACACTCTCAACGCTGGACTACATGACGGTTTTCCGCTCGTTGCCAGAAGGGTTGGTGTCCTGCCTGCCGGGAGGTGCCGCCACCGCGCAGGCGCTGATCGCCTCCGACCGCACCCACGCCGTTGCCTTCACCGGCTCGGTCGCAGCCGGCAAGATGGTTGCGGTGGCCTGCGCCGAGCGCATGAAGCCTTGCGTCATCGAGGCCGGCGGCAGCGATCCGCTGATCATCAGCCAACACGCCCCGCTCGACGTCGCGGCGGCCGGCAGCGTCACCGCTGCCTTCCACCTCACCGGCCAGGTCTGTACGTCGGCCGAGCGCTTCTTCGTCGTCGACGCCGTGCATGATCGCTTCGTCGAACTGTTTGCCGAAAGGACGCGCGCGCTGCGCATCGGCGACGGCATGGACAAGACCGAGATCGGTCCGCTGGTCAGCGAGGCGGCACGAGCCAAGGTCATGCGGCTGGTCGACGACGCCATTGCCAACGGCGCCAAGGCCATCACCGGCGGCCGCATTCCGCCGGCGCACAACACCGGCTGGTTCTACGAGCCGACGATCCTGACCAGCGTCAGTCCTGACATGGCGATCGTGCGCGAAGAGTGTTTCGGCCGGTCGCAGCCATCTGCCGGGTCAAGGATTTCGACGAGGCGATCCGGCTCGCCAACGACAGCCCCTTCGGGCTCGGCGCTTCGGTCTTCACCACGGATCTGGCCGAGGCGCACGACGCGGCCGAACGGCTGGAGGCCGGCATGGTCTGGGTCAACAATCACTTGATCGACAATGACGCTTTACCCTTCGGCGGCTGGAAGGCTTCCGGCCTTGGCCGCGAACTTGGGCGCCAGGGTCTCGATGCCTTCCGCCGCTCGAAGATGGTCATCATCGACCACAGGCCGGCCATCCAGGACTGGTGGTATCCCTATCCCGACAGCTGGTTTCGCGAGGCCGGCGGCCGCAAACACGTATGAAGAATGGCGCGCGGCAACACCGCGCCTGTTGTTTCTCAATCGTTCGACCAGGGGCGCGAGCAGGAAAAGCGATGCCGCCGGGGAAGGGCCGGCGGCATCTTCTTCGACAGGCTACTGCCTTTTCAGGGCCGATCCGCTACGGCGTCGTTCCCGCTTGAAGCTTGGTCGCCGTCTGGTCGATCTTGCCGGCAAGGACACCTTGGGCCCAGGCCGTGACCTCGGCGTCGACCGGCTTATTTGCCATGTCTGTCAGCGCCGCGCCGAGCGATGCGTCGTCGGTGCCGACCGCTGCCGCGGTTGCCGCGGCCGCGGCTTGATCGGCAGCCGCATTGTCGGCGGCGACCACTGCCTGCTGGGCGGTGACATCGGCTTGCAGCGCCGATATCTGTCCCGGCAGGGCCGCCTGGTCCGCGGGCGTCATGGCGGCGATCTGATCCGGTGTCAGCGACGTCAGCGCGCTCAATTGCGCATTCAGCGCATCCAGTTGAGCCTGGGCGGCGGCGGCCGTTGCGGCGGCCGCGGCAGCCGCTACCTGCGCATTCTTGGCTTTCGCCGATTGGGTCACGAATGCCTGGATGGCGGCGAACTTCTTGCTTTTGGAGTTCATATAGGCGTTGACGTTGCGTTGCAGCGAGTTCAGCCGGCCGAGTTTGGCGTGAATGTTCTTGTCGTTCGGTACAGACGATACGGTTGTGGTCGCATCGACCGTGGTGCTGGCCGTCGTCTCCGTCTCCGCCTTGGCTGCCTGTCCGGGTGCCGACGACGACTTGCCATGCGAAGCATCGCTGTTGCCGTTGCTGCTCGCGTTGCCCTTACCATTTCCGTTGCCGCCACTATTGCCGTTGCCGCCGCCGTTGCCCCCGCCATTGCCATGCCCGTTGCCGGCGAGCGCCGGAGACGCCAGAAGCGCCAATGCGGCCAGCGCCGCCAACAGAGTTTTCCGGTTTGTCATGGTGATCTCCTCGAGAATTGCGCTCTCGCCCACCGCTGAACCATCTGCGTATGAGAAATCGCTAATCACACCTGGTAAACTTTAGACAAATGCGGTCTCAATCCGAGAGCGGGCCTCGCCTCGAAATCGTAACTTATTGAAAATCAAAAGAAACCCGCGCCTTTGGCCTGCCATGGCACTGAAGTCCCATGCCAGCCAGACCATGGTCCGGTGCCGTCCGGCGTCCCGCGAAACCGCAGGAAAAGGGGCTGAAACAGGAAGGTCGATAGATGAAAGCAGCGGTCTCAGCCGATGCTTTCGCCACCATCGATCACCAGCGCCTGGCCGGTCATGAAGGACGATCGGTCCGAGACGAGAAACAGGATCGCCTCGGCGATCTCTTCGGCCACGGCCCAGCGGCCCATCGGGATCTTGGTGCGGACATAGGTTTCGATCGCTTCGCGTCCGCCCATCTGGGCGATGAACGGTTCGTTGAAGGGCGTGTCGACCCAGCCCGGGCAGAGCGCGTTGACGCGCACATTGTGCCTGGCGTAGTCGAGCGACATCTGCCTGGTCATCGCCACCACGGCATGTTTCGACGTCGCATAGGCGATCATCTCGCGGTCGTAGAAGACGCCCGAATTCGAAGCCGTGTTGAGGATGACGCCACCGCCTTGCGCGATCATCGACGGCATGACGATCCTCGCCGCCAGGAACTGCGCCCGCACATTGACCCGCCAGGAGGCATCCATGCCGGCGGTCTCGACCTCGGTCAGCGTGCCGCCGACCTGAATGCCGGCATGATTGTGCAGGATGTCGATGCGCTGATGTCTGTCGAGCGTGCCGACGATCAGCTGGTCGATCGCACTGTCGTCGGAGACGTCAGTCACGATCGCCTCGGCCCGGCCACCTGTGGCGCGGATGTCCGCGGCCGTTGCTTCGCCTGCGGCCTCATCCCTGTCGGCGATGACGACCACGGCCCCTTCCCTGCCCATGATCATGGCGCCGGCGCGCCCGATGCCAGAGCCGGCGCCCGTCACCACGGCGATGCGGTCTTTGAGGATCATGATGCGGCTTTCAGTTTGATGGCTTGCGCTGGCGCAGCTGCCATTGGGCAAGCACCACGAGCAGGACGGAGGCGACGAGCACGATCGTGGCGATGGCGTTGATCTCCGGCGTCACGCCGCGCCGGATGGAGGCGAAGACGTAGATCGGCAGCGTCGTCTGCGCGCCGGCGACGAAGAAGGCGATGATGAAGTCGTCGAAGGAGAAGGTGAAGGCGAGCAGGAAGCCGGCGACCACCGCCGGCATGATCTGCGGCAGGACGATCGAGCGGAACGTCGTCAGCGGTGTGGCGTAGAGGTCGCTTGAGGCCTCGACCAGATTGCGGTCGAGGCTGCCCAGCCGCGTGCCGACGATCATCGTCACCAGCGCCATCGAGAACAGGCCATGCGCGGCGATGATCGAGCCATAGCCGAGCGACAGGCGCGGCGGCTGGCCGCCGGGCCAGATCGAGGCGAGGAACGGATTGACGACGGCAAACAGCTGGACGAGCGCGACAAGCGTCGAGATGCCGATGACGACGCCGGGAACGACGATTGCCGCGCCAAGCAGCGCGTCGAAAACGGCGCGGGTTCTGGCACCGACACGCGCCAGGCCAAGGGCCGCCGCGGTGCCGAACACCGCCGCCAGCAGGGCGCTGGTGGTGGCAATGAACAGGCTGTTCTTCAGCGCCTCGACCAGGAACGGGTTGGACAGCGCCTTCCCATACCATTGCACCGAGAAGCCGGTGAACTCGCTGGCATGGTGGCCGGCGTTGAAGGAGAACAGCACGACCAGCACGATGGGCAGATAAAGGAAGGCGAAGACAGCGATGACGAAGGCGCGCATCAGATCAGGTCCACCCGGCGGGCGCCCGCAACCCGGTTCGAAATGCGATTGGCGACAATCAGCACCACCACCGAGACCAGCACCAGCGTGATCGCGATGGCCGATCCGAACGGCCAGTTGCGCGACTGCAGGAACAGATCGACCAGCGCATTGCCGATGAAGAACACCTTGCCGCCGCCAAGCAGCGTCGGGATGAGGTATTCGCCAAGCAGCAGGATCATGACCAGCGAGAAGCCGGTCATCACGCCCGGCAGCGACAGTTTGAGGGTCACGCCCAGAAAGGTTGACAATGGCGTCGCACCGAGATCGGCGGAGGCCTCCAGCAGCCTTCGGTCGAGCCGTTCGAGGCTGACATAGATCGGCAGGATCATCAGCGGCAGATAGCCGTAGACGATGCCGAGCAGGACGGCGCCCGGCGTATTGATCAGCCTGACATCCTCGATGCCGACAAAGGCGAGCAGCGCCGGGATGCCGCGTCCGCCCAAAATGTACATCCAGGCATAGGTGCGCATCAGAAGGCTGGTCCAGAACGGAATGACGACCAGCGCGAGCAGGATCAGCCGCCAGCGCTGCGGCACCTGCAAGGCAAGATAATAGGCGACCGGATAGGCAACGATCAGGCAGGCGAGAGCACCCACCGGCGCCAGCACCATGGTGTTCCAGAATGCCGTCGCCCGTGCCGGAAGATTGGCATATTGCGCCAGCGTGAAAGCCGCCTGATAACCGCCCTCCGGCGCACGCTCGCCGACGCTGAACACGGCGATGGCGATGAACGGCAGCACCAGGAACACCACCAGCCATACTGTCGCCGGCGCGAGCAGCAAGGCGGTCAGGAAATTATGCCGAAATCTGTTGCCGTGCATTGAATCCGCCCCGATACCGGCGGACATGGGCCCGCCGGTCGATTGTCTGTGTCGAGGCCAGTCTCAAGCCGATTTGAAGCGCGCCATCAGTTCGGCACGGCCCGGATCGGTCAGCGTTGCCGCAGCGCCGAATTCGAGCGGCGTCAACAGGTCCGCCGCCGGGTAGAGGATCGGATTGTCGAGCACTTCCTTGGGCAGCAGCTTGTTGACGCGCGCATCGGTCGAAGGCGCGCCATTGGCAAGGTGCTCCTTCACCGCGACCTGCGGGTTCATCAGATAGTTGAGCAAGGCATAGCCGGCGGGCTTGTTCGGCGCGTCCTTCGGGATGGCATAAAAATCGGTCCAGATCTCGCCGCCTTCCTTGCCCAGTACATAGGCGATCTCGGGAATGTCGCGGTGGAGCTGCGCGCCGTCATTGGTCCAGCACATGGTCATCCAGGCGTCGCCCGCCCGCATGCCCGGCTGGTAGTCGGACGAGACGGCAAATAGATGCGGCTTGACCTTCAGCAGCAATTCCTCCGCCTTGGCGAGCTCGTCCTGCTTGAGCGAATTGAACGAATAGCCGTAATATTTCAGCGCATTGCCGATGGTGGTCAGCTGGTAGTCGTGCACCATGGTGCGGCCGTCGCCTTCGGCCATGGCGGTGTCCCAGAACTCCTTCCAGCTCGTCATCGGCTTGGTCAGCTTCTTGGTGTTGACGGCAAAGCCTGTCGTGCCCCAGTTCTTCGGCACGGCGTAGATCACCTTGTCGATCGTGCCTTCGGAGGTGAAGCGCGGATCTTCCTGCGTGCCGTCGAAATTCGACAGCTTCGCCATCTCCAGCGGCTCGATGATGCCGAGCTTCTTGTAGGTCGAAATCGTGTAATTGGTCGGCACGAACAGGCTCCAGCCCGAGGCGCCGGCCTGCAGCTTGGCCAGCATCTCCTCGTTGGAGCCGAACACGTTGACCTCGACGGCGACGCCGGTGTCCTTCTTGAAGTTCTCGAAGGTCTGCGGGTCGTGATAGTTCGGCCAGGTGGCGATCGACATGCGGTCGCCAAGGCTTTCGGCGGCGAAGGCCGGTGTCGGCATGATGCCGATCTCGCGCGCCATCACCGCCGTGGCGATGCCGAGACCGGTGAGGCCAAGGAAATCGCGGCGGCCGATCGAGCCACGTTTCAGGCGCATCAGCTGGTCGACGAAATTCTCGGGGCTTATCGGCAGTCCGTCACGATATGATTTCGACATGTTTGTTTACCCTCTGGTTGGTCCCGTTGTTCTTGGTTTCCGGAAACGCCAGCGGCGTCCCGGTGGCAAAGCCGATGGCGACGGGTTCACCCGGCTTGAAGAGATTGCCTTGGCCGATCAGATGGTCGGCCTTGGCGAGCAATGTTCCGATGCCCTGGACCTCGATCGCGTATTCCGCCGTCGAGCCCAGGAAAATCCGGTTGCGGACGACACCCTTGAGTTGGCCGCTTGTCGGAGCACCGAGGCTAAGGGATTCGGGACGCAGGCTGACCGAGACGGTCTCGCCTTGCTGCAAGGCAGTACGTTTGCGCGCCGCGATGACGGTACCGTCCGCCAGCGCCACGCTGACGAGATCACCGGCGTGCCCGGCAACCTTGCCGGCAAGCAGATTGGTCTTGCCGACAAAATCGGCGACGAACAGATCCGCCGGCTCGTCATAGATTTCGCTCGGCTGGCCGAGCTGGACGATGCGGCCGCCATTCATGACGCAGACGAAATCGCTCATCGACAACGCTTCTTCCTGGTCGTGCGTGACCAGCACGAAGGTGATGCCGATTTCGCGCTGCAGGTTCTGCAGCTCGATCTGCATGTCGGTGCGCAGCTTCTTGTCGAGCGCCGCCAGCGGCTCGTCGAGCAACAGCACCGCCGGCTTGTTGACCAGCGCGCGCGCCAGCGCGACACGCTGCTGCTGGCCACCGGACAGTTCGTGGATCTTGCGGCCGCCATAGCCGGCAAGCCGCACCATTTCGAGCGCTTCGCCAGCCCGTTGGCCGATCTCGCGCGACGATAGCCGTGGCCTTGCCTGGCGCAGGCCATAGGAAACGTTGGCTTCCACGTCGAGATGCGGAAACAGCGCGTATTGCTGGAACACCATGTTGACCGGCCGCCGGTAAGGCGGGGTGCCGGCCATGTCCTGGCCGCGGATGAACACCTGGCCCTCGCTCGGCTGCTCGAAGCCGCCGATCATGCGCAGGCAGGTCGTCTTGCCGCAGCCGGACGGTCCGAGCAAGGCAACGAAGGCGGAGGGCGGCACGGCCAGATCGATGCCGCTGACCGCGGTCACCGCGCCATAGCGCTTGGTGACGCCGCGAAACTCGATGTCGGGCACTGCGGTCAAGGTGCTGGCTCCAGGACAATGCGATTTCAGGACGCTACCAGAGCCAATGGCAGCTAGTATATACCTCCCAGGTGGTATATCTGATCTATTTTATCGTTTGAGGGGGTAGGAATTGGGCGCTTCCCGCAGCGACGAATACAGCCGGCTTGCCACACTTGTCGCGGCGACGCGGGAGACGAGTGGCGACCTGTTCGGCCAAGCGATGGTCGATTGGCTGCGGCAGCATGTCGGCTTCGACCATTGCGTGATCTTCGGCTATCGCGGCGCCTCACGACCGCCATTGCTGTTCGAGACGTTCACGCCGGCCGAAAGCCACGTCTTCGTCGCGCTCTATCAGGAAGGACCCTACCTGCTCGACCCGTTCCATCACGCGGCGTTGGAGCGCAAGGAAGGCTTCTGGCGCATGCGGGAACTCGCGCCCGATCGTTTCTACGCCAGCGAATATTTTCGCTCCTATTACAGCCAGACCAGGCTGGCCGAGGAGGTCGGCTTCTTCGTGCCGCTGCCGGGCAAGGACGCACTGGTGCTGTCGCTGATGCGGCTCAGCGCTTCCGGCCCGTTCGGCACCGCCGATGCCAGGCTGCTGCGCGACATGGCGCCGGCGGTGATCAGCTTCATCCGATTGCGCTGGCCTGCTCTCCCCGCCGACGAATCGGCCGAGACGAAGCAGGACGAGGAAATAGCCGCGGTCAACGAATTCGACCGCGCCCATATCTGGAAAAGCCTGTCGCTGACGCCGCGCGAAAAGCATGTCGTCGACCTGGTGCTGCAGGGCCATTCGACGGAATCGATCGCCAGGGCGATGCGAATCGTGCCGGGAACCGTGAAGGTCCATCGCCGCAACATCTACCGCAAGCTCAAGATCAAGTCGCAGGCCGGTCTTTTCGCCCGCTTCGTCGAGATCATCGGCGCGCGAATAAGGAGTTGAATGGTCGGATGCGTCCGTGCTGACGGACCGCATGCTTCGGCGCTGGGCGGGAGACATCAATCGCTTCGGCCAAATCCCGAATGGCTTTGCCATGCTGACCGAGGTCACAATTTTGTGTCCGCCAGACGTGGCTGCATTGGAAAGTTCCATTGATCGTCTCGGATTTCTACCGTAAACGTTATACTGTAACGGCTATGCCCACAACGTGACACGCATGGCGGTGTATTGAGTCCGCCCCGACTTTCCAAAGGAGACCAAGGATGCGTTCCCTTCCCTTTCTGGCCGCGCTGCTGGTTGCGGCGCCGCTGCTGACCGGCACCGTCGCCCGGGCAGAAGACAAGCTGAACATAGTTGCCGCCGAGAATTTCTATGGCGATCTCGCCCATCAGATCGGCGGCAGCCATGTCGCCGTTACCAGCATCCTGTCCAATCCCGACGACGATCCGCATCTCTTCGAGACCAGCCCGTCGACGGCGCGCACCATCGCCGATGCCAAGGTCATCATCTACAACGGCGCCGACTACGATCCGTGGATGGACAAGTTGCTCGCCGCATCGAGCAAGCCGGACCGCACGACCATCGTTGCCGCCGACCTGATCGGCAAGAAGTCAGGCGACAACCCGCATCTCTGGTACAACCCGGCGACGCTGCCGGCGGTCGCCAAGGCGCTCGCCGCCGAGCTGTCGAAGCGCGATCCCGCCAACGCAGTGCATTACGAGGCCAATCTCAAGCAATTCCAGGCCTCGCTCGACGGCATCGACAAGGAAATCGCAGCCGTCAAGAAAGCCTATGCCGGCACCGAGGTGACCGCCACCGAACCTGTGTTCGGCTACATGGCCGAGGCGCTCGGCCTCAAGATGTTGAACTATGATTTCCAGGTCACGGTGATGAACAACGCCGAGCCAAGCGCGACACAGGTCGCGGCATTCGAGAGCAGCCTGAAGGACGGTTCGGCCAAGATCCTGTTCTACAATTCGCAGGTGACCGATCCGGCGACGACCCGGCTTCTCGACCTCGCCAAGCAGAACAAGGTCACCGTCATCGGCGTCACCGAGACCGAGCCCGCCGGCAAGACGATCCAGAGCTGGTTCGGCGGCCAAGTCGACGCGGTCCAGAAGGCGCTCGCAGCCCGCACACAATGAACGTGACCGAATGAATGCAATTGAGTTCGCCAAGGTCACGCTGACCTATGGGGGACGTCGGGTTCTATCCGACGTCTCCTTTTCGATTCCACAAGGCGCCTTCGTCGGCTTGCTCGGCGCCAATGGCGCCGGCAAGACGACGATGCTGCGCGCCATCCTCGGCCTCATCAAGCCGGCCGGCGGCGCCATTTCGGTGCTCGGCAAACCGCCGACGCGCGGCAACGCTGATATCGGCTACATGCCGCAGGCGCGGCGCGCCCCGACCCAGACGGGGATCAGCGGCCTCGATTTCGTCCTCATCGCGGCCGGCGGCCACCGCTGGGGATGGCCGGTTGCTTCCGCCATCGAGAAGGAAGCCGCCTGGAAAGCGCTCGAAGCCGTCGGAGCGAGCGACCTCGCCCGGCGTCCGCTGGCAGAGCTTTCCGGCGGCGAGCGCCAGCGCATCCTGATCGCCCAGGCGCTGATCGGTGACCCCAAGCTCCTGCTGCTCGACGAGCCGCTGATCAGCCTCGACGCGGCGCACCAGCGGACGATCATCGACCTCGTGCATGAGATCGGCGAGCGGCTCGGCATCTCGGTGCTGTTCTGCTCGCACGAGATCAACCCGCTGCTGCGCGCCGTCGATCGCGTACTCTATCTCGGCAACGGCAAGGCCGCGATCGGCAGTGTCGACGAGGTCATCAGCGGGCCGGTGCTGTCGGAACTCTACGGCACGTCGATCAATGTCGTGCGGGTCGCCGGGCGCATCTTCGTGATGGCCGACGATGTGGAACTGGAAGGCGAGGCGCATGTCCACGATGTTTGACTATGAATTCATGCGCAACGCCTTCTACGCCTGCACGGTGGTCGGCATCGTCGCCGGCGCGGTCGGCTATTTCCTGGTGCTGAGGGGACAGACCTTCGCCGGCCATGCGCTTTCCCATGTCGGTTTTCCCGGCGCAACCGGCGCCGGCCTCATCGGTCTGTCGCCGTTCTTTGGCCTGACCGTGTTCACCGTTATCGCCGGCATCGGTATCGGCCTGCTTGGCGAGCGCGCGCATCGCGACGTCGCCATCGGCATCGTGCTGACGCTGTCGCTCGGCCTCGGCCTTCTGTTCCTGCATTTCTATACCGCCTTCGCGTCGCAGGCGACGAACGTGCTGTTCGGAAATGTGCTCGGAATCAGCCTGCGCACCGTCATCGTGCTCGCGATACTTGCGGTGGCCATCCTTGTTGCTCTCGGGCTGATCGCCCGGCCG
Organism: Mesorhizobium sp. SARCC-RB16n; assembly: GCF_008520305.1. Taxonomy (GTDB): domain Bacteria; phylum Pseudomonadota; class Alphaproteobacteria; order Rhizobiales; family Rhizobiaceae; genus Mesorhizobium. Next base: position 194,505 of record NZ_ML703260.1, on the reverse strand, counting down.
CTGCTGTTCGCCAGCCTGCAGCCGGAACTCGCCGAGGCAAGGGGCGTGCCCCTCAACCTCGTCTCGACCCTGTTCATGGTGCTCGTCGCCTTCGCCACTTCGGAGGCCGTACAGATCGTCGGCGTGCTGCTCGTTTTCGCGTTGATGGTGGCTCCCGCGGCGACCGCGCTTCGGCTGACGCAAGGGGTACTCGCCGGCATAACGGTCTCGATGGTCTTGGCCGTCACCATTGCCTGGATCAGCCTGTCGCTTGCCTACCAGACCGACTGGCCGACGAGTTTCTGGATCACCGCGCTGGGTACATCGGCCTATCTGGTCAGCGGCATCGTGCAACGTTCGATGGCCCGACGCCCGGTCGCCGATGGCAGAACCTGAACTCACCAGGAACCAGAAGCTGGTGCTGGCGGCCATTTCACGCGCCGGCAGGCCGGTCAGCGCCTACGACATTCTAAGCGAGATCAGGCCGCATGGCATCAAATCACCGGTACAGGTCTACCGGGCGGTCAAGAAACTCATCGAGAATGGCGCGGTTCACAAGGTCGAAAGCCTCAATGCTTTCGTACCCTGCGCCGGTCAGCATGCCCATGGTCCGAGAACCACGATCCTGGCGGTCTGTGAACAATGCGGCCGGGTCACCGAATTCAGCGACGACATCACTGATCGCCGGCTCGCCGAATGGGCCGCGCGCGAGCGCTTCGACATCGAGGCGACGAGCATAGAGGTCAACGGGCGTTGCGCCGACTGCATGCTCGAACGAAATCGGGGATAGCTCGGTCAGCCCGTCGCGTCGGTCGCCCACGAGCCCGTTTCGGCCATGCGCCGAAGCAGCGGGCCCGGCTGGAAGACATCCTTGCCGGTCTGCCGATACCAATGCTCGAGCCGCTCGATGATCCTGGCCGCCCCTTCGAGGCCGGCCCAGAACATCGGGCCGCCCTTGCCGACGGGAAAACCGTAGCCATTGACCCAGACGACGTCGATGTCGGAGGCGCGGGCGGCGATCCTTTCCTCCAGGATCTTCGCCCCCTCATTGACCAGGGGATAGAGTGTGCGCTCGATGATTTCTTCCGCGCCTATCGTGCGCGGCACGATGCCCATCTGCGCCGCCTTGTCGCGGATCAGTGCCTCGACCTCCGGATCAGGAACACCCGCCCGCGCGCCGGCCTCGTAGAGATAGAAGCCGCGGCCGGTCTTCTGGCCGAAACGGCCCTGTTCGCACAGCGTGTCGGCGATGACGGCCGTCAGGCCCCGCGCCTTGCGGTTGCGCCAGCCGATGTCGAGGCCGGCAAGATCGCCCATCTGGAACGGCCCCATCGGCCAGCCGAAATCGGTGAACGCCTCGTCGATCTGGCGGGGTGTCGCGCCCTCCAGCAGCAGAGCTTCCGATTCCGAGCCACGGGCGGCTAGCATGCGGTTGCCGACGAAGCCGTGGCAGACGCCGACGACGACAGCCACTTTGCCGATCCTGTGTGCCAGGTCGACCACGGTCGCCAGCGCATCCGGCGCCGTCTTTTCGGCGCGCACAATCTCCAGCAGCTTCATGACATTGGCCGGCGAGAAGAAATGCAGGCCGAGCACATCCTGCGGCCGCGATATCGAGGCGGCGATCTCGTCGATGTCGAGATAGGAGGTGTTGGTAGCGAGGATCGCGTCCGGCCTGGCCACCGCGTCGAGCTTGCCGAAGATTTCTTTCTTGACCGCCATGTCCTCGAACGCCGCCTCGACGACCAGGTCGCAATCGGCGAGGTCGGCATAGTCGGTGGAGCCTTTGAACTGGGCAAGCCGCTGCCGCTTGGCGTCCTCGCTCAAGGAGCCGCGTGTGACCGAGACGGCGTAATTCTTCTCGATCGTCGCCAGCCCCCGCTGCAGCGCTTCATGGCTGGTTTCCAGCAAGGTGACGGGAAAGCCGCCATTGGCGAAAGCCATGGCGATGCCGCCGCCCATCGTGCCGGCGCCGATGACGCCGACGCGGGCGACCCTGCGCTTGACGACATCCTTGCCGGGAAGTTTTGCCGCCTCGCGTTCGGCGAAAAACAGGTGCCGCTGGGCGCGCGACTGGTCGCTGGCGACGAGTTTCACGAACAGCGCCCGCTCCGCCGCCAGCGCCTCGTCGAAGGGCAGCGTGACGGCATTGCGGACCGCCTGCGCACAAGCGATCGGCGCTTCCAGCCCCCGCGCCTTCCCAGCCAAATCCGCGGCCTCGGCATCGAAGCTGGCAAGGTCGGTTCCGCGAAGCAGCTCGTCGCGATCGCGCACCGGCGTGAAGGGACCACCCTTGCGGGCCATTTCGCGGGCGAAGTTCACGGCATGGGGGGTCAGATCGCCCTCGAAGACGGCATCCACCAAGCCGGCGCCGTGCGCCGCGGAAGCACCGATCGGTGTGCCGGAAACGATCATCTTGAGCGCCTTGACGGCGCCCACCAGTCGCGGCAGCCGCACCGTTCCGCCGCCACCGGGCAGGATGCCGAGCTTCACCTCGGGCAGGCCGAGCTTCGCGCCTTGATCGGCGACGCGGAAATGGCAGCCGAGTACCAGTTCCAGCCCGCCGCCGAGCGCGGTGCCGTGGATGGCGGCAACGGTCGGCTTGGCGATGACTTCAAGCGCCGCCACGATGGCGCGCAATTCCGGCTGCTGCATCGGCTTGCCGAACTCGGTGATGTCGGCGCCGGCAACGAAGGTACGGCCGGCACAAGCGATGACGATTGCCGCGACCGATGCGTCATCGCGCAGAGCGACCAGCGCCTGCATCAGTGGCTCGCGGACATGAAAACTCAGCGCGTTGACCGGCGGATTGTCGATGGTGACGATGGCGACGCCACCTTCGTTCACGACACTGACAGAACTGGACAAGCGAAGCCTCCCGAGACCGACTGAGATCGCGGACCGGTTTACAAGGCCACGCCGCGAATGGGAACCGGCTGGTCCAACGGTTGGCCCGACAGGCTGCGGTCGCGCCGCAGACGTCGCGGTCAGCGTAGCGCCTTCTCCCCACCCGCGGCAGTAATCACCCCAACGATGATCAGCCCCGTCAGAAGCAACCGCACGCCGGCGCTGACGCCGAATGTGTTGAGCATGGTGAGCAGCAGCACCAGGAACAGCGCCGCGCCCCAGACGCCGGGCACATTGGCCTTGCCGCCCGCCACCGACGTGCCGCCGATGACGACGACGGCGATCGAGGCCAGCAGATATTCATTGCCGATATCGACATTGGCGCCGCGGAAATAGCCGGCGAGCAGCGCGCCGTCGATGCCGCCGAGCGCGCCCGACAGCGTGTAGGTGAGGAAGCGGATGCGGCCGACATTGACGCCGGCAAGCCATGCGGCGCGGATGTTCTGTCCGATCGCAAGCACCGAGCGGCCATAGATCATGCGCTGCAAGGCGATGGCAGCACCGATGGTGAACAGCACCGTGAGGATCGCCAGTACGGGAATGCCCAGCACCTGCCAGTTGGTGAAATCGGCGAAGCCCGGCGGCGGCTTGATCTGCAGCCCGCGCCCATAGCTGATGTCGACCGACTGGATGATGAAGCTCGCCGACAGCGTGGCGATGATCGGCGGAATGCGCAGCGCCCAGATCAGCAGATAGTTGATGGCGCCGATCGCGGCACCACAGGCGAGCGCCGCCAGCAATCCGACGACGATCATGGCATCGCTGCCGCCCATCACCTTCATGGCAACCGCGCTTGCCAAGCCGATATTGGCCGGCAGCGACAGGTCGACATTGCCGGGTCCGAGCGTGATGACGAACATCTGGCCGACGCCAACGATGACGGTGAACACGGCAAGAGACAATGCGGCCGTGACCATGCCGCCGGCGCCATAGCCGCCGGTGAAGGCTATCGTCGCCAGCCACACCAGCAGCGCGCCGACAAACGACCAGATCCAGGGTTTTGTGAGCAGCGTTCTCAGCGAAGCCATCGCTCACCTTTCCCTACGGCTGATCAGCACCCGCGCCGCAAGCACGATGATCAGGATGGCGCCGTTGGCGGCCACCTGCCAGTCGGGCGGAATGTGCATGAAGGTGAGCAGCGGCGAGGCGGCCAGCGCCAGCGTCAGCGCGCCGATGACAGCGCCGATCGGCGAGACCCGGCCGCCGACGAACTCGCCGCCGCCGAGGATGACGCCGGCGATGGCCAGCAGCGTGTAGCCATTGCCGATATTGGCATCCGCCGAGGTGGTGATGCCGATCAGCGCCATGCCCGATAGCACGCCGAACAGGCCGGCCAGCGAAAACAACACGATCTTAGTCTTGAGCACCGACCAGCCGGCGCGCCGCAGCGCCGCCGGATTGCCGCCGGAGCCGCGCAGGATCACGCCGTAAGAGGTGCGCATCAGGCCGAAATGCACGGTCGCCGCGATCAGCAGCGCTGCGATGATCGGAAATGGAATGAAGGGCGGCTTGAACGCCATGATCGCCAGCAGCCAGTCCGGCGCCTTGCCGCCCGGCTTGGGCAGGAAGAGGATGGCGAGCCCCTGCCAGACGAAACTCATGCCGAGTGTCACCACGATCGAGGGCAGGTTGCGCAGATGGATCAGCGCGCCGAGCAGCGCATAGACGCCGATCGAGCCGAGCAGAATGATGACACCGATCAGCGGCGCGTCCTTCAGCCACGTCGCGGTGACGCAACCGACGAAACCGACGAAGGTGCCGATCGAGAGGTCGAGCTCGTTGCCGGCGATGACGAACATCTGCGCGATGGTCGCCAGCGCGATCGGAATCGCCAGGTTCAGCATCAGACTGAAGCCGAAATAGCTGATGGCGCGCGGGTTGAGCCAGGCGATCGCGAGCAACACTAGCGCCAGCGATAGCGCCGGCAGCAGGCCGCGCAACAGCCGCGCCCGCGCCGCCGCATTGCGTGCCGCCGATCCCTTGAAGCCATTGTCGATTGGCGTCGCCGTCATCTCAGGCCGCGTCGCCGAAGGAGGACTGGATGATCTTCTCTTCGGTCAGCTCGTCGCGCGTCAGGTTGGCGACGATGCGGCCGTTCTTGAAGACATAGATGTGGTCGCAATTGTCGAGCTCTTCGGTTTCGGTCGTGTACCAGAGGAAGGTGCGGCCGCGGCCCGCCTCCTCGCGCACGAGGTCGTAGACCTCCAGCTTGGTGCCGATGTCGACGCCCCGCATCGGGTCGTCCATCAGCACGATTTCGGCATCGGAGCCCAGTGCGCGGGCAAACAAGGCCTTCTGCTGATTGCCGCCCGAGAGCGAGAAGATGTTGTTGTTCATGTCGGGCGTGCGGATGCCGATCTTCTTCTTCCACATATCGGCGAGCTCCGCCTCGCGCCGCGGCGAGATCAGCAACCCGTTGCGCAGACGCGCAAGCGAACGGATGCCGATATTCTGCGCAATCGACCATTGCGGGAAAATACCATCCGACTGGCGGTCGCCCGCCACCAGGGCCACCGGTGCAGTGACCTCGATGCCGGTCTTGGCGCGTGCGGCGGCATCGAATATCCGCAGCAGCAAGTCGGTCTGCCCGTGACCGGCCAGCCCGGCAAGGCCGATGATCTCGCCCGCGCGCGCGACAAGGTCCTTGCCGTCGGTCTGCCCGGCGGGCCGCGCCCGGACGCGCAGTGGGCTGTTGCCCGGCTTGGCGGCAGCGGCTTTCGCGGCGGTCTTCTCGCGCGCTTCTGTTCCGCCCATCACCGTCACCAGCCGGTCGCGGTCGAAGGCAGCAGCCGCATCCGACGCCACCATCTTGCCGTCGCGCATCACCACGATGCGGTCGGCGTTCCGCAACACCTCACCCAGCACGTGCGAGATCAGGATGCAGCTCTTGCCGCCGGCGACGAAGCGGCGCACGAAGGCCAGCAGCTGGCCGGCGGTGTGCGCGTCGAGCGAAGAGGTCGGCTCATCGAGGATGACCAGGTCGAGCCGGTCCTGTGTCACCGTGAAGGCGCGCGCCACCTCGACCATCTGGCGGCGGCCGATCGAAAGGTCGCCGACGATATCCCACGCCGAAATGCCGTGGTCCGGGAAGATCTCGTCCAGCTTGGCGGCGATCAGCCCCGCCGCCTTGCGCCGCCAGCCGAAGCCGGAGAGCGAAGCATGGTTGATGCGCGTATTCTCGGCCACGCTGAGATTGGGGCACAGCGACAGCTCCTGGAACACGCAGCGTATGCCGAGCTGCTGTGCCCGCGACACCGAGTAGTTCTCCTCGATGCCGCCATGCACGCCGATCGCCCCACTGTCGGGCTTCAAGGTGCCGGCCACCATATGCATCAGCGTCGACTTGCCGGCGCCGTTATGGCCGACGAGGCCGACGCATTCGCCGGGTCCGACATGGAAATCCACCCCGCCCAGCGCCCTGACGGCGCCGAAATGCTTTTCGGCAGCGTCAAGTCTTACGATGTCAACATTGGCGGCGCCGAATTGTTTTTCGGCGCCGCCCAGTCTGATGACGTCCGTGTTGCCTGCGGCCATGCTCAACGATATCCGCTCAGGGATGCCCGGGCAACGCGACGTTCACTTGATGTTGGCTTTGATGGCCGCGATGGCATCTGCCTGCGTATATTCGTGGGTGGCGACACCGCCTTCCTTGATCTTCGGCAGAGCTGCTTCGAAATCGTCCTGGGTGAAGGCGAGATACGGCACCAGCAGATCGTGCGGAATGTCCTTGCGGCCATCGAGCACCTGCTGTGCCACCCAGAAAGCGAGCGTCGACACGCCGGGGGCGATCGAGGCCGACCAGGTCTGGTAGCCGTCCTTCTCTTTCTGTTCCTTCCACCATTTCAGCTCGTCCTGCCGGTTGCCCATGATGATGGTCGGGCGCGGCTTGTTGGCGGCGGCGAAGGCTTGCGCGGCGCCATAGCCGTCACCGCCTTGGTCGACGACGCCGACGATGTCGGGCAGCGACGGCAGGATGGTCGCCACCGCCTTCTGCGCCGTGGTCTGGTCCCAGTCACCGGTGACCGAGCCGACGATCTTGAATTCTGGATGGGCGGCAACGCCCTCGAGGATACCGGCATGGATGGCGTCGTCGATTGAAGTGCCGGCCAGGCCGCGGATTTCAAGCAGATTGCCGCCCTTGGGCTGGAACTTGGCCATGTGCTCGACTTCCTGCTTGCCCATGTCCTTGAAGTCGACGACGACGCGGTAGGCGCAAGGCTCGGTCACCGTGCCGTCGAAGGAAACGACCGTGATGCCGGCGTCGCAGGCCTGCTTGATGGCACCATTGAGCGCATCCGGCGAGGCGGCGTTGATGACGATGGCGTCATATCCCTGCAGAATCAGGTTCTGTATCTGGGCGGCCTGCGTCGGCACCTCCTTGTCGGCGGTGGTGAAGACATCGGCCGCGGCGACGATCTTGTCGTCGACGGCCTTCTTGGTGACGATGCCATAGCTGTCGAGCATCGCCTGGCGCCACGAATTGCCGGCGTAATTGTTCGAGAATGCGATTTTCTTGCCGCTGGTGTCGGCGAGTGCCGTGCCGGCTGCTAGCACCGCTGCGAGGGTGCCCAGAACGAACAGTTTCTTCATGTCATACTCCTCCCGAGTGTTGCTGGTTTGCTGCTGATGAGCGTCGATTGCGTACCTGTTTTTTATCTATTATCAGACAAAGGTGCAGCAGGGTCGGCGGGCTGTCAACTGCAATCCGCGAAGGGCCGGCGATCAACTTGCGGTGCGCCGGTTGAAATGGCTTCGGTTGATGGCTAGGCATGCGGGCCAGGAGAGCGAACAAGCATGGCAGTGACGCCGACTGTGCCGCCCGGCGCACCGGGAATTCCCGCGCGCTGGACCTCTAGCGCCAAGAGCGGCGTCGGCTCGGCGCTTTCGCCGTCTAGTCGCGTCTGGTTCACGATCAGCCACGGCATCCTGAACGAGATCTATTATCCCCGCGTCGACAGCGCCTGCACGCGCGACCTCGGCCTGATCGTCACTGGCAAGGATGGATATTTCTCCGAGGAGAAACGCGATGCCGGACATGGCATCGAGCCGTTCGAGGTCGGCGTACCCGCCTACAGGCTGGTCAATACGGCTGATGACGGCGCCTACCGGATCGAGAAGCGCATCGTGGCCGATCCGGCGCGTCCGACCCTGCTGCAGGAGACCTGCTTCAGCCCGCTCGTAGGCGTTGCGGCCGATTACCGCGTCTACGCGCTTCTGGCGCCGCATCTGGTCAATGCCGGTATGGGCAACACCGCCTGGGTCGGCGAGTACCAGGGAAAGCCGGTCCTGTTTGCCTCGGGGCGCGGCACCTGCCTTGCGCTGGCCTCGTCGCTGCCCTGGCGGGATTGTTCGGCCGGCTATGTCGGCTTTTCCGACGGCTGGCAGCAACTGAACCACACTGGCAAGCTCGATCCCTCTTGCCGGCGCGCCGATGACGGCAATGTCGCGCTGACCGGCGAGATCGGCTTCACCGCCGCCGACACAAAGGCCGTGCTGGCGCTGGGTTTTGGGGCGACTTCAGACGAGGCCGCCGAAAACGCCTTCGCCAGCCTGAAGCACGGTTTTGAACCGGCGGCGAAATCCTATGTCAAAAAATGGCGCAAATGGCAGGCCGGGCTGCTGCCACTGGACCGCCACCGGACGCCCGGAGCGCCCGGAGTGAACAGCTATCGCGTCTCCACCGCGGTGCTGGCCACCCACAGGTCGTCGGCCATACCGGGCGCGGCGGTCGCCAGCCTGTCCATCCCCTGGGGCTTCAACAAGGGCGACGACGATCTCGGCGGCTACCATCTGGTCTGGCCGCGCGACCTGGTCGAGACGGCGGGCGGCTTTCTCGCCGCCGGCGATGCCGCCTCGGCACTGCAGATCCTGGAATACCTCCGCTCCATCCAGCAGCCGGACGGCCATTGGCCGCAGAACGCCTGGCTCGACGGCTCCGCCTATTGGCCCGGCATCCAGATGGACGAATGCGCCTTTCCCTTGCTGCTGGCCGATGCCTTGCATCGCGCTGGCCACTTGCCGCGCCCCAGGCTCAAGACCTTCCTGCCGATGATCGAGCGCGCCGCTTCCTATGTCGTGCGCAATGGTCCCGTCACCGGCGAGGACCGCTGGGAAGAAGACGCCGGCTACAGCCCGTTCACGCTGGCCGTCGAGATCGCGGCACTGCTCGCCGGCGCCGACCTGCTCGACGCCTGCGGCAAGCAGGATGCGGCAAGCTATCTGCGCGAGACCGCCGACGGCTGGAACGACCAGGTCGAGCGCTGGACCTATGTCACCGGCACCGCCATCTGCAAGGCCGCCGACGTCAGCGGCTATTACGTCCGCATCGCGCCGCCCGACGACCCCGATGCCGGCTCGCCGAAGGACGGCTATGTCCCGATCAAGAACCGGCCGCCCGGCGATACGGACCGACCAGCCGAGGAAATCGTCAGCCCAGACGCGCTGGCGCTGGTGCGCTTTGGCCTGAGAGCCGCCGACGATCCCCGCATCGTCGACACCGTCGCGGTCATCGACGCGCAATTGCGTTGCGAACTGGCGCAAGGGCCGCTCTGGTACCGCTATAACAGCGACGGTTATGGCGAACACGAGGATGGCGCGCCCTTCGACGGCACCGGCCAAGGCCGGCCGTGGCCGCTGCTCGCCGGCGAACGGGCCCACTACGAGCTGGCGGCCGGGCGCAAGGACATGGCGGCCAGCCTGCTCGATGCGCTTGAACTGTCGGCCGGACCCGGCGGCCTGCTGCCGGAACAGGTCTGGGACGGCGCCGATATTTCGGAGCGCGAGCTGCAGCATGGCAAGCCATCGGGCAGCGCCATGCCGCTGGTCTGGGCGCATTCCGAACATATCAAGCTGTTGCGCTCGCTGCGCGACGGCGCCGTCTTCGACATGCCGCCGCAAGGCGTAAAGCGCTACATCGAGGACAAGACCGTATCGCCGTTCAGGACCTGGCGCTTCAACAACAAGATCCGCGCGCTGCCGCCCGGCAAGGCGCTGCGTATCGAATTGCTGGCGGCCGCGACTGTCCATTGGAGCATCGACAACTGGGCAACTGCCCATGAGAGCCGGACAGCGGAAAATGCTTTCGGCATTCATCTTGCAGACCTGCCTGTGGCGAGCCCATCCAAGGGAAGCACGCTCATCTTCACTTTTTTCTGGCCCGGAACCGGCGATTGGGAGAATGTCGACTTCTCCGTCATCTCAGGCGATCGGGATAGCCAGTAGATCCTTCCTCGACACCCCCGCAAATCTCTAGGAAACAGGGACGAAACCATGCAGATCGGAATGATGGGACTGGGCCGGATGGGCGCCAACATGGTGCGGCGCCTGATGCGCGACGGCCACGAATGCGTCGTCTACGACATCAACCCGGCCAGCGTTGCCGCACTGGTCAGCGACGGCGCCTTGGGGGCGGCATCCCTGGAGGAATTCGTCGGCAAGCTCGCCAAGCCGCGCTGCGTGTGGCTGATGCTGCCGGCGGCGATCACCGGCAAGATCATCGACCAGGTCGCCGCGCTGATGGAACCTGGCGACATCGTCATCGACGGCGGCAATTCCTACTATCACGACGCCGTCGACCAGGCCGCCAAGCTGGCCGGCAAGGGCATCCATCTAGTCGATGTCGGCACCAGTGGCGGTGTCTGGGGGCTGGAGCGCGGCTACTGCCTGATGATCGGCGGTCCCGACGTGGCGGTGCAGCATCTCGATTCGGTCTTTGCCACGTTGGCCCCTGGCCTCGACACCGGAGCGCCGGCCCCGGACAAGACCGCCGGCACCGCGCCCTATGGCTACCTGCATTGCGGACCGAGCGGCGCCGGCCACTTCGTCAAGATGGTGCACAACGGCATCGAATATGGCGTCATGGCCGCCTATGCAGAAGGCATGAACATCCTGAAGTCGGCCAATGCCGGCAAGCGGCAGCGGACCGCGGACGCCGAGACCAGCCCGCTGGAAAACCCGCAATACTACCAGTTCGACGTCGACCTTCCGCAGGTGGCCGAGGTCTGGCGGCATGGCAGCGTCATCGGCTCCTGGCTGCTCGATCTCACCGCTGGCGCGCTGAAGAGCGATCCGGGCCTGGCGCAATTCGGCGGCCGGGTCTCGGATTCCGGCGAGGGCCGCTGGACGCTGAAGGCGGCGATCGACACTGGCGTGCCGGCGCCGGTCCTGTCCTCCGCCCTGTTCGACCGCTTCTCCTCGCAAGGCGAATCCGAATTCGCCGACAAGCTGTTGTCCGCCATGCGCTATGCCTTCGGCGGCCACATCGAAAAGCCGAAGGACGGCAAGTGACGGCGACAGGGGAGACGCACGCATGAGCCAGGAACGGTCCGACACGCTGGTGCTCTTCGGGGCGACCGGCGACCTCGCCCACAAGAAGATATTTCCAGCGCTGTACCAGATGGTCGCCAAGGGCACGCTCACAGAACCGGTGATCGGCGTCGCCTTCGATGCCTGGGATTTGAAGCAATTGCAGGACCGTGCCCGCGACGGCATCGTCAACGCGCTCGGCAAGATCGACGAGAAGGTGTTCGCCAAGTTCGCCTCGCTGCTGCGCTATGTCAGCGGCGACTATCGCGATCCGGCCACCTTCGAGAAGCTGAAGACGGCACTCGGCAGCGCGCAGCGGCCGCTGCACTACATGGCGGTGCCGCCGACCATGTTCGAGACTGTCGTGCAAGGGCTGGAGCAATCGGGCACCGCGCACGGCGCGCGGCTGATGGTGGAAAAGCCCTTCGGCCACGATCTGCAGTCGGCGCGCTGGCTGAACCGGGTGCTGCACCTGGTATTCGACGAACAGTCGATCTTCCGCATCGACCACTATCTCGGCAAGGAAGCGATCCAGAACCTGCTCTATTTTCGCTTCGCCAACTCCTTGCTCGAGCCGATCTGGAACCGCAATTACGTCGAGAGCGTGCAGATCACCATGGCCGAGGATTTCGGCGTCGAAGGGCGTGGCCGCTTCTATGACGATGTCGGCTGTATCAGGGACGTCATCGAGAACCATCTGCTCAACATCCTGCTGCTCCTGGCCATGGAGCCGCCGGTCGGCCGCTCCGCCGACGATTTGATCGATGAGAAGGTGCAGGTCCTGCGCGCCATCCGCACCTTGACCAAGAACGATGTCGTGCGCGGCCAGTTCACCGGCTATCTCGCCGAGCCCGGCGTGGCGCCCAACTCGCCGGTCGAGACCTTCGCGGCGGTGCGTTTTTTCGTCGACACCTGGCGCTGGCAGGACGTGCCGTTCTTCATCCGCGCCGGCAAGAACATGCCGGTGCATGTCACCGAGGTGGTGGTGCGGCTGAAGCGGCCGCCACTCGACGTGTTCGATCCGATCAAGCCCGCCGATCAGAATTACGTCCGCTTCCGCATCGACCCGCAGGTGATGATCGCCATCGGCGCCCAGCGCAAGGCGCCCGGCGACGACATGATCGGCGAGCAGGTGGAACTGACGGCGCTCGACGACAGCAAGGGCGACATGCCTCCCTATGAACGGCTGATCGGCGACGCGATGAACGGCAATGGCCAGCTCTTCACCCGTCAGGACGCGGCCGAACTGGCCTGGCGCATCGTCGGTCCGGTGCTCGGCGATACCACGCCGCCGCATCTCTACGAGCCGAAGACATGGGGGCCGGCGGACGCCATGGCCGGCTTCGGTCCGCCCAACGGCTGGATCGACCCGGTGGCATGAGCGGAGGGGACAAGATGGCCAAGGCGGTGAAGCGGGCTGCGTTGGACCCCGGGCAGGTCGTCCTTTCGATCGACATTGGCGGGTCGCACGTCAAGATCCTGACCAGCGCTGGCGGCGCCGAACGTCGGACCGATTCCGGACCGGACCTGACGCCGCGGCAGATGATCGACAAAGTCAAGAAGCTCGCCGAGGGCCTGTCCTATGACGTCATCTCGATGGGCTATCCGGGCCCGGTGCGTCACAACAAGCCGGTGCTTGACCCCATGAATCTCGGCAAGGGCTGGGCCGGCTTCGATTTCGCCGGCGAGTTCGGCAAGCCGGTCAAGGTGGTCAATGATGCGCTGATGCAGGCCATCGGCAGCTATGAGGGCGGGCGCATGCTGTTCCTCGGTCTCGGAACCGGCCTCGGTGCGGCGATGGTCTTCGACAATGTCGGTCAGCCGATGGAACTCGCCCATCTTCCCTACCGAAAAGGACGGAGTTTCGAGGATTATGTCGGCGAACGCGGCCTGGAAAAACGCGGCAAGAAGAAGTGGCGCGGCTATGTCTTCGATGTCGTCAACCGGCTACGAGCCGCCCTGCAGCCAGACTATGTCGTCATCGGTGGCGGCAATGTCGACAAGCTCGACGAATTGCCCGCCCACTCCAGGCGCGGTGACAACACACGCGCCTTCGAAGGCGGATTTCGTCTATGGCGCGACAAGGCGCTGATCGTCTGATATTATTACAGTTTAGTATAGTCGTTCAAAATGACGTGTGATGCCGTGCCGATAGATTGCATTGTGCAGATTTGCCGACTAGGAAGTCAGCCCCACTACATCGCGTCGCGCGCGATGCACAAAGACGACGCACTTTAATTTTGCGCATCATTCCTTTTGAAAACGGCCCCATTTTCGAGGTCATGCGCCATGGATGGAGGAAATAGATTGACCGACGAAAATAGCCACGCCAGCAAGACCCTCGACCTTCTCGAACTGACAGCCCATATCGTATCGGCCTATGTCGAGAAGAATCGCCTGCCCGCGTCCGGCCTTCCCGAGCTGATCGCCAGCGTCAGCGCCTCGATCAGGGGGCTCGGCCAGCCGGTCGCCCCGGTGGCGGCACCGCTGGTCCCGGCCGTCAACCCGAAGAAGTCGGTGACGCCGGATTTCATCATCTGCCTCGAGGACGGCAAGAAGTTCAAATCTCTGAAGCGTCACCTCGGCGTGCATTTCGGCCTGACGCCGGACGCCTACCGCGCCAAATGGGGCCTGCCGTCGGACTATCCGATGGTTGCCCCCAACTACGCCGCTTCGCGCTCGGAACTGGCAAAGTCGATCGGCCTCGGCCGCAAGGCCGTCGCCCCGGCGCCTGCCAAGTCGAAGGGCAGGAAGGCCAAGGTTTCGGCCTGAGCAATTTCATCTGAGCCAATGTTTGTCTGAAGCCTGCCGGCGATTCCGCCTTGGCAGGCTTCATGCTTTTGTGGCTTGGATGAACCAGACAAGCTTTTTGGGGGGAAGCCATGAACTACAACAGGATGGTGATCGAGAAAGAGGCCCCGGAGGAATACGGCTATGACCGTATCCGCTACAATCTCTCCGAAAGCTCGATTGCCGACCAGAAGCTCTCCGACATCGGCCTCTCGCTGCCCGACCTGACGCTCTTCTACGGCGAGCATCGCGGCGACAAGGCGCTGCGCGACCTGATCGCAGCACAAGATGCCGGCATTTCGCCCGACGATGTGCTGGTCACCGCCGGTGCGGCCGGTGCGCTGTTCATCATCTCGACCTCGCTGCTGTCAGCCGGCGATCACCTCGTCGTCATCAGACCCAACTACGCCACCAACATTGAGACGCCGCGCGCAATCGGCTGCGCCATCAGCTTCGTCGACCTCGCCTTCGACGAAGGCTTCGCCATCGACGTCGAGCGCGTCAAGGCAGCGATGCGGTCGAACACGAAACTGATCAGCGTCACTTGCCCGCACAACCCGACCGGCACAATGATGAGCCGTGCCGAATTGGACGCACTGGTCGCGCTCGCCAAAGCCAGCGACTGCCATTTGCTGGTCGATGAGACCTATCGCGACCTCTCCTATGGACGGCGCCTGCCCTCGGCGGCCTCGCTGAGCAAAAAGGCGATCAGCGTCTCCTCGCTGTCGAAAGCCTTCGGCATTCCCGGCATCCGCATCGGCTGGCTGACCACGAGGGATGCCGCCCTCCAGGAAAAATTCCTTGTCGCCAAGGAGCAGATCGGCATCTGTGGCAGCGTCATCGACGAAGGCATCGCGCGCGGCATGCTGGAGCGCCGGGACGCGTTTCTGGCAAAGCTGCTGCCCGAAATGGCAAGCGCCGTGATATCGTCCAGGCCTGGATCGACCGCGAGCCGTTGGTCGACTGGGTGCGGCCCGAGGGCGGTGTCGTCGGCTTCCCGCGCCTCAATGTCGAGCCCGGCTTCGACCTCGACCGGTTCTATGTCAGGCTGCTGGAAGACCACGGTACCTATGTCGGGCCCGGCCACTGGTTCGAGATGGAAAAGCGCTTCTTCCGTGTCGGCTTCGGCTGGCCGACGGAGGCCGAGCTGAGAGGCGGACTGGACGCGATTTCGGCTGCGCTACGCAGGTAAATTCCGCGCGCGAACAGCGGGGCGGCTCGAAAGTCCCTTGATCCAGGCCTGATTTTAAAGCATATCCGCGCCGAACTTTACCAAGTTCCATTGGTCGGACCAGCGCCCATCCGGGAAGTGCCCCGCCAGCCGATGCCATCGCAACGGGGCCATGTTCCATGATACCAGAACAAACCTCGCCGGAGCAGCGCTACGCGGCTTTCCGGCACAAAGCCTTCCTCAGCTACTGGACGGCGCGCTTTCTCACCACATTCGCGACCATGATCGTTTCCGTCGCCGTCGGCTGGCAGATCTATGATCTGACGCGAGATCCCTTCGATCTCGGCATTGTCGGCATCGTCCAGTTCCTGCCTTCGCTGTTGCTGGTGCTGGTCACCGGCGTCGTCGCCGACCGCTTCGGCCGCCGCCTGATCATGGCGCTAGCAACGGTGGTCGAGGCAACCTGTGCGCTCGTTCTCCTGTACTTCACGCTGCGCGGCCTCGTCAGTCCGCTGCCTATCTTCCTCGTTCTGGCGCTGTTCGGCATGGCGCGCGCCTTTTACGGCCCGGCCTCGTCGTCACTGTTCGCCAATCTGGTGCCGCCGGAAGATTTCGGCAACGCGATTGCGTGGAACTCGTCCGCCTGGCAAACGGCAACGATCATCGGCCCGGTCGCAGGCGGCCTGCTCTATGGCGTCTCGGCTGAAGCCGCATACGCCGTCGCCTCTGTGTTGATGCTGGTGGCCGGTCTGCTGATCTTCACCATTCCCAAACCCGCCCAGCAAAGCGCCACCGACAAGCCGACGATGGAAACACTGTTTGCCGGCTTCCGCTACATCTGGAGTGAAAAGATCGTGCTTGGCGCCATCTCGCTGGATCTCTTCGCCGTGCTCCTGTCCGGCGCCTCGGCGCTGCTGCCGGTCTATGCGCGCGATATTCTTGAACTTGGCCCCTGGGGCCTGGGCCTGCTGCGGTCGGCGCCCGGCATCGGCGCCATCTGCGTTGCGGTCTGGCTGGCGGGGCACCCGCTCCGCGACAATGCCGGCAAGATCATGCTCGGCTTCGTCGCGGCATTCGGTGCCTGCACCGTATTGTTCGGCCTGTCGACCGTCACCTGGCTGTCTATCGTCGCTCTGGTCTTCCTCGGCGCCACCGACATGTTCAGCGTCTACATCAGGGAAACGCTGATCCAGCTGTGGACGCCGGACGAGGTGCGCGGCCGCGTCAACGCCGTCAACCAGGTTTTCGTCGGCGCCTCCAACGAGGTCGGCGAATTCCGCGCCGGCACCATGGCGGCGCTGATCGGCACGGTTCCGGCGGTGGTCGTCGGCGGCGTCGGCGCCGTCGCGGTTGCCGGCCTGTGGGCCTATCTATTCCCGCAACTGCGCAGGGTTCGCCACCTCAATGGGCGAAACTGACGGTCTCACCGGTATCGGCGGAGCTGCGAATCTGTGCTAAGCCGCCCGCCCAACCAACCCCCGCCCAACCAACCAAAGGACGACACCTGTGAGCGAACCCACTGTGGCCGAGGCGACCGAAAGTATCTATGCGTCGCTTCGGGCGGACAATGCCGACATCGACGCACATATTGCGACGCTCAAGGCAGCGCTGATACGAGAGGGGATAAAACAGGCGGTGTTCGATCCTGCCAAATTGGCGCAGAGCAACCGCTCGGGCCGCAAGTTGATGCAGGCTTATTTTCGGCAGCGCGGCGTGAGCGTGAGCTTTTCGGACTAATTTTCACGCTCCGAAAGCCGCCGGTCGGCCAGATTTGACCGTCCAGAGCAGTTGTTTGACTTTACCGCGCCACCGGCCCGCCAAAAATCATGCGCAAGAACTCGTCGAGCCAGCGCTTCAGATGCATGTCCCAGATCAGCCGGCCGCCGAGATGGTCGCGGCCGGGCTGCGCCCCGGGCAGCTCGAAGCGGTGGGCGCCGCGCACCACCCAGCGCTGCATCATCACCCGGGTCAGTTCGCCATGGAACTGGATGCCCCAGGCATTGTCGCCATAGCGGAAGGCCTGGTTGGGATAAGTCTCGTTCGTGGCCAGCAGCATCGCGTCGCCCGGCAGCGAAAAGCCCTCGCGATGGAACTGGTAGACCATTTCGGGCCAGTGCATCAGTTTCTTGCCGGCCTCGGTTGCCCTCAGCGGATACCAGCCGATCTCGACCAGCCCTTCGCCGTGGCCCTCGACCTTGCCGCCGAGATGATTGGCCAGCATCTGCGCGCCAAGGCAGATGCCGAGCAGTGGCCGGTTTTCCCTGAGCGGGATTTCCAGCCAGTTGGTCTCGCGGCGGACGAACTCGTCCTCGTCATTGGCGCTCATCGGCCCGCCGAACACCACCGCCCCGGCATGATCATCCAGCGTTTCCGGCAAGGCGTCGCCAAGCGGCGGGCGGCGGATGTCGAGACCGAAGCCTTCTTCCAGCAGCATGTGGCCGACGCGTCCGGGGCTCGAATTCTCCTGATGTAGAATGATCAGGATCTTTGGCTTCGGGCTCGTTCTGCGGTGCATGGAAAGGCGAAAATCCTACTCGTCGCTCGATGTTCCGGTGGCGCCGGGTGCCTGCGCCGCAGCCTTGCGGCGCGCCTCGACCCGGTCGTGGCGCTCGACGCCGATCAGCTCGGCGACGCGCCACACCGTATTGTCCTCGAGCTCATGCAGCTCGCCATCGGCATAGACGATCTCCCACATCAGGCCGATGAAGGCCTTGCGCCCTTCCGCGTCGAGATGGCGCTTGAGCACGCTGGTGAAGGCATAGAGGTCGATCGCCTCGTTGTCGGCGCGCTCGCCGGCAGCGGCGAGCGCTTCGAGTTCGGCACCGCTGATCGAATAGCTCTGCGCCAGCACCGCCTTGAAGCGCTCCCATTCGACATCCTGGCGCACGCCGTCGGCATTCATCACATGGTAGAGCAGCGCCGAAGCCGCGACGCGCGGATCGTCCGTGCTGGTGCGGCTGCCGGAGCCGGCCGGCAAATCCCTGAGAAACGACAGAACGCGCTCGAACATCAATCCATTCCCAAACGGCCCGATGGCCAAGTCAAATCACACGATGGCCAAAATCAAAACAGCCGGAACCGGCGCGGCGACTTTTCCGCCTCGTCGTCCGGATCGACGCCGGGATCGTCCGGCAGGCGCGCCAGTTCTTCCGCCGGCTCGACGGCCTCGGCATCGGCCGGCACCGCGGCAAAGGCGGCGGCCGTGACCGGGGTGACATGATCCTCGCGGCTTTCGGCGTCCTTGGCCGCTGCCTCATTGCCCGGGGCGGCATGGTCGATCACCTCGACCGGCTTTTCCGGCCTGCCCGGCGCTTCGATGGCCACCACCGGGGCATCCGGCTCTTCATCGCGGTTGTCGATCAGCTGGCCAAGGCGCTCCATCGGCGCCCGCCATTCGAAGGCGTCGAGCCTGCCTGTGACCGGCGATACCGGCGCCCAGCGCTCGGAGATGACGCCATCGGCGACCCAGGCCGGATCGCGCGGCGCCCGCACCGCCTTGGAGAGCAGCTGCCGCACCTTGCCCTGGTCGCCGGTCTCGGCCTCCTCGATGTCGGCCAGGAGCAGATAGGCGCCCTCGCGGCGGTCCATGCGGATCGCGGCTTCGGCCTCGCGGCGAGCGGTCGACAAATCCTGCGCGTCGAGCGCGGCACGTGCCACCGTCATCGACGATTCGGCGTGGTTCTTCTTCATCTCCTGCAGCTTCTTTGCCCGGTTGAGCCGATCAAGCACGGCGTCGCCCGGCCTTGCATGGGTGTAGAGTTCGGCAATCTCGGGATGCGGCTCGGCCTTCCACGCTGCTTCGAGGATCTTCGAACCTTTGCGCACGTCGTTCTGCTTGAACAGCGCCGCGGCGGCGGCAACGGCGGCAGGGGCGAAGTCCGGCTGCAGTCTGTTGGCCTCGATCGCCGCTGTCCTGGCAGCCGCGGGATCGCTGTCGGCGAGCGACTGCGCCTTGGCGGTCAATAGCACCGCACGGCGGCGGTTGGCGGCGTCGCGCTCGATCTGCCGCGTCGACTTCTGCGCGTCGACCAGTTTCAGCGCACCGTCCCAGTCGCCGCGCTCGGTCAGCTCCTCCAACGTCGATTCGGCCGCCCAGGCCAGTTGCGGCGCCACTGCGGCGGCGCGGCCGGCATAGTGCCGGGCGGCATTGCGGTCGCCCAGCCGCTCAGCTTCCAGGTAAAGCCCGCGCAGGCCGAGCAGCCGCATTTCGGGGTCGTCTAGCATGCTCTCGAACTTTTGACGCGCGCCTTCATGATCGCCTTCGAGCAGCGATGCCTGCGCCTCGAGCAGATGGATCAGCGGCTCCTGGTCGGAGCGGATCAGCTTGGCTGCTTCCTTGGTCTTCTTGCGGGCCAGCGCTCCGTCGCCGGCGCCGGCGGCGATCATGCCGGTCGACAGCGCCTGATAGCCCCGGTCGCGGCGGCGCACGCGGAAATAGCGCGAGATGGTGTAGGGGCTGTTCCACAGCGACTTGATGAGCCACCAGACGATCATCACCCCGGCAACGACGGCAACGACGGCCACCGCCGCCACCATCAGGCTCACCTGGTACTGGTAGCCGTTGAAGGTGACGACCATGTCGCCGGGCCTGTCGGCCAGCCAGGCAAAGCCCAGTCCGAGCGAGAAGACGACGATGAGGAAGGCGAGCAGGCGGATCATCGTGTTGCCCTCATGCCTTCATCGCGCCGGAGATCAGCGCGTCGACCTGGGTTTCGACCTCGATGCGCGCCTTCAGTTTGCCGGCAAAGTCGGCGCCCGCGGCCTTCGCGGCTTCCGGCAATGTGTTGTATTCGCTGATTGCCTTGGCGTAATCGCCCTGAGTGACCGCAACCTCCATGCGCGCCACGGTTTCCGGTGCGCCGGCGCCTTCGACGGCACCGATTGGCCGGACCTTGACCAGCGATTCGGCGCTCGACATCAGGTTCTGCAGGAAGCCGGCATTCTGGTCGACCGGCGTGGCGGCGGCGACCATGGCATTGGCGGCCGCATCCATCTGCGAAGCGATCTCGGTGCGGGTCGGCACGCCCTTTTCGGCATAGGGGCGCAATGTCGCGAGCTGCGGCGCATCAGGCGAAATCGCGGCCAGCGTATCGAGTTCGGCCGAAAACGGCGCACCGCGGTCGAGCGCGGACTTCAGCGCCGAAGCCGCGATGGCGAGCGCGATCTTCGGCTGCGATGCCTGTGCATCGACCTTGCCGGAAAGCTGCGACACCGACTGCTCCAGCGCGCTGAGCCGGCCCTCCTGCGCCTTCGCGGCCTCGCCCGTCGACTTCACCAGCGCATCGAGGCCCGCCATTTTTTCATTGAGCCGGCCAAGATCGACGGGCGCCGCGTTGCCGGCCTTGCCGAGCGCCGCCACCGTGGCTTCGATCTGCTTGACCTTGTCGCTCAACGCGGCGAGCCCGGCATTGTCGCCGGCGCCGCCCTTTTCGACCGCGGATTTCAGCGCCGCGACATCGCTCTTGACCTGATCGAGCGCCGACGACAGTCCATCGACCTTGGCAGATGCACCATTGTTGTTGCCGGCTTCCCTCATGTCCGCGATTTCGCTTTTCAGCGAGGCAATCTCGCCATTGACCCCATCGAGCGAGGCACCCGGGGCGGAGCCCGGGGCGCCGAGCAGGCCGGCAAATTGCAGGCCACCAGCGCCGACCAGCGCGATGACGCCGCCGATAATGCCGGCGGCAATGCCGTTGAGGCCGCCGCGCTTCGGCTGCGCTGCCATCGGTTCGCTCCTTGCGTCGGTTTTTCCGGCAGCCGCCTTGGTCTCGGCGGTTTTCGCGGTTGCGTCCTCAAAATTATAATCGGAAGCCTTGGCTTGTCTGGGTGGAGTATCCGAACCGGGATAAGGCATTTCCGGTTCGGCGGCTTTGGCCTCGGCATGCAGTGACGCATCTGTCCCGGCCTGCCCTGCGGCGGCATCGGCATGCTCCCAGGGTTCAAGGTCCGCCTGGTCGGCATGCACCGGCTCTTCCGGAGCCTCCGGCTGCGAGGCGTTCGCGGCTTCCTCGGCCTTCGCCTCGTCGGTCCGGGCCGCATCCTTGGCGGCATCCTCGTCGACGATGCGTGAGACGGCGCCCGGATCGAGATCGATGGTCACCGGCTCGCGGCGGCTTTTCGAGTGTCGCATCTTCGGCGTCTTGACCATGCATGGGCTCCGCAAAATTCGCTTCGTCTCAACGCCTGGCGGCGCGTGATGGTTCAGAAAGGGTCTAGCACATCACCAAGCGGTGAAAAGGGGCGGTGTGATGACGCGGCTCAGGGCAGCACCGGCAAAAGCGCCAGCAGCGCCTCCTCGTCGGGTCGTGCGGCGACGCGGATTGCTTTGCCGGCGCTGGCGCCGAAGGCGGTGGCGATGCGCGCGGAAAGGACAAAAACCTGCGTCTTTTCAAAGGCCTTTTGCATGGCAGGTCGGCTGGCCAGGACCCGCATCGCGGCAGCCGCCTTGGCCGAATAGAGCAGCACCGCATCGACGGCTTGGCCCGATATCAGCGGAAGGATCGCTTCGTCCGAATAGCTCACTGCAAGCGTGTCGTAAGTCTCGACGGCATGGACATGGACATGAGCTGCTTCCAGCTTCTGTTCGAAGGCGGGAAACCGTACGCGCCCACAGAGATAGATGATCGTTTTACCGGAAAACGCGATCGCCATGCCCTCGGCCAGCGCCTC
Organism: Mesorhizobium sp. SARCC-RB16n; assembly: GCF_008520305.1. Classification (GTDB taxonomy): domain Bacteria; phylum Pseudomonadota; class Alphaproteobacteria; order Rhizobiales; family Rhizobiaceae; genus Mesorhizobium. Next base: position 172,685 of record NZ_ML703260.1, on the reverse strand, counting down.
GGCATCGCCGGGGCCCTCGCTCACCGACAGAAAACCGGCTTTGCGCGCGGCCTCTGCGGTCCTCTTGCCGACAGCATGGCAAGGCAGATGGGAAAGCGCCGCTACCAGATCTCCAGGAGCATGGCGCACGGCATTGGCGCTGGTGATGGCAACAGCTGCCACGTCGTCCGGAACTGCCTTGGCATCGACCGGCAATGCCATCGTCTCCGTCAAGGGCAGGAGAAGAGGCTCAAAACCCATCTCCTCCAGCTTTCGCGCCGTGCGCGACGCACCCGGTTCCGGTCTGGTGACCAGGACACGGAGCATTTTCAGGCCCAGCCGTCGAAGAAATTTTCACCGGCCTTGGCGCGAACCATCCCCGCGGCGTCCGCGCCGATGCGGGCGGCATCGTGTGCCGGCCCTTGCAGTTCGACCGTGTGTGACTGCTTGCCGTCGGGCGAGATAATCAGCCCGGCGAAAGAGAGCTTTCCGTCCTCGATCGCGGCATAGCCGGCGATCGGCGTGCGGCAGGAGCCGTCGAGCGCCGCCAGGAAGGCGCGCTCGCAGGCGAGCGCCTGCCCGGTCGCCACATCGTGGATCGCCACCAGCATCTTCTCTACGTCACGATTGCCGATACGGGTCTCGATGCCGATCGCCCCCTGGCCTGGCGCCGGCGGGAAGATGTCGAGCGGCATCAGATCGGTGGCAACATGCTCCAGGCCCAGCCGCTTCAGCCCGGCATAGGCCAGGATGGTGCCGGCGGCGACGCCTTCGTCGAGCTTGCGCAGCCGTGTCTGCACGTTGCCGCGGAACATCACCACGTCGAGATCCGGCCGCATGCGGCGGATCAGTGCCTGCCGCCGCAGCGATGAGGAGCCGACCTTTGCCCCTTTGGGCAGTTCCGCGATCGTCTTTGCCGCCCTGCCGACAAAGGCGTCGCGCGCGTCCTCGCGCGGCAGGAAGGCGGAGAGCTCAAGGCCGTCGGGCAATTGCGTCGGCATGTCCTTCGACGAATGCACGGCGATGTCGATACGCCCGTCGAGCAGCGCTTCCTCGATTTCCTTGGTGAACAGGCCCTTGCCGCCGGCTTCCGACAGTGGCCGGTCCTGGATACGGTCGCCACTGGTCGAGATGACGACGACCTCGAATGCCTCCGCCGGCATGCCATGCGCGGCCGTCAGCCGCGCCTGTGTTTCATGCGCCTGCGCCAATGCCAGCGGGCTGCCGCGTGTTCCGATTTTCAAGGTTGTTTGCATGGCGCGCGGTCCGTGATAACCCCCCCGGCTGGCTTTGCGTTTCCGGGCACTCTCCTAGCGAGGAACGCCTTGACATACAATCTCTGGAGATGGCGACGAATTGATCCGCGTTCTGGGCATTGAGACGAGTTGCGACGAGACCGCCGCCAGCGTCGTGGCGCTGGAGGGCGATGCCGCGCCGAAAATCCTGTCCAACATCGTGCTCTCCCAGATCGAGGAACATGCCGCCTTCGGCGGTGTCGTGCCCGAGATCGCCGCGCGCGCCCATGTCGAGGCGCTGGATGGCATCGTTGAGGCTGCGCTCGCCGATTCGGGCGTGGCGCTGGCCGATATCGACGCCATCGCCGCCACCGCCGGGCCGGGCCTCGTCGGTGGGCTGATCGTCGGACTGATGACCGCCAAGGCGATCGCGGCGGCCGCCGGCAAGCCGCTGATCGCCGTTAACCACCTCGAAGGCCACGCCTTGACGGCGCGGCTGACCGACGGAGTCGAATTTCCCTATCTCTTGCTGCTGGTCTCCGGCGGCCACACGCAGATCGTCGCCGTGCGCGGTGTCGGCGATTACCAGCGCTGGGCCACCACCATCGACGACGCGCTCGGCGAAGCCTTCGACAAGACCGCCAAGATGCTCGGCCTGCCCTATCCCGGCGGGCCCAATGTCGAGAAGGCGGCGCTGTCGGGCAATGCATCGCGCTTTGCCTTCCCGCGGCCGATGAAGGGCTCGGCCCAGCCCGATTTTTCCTTTTCCGGTTTGAAGACCGCCGTGCGCCAGGCGGCGACCGCGATCGAGCCCTTGAGCGATCAGGATGTTGCCGACATCTGCGCCTCGTTCCAGGCGGCGGTCGCCGATGCGCTGGCCGACCGCGTTTCTCGCGCGCTCGCACGATTCAGCCAAACATTTCCCGGCACGAAGAAGCCCGCGCTGGTCGTCGCCGGCGGCGTCGCCGCCAACCGCGTCATCAAGGCGACGCTGGAGCGGCTCTGCACTGACGCCGGTTTCACCTTCGTCGCGCCGCCGCTGAAACTGTGCACCGACAATGCCGCGATGATCGCCTGGGCCGGTATCGAGCGCCTGCGCGAGGGCATGGCGCAAGAGAACGGCTTCGATTTCGTGCCGCGCTCGCGCTGGCCGCTGGACAGCATCTCGACGCCAATGGTCGGCTCAGGCCGGCGCGGAGCCAAGGCATGACCGATCGAGCCACGAAGAGCGAAGGCACAAGCAGTTCAGGCAAAAGCGGCTGGCGTGTCGCCGTGCTCGGCGGCGGCGCCTGGGGCACGGCGCTGGCGCTGGCCATGCTGCGCGCCGGGCATTCGGTGCGGCTGCTCGCGCGCGACCCGCAAACCGTCGCCTCGATTGCCCAAGGCCAGAACCCACGCTACCTCCCAGGCATCGCCATCGCGCCCGGCATCGAGGCGACGAGCGACATCGAGGCAGCGCTCACTGGGGCCGATTGCGTGCTGGCGGTGACGCCGGCGCAAGCGTTGCGCGCGACGCTGGCGGCCGCGAAGGATCATATGCCGGACGGCATTCCGCTCGTGCTCTGCGCCAAGGGCATCGAGCGCGACACCGGCGCCTTGCTGTCGGCAATCGTCGAGGAGATCCTGCCGCTAAACCCCGTCGCCGCCTTGTCCGGGCCGAGCTTCGCCAGCGATGTCGCCCGCGGCCTGCCGACGGCGGTCGTGGTGGCTGCCGGCGACGAGGCGCTTGCGGCCAACCTTGCCGCCCGTTTTTCGGCTGGGAATCTGCGCTGCTATTCGAGCAACGATCTGATCGGCGTCGAGATCGGCGGCGCCTTGAAGAACGTCTTCGCCATCGCCGCCGGCGCGGTCACCGGGGCCGGCCTCGGCGCCAGCGCCCAGGCCGCCATGGTCACGCGCGGCTTCGTCGAACTGCGCCGCATCGGTGCCGCCTTCGGCGCCAGACCCGAGACGCTCATGGGGCTCTCCGGCCTCGGCGACCTGCTGCTCACCTGCTCGTCGGCGCAGTCACGCAATTTCGCCTATGGGCTGGCGCTCGGGCAAGGCAAGGCGCTTTCCGGGCTACCGCTGGCCGAGGGCGTGCCGACCGCGGCAATCGCCGCGCGCATCGCCGCCGAGCGCAACATCGATGCGCCGATCATCGCCGCCGTGGCCGCCATACTGGACGGCACCATCACCATCGGCCAGGCCGTGACGGCCCTGATGACGCGGCCGCTGAAGACCGAAACCAACGATTGATCCCCACACTCTCATCAACCACCCAGGAGAAAAGCCATGCTGTTTGCTCTGATTTGCAAGGACAAGCTGGGGAACCTGCAGGTGCGCCTCGACGCACGGCCCGAGCACGTCGCCTTTCTCGAAGGGCTGAACGGCGACAAGAAATTGGCCTTTGCCGGTCCGTTCCTCGACGCCGACGGCAAGCCCAACGGCAGCCTCGTGGTCGTCGAGGCGCCGGATTTGGCGGGCGCGCAGGCTTTGTCGGCCGCCGACCCCTACGCCAAGGCCGGACTGTTTGAAAGCGTCGAAATCCGCCCGTGGAACTGGACGTTCAACAAGCCGGCGGCTAGTTAATTCCGGGCGTCCGCGACGACTGGGCCGCAAGGAGGAGAAAAAATGAACTACTGGCTGTTCAAATCCGAACCCTCGGTTTTCTCCTTCGAGGCGCTGAAGGCCAAGGGCAAGGCCGGCACCCAATGGGACGGCGTGCGCAATTACGCCGCCCGCAACAACATGAAGGCCATGCAGATCGGCGATCTCGGCTTCTTCTATCATTCCAACGAGGGGCTGAACGTGGTCGGCATCGCCGAGGTCTGCGCGCTGGCCCATCCCGACACCACGTCGGATGACCCGCGCTGGGAGTGCGTCGACGTCCGCGCCGTCAGGGACGTGCCGAACCCGCCGACGCTGGAAGAAGTCAAGGCCAATCCAAAACTTGCCGAGATGGCGCTGGTGCGGCTCGGACGGCTTTCCGTGCAGCCGGTGACCCCGGCCGAATGGAAGGAAGTCTGCCGTATGGGCGGCCTGACGCCTGCTCCGTGACGGCGCTCACCCCCAACAGCGCCAGGCAGTTCATCCTCGACAACACGGCGCTGATGGCGCCGCCGCATGTGCCTGAGATTCTTCTCCACCTTGCCGACGAAGCGCATGATCTCTGGCAGCGGACGGAGGACGAACTGGTCGAGATCGGCCTGCCTCCACCCTTCTGGGCTTTCGCCTGGGCCGGCGGCCAGGGCCTCGCCCGTCATGTCATCGACAATCCCGACACGGTGCGAGGCAGGCGCGTGCTCGACTTCGCCTCGGGCTCCGGCCTCGTCGCCATCGCCGCCGCTAAGGCCGGTGCCGCGGACGTGACGGCAGCCGACATCGACCCGTTCTGCGCCACTGCGATTCGCCTCAACAGCGAGGCCAATGGCGTCGGGATCGAATTCCTCGGTACGGACTGTATCGGCACCGACGCGGGTTGGGATGTGATCCTGGCTGGCGACGTCTTCTACGACAAGCCCTTCGCCGACCGGCTGATGCCGTGGTTTTCGGCGCTCAAACGGCGTGGCGCCGACATCCTGGTCGGCGATCCCGGCCGGTCCTATCTGCCGCGATCGGGGCTGGAGCCGCTTGGTGTCTACCAGGTGCCGGTGACGAGGGCGCTCGAGGATGCCGAGGTCAAGCGTACGACCGTGTGGCGGCTGCTTGACGCCATCGCCGAACAGGCGTTTGCATAAAACCCGCACAAGAGGGGGAACTCATGGATTTTTCAGCAGTGAACTGGGTGGCGGTGGTTGCCGCCGCCGTCGTCGCATGGCTGTTCGGTGCCGCCTGGTACATGGCGTTGAGCAAGCCCTGGCTGAAGGCCGCGAAACTCGATCCGGCGACGATGAAGAAATCGCCGTTGCCCTTCGTCATCTCCTTCATCGCCGAGCTGCTGATGGCCTACATCATGGCCCTGGTCGTCGGCGCGATGACGGGTGGTGAGCCGACCTGGCTGGCCGGGCTGATCTTCGGCTTCGTGCTTTGGCTGGGTTTCGTGGCCACGACGCTGTCGGTCAACCATCGCTACGAGAATTTCGGCTGGGACCTGACCCTCATTGACGGTGGCCATTGGCTTGGCGTGCTGCTGATCATCGGCGCGGTGATCGGCTGGTTCGGCGCCGCGGCGAGCTGAGACGGTGCGTTGACGATGGCGGACGAGTCCGGATTTCCACGCGACCTGGTGTTCAGTCGGATTTGTCACGTCAAGCAGGGCTATGACGACCGGCGCCGGCACATCGTGCGTGAGTTCGAGCGGCGCGGCGTACCGGTCTACTTTTACACGGACTGGGACCGGACGGATATCACCCCGGAGATTCGTGCTGAATTGGTCGCTCCCGATTTTGTCCACCCTGCGCAGGTCTCGCTTGCGCTGAAGCATGTCGGCATCTGGCGCGACTTCCTCGAAACCGACCTGCCCTATTGCCTGGTCTTCGAGGATGACGTCTTCCTCGCGCGCGACTTCGTCGCCAAATTCCGGCAAGGGCTGGCCGAGCTCGGCAATCCGGCGCGCAAGGCCGTCATCTATCTCGGCAATGGCAGCAACTATTACACGCCGAGCTGGAAATTGCGCAGGGGTCAGAGGCTCTACCCGGCACTGCATGCCAGGTGCGCGGATTCCTATCTCATCACCCGTCCGGTCGCCGAAGCCCGTTGCGCCTGGATCGATCAGCACAAGATATACACCGTGATCGACCACCAGATCGAGCAGATGGACGAAAAACTGGGCGTTGAGATGCTGTGGTTCGAGCGGCCGATTGTCGAGCAAGGCAGCGAAAACGGCGCTTTCCAGACTTCCGTCGCCGGCAAGAAGCAGCCGCTTCTCTACAAGAAGCTGAAATGGAAGTGGAAGAAATACACAAGGATGGTCTTCGGCCACAACGCCCGGTCCTGAGCGCAGAGCCAGGAGAGGTGCGTCGGGGTTTTCCGTTCAGAATGAAACAAGAGATCAGACCTTGTCCGTCGTTCGCGTCCTGGCAACTTCCTCGAGGATCCATTCGCGAAAGGCGACGATGCGGGGATCCTCGGCCATTGCCTGGGGATAGACCAGGAAATAGGCGAATTCCGGCGCAACCCTGATGCTGAGTTCGAAGGGCCGCACCAGCCGGCCCTCGGACAGGTCGTTTGCCACCATGGCGAAATCGGCGAGCGCGACGGCATTGCCGTCGAGCGCGGCCTGGACAGCATCGGTGGACGTGCCGAAGACGACGGTGCGGCTGTCGTCGAAATCGTTGATGCCGGCCGCCGCCATCCACATGCGCCAGTTCGGCCATGTCACGCCCTGGCGGGCCCACTCGATATGGGCAAGCGTGTGGTTGAACAGGTCGCGCGGCTCGCGCAGGGGCGGTCCCGACGCCAGGAGGCCCGGACTGCACACGGGAATGATGATGTTGTCGAACAGGCGATGCGCGCGGAGCCCCGGATATTTGCCGGCGCCGAAGCGGATGCCGACATCGACGTCGTCGAGATCGAAATCGCGCAAGCCGTAGGCGATGTCGAACCTGAGTTCGATGCCTGGCCGCTGCTTGCGGAAATTCTCAACGCGCCGCATCAGCCATTTCGCCGCGAACTGGGCGTCCAGCGTCACCTTCAGGAATTCGGTGCCGCGCGCCAACTTGCGCGCTCGCATCACCGCCCGGCCAAGCAGGTCGAGCGTGTCGGCCGCCGCCTCGTACAGCACCGTGCCCGCCTCCGTCAGCCGGATGGTGCGGCTGGTGCGTGTGAACAGCACAATGCCGAGTTGATCCTCGATTTCCTTGATCTGGTGGCTGACGGCGGCAGGCGTCAGGCCGAGCTCGTCGGCGGCCCGGGTGAAATTGAGGTGCCGGGCCGCCGCCTCCAGCGTCCTGAGCGCCCGCGTTCCCGGCAAGAGGGCTGCCATCAGCGCACGGCCCGATCGAAGCAATGCATGGAGCCTCAATCCTCAAATAAAACTTGACGATGAGAAAAGAACTACTCGTTTCCCGTTTGTTTTTCAATCCGGCATGATTGCAGCATCAAAACACCATCAAACCGGATTTGATGTCCGGAGAATACGGATCACACCATGTCTCACATCGCTCTTCACCCCGCATATATCGCCCGGCCGGGTTGGCTGTCGGCTGTCCGTGATTGGCTGCGGCAGGCCCGGGTCGCGGTCAATCTTGCCCATGAGAACGTCGAGGATCTGTCCGATCGCCAGTTGTGCGATATCGGCGCCGCCCGCAAGGACATCGCCCGCGCCATGGACCGCGAGACCGGCCGGCTGGGCCTTCTCGACATCGGCTGGCAGCGGAATAGGAAGGGATAGGGGAGTAGGGGAGTAGGGGAGTAGCATTGATGATGCAGTTTGAACGTGTCTGCTGCTACTGAAGACTTCCCCTATTCCCCTATTCCCCTATTCCCCTAT
>NZ_ML703260.1:99280-164569 GCF_008520305.1 Mesorhizobium sp. SARCC-RB16n | reverse complement strand
CCCTATTCCCCTATTCCCCTATTCCCCTATTCCCTCATCTCACCACCCTCACCACCGTCCGGTCCGACAGCAGCGGCAAAAGCCGCGCCATCGTGCGCGCGGTCACCGCCACGCAACCTTCCGTCGGCGTGAAGCCGGGACGCGCCAAGTGGAAGAAGATGGCGCTGCCGCGCCCACGGCGGCGCGGCGCGATGTTCCAGTCGAGCACCAGGCAGGCGTCATAGAGCCGGTCGTCGCGCCGCATGCGTTCGTGGCTGGCGCCATAGGGTATCTTGACCGGCCTGTTATAGTTGCGGTCGTCTGATACCTCGCACCAGCCGAGATCCGGCCCGATCGGCGCCATCGCCAGCCGCGTCCTGCGGCCGGCGGCAAACTGATCCCCCCGAAAATAACCCGCCAGGATGCGCATCGAAGCGAGCGGCGTGGCGCCGTCACCCTCGCGCTTGCCGGACGAGATGCCGCCACGTCCCAGCGCGCACGAAAACACCGTTCTGCCGGCCTGCAGCAGGCCCTGGCTTGGGTGGCCGGGCCTCGCCCGCACGGTCAGTACGCGCAGCCCTTTTGGCAAAATTGCGCCGGCTGCATTGCGATCGTGTTTTTTCTTGTATGATCGTGCCACGGAACAAATCACTGTGATCGGCTATTGTGCCGGCCAGCTTCCGCATAAATACGCAGCGGTCAACTGAATTCACTTTTCAAAACAACGGATTGATCCATGACCTCACGCACCATCCTGATCGTCGACGACGATGACGACCTGCGCGGCACACTGGTCGAGCAACTGTCCCTCTACGAGGAATTCGACGTGCTGCAGGAATCCACTGCGGCAAAAGGCGTCACCGCCGCGCGCGGGGGGCTCATCGACCTGCTCATCATGGATGTCGGCTTGCCCGACATGGACGGCCGCGAGGCGGTGAAGATCCTGCGCAAGGGCGGCTACAAGGCGCCCATCATCATGCTGACCGGCCACGACACCGATTCGGACACGATTCTGGGTCTCGAGGCCGGCGCCAACGACTATGTGACCAAGCCGTTCCGCTTCGCGGTGCTGCTTGCCCGCATCCGGGCGCAATTGCGCCAGCACGAGCAGAGCGAGGACGCGACCTTCTCGGTCGGCCCATACACCTTCAAGCCGAGCCAGAAACTGCTCATCGACCCGCGCGGCGGCAAGGTGCGGCTGACGGAAAAAGAGGCCTCGATCATCAAATATCTCTATCGCGCCGACCAGAAGGTGGTGACGCGTGACGTGCTGCTGGAGGAAGTGTGGGGATACAATTCCGGCGTCACCACGCACACGCTGGAAACCCATGTCTACCGTCTGCGACAGAAGATCGAGCGCGATCCTTCCAATGCCGAAATTCTTGTGACAGAAAGCGGCGGCTACAAGCTGGTTCCTTAAACATTTCACTATCCAATGAGCGGTCTGGGCGGGGCCGCTTTCGGGTACGATCCTGTTGGAGGGGGATTCAGGGACCGTACCGCAGAGGAGGGATTGGACTGACCGTTCGGGGACACAGCTAGATGGCGCTGGATGACGACATCCGGATCCTGTCCGCCGTGAGGCTTTTCGAGGGCTTCACGCAGGAACAGTTGCGCCTGCTCGCCTTCGGCGCCGAGACCACTTTCCTGCAGGCGGACCACAAGCTTTATCGCGAGGACGACGTGGCCGACTCGGCCTATGTCGTGGTCAGCGGGCGTATCGTGCTGTATCGCGAGCAGGATGGCGAGCGCATCCCGATTGGCAGAGCCGGCCCCGGCACGATGCTCAGCGAACTGGCGCTGATCGCCGACACCAACCGGCTGACCAGCGCCTCGGCCGAAATCGACTCGGAAGTGATAAGGCTGAGCCGCAAGATGTTCAGGCGCATCCTGGAGGAGTATCCCGATGTCGCGGTGAAGCTCCACCAGCGCATCTCCGAGGAATTCCACGACTTGATCCGCCGCATCGAGGAACTGGCCCCGCGCTTTTCGGGGTGAGCGGGAGTTGCATGTGGACTTTCGGCTTGTTCGCGCTACCGAAAATGACCTGCCCTTCATCATGGCGACCGAGCGGCGCGAGGGTTACGAAGCGCTCGTCGGGCGTTGGGATGAGGCGCGCCATCGCGAAGCCCTTGTCGACGACAGTCATGCCTACTTTGTAGGAATCGGCGATTCCGTGCCGATCGGCTTTGTCATCCTCCGCGATTGGGCTTCTGCCGAACGTGTGACACTGGTCAAGCGTATTGCCGTCGTCGCGCCGGGGCAAGGCCAGGGCAGAATGATGCTGGCTGCGGCAGCAGACCGGGTATTTGGCGAGACCGACGCATATCGGCTCTGCATTGGCTTTTTCCCTGACAATCATCGCGCACGGCGCACCTACGAAGCCGTCGGCTTCACGGCCGAAGGTGTTTCGCGAGGCAGCGCGTTTTTCCAGGGCATGCATCGTGACGAAATGGTCATGGCGCAACTACGGCCAGAGTGGGAAAAGCGTAGATTCGGATAATCAATCGAGATTGAAGCGCGCGATCACCGGCACATGGTCCGACGGCCGGTCCCAACCGCGCGCCTGGCGCAGGATTTCGTAGCCGGTAAAATCGGGCACCAGGTTTGGCGACGACCATACATGGTCGAGCCGCCGGCCACGATTGGACGCCTCCCAATCCTGCGCCCGATAGCTCCACCAGGTGTAGAGTTTCTGTTCTGGCGGCACGTTGAGCCGCATCAGGTCGACCCAGCCGCCGGCGAGCCGCATCGCCTCGAAGTTTTCGGTCTCGACCGGCGTGTGGCTGACCACGTTGAGCAATTGCTTGTGCGACCAGACATCATGCTCGAGCGGCGCGATGTTCAGGTCGCCGACCAGCACCGAGGCCGACACCTCGCCATGCTCGGCCCGGATGGCGTTCATCTCGGCGACGAAATCGAGCTTGTGTCTGAACTTCCTGTTGATCTCGGGATCCGGCTCGTCGCCTCCTGCGGGCACGTAGAAATTGTGCAGCAGGATCGCCTTGCCGCCGGCCCGCACCGTCACCGACAGATGCCGGCTGTCCTCGATCTCGCAGAAGCGGCGCTTCTCGACCACCTCGATCGGCCGCCGCGCCACCGTCGCCACGCCGTGATAGCCCTTCTGGCCATGGAAGGCGATATAGGGGTAGCCGACCTTGCGAAAGGCTTTCTCGGGAAAGAGTTCGTCCGGGACCTTGGTTTCCTGCAGGCAGAGCACATCTGGCGCGTACTCATCGAGCAAGCGTTCAATGATCGGCATGCGCAAACGCACGGAGTTGATATTCCAGGTAGCGATGGAAAAGGGCATGCGGCAAGGTCCGGCGATAGATCGCCGAACTACTGCCAGCCACACGCCGGAAAAACAAGCGGCGACGAAGACTACCGTGTCTTGGTGTTCAGCTCGCGGTTGGCGGTATAGTCGATGGCGAAGGTGTCAGGCGCGAAACTGACGCCTTCCTTGGTGTTGAAGATCATCACCGTCGTGTCCTTGCCCTGCGCGTCGGTAATCGTCCACTGGCGCAGATCATAGGTTTTCGGATCGAACATCATGGTGATCCGCGCATTGCCGAACACCGACTTGTCGGCGAGCTGGATGGTGGTGAGATCGTCTTCTTCCTTGACGCTCTTGACGCGGTCGCCGGAGAGGTCGATCCGGTCGTCGAGCAGCAGCTTCAGCGGCGTCTTCGACAGCGGATAGAGATCGGATGTGTTCAGCCTCTTGTTGAGGATGACAACCGATTTGCCGTCGGAAATCACCCGGAAATTCGACGCCCCGTCATAGTTGAAGCGGATCTTGCCCGGCCGTTCCAGGAAGAATTTGCCGCCGGTCTGCTCGCCCTTGGGGCCGAACTGGACGAATTCGCCGCTCATCGATTTGACCGCGGAGAAATGGTCGGCGATCTTCTGCGCCGCCGGAGGCACGGCCGCCTGCGCCGAGGCGAGCAACTCGAATCCGGGCACCACGTTGAGGGCGGCGGCACCCGCGAAGACCAGGCCGAGGCCAAGCAACTGGCGGCGCGTCGGGGCAAGATTGCTCAGCGCTGAAAGATCGTTGTTCATATCGGTCACTCTCGTCTGATTCCTGATCTGGTCGCTGTCGTGAACCCCCAGTTGGGCTGAAGTTTGGCGAGGCGATCGGCTCAGCCGGTTGAACGCGCCAGAAGGTTCAAAGTTGCCGCAGCCCCCCATCCTTCAGAATTTGTCGTCCTCGGTCGGCACCAGGATTTCGCGTTTTCCGGCATGGTTGGCTGGGCCGACAATGCCTTCCTTTTCCATCTTCTCGATGATCGAGGCGGCCCTGTTATAGCCGATGCCCAGACGCCGCTGGATGTAGCTGGTCGAGGCCTTGCCGTCGCGAAGCACCACCGAGACCGCCTGATCGTAGGGATCGTCGGAATCCTCGAAATTGCCACCGCCCCCGCCGCTGGAACCGCCCTTCCCGGACGGCTCGTCGTCGTCCTCGCCGTCATCCTCGGTGATGGCGTCGAGATATTCCGGCACGCCCTGCAGCTTCAGGTGCCCGACAATCTTCTCGACCTCGTCATCGGAGACGAACGGCCCGTGCACGCGCTGGATGCGGCCGCCGCCGGCCATGTAGAGCATGTCGCCCATGCCGAGCAGCTGCTCGGCGCCCTGCTCTCCCAGAATGGTGCGGCTGTCGATCTTCGACGTCACCTGGAAGGAGATGCGGGTCGGGAAATTGGCCTTGATGGTGCCCGTGATGACGTCGACCGAGGGACGTTGCGTCGCCATGATGACATGGATGCCGGCTGCGCGCGCCATCTGCGCCAGGCGCTGGACGGCACCTTCGATGTCCTTTCCGGCGACCATCATCAGGTCGGCCATTTCGTCGATGATGACGACGATATAGGGCATCGGCTCGAGATCCAGATCCTCGGTCTCGTAGATCGCTTCGCCGGTCTGGCGGTCGAAGCCGGTCTGCACGGTGCGCGAGATCTTTTCGCCCTTCTTCTCGGCCTGTTGCACGCGCGCGTTGAAACCGTCGATGTTGCGCACGCCGACCTTGGACATCTTGCGGTAGCGGTCCTCCATCTCGCGCACCGTCCATTTCAGCGCCACCACCGCCTTCTTCGGGTCGGTCACGACGGGCGTCAGAAGATGCGGAATGCCGTCATAGACGGAGAGTTCGAGCATTTTCGGATCGATCATGATCAGCCGGCATTCCTGCGGGGTGAGCCGGTAGAGCAGCGACAGGATCATGGTGTTGATGGCGACCGACTTGCCCGAACCGGTGGTGCCGGCGACCAGCACGTGCGGCATCTTGGCGATGTCGACGACGACGGCCTCGCCATTGATGGTCTTGCCCAGCGCCAGCGCCAGCTTGGCCTTCGTCGTCTCGAAGTCGCGGCTGGCCATGATCTCCCTGAGATAAACCGTCTCGCGCTTGGCGTTTGGCAGTTCGATGCCGATGGCGTTGCGCCCGGGTACGACGGCGACGCGGCAGGCGATGGCGCTCATCGAGCGGGCGATGTCATCGGAGAGGCCAATGACGCGCGACGACTTGATGCCCGGCGCGGGTTCGAGCTCGTAAAGGGTGACGACCGGGCCCGGACGAACGGCAATGATCTCGCCCTTGACGCCGAAATCCTCCAGCACGCCTTCGAGCAGGCGCGCGTTCTGTTCCAGCGCGTCCTTGGAAAGACTTGGGTCGCGCGCCACGTTCTTGGGTTCGGACAGGAAATGCAGCGACGGCATTTCGAACGTGTCCGAGCCGATCAGCGAGGTCTGCGCCTCGCGCTGGACGCGGGCGCCCGGCACGGGTCGCGCCGCCGGCGCCTCGACCCGGGTGGCGGCATCGGAACGGAACTGCTGGACCTTGGCCGTGGCGGCACGCCGCTGGGCGACAGGCTCGTCGTCGAAATCCATGTCCTCGTCGTCACGGCCGAAGACGTCGTCGTCGGCCGGATCGACGGAAACGCCGCGGTCGTTGACCATGGCAGCGAAGAATTCCGGTTCGACACGGGCGCGGCCGTCATGGCTCATGCGGGATTCGGCGAACTCGGCCGACTCGACCCGTTCAGCGGCACGGCGCCAGGCGCTGGCGCGTGGCTCCATCTCCGGTTCGAACTCGTCGCGCTCCTGCCTGCGGCGCACCGCCCGGCGATGCATCCACGCGCGGAACGACAGCCACCAATGGGTGATGGCGCCGAGCGCCAGTATGCCCTCGTCGCCCTCGTCCTCGTCATTGTCGAACAGAAGCTCGTCCTCGCGCGGGTCCGCGGCGGCCGGTTCTTCCATCACGGCGAAGCCGTTCTTGCGCCCGATCAGCGCCGCGCCATAGGCGAACAGCGAGAGCGCGGGTGCCGCCAGCAATATGGCGAGCACGCTGGCGATCAGCCCGGTCGGATAGCCGCCGATAAGGATACCGGGAATCTTGAGCACCATGTCGCCGAAGACGCCGCCAAGGCCGGTGGGCAGCGGCCAGGTCTTGGGCGGAACGATGCAGCCCGCGATCGCGGCGGCGAGCAGCGCGAAACCAAACCAGTACACCCCGCGCTTGGGCAGCCTGTCGACGCCGCGCGCCGAAAAAAGGAGATACCCCCAGATGACGGCTGGAACCAGCGCGGCAACCGCAGCGAGGCCGAAGAACTGCATGGCTAGGTCGGAGAACACCGCACCGGCATAGCCCATCGCGTTTGTGACGGTGTTGGCGGTGGCGTGCGAGAAGCTTGGGTCGGCGACGTTCCAGGTCGCGAGGCTTGCGATGGCGAAGGCGGTGAACGCGAACAGGCCGGCGCCGACCAGCCGGCCGACCTGGCGCCGCGCGAATGCCTGGATGCCGTGCCCCGTATCGGTCAGCGCGAGCGGTGCTGAAGCCCCTGAACGCATGCTCTTCCCCGTCAGTGATTGCCTGGCCCGAGCGCATGACGCACTCCGGCAGATTCGGACGCCAGACTAGGCGTGGGAAGGTTAAGGGCGCATTAACCATGGCAATCCCGCGCCTTCATGCCTTCATATTGTGCGATGCCGGATCGGCGCATCGCTCAGACGGCGGTCACGCCGCCAAGCGATAGCACTCGCGCCCCGCTCAGGCACCCCAACTGGCGTAGAACGACAATGGCGGGCACATGGCCCGCCATCATTCGTCCCGTTGCCCGGGACGGTTCAGAAGTCGGCCGGGGCCTAGTTTGCGCCGCCAAGCATATGAACGTTCTGGCAGAACTCGGCGTGCGGCTTGCTCATCGCCGCATCCTGGCATTCCTTCACCATGGCGTCCTGCTTCTCCTTCGGCATGGCCATGAAGGCTGCCTTGAATTCCGCCATCGGCTTCATGGTTTTCATGCTGGAATCGGTGAAGAACGGCGCCATGTTGTCCGGCTCGTCCAATGCGCCGGCTAATGCAAAGCCGCTGACCATGGAAAGCGCGAGTGCCCCGAGGCAGATATTCTTGAGGTTCATGAGAAAATTCCTTCCCTGTGTTTCAAAAACACGAGCGTCAGAACGACGGTCGCCTCCACAATTCGGAGACAGAGTGGTTGATGTTTCCTCAAAAATCCTCTTCACGCGAACGTGACTGCGCGAAGTTGATATTCACCGGAAAGAATTGCCAAAAAAAGAGGCCCGGATGCGATCCGGGCCTCAAGGCGTGAACTCCTTGCGGGAGCGTCACGACGGGATGCTTTTTCAAAGCAATTCCAGGAAAAGTGCTTTTCGCGGTTTTCCGTCCGGAATTGCGTAAAAACAGAGAAATCGAGCAATTCCAGGAAAAGTGCGTTCGCGGTTTTTCGTCCGGAATTGCGTGGGGATATGGGACCGGCGGGAGGAGGGTTCCGCCGGTCCCTTGGCAAGGATGCCTTACGGCACCACTTCGCCATGCTGGGAGATGTCGAGGCCTTCGACCTCTTCCTGGGTCGTCGGACGCAGGCCGACCAGCGCCTTGACGATGTAGAGGATGACGAAGGTGGCGATGGCCGTCCACAGGATGGTGAAGACGATGCCGTAGAGCTGGGTCACGACCGAGCCGCCCTTGCCGAGCGCGTTGATCGCGGGATCGGCGAGCGCGCCGGTGAGCAGCGCACCGATGATGCCGCCGACGCCATGGACACCGAAGGCGTCGAGCGAGTCATCATAGCCGAACATGTGCTTCACCTTGACCGCCGAGATGTAGCAGAGCACGCCGGCGACGATGCCGATGATGAAGGCACCGGTCGGGTTGACGAAGCCCGAAGCCGGCGTCACCGCGACGAGGCCGGCGACAGCGCCAGAGATGATGCCGAGCACGGAGGGCTTCTTGGCGACGATCCATTCCGCGAACATCCAGGCCAGCGCCGCCGCGGCGGTGGCAACCTGCGTGTTCATCATGGCAGCGCCAGCAAGACCGTCGGCCGCCAGTTCCGAACCGGCGTTGAAACCGAACCAGCCAACCCACAGTAGGGAGGCGCCGATGACAGAGAGGACCAGGTTGTGAGGCGCCATGTTGGTGGTGCCGTAGCCTTCGCGCTTGCCGAGGACCAGCGCGCAGACCAGGCCCGCGACACCGGCGTTGATGTGAACGACCGTGCCGCCGGCGAAGTCGAGAACGCCCGCCGTACCAAGGAAGCCGCCGCCCCACACCCAGTGCGCGATTGGGCAATAGACGATCAGCAGCCACAGGGACATGAAGATGACCAGGGCCGAGAACTTCATGCGCTCGGCAAAGGCGCCGGCGATCAGCGCCGGGGTGATGATAGCGAAGGTCATCTGGAACATCGAGAAGACGAATTCAGGGATGTTCGACACCCCCGGCAGCCACAGCGTCGAGACCGTGATGCCGTGGTGGAAGAATTTCGAGAAGCCGCCGAGATAGGCATTCATGCCGCCGCCGTCGGAAAAGGCCAGCGAATAGCCGAACATGAACCACAGCACCGTCACCAGGCAGGTGATGGCGAAGCTCTGCATGATCGTGGCAAGCACGTTCTTCTTGCGCACCATGCCGCCGTAGAACAGCGCCAGGCCCGGGATGGTCATCATCAGCACCAGCGCCGTCGATGTCAGCATCCAGGCAGTGTTGCCGGTATCGAGCACCGGAGCCGGAGTGGCAGCCGGCGCGGCAGCCGCGGCAGCAGGTGCGGCTTCCTGCGCGAAGGCGGCGACGCTGCCCAACGCTGCGAGAGCGAGCGAGCCCAGGAGGGCTGCCCTTCCCGTCGTCTTCAAGGTGGAAGGAATATTCATTGAACTCTCCATTGGAATACGTGTTCGCCGCTCAGAGCGCGTCGGTGTCTGTTTCGCCGGTACGGATGCGCACCGCCTGGTCGATGCCGAAGACGAAGATCTTGCCGTCGCCGATCTGGCCTGTCTTGGCCGCGGCGGTGATGGCTTCGACGGCCTTGTCGACCATGTCGGCCGCGACCGCGACTTCGATCTTGATCTTCGGCAGGAAGGAGACCGCGTATTCCGCCCCCCGATAGATTTCCGTATGCCCCTTCTGACGCCCGTAGCCTTTGACTTCGGTGACGGTCAGGCCCTGGATGCCGACGGCGGTAAGCGCTTCGCGTACCTCGTCCAGCTTGAACGGCTTGATGATTGCCATCACGATTTTCATAAGGTTTCACCCTTTGCTGTTGCGGTGCCCCGCGTTTGCACGACTTCACCGATCCCAAAGAGCCGGAGAGTGCTCCCAAGGATTCAAGCTCCGTGCCAAGTGCCGAAGCAGGGTGTTAACCTGTTGTAAACAAAGGGATTGGAGCGACCGGGGCCTGCCGATGCTGGCGCCTGCGGTGCATCATATGCTCAAAAATTATGCAGTTTTTTGAAATTGCCTATTTTGCCGGCTTTGAACGTGGGCCAAAAAGGGGAAGCCCGGTTTTTGGAAAAGCTCGTGCTCAAACAAGACCCGCAAAATGCTCAACGCTTGAGCCGGATCAGGCCTTCCTGGGCCATCGAGGCGATCAGCGTGCCGTCGCGGGCATAGAGCGTGCCGCGGCTGAAGCCCCGCGATCCCGAGCTCGAGGGACTGTCCTGTGCATAGAGCAGCCAGCCGTCGAGCGAATGCGGCCGGTGGAACCACATCGAATGGTCGAGGCTGGCCGCCTGGATGTCGGGATCGAACAGGCCGCGCCCATGCGCGAAGGTCGAGGTGTCGAGCAGTGTCATGTCGGAGAGATAGGCGAGCAGCACCGACTGCAGCGCGCGATCGTCGGGAACCGGCCCGGCAAGCCGGATCCAGACATTCTGCCGGGGCGGCAGCTTGTCGCGGCTTTCATAGTGCTGGAGATTGACGGGCCTCAGTTCCAACGGCCGCTCGCGGGCCCAGAAGCGTCGCACCGCCTCCGGCACCCTATCGGCCGTTTCGAGCAGTTCGCGCTGGGTCTTCAGCCCTTCCGGTGGCGGCACGTCGTCGGGCAGTGCGAACTGGTGCTCGAGGCCCTTCTCGTCGACCTGGAACGAAGCCTCCAATGAAAAGATCGCCTGTCCGTGCTGGATCGCCAGCACGCGCCGCGTGGTGAAGGACCCGCCGTCGCGGATACGGTCGACCTCGTAGATGATCGGCACCTTGATGTCGCCCGGGCGCATGAAATAGCCGTGCAGCGAATGCACGAAGCGGTCCGGCTCCACCGTCCGCTGCGCCGCCACCAGCGCCTGCGCGATGGTCTGGCCGCCGAACACGCGCTGCCACTCCACCTGGGGGCTGCGACCACGATACAGATTGTGTTCCAGCCTCTCGAGGTCGAGAATGCGCAGAAGCTCGTCCATGGCCGCCGTCATGTTTTGTGACCTCGCCGCAAAATTGCTATGGCGGTTTCCGACAGGAAGAACGAGCCGTCAAGGGCGCAGCCCGGTCGGCACGCAAGGAGCCAAGACAATGGAACGTAAGGCGGACGCCAAGACCAGATCCGGGCTCGATGTTCTCGTCGCCGGCGCCGGCTATGTCGGCCTGGCCGCCGCCGTCTCGCTGAAGCAGGCGCGACCGGGCCTTGCCGTGGCGCTGGTCGACGCGGCGCCCGCCGGTTCCTGGCAAAGGGATGGCCGCGCCTCTGCCATCGCCGCGGCCGCCTGCCGCATGCTCGACCAGCTCGGTGTCTGGGCCGAAATCGCGCCCAAGGCGCAGGCGATCACCGAGATGATCATCACCGATTCACGCAACGCCGATCCGGTGCGCCCGGTCTTCCTGACCTTCGGCGGCGAGGTGGCGCCGGGCGAACCCTTCGCGCATATGGTCGCCAACAGGGCGCTGAACGGCGCCTTGCGGGCCAAGGCCGGAAAGCTCGGCATCGACATCATCGAAGGCGTCGCGGTGCAAAGCTTTGAGACCAATGGCGCCGGCATCACGGTGCATCTGGCCGACGGTGCCACGCTGGCGGCGCGGCTGCTGGTTGCCGCCGATGGGGTCAATTCGAAACTGCGCGACATGGCCGGCATCAAGACGGTCAGGTGGGAATACGGCCAGTCCGGTATCGTCTGTACCGTGGCGCATGAACGCCCGCACAACGGCCGCGCCGAAGAACATTTCCTGCCCGCCGGCCCCTTCGCCACGCTGCCGCTGAAACCCGACGAGGACGGCACCAACCGCTCGTCGATCGTCTGGGTCGAACGGGCGGAAGATGCGAAAGCGCTCGTGGAAGGCGACGATCTCGTCTTCGAACATGAACTCGAACGGCGCTTCGGCCTGAAGCTCGGGGAAATCCGCGTCGCCGACAAGCCGCGCGCCTGGCCGCTCGGCCTGACCATCGCGCGCGCTTTCGTCGCGCCGCGCATCGCGCTTGCCGGCGATGCCGCCCACGGCATCCATCCTATCGCCGGCCAGGGCCTCAATCTCGGCTTCAAGGATGTGGCCGCACTTGCCGAGGTGATTGTCGAAGCCGACCGGCTCGGCCAGGACATCGGCGCGCTCGACGTGCTGGAACGCTACCAGCAATGGCGCCGTTTCGACACGGTGCAGATGGGCATCACGACCGATGTGCTGAACCGGCTGTTTTCCAACGACATCACGCCGCTGCGCACCGTCCGCGACATTGGCCTCGGCCTCGTCGAACGCATGCCACGGCTGAAGGAGTTCTTCATCCGCCAGGCGTCGGGACTATCTGCCGGCACGCCGCGCCTGCTGAAGGGCGAGGCGATCTGATCCCCTGTCGCGGACTAAAGCGCGTCGCCTCGAAACAGATTCAGGCGACGCGCTTTAGGTCTTTGTTTTTATGCATGTCGTCGTCTTCCCAAAACCGAGGTCACTTTTGGGCGACATGCATTAGTTGACCTCGAAGCCGAGCTTCTGGCGCAGGCGCAATATCCTCTGGTCGGATATCTGCAGGCGCTGCTCGCCGCCTTGCGCGACGCGGTTCACCATCTGCAGCAGATCGTTTCGCTCGGCCACGTCGAGACGCTCGCGCAGGAACGGCGCCAGCTTGTCGATGACGACCGTGGCGTCATCGATCTGCGACGCCGCCCATTTGGCGTAGATCACCGCCTCGTCCGTCTTCTTCTTGTCGGCGATCTCGGAAATCACCGACCGGATGACGGCCTCGCGCTGCGGCAGGATAGGGCCATTCTCGGAGACGATGGATGCAATCAGCGTCGCGGCGGCCACAACCGGATCGTCGATCGCCGTCAGCGGCGAGAGTGCCGCCTGCTTGCGCAGTTTCTTGCGCCTGATGTTGCCCTGCACGCGCCCGACGACGTCGGCGACCTCGCGCGCGGCGTCGTTCATCGCCTTCATCCGGTACCACCAGAACGCCGCCGCTCCAAGCACGCCAAGGACAGCAATCAGGAAAGGCATGTCCAAATCCCCCGAAAATCCCGGCGACGATAGGAGAACTGTCGCGTTGCTTCAACACGCGCGAGTTGCCTCTGGCGAAGAAAATTCAATTTGCGGCTGGTGAAGCTTAGGCGGTTAAACAAGCCGATTCGCCACCCCAGTCGCCAATCCGCACCTACGACCCCGGTACGTCGTAAATAGCCCGGACCTCGATCGTCCCGAGTTCGGCCAGCGGAATGCCGGCGGCGATGTCCAGCGCCTCCTCGAGAGTGCCGGCCTCAACCATGACGAAACCAAGCAATTGTTCCTTGGTCTCGGCGAACGGGCCATCCGTAACCAGCTGCTTGCCCTTGCGCCTCCGTACGGTCTTGGCTGTCTTCACCGATTGCAGTGCCTGCGCGATGATCAGCTTGCCTTGTTGATCCAATGACCTGTCATAGGCCAGCGAGTCGGCATCGAGCTTGGCCCCTCTCTCCGCGGTGAGCGCGTAAAGATCTTTTTCCTCACCATAGACCAGGCAGACATATTTCATTTCGAGTTCCCTTCCTGTGACAAACCATAGGATGCGGCGACAACCATGTCAGCCTTGCCCGCGACCGCCGCCGCATGGTCGAGAAGGCATGCCGCGACCGCGATGATGGCAACCGCCGCCAGCAACCTGCCGAAGCCGGACGCCGGCGGGTCCAGCCAGAAGTCTTCCTGTCGCTCGGGCCTGCGGCCCGGCCTCTTCCACAGCGCAAAAAATAGATTGTCCATGTGAACCTCCATCCGGCCACAATCCCGTGGCCGCCCGCAGGACGGCCGGCCCGGATGGAAGCCGACATTTTTGCACGCTTATTTTTTCCCGCAAGAAAGCGGCTGTCATCGTGCCGTGGTCCAAACAGCGCAGTGGTCTTCGCGCACACCCGCGCTATAGTTGGCTTGACACTGGCTTACCCAGCACAGTTCACGACAACCCAGGAGGACTCCATGGACCGCACCGCAAACGCCGTCTGGAAAGGCAATCTGAAAGAAGGCAAGGGCACGCTCGACACGCAGAGCGGAACCCTGAAGGGTACGCCCTATTCGTTCAAGGCGCGCTTCGAGGACGAAAGCGGCAAATCCGGCACCAATCCGGAAGAACTGATCGCCGCCGCGCACGCCGGCTGCTACGCCATGCAGCTCTCGCATTTCCTGGCCGAGAACGGCACGCCTGCGGCCGAGCTCGACGCCAAGGCCGTGGTGACTCTGGTCCCCGGCACCGGCATCACCGGCAGCGCCATCACGCTCGTCGGCAAGGTGCCCGGCATCGATGCGGCGAAATTCAAGGAATTGGCCGAGAAGGCCAAGGCCGAATGCCCGGTCTCCCAGGCGCTCGGCGCGATCAAGGTTTCGCTCGACGCCAGACTCGGCTGAGCAGAGTGGCCTGAAGTGACAAACGCCGGCCCCAGAGCCGGCGTTTCAACATTGGAGATTGGCGAAAGCGGTCACGCCATCCAATCTCCCCCTTCCTCATGGGAGAGATGTCCGCCAGGACAGATGTGGGCGCTGTCCCGCCAACGTCTCGGATTGACGGCCTCAACCGCCCAGCGCATCGAGCCGGGCACGAAGGGCTGCGACTTCCTGCTCCAGCGCTTCCAACCGCGCTTCCAGGTCGGAGGCAGGCATTGCCGGCACGCTTCGGTGTGCCGAAAGCGCGGCAACGTCCACGGCTCCAGAGAGCAGGTGCACGTAGCGGTCTTCGCGCTGGCCCGGCCCGCGCGGGATTTCTTGGATCAGCGGCGGCCGGCGGCCGATCAGCATGTCGAGTTCTGCGCGCAGGTCTTCGATCGACGAAAACCGCGTCATGCGCTCAGCGCGCGCCAAGAGCTCATGCGCCGTCTGCGGTCCGCGCAGCAGGAGCAGGCCGAGTAACGCGGTCTGGGGCGTGGTCAGCGAGAAGCGCTGCGCCATCTGATGCTCGTAGCGTTCGACGCGCGAACCGAACATCTGCCGCACAAGTCCCTTCTGCTCAAGCAGCTTCAGGGCCCGGTGCACCTCTGTCTGCTCCAGCGCCATGACAGGCTCGCGCGCCGTCTTCTGGTTGGCTGCGGCAAGTGCTGCGTTGAGCGTCAGCGGATAGACGTCCGGCGTCAGTTCCTTCTTCTCGATCAGGCAACCGAGCACGCGCGCTTCGACGGGAGAGAGGATGGGAAGGTCATCGCTCATTGAGATTGGCTATCCTTTCGAGGTTGGCGGGACAGCGCGAAGGATCGCCGCATATGAACCTAAGCCGGACTATCCCCTCGCTCCACCACTCATCTTCTTGATCTCGGCAGCCGTGTCGCCGGAGGCGCACAAAAGAGAAAACCGATCGCCGTCAGACGCGCCGCTCCACCATCATCTTTTTGATCTCGGCGATCGCCTTGGCGGGATTCAGCCCCTTGGGGCAGGTCTGCGCGCAGTTCATGATGGTGTGGCAGCGATAGAGCCGGAACGGGTCTTCGAGATTGTCGAGCCGTTCGCCCTTGGCCTCGTCACGGCTGTCGATCAGCCAGCGATAGGCCTGCAGCAGCGTCGCCGGGCCGAGATAGCGGTCGCCGTTCCACCAGTAGCTCGGGCACGAGGCGGAGCAGCAGGCGCACAGGATGCATTCATAGAGCCCGTCGAGCTTTTCGCGGTCCTCATGGCTCTGCAGCCATTCCTTGGCCGGCGTTGGCGACACCGTCTTCAGCCACGGCTCGATCGAGGCGTGCTGGGCGTAGAAATTGGTAAGATCGGGCACCAGGTCCTTGATCACGGGCATATGCGGCAGCGGATAGATCTTGACCGCGCCTGAAACGTCGTCGCAGCCCTTGGTGCAGGCGAGCGTGTTCGAACCGTCGATGTTCATGGCGCAGGAGCCGCAAATGCCCTCGCGACAGGAGCGGCGCAGCGTCAGCGTCGGGTCGATCTTGTTCTTGATCCAAAGCAGCGCGTCGAGCACCATCGGCCCGCAATCGTCCATATCGACGAAATAGGTGTCCATGCGCGGATTTTCGTCATCGTCGGGCGACCAGCGATAGATGCGATACTCCCGCAGATTGGTGGCACCCTCCGGCTTCGGCCAGGTCTTGCCCTGCTGGACCTTCGAGTTCTTGGGGAGCGTGAGTTCGACCATTACCTCAGGTCCTTTCGGATGACGAGCTTCAGCCCGGACCAGATTTCATTCACGGCGGCGACCTTGACGTCGACAAGATCGAGCTTGAGCGCTTCAGCCCGGACAACGCCCTCGGTGACGTCGGTGGCCACTTTCGAGGCCTTCTTCGGCCAGGACACCCAGACCATGCCGTCGCGCTTGATCGCCGCTTCGACGGCACCGAGGCGATCCTCGATCTCGGCGCGCTGTCTGGTGAAAGCGTGGACGGCGTCGTATTTCAGGGTCGCTCCCGAAATGCTCGACCATTCGGCCAGCCGGTCGACCTCGGCAAAATCGACGGCCTCGGCGAGGCTTTCGAGTTCCGTTGGCAGCGCGATGAAGGCGGCAACCATGCCGTCCTTCAGGCCGAGCTTGGCCGGAAGGGGCGTACCGGAATATCCCGCCGCCGTCACCATCGTCAGTACACCCTGGCCTTCGGCGCGATCTTGGCGAGACTGATGCCGCCGTCCTTTTCGGCCACCAGCGGTTCGGTGTGCACCGGCCGGTAGGTCAGCGTCACCTTGCCGTCGTCGTCGAGATGGGCCAGCGTATGCTTGCGCCATTTGGCGTCGTCGCGGGCGGAGAAATCTTCCCGCGCATGCGCGCCACGGCTCTCCTTGCGCGCCTCGGCGCCATACACGGTGGTGATGGCGTTGGCCATCAGGTTTTCCAGCTCCAGCGTCTCGACCAGGTCCGAGTTCCAGATCATCGAGCGGTCGAACACCTTTATGTCCTTGAGCTCGGTCCAGATTTCCGAAATGCGCTTGCAGCCGTTTTCGAGCGATTCCTGCGTACGGAACACCGCCGCGTCCTCCTGCATCGCCTTCTGCATCTTTTCGCGCAGAACCGCCGTCGGCGTCGAACCGTTGGCGTGGCGCAGCCGGTCGAAGCGGTCCATGATCTTGTCGACCGAAGCCTGGCTGGGCGACCGGATCGCTGCCTTGCGGTCGATGACCTGGCCGGCGCGAATCGCCGCGGCGCGGCCGAACACCACCAGATCGATCAGCGAGTTCGAGCCCAGCCGGTTGGCGCCGTGCACGGAAGCGCATCCCGCCTCGCCGACCGCCATCAGGCCGGGGGAGACCCGGTCGGGATTTTCGGCGGTCGGGTTGAGCACCTCGCCCCAGTAATTGGTCGGCACGCCGCCCATATTGTAGTGCACCGTCGGCAGCACCGGAATCGGCTCCTTGGTCAGATCGACGCCGGCGAAGATTTTTGCCGACTCCGAAATGCCCGGAAGCCTTTCGTGCAGGACCGCCGGATCGAGATGATCGAGGTGCAGGAAGATGTGGTCCTTGTTCTTGCCGACGCCGCGGCCCTCGCGGATTTCCAGCGTCATGCAGCGCGAGACGACGTCGCGCGAGGCGAGGTCCTTGGCCGACGGCGCGTAGCGCTCCATGAAGCGCTCGCCCTCGGAGTTGACGAGATAGCCGCCTTCGCCGCGCGCGCCCTCCGTGATCAGGCAGCCGGCGCCGTAAATGCCCGTCGGATGGAACTGCACGAACTCCATGTCCTGCAGCGGAAGCCCGGCCCGCGCGGCCATGCCGCCGCCGTCGCCGGTGCAGGTGTGCGCCGAGGTGGCGGAGAAATAGGCGCGCCCATAACCGCCGGTCGCCAACACCACCATCTTGGCCGAGAAGCGGTGGATGGTGCCGTCGTCGAGATTCCACGCCACGACGCCGGTGCAGGTGCCGTCCGGCTCCATGATCAGGTCGAGCGCGAAATACTCGATGAAGAACTGCGCATTGTTCTTCAGCGACTGGCCGTAGAGCGTGTGCAGGATGGCGTGGCCGGTGCGGTCGGCCGCGGCGCAGGTGCGCTGTACGGGCGGGCCGTCGCCATAGTTCATCATGTGGCCGCCGAACGGCCGCTGGTAGATCTTGCCCTCTTCGGTGCGCGAGAACGGCACGCCGTAATGTTCGAGTTCGTAGACCGCCGCCGGTGCCTCGCGCACCATGTATTCCATGGCATCGACATCGCCCAGCCAGTCCGACCCCTTGACGGTGTCGTACATGTGCCACTGCCAGGAATCCGGACCCATATTGGACAACGAGGCGGCGATGCCGCCTTGCGCGGCCACCGTATGCGAGCGCGTCGGGAACACTTTGGTGATGCAGGCGGTGCGCAGCCCCTGCTCGGCCATGCCGAGCGTGGCGCGCAGGCCCGCGCCCCCGGCGCCGACGATGACCACGTCGAACTTGTGGTCGACAAAGGTGTAGCCTGCCGCGTTGGCTGATTTCGTGTCCTGGGCCAAGACTTCAGCCTCCGAATGCCAGTTTCAGCAGGGCGAAGAGCGAAGCGACGCCGACCGCTATGGTGAAGAATGTGTTGAGGGCGATCAGCGCCAGCTTCATGCCTTCGCCATGCACATAGTCCTCGATGATCGCCTGCATGCCGAGCCGCATATGATAGAGCGGCGAGATGAGCACCAGGGCCATCACCAATGACACGAACGGGTTGGCGAGCGCTGCCCGCACCTGCGCATAGCCGGCGCCATTGAGCGCGATCAGGAATCCGGTGAAAAACAGGATGAGCGGGATGTTGGCGATCGCCGTCAGCCGCTGGCGCCAGAAATGTCCGGTGCCTTCGCGGGCCGAGCCCAGGCCGCGCACCCTGGCGAGCGGGGTACGCATGTCCGTATTTTTCGCACTCATCACAAAGCTCCTCGCGCCATATAGCCAGCGATCCAGATCAAGAGTGTGAGCAGGACCGAGCCGGCAAGCGTCGCCCAGGCGATCTTCGAGGCCGTGTGTTTTTCAAGGCCGGCGCCCGTATCCCAGATCAGATGGCGGACACCGCCCAGCATGTGATGCATCAGCGCCCAAGTGTAGCCGAACAGGATGAGCCGGCCGAGCCAGGTGCCGAAGGCCCAGTTCACCCAGTCGAAAGCACCTTGCGAACTCGCCGCCGCCATCAGCCAGACGGCGACCAGCAGCGTGCCGAAATAGAGCGCGCCCCCGGTGATGCGATGGATGATCGACATCGTCATGGTGATCGGCGGCCGGTAGACCATCAGGTGCGGCGAAAGCGGCCGTTCGCGTCTGGCTTGGGTGGCTGGTGATTTGCTCATGGCTCCCCCAGTTCGGCGTCTCCCGCCTCAGGTGGAAATGCGGCATTGCCGCTTCCGGTTGCGACTTCGGACAGCCGGTTTCTAATGCTCTTTTTGCACCGCGTCAAAGCCAGAAAACCGTTTCGAAAACGTAATTTAGTCTGACTAAAAGGCCAGATGCGGCTTCAATCGATTAGCGGCTGAACGCCCGAAGCCGGCTCGATATCGCTGCAGTGCAGCATGTCTGGCCCAGGGCGCTGCCGTGTCAGGATTTGCGTCAGTGGGTGCAGGTCTGCGGCGTCGACCCTTTCTTCATCACCAGTGCTTCGCGTCCGTCGATCACGATTGCGTCATGCGTCACCGCCTGGTAGCGGCTGCTCTGGTTGGCCGGCGACGCCGCGAACTCCTCGGTGGCACCTTCCTGCCCGACCACGCGCAGCGACGTGCCGAGATTTTGGATGGTGATCGTGCCGCCATTGCCGCATCTATAGGTGGCGCTGCCTGTGGTGATGCGTGGCGCGGTGAGGTCGGTGATGATCTTGGTCGCCGGTGGCGCGGGATGTTGCTGGGCGGGAGCGGCAGGCGCCACCACGGGTGTCACCGCGCTCGCTGCCTTGGGCGCGCCGTCCGGCACGCAGGCACCGGCGGCAAGAAGCAGCGGAATAACGAACGACACCCGAACCGTTCGGCCAAACATCATGTGCTGCCCCCCTCATGCCCCGGGCACGCTAGCCACGCGGCGCGCCAAGATCAAGTTGACCCGGATTCGGCCCGCCATGTCGACCGGTTCGGGGACATCGGGGCGAACCCCAAAAATTAACTATGTTCATTAAGAAACGGCCATCGAGCCGCTCCACCCCTTAACAAAGGTTAAGAAAGGGTTAATTTCCGATTCGGACCAGATCGGGCGCGATCTCTCTCGCGCCGATAAAGGGAGAGCGACATGCATTCCAAGTCAGTGCGGGCCAAATCAGTACAGGCATGCCTCGCGGTCACGCTGGCAGCACTTGCCGTTGCGGTGGCCGCGCCGGCCGAGGCCGGCTTGCGCCATCATGACCGCATCTACGCCGATTCGTTCGGCAATCTCGTCATCGACAGCGCCGCCGGCTACAAGCGCATCATCGTCGGCGAAGGCAAGCTGGCTAGGCAACTGTCCGACTACACCAGCGCCGGCCAGCCGAAGGTGATCTACCAGAACGAATCCGACGACATATCGGGCGACGGCGGCTGCTATCGCCCGCCCGTGTTCGTCAAGGGCCGCTCCTATATGTACGGCCTTTCCGACGGCGAGATGCCGGAGCTCAGCCCCTGCCGCTGATACGGGCCTGGCCGATTTTTACCACGGCCAAGCCATCGGCTGGTCCGGTGGAGACACGCACGCAGTCGCGCCCGGCATTCTTTGCCAAATAGAGCGCTTCATCCGCACGCCGCATCAGGTCGGAGAAGCCCTCGCTTATGTGAAGCTCGGCAACGCCGAAGCTCGACGTGCAGCGGCTCTCAGCTGGGAGCCCGCTGATGGGCAACGCGCCGAATGCGTGGCGGGTGCCTTCCGCGTACAGCCGGGCGGTTGCAAGATTGGTGCCTGACAGGATAACGGCGAACTCCTCGCCACCGATGCGGCCAACCACGTGATGGCTCTCGGCCGCTTCTCGCAGCAGGCCGGCGAAGGTCTCGATCACCCGATCGCCGGAGGCATGGCCGAAACTGTCATTGATGGTCTTGAAATGATCGAGATCGGCAATGACCATTGCCACCGGCATGCCCAAACGCGTGGCGTCGTGCACCGCCAGCTCCGCTTGGCGCGTGAAGCCGCCACGGTTGAGCAGGCCCGACAGCGTGTCCATCTCCGACTTCGATGTCACTTCGGCAAGCACGTCGCGGACCAGGATGGCCAGAATCAGCAGCGCCAGCGCCAGCCCGAAGACGGTGCCGAGCGACTGCGACACCAGTGCGTAGCTGCTTTGCAGATAGGCCTGCGGATTGGCGCCCCAGCCGCCGAGCGCATGCGCGATGAACGGCTTTGAGGCAAACTGCAGGCCGCTGGCCGCAAGCACCGCCATCAGGATCAGATCGAGCCGGCCACGGCTTTGCCGCGACGACCAGACGATGCCTAGGCCGACGAACTGCATGGCTGCGTAGGGAAGCTGGTAGGCCATCATGCGGGTGAGCGACTGGCGCGGCAGATCCTGCACGAAATAGACCGCGATGGTGGCGGCCGCCAGGAAGAACAGCATCGGCGTCCATGGCGGCACCACGCCATATTTTCGCGCAAGCCCGCCGTTGAAGGTGATGGTGGCGCCAAGGAAAACGGCGAAGGCGGCAACCACCGGAAGCCGCGCGTCGCTGAAGGCGGGGATGCTGAATTCGATCGCAAAGTAAGCCATGCCCAGGACATAGCCTGACGCCAGCCAGCGCGCCGGAGCGCGGCCGGCATCGTGGAACGAGACCGCCATGAAGGATGCCGCCAGCAGGCCGGCGACCGACAGGTTGATCAACAGGATGAAGTTGGCGCCGCTCATAGATCCTCGAACCCCTGCCGGCAGCTAAACATCGACGGGCGAAAAAGACGTTAACGCCAGGCGCGGATGCCAGCTGTCAACCAGCCTTGAGCGGCTCCGGTATGAATATCGTCTCCGGCCGTTCGTAGGAGAGGCGCACGCTGTCGCGGCCATTTTTCTTGGCCTTGTAGAGCGCCTCGTCGGCCCGGCGCATCAAGGGTTCCAGCGTCTCTTCGCCGCTGCGGGCCGCCACGCCGAAGCTGGCGGTGACCTTCGTGCCGGCGGGAAGCCCATCGACGCCGCCGGCCGAATAGAGTGTGCGCACCGCCTCGGCGAACAGCCGCGCGGCGGCGAGATCGGTCAGCGGCAGGAGCACGGCGAATTCCTCGCCGCCGATGCGTCCGGCGGCACCTCGTGCTCCCGTGGCCGAGCGCAGCTTGGCGGCGAAGTCCGCGATCACCCGGTCGCCGGCCGCGTGCCCGTGCACGTCGTTGAGGGCCTTGAAATGGTCGAGGTCGGCCAGCACCAGCGCGACCGGGAATTTGGCCATGGCGCAACGCTGCAGCAACATGGCGGCGCGCTCCTCGAAACCTCGGCGGTTGAGCAGCCCCGAAAGCGGGTCCGTATAGGTTTCCGTCTTCAGCGCCTTCATCACGTCGAGCGCGGCGGCGGTGAAGAGGCAAAGCGCTATCAGCAGCGACAGCAGCGCATGCGACAACAGCGCCGTCGTCCAGTAGGACGAGCCGTAGAAGCCGTCATAGCTGGCGAAGGGCCCGTGCGCGATGACCACCACCAGGGTGCGCACGAAGAAGTTGACGCTGGACAGCAGCGCCAGCACGAACAGGATCATTTCTGTCGGGCCATTGTTGCGCACCGGGCGCAGTTCGGCGGCGACGAGCAGGCTGACGCCGCCGAAGCCGAAATTCATGGCCAGGATGCGCCAGGTGAGATCCGGTGTGACGAACAGAAACCACGCGAAGGCCGCAAGGCCGCCACCCGCCAGCACCGCGATTCCCACACCGGGCACCTTCCTGCCATAGCGGGCGATGATGGCGCCGGACAGGCAGCAGGCTGCGATGGTGAAGCAGATGTTCGACATCAGCTTGCTCAGCGCCACGCCGATGGGCAAGGTGAAATACTGGAACAGGAACCCGGGCGCCGAGACGCAGTAGCTCAGCGCCAGCACCGCCAGATAGGGACGATGGCGCTGATAGAACCACAGCACGAGGAACGCCGCGCCGAGCGCCAGCGCGATCGTCGGATTGAGCAACGCTATCAACAGGCCAGTGTCCAAAGGTCCGTGACTTCCCCTCGCTTGACGTTGCGGAAAACCTTAGGGGGCAACACCAAACAAGCCGTTAAGCCGGGCGGTGTTGGCGCGGTATGCTGCAGGGGAACCCGGTCCTGTCGGCAGCGTTCCTGAATTCAAAATCAGGAGCAGGCCATGGCCGACATGATCACATTGACCGATCACGATGCAATCCGTTCGTGGGCTGCGGCGCGCGCCGGCTTTCCGGCGATCGTCGACATATCGCCCGAAGCTGGGACGCAGCCCATGCTGAGGCTGGTCTTCGGCCAGAACGCCTATCAGGACCAGGACCAGCCGGAACGGCCTATCAATGCCGGCGGCTATGAGCTTGTCGAATGGGACGAGTGGTTCAAGCTCTTCGAAGAGCAGCAGCTAGCGCTCGTGGTCGCGGCCGACGAGCCTGGACGCCGGGAGGAATTCCACGAACTCATCCGGCGCGACGGCAAGGCCTGACCCGAGCGCCAAGGCTCGGGTCAGGCCAGCTTGTCTATTTCCAATCGCGGATGTCGACGAAGTGACCGGCAATCGCCGCCGCCGCCGCCATCGCCGGCGACACCAGATGGGTGCGGCCCTTGAAACCTTGCCGGCCCTCGAAATTGCGGTTCGAGGTCGAGGCACAGCGTTCGTGCGGCTTCAGCCGGTCGTCATTCATGGCCAGGCACATCGAGCAGCCCGGCTCGCGCCAGTCGAAACCTGCGGCGAGGAAGATCTTGTCCAGCCCCTCGGCTTCCGCCTGTTCCTTGACCAGGCCGGAGCCCGGCACGATCATGGCATCGACATGCGGGCTGACTGTCTTGCCTTCGACTACCTTGGCGACGGCGCGCAGATCTTCGATGCGGCCATTGGTGCAGGAGCCGATGAAGACGCGATCGAGCGTGATGTCGGTGATCTTCGTCCCCGGCGTCAGGCCCATATAGTCGAGCGCGCGCAGCTTGGAGGTGCGCTTGTTCTCGTCGGTGATGTCCTCCGGGTTCGGCACGATGCCTTGCACCGAGACGACGTCCTCGGGCGATGAGCCCCAGGACACGATCGGCGGCAGCTTGGCCGCGTCGAGCACGATCACCTTGTCGAAATGCGCGCCTTCGTCGCTCTGCAGCGTCTTCCAGTATTCGAGCGCAGCGTCCCAGGCCGCGCCCTTCGGAGCGCGCGGCTTGTCCTTGACATAGTCGAAGGTGGTCTCGTCGGCAGCGATCAGGCCGGCGCGCGCGCCGCCCTCGATCGACATGTTGCAGATCGTCATGCGGCCTTCCATCGACAGCGCACGGATCGCCTCGCCGGCATATTCGATGACATAGCCGGTGCCGCCGGCCGTGCCGATCTCGCCGATGATGGCGAGGATGATGTCCTTGGCGGTGACGCCTTCCGGCAGCACGCCGTCGACGCGCACCAGCATGTTCTTGGCCTTGCGCTGGATCAGCGTTTGCGTGGCCAGCACATGCTCGACCTCGGACGTGCCGATGCCGTGTGCCAGCGCGCCGAACGCGCCATGGGTGGAGGTGTGGCTGTCGCCGCAGACGATGGTCATGCCCGGCAGCGTAAAGCCCTGCTCGGGGCCAATGATGTGGACGATGCCCTGGCGGATATCGTTCTCGGAATAATACTCGACGCCGAAATCCCTGGCGTTCTTGGCCAGCGCCTCGACCTGGATGCGGCTTTCCTCGTTCTTGATGCCGAACTTGCGCTCGGGCGAAGTCGAGACATTGTGATCGACCACGGCCAGCGTCTTTTCAGGATGCCGGACTTTTCGGCCGCTCATGCGCAGGCCTTCGAAGGCCTGCGGGCTGGTCACCTCATGGACGAGGTGGCGGTCGATATAGAGCAGGCACGTGCCGTCGTCCTGGCGGTCGACGACATGATCGTCGAAAATCTTGTCGTAGAGGGTGCGCGGTGCGCTCATGTGCGTAAATCCGTCGATATGAGAATGGGAAAAGAGCTGATGCCGCAAGCCTGCGGCCGGCCGTCAGGGATCAGCGAAGTCGGCTGGTCAGGGCGCCGGACACGCGCGCGGAGAAGCGCGACGGCAGGCGTTTTCTGTCCTGCAGCACGAATCCCTTGTAAGCCGGATCGCCAAAAAGCTCTTCCATGGCCGGGTAGATAGCAATGTTTTGCCATTTCGGCAATTGCGGCGTGTCGCTCGCAATTCCCCCTTCAGCTCAAATCACCTCGAACACAAAAGTCTTCACCAGAGCATCCGGCTCGGCAATGGCGTAACAGCGAAACCACGGGCTTGCCTCAACCGCCCGCCATTTCCCGGCCTGCTCCAATTCATCGAACACCACCTGGAACTCACCGCTCTCAAAAACCTGGTCGCGCACGGTGAAGATGGCGTGGCCGCCCTTTTTGGTGATACGCACCAGTTCGTGCAGGCCGGAGGCCGGCGCGTGGCTGATGGTGAAGACGCCGGCGGAGAAGAAGGCGCGGAAATGCCCGTCCGGCCATGGCAGCGGCCCGCCCAGCATCGCCTGCTTCAGTTCGCTGTAGGCATTGCGGCTGCCGGCGATCTTGAGCATGTCGTCCGAGAGATCCAGCCCGGCAATGTCGTTGTAACCGAGCGCTTTCAACGAAGGTCCCGACAGGCCGGTGCCGCAGCCGGCGTCGAGCAACGGCGCTTCTCCCGCAGGCACATGCCGCGCCACCCAGGCTGTGATGAGGAAAGGCAGTAAATAACCGAGCGAGGCGGTCTCGCTGTCATAGGTCGCGGCCCATGCGGCATAGGCATGCGCCAGCGTTTCGGGCGTATCGGCCGTGTAGACCGAATCCAGCGCCGCATTGGCCTTGTCGATGTTCATGGGCAAGCTCCTCCTCCGGTAAACACCCGAGCGTAACGCTGTCCTCGCCGAAAAACTATTCCTCGTGCTGGCGGCGCAAACGCCGCTCCAGCGCCCTGAGCGACAAGGACAGGCCGACGGTGAGGATGAGGTAGATATAGGCCGTTATCGAATAGGTCTCGAAGAAGCGGAACGAGCCGGCCGCATAGACCTTGCCCATCTGCGTGATGTCGGCGACACCGAGCACCGAGACCAGCGAGGAATCCTTGACCAGGGCGACAAAGTCATTGCCGAGCGGCGGCAGGATGGTGCGGATCGCCTGCGGGAACACGATCAGCCGGAAGCGCTGCGCACGGCTCAACCCGAGCGCTTTCGCCGCCTCGATCTGGCCTTTCTCGACCGACTGGATGCCGGCCCGGAAGACCTCCGAGATGAAGGCCGAATAGCCGATGGTCAGCGCCATGATGGCGCGCCACAGCAACGACACGTCGCGCACCAGCAATTCGCCGAGAATACCGGCGTTCTGCAGCGGCGCAGTCAGCGCGTTCCAGCCCGCAACGAAGGCCGGCGCGCCGGCAAACGCGATCCAGAACAACAGCACCAGGATCGGCACGCCGCGAATGATCTCGACATAGAAGCGCGCGATCTGCCGCAGCCAGGCCGAGCCCGACAGGCCCATGAGCGCAATGCCGAGGCCGATCGCCGAGGCGAGCGCGAAAGCGACCACGGTGACGAAGACGGTGATGCCGATGCCCTTGGCGACGGTGGCAAAGACCTGGGCGTAGAGGTCGCTGGCCGCGATGGCGAGGGCGGCGGCCAAGGCAAGGACGCCGGCAACGGCGAGCCACCAGGGGAATTCGGGGTTGGAGATGGAGGGCGCTGCCATTAGGCGGCGTAAAGAGTGTCGAAGGATGGCGCCCAGGCGCAGACGCCGCGCGAGTTCTTGCGCCTCATCAAATGCGCGTAGCAACGAAACTACTGCCCCATCTTGTAATCAAGGAACCACTTCTTGTTCAGCGCATCCAGCGTCCCATCCGCCTTGAGCGCCGCGATTGCCGCGTTGACCGGCTTTACCAAATCCGACCCCTTGGGGAAGATGAAGCCGAAATCCTCGGTGCCGAGCGGGCCGCCGATCAGCTTCAGCTTGCCCTCCGAAGCGTCGACATAGCCCTTGCCGGCGGTGCCGTCGGTGAGCACGACATCGACATCGCCCGACTTCAGCGCCTGCACCGTGGCACCGAAGGTCTCGAACAGCTTGATGCGCGGGTTCTGTTCGTTACCGTCGAGCACGCTGTAGACGGCGGTGTAAAACGGCGTGGTGCCCGCCTGCGCGCCGATCAGCCCGTCCTTGAAGGCGCCGAAGGTCTTGGCGTCGGTGAAGCGGCTTTCGTCGCCACGCACCAGCATGAACTGTTCCGAGCGCATATAGGGGTCGGAGAAATCCACCTTCTGCTTGCGGTCGTCCTTGATGGTGATGCCGGTCATGCCGATGTTGTACTGGTTGTCGGAAACCGCCTGGATCATCGCGTCCCAGGAGGTGTTCTGGTACTCGACCTTGAAATTCAGCCGCTTGGCGATCTCGTTCATCGCGTCATATTCCCAGCCGATCTGTTTGCCGGTCTTGGCATCGATAAACTGCAGCGGCGGATAGGCATTTTCCGTCACCACCACCACTTGTCTGCCACCGAGATCGGGCAGCGCCTGCGCGAAGGCGGCAACGGGCGCCAGGACCAGAGCCAACAGGCCGGCCAGCAGCAATTTCGATTTGGTCATGACACACTCCCCGGAAATTGAAATGCCCGGATATCGGCCGGGCTTGCAGGAAAATCAGGCGCCGACTTTAGCTTTCCGCAAGCGCCACGCAAGACGGTCCGCTGCGTCGGAACAGCCGAAAACGAATTTGGATGCCTTCAATCCGGGAATTCCGGAACGATCCGTGTCACGGCAATGGACGGCCGAGTGGCGGCTAGAATTTTCCCGTGTCGGGAACCGACGGCTCCGCATCCGTCGACCGGTCATCAGCCACAGCGCTGCGTAGGCCAGCGACAAGTTGGGTAAGCGTGCCGTGCAAGGCCTTCGCTTCGCCTGGGCCGAGCGGCATGCTGCAGGCAAGCGCGGCGGAGACATCCTTCATGCGGGCGCGCAGCGCCTGGCCCTTGGCCGTCGGCTCGACCAGGACCCGGCGCTCGTCGGCGGCATCGCGCCGGCGGGTGACGAGGCCGCCCGCCTCCATCCGCTTGAGCAGCGGCGTCAGCGTCGCCGAATCCAGGCCCAGCGCTTCGCCAAGCTCGCCCACCGTGCTCGGCGCGCGTTCCCACAGCGCCAGCATCGCCAGATATTGCGGGTAGGTCAGGCCGAGCGGATCGAGCAACGGCCGGTAGAGCTTTGTCATCAGTCCGCTCGCCGAATAGAGCGCGAAGCAGAGCTGCTGATCGAGCCGTGGCGCCGGGATCGCCCCGGCGGCCTGCGCCGGGACTTCTCTGGCTTTCGTTTCGACCTTTGTCGTCATGCCGCCTCTACCGAAAGCGCCACCTCGACATTGCCCCTGATGGCGTTCGAATAGGGGCAAACCTGGTGCGCAGCCGATACAAGCGCTTCCGCCGCCGCCTGATCAAGGCCTTTCGTCTCCGCAGCGAGCGCGACGCCGAGCCTGAAGCCCTCGCCATTCGGAAGCAGGCTGACGGCGGCCGTTACCGCGGCATCCTCGAGCGGCAGCTTCTGCTTGCGCGCGACGAAGCGGACGGCGCTCTCGAAGCAGGCGGCATAGCCGATGGCGAAAAGCTGTTCGGGATTTGTCGCGCCACCCGGCCCGCCGAGCTCCTTGGGCATCGCCAGATCGACCTTGAGCAAACCGTCGCTTGTCTCGCCATGGCCGGCGCGACCGCCGGTGACGCGAGCCTGTGTCGTGTAGAGTGCCATATCATCTTCTCCAATTAGGTTGTGCACTATTATTTAGTACACAATATAATACAGCGTCAACCGCCGTTCCCTATTTCCGGGGTGAAGACGGTCACAGTCCGGTGAAACGAAAAAAGGCGGCCGAAGCCGCCTTTCAAAATCTTTTGCCGAAATCTTATTCGGCGGGGGTCGCTTCGGCTGCAGCCTTGGCTGCTGCTTCGGCCTCGGCGGCCGCCTTCTTCTCGGCGGCTTCCTTGGCGGCCGTCTCGGCGGCCAGCGCCTGGGCGGCGGCGACCTTCTCGGCCTCGATGCGGGCCTTCTCGGCGTTCAGCGCGTCGCGCTCCTCATCGTTGAGCTTGCGGGCGCGCACGCCGGTGTTTTCCGAAATACGGGCCGACTTGCCGCGACGATCACGCAGGTAATAGAGCTTGGCGCGGCGCACCTTGCCGCGGCGCACGATCTCGACGCCTTCGACCATCGGCGAAAAAACCGGGAACACGCGCTCGACGCCTTCGCCGTAGGAGATCTTGCGGACGGTGAAATTTTCCTGGAAGCCGGCACCGGAACGGGCGATGACCACGCCCTCATAAGCCTGGACGCGGGTGCGGGTGCCTTCGGTCACGCGGACCTGAACGCGCACGGTGTCGCCGGGCTGGAATTCGGGAAGCTTGCGCTTGGCTTCGATCTTGGCGGCCTGTTCGGCCTCGAGCTGACGGATGAGATCCATCTAAAAATCCACTTCTTGTTCTTCCGACAGTCAGAGCGCCCTACGCTTGCCTTGCAGTTCCATTGACCGCTCGGCTATGTCCTTTGTCTCAAAGACATTTGTCTCCTAGACATCGGGCAGGGGCGACTACACCGTCATTGTTGACGGGTCCGGAAGATTGTTCTTGCCGGTACGGGCGGGCACATACAGCTATTTCGGCGCTTTGTCACGCCTTGACCATGCATTTTTTGCCGCCATGGCCCCCGGCATGGCACCATCGTAATCCTGCCGTGCCGGGTTGCGCCGGTCCGACAAGCTTCCTAAGCCAGAAATAGCACACTTCATCACGGCGGCCTTTCCATGTCTGTCTTCGACGCCATCCTGCTCTTCCTGGCGGGCTTTCTGTCGGGCGCCGCCAACGCGGTCGCCGGCGGCGGCACCTTCATCACCTTCGGCGCCATGACATTGGTCGGCGTGCCGCCGATCGTCGCCAACGCCACCTCCTCGGTGACGCAATTTCCCGGCTACATCACCTCGACGATCGCCTATTGGGCCGACATCAGGCATTTCTGGCGCGGTGCGCTGCTGCTCAGCCTGATCTCGGCGGTCGGCGCGCTGGCGGGCGCGCTGATCCTGCTGGCGCTCGACAATCCTTCCTTTCGCGTCCTGGTGCCATGGCTGCTTTTGGGCGCGACGGCGTTGTTCGCCGCCGGACCGTGGCTGAAGCCGGCGCCGAAACCCGGACACGAAGCGGCCGTGGGCTCGCTCGCCGGGTCGCTGGCGCAGTTCGTCACCGCCATCTATGGCGGCTTCTTCGGTGCGGGCATGGGCGTGATGATGCTGGCGACGCTCGGCCTGACCCAGGCCGGCGACTACCACCGCCTGAACGCCCTCAAGAACATGCTGGCCATCGTCATCGCCGCGGTAGCGATCGTCGTCTTCGTCTCGGGCGGTGTCGTCGCCTGGCCGCAGGCGATCGTCATGATCCCGGGCGGCGCGCTGGGCGGCTATGCCGGCGTCTGGATCGCCAAGCGCGTGCCGCAGAACGTCGTGCGCGGCTTCGTTATCGCCGTCGGCCTGTTTCTGGCTTTTTACTACTTCAGCAAGGGCTGAGCGCTCAGAAGATCGGGCCGCCGCTCCTCCGTCAGCCGCTCTGCCTGCTCGCGCCGCCAAGCGGCGATCTTCTTGTGATTGCCCGAGATCAGCACTTCGGGAATCTCCCGGCCTTCGAATTCCTGCGGCCGCGTGTAATGCGGATGTTCGAGCAAGCCGTTCTCGAAACTCTCTTCCTCGCCGGACACGGCATTGCCCATAACGCCGGGCAGCAGCCGCACCACCGCGTCGAGCAGCACGAGTGCGGCCGGCTCGCCGCCCGACAGGATGAAATCGCCGATCGAGACTTCCTCCAATTCCCGCGCGTCGATCAACCGCTGGTCGACACCTTCGAAACGGCCGCACAGGATGACGGCGCCCGGCCCGGCGGCGAGTTCGCGCACGCGCGCCTGCGTCAGTGGCTTGCCGCGCGGGCTCATCAGCAGGCGGGGGCGCGCATCTCCCGGCGGCGAGGCATGATCGATCGCCTTGGCCAGCACGTCGGCGCGCATCACCATGCCGGCGCCGCCGCCGGCCGGCGTGTCGTCGACGGTGCGGTGCTTGTCGGTGGCGAAGTCGCGGATCTGGATCGCGTCCAACGACCATGTGCCCGCCTCCAGCGCCCGGCCGGCAAGCGACAGGCCGAGCGCTCCCGGAAACATCTCGGGATAGAGCGTCAGCACCGATGCGGCAAAACTCACCGGTTGCCCCCGGCGTCACGCGGTCCGCGCGGCCTGCCCTCGGGGTCGAAATCGTCCTCGCGCGGGGTCTCGCCATCCTCGTCCTCGACCAGCCCGGCCGCCACCGGGTCGACGCGGACAAAACCCTCGGCGATCGATACCTGCGGCACCGCGGCCTGCGTGAACGGGATCAGCACGCCCTTGCGCCCGGCGAGCGTCACATCGAGAATGTCGCCGCCACCGAAATTGTGCACCGCGACCACCTTGCCGATGGCAGCACCGGTATCATCCCGGATTTCCAGCCCGATCAGGTCGGCATGGTAGAATTCATCTTCCTCGCCATCGTCCGGCAGCATCGAGCGGTCGACGAACAGCTCCGTGCCGGCGAGCGCCTCTGCCGCGTTGCGGTCGCTGACGCCCTTGAAGCGCACCACGACGACGGTATTGGCCGGCCTTATATCCGTTATCTGGAAGACACGGCCGTCCCTGGCGTAGAGCGGTCCATAGTCGGCCAGCGCCATTGGATCGCCGGTGAAGGTTTTCACCCGCAATTCGCCCTTGATACCATGG
This sequence comes from Mesorhizobium sp. SARCC-RB16n, assembly GCF_008520305.1. GTDB lineage: Bacteria > Pseudomonadota > Alphaproteobacteria > Rhizobiales > Rhizobiaceae > Mesorhizobium. The sequence goes on along the minus strand of NZ_ML703260.1, from coordinate 133,193 downwards.
GCGGCGCCGATCACGGCCATCTGGACGGGGTTTTGCGGCTTGCTCATGGGCGAAAAATCCTTTGCCCTTGCTCTAGCGCCGCCTCGCCATCATTTCAATGACGGGCTCTTCACCGCTTCCTAACCCGGCTGCCGGAAAATGACGGCGAACCGGAACAGATGCCATGCAGGAATTCCTCATACCGGCAAAACCCGACCTCCAGTCAGCGCGTGAAAACTGGCTGAAGATGCTGGCGCGCGAACGCCGGCTATCGCCGCAAACCGTCGAGGCCTATGAGCGCGATTCACGCCAGTTCCTGCACTTCCTCACCGGCCACATCGGTGGACCGCCCGGTATCTCCGATATCGCCGACCTGCGCCCGGCCGACCTGCGCGGCTTCCTCGCCGCGCGGCGTAGCGCCGGTGCCGGGGCTCGTACGCTTGGCCGAGGGCTGGCCGGCATCCGCTCGCTGCTGCGGTTCCTCGAACGGCGCGGCCTGGCCAATGCTGCTGGCGCTGCAGCCTTGCGCGCGCCGCGCCAGCCCAAATCCCTGCCGAAACCATTGACGGCGAGCGACGCCAGGCACGTCGTGTCGGTCGAGGGTCAGCTGGCGGAAGAACCCTGGATCGCTGCCCGCAACGCCGCCGTGCTGACGCTGCTCTACGGCTCCGGCCTGCGCATTTCCGAGGCACTTGGCCTCAGCGCCGCCGATCTCGCGTCGGAGGCCGACACCGTGCTGCGCGTCACCGGCAAGGGCGGCAAGACGCGGCTGGTGCCGGTGCTGCCGGTGGCACTCAGGGCGATCGCCGAATATCGCCGGCTTTGCCCCTACCATCTCGATCCTAAGGGGCTGCTGTTTCGCGGCGCGCGCGGCGGCCCGCTCAGCCCGGCCATCATCCAGCGCGACATGGCGAAACTGCGCTCGGCGCTCAACCTGCCCGCCACCGCGACGCCGCACGCCTTGCGCCATTCCTTCGCCACCCATCTGCTCGTCCGAGGCGGCGATTTGCGCACCATCCAGGAACTGCTCGGCCACGCCAGCCTGTCGACGACGCAGATCTACACCGGCGTCGACACCGCAAGACTGCTGGAAATCTACGAATCCGCCCATCCAAGGGCATGAACCCTTCAATTTTGCCGTCGCGATTAACGGTTTTGCCGCTTTTCGGTCCTAGGAATAGGATTATGAAACGCGTCATCGCCATCGCCGACCGTGCAGCTTCCGTCTCGCTGAAACTGCTTGTCGCGCTTAACGTGCTGTTTTTCCTGTCTTTCCTTGCAGTCCTGCTGTTCGCCGCCGGCAGGGCGCATGCGGAAATCCCGACCTGCACAGGCGCCGACATGCTGTCGGCCTTGCAGAAGGGCAGCCCTGCCACCTACGACAAGATCGAGGCGGAGGCGGCTGCCACGCTCAATGGCAAGGGCCTGCTGTGGAAGCTCGAAAAATCAGGCGAACAGCCATCCTACCTGTTCGGCACCATGCACATGACCGATCCGCGCGTGACCACGCTGCCGGCGTATGCACAGAAGGCCTTTGACGCCGCCGGCACCCTCATCATCGAGACCACCGACGTGCTCGACAAGCAGAAGATGATGACGGCGATGCTGAAGGAGCCGGACCTGATGATGTTCACCGACTCCACGACGCTGTCGTCATTGCTGTCGCCGAAGGAAGCGGCGGCCATGAACGCCGCGCTGGACGCTCGTGGCATTCCGCCGGCGACGGTCGCCAAGATGAAGCCGTGGATGCTCTCGGCTATGATGGCGCTTCCGGCTTGCGAACTCGCCCGCCAGTCCAGCGGAGCGCCGGTGCTCGACGTCAAGCTGGCGGAGAGCGCCAAGGCGGCCGGCAAGCCGGTGGAGGGATTGGAAACAGCCGAGAGCCAGTTGCGCGCCATGGCTTCGCTGCCACTCGCCTTTCACATGAAAGGCCTGGTCGACACGCTGAAGCTGGGCGACAAGGTCAACGACATCAACGAGACCATGATCGTGCTCTACCAGCGTGGCGACACGGGCATGTTCTGGCCGCTGTTTCGCGCCGCCATGCCCGACGAACAGGAGGACCCCGCGGGCTATGCCGCCTTCGAGGAGACCATGATCACCAGCCGCAACAAGGTGATGGTCGATCATGCCGGGCCGATCCTGGCCAAGGGCAATGCCTTCATGGCGGTCGGCGCGCTGCATCTTCCCGGCCCGGAGGGGCTGGTCGAGGATTTCCGCAAAGCCGGCTATACTGTCACCGCCGTCAATTGAGTCGGATGGCAGCGGAGGCACGCAAACGCCGCGTTTCCGGCATTTTCCTCCGCTAGCGTGAAACCCATTCAACGGTTGCGCGTTGATGGATGTTGATTGACCATTTTCATTTTCCCGGAGGACACATTTATGGCGAACACACCAAACCCAAACGACCCGTACAATTCGACCACCAATGCCCCTCGGCCGAGCGGCGGTGGCGGCAGCCGTTGGCTGATTGCGCTGGTCGTCGTCATTCTGGCGATTGTCGCGTATTACGTTTTCGGAAGAAGTGGTGAGCACCCGGCACCCGCCGAGCCGCCAGCGGCCAGCACACCGGCCCCGGCGCCCGCACCGGCTGAACCGATGAAGCCCGCCGAACCGGCCAAGCCAGCCACACCGGCTCCGGCACCTGCCCCAGCTCCAGCCCCGGCTCCGGCACCAGCGCCGGCTCCTGCCCCAGCGCCCGCACCGGCTCCGGCTCCGGCGCCCGCGCCAGCCCAGTAAGCGGCTCGAATCAAAGAGGAACGGCCCGCCGAAAGGCGGGCCGTTTTGTTTTGGACGACGCCATTCGTCATCCTCGGGCTTGACCCGAGGATCCATGCCGCGACCCAACAGGGGAGCGCGGCGGAGGCAGAATTCGGCACCGAAGCGGTGCTCTGACGTCGCGGCATGGATCCCAGGGTCTTCGCGACGCCGCTGCGCGGCTGCTCCGCCCTGGGATGACGAAGCGTAGGGCTTGTATAGATCGACTAAATGTGGATCGGCTTCAAGAACGTGGCCAGCGCCGCTTCCTTCACCGCTTCCGACATCGTCGGATGCGCGTGGCAGGTGCGGGCAAGGTCTTCCGACGAGCCGCCGAACTCCATCAGCACCGCCGCCTCGTGGATCATCTCGCCGGCGCCAAAGCCGACGATATGGACGCCGAGCACGCGGTCGCTCTTCTTGTCTGCCAGGATCTTCACGAAGCCGTCGGTGTGCAGCATGGCGCGCGCGCGGCCGTTGGCGGTGAAGGGAAACTTGCCGACCTTGTAGTCGATGCCGGCCTTCTTCAGCTCTTCCTCGGTCTTGCCGACCGAGGCGATCTCCGGACTGGTATAGACGACGCTTGGAATGACGTCATAGTTCACATGACCGGCCTGGCCGGCAATGGTCTCGGCCACCGCCACGCCCTCGTCCTCGGCCTTGTGCGCCAGCATCGGCCCGGCGATGACATCGCCGATGGCATAGATGCCGGGAACATTGGTCCTGAGGTGGCCGTCAGTCTTGACCCGGCCACGCTCGTCGACCTCGACGCCGGCTTCCTTGAGACCGAGGCTGTCTGAAAAGGCGCGGCGTCCCGTCGAGATCAGCACCACGTCGGCATCGATGGTTTCGGCCGCGCCGCCCTTGACCGGCTCGAAGGTAACGGTCGCACCCTTCTTGGCCCTGGTGACGCCGGTGACCTTGGCGCCGAGCTTGAACTCGAAGCCTTGCTTGGAGAGCAGCCGCTGGAACTGTTTCGACACCTCGCCGTCCATGCCGCCCAAAATGGTGTCGAGGAACTCGACCACGGTGACCTTGGCGCCGAGCCGTGCCCAGACGGAGCCGAGCTCGAGCCCGATGACACCGCCGCCAACCACCACCAGACGGCTAGGCACCTTCTCCAGCGACAGCGCGCCGGTCGACGACACAATGATTTTCTCGTCGAAATCGACCTTGACGCCGGGAATGCCGGCGACATCGGAACCGGTGGCGATCACGATGTTCCTGGTCTCGATCTCCTCGACCTTGCCGTCCTCGCCGGTCACCGACACCTTGCCGGCGGCGATCACCTTGCCGGTGCCGCGAAAACTGTCGATCTTGTTCTTCTTGAACAGGAAGGCGACGCCATTGACGTTGGCCGAAACCGTCGCGTCCTTGTGCGCCATCATCTTCTTCAGGTTCAGCTTGGGTGCCGGGATTTCGACGCCGAGCGTGTCGAAGGAATGGCCGGCCTCGGCGAATATTTCGGAGGCATAAAGCAGCGCCTTGGACGGGATGCAGCCGATGTTGAGGCAGGTGCCGCCGAAGGTCGCGTTCTTCTCGACCACCGCGACCTTCAGTCCGAGCTGCGCCGCCTTGATGGCGCAGACATAGCCGCCCGGTCCCGAGCCGATGATAACCACGTCATAAGCCATGTTGTTTCCCTTTTGCTTGGGGCTCAGCGGCCGCCGCTGACATTCAGGATCGCGCCCGTCGTATAGGACGCGGCATCGGATAAAAGATAGAGGACCGCGCCGGCGACTTCATCCGCCGTGCCCGCTCTCTTCATCGGCAGCAGGTCGCGGAACCGTTCTATCCGGTCGGGCTGGCCGCCGGAGGCGTGGATTTCGGTGTCGATGATGCCTGGCCGCACCGCATTGACGCGGATGCCTTCCAGCGCCACCTCGCGAGCGAGGCCGATGGTGAAGCTGTCGATGGCGCCCTTGGAGGCGGCATAGTCGACATATTCGCCCGGCGAGCCCAGCGTCGCCGCCGCCGACGAGATGTTGACGATCGATCCGCCCGACCCGCCGTGCCGCGTCGACATGCGCTTGACCGCCTCGCGGGCGCACAGGAACGAGCCGACGACATTGACGCGCATCATGCGCTCAAGCCGCGAAACATCCATTTCATCGACGCGCGCCTTGACGTCGACGATGCCGGCATTGTTGACGAAGGCGTCGAGCCGGCCAAAGGCGCGGTCGACGGCGCCGAACATGGCCACGATATCGGTTTCCTTGCCGACATCCCCTCTGACGGCAACGGCTTCGCCGCCGCCGGCCTTGATTTCGGCAACCAGCGCATCGGCGGCAGCCTTGTTGGAGGCGTAATTGACCGCCACGCGATAGCTCGCCTTGGCGCCAAGGCGGCAGATGGCGGCGCCGATGCCGCGGCTGCCGCCGGTGACCAGAAGCACTTTTTGGGCCGCGCTCATTCCTGGCATCGCGAACACATCCGACGGCACCTTCGAGAAGCCGCTGCCGCCATAGGCCCGGGATTGCCGAAGCACCGGCCCGAGATCGGGCAGGATCAGCGTCTTCGGCGCCCCGACCCCCTCGGCCGGCAAAAGCCCGATATTGCCCTTGTCGTCGGACGTGTAGATGACGCCGTTCCACAGCGTGCAGGCGGCAAGCTCCCCGCCGGTGACATCGCCTTCCGGGCATTTGTACATCAGCGCACCGTTCGGCCGCGCCACATCCTGGGTCCACATGACGATGCCGTTGAGCACGACATTGTTGTCGAGGATCAAGCGAAACGTGTTGGTGACGGTCGCGGACGTGCCGGTCGGGGTAAAGTCGATCTCGCTACCGCTTTGTGTATCGCCGTAAACGGCAAGCTCGATCGGGCAGGCGGTATAGGCGGTCGCTGGGATCATCACCGCGCCGACCGCTATCGATGCAGTCGACAGATTTTCGGACAAAAAAGAACGGATCGTCACCGCTATCCACCTTGAACAGCTTGATCGAGAATGAAGACCGTCGAAAGAAAATAGTCTATCTCAAACACAACGTTTTCATTCCTGTCGACGGGAATGGTGTTCACCTCGTATTTGAGGGTCAAGATGCGAGAGTTCTGCGCCAGTTCGATATAAACGTCGCGCTCACGACCGCCGCCGATTGCCCACTTGAATTCACTCTGGTTCAAGAACTGCAGTGCCTTGGGCAAAGTATGTATGGCTATCGGCTTGCTGCCTGCAAAAGTTACTGGATGTCGCCCCACATCGACGTCCAGATGGCCGTACCAAGTCGCCATCATTCCACCTGATTGCAATCTTCCGAAGACAGGTTCGACGCTGATCGACCGCAAGCGAAAATCGGGACTGAAAAAGAACTCGCAATTCGTGCCATAGATGCACCAAGCCGACTCGGTGTCTCCATGGCGAAAATGATTGTCGGCGCGCAAATCCTCAGGCTCGATCAATCCTCGAACCGTTTCACGGCTGCTTTTGCCAAGTTCTATTGGCCCTGCCCGGCCTGTCGTTACAAGCTCGAACAGGTCGATCGGCTCGGCGGGCTCAGCCATCCCGGATCGCTCACAAATCGAGCACCAGCCGTTCCGGATCCTCCAGGCTTTCCCTGACCCGCACCAGGAAGGTCACGGCTTCCTTGCCGTCGACGATGCGGTGATCGTAGCTGAGCGCCAGGTACATCATCGGCCGGATCACGATCTGACCGCCGACCACGACCGGCCGGTCCTGGATCTTGTGCATGCCGAGAATGCCCGACTGCGGCGCGTTGAGGATCGGCGTCGACATCAGCGAGCCGTAGACGCCGCCATTGGAGATGGTGAACGTGCCGCCCTGCATGTCCGCCACCGACAGCTTGCCGTCGCGCGCGGCGATGCCCAGCCGGCCGATATCCTTCTCGATCTCGGCGATGGACATCTGGTCGGCATCGCGCACGACCGGAACCACGAGACCCTTTTCGGTGCCGACCGCGACGCCGATATGGGCATAGTTCTTGAAGATGATGTCGGTGCCGTCGATCTCGGCATTGACAGAGGGGATTTCCTTCAGGGCGTGCGTGACAGCCTTGGTGAAGAAGCCCATGAAGCCGAGCTTCACGCCGTGCTTCTTCTCGAACACGTCCTTGTACTTGGACCTGAGCGCCATCACCGCCGACATGTCGACCTCGTTGAAGGTGGTCAGCATGGCGGCGGTCGACTGCGCTTCCTTCAGCCGGCGCGCGATGGTCTGGCGCAGCTTGGTCATGCGCACGCGCTCCTCGCGCGAGGCATCGTCGCCCGAGGACGGCGCACGCACGGCAACCGGTGCCGGCGCTGCCTTCGGCGTTTCGGCCGGCTGCGATGGTGCACCTTTGGAGATGGCGTCCAGCACGTCGCCCTTCAGCACCTGGCCGCGCTTGCCCGAGCCGGAAAGCTGGTCGACCGACAGATTGTTCTCGGCGATCAGTTTTGCCGCCGCCGGCGCCGGCGGCATGGTGCGCGGCTCGACCGCGCCGGCATCGCCGGCAACCTTGGCGGTCTCGGCCGCGGCCTGCTTGGTGGTCTGCGCCGCGTCGGGGCTCGAAGCCTGCGCCACCGCTTGCGGCTTGGTCGCGGGGGCGGCAGCGCCACCGGCCGAAATCGACCCGAGCAGCGCGCCGACGCCGACCGTCTCGCCTTCCCCAACGGTGATTTCGCCGAGCGTGCCGGCGGCGGCGGCAGGCACTTCCACCGTCACCTTGTCGGTCTCGAGCTCGAGCAGCGGCTCGTCGGCGGCAATGGCATCGCCGACCTTCTTGAACCATTTGCCGACGGTCGCTTCGGTGACGGATTCGCCCAGCGTGGGGACGCGGATTTCGGTAGCCATTGTGCCTGTCCGTTCTTTCGGTTCAGTTCTTTCGCCCAGTTCTGCTTTATTCGCCCAAGTCTGCTCTATTCACCGAGCGCGTCTTCGAGCAAGGCGGCTAGCTGGGCAAGGTGCTTGGACATCAATCCGGTCGCCGGCGACGCGGCCGCGGGACGGCCGGTGTAGCGCACCCGCTGATGCTTGGCGTCGATATGCGCCAGCACCCATTCCAGATACGGGTCGATGAACGACCAGGCGCCCATGTTCTTGGGCTCCTCCTGGCACCACACCATCTCGGCGTTGCGGAAGCGTGACAGCTCGGTGATCAGCGCCTTGGCCGGGAACGGATAGAGCTGTTCGACGCGCAGCAAATAGATGTCGTTGATGCCGCGCTTCTCGCGCTCTTCGTAGAGGTCGTAATAGACCTTGCCCGAGCACAGAACGACGCGGCGGATCTTGGAATCCTTGGTCAGCTTGATCGCCTGGTTCGGCAGCAGCTGGGCGTCGTCCCACAACAGCCGGTGGAACGAGCTTTCGCCCGAGATTTCCGGCAGTGTCGACACCGCCCGCTTGTGGCGCAGCAGCGACTTCGGCGTCATCAGGATCAGCGGCTTGCGGAAGTCGCGCTTCAGCTGCCGGCGCAGGATGTGGAAGTAGTTGGCCGGCGTCGTGCAGTTGGCCACCTGCATATTGTCTTCGGCGCAAAGCTGCAGGAAGCGCTCCAGCCGGGCGGAAGAATGTTCCGGGCCCTGGCCTTCATAGCCATGCGGCAACAGGCAGACGAGGCCCGACATTCTGAGCCACTTGCGCTCGCCCGACGAGATGAACTGGTCGAACACCACCTGGGCGCCGTTGGCGAAGTCGCCGAACTGCGCCTCCCACAAGGTCAGCGCCTTCGGCTCGGCCAGGCTGTAGCCATACTCGAAGCCCAGCACCGCCTCTTCCGACAGCATCGAGTTGATGACTTCGTAGCCGGCCTGCGCCGCCGACAGATTGTTGAGCGGGATGTAGCGGGTCTCGTCGCGCTGGTCGTAAAGCACGGAATGGCGCTGCGAGAAGGTGCCGCGCTCGGAATCCTGGCCCGAAAGCCTGATCGGATTGCCGTCGAGCAGGATCGCGCCGAAGGCCAGCGCCTCGGCCGTCGACCAGTCGATGCCTTCGCCGGACTCGATCGCCTGGCGCCGGTTCTCGAGGAAGCGGATGATCGTCTTGTGCGCTTCGAAATCCTTCGGCACCTCGGTCAGCTTCTTGCCGATTTCCTTCAGCGTCTTGACCGGCACCGCCGTCTTGCCGCGCCTTGTCTCGTCCTGGTTGTCGGCCGTGCGTAGGCCCGACCAGGCGCCGTCGAGCCAGTCGGCCTTGTTGGGCTTGTAGGCCTGGCCGACTTCCCATTCGGCTTCCAGATGCGCACGCCAGTCGGCCTTCATCTGGTCGAGCTCGGCCTGGGTGATGTGGCCTTCGGCGATCAGCCGGTCGCCATAGATCTGCACCGTCGTCTTGTGGGCGCGGATGTTGCGGTACATGAGCGGCTGGGTGAAGGCCGGTTCGTCGCCCTCATTGTGGCCGAATCGGCGGTAGCAGAACATGTCCACGACCACCGGCTTATGGAACTTCATGCGGAACTCGATCGCCACCTTGGTCGCGTGCACCACGGCTTCCGGGTCGTCGCCATTGACGTGGAAGATCGGCGCCTCGATCATCTTGGCAACGTCGGACGGATAGGGCGACGAGCGCGAGAAGCGCGGATTGGTGGTGAACCCGATCTGGTTGTTGATGATGAAATGCAGCGTGCCGGCGACGCGATGGCCGCGCAGGCCCGACAGGCCGAGGATTTCCGCGATCACGCCCTGGCCGGCGAAGGCGGCGTCGCCGTGCAGCAACAGCGGCAGCACCTTGGCGCGCTCTTCCAGCGGCACGATCTCCTCGCGGCCGCGGCCGAACAGATAATCCTGCTTGGCGCGCGCCTTGCCCATCACGACAGGGTCGACGATTTCCAGATGCGAGGGGTTGGCGGTCAGCGACAGGTGCACCTTGTTGCCGTCGAACTCGCGGTCGGAGGAGGCGCCGAGATGGTATTTCACGTCGCCCGAGCCTTCGACCTCGTCGGGGGCGGCCGAGCCGCCCTTGAACTCGTGGAAGATGGCACGGTGCGGCTTGGCCATCACCTGGCTGAGCACGTTGAGGCGGCCGCGATGCGCCATGCCGAGCACGATCTCCTTCATGCCGAGCTGGCCGCCGCGCTTGACGATCTGCTCCAGTGCCGGGATCAGCGATTCGCCGCCGTCTAGGCCGAAGCGCTTGGTGCCCTTGTACTTGACGTCGATGAACTGCTCGAAGCCTTCCGCCTCGACCAGCTTCTGCAGGATCGCCTTCTTGCCGGTGGCGGTGAAGGAAATCTCCTTGTCGGCGCCTTCGATACGCGCCTGGATCCAGGCCTTCTCCTCGGGATCGGAAATATGCATGAACTCGACGCCGAGCGTCGAGCAATAGGTGCGGGTGAGAATCTCCAGCATCTGCCGGATGCTGCCGAATTCGAGCCCGAGCACATTGTCGAGGAAGATCGGCCGGTCATAGTCGGCTTCGGTGAAGCCGTAATTCTCCGGCGACAGCTCGTTATAGTCTTCAAGCTTGGCAATGCCGAGCGGGTCGAGATTGGCGTGCAGATGGCCGCGCATGCGGAAGGCGCGGATCATCATGATGGCGCGCACCGAATCGCGCGTCGCCTGGTGCACGTCGGCATCGGACAGCACGATACCGTTGGTGACCGCCTTGTCCTTGACCTTCTTTTCCAGGTGCTTCTCGACGATGCCCCAATTGCCGTCGAGCGCCGACACCAGTTCGCCATTGGCCTGCAGCGGCCAGGAAGGCTTCGCCCACGAAGCGCCCTTGGCGTTCCTGCGCACATCGCCGGCATCGTCCTTCAGCCCGGCGAAGAACTCCTGCCACTCGGGATTGACCGAGGCGGGATCGTCCTCATAGGCCGCGTAGAGCGCGTCGATGTAATCGGCATTGCCGCCATAGAGGAATGAGGTGAGCGAAAATTGGTCGTTGGCCTGATCTTGTCTTGCCATGTCGTTTCAGCGGAGCCTGGCTCCGTCTCCTTACGTTTGCGGCTGAGCCGCGATAGTGGGCGGTTCACCCGCCCGTCTCGTCCCCTCAAAGCCAACGAACCGTCATTGGCTCTCATTCCAAAACCGGCGCGGTTCAGCCCTTGATGGCTTCAACCAGCGTCGTGCCGAGACGTGCCGGCGAGGGCGAGACCTTGATGCCGGCCGATTCCATCGCCGCGATCTTGTCTTCGGCACCGCCCTTGCCGCCGGAGATGACCGCGCCGGCATGGCCCATGGTGCGGCCGGCCGGCGCGGTGCGCCCGGCGATGAAGCCCGCCATCGGTTTCCTGCGGCCGCGCTTGGCCTCGTCCTTGAGGAACTGCGCGGCGTCTTCCTCGGCCGAGCCGCCGATTTCGCCGATCATGATGATCGACTTGGTCTCGTCGTCGGCAAGGAACATCTCGAGCATGTCGATGAACTCGGTGCCTTTGACGGGGTCGCCGCCGATGCCGACGGCGGTGGTCTGGCCGAGGCCGACATTGGTGGTCTGGAACACAGCCTCATAGGTAAGCGTTCCCGAGCGCGAAACAACGCCGACTGAGCCCTTGCGGAAGATGTTGCCGGGCATGATGCCGATCTTGCATTCGTCGGGGGTGAGCACGCCCGGGCAGTTCGGTCCGATCAGCCGCGAGGCCGAGCGGTCGAGCCGCGCCTTGACCTTGACCATGTCCATCACCGGAATGCCTTCGGTGATGCAGACGATGAGCGGGATTTCCGCCTCGATCGCCTCGATGATGGCTTCGCCCGCGCCCGCCGGCGGCACGTAGATGACGGAAGCGTTGGCGCCCGTTCTTTCCCTGCCTTCGGCGACCGTGGCGAAGATCGGCAGGTTCTCGCCCTTCGAGCCGGTCCAGGTCTCGCCGCCCTTCTTCGGGTGGATGCCGCCGACCATTTTTGTCCCGTGATAGGCGAGCGCCTGCTCCGTGTGGAACGTACCGGTCTTGCCGGTCAGGCCCTGCACCAGCACCTTGGTGTTCTTGTCGACGAGAATGGACATCGGAGCCCTTTTCTAAAAACCGTTGATCGAGGAAGGCGAGACGCGCCGGTAGACGCCGCTCACCATGGCTTGCCAGCCATCGCTGCCGGCGGGTTTGAAATGCAATCGCATGCGGTAGGTGTCGGGATCGTCGAAAATATACGTCACGCGCGCAAAGCCGCGCGGCGACGACCGTTCCAGATTGAGTTCGCTGCCGTTCCATGTGCCGGTGGCAGGCGACATCGGCACGAAACCCATCGAATCGAACTGGTGCATGGTCACGACGCTGTTTTGCTGGTCGAAACCGAACACAGTGTGCGAGCCGAACGAAATCGTGCCGTCGCGGCGCTGACGGTAACGCTGCACCACGAACTGGCCGCCGAACTCCGCTTCCGCCAGTACTTCGCTGGTCGCTGCGCCGCCATCGGCCCATTGTGTGTCCGCCACCTCTTCCTCGCCGCGCCACGCACCGACCAGCGCCTGCAGGCGCTGGTGATCGGCCGAGAGCGATGAGAAGGGTGAGGCGTTCATGGGTCAGAGCCGCTTCAGATCGGTGACGGTGAGATCGCTCTTGGCGTTGCCGGTGTTGAGCGTCGTCGCCGGCTCGAACATCAGCACCACGGGCTCCTCGGTGAGCGAGCGCGGCCGGTGCTCGACACCGCGCGGCACGACGATGAAGTCGCCCTCGCCGAGCTCGACCGGACCATCGCGGAAATCGATGGCGATCCTGCCGCGCAGCACCAGGAAGGCTTCGTCCTCATTGTCATGCGCGTGCCAGTCAAAGACCTCGCCGAACTTGGCGACCTTGGCCTGGCTGTCATTGACATCGCCGGCAATATGCGGATCGAAGACCTCAGTGATCTTGCGATCAGCCGCCTCGACCAGGTTTATCTTGCGCGGAGGCATCGTTTATCGACCTCTGGCGGGTTGCGGGCTCAAGCTGGGCATTGCTTCTTCCCGTGAACGACAGCGCCGATCCATTGCCCCTTAGCCTCATGCGTCGTCACGACTTGAACGGACAGTTTGCCGTCGGTCGTCTTGATCAGTCCAAGGGATTCAGGATCATCGTCTGCCTGAAACCTGCTGCCGTATTTGGAAAGCAGCCTCTTCAAGATCATATTGGCGGCAAGCTTCGGATTGTCGGTGCCAAACGAAACCAGGCAGTCGCATCGGCCGCTAACATTCCTGATCGAGGCAACAATTTCTGTTTCCTTATAAATCTGATCGCTCTTGAAGCCCGGCCGAAAGCCATTCCCTCGGGCAGCAGCGTTAAACCTGCCGAAGCTCGGCGCTGTCGCCGGACACAAAGTCATGAACAGATTGACCCGCTTGCCGATCCAAGCAGGCGATGCCGGATCTTCGGCCGAAGTCGCTGGGCTGGCCCAAAGGGCCATGCCGGTCAGCGTTATGGCCAGCAGCAGCCGCATCGTATCAGCCCTGCACCGCCGCCACGATCTTCTTGGCCGCGTCGTCGAGATCGTCGGCCGACACCACGTTCAGGCCGCTGTCGTTGATGATCTTCTTGCCAAGCTCGGCATTGGTGCCTTCCAGCCGCACCACCAGCGGCACTTTCAGCCCGACTTCCTTGACCGCGGCGATCACGCCCTCGGCGATGATGTCGCACTTCATGATGCCGCCGAAGATGTTGATCAGGATGCCCTTGACCGCCGGATCCCTGGTGATGATCTTGAACGCTGCCGTCACCTTCTCCTTCGACGCGCCGCCGCCGACGTCGAGGAAGTTGGCGGGTTCAGCACCGTAGAGCTTGATGATGTCCATCGTCGCCATGGCAAGGCCGGCGCCGTTGACCATGCAGCCGATATTGCCGTCGAGCGCGACATAGGCGAGGTCGTATTTCGACGCCTCGATCTCCTTCTCGTCCTCTTCGGAGGTATCGCGCAGTTCCATCAGGTCGGGGTGGCGGAACAGCGCGTTGTTGTCGAACGACACTTTCGCGTCGAGCACGCGCAGGCGGCCGTTCTTCATCACGATCAGCGGGTTGACCTCGAGCAGGCTCATGTCCTTCTCGACGAAGGCCTTGTAGAGGATCGGGAACAGCGTGCCGCCGTCCTTGGCCGCGTCCCCGTCGAGCTTCAGCGCGCCATTGAGCGCCTTGACGTCGCCGGCCGTGACGCCCTTTTCCGGGTCGATGGCGACGGTGATGATCTTCTCCGGCGTGTCGTGCGCGACCGCCTCGATGTCCATGCCGCCTTCGGTCGAGACGACGAAGGCGATGCGGCCGACCGAGCGGTCGACCAGGATGGAGAGATAGAGCTCGCGCTCGATGTCGGCGCCGTCCTCGATATAGAGGCGGTTGACCTGCTTGCCGGCCGGGCCGGTCTGCTTGGTGACCAGCGTGTGGCCGAGCATCTCATTGGCGTTGGCGACCACCTCGGCGACCGACTTAGCCAGCCGCACGCCGCCCTTGGCGTCGGGGCCGAGCTCCTTGAACTTGCCCTTGCCGCGGCCGCCGGCATGGATCTGGCTCTTCACCACATAGAGCGGGCCAGGCAGCGCTTGCGCCGCGGCTTCCGCCTCGCTTGCCTTGAACACCGGCACGCCTTCGGCCACCGGCGCGCCAAAGCTCTTCAGCAGCGCCTTGCCTTGATATTCATGGATGTTCATCGGGAACTATCTCCAGGTCGTTTGCCGGGGTGACGTTTGGGCGGGGTTACTTCGAGGCGAGTTGCGGCGCGATCTTGACGCAGGCCTCGGTCAGGCCCTGCACGGTCGCCACCGAAGCGTCGAACATCTTCTGCTCGGCCTTGTTGAGGTCGATCTCGATGACGCGCTCGACACCGCCGGCGCCGATCACCACGGGCACGCCGACATAGGTGCCCTTGACGCCATACTGGCCGGAGAGGTGCGCCGCGCAAGGCAGGACGCGCTTCTTGTCCTTGAGGTAGGATTCGGCCATCTGGATTGCCGAGGCCGCCGGCGCATAGTAGGCCGAGCCGGTCTTCAAGAGGCCGACGATCTCGGCGCCGCCGTCGCGGGTGCGCTGCACGATCTGGTCGAGCTTTTCCTTCGAGGTCCAGCCCATCTTGATCAGGTCGGGAAGCGGAATGCCCGACACCGTCGAATAGCGGATCATCGGCACCATGGAATCGCCGTGGCCGCCGAGCACGAAAGCGGTGACGTCCTCGACCGAAACCTTGAATTCCTCGGCCAGGAAATAACGGAACCGGGAACTGTCCAGCACGCCGGCCATGCCCACGACATGGGTCTTGGGCAGGCCCGAAAACTTCTGCAGCGCCCATACCATGGCGTCGAGCGGATTGGTGATGCAGATGACGAAGGCCTTCGGCGCGTACTTCTTCAGCCCGGCGCCGACCTGCTCCATGACCTTCAAATTGATGCCCAGCAGGTCATCGCGGCTCATGCCCGGCTTGCGCGGCACGCCGGCGGTGACGATGCAGACGTCCGCGCCCTCGATGCCGGCGTAGTCGTTGACGCCGGTCAGCCGGGAATCGAAACCATCAACCGGCGACGACTGCGCGATATCGAGCCCCTTGCCTTGCGGGATGCCCTCGGCAATATCGAACAGGACCACGTCGCCGAGATCCTTGAGGCCGATCATGTGGGCGAGCGTGCCGCCGATCATGCCAGAGCCGATAAGCGCTATCTTGTTGCGTGCCATGTGAGGATGATTTCCCTTTGTCTGTGACGGCGCCAACACGGCGTCGAGGAAGAGGCCGGAATGCTGCGGGGGGAACCGCGAATTTCGCCGCACCCAATAGCTCCGGTGCAGAATAAATTCAAACGATTATTTCGACCTCTGCATTTTCAATCGGTTAGAGTGTTTGGGATTTACGTAAACGTCAAAGTTTGTAAGCCGACTTGGAGGAATTTACACAATGACGGTCGAGATCAGAAGACTCTATCCCGGAGATGACGCCCTTGTGATGCGGGTTGCCGAGGACGTCTTCGACGAGCCAGTGCGGCCCGATCGCCTGGCCAGCTATCTCGCGCAATCGGGCCATTTCATGATCGTGGCAATCGCCGGGGACCTTGTCGTCGGCCAGTGCGCGGCGGTCATCCACCGCCATCCCGACAAGCCGACCGAGCTTTACATCGACGAGGTCGGCGTCTCGCCGGCCTTCCAGCGCCGGGGCATTGCGCGCAAAATGCTCGGTGCCATGTTCGCGCTCGGCCGCGAGCATGGCTGCGAGGAGGCCTGGGTCGGCACTGAGCCGGACAATCTGCCAGCGCGAGCGCTCTATGAGACGCGCAAGGAGCCGCATGACGAGGCGGAGAACTTTGTGATGTATGTGTATCGGCTTTAGGATGACCAAGGCACGGCAGCCTGCGCCTGCTTCGCTTCCGCCGGCACGGATTGCTTCCGCCGTTCCGCCCAATCCTCCAGCCAGTCACGGCTCTGCATCTCGATCAGTCGGGAGGCCGTACGCTCGAATTCGAACACCTCGACACCGCGCTTGGCCACGTAAAGCTCGTGCGGCGGCGCCTGGGCGCTCATTACCAGGCGCATATGATGGTCGTAGAGCGTGTCGATCAACAGGATGAAGCGCTTGGCCTCGTTGCGCTTGCCTTCGCCCAATACCGGCACATGGTCGATGAAGATTGTCGAAAACCGCCCGGCGATCGCCAGGTAATCGCGCGCGCCGAGCGGCTTTTCGCAGAGATCGGCGAAGGAGAAACGCGCGGCATCGCCGGCGGCGGCCGGCACCATCACCTTGCGGCCCTTGAGCGTCAGCGACGTTTCGGCCGTCGGCGCCCCGTGCGTCATGGCCTGCCAGGCCTCGTCGAGGGCCTCGTCGGCCGCCGCATCCGCCGGCATGACGTAGACAGGCGTGCGGGCAAGTTTTTCCAGCCGGTAGTCCTTGTCGCTGTCCAGCGACAGCACCCGCGCGTGACGTTCCAATATGGCGATGAACGGCAGGAAAAGCTGGCGGTTCAACCCGTCGCGATAGAGGTTTTGCGGCGCCACGTTCGAGGTGGCGACCAGCACGACCCCGTTGGCGAACAGCGCCGAGAACAGCCTGGACAGGATCATGGCGTCGGCGATGTCGGTGACCGAGAACTCGTCGAAGCACAGCACCCAGGCCTGCTCGGCGAGTGCCTTGGCCACCGGCGGGATCGGATCGTCCTCCCTGACCGTGCCTTCCTTGCGCGCCTGCCGGTGCTTCTGGATGCGGTCCTGCACCTCGGCCATGAAGTCGTTGAAATGGACGCGGCGCTTGCGCCTGACTGGCAACAGCTCGAAGAACATGTCCATCAGCATGGTCTTGCCGCGGCCGACACCGCCATGGATGTAGAGGCCCTTGACCGCCTCACGCGTCTCTCGCTTGCGGGCAAACAGCCAGCCCAGCGCACTGGACTTGTGCGCCAGCCGCTTGGCTGAAATCTCGTCGATCAGCCGGTCGAGCGCGGCGGCGATCTCTTCCTGCGCGGAATCGCGTTCGATCGCACCGGTTTCCACCAGATGGTCGTAGCGCTGCCTGACGGTCGCATGGGTCTGGAGGCCGTCACGCAGATGCATCGGTCACGTCGTTGTTCAGAGCAGGACGCCCAAGAGAGAAGGTATGTTGAGATTCAGGTCAGGCCGAGCCGAGAATGGTGGCTTCCGAGAACCGGAGCGGAGCGTACTTAAGTACGTGAGCACCGGAAGCACAGGAAGCCGCTATTCGCAGGCCGGCATCACCTGAATATCGACATGCCTAGCCTATCTTGTAAGCGAGATCGGCTGTCCGTTGGAAGTCTGGCCGTCGAATTTCGAGCCGCCCGATGAATAGAGCCGCGCCAGCGAGCCGCCATTCTCGTCATAAAGCGTCAGCTGCTTGCCGGCGACGTTCCACGACTTGATCCCGTCGATCGGCGCCGGACAATGCAGCGGTCCGGCACGGAAGCCGGCGCCGAACTTGGTCTGCGGCGTCGCCACCTTGCAGCTCTGGCCGGAGACGCTGACGTTCCAGACACCGGCGACGCTTGCCGCGTTGAGATCCGCGGCACCCGCGGGCGCCGCGCCGTCCGGCGGCAGGGAGGCAACCTGCGTGTTCGCCGGCGCTGTCGGGAATTGCGACGGGTCGGTGGTGCCGGGGGACGCCGGCGGCGGCAGCTGATTCGAGCTCACCTGGCCGGCAGGGGCCGCCTGCAATGGCGCCGGTTGCTGTTCGTCCATAGACGAGAAGCGTGAGGTTGAGCAGCCGCTCGCAACGAGTGCCGCTAGGGATACGGCCGCCAGGCCGCCTTTCGAAAAATTCATTACAACCTCCGTCGGATTCGGCTGGGGGGACGCCGTCCGCGCAATCTCACCTCCACCAAGATGGAGAAGGTGGCAAAATTTCAACCCGATATGGTTAAAATAGGATTTGCGGCACGAATTGTTGCAAATTTGTCGCACCACTGCCGAAGTTCAGGGATGTCGTCCAAGGCCCCGCCCTCTCCTATTCGCGCCTACCGCTTGCACCCACCGGAGCAAGGCCTATGTCTAGGAGCCGAAACCCGCTGGAGCGCAAACCTTGGCAGCGAGACAGAAAGCCGCCAACCGCTACTACAGCGGGCCATCAAGCGATCATTTCGACGGCACCCTGTTCTTCAATCCCGGCGGCCGGATGCCCGGCCGCTTCACGGATCTGCTGAGATGGCGGTTCGGCGGCCAACGCTCGAAATGGCCGCCTGCCGGCCCGAGCCCCTTTGCGCAGGCAAAGCCGGCCGCGACGGTCGAAGGTGGCGATCTGGCTGTGACCATGGTCGGCCATTCCACCTTGCTGATCCAGACCGCCGGGCTGAACATCCTCACCGATCCGGTGTGGTCAGAGCGCACCTCGCCGTTCTCCTTTGCCGGACCCAGACGCGTCAATCCGCCGGGTATCGCTTTTGGCGATCTGCCGGTGATCGACGTCGTGCTGGTCAGCCACAACCACTATGACCATCTCGACCTTGCCACGCTGAGGCAGCTGAAGGACAAGCACGATCCGCTGGTGGTGACGCCGCTCGGCAACGATGCCATCATCGCCGCCGCTGTGCCCGGCATGCGGCTTTCCGCGCATGACTGGGGCGACAGGGTGGATGTCTCCAACGGCACCGCCATTCATGTCGAGCCCGCGCATCACTGGTCGGCGCGCGGAGCGCGAGACCGGCGCATGGCGCTGTGGGCCGGCTTCGTCATCGAGACGCCGGGCGGAAGAATCTATTTCGCCGGCGATACCGGCTTCCACGACGGCATCAACTACCGGCTGATGGCGGAAAAACATGGCGGCTTCCGCTTCGCCATCCTGCCGATCGGTGCATACGAACCACGCTGGTTCATGGCGCCGCAGCACCAGAACCCCGAGGAAGCGGTCCAGGGCATGTTGTTGTGCAACGCCACCTTCGCCGCCGGCTGCCATTGGGGCACGTTCCAGCTCACTGACGAGCCATTCGACGAGCCGGTCCGGAAACTGGTCGAAGCGCTTGACGCCGAAGGCCTGCCGCGAGAGCTGTTCCGTGCGTTGCGGCCCGGCGAGGTCTGGGAAGTGCCCCGAATATGATGGCCTCGACAGCCAGAATGACTGTTTACGCTGCCATGCTTTTCGCTGATGGTCATCCGCGGACAGGATAGGGGAATCAGATGAAGTCGATCATGGCAGCTCTTTTGGCGCTGGCGGTCTCGGTGCCGGCGGCTTTCGCGGGCGAAATCAGCGACAAGGCGGCGGAGGCCGAAAAACTTCTCCAGTCGGGCGACGGCGCCGGTGCGCTGGAGAAATTCCACAGCGGCGAGGAGGCGCTCTGGAAGGCGATGCCGCTTGGCGTGATGAACGTCAAGCAAGTGGATACCGCCTCCGGCTTTGGGATTTACAGCGAACGCGCCAATCATGTTTACAAACCCGGCGAGCAGGTCGTCCTCTACATGGAGCCGGTCGGCTACGGCTATGGCTCGGACGGGCTTGGCAACAGCTCGATCGCGCTGTCCGTCGACCTTACCGTGCTTTCCGAAGCCGGTGAAAAACTCGGCACGTTTGAAAAGATCGGTCGCGTGCAGGTCGCATCCCGTTCGCACAACCGCGAACTGTTCTTCAAACTGGACCTTTCGCTCACCGGCTTGCCGCCCGGCAAGTACCGGTGCGACTTCGTCATGCATGACGAGAATTCGAGCAAGACGGCCCCCTTCAGCACGGATGTCGAGATCGCCGGCTAGGGCGTTCCGGGGAAACGACGGATGTCCGATGGAGACGGCACCAGGATAATTCACCGCAGGACACCCGAATCCGCATCCATGCTGGCGAATGTCAAACGGGCGATGGCGATCACCGCCCGGCTTAACCGTTTGACGTTCGACGATGCGGACGAAGTCAGGACCTTGTTCGGCCAGCTCATCGGCAAGGAGGTGGACGAGAGTTTCTTGCTGATTCCGCCATTCTATACGGCCGGCGGGGACGAAATCCGTGTCGGGCGTAATGTCTTCATCAATCAGAACTGCACTTTCTATGACCTCGGCGGCCTCGACATCGCCGACGATGTGATGGTCGGGCCGAATGTGAGCATCATCACGGCGGGACATCCGCTTGACCCATCGCAGCGCCGCGCGGTCACGATCGGGAAGCCCATCGTGATCGAAAGAAACGTCTGGATCGCGGCCGGTGCGACCGTTATCGGCGGAGTAACGGTGGGCGAAAACGCGGTTGTGGCCGCGGGTTCGGTGGTCACCAGGAACGTCCCCCCGAATACCTTGGTCGGCGGAAACCCGGCGCGGGTCATTCGTTCGATCGGCGTCGACTGAACGACACCTGCAAGGCGCTATCTCTCAGCCTTGGAACCCAAGCACGACAGCCGCGTTTTTCAACCGGTTTCAATGTGTTCGGCTTGCGAGGCGTTTCCATGCTCAAATGGATCATCATTCTCCTGATCATCGCCGCGGCGGCGAGCCTGCTTGGCATGCCGGCGCTGGCCGGTGCCGCCGCCACAGGCGCACGCATTCTCATCGGCGTCGTGCTCATCATCTTCCTGTTGATCTTGCTTGGGGTCTTCGCGGTGACGTAAGTCCGGCGCCTTCGCCGTCAAAGCGGCTGCGCACTGGTAATTCCTGCCCGTTTCCGCCATATAGCGCCGAACGGACATGGAATTTTCGGAGCAATGGCAGGCACGGCCCCTTTCGCCAAGATGAACGGCATCGGCAACGAGATCATCGTTGCCGACATGCGTGGCCGTGCGGATCGGGTAACGGCGGCCGCGGCCATCGCGCTCAACGCCGACGCGGCGACGCGGTTCGATCAGATCATGGCAATCCACGACGCCAGGACGCCGGGCACCGCCTATTTCGTCGACATCCTGAATTCCGACGGGTCGGGCGCTCAGGCTTGCGGCAACGGTATGCGCTGCGTCGTCCAGGCGCTGGCCGCCGAGACCGGCGAGAAGACCTTCACCTTCGAGACCGTGGCCGGCATCCTCAACGCCCGCGAACACGCCGATGGCTCGATCTCGGTCGACATGGGCACGCCGCGCTTCGGCTGGCGCGACATTCCGCTGGCCGAGGAGTTCCGCGACACCCGCACGATCGAGTTGCAGGTCGGCCCTATCGACGCCCCGGTGCTGCATTCGCCCTCCGCCGTCTCGATGGGCAATCCGCACGCCATCTTCTGGGTCGACGGCGACGTCTGGACCTATGAACTCGACCGTTTCGGCCCGCTGCTCGAAAACCATCCGATCTTTCCCGAGCGCGCCAACATAACCATCGCGCAGGTGACCTCGCCAGCCAGCATGATCATCCGCACCTGGGAGCGTGGCGCCGGCCTGACCAAGGCCTGCGGCTCGGCGGCTTGCGCTGCTGTGGTGGCAGCGGCCCGCACCAGGCGCACGGGCCGCGGCGTCAGCCTGCTGACCCCCGGCGGCGGCACGCTGCATGTCGAGTGGCGCGACGACGACCACGTCATCCTGATCGGTGCGGCCGAATGGGAATTTTCCGGCAGCTTCGATCCGTCGACCGGAAAATGGGCCCGCGATACCGAAAGCGCGGCCTGATGTCCGCTCTTGCCAAAGACGTCGACGTGGCGAAGCAGCCCGGCCGCATCGACGTGGTGACCTTCGGCTGCCGCCTCAATACCTATGAGTCCGAAGTGATGCGGCGCGAGGCCGAAAGTGCCGGCCTCGCCGCGTTGGCCGGTGGCGCCGTCATCTTCAACACCTGTGCCGTCACCGGCGAAGCGGTGCGCCAGGCCAGGCAGGCGATCCGCAAGGCGCGCCGCGACAACCCGGCCGCGCGCATCATCGTCACCGGCTGCGCCGCGCAGACCGAGTCCGAAAAATTCGCCGCCATGGACGAGGTCGACCTCGTCCTTGGCAATGAGGAAAAGCTCAAGGCCAATTCCTATCGCGCGCTGCCCGATTTCGGTGTCAACGACACCGAGAAAGCGCGCGTCAACGACATCTTCTCGGTGCGCGAGACCGCCGGCCACATGGTCGACGCCATCGAGGGCCGGGCACGCGCCTTCGTGCAGGTGCAGAACGGCTGCGATCACCGCTGCACCTTCTGCATCATCCCCTATGGCCGCGGCAATTCGCGCTCGGTGCCGATGGGCGCCGTGGTCGAGCAGGTCAAGCGGCTGGCGGGCAACGGTTATGCCGAGATCGTGCTGACCGGCGTCGACATGACGTCTTTCGGCGCCGATCTGCCAGGTGCGCCGAAGCTCGGCAAGCTGGTGAAGACCATTCTCAGGCAGGTGCCCGACGTGAAGCGCCTGCGGCTGTCCTCGATCGATTCGATCGAGGCTGATGACGATTTGCTCGACGCCATCGCCACCGAGCCGCGGCTGATGCCGCATCTGCACCTGTCGCTGCAATCGGGTGACGACATGATCCTGAAGCGCATGAAGCGCCGGCATCTGCGTGATCAGTCGATCCGCTTTTGCGAGGATGTGCGCAAGCTGCGTCCCGGCATTGTTTTCGGCGCCGACATCATCGCCGGCTTTCCGACCGAGACCGACGCCATGTTCGAGAATTCGCTGGAAATCGTCGAGGAATGCGGCCTGACCCATCTCCACGTCTTCCCGTTTTCACCGCGCGAAGGCACACCCGCCGCGCGCATGCCTCAGCTGCGTCGCGAGCTCGTCAAGCAGCGCGCCGCCCGGCTGCGCGCCGCCGGCGAAGCGGCCTATGCCAGGCATCTGTCTTCGCTCGCCGGCAGCCGCCAGTCGATCCTGATCGAGCGCGACGGTCTTGGTCGCACCGAAGGGTTCACGCTTGCCGCACTCGGCACCGGCGCGCCGGGAGAGATCGTCGAAGCTGATATAACCGGCCACGATGGTATCCGGCTGACAGCCGCTCCCCTTGCCGCCCGCGCCGCCTGAGAACGCAAAAGCATGGCTGGTTTTTTCAAGAAGATATTTTCGTTCGGCAAAAAGGAGGTGGTCGAGGAGCGCATCGACGAGACCGCCCCGCTGCCACCGATCAAATGGGACCAGCTCGACGCGCTGAAGCCGGCGGCCGAGCAGGCCGTGCCGGAGTTTCTGAAGCGCGAGGAGCCGGCGGCGGAAGCCGCGCCGGCGCCCGCTCCGGTCGAGGCCGCGCCTAGACCGGAGCGCGAGGAGCCCAAGCCCGAACCTGTCCCCACCATTCCGCCAGCGCCGGAGCCGGTCGTTCCGTCAGAACCGGAACCGCAGCCGGAGCCTGCGCCGGAAGAGAAACCGGCACCCCCGCCCGAGACGCCTGAACCGCCCGCGCCCGAAGAGGTCCCGACAACGCCGGTCGTGCCGGAGCCCACGCCCGAGCCACAGCCGCAAGAAGTGCCGCCACCCGCGCCGTCCGAGCCGGAGATCGTCCCGTCGCGCCCGGAAAGGCAACCGGAACCCGCACCCGTCGAAGTGCCGACGCCGCCGGTCGAAGTGCCTGCACCGGTCGAAGTGCCTACGCCATCGTCGGTTGAAGTCCCTCCGCCCGCCTACGAGCAGCCAGCTTCAGAGGTCGGCGCCGCCCCTCATCCGCCTGCCGGCGCCTTCTCCCCGTATAGGGACGGGGAGGAGGGCGCTGACACCATCGCCGGCGCTCCTACTACAGACATCGAAGAAGTAGCCTCAACGCTGACGCCCCCCTCTCCCCGTCCTTCACGGGGAGAGGGTGAGGGGCAGCGCCAGCCCGCGGAGATTATCTCACTCCCGGTCGAGACAGCTCCACCAGCCGAAATTGCGCCGCCCATTCGCCAGCCGGCGCCGGTCGAAACACAGCCGGTCATCGCCGAGGTTGCGCCCGAGCCTCAATCGGTCCCGCAACCCGAGCCAAAACCCGCGCCCGGCAAGGTGACCGTCGCCAAGAAGGTCGAGCAGAAGGCCGAGCCGCGGAAGGCGCCCGAGCCGGCGCCGAGGCGATCCTGGTTCCAGCGCATGCGCGACGGGCTTGCCCGGTCCTCGCGCGAGCTGACCGGCAACATCGCCGGCGTCTTCACCAAGCGCAAGCTGGACGAGGAGACGCTGCAGGACCTGGAGGATGTGCTGATCCGTGCCGATCTCGGCGTGGAAACGGCGCTGCGCGTCACCGATTCACTGGCCGCCAGCCGCTACGGCAAGGATGTTTCCGATACGGAGGTGCGTGCCGTCATGGCGGCCGAGGTGGAGAAGGTGCTCGCCCCGGTCGCGAAACCGCTCGAGCTCGATCTGTCGCACAAGCCGCATGTCATCCTGGTGGTCGGCGTCAACGGCACCGGCAAGACCACGACGATCGGCAAGCTCGCCGCCAAGCTGACCGATGGCGGCCTGTCGGTGATGCTGGCCGCGGGCGACACCTTTCGCGCCGCCGCGATCGAGCAATTGAAGATCTGGGGCGAGCGCACGAAATCGCCCGTCATTGCCTCCAAGCTCGGCGCCGATGCCGCCGGTCTCGCCTACGATGCCTTCGAACGGGCAAAAGAAGCGGGCTCCGACGTGCTGATCATCGACACCGCCGGCCGGCTGCAGAACAAGACCGAACTGATGGCGGAACTGGAAAAGATCGTGCGGGTGCTGGGCAAGCTCGATCCCGAAGCGCCGCACACAGTGCTGCAGACGGTCGACGCCACCACCGGCCAGAATGCACTCAACCAGGTCGAGATCTTCCGCAATGTCGCCGGCGTCAACGGACTGGTTATGACCAAGCTGGACGGCACGGCGCGCGGCGGTATTCTGGTGGCGATCGCGGCAAAGCACAGATTGCCGGTCTATTTCATCGGCGTCGGGGAACAGGTCGACGACCTCGAACCTTTCTCGGCAAGCGAATTCGCCAGGGCAATCGCTGGCGTGGCTTGAACAAGCACGATGCCGGAAGTGAGGCTTCCGGATTGGATCGTGCGTTAGAAGGAAACCATGAACCCACCCATTCTCGAACGCGATCCGTCCGACCCGCAGAAAGAGAAGAAGGAAGGCATCAATCCCCTGCTCAAGCTGGCACTGGAGCTCGGGCCGCTGCTCGTCTTCTTCTTCGCAAATGCGCGCGGCGAATGGCTGACGCAGAAATTACCCGTGCTGGCCGAGTTTGGCGGCCCGATCTTCGTCGCCACCGGCCTGTTCATGGCCGCGACAGCGATCGCGCTGATCGCCTCATGGCTGCTCACCCGGACCTTGCCGATCATGCCGATGGTCTCGGGTGTCGTCGTCTTCATCTTCGGCGCGCTGACGCTCTATCTGCAGGATGACATCTTCATCAAGATGAAGCCGACCATCGTCAACACGCTCTTCGGCGGCGTGCTGCTTGGCGGCCTGTTCTTCGGCAAGTCGCTGCTTGGCTATGTCTTCGAGTCCGCCTTCAAACTCGATGCCGAAGGCTGGCGTAAGCTCACCTTCCGCTGGGGCTTGTTTTTCCTGTTCCTGGCCATCGTCAATGAAGTCGTCTGGCGCAACTTTTCCACCGATGCCTGGGTTACCTTCAAGGTCTGGGGCATCATGCCGATCACGCTTCTGTTCACCTTCAGCCAGATGCCGCTGATCCTGCGCCATTCGCTCGACGACAAGGCGGGTGGAGAGAAGGCCGGCGAATAAGGCCGGGAATAAAGGGGAGAGCCATGGAATTCGTCACGACCCGGGAAGAGCTGCGGACGATCTACAAGACGCCGCGCCCTACCGATGGCTCGATCCGCAAGGAATTGAAGGCGCTCGACGGCCATTGCCGCTCCTTCATCGGCAAGAGCCCGTTCGTGCTGATCGGCTCGTCCGATGGCGAAGGCAATGCCGACGTCACCCCGAAAGGCGACAAGCCCGGCTTCGCCGCCATTCTCGACGAGAAGACCATCGCCATCCCCGACCGGCCCGGCAACAACCGGCTGGATACGCTGGAGAACATCCTGCGCAATCCCTCGGTCAGGCTGCTCTTCCTCATCCCCGGCATGAACGAGACACTGCGCGTCAATGGCGACGCCCGCATCACCGTGGACGCCACCTTGCGCGAGCGCCTCGCGGTCGATGGCAAGGAGCCGCAAAGCGTCATCGTGGTCGCCGTCAAGTCCGCCTACATGCATTGCGCCAAGGCCTTCATGCGCTCCGATTTGTGGAAGCCCGACAGCTGGTACGACCGCGCCACGCTGCCGACGCTCGGGCAGATCCTGCGCGACCAGCTGGCATTGGCCGATTCGGCCGAGGCGACCGACCGCTGGCTGGACGACGAGTACAAGCAGACGATGTGGTAGGGTTTTCGGCCCACGATTCGCCCGGACCCAGCCGCCTTGCTCAATCTTCTTGCCATCTCGGGCAGCCTGCGGGCGGCCTCCACCAATTCGGCCCTGGTCGCGGCATTGGCTTTGAACGCGCCCGAGGGCTGTCGCGTCACCGTCTATGACGGGCTTGGCCGCTTGCCAATCTTCAACCCCGACGACGAGGGCGAGCGAACGCCAGGCGATGCCTCCGACCTGATCGACGCCGTTACCGGCGCCGACGGCGTCATCGTCTCCTGTCCCGAATATGCCCATGGCGTGCCGGGCGGACTGAAGAACGCGCTCGACTGGCTGGTCTCGCGCGACGTCGCCGTCGGCAAGCCGGCCATGCCAGTGCACGCCTCGCCACGCTCGCTCTATGCCCGCGCGGCGCTGGCCGAGATCATGCGCACCATGTCGTTCGCGCTTTATGATGGCGGCCCGGAGATTCCCCTGCTCGGCAAGAAGCCACCGGAGGTAGCAAGCATTCTGCTGGAACCGACAAACCAGAAGGCGATGCATGATGCGCTGTCGGGCTTCATGCATTTCATACGCACGCGTTGAGCGGCGGCCACCACGAAGTGAGAGAGAGGCTTCGGGCCAATTTCTAACGTCCGCAATTGGCGGCGGTCGCCCAGCCTTTGGCCTATTTCTTCCCCCGCAACGTCTCGACATCGGTCTTGCCGACATACCAGTCGCGGGCGTTGACTTCCTCGAAGACCACCCAGACATCGTCATTGCCAAGTCCGGTGGCGTCCATGATGGCCGCCGTGACTTTCCTGGCGATGTCAGCCTTCTTGCCGGCCGGATCGGCGGCGATCACTTCCTTGACGATGCGGATGTTGACGAACGGCATGACGTCCTCCCCTTCATTCCTGATCAGTACGTCTTGGCCCCGTTCACCATCAGCCGCACCGAATAAAGCGAGGTGGTGCCGGCGATATAGAGGCAGTTCAGCTTGGCGCCGCCGAACACGCAATTGGCGGTCACCTCCGGCACCTTGACCTTGCCGATCAGCGTGCCGTCCGGATCGTAGCAATGGATGCCGTCGGCCGCGCTGGTCCAGATGCGCCCGTCGGCATCGAGCCGGAAGCCGTCGAACAGGCCGGCGGTGCAGTCGGCGAATACCTTGCCGCCCGACACCTTCTTGCCGTGCTTGCCGACGTTGAACACCCGCATATGCGCCGGGTTCTCAGCGCCATGCGTGCGGCCGGTGTCGACGACATAGAGCAGGCTCTCGTCGAGCGAGAAGGCAAGTCCGTTCGGCCTGACCATGTCGGTGATGACGGCTTCGACCTCACCGCTGTCGGGATCGACCCGGTAGACATGGCAGGCGCCGATTTCGCTCTCGGCCTTGTCGCCCTCATAGTCGGTGTCGATGCCGTAGGTCGGGTCGGTGAACCAGATCGAGCCGTCGGATTTCACCACCACGTCGTTGGGCGAGTTCAGCGGCTTGCCCTTCCATCTGGCGGCGATTGTGGTGACCGAGCCGTCATGCTCGGTGCGGCTGACGCGGCGGCCCGAATGCTCGCAGGTGACCAGCCGGCCCTGCCGGTCGACGGTGTTGCCGTTGGAATTCCCCGACGGCTGCCGGAACACGCTGACGCTGCCGTCCGTCTCGTCATAGCGAAGCATGCGGTTGTTCGGAATGTCGGACCACACGACATAGCGGCCGGCGGCAAACCAGGCCGGGCCTTCGGCCCACCGGCATCCGGTGAACAGCTTCTCCACTTGCGCGCTGCCGTTGAACAGGCGCGCGAAACGCGGATCGAGAACCTCATAATAGTCTGCGGCCGCCATGCATTTCCTCCCGGCATCACGTGACGGCGGATCAAGCCAGTCCGCGACCGATCTGGCAAGACGGGGCACCAGCATTTGTAAGACAAAACGGACAGGACGTGTGTTAGGACGCCATTAACCGGCTATGCGCTGCGCGCAATGGTGCATTGCAACATCTTCTTTTTGCAATGCACCATTCCTATGTCATGCTCCGTATCGATCAAGGGAGGAAGAAACCAGCCGCGGCAAATGCGGCACAGAAGGAACCTTGCCATGATCTTCAACGATCTCATGACCCGCGCTCGCAACAGCATCGCCAAGCGCAAGCACTACAACCGCCTCGTCGCCGAAATCGACAGCTTCTCCAGCCGCGATCTGGCCGACATGCGCGCCGACCGCTCGGAAATGCTCTACCAGATCCACAAGCAGATCTACGGCTGAGTATTCGGTCGACCTATCACGAAGGAAGGCGGCATCACTTCGGCGCCGCCAGCGCCTTGTCGATCTGCGGCAGCAGAAGCTCCTTGGCGGACTCAGCCGTCAGCGGGCCGACATGCTTGTAGGCGATTCTGCCGTCCTTGCCGATGACGAAGGTTTCCGGCACGCCATAGACACCCCAGTCGATCGCCGTGCGGCCGGCTTCGTCGATGCCGATCGCCTGGAACGGATTGCCGAGGTCGCCGAGGAACCGGCGGGCGTTTTCCGGCCGGTCCTTGTAATCCAGCGCCGCCATGGCGAACCGCTTGTCCTGCGCCAGCGCCAGAAGCACCGGGTGCTCTTCCCGGCATGGCGCGCACCACGACGCAAACACGTTGACCAGCGTCACCTTGCCGGCGAAGGCTTTCGAATCGAGCCCCGGCAGGTTGCTGCCCTCCAAGGGCGGCAGGCTGGTTTGCGGTGCCGGCAGGCCGATCAAGGCCGACGGCACCTCCGAAACATCGCGTCCCGACAACAACTGCGACAGGAACAGCCCGGCCAGGCCGAGGAAAACCAGCAACGGCAAAAACACGAACAGGCGGCGACGGGTCGGCGTCGGCGTTTCCGTCTCTGTGCTCATGGCTTGGCCGCCTTGTCGGAGCGTCGCCGCACCCCGGCCGCCTCGAGTTCGGCAAGCTCGCGCTTGCGCGCCCGCTGATCGATCAGGATCCAGCCGATCAGCCCGGCCAGCACGATCGCCGTGATGGCATAGGCGGCGGTGACGTAAAGGGCGTGCGGGCTCATGCCGGCCGCCTCCTTGGCATGCCGCTCGCCAACCCGGTCCGTTCGCAGCGCTCGATCATGCTTTCCCTTAACCTCGCGCCATGGGCTACGCAATCGGCCGTCGCGCCGCAGCCTCTGTCGCCCGTGGTCGCCTCAATCCGTGCCATGACGCAATGCCAGCGCCGCGGCCACTGGGCCTAGTACGCCAAGAAACAGCGTCAGCGCGGC
Organism: Mesorhizobium sp. SARCC-RB16n; assembly: GCF_008520305.1. Lineage (GTDB taxonomy): Bacteria > Pseudomonadota > Alphaproteobacteria > Rhizobiales > Rhizobiaceae > Mesorhizobium. Next base: position 103,812 of record NZ_ML703260.1, on the reverse strand, counting down.
AAGAATGAGGAAGGGCTGCAGGAACGGGTCTGGATTGGCCGTCGCGCCATAGCTCGCCGAAACGCCGAAGATCAGCACCGGGATGGTCAGCGGCAGCACCAGCACCGAGATCAGCAGCCCGCCACGCGGCAGTGCCACCGCCACCGCGGCGCCCACGGCGCCGATGAAGGTGATCGCGGGCGTGCCGACCAGAAGCGTCAGCGCCGTGGCGCCGATCGCCAACGGCTCCATGTTCATGAACAGGCCGAGCAACGGAGCGGCGATGACCAGCGGCATGACGCTGCCCGCCCAATGCGCGACGCATTTCACCAGCACCGTCAGCGCCAGCATGTGGCGATCGTTGCCGAGCACCAGCAGATCGAGCGAGCCGTCCTCGCGGTCGGCCTGGAACAGCCGGTCGAGCCCGAGCAGGCAGGCAAGCAAGGCCCCGATCCACAGGATCGCCGGGCCGATGCGGGCAAGCAGTTTCAGGTCCGGCCCGACGCCGAAAGGGATGGTGGCGATGACGGCAAGGAAGAAGATGACGCCTGTCAACGCACCGCCGCCGGCGCGGATCGAGAGGCGGATGTCGCGGAGGAGGAGGGACCACATTACGATGTGGTCCTTTGCTGAGGCCGGCGTTCTGTCGCGCCCCCCTCTGTCCTGCCGGACATCTCCCCCACGAGGGGGGAGATCGGCAACTTCGGCCATCGCGCCTCTTTTGAGACGTTGGAGATTGGCGAAAGCCGAGACAACATCCAATCTCCCCCCTTGAGGGGGGTGAGGAGTGGTCCGCGCAGCGGACGGGAAGCCAATTGCTTGGCTTTCCGAACGACGAACGCCCGGAGCGATAGCGTAGGGCCGGGCCCGGCAGGGCAGAGGGGGGCGCCGTAGAGTACCGACATCAACCGGCCTCCCCCATCTTCAATTCCGTCGCCACCTCCAATCCCAGTGGCAGATGCGTCGCCGCCACGATCACTCCGCCTTCCGCGCAATGCCTCGTCATCAACCCGGCAAACCGCCCCTCCGAAGCCTTGTCCAGCCCCGCCGTCGGCTCATCCAGCAGCCACAGCGGCCGGTGGCTGACCAGCAGCTTCGCGATCGCCGCGCGACGCCTTTGCCCAGTCGAAAGATAGCCGAACGGCAAATGGCCGATGCCGCCCAGCCCGACCGTTTCCAGCGCTTCCTCGACATCGAGCCGGCCTTCGCCATGGAACTCCCGCCAGAAGCGCAAATTCTCCGTCACGCTCAGCGCCGTCTTCATTGCGTTCTGGTGACCGAGATAGTGGCAGGCCGAGGCGATCGAGGGGAATTCATCGCCGCCGTCTTCGAGCAGCAGGCGGCCTTCGGCTTTCGGCAGCAGCCCGGCGACCACCCTGAGCAAGGTCGATTTACCCGAACCGTTCGGCCCGGTGACGACCAACGCCTGCCCCGCCTCCAACGCGAACCCGATGCTGGAAAACACCATCTCGCCGCCGCGCTCACCGCCCAGATTTTCGGCGATCAGCCGCATCCCGTCCCTGTCCCTGCAACGATGCGGCACGGTCGCCGCCGCATCGCACAAATTTGCTTTGCAACTGTCTAGAACTATTCCAGAAAATTCTCTATATGCGGTTCATCCGTGCCAGCGGTCGGCGCGGGAACAGAATTAGCGCCGAACCAGCGCACGCGCCGCCTTGAACGGCTCGGGTTGCTTGGGAACGGACAGCGGAAATGGCCGTACCCGCACCTTTGCGCGTGATTGCATGCCATCGGCGTCCGTTCCCTTTCAGGCTGAACAGACAAGGACGGATCGCACGTGTCAAAATCCCTCGACAGTTTCAATTGCCGCCGCACGCTGAAAGCGGGCGCCGCCGAGTATGTCTATTTCGACCTCGTCGAGGCCGAGAAGAACGGTCTCACCGGTATTGCCCAGCTGCCCTATTCGATGAAGGTGCTGCTGGAAAACCTGCTGCGCAACGAGGATGGCCGCTCCGTCACCAAGGAATCGATCCAGGCTGTGGCCGGCTGGCTGACCGACAAGGGCACCGCCGGCGTCGAGATCGCCTATCGCCCGGCCCGCGTGCTGATGCAGGATTTCACCGGCGTCCCGGCCGTGGTCGACCTCGCCGCCATGCGCGACGCCATGGCTTCGCTCGGCGGTGATCCGCAGAAGATCAACCCGCTGGTGCCAGTCGACCTCGTCATCGACCATTCCGTCATCGTCGACGAATTCGGCACGCCGATGGCCTTCGCCCGCAATGTCGAGCTCGAATATGAGCGCAACGAAGAGCGCTACAAGTTCCTGAAATGGGGCCAGCAGGCGTTCCGCAACTTCCGCGTCGTGCCGCCCGGCACCGGCATCTGCCATCAGGTCAACCTCGAATATCTCGGCCAGGTCGTCTGGACCAACACCGAGGACGGCGAAACCACAGCCTATCCCGACACCTGCGTCGGCACCGATTCGCACACCACCATGATCAACGGCCTTGGCGTGCTCGGCTGGGGGGTCGGCGGCATCGAGGCCGAGGCGGCCATGCTCGGCCAGCCGGTCTCCATGCTGTTGCCCGAAGTCATCGGCTTCCGCCTCACCGGCAAGCTGAAGGAGGGCGTCACCGCCACCGACCTCGTGCTCACCGTCACCCAGATGCTGCGCAAGAAGGGCGTCGTCGGCAAGTTCGTCGAGTTCTTCGGCCCCGGCCTGTCCAACATGACGCTGGCCGACCGCGCCACCATCGGCAACATGGCGCCCGAATACGGCGCCACCTGCGGCTTCTTCCCGGTCGACAGCGAGACCATCCGCTACCTCACAATGTCCGGCCGCAGCGAGGACCGCATCGCTTTGGTCGAGGCCTATTCCAAGGCGCAAGGCATGTGGCGCGAGGCCGGTTCCGCCGACCCGGTCTTCACCGACCTGCTCGAACTGGAACTCGACAGCGTCGTGCCGTCGATGGCTGGCCCCAAGCGCCCGGAAGGCCGCGTCGCGCTCGAAGGCATTCCGGCCGGCTTCGCCAAGGCGATGGACACCGAGTACAAGAAGGCGGCCGAGATCTCCAAGCGCTACGCCGTCGAAGGCACCGATCATGACCTCGGCCATGGCGACGTCGTCATCGCCGCCATCACCTCGTGCACCAACACCTCGAACCCGAGCGTGCTGATCGGCGCCGGCCTGCTGGCACGCAACGCCAACCGCCTCGGCCTGAAGCAGAAGCCGTGGGTGAAGACCTCGCTGGCGCCCGGCAGCCAGGTGGTGGCGGAATATCTGGAAAAGTCCGGCCTGCAGAAGGAACTCGACCAGATCGGCTTCAACCTGGTCGGCTTCGGCTGCACCACCTGCATCGGCAATTCCGGCCCGCTGCCGGCGCCGATCTCGAAAACCATCAACGACAAGGGCCTGATCGCTGCCGCGGTTTTGTCCGGAAACCGCAACTTCGAGGGCCGCGTCTCGCCCGACGTGCAGGCCAACTACCTGGCCTCGCCGCCGCTGGTCGTGGCGCATGCGCTCGCCGGCACCGTCACCAAGGACCTGACCACCGAGCCGCTCGGCGATGATCGTGACGGCAACCCGGTCTATCTCAAGGACATCTGGCCGAGCTCGGCCGAGATCCAGGAGTTCATCGAGAAGAACGTCACCCGCGAGCTGTTCGCCCGCAAATATGCCGACGTCTTCAAGGGCGACGAATACTGGCAGAACGTCAAGGCGCCGGAAGGCCAGACCTATGCCTGGGACAACAATTCGACCTATGTGCAGAACCCGCCCTATTTCGCCGGCATGACATCGGGTTTCGGCAAGATCGGCGACATCAAGGGCGCGCGCGTGCTCGGCCTGTTCGGCGACAAGATCACCACCGACCACATCTCGCCGGCGGGTTCGATCAAGGCGGCCTCGCCGGCCGGCAAATACCTCACCGACCATGGCGTCGGCGTTGCCGACTTCAACCAGTACGGCACGCGGCGCGGCAACCATGAGGTGATGATGCGCGGCACCTTCGCCAACATCCGCATCCGTAACCACATGCTGGGCGAGAACGGCCGCGAGGGCGGCTACACCATCCACTACCCCAGCAAGGAAGAGGAATCGATCTACGACGCGGCGATGGAATACAAGAAGGAAGGCGTGCCGCTGGTCATCTTCGCCGGCGTCGAATACGGCAACGGCTCGTCGCGCGACTGGGCGGCCAAGGGAACCAACCTGCTTGGTGTCCGCGCCGTCATCGCCCAGTCCTTCGAGCGCATCCATCGCTCGAACCTGGTCGGCATGGGCGTCATCCCCTTCGTCTTCGAGGACGGCACCTCATGGGCTTCGCTCAACCTCAAGGGCGATGAGCTGGTCGAGATCGACGGATTGAGCGCCATCAAGCCGCGCCAGAAGATGACGGCCAAGATCACCTATGGCGATGGCACGGTGAAGAACGTGCCGATCATCTGCCGCATCGATACGCTGGACGAGCTCGACTACTTCAAGAACGGCGGCATTTTGCAATACGTGCTGCGCGATCTGGCGGCTTAGCAACAAGGGAGTAGGGGAGCCGGGAAGATCCTCCCCTACTCCCCTACTCCCCTACTCCCCTACT
>NZ_ML703260.1:0-98900 GCF_008520305.1 Mesorhizobium sp. SARCC-RB16n | reverse complement strand
CTACTCCCCTACTCCCCTACTCCCCTACTCCCCTGGCCAGAATCTCCGCGAGAATACCGGTCTTGCGGCGCCGCAGCTCCCGCAATCGTTGCCGCGATAAAGACAAGATTCGGCAAAGCATTGATCGGCTCGGACCAAAGTCCAGGGTCGGTTCGCTCGCAATAGAGATCGACCGGGGTGAGGGAGAACCTGCCACACGGAAATGACGCCGCCGCTGAATCGAACCACGCCTGGAAATGCAGTGGCATCTCCTATTGCGGCCTTACCTCACGGTTGCAGCGGTAAAATTTCACCGCAACGTGACTTCCCGTTGACTACCCGTTCTGCCACATATTTCGGCAAAGCAGAACAAAGCCGGCACCACCGGCGGGAATTGGAATGGTCATGGCCTCGCGACGATCACTGTGGCTGGCAGCCTTCACGCTGGCCTTCTCGGCTTTTGCCGCTGCCGGCCATGCCAGCGAGCCCGAAAGGGTCCAGGCAGAGAAATCGCAGCCCGACCGGCCGCTCGGCGTGGTCGAACTATTCACCAGCCAGGGCTGCAGCTCCTGCCCGCCGGCGGACGCGTTCTTCGCCGAACTCGCCACAAGGCAAGACCTTGTCGCGCTCGCCTATCACGTCGATTACTGGGACTATCTCGGCTGGAAAGACACGCTGAGCCGCAAGGAAAACACCGAGCGTCAATATGACTATATGCGCTATTTCAGCAGCCGTTCCGTCTATACGCCGCAGGCCGTCCTGAACGGCCGCATGCATGTCAACGGTGCCAATCGAGGCGAGGTCGACGGCGCGCTCACCCGCATGGCCCGTGCCGGCGAAGGCATGCACGTGCCCATCAGGGTCAGCCGCACCGGCGACCGCGTGATCATCGACACCGGCGATGCCGGCACCGGTCCGAACGACGCCCATGTCGTCATCGTCTATTTCGAGGCGCCGCAGACGGTCAAGATCGGCCAGGGCGAGAACTCCGGCCGCAAGATGACCTATTGGAATGCGGTCACCGGCATCCAGACCGCCGGCATGTGGCACGGCAAGGCGCAGCGCTACGAATTGCCGCTGAGCGAGATCATCAAGAAGGGCGGTTGCGCCGTGCTTCTGCAGTCGGTCGGCAAGGATGGCCTTCCGGGCCCGATCCTGGGCGCTGCTTTCATCCACAAGCCCGAATCCGAGACCGCCCTCGATCGAAAGCTGTAACGTCACGCGGTTCGGCGCGATTCCGGACGGAACCGTTACACATCTTCCTCCAGTGCTTTCAGTGTCCGGTCAGGCGATCGGCGAAAGCCGCGAGGCGTGAGGTCCTGCCCAAGCCGTTAGCTTCGCGCCGGTCGGCGATGCGATAGAGCTGGTACATGGTGTGGACGCCGAGCCATCGCAGCGGTTCCGGCTCCCATTTCTTGACCGTGCGGTTGACCCAGGGCAGCCGCGTCAACTCGGTGTCGTGGCCAAGCACTAGGTCGCGCAACGTGCGGCCCGACAGGTTGGAGCTGGAAACACCGAGCCCGACATAGCCGCCGGCCCAGCCGATGCCGCTTTCCCTATCGAAACCCGAAGTCGTGCACCAGTCGCGCGGCACGCCGAGCGTGCCGCACCAGGCGTGGTCGAGATGCACGCCTTTGGTCTGCGGCAGCAGCCTGGTCAGCACCTCGTGCAATTGGTCGATGGTCGCCTGCTGGGTCTGGCCGCGCACATCGGTGCGCGAGCCGAAGCGGTAGGGCACGCCGCGGCCGCCCATGGCGATGCGGCCTTCGCGCGTGCGCTGCGCATAGCAATAGGTGTGTGCCGCGTCGCCCAGCACCTCGTAACCGTTCCAGCCGATCGCGTCCCAGAGTTTTTGCGGCAGCGGCTCGGTCACCACGATGGCACTGTTCAGCGGCAGCCAGAGACGCTCGTAGCCGGGAATGCCCGCCGTGAAGCCCTCGGTGGCGCGGATGATCTTTTGCGCCCGCACGATGCCTCTGGTGGTGGTGACCTTGCCCTTCTCGATCGCCAGCACCTGCGTCTGCTCGTAGATCGGCACGCCGAGCCGCGCGACCGCGGCCGCTAGACCCTGGACCAGCTTGGCCGGCTGTACACGCGCGACGTTGCGCACGACGAAAGCGCCCATCACCTTGTCGATGGCGATGCGCCGGCGCGCCTCCTGCGCGTCGAGGAAGGCCAGCCGCTCCGGCGGCATCTCCCAACCCAGCAGCTCCTCGTATTCGGCCCTGGCACGCTGCAATTGCGCGGCGTTGGTGGCGACGGTGATGTTGTCGACACGGCGGATATCGGCATCGATGCCCTCGGCTTGCGTCACCGCGATCACCTCATCGACCGTGCCGAACATGGCGCGCTGCATGTCGATCACGGCGCCGCGCGACGAGGTTTTGGCGTATTTCTCGCGCGACCAGCTGAAACCGCCCGACAGCCAGCCGCCATTGCGGCCGGAGGCGCCGAAGCCGGCGAACTCCTTTTCGACGATGACGATGCGCAGCGCAGGCTGCGCCTTCTTCAAATAGTAGGCGGTCCACAGGCCGGTGTAGCCGGCGCCGACGATGCAGACATCGGCTTCGATGTCGCCCGGCAAGGAGGGCCTATAGGCCGGCACGCCCCCGATATCGGCATACCAGAACGACACGTCGCCATTGTGCTCGGCTTGCATTTTTTGAAATCCGTTTCGAAATCAGGTAAGCGTCAGATCGGCCTTGTCGTCGTCGGCGAGCAGCTTCACGTCGGCGCCGGCGAACAGCACCTCGACCTCGTCTCCGATGGCAAAATTGTCTGCTTCCAGCGTCGAGCGCACGATGGCTTTGGAGCCGTCGGCCAGATCGACCTCGTACTTGGAGCCGGAGCCGAGATAGATGGCTTCGCCGATGCGGCCGGTGAGCCGGTTGCGGCCATCGCCGTCGGCACCACGGCGGGCGAGCGTCAGCTTTTCGGGCCGCAGCAGCATGACCGGGCTGCCGCCATTGGCGAGACGCTTGGCGGTCGCTACCTTCTGGCCGGCTATTTCGATCGCCGTCTCCCCGCCGGAGATGGCGGCGGCCCCCCGCAGCACGGTGGAATCGCCGATGAACTTGCCGACGAAAAGCGTTGCCGGCTCGTCATACAGCTCGCGCCCGGTGCCGATCTGTTCGATGCGGCCCCGGTTGAACACGGCGATGCGGTCCGACAGCACCAGCGCCTCTTCCTGGTCGTGCGTCACATAGACGAAGGTGGTGCCGAGTTCGCGGTGGATGCGCTTGATTTCGAGCTGCAGCCATTCGCGCAGCTTCTTGTCGAGCGCCCCGAGCGGCTCGTCCATCAACAGCAGCGGCGGATCGAAGACGATGGCGCGCGCCAGCGCCACGCGCTGCTGCTGGCCGCCCGAAAGTTCGCTGGGAAAGCGGTGGCCGAAATCCGCCATCTTGACCATGTCGAGCGCCTGGCGCACGCGGCGTTCGCGCTCGGCGCCGGCCACACCGCGCAGGGCGAGCGGATAGGCGACGTTGCGGCTCACCGTCATGTGCGGGAACAGCGCGTAGTGCTGGAACACCACGCCGATGTTGCGCTTGTGCGCCGGCACGCCGACGACGCTCTTGCCGCCCACCTCCAGCGCGCCGGAGCTGGCCTCGGTGAAGCCGGCGACGACGTTGAGCGTCGTCGTCTTGCCGGAGCCGCTTGGCCCGAGCAGCGTCATGAACTCGCCGGCCTTGATGTGCAGCGACACGCCGTCCAGCGCCTTGAAGCTGCCATAGGCCTTGCTGATCGACCTGAGATCGATCGCCGCGCCCCTGCTGTCTTGCCCCGGATTTCCCCTGCTGTCTTGCCCCGGATTCATTGGCGTCCTTTCCGCTCACGGCCAAGAAGAAGCATGCCGCCGCCGATCAGCATCGTGGTGGCAAACAGCAGGATCGTGCCGACGGCCGCTACCGTGGGGTCGGCGTCGCGCGTGATGGAAGCAAAGATCTGCACCGGCAATGTCTTGAGGTAGGGATTGGTGATGAACAGCGACACGACGATCTCGTCGAAGGAAGTGGCGAAGGCGAACAGCAGGCCCGACAGCACGCCCGGCGCAATCAGCGGCAGCGTCACCGTGCGAAACGTGGTGAGCGCGCCAGCGCCCAGGCTCGCCGCGGCTGTCTCGAGGCGCCTGTCGAACACTTCGAGATTGGCCGAGACGGCAATCAGCACGAAGGGCAGCGCAAGGATGGTGTGGGCGAGCACGAAGCCGAGCAGCGTGCCGACAAGCCGCGTATCGAGATAGACCGCGTAGATGCCGATGGCCAGCACCACGCCCGGCACCACCATCGGCGTCAGCATCAGCATGCGCAAAAGGTTTGCCGGCCGCGCTTTCATGCGGTCGAGGCCGAAGGCGGCAAGCGTTCCGAGCACCGTTGCCAGCACCGAGACGATCGAGGCGACCTTCAGCGAATTGAGGAAGCTGTTCGACCAATCCGGATTGGTGACAAAATTCTGGTACCACTGCCAGGAGAAGCCTTGCGGCGGAAACGCCAGCGACTTGTTCTCGTTGAATGACATCGGCACCACGACCAACGTCGGCGCCACCAGCCATATGGCCACCAGCAGGCAGACAAGGCCCAGGATGGCGCGCGTGAGCGGCTTCATCTCCATCAGTGCCGCCCCGCCTCACGGTACTTGGATCGCATCACGGGCGCGGCGAGCGCCAGCAGCACGAAGGTCGTGACCAGCAGCACCACGCCCATCGCACCGCCCCTGCCCCATTGCAGCAGGCTGAGCACCTGTGTTTGCACCAGCGTGGACAGCATGGTCGAGCGCGGACCGCCGAGCAAAGCCGGCGTGATGTAGAAGCCGAGCGCCAGGATGAAGACGATGATCGCCCCGGCATAGACGCCTGGCAGTGACAGCGGCAGGTAGATGGTGAAGAAGGCGCGGAACGGTCGCGCGCCAAGGCTCTGCGCCGCGCGCATCAGCCTGAGATCGATGCCCTTCATGACCGAATAGAGCGGCAGGATCATGAAGGGCAAAAGCACCTGCGCCATGCCGATGACCACGCCCGTCTGGGTTCGGATCAGCCTGACGCCGCCGAGACCGAGCGACCGCAGGACCGAGTTGATGACGCCTGAATCCTGCAGCAGGATCACCCAGGACAAGGTGCGCACCACGCCGCTCACCCAAAAAGGGATCAGCACACATAAGAGCAGCACCAGCCGAACGCGCGGCCCGACCGCGGTCATCAGATAGGCGTACGGGTAGGCCGAGACGACGCACACCAGCGTGACCCACGTCGAAATGACGAAGGTCCGCTGGAGCACCGTGAGATTGATGGGCACGCTGAAGAACCAGATATAGTTCTGCAGGCCCCACTCCGGTTCCGACAGGCTGCGCGCAACGATGGTCAGCAGCGGATAGCCGATCACCGCCAGGAGCAGGACCAGCGCCGGCAATGCGAGCGCGTACGGCCGCCATGCCCAGCGCCTTTCGGCAGCCGGAATGGTTGGCTCGGACGCGCTCACGGCTTTTGGTTTCCTTCAGCCGGTCAGTTGCCGGCCATCAGCGCCGACCACTTCTCCTGCGCCACCGCGAAGTTCGGGACCCAGAACTTGAAGTTCTGTTTGTAGCCCTGCTTCTGGCGTTCAGGCGTATTGGTCAGGTAGGCGGCGACTGAAGCGTCGACCTTGGGCTGCGCGTCGTTGTTGATCGGCGTGTAGGAGGTCTTCTCCGCCAATGTCTCCTGGGCATGCTTGCCGAGATAGGCATTGAGCAGTGCGTAGGATGCATCCGTATCCTTGACGCCGACCGGAATCGTCATCTGGTCCATCACGACCAGCCAGTCCTGCCAGGCGGGCGCGTATTTCGCGCCGTTCTTGACCGCCGTCATGGCCCGTCCAGTCCACATCATCAGCATGTCCGCCTCGCCGGATTCGGCGAGCTGCTGTGATTCGGCACCCGTCTTCCAGAAAATGGTATCGGGGCCGAGCTTGCGGACCACATCGATGGCCTTGTCGATATCGGCTACCGTCATCGCCTTCGGGTCGCCGCCGGCGACCTTGAAAGCCTGTTCCAGCAGGCCACCGGTCGGGCTGCCGGAACCGTCGATCCCACGCACGCCGGGGAATTTTTTGGTATCGAAGAAGTCGGCCCAGCTCTTGGGTGGATTATCCCCGTACTTTTCCTTGTTGTACATCAGCACGACACCGTAGTTCATCGCCGGCACCGAGCATTCGCCGACCTGGCCTTCCGGGATTTTCGAGACGTCGAGCTTCGTCAGATCGAGCTTCTGGAACAGCTTGCCGCAGTAGACATAGGGCGGCAGGTCGTCGGTATCGACGACGTCCCAGGTGACATTGCCGGACTCGACCTGCGCCTGCAGTTTGGCGATCTCCGTCGGGCCATCATTGAGCAGCTTGACGCCGGATTTGTCGACGAAATCCTTGAGCGCGGCCACCTGGCCGTCCTGGTAGATGCCGCCATAGGAAACGAAGGTCAGCGTCTTGCCCTTCAGCGAGCCTTCAGCCACCTCTCCCGCCACCGGCTTCGATTGTGCGAGCGCGGCCGTCGCCGCCAGAAGCACGGCGACGCACGCCGCATGTCCGAGTTTCAGTCTCATGATCAATTCTCCCATTGCAGAACTCGCATTTGTTGTCATTCACCCGGATGCGAGCGGTTTCCAGGCCTGTATTGATCGAGCTCATGTGCGCCCGAAGTCGGCGGGGCGATGATCCAGACCACTTCCGCCGGCGTGTCGCCGACATTGACCGTGCGGTGCGGCACCGAGGTCGCGTATTCGACGCTGTCGCCTTCGCGCATCACGTGGCGCTCGTCGGCCAGGGTCAGTTCGACGGTGCCTTTGAGCACCATGAACATTTCGTGCTCGCCACCATGGACATAGGCGTCGTCGCCGGTCGAGCCACCCACTTCGAAATGGCCGGCATAGACCTCGAACTGGTGGATCGGCCGCCGCGACAAAAGCATCTTGCGGCCATGGATGCCGACAGGAACGACCGGCCGCTCCTCGCGCTTCAGCACCTTGTGCAGGGGGCGGGCATTATCCTCGAACAGATCGTTGATGCCGAGATCGAGAGCGGCGGCGATCTTGAGCAGCGTGCCGGTATTGGCGCCGCACAGATTGCGTTCGAGCTGGCTGATGAAGCTCGCCGTCGTCCCCGTCATGTCGGCGAGCTGGCGCAGCGAGACGCGTCGCGCCGTGCGCAACGCCTTGATGCGAGGGCCGACACCGCCGGTCTCTGGCGCGGCCGCCTCAGCATTCAACTTCTTTGCCGTGGAGTCCGATGCTCGTGGCATTGCCGTCTCCGTTTCACTTAACACCCTATTAAGTGAGACGGCAAATGGCAAGCACGGTCGACAGAATTGAGTAGCGATGTCGGGGCTGGCCGCTTCGGGTCGCTACGCCGGGGGGTAAAAAAGGTCCAAAACGAAAAAACCGACGTCAGCTTGCTTCTGACGCCGGTCATTTAGGTTTTTGGGATCGTCGCACCTGGCTTTTCCGAGGAAAAGGCCGAGGTTGGTTCGATCCGACGCAGACCCGTGGGCGGGGGGCTTGGGGTTTACGAGTCGGTGCCGGACCGAACCGTCTCAGGCAACGCCGGTAAATTCGTCGGACATTGGGGCATGAGCGCGGATAAAAAAAGGCAGAAATGTGGCGGAGCATCACCAATTCCAACATGCGTTTTACAAACGTGACTGGACGCCACGGAAACCGCCACCGCCGGCTTCGCCTCGCCGGCTCTTGCAATTGCGGTGCGAAGAGGCCAACTTTGGTTGGCAAAGATTCATTTTGAAGGATCGAGGCATGACTGATGACGGCGGCGGGATGGGGGATGGAGACGCATCCGCAATATTGATCCCGCTACACGAGGCGCGACGTGAACGCCTCGACCAGCCGGTCCGCTTCGACCGGCGCGAACTGGACCAGATCCTGAGGCTCTACGGACGCATGGTCGCCGCCAATGAATGGCGCGACTACGCCATCGATCATCTCACCGACCGTGCTGTCTTTTCCGTCTTCCGCCGTGCCAGCGAAGTGCCGCTGTTCCAGATCGTCAAGGATCCGAAACTGGCGCGCAAACAGGGCGCCTTCGCCGTCATCGCGGCGGGCGGGCGCATCCTCAAACGAGGCCAGGAGCTTGGCCGCGTGCTCGGCATCTTCGACAGCAAGCTGAAGCTGGTTCAGGTTTAAGCTGTTATTTTTGCTGCTGAAACTTTCGCTCCGGCAACGAGTCCGGATCGGGTAGGACCGATGCCCCGCCATTCAGCGATAGCTGCATGAACACCGTGTCCAGCCAGCGCCCGTGCTTGTAGCCGGAGCCTTCGAGGCAGCCGGAATGGCGGAAGCCGAGCTTCTCGTGCAGCCTGACCGAGGCGCTGTCGGCGTGGCCGTCGCCGATCACCGCGACGATCTGGCGAAAGCCCGCCACCTCGACCGCCGCGACCAGGCTCCGCATCAACTCGAGGCCGACGCCCTGGCCCTTGGCATCGGGCGCGACATAGACCGAATCCTCGACGATGAAGCGATAGGCCGGGCGTGGCCGGAAGGTGCCGGCATAGGCATAGCCGAGCACGGCGCCGTCCTTCTCCGCCACCAGATAGGGAAAGCCGCCGGCCGCGAGCGTGGCGAATCGCGTACCCATCTCGGTGCGGCTGGGCGGCTCCAGCTCATAGCTCGCCGTGCCGTTGGTGACTGCGTCGGCATAGATTTCCGTGATGGCGTCGAGGTCGGCCGGGGTTGCCGGCCTGATCACGATACTGCTCATTCTCTATGCAAACCTCTTATATGCCCCAACAACAGCAGAGGCCCGCACAAAAGAAAAGGGCGGCCGTTGGGCCGCCCTTGTGAAAGTTGATGGTCCAATGCCGCTTAGCGGCGGTCGCCCATGAACTGGAGCAGGAACATGAACAGGTTGATGAAGTCGAGGTAGAGCCTCAGCGCGCCCATGATCGCCTTGCGGCCGGCGACGTCGGAGGCGTCGCCATCGAAATACATCTCCTTGATCTTCTGCGTGTCATAGGCGGTGAGGCCGGCGAACACCAGCACGCCGATCGCCGAGACGGCGAAGGACAGCGCCGACGACTGCAGGAAGATGTTGATCACCATGGCGATAATGATGCCGAACACGCCCATGATCAGGAACGACCCCATCGCCGTCAGGTCGCGCTTGGTGGTGTAGCCGAACAGCGACAGCGCGCCGAAGGCCGCGGCGGTGGCGAAGAAGGTCTGCGAGATGCTTGCCGTGGTGTAGACCAGGAAGATCGACGACAGCGACAGGCCGACCAGGCCGGCATAGACCCAGAAGGTCGTCTGCGCGGCGGCGACGCTCATCGACTGGATCCTGAACGACAGGAAGAACACGGCGGCCAGCGGCGCCAGTATGACAACCCAGCGCAGCGGCGAACCGAAGATCGCATAGCCGAACGAGGTCAGCATCTCGCCGCTTGGCAGCGTCGCGACGGCCGAGGCCGGGTCGGTGGTGGTGGCCAGCATGATCGTGCCGATGGCGGCAAGGCCAGTGATGAGCAGGCCAAGCCCCATCAGATTGTAGACCTTGATCATATACGCGCGCAGACCCTGGTCGATGTCGGCGCGGACGCCGGGCACCGCCGACGTCTGATAATTGCGAATGGGATCAGCCATTGGAAATCCTCTGTTGCTTCTGCCCCGTCCGGTGTCGGGCCTCTTGCGGACCCAGGCGCCGCTGGCGGGGCTCCAGCATGCCTGTGCCGAAATATGATGGTTATTCGCGTCGAGAACAAGACCGTAACCGGGTGTAACGGTTCGTGACAGGCCAAAATACCGCTTCGCCGGCCGTTTTGGACGGCATTCTTACCAAGATTTAACCCGAGGCAGGCTTCGCCAGCCGGCGAATCAGAGGTTTCGCAGCACGGGTGCGGCCTTGTGGCCGAGCACCCGCCAGGTGCCGGCAAGGCCGATGCCGACCGTGATCACCAGCGAAAAGGCAATCGTGGCGACCGCCACCTCCGGCATGAAATGCGACGGCAAGGCCATGACGCGCGCGACGACGAACCACGCGGCAGCGCTGCCGGCGGCGAGCGCGAAGATCGCGGTGGCGAGCCCGATCAGCATGTATTCCAGCGAGAAGGCGGCGATCAGCGTCGTGCGCGTCCCGCCCAGCGTCTTCAGCACCACCGCGTCATGGATGCGCGCCCGGTTGCCGGCGGCAAGCGCGCCGGCAAGCACCAGAACCGAGGCGATCAGCGCCACGCCGGCCGCCGCCCGGATCGCCGTGCCGAGTTGGCCGACCAGCCGGTTGACGATGTCGAGCGCGTCCTTGACCCGCACCGTCGTCACGGCGGGGAAAGCGCGGGTGACGGCGTTGAGGACACGAGCGTCGTCGGCTGTCGAAGCGTTCTTTTCGGTGAGCGTCGCTATCCAGCCATGCGGGGCGCCCGCGAATGTGTTGGGCGAGAACACCATGACGAAATTGATGCCCATCGTCTCCCATTCGACCTGGCGGAAATTGGCGATCCGGGCAGTGACATTGCGGCCGAGCACATTGACGGTGATGGTGTCGCCGAGCTTCAGCCCGATTTCCTTGCCTTCCTTGTCGGAAAACGAAACCAGCGGCTCGCCGGTATAATCGTCCGGCCACCAGCTGCCCTCGGTCAGCGTCGCGTTTTCCGGCTGCCTAGTGTCATAGGTCAGGCCGCGATCTCCCTTCAGCACCCAGGCGCCCTCGGCCGGTACCTTGACCTTGTCGACATCGACACCGTTGAGCGCCATCACCCGGCCACGCAACATTGGCACCTTGGCCAGCGTTCCCTGCGGCGCCTCCTTTGCGATCAGCGAGGAGAACGCGTCGACTTCGCTGCCCTGGATGTCGACGAAGAAAAAGTTCGGCGCCCGCTCCGGCAGGTTGCCGGAGATCTGACGCCTGAGATTCCCGTCGATCAGCGCCAGTGTCACCAGGAGTGTCAGTCCAAGCCCCAGCGACAGCACCACCGACGGCGTCAGCGCGCCGGGCCGGTGGATGTTGCCGATGGCGAGCCTGAGCGCGACAAAGCGCACGCGCGGGCTTTTTCTGGCTGCCCATTGCACCAGTCCACCGACGAGACGCAGCACCAGGAAGGCAAAAATCGTGGCGCCGACGAAGATCGAGGCGATGCGCTGGTCGCCCGAAAAAAAGATCGCCAGCGCCGCCAGGAAAAGCGCGATCCCAAGCGCGCAAACGACATAGACCGGGCGCGGCAGGCCCCGGCCTTCCAGCCCCATCTCCCGGAACAGCGCGGTTGCCGGCACGTCACGGGCGCGGCCGAGCGGCAGCAGCGCGAAGGCGAGCGTCACCAGCAGGCCGAACAGGGCCGCCATGGCGAGCGCGCCGGGATAGAAGCCGCCTTGCGCGGGCACCGGAATGACGGACTGCAGGGCGGCACTTGCGACAAAGGGCATCAGCGCGCCCAGTACCAGGCCGGCGCCGATGCCGAGCAGGGCAATGATCAGGATCTGCACGAGATAGACGGCAAAGACGAAGCCGCCGGATGCCCCCAGGCTCTTGAAGGTGGCGATGACGCCGCGCTTGCCGTCGAGATAGGCACGCACCGCGTTGGCGACGCCGACGCCGCCGACCACCAGCGCGGTGAGCCCGACCAGCGTCAGGAACTGCGAAAAGCGTTCGATGTTGGATGACAGCGCCGGTGCGGCGTTGCTGCGCGTCCGGATCGACCAGCCGGCCTCCGGAAAATCCCTGGCCGCCTGGTCCTGGATGGCTTTGAGCCGCGCCTCGTCGGCTCCGGCGGGCAGCCGGACCTTGTAGGCGTTCTCGACCAGGCTGCCCGGCTGGACCAGCCCGGTGGCGGCCAGGGCCTCGGTCGAGATCATCAGCCTTGGCGCGAAGCCGAACCCGTCGGAGACCGCGTCGGGCTCGGTCACCAGCCTGGCGCGCAGTTCGAAGATGGCGGTGCCGAGCTTCAGCCGGTCGCCGATCTTGAGATGCAGCCGTTCGAACAGAAGGTCGGGTGCCGCGGCGCCGAAAACGCCGAACTGCCTGCCGAACAGTTCCTGCTTCGACAGCGCCGGGTCGGTTTCCAGCGCGCCATAAAGCGGATAGGCCTCATCGACCGCCTTGGCCTCGACCAGGGCCTGGTCGGATCCGTCGGCCAGGCGCGCCATCGAGCGCATGCCGGCGGTACGCGAAACGATGCCCAGCCCGTCGAGAAAGCCAAGTTCGGCCTGGCTGGCGTCGCGCTGGTTGATCTGGAAGCGAAGATCGCCGCCGAGTAGCGTCTGGCCCTGGTCGGCGACACCGGCGGTGATGGAGCGGGCCACCGAATTTACGCCGCCGATGGCGGCCACGCCGAGCGCGATGCAGGCGAGGAAGATGAGGAAGCCGGACAGGCCGCCGCGCATCTCGCGCAGCGAGAAGCGGATGGCGAGCTTCAATGTCCGCGCCAGCGGCATCAGGCGGTGACCTTGATCGGCGCCGGCGCTTCGATCCGGCCGGAGCGCATCGACACCTGGCGCGAGCAGCGCGCAGCGAGCGCCGGGTCATGGGTGACCAGCACCAGCGTCATGCCGCGTTCGGCAGCCTTGGCGAACAGCAGGTCGGCGACCTGCCGCCCCGTCACCTGGTCGAGATTGCCGGTCGGCTCGTCGGCGATCAGGATGCGTGGCGACGGTGCCAGCGCCCGGGCGATCGCCACGCGCTGCTGCTCGCCACCGGAGAGTTCGCCGGGGTAGTGGGTGACGCGATCGCTGAGGCCGACCGCCGCCAGCTCCCGCTCCGCCACCGAGAACGGATCGGCGTGGCCGGCCAGTTCCAGCGGCACCGCGACATTTTCGAGCGCCGTCATGTTGGGGATGAGGTGGAAGGATTGGAACACGATGCCAATGTTTCGGCCACGAAACGAAGCGATCTGGTCCTCGCTTTTGCCGTTGAGAAGTTCGCCGGCGATCCGTACCGTACCGGAATCGACCCGCTCCAGCCCTGCCAGCACCATCAGCAATGTCGACTTGCCGGACCCCGAAGGGCCGACGATACCCGTCGCCTCGCCGCGCACCACTTCGAGGCTGACTGCCTTCAGCACATGGACCGACGAAGCCCCTTCGCCGAGGGTCAGGGATACGTCTTTCAGCGCGATGACGGCTTCTGTCAAAATCAAAGTGTCCTATATGGGAACGTGAGGGCTCTGTTGCCGGAAGCCGTCGCCGGAACGATTATCTGTCATATGGGGCCCGCCGCATGTCTTTCAAACGCCAGATAGCCGCAGGCCTGATCGTTTTCCTCGCCATTTGCGGCGCCATTTCGTCGGCGCGCGCCGAGCCATTCAAGATCGTCGGCTTCGGTGACAGCCTGATGGCAGGGTTCGGCCTTGGCCCGGGCGAGGGCTTCACCGACAAGTTGCAGGCCGCCCTTCGCGCCAGGGGCCATGACGTCACCGTCGCCAATGCCGGCGTCTCCGGCGACACATCCAGCGGCGGCCTGGCGCGGCTCGACTGGTCGGTGCCGGACGGAACGCAGCTTGTGATCCTCGAACTCGGCGCCAACGATATGCTGCGCGGCGTTTCGCCCGACATCACGCGGAAGAACCTTGACGCCATGCTGGGCAAGCTCAGGGAGCGCAAGATCGCCGTGCTCCTGGCCGGCATGCGCGCCGCGCCCAATCTCGGCGCCGACTACCAGAACGCCTTCGACGCCGTCTTTCCGGAACTCGCCGCGAAATACGGCGTTACGCTGTACCCGTTCTTTCTCGACGGCGTCGCCGGCCAGCCCAGTTTGCAGCTCGAGGACGGCTTGCATCCGAACGCCAAAGGGGTCGACCTGATGGTCCAGCGCATCCTGCCGACGATCGAAAAAGCCATCGCGGCGGTGCCGGGAGGCTCATGAGATCCGACAAAGCCGCTTTCCGTTAGGGAAACTTTTAGCAAAGCCTGTGACCAATAAACCTCTTGCTCCATTTGACTATCGATGATTCGCTATAGGTGACAGTTCGATTCGAGGAAGGGAGGCTCTTCATGCCGCGTCTTTTCACCGCCCTCGAAATTCCGCGTGATGCCGCCCTTTCGCTGTCCCTGCTCCGGGGCGGCCTGCCCGGCGCCCGCTGGATCGATGTCGAAAACTACCATCTGACGCTGCGCTTCATCGGCGATGTCCAGGGCCATGTCGCCGACGAGATCGCCAACGCGCTCGACCGGGTCCACCGCCCCTCCTTCTCGCTGACGCTGTCGGGTGTCGGCGCTTTCGGCCAGAAGAAGCCGCATGCGGTGTGGGCGGGCGCTTCCCCCTCGCCCGACCTGGCGGCCCTCCAGGCCGAGATCGAGCGCATTTGCCAACGGCTCGGCATCCCCGCCGATCCGCGCAGATTCATGCCGCATGTGACGCTGGCGCGCCTGCGCAATTCGAGCCCGCTCGACGTCGCCCAATATCTGTCGGCCCGCGGCAATTTCTCGACGCTGCCGTTCCGCATCGGCCGCTTCGTGCTGATGTCGTCGCGCGATTCGGTCGGCGGCGGGCCCTATATCGTCGAGGAAGCCTGGCCGCTGTCCGGCGTCGATACGCGCGCCGCCAGCCGTGTCGCCAGCGCCTCCGACGCTTCGCGGATCATGCGGTAGATCGAAGCGAACGCCTCCTGGTCGTCGTAATAGGGATCCGGCACATCGCGCGGCTTTCCCTCGGCGAATTCCAGGAACAGGTGGATGCGATCGCGCACCGCCGCCGGCGCCAGCGCCTTCAGGTCGGCGACGTTGGACCGGTCCATGCCGAAGATCGAAGCGCTGAAAATCCTCCGGCATGATCTTGCGCGCCCGCTGCCGCGAGATGTCGATGCCGTGGCTCACCGCGACCGCGATCGAGCGTGGATCCGGGGCGGAGCCGACCTCCCAGCCGCTGGTGGCGGCCGAATCGAGCAAGATATCCGCCCCGTATCCACGCTCCGCCAGCACGCCGCGAAGCACGCCTTCCGCCAACGGCGACCGGCAGATGTTGCCGAGGCAGACGAAAAGAATGGAATTTATGGGCTTCGCGATCATCGATCCGGCGCTATGGTGGCGACTTGAGCGCAATAGCACGGGAAGCGGACATGACGAGAGAGAAACTGGGCAGGGACGCCGCCGAAGCAGCGCTGACCGGACTTGACGGCTGGGCGCTGGCGAAGGACGGCGCCTCGATCGCCCGCACCTTCACCTTCAACAATTTCTCCGAAGCCTTCGCTTTCATGACCCGCGTGGCGCTGGCCGCCGAGAAGATGGACCATCATCCCGACTGGTCGAATGTCTACAAGACGGTCGACGTGACCTTGAACACGCATGACGCCGGCGGCGTCACGGCGCTCGATATCGACCTGGCCAAGAAGATGAACCGCTATTTCGGCGGCTGAACACCGGCCGACCATGGCGCGGCGGGCGCGGACCCGCCAAATCGGCGCCCGCATCTTGCAGCCGGGTTCGGCTTTCACCACATTTTGATCGGCGGGCATGCGCCGGTATGCGCGTGGGACCCGCAAGGAGAGATTGATGGTGCAGGAATCCGGTTTTGACTTCTTCGGCTTTGGCGACAGACTGGGCGGCGAGGGCGAAGTGCGCGAAAAATTCTGGCGCACGGCCAAGAAGGCCGCGCGGCAGATTCCGTTCATGGAAGACGTCGTCGCCGCCTATTATTGCGCCATGGACAAGAACACGCCGCTGCGCGCCAAGGGCATATTGGTGGCCGCGCTCGGCTACTTCGTCCTGCCGGTCGACCTCATCCCCGACTTCATCTTCGGGTTGGGCTTCACCGACGACATCGCCGTGCTGACCGCCGCGATCACCGCCGTCAGCGCCCATATCACGCCGG
Source organism: Mesorhizobium sp. SARCC-RB16n (assembly GCF_008520305.1). Classification (GTDB taxonomy): domain Bacteria; phylum Pseudomonadota; class Alphaproteobacteria; order Rhizobiales; family Rhizobiaceae; genus Mesorhizobium. The sequence continues at coordinate 83,160 of NZ_ML703260.1, read as the reverse complement.
CGCACCGGCAGGCCGCCAAGGACGCCATCGCGGACAAGGGCTGAAGTCCCGCTGGCCGAATCCCGCCGCGTCGGCCTGGCCTCCGGACAGGGGCGTCCAGCGACGGGTCAACAGTCAAATTCTTGCCGTTTTCGTGGCCTCCAAGTCGCCAAAGGGACACCGTGCCGGCCGCTGACAAGGCGGCGGCGCGGAAATGGCGGTGGTTTCCTTGGGTGAAAGGCCTTTTCTCTTGGGAAATTCACCGTTTGGTAACCCAGATTAAATCAAAATGAAGCGACGGCAGGACGCCACGCGGCCCGCCTCCGCACCATTTGGAATACGGGAAAAACGATGCGCGGATTGATAGCACTAGTTTCGAGCCTGCTCCTGGCGGCCTCGGCAGCGCCGGCGCTGGCGCAGCAGGCGACCAAGATCGGCCAGCACAATGCCTGGGGCACCTACAGCTACCAGGCGTCGGGCGGCAAGGTCTGCTACGTGCTGACCGTGCCGACTGACAAGCAGCCGCCAACGCTCGACCATGGCGACATGTTCTTCTTCGTCAGCCAGCGCCCCGGCCAGCAGGTATCCTATGAGCCGCAGTTCATCGCCGGCTACAATTTCCAGGAAGGCTCCAAGGCCACCGTCACCATCGACAAGAAGACCTTCTCGATGTTCACCCGCGGCAAATCGGCCTGGGTCGAGAACGCCGCCGAGGAGCCGGTGCTGATCGCCGCAATGAAGACCGGCACCGACATGAAGGTGTCGGCAAAGTCGGGCCGCGGCAATCCCACGAACTATGTCTTCTCGCTGAAGGGCATTTCGGCGGCGCTCTCCTCGATCGCCAAATGCAAATAGGCGAAGCAGACCAAGCCTGGTCTGTTCCTTCCCGCTGCATCCGCATTACGGCCGCTATCTCCTATCGAGTAGGAGTTCAGCTCCCGGTCAGACGGTCCACGTCCAGTCGATCGGGTAGTTGAAAATCGGGGTGAACGTCACGCCGACCGCCTCCATGTCCCTGCGGCCGTCGACGACCATCTCCTTCAGCCGGTCCAGCTGTGACGCATGTTCTTCGGTGTCCCAAACGCTGACTTGCACGATCGAGCCCTTGGGCGAGACGCCCGCATAGAAATGAAGGAGCCCGGGCAACCGTCTGATGGCCGGGATGATGTACTCCGAGGTCTTCTTGCTCGCGGCGTCGACCTCGGCGAACCGGCTCGGCTCGTAGCTGGCACGCGAGACGCGGACGACGGCGGTTGTCGGTAGCGACTCGGCCATGGTGGTTCTTTCCGTCATGGGAATCCTATCTCTTGCCTTCGCTGCTGTCTGCATTGCGGCCGCTGTCTCTTGCCGGTTACGACTTCGGACCCTACGCAATTCCGGAAAAATGCGAAGTGGTTTCCGCCCGAATTGCGACGAGAGAAAAACCTTCAGATCTCAAGCGTGGCCCGCCGCCGCCGGATCGCCTCGGCGATGAAGACCCGCGACAGCGCGTGATAGAGCGGCTCGTGCGAGATCAGGCGGGCCGTGCCGTAGCCCAGCATCGAGGCCAGCATCAGGCCGATGACATTGTCGTGATTGCCGGTCATTTCGAGGATGATGACGAAGGCCGTCATCGGCGCCTGCACGACGCCGGCAAAATAGCCGGCCATGCCGAGCAGCGCCGCGACGCCGGCGCTGCTGCCGAACACCAGGCCGAGCGAACTGCCGATGCCCGCTCCCACCGCCAGCGAGGGCGCGAAGATGCCGCCGGGTATTCCTGAAATCATCGACAGCAGCCCGGCTGCGAATTTCTCGGCGAAGAAGAACCAGGGCAGCGGCGCGCCTTCGACCGCGCTGCGTGCCTGCGCGTAGCCGGTGCCGAAGGTCAGCCCGCCCGAGACGATGCCGATCACCGCTACCGCCAGCCCGCAGACCGCCGCCACCAGCAGGGCGCGCCACAGCGGCTGCAGCGCGTGCCAGCGGCGGATGCGCCGCGTCGCCTTCAGCGCCAGCAACGAGAACAGTGCGCCAAAGCCGCCGCCGATGACACCGCAGGCGATTACCAGCGGCCAGTCGGCGGCGAACGAGATCGTGTCCCTGGACACGCCGAAATAGGTGTAGTTGCCGACCAGCCCGAGCGAGGCGAGGCCGGCCAGGATCACCGCCGTTAGCACCAGCCCATTGGTGCGCGCTTCGTAGGTGCGGCCCATCTCCTCGATGGCAAAGACGATGCCGGCAAGCGGCGTGTTGAAGGCGGCGGCGATGCCCGCGGCCGATCCCGCTAGGATCAGGCCGCGCGCCTGCGCCATGCCGCCCCAGCGTGCCGCCTGCAGCATCAGCGAGGCGCCGACCTGCACGGTCGGACCCTCGCGGCCGATGGATGCGCCGCAGAACAGGCCGACGATGGTGAGCACGATCTTGCCGACCACGAGCCGCAGCGACAGGATATGGCTGCGGTCGTCGTCGTCGCGCAGGTGCCGGGCGGCTATCGCCTGCGGAATACCGCTGCCTTGCGAGCCCGGAAAGAAGGCGTAGGCCAGCCAGGCGCACAGCACGAAGCCGGCCGGCGTGACGATAAGCGGCAGATAGAAGCGCCAGCCGCCATCATTGCCGATCATGACATGGAACAGCGCCTGTGCCTTGTCGGCCAGCACGGCAAACAACACGCTGATCAAGCCGATCGAAATCGCGCCCGCCCAGAACACCAGACGCGGTTGCCAGACGCGCCGCGAGCCCCACATGGCGCGCGAGCGCCGCAGGAAGGGGTATTTTCGCGATTGGCCGGCCATGTCTGCCCTCGTTGGGAAAACCCAGCCGTAACACAGACATGACGCCGATCAAGTAAGAGTCTGATGATCGGACGGGGATCAAAAAGCCGCGGTGTTCGGCCGTCGGCTCGCGGGCGTGGTCCAGAAAGCGCACAAGGCTCGTTCAATCGAAGTGAAAGCTGCCCATTCCGCCGGCCTTCAGGCCGGCGGGATGGCGCTGGCGAGATCGTCACATGGCCATTTTTTCACATTCGGCCTGGGCCTTCTTGGTCGACGTGTCGATCATATAGGCTTTGCCCTTGGCGTCGGTCATCATCATCATGCAGTGCTTGATCGGCTTGGCCATCTTCATCATGTCGGCGCCCATCTTCGCATCCGGCATCATGGTGCCCATGTGCCCGTCGGGCATGATCGCCGTCACTTGGCCACCTTTCATCATGGTCATGGTGCCCATTGTGTCCTCGGCAAATGCCTGCGAGGCGCAAATAGCGGCTAGGCCGGCAATGACGGTGAGCTTGATCGAGTTCATTCCGCATACTCCCATTGTGCAGGGGCACAGTCGCCCCATTCAGGGTTCGCGGATGGCTCGCCAGCCGTTACGCCGACACGAACATGTGATCGATCTCGCGCCAGGAACACCGCGGCCAGGCGGCGGGACAGGCCGCCCGATCGCCCGCGGCATGACTCTGCCGCCAAGCTGTGCTATGCGCCCCGCTTGAGATCAGGCACGATGGATGAAATCGGCCGTAACCCGCTTATATCAGTGCAACCATGACCCTTTCACTCGACCTTACCGCCGAAGGCGCCCGTGACGCCTTGCGCGCTCGCACCGCGCAGACAGAAAAGCCCTCGCTGATCGGCCTGACACGGGCCGAACTCGGCGAGGCTCTCGTCGCTTCAGGCATTGTGCCGGAGCGCCAGGCAAAGATGCGCGCCCAGCAGTTGTGGCACTGGATGTATGTGCGCGGCGTTTCCGACTTCGCCGGCATGTTCAACATCTCCAAGGATCTGCGCGCCGAACTCGACAAACATTTCACCGTCGCCCGGCCCGAGATCGTCGAGGAGCAGATTTCCGCCGACGGGACGCGAAAGTGGCTGTTCCGCTTTCCGCCGCGCGGCGCCGGCCGGCCGGTCGAGATCGAAACCGTCTATATCCCCGAGGAAGGCCGCGGCACGCTCTGCATCTCTTCGCAGGTCGGCTGCACGCTGACCTGCTCGTTCTGCCACACCGGCACACAGAAGCTGGTGCGCAACCTGACGGCGGAAGAGATCCTGGCGCAGTTGCTCACCGCGCGCGACCGGCTCGGCGACTTCCCCGACCGCGACACGCCTGACGGCGCCATCGTGCCGGCCGAGGGCCGAAAAGTCTCCAACATCGTCATGATGGGCATGGGCGAGCCGCTCTACAATTTCGAGGCGGTGAAGAAGGCGCTGCTGATCGCCTCCGACGGCGACGGCCTGTCCCTGTCGAAGCGCCGCATCACGCTGTCGACCTCCGGCGTCGTGCCGGAGATTTTCCGCACCGGCGAGGAGATCGGCGTCATGCTGGCGATCTCGCTGCATGCGACCAATGACGATCTGCGCGACCTCCTGGTGCCGATCAACAAGAAGTATCCGCTGAAGGAACTGATCGCCGCCTGCCGCGCCTACCCCGGCCTGTCGAATGCCAAGCGCATCACCTTCGAATATGTGATGCTGAAGGACGTCAACGATTCCATCGAGGACGCCAAGGGATTGATCAAGCTGCTCAAGGGCATTCCGGCCAAGATCAACCTGATCCCGTTCAATCCGTGGCCGGGCACCAACTACCAATGCTCCGACTGGGAGACGATCGAGAAGTTCGCCGACTACATCAACAATGCCGGCTATGCCTCGCCGATTCGCACGCCGCGCGGCCGCGACATCCTGGCCGCCTGCGGCCAGCTGAAGTCGGAATCGGAACGCATGCGCAAGGTCGACCGGCTGGCGCTGGAAGCCATGATGATCGCGGGGCACGGCGAGGCGTGAGCCGTCTCGTCGCCTGCTCGAAGCGCTTCACCGTGATCGCCGTAGGCTACGTCGCCGCCGTGCTGACCTCGATCCTGGTGCCGGTGCTGCTGATCGTCCTCCTGGCCGGGATCGAGGACGGCAACTGGTCGATCATTTTCACATTCGACTGGCTGACCTCCTTCCCGCTCGCCGTGTTGACCGTGGCGATCTGCGCGCTGCTGATCGTCGGCCCCGCGATCTTCCTCGCCGAACGGTTTGCGTTGCGAGGATGGTTCTACTTCGCCGTCACGGGTGCGATCACGTCGATCTCCTTCGGTGTTTTTGTGCCCGGCTCGGCCGGAGGCTTCGTTTTCAATCCGGGCTTCCTCGGGTTTCTGGCCGCGGCCGGCATTGCCGCCGGCTGGGTCTACTGGCTTCTGGCTGGACGCAGCTCCGGTCATCGCGCGGGCCGTGATCCCCGATGAACCGTCTCGTCGCCTATATCGTGCGCTTCGCCATCATCCTGTTCGGCTACGCCGTCGCCTCGCTGGCGGCGAGCGCCTTCCTCAACGTCCTGTTCCTGGCCTCGCTCGGCTACGCGCCGGTGCAAGCGCATCCGGCGGCGACGGCATCGCTCTATTTCTCAATTCCTTTCGTCGCCCTGTTCGTCGCCTATTTCGGCTTCATGCCGGCGGCGGTCGTCATTCTGATTGCCGAAATCCTCGGCCGGCGCGATTGGCTGTTCTACGCGCTGGCGGGCGCGGTGGTGGCAGGGGTCTTCCTCGGCCTCGTCGACAATGTCCGCGATTCCGCTTTCGCGGTCACGGAGACCAGCACCCTCATGGCGGTGCTCGGTGGTGGCATGGTCGGCGGCATCTTCTACTGGCTCAGCGCCGGCCGCTGGGCAGGAAGCTGGTGGAAGGACGAGAAAGCTCCTACTTCGCCTGGGCCGACAGGATCTTGAGCGCGAAGGCCGAGAACACGCCGGCGAAGAGATAGTCGACCACCCGCGTCACACGCGGGCTGGCCTTCATCGCCGCCGAGAATTTTTCCGCCGCCAGCACCATCGGTACCGTCACAGGGATCGACAGCACGATGAACATGGAGCCGAGGAAGAACAGCTTCCCGGGCGCGTTCGGATCGTGCGCGGAGACGAATTGCGGCAGGAAGGTCATGAAGAACAGGATGATCTTCGGGTTGAGCAGGTTGACGCCGAGCCCCGCCGCCCAGCTGCGCAGCAGCGAAATCTGCGGACCCGTCTTCTTTTCCGGCGAGAAGGCCGAGCCCTTGGTGATCGCCTGCCAGGCCAGGAAGACGAGATAGCCGGCGCCAAAGATCTTCAGCACGAAGAAGGCCATCGGCGAGGCGACGATCAGCGCCGAGACGCCGACCACCACCAGCGTGGTGTGGATCAGCGTGCCGCACAGCGCACCGGCCATCGAGGCAAAGCCGGTGGCCCGTCCCTGGCTCAGCGTGCGCGACACGAACAGCGTCATATCAGGGCCTGGCGTGATCGCCAGGATGACGGTGGCGATCGCGAACTGGATCAACGTGGTGGTGTCGGGAATGAAGGACATGGCAGGCCTCGGGTAACGCGTGGCCTATACAGGACGCGCCGCGCCGGCGCCAGACGCAGTGGCGATCCCTCGGTTGATCCTGCAAGCGCTGCTTCAGCAAGGGCGGCCTGCTGGATCAAGCCATTGAGATCAGGGCCATGAGAAGGCATTCCAGGCGCAGCAACCAGTCAGATGGCGCGGAGAGCCTCATCCCGCCATCGGCACACTTCTTCGAAGCTCGCCTTGCCGCCCCTCGGCCCATGGATCGTGACCGAGCGGGAGGCCGCCGCCACGGCGAAATCGAGTGCCTCCGCGAAGACCTGTCCGCGCGACAGGCACCAGGTCAAGGTTCCGCCGAAAGTGTCGCCGGCACCGGTTACGTCGATCACGTCGATCGGATAGCCCCGCGTCCGAAGGATCGCCTCGCCATTGCTCGCCTCGGCTCCGTCGGCTGCCAGGGTGCGAACAACCCATGAGATTCCCGCAGCCCGCATCCAGTCGCCGATGAGAGACAGGTCGTCATGCCCAAAGGCATTGCGAAAGCCCACCTGGTTGAAGATGACGACTTCGGCCCCGAGCAGATAGGGCAGATCCTGCGTGCCGCAGCCGCCGACATCGAGGTCGAAAATCATGCGGCGCCCATGCTCGCGTAGATCCGCCAGCAGTCTCGCCTGCGCAAACACCTCGCCGCCGACCCGGCAATGCAGCCGGCGAGCGCGGTAGAGCGTCGTATAGAGAAAGCCCGGTGCGCGCAGCGCGGCCAATGTCGCCGCGGACAGCCACATCGGTTGCTGCCCCATTTCGACAGTCAGAACGATGTGTTCGCCCTCGACCAGGAAGATCAGGTTGCGCGATTCTGGAATCGCCGGATCGGTCAGCATATGCGCCACGCCGACATCATTGGCGCGCAGATCGGCGATCAGGCGCCTCGACAGCGGGCTGTCGTTCAACAGCGATATGAACTCGGTCGCACCGCCCAGGGCAGCATGGACGACAGCGGCGTTGGCGATCGAACCGCCGGCTTCCGCCGGCATCTCGGTGACCATGCCCTTGTCGGCGCGGCCCGGCCAGCGGTCGGCGGTGTAATATTCGTCGAGCGCCACGTCGCCGATGAAGAAGGCCGTCATGCATGCATTCCGTGGCTCGCGTCTGCGCGGACCAGAAGCGCCCCGCCTTCGACCGGGACCCAGGGACTGGCGCCAAGTCCGCAGATCGCCATCCAGAAATAGGGTGTCGGGCGTGTCAGGCCCCGGCACGCATCGTGCCAGACGCCTCGATCCATCACCACCGCCTGTCCGGGCGAAATCACGAAGGCCTCGATCTCGTCACGGCGCGGCGCCGGTGCTGCCGAAGCCGGAGCCACGGCGAGCACAATCGGCGCATCCGCGCAAAAGATGGCCTCCTCGGTGCCGGGATGCCGTTCCATCTCTGTGCAATGCCAGGGAGCGGCCCCGCCGCTGGTCATGCCGAGATGGCCGCTGCCGCCGATCAGCGGCCTGTGGGTGAAACCGTCCTGCCAGCCGTTGCCAAGCGTCCAGACGACCTTCTGGTCGCTGCCGCCCAACAGGTCGTAGACGGTGCCGAACCGCGCGAACGCCTCGGCGGTCGCGGGGCGCGCGACGACATGGTCCTGCCCGGTCATGCCGCGGCCCGCAGCGAACGCACGGCCCGCATGAAGCGCACGACATGGTCGGCTTCCATCGCGCCGGTATCACGGTGATCGCGCTTCAGCCAGCTTCCCACGATCGCGCCATCGGCAACCGCCAATTGTTCGGCGGCATTGGCTTCCGTCATCCCGGCGCCGATCAGAAGAGGCACTGTTCCGCCCGTCGCGGCACGGAATCTCGCCACCTTGCTGAGCTCCGTTGGCTCGGCGGTTGCGTTGGAGGTCACAACCAGTGCGTCGCAGCGGGCGGCGCCGATCTGGACGTCGACCGCCTCCGGCCGGCCGGAAAGGACGGGCTTGTATTTGAAGCGCACCCCGCCAAGCACCAGCACCGGAACGGCGGCTCTGTGCGCCGCCAGGTCCTCGGCGAAGGGCGCATCGGCCTCCGGCGGCAGGTGGCCCGCAACCGAATCGATCTGAATGAAGTCCACGGGATAGCTGCCAGCCAGTGCAAAGGCCGCTGCATCGTCGCGCAGCACGTTGACGCCGATCTTGCCACCCAGGCCCAGTCCGCAGATGCGGTCAAGCGCACGCTCGACATCGTCCGCGTCGCCGAAGTAGTTTTCGATTACCAGTCCATCCACACCTTCGCCGATCAGAATGCGTGCCTCTTCCTCGGCCTGTGCAAGCTTGGCCTGATGCCCTTCGCCAGCAAGATGCAGCATCGCCAATATCGGCTTGGGGGTCGTGAAGGTCTCGCCGAAGCGGCTCATATATGTTCTCCTGCACTTTGCTCCGAGGGGAGTTGCGCCATGTTGCGTCCCCAGCGCGTTGCGAATTTCATCTGGACGGCGGGCGAGTAGACGATCGAAGTGCGTTCGACCAACCGGTCGTTGCCGTCCAGGACGTCGCCGCTGGCGCAGAGGTAGCCCGGCACTTCCGGCGCCGTGGCGAAGACCTCCTTCAGCTGCTGCGAGGGCGGCACGACCGTCAGCAGAAGCTCCGAGCGCATGGGATGCCTGCCATAGTCGCGGCGCAGTACGTCGTAGAGCGACTGCGCCGCGAAATCATAGCTTTCAATGCCGGGATAGAGTTCAAGGCTCAACCACGACATATCCACGTTCAGCCAGGTGACGGCCTCGCCATTGGCGAGCCCGCGCGCACGGACCAGATGCAATTCGCCGTCCTTGACCTGATGCTCCAGCATCCGTGTGACCGGGCGCTGGCCTTGCCTGCGGGCGAGCTCCGTGAAACTGCCGAAGTTCCAGATGCTGTGGCTGACCGGACGGTGGGAGACGATCGTTCCACGGCCCCGGATCTGCCGCACCAACCCCTCCGACACCAGCAACGACATCGCGTTGCGGACCGTGGTTCGCGCTATGCCGAACTGATCCCGCAGCTGGTTTTCCGAAGGAATGGCTTCCCCTTCGGCAATATCCCCGCTCAGAATTGCGGCCCGCAACATTCGATACAGCTGACGGTAGAGCTGTTCCCCCGAATATGTGTCGAGCCGCAGTCGTGACAGGTCGACTTCAGGGCGGCCTGTCACGACGGAAGGATCGGCGGCGGACGGATCGTGCGCATCAGGTCGCGGCATGGTTCCTCTACTTTTTTGTGCCGTTTATCGTGAAGTCCTCGACGCCGGCCTCTTTCAGGCCATAGCGGTCCAGAATCCCGGCGTAGGTGCCATCTGCCTTCATGGTGGTGAGTGCCGCAAGGATAGCGTCGCGCAACTGCGTGTTCGGCTTGGCAAGCGCAATGCCATAGTGGTTGATCTCGCCGACTGCGCCGATCTGGTAGAACTTGCCGGGCTCCTGCTTCATCAGGTCAAGCAACCCTTCCAGCCCGATGATCGAGGCCTGTGCACGCCCCTGGCGGATCTGCATGATATGTTCGGCTTGCGTTGGTATCTGGATGACGTTCATCTGGCTGTCGGCCGCACAAGTGGTCTTGCTCAGGTCCTCGGCCCAGGTAACCCAGCTGGTGCCGGTTGCAACCGCAATGGTCTTGCCGCACAAATCGGCCTCGGTCTTGATCGAGTCCTTCAGATCGACGGCGGTGTAAAAAACATTGCCGGTCTTGAAGTAGTCGATGAAATCCAGCTGCGTCTGGCGTTCGACCTTGTCGGAGAATGCCGTCATGATCAGGTCCGAGCGCCCCGTGACGACCTGTGGGATGAGCTGCGGGAATTCGACGTTCTGGAAATCGGCCTTCAGGCCAAGCCGATCGGCGATGGCCGTCGCCAGATCGATGTCGAAACCCTTGAGGTCGCTCGAGCCGGCATCATTGTATTCCATCGGCGGGTAGGCAAGGCTGATGGTGACATTGAGCTTGCCGGCGCTGCGCACGGCATCTGGCAGCTTGGCCGCCGCGGCTTCATCGGTTGCAGCCCGGGCAGGGCTGCATACAGCCAGGCCCAGAAGAGCAACCGAGGCAAGGCGCTGAGCCAGCGATAACGTTCGTGTCATTTTAGTTCTTCTCCCATTGTGAAAGTTTGCGCGCCCTGTTTCAGGACAGCACGCGGCTGAGGAATGTTCTGACCCGCGGATCGCCGGGGTTGCTCAGAACGTGTTCGGGTTTTCCCATCTCCCGAATTTCACCGTCGATCATCACCAGGACGCGGTCGGCGACCTCGCGGGCAAAGCCGATTTCGTGTGTGACGACAATCATGGTGGTGCCGCCTTTGGCGAGACCGCGCATCACCTCCAGCACCTCGCCTACGAGTTCGGGGTCGAGCGCGCTGGTCGGTTCATCGAACAGCATCACGCGAGGCTCCATCGCCAGCGCGCGCGCAATGGCGACGCGCTGCTTCTGTCCGCCCGAAAGCTGTGAGGGATAACTCGATGCCCGGTCAGCCATGCCGACCTGATGCAGGAGCTCCATGGCGCGTGCCTCTGCCTCGGCACGGCGCAGGCCCCGCACAACCATGGGCCCTTCGATGACGTTGCCCAGCACCGTACGGTGGGCGAAGAGGTTGAAGTGCTGGAAGACCATTCCGAGCTGGCGTTGCTGGGCGCGCAGGCGGCCGACTGGCAATTCGTGCAGCACGCCGGTGCGCAGTTCGTAGCCCACGATCGCGCCATCTATCCAGACATAGCCGGCGTCGGGGACTTCAAGATGGTTGATGCAGCGCAGGAACGTGCTTTTGCCGCTGCCGGAGGGGCCGAGGATGCAGACCACCTCTCCATAACTGACATCCAGGTCGAGCCCCTTCAGCACCTCATGGGTGCCGAACTGCTTGCGGATGCCGACCGCCTTGACCGCGAGACTCATGCTTCACCCGAAGCAATCGCCTGTCGCGACCGCGTTTTGAACCATTGCCGGCGGCTTCCTGCGCCGGCGGCACTTTGGCCGAAATGACGTTCCAGATAGAACTGACCGATCGACAGCAGCGTGGTCCCGGCCAGGTACCAGATCGAGCAGACGAAAAGCAGCTCGATGACCGCGCCGTTGATGAAGTAGATCCGTTGCGCGGCGTTCAGCATTTCGCCCATGGCAATGGTCGCGGCGAGCGAAGAGAACTTGAGCATGCCGACGGCGCTGTTGCCCAGGACCGGCAGGATCAGCCGCAAGGTCTGTGGCAGCACGATCCGCCACATTGTCTGGCCAGGGGTCATGCCCAGCGTGTTGGCCGCCTCGATCTGACCGCGATCCACGGACCCGATGCCCCCGCGCACGACCTCGGTGAGGTAGGATCCCTCATTGACCCCAAGCCCCAATACGGCGGCAACAAAAGGGGTCACCACGTCAACCATCCGCTCGTCGACCAGGCCCGGAATGTAGAGACGCGGGAACACCAGTCCGATGTTGAACCAGATCAGCAGTTGCAAGAGCACCGGCGTGCCGCGAAAGATCCAGACATAAAGCCAGGCGGCAAACCTCAGTGTCGGGTTGGCCGCCGTGCGCATGATGCCAAATCCCAATCCAAGCGCGACGCCCAGGGCCAGCGCGCAGGCCGAGATCAACAGCGTCCAGCCAAACCCGACGATGATGACGCGGGCGGTAAGAAACTGCCCGACCACATCCCACCGGATCTGCCCCATCGCGAAAGCGCGCACCAGCAGCGCCAGGATCAAAAGCCCGATCGCACCGCTGACCCAGCGGCCGGGATGGGCCAGCCGATGCCTCGGGGCATCGGGGCCCGGCAGGTCCGAGACTTGCAACCATTGGGAGGGTTTTGGCGTGTTCATTCTTCAAATGTCTGGTTAGGTCTACAACTTCGTAGTTGCGACATTGCTAACTGTCAAGCGGCTATCGCGACGCCAGGGGCAGTTGATGCATCTCGCGTGGAAGTGGCCGCGCGTGCTTGCTCGCTTTGCCGTTCCTGCTAAAAGGCGCTCCGACAATCCATGACGCCCTTGCCTCGAGCGTCCGCTTTTCGACGGAGCAGAAATGTCCAAGACCAAAGACGTCAAGAAGGTCGTGCTCGCCTATTCCGGCGGCCTCGACACCTCCATCATCCTGAAATGGCTGCAGACCGAACTCGGCGCCGAAGTCGTCACCTTCACCGCCGATCTCGGCCAGGGTGGTGAGCTGGAGCCGGCGCGCCGCAAGGCCGAGATGATGGGCATCAAGGACATCCGCGTTGTCGACGTGCGCGAGGAATTCGTCGCCGACTTCGTCTTCCCGATGTTCCGCGCCAACACCGTCTACGAAGGCACCTATCTGCTGGGCACCTCGATCGCGCGGCCGCTGATCTCCAAGCACCTGGTCGAGATCGCGAGGGAAACCGGCGCCGATGCAATCGCGCATGGCGCCACGGGCAAGGGCAACGACCAAGTGCGTTTCGAGCTTTCGGCTTACGCGCTCAACCCCGACATCAAGGTGATCGCGCCGTGGCGCGACTGGTCGTTCAAGTCGCGCACCGACCTGATGAACTTCGCCGAACAGCACCAGATCCCGGTGCCGAAGGACAAGAAGGGCGACGCACCGTTCTCGGTCGACGCCAACCTCCTGCATTCCTCTTCCGAGGGCAAGGTGCTGGAAGATCCATGGGTGGAGCCGCCGGAATTCGTCCACCAGCGCACCGTGTCGCCGATGGACGCGCCGGACGCCGTCACCGAGATCGAGATCGAGTTCCTGAAGGGCGATCCGGTCGCGCTCAACGGCAAGAAGCTGTCGCCGGCCACCATGCTGGCCGCCCTCAACGATCTCGGCCGCGACAATGGCATCGGCCGGCTCGACCTGGTCGAGAATCGTTTCGTCGGCATGAAATCGCGGGGCGTGTATGAAACGCCCGGCGGCGCCATCCTGATCGTGGCGCATCGCGCCATCGAATCGATCACGCTTGACCGCGGTGCCGCGCACCTCAAGGACGAGTTCATGCCGCGCTATGCCGAGCTCATCTACAACGGCTTCTGGTTCTCGCCCGAGCGCCTGATGCTGCAGGCGATGATCGACAAGAGCCAGGAAGACGTCGAAGGCACGGTGCGGCTGAAGCTCTACAAGGGCAATGTGATGGTCACCGGCCGCAAGTCGAAGAAGACGCTCTATTCCGACGCGCTGGTCACCTTCGAGGACGACCGTGGCGCCTACGACCAGAAGGACGCCGCCGGCTTCATCCGCCTCAATGCGCTGAGGCTGCGCACATTGGCCGCGCGCAACCGCAAGGGCTGATGTCCAGACAGTGACCTGACGCTTTGCCAATCAACGTTCAAGAAACCCGGCGTAGACGCCGGGTTTCTATTGGATACCGCTAATATAGACAAAATGAAGCCGCCTGTAGTCGGTTTGACCTTTTGGCGGCTTCATTTAAGTTCATTTGCGGGTTTTGGGGTTTTGACAGTGAAAAATAGCATTTCTCTTCTGCTTGGCGCGGTCGTCGTCTTGTCGGTGTGCCAGGCTTCACAGGCGGGCGCCAAGCGTGACCCGAAGGTGGATATGAACGAATGTATCGCCTCCGCCCGCACATCGGACCTTACGTTCAAGCACGATATGGCTTCGTTCATGGGCGTCTCGCAGGAGCGCATGCCGGCTTTGTTCTGCCAGCGCCTCGCCGATGGGATACGTAGCGGCCGGATCAGCTATTCCGACATCAACAGGCTGCAGCTCGACCAACCGACCGAAATCTGGATGGTCATCAAGGGCAAGCCAAAACCCGCCAAGGTTACGCAAGCCCCGGCGCCGCGGTCGCTCAAATTCCGCAACTGCAGCGGTGTTGACGGCGCCTTCCAGGTTCCAGTTTCTCAGAAATGTCCGTTGAGCGGCTGGGCGAATCATTGAGAGCGATGTGCCCAAGCGCTTAGCTACTCTTGCAACCGGCTTCCTGCCCGCGTTGGCTGTGCTGACAAACCTGGCCGGCGCCGAGGCCAGCGACTACGATCCCGCCTCCCTCGACCTTGCCGCCCTGATCGAATGCAAAGCTGACGCCGGACAAATTTCTCGGCGAGAAGGTCATGGCCGAAAGCACCGAGGAGGCCGGCGGCGTGAGTCTTGCCACGCGCATCACGCTCAACGTCTCGACGGTCGAGTCCCATCCCGGCAAGACACTGGCCGGCTGCTCCTATGCGCTCGACGTGAAATGAAAAACCCGGCGCGGAGGCCGGGTTCTTCGTTCAATGCCGTGCGGTTCGATCAGTCGGCATCGATCGCGGTGGCAATGCGGGCGATGGCCTGCTGATAGACGCTCGCGGAATTCCAGCCGGCGATCGCGCCCATGTTCGACTCCGCGCTGGCACCAGCCCGCCAGCCATGACTCTTGAGGAAGTTGGCGGTGGACGCCAACGCGGTGGCCTTGTCGCGCAGATTTCCGCTGCCGACCGCATACTTCAGGACATTTCCGGGCAGGAACTGCGTGTGGCCGATCTCGCCATGCATGGCGCCGACCGACGAGGCGGTCAACGCTCCGCGATCAACTAGCTTCAAGGCCGCGATAGCGTGCGGATGAAAATAGTCTGGACGGCGGCAATCATAGGCAAGCGTCAAAATGGCGGAGACCGTGTTCTGGTTGCCCATGGAGGCGCCGAAGCCGGTCTCCATGCCCCATATGGCGAGCAGCACGCCCGGCGACACGCCGTAGTTGGCTTCGATCTGGTTGAACAGCGCCGCGTTCGACTTCTTCAGCGCACGGCCCTTGGAAATGATCGCCGACCCGCCACGGCGCTTCATGAAATCGTCCACCGAGCCGCTGAAGGCCTTGTGGATGGCGCGGTCGGCGGAGATAGTCCTTGTTGCGTAGGTCGCGCCGGCCAGAGCGGCCAGGCCCCTCGACCCGACACCTTCGGATTTGGCCTCGGCGGCGAAATCCTGCTTCCAGGCATCGAAGCCGGCACCCGTCTTGCCGCAGCTGGCCGCCGCTTGCGCGCCCGTTGCCAGCCCCAGCACCGCCACCACCGCGGCCGCTAAAATCCTACCCTTGGCAAGAAATGCCATATTGTTCTCCTGGTTGCCTGATTCACGTCCCGATTGCGAATTTGCCAGCGAAACGCACATTTGTCACCGTCTGTGGCGTAACGCTGGCGGATGCCGGGGAATTTGCCTACGATCTAGGGATTATTGTGGCAGGCCTGGCATGGAAGACGTTGATGCCGGCCATGGATCGCATCGGCGGGCAGCCTGACCAGCGAAGCGAAATAGTCTCGCCGGGCCGCGGAACACCGGCCGGTGGCTCGCGTTTGGGCACGGGCCGCCATGCATCCCGTGCCCTCCTGATGAATTGAGACCGACATGAAACTTTTCGACTGCCCGCATTGCGGCCACCGTCTCTATTTCGAGAACGCCCAGTGCCTGAACTGCAGGAGTCTCGTGCTCTATGATGCCGAGGGCGCGCGCTTTGTCTTGTCCGGCGTCGACGGCGCCATCCAGTGCACCAATGCCGACGAATGCGCCTGCAACTGGATGGCCGAGCCGGGGCAGGTCTTCTGCCGTGCCTGCGTGCTGAACCAGCTGATCCCCGACCTCTCGGTCGACGGCAACCGCCGTCGCTGGATCCGCGTCGAGGCGGCGAAGAAGCGCGCCATCTATTCGCTGCTCGCCTTCGGCTTGCCGGTGGCGCCCAAGCAGAGCCCGACGGACGAGATCGGGCTGGCCTTCGACTTCCTCGCCGATCCGATCGGGGGCGGCCCGGGCGGCGAACGGATCCTCACCGGCCATGACAACGGCCTGATCACCCTGAACGTCGCCGAGGCCGATTCAGCCGAGCGCGAAAAACGTCGCGTCGAGATGGGCGAGAACTACCGGACGCTGCTCGGCCATTTCCGCCACGAGCTCGGCCATTATTACTGGGACCGCCTGATCCGCGACGATCCGCAAGGGCTGGAAGCGTTCCGCGCCTTGTTCGGCGACGAGCGTGCCGACTACGAACAGGCGCTGAAGGATTACTACGCCAACGGCGCCGCGCCCGACTGGCAGCAAAATCACATCTCGGCCTACGCCACCTCGCACCCCTGGGAGGACTGGGCCGAGACCTGGGCCCACCATCTGCACATCACCGACACGCTGGAGATGGTCCATGCGCTGAACTTCCCGCTCGGCCGGCTGGAGACGGTGGAGGCAAACGAACTGCCACGGGGCGACACCGGCGGCGGGCTGCAGGCAGCGCCTTCGGAACCTGCAAGCACGCCCGAGCCCTTCGACAAGATCCTTGCCCGCTGGCTGGTGCTGTCGGAAGCCTCCAATTCCATCAACCGCTGCATGGGCCTGCCCGACCTCTACCCCTTCGTCATTTCGGACGTGACGGCGCAAAAACTGGCCTTCGTTCACGACCTTCTGACCGGTTTGCCGAAAGAAGCGGGAACAAATCGTGAGTTGGCGCGCGCATTTTAGCCGGAACGCATGCGTCTCTGCCCCGTTTTCACCGCCGAGGGACCATGAAACGGAGAGAAGCCATGAAACCCCTGTTGTTCCCCGCCGTCGCCGGGATGTTGACCGTGATGTCGGGTGCCGCGTTTGCCGATACCGCCGTCTCGGCCGTCACCGATCTCAACGTGCGCGCCGGCCCGGGTCCGCAATATCCGGTGATCGGCGTGCTCGCCGCCGGCCAGTCGGCGACGCTCAACGGCTGCATCGAAAACAGCAAATGGTGCACGATCGCCGAAGCCGGCGGCCAGGGCTGGGTCTATTCCGACTACGTCACGGCCGATTTCGGCGGCAGCCGCGTGGTGCTGACGCAGCGCCGCTCCGCTGTTGCCGTCGTCTCGCCGCCGGAAGACATCGGCAACTACTCGACCGACTATACCGGCGCGATCGTCTCCGGTGACGCGGTCGTGGGCGACTTTCCCGCGCCCCCCGCCGAAGTCCGGACGTATGTCGATACGCATCGCCTCGACCCCGTCTATCTCGACGGCGAGGTGGTCACTGGCGCAACGCTGCCCGACACTGTCGAGCTGCGCGAAATTCCGAATTACAATTACCGCTATGTCTATGTGAACGGCCAGCGGGCGCTGATCGATCCGCAGACGCGGCGCATCATGTACGTGGTGCGTTGACCCGAAGCCAGATGTTGCCCGCTGGCGACGTCTGGACAGGCGATCGCGGCACCCGGGCGGCGCCTGAGTGCCGCGACGCGTATCTGATATCGATTTCGATTCCCGGTGCCATCGGCTAGATCAAGCAGCGATGGATTGGGATCGAGGACAAGCGTGACGATCGACGACACCGCCTTCGAGCGCTATCGCAACGCGCCGAACGCCAGGACCACTTTGCCGCGTCTGTTCCTGGGGACGCTGATCGTCGTTCTGCTCTGGGGCGCCACCACCGCGGCCGTGCTTCTCGGCGGCACCCATGTTTACTTCGCCTGGCAGGCGGCGGCTTCGCCATACGGGATGGAGGGTTTCCTCGCCTCGCCCATCGGCATCCTCAGCGCGCTTACCTCCTTCGCCGGGATCTGGATCGGCCTGTGGATCGCGATGCGCTGGGTACATGGCGAGCCGCTGTCGGCGCTCCTCGGCGCCAGCCGCCGCGTATCGCGGCCGGACTTCCTCAAGGGGCTGATCGCGGTGCTGATCACGTCGGCTTTGTCCGAAATCCTGCTCTATTTTCTGGAGCCGGGGATCGCTCGCGGCACGATCAGCCTGTCGTCCTGGCTGCTGTTCCTGATTCCGATCGTCGCGCTCACCTTGCTGCAGACCTCGTCGGAGGAAGTGCTGTTCCGGGGCTATCTGCTGCGCGGTCTCGCCAACCGGTTCCGGAGCCCCTTGATCTGGGCGCTGCTGCCCGGCTTGCTGTTCACCTCGCTGCACTGGAGCGTCGGTTCCTCAGCCGCCATCAACGCTTGCGTGCTGGTCTCGATCGCCGCCTTCGCGCTGCTGCTGACGCTGGTGGTCTACGCCACCGGCA
Source organism: Mesorhizobium sp. SARCC-RB16n (assembly GCF_008520305.1). Classification (GTDB taxonomy): domain Bacteria; phylum Pseudomonadota; class Alphaproteobacteria; order Rhizobiales; family Rhizobiaceae; genus Mesorhizobium. The sequence continues at coordinate 65,029 of NZ_ML703260.1, read as the reverse complement.
ATCTCGGAGCTGCCCTTGGCGCCCATCTCGGCAACAACCTGACCGGCTTCCTGCTGATCTCGCATCAGGAGAGCTACAATTCCTTCGCCCTGTTCACCGCAAAACCGCTTGAAGGCCCCGGTTGGATGATGTCCGATGCCATTCTCATCGCCCTGATCGGCATCGCGAGCAGCCTGTTGACGATTGCTCTATTGCTGCACCCACGTTCGCCACTCAAAGCCACGGCCGAGGTTCCGAACGCCGTGGGTACGGCCTGATCGCAGCCCGGGAAACGGCGCGACACCGGCCTTTGCCTTGACTCTTGCGCCGATTTCCTGTCTACAGCCCACGAAATCCGCGACGAGTATCCCTCCGAGCAAGCCGACCAGGACGCCGAAGCCTCTTTGAGGCCGAGTGCTGTAAACAGATCCTGGAGGCCAACACCCGGCAGCGCTGTGCGCCCCCGGGTGCTTTTTGGTTTTGGGCTTTTGCTTGGGCTGGCTTTTGCTTGGAGACTGGGCGCGAACGCATTACCTCTCGGTTCGAATGAATCGGGATCGAAGGAAGCAAGATGTTTGAATCGCTGCAGGAGCGCCTTGGCTCCATCCTGAACGGCCTGACCGGCCGCGGCGCGCTGTCGGAGGCGGATGTCTCGGCGGCGTTGCGCGAGGTGCGCCGTGCGCTGCTCGAGGCCGACGTGGCGCTGGAAGTGGTGCGATCCTTCACCGACAAGGTGCGCGAGAAGGCCGTCGGCGCCGCCGTGCTGAAATCAATCAAGCCGGGACAGATGGTCGTCAAGATCGTCCATGACGAGCTGGTCGACATGCTGGGCGCCGAGGGCGTCGCCGTCGACCTCAACGCACCGGCGCCGGTCGTCGTCATGATGGTCGGCCTTCAGGGCTCCGGCAAGACGACGACCTCGGCCAAGATCGCCAAGCGCCTGACGGAGCGGCAGAACAAGAAGGTCCTGATGGCCTCGCTCGACACGCGGCGTCCCGCCGCGCAGGAGCAGCTGCGCCAGCTCGGCGAGCAGGTCAAGGTCGCGACGCTGCCTGTGATATCGGGCCAGAACCCGGTCGATATCGCCAAGCGCGCCGTGCAGGCGGCCAAGCTCGGCGGCCATGACGTCGTCATCCTCGACACCGCCGGCCGCACCCATATCGACGAGCCGCTGATGGTCGAGATGGCCGACATCAAGAAGGTGTCGAGCCCGCACGAGATCCTTCTGGTCGCCGACTCCCTGACCGGTCAGGACGCCGTCAACCTGGCGAAAAGCTTCGACGAGCGCGTCGGCATCACCGGCCTGGTGCTGACCCGCATGGATGGCGACGGCCGTGGCGGTGCCGCGCTTTCGATGCGCGCCGTCACCGGCAAGCCGATCAAGCTGATCGGCACCGGCGAGAAGATGGACGGGCTGGAGGAATTCCACCCCAAGCGCATCGCCGACCGCATCCTGGGCATGGGCGACATCGTCTCGCTCGTCGAGAAGGCGGCAGAAAACATCGACGCCGAGCAGGCGGCGGCGATGGCCAAGAAGATGCAATCAGGCAAGTTCGACCTGAACGACCTCGCCCAGCAGCTTCAGCAGATGTCGAAGATGGGCGGCATGGGCGGCATCATGGGCATGATGCCCGGCATGGGCAAGATGAAGGACCAGATGGCCGCCGCCGGCCTCGACGACAGGATGTTCGGCCGCCAGCTCGCCATCATCTCGTCGATGACCAAGGCCGAGCGCGCCAATCCCGATATGCTGAAACACTCGCGCAAGAAGCGCATCGCCGCCGGCTCCGGCACCGATGCCGCCGAGATCAACAAGCTGCTCAAGATGCATCGCGGCATGGCCGACATGATGAAGGCGATGGGCGGAAAGGGAAAAGGCGGCGGCCTCATGCGCGGCATGATGGGCGGTCTTGCCTCCAAGATGGGTCTCGGCGGCATGATGCCCGGCGGTGGAATGGGCGGCATGCCCGATCTGTCGAAGATGGACCCCAAGCAGCTCGAAGTCTTGCAGAAGCAGGCGCAGGCCGCCGGCCTCGGCGGCATGAAGGGTCTGCCCGCCCCAGGCGGCGGCTTGCCCGGCCTGCCTGGCGGCATGAAGCTTCCTGGCCTCGGCGGTGGTGGCGGCCTGCCCGGTCTCGGCAAGAAGAAGTGAGGACGCTATGAACGAAGAAAAGGACATGGCCGACGCCCGCACCGTCCTGGCCGGCTACCGCGCCTCGATCGACAACATCGATGCCGCCCTCATCCACATGCTGGCCGAGCGCTTCCGCTGCACCAAGGCGGTTGGCGTGCTCAAGGCCGAACATGGCCTGCCGCCGGCCGACCCGGCGCGCGAGCAGCAGCAGATCGCCCGTCTTCGCCAGCTGGCCAAGGACGCGCATCTCGACCCGGATTTCGCGGAAAAATTCCTCAACTTCGTCGTCCGCGAAGTGATCCGGCACCACGAACAGATCGCCGCTGCCAACGGCGTGACGAAAACCGGCTGATAACCAGCCTGAACAGATCAACGAAATCAGAGCTTTTAGGAGAAAAGAAATGGCACTGAAGATCAGACTGGCCCGTGCGGGCTCGAAGAAGCGTCCTTACTACCACGTCGTCGTCGCCGACGCCCGTTCGCCGCGCGATGGCAGGTTCATCGAGTCGCTCGGCTCGTGGAACCCGCTGCTGCCGAAGGACGGCGAGCGCATCAAGGTTGACGCCGACCGCGTCAAGCATTGGCTGTCGCACGGCGCCCAGCCGACCGACCGCGTGCTGCGCTTCCTCGATGAAGCCGGCCTGGCCAAGCGCGAAGCCCGCTCCAACCCGAAGAAGGCCGAGCCCGGCAAGAAGGCGCAGGAACGCGCCGCCCTGCTGAAGAAGGCCCAGGACGACGCCGCTGCCGCCGTCGCCGCGGCCGCTGCCGCGCCGGCCGAGGAAGCAGCTACCGCCGAGTAATCGCTTCCTATTCCTTGCGGAAATAGAACGGCGGGCCTGTGCCCGCCGTTTTGTTGTGTTCAGTCCTGGTCGCCGATCAATAGCCGCTTGGGCAGCGATCGACATAGGTACGACCATAGCGATCGCGGTACCGGCATTTGCCGCTTTCGCTGGCATGGCCGATCAACGCCCCGGCCACCGCACCGACAGCGCCACCCACAACCGCGCCCTGCACCGGATCTCCGGCCACGGCCGCGCCAACCGCGGCACCGCCTAGGCCGCCGACGGCAGCCCCTTTTTCCGTCTGCGAACAGGCACCGAGCGCCGTCGTCAGCACCAGAATGGTCAGGATTCTCTTCATTTGTCGTTCCTCTCACATGCGGATCGCCGTCTCGCCGCCAAGTCCTAAACTCTCAGACGGCTAATTTGATCCCGAGAAGAACGAAGATCGCGACGCCGCTCGCTCGGACAGGCAGCGGCGTCCCAGGCTGGTCATGCCTCGGTGTCGCGTTTCAAATTGGCGAGGCCGGCCTCGAAATCCCTGCCGATCAGCGAAATTCATGAACAGGCCCATCAGCTTGGCGATGAACGGCCTGTTGCCGCGCATCGCCCAGATCACGGCGGTGTTCTCGCCCGATTGCGCCAAGGTGAAGTCGACGCTGTTGTTGGCGCGAAACGGCTTCTCGAAATCGAGATTGAGCGACACCAGCGAGGACGGCACCGAATTGACGATCTCCATGCGCCCCTTGCCGGCCTTGCCGTTGCTTTCCCAGGCATAGGCGGCGCCCTTGCCGCTTGGCGCGCCGGAAAGCGTGCGCTTCATGTTGGGGTCGAGCTTTTCGTAAGGCGACCATGCCGGCCAGCGGCTGAAATCGTTGATCAGCGGAAAGATCGCTTCGGCGGGAGCCTTGATGTTGGCGGTGCGGGTGACGACAAAATCATTGGGCCGCGTCGCGGCATAGACGAGCACGGCGGCGATGATGACGACCAGAATGACGAGGATGGTGCTGAACATTTTTCTCTGCTCTAAAATTATCGGCTGAACGGGATCAGCGCGCGCACCCTGGGGTCGCGCAGATAGAGGCCGCCCCACAGTATGATGCCGAGATAGACGCCGAACAGCGTGTGCGAAACCAGCGGATTGCCGATACGCGCATTGGTGGCGATGGCGCCGCCCATATAGGCGGTGAGCAGGATGGCGCCGAGCACGGAGGTGCGCGGCAGTGCGTAGAGCGCGGTCGAGACCAGGCCGATGATGCCCAGCATGCGCGCGACATTGGCGTCGGCCGGCCAGCCGAGCGGCACCATCGTCTGGGTGACCACGTCGAGCGGCGGCAGCTTGATGGCGCCGTCGAAGATCATGAACAGGATGATGAGGCCGCTGAGCACACGGCCGGTCCACAGGGCGCCGGACGAGACGGGCGCGGTTTCGGAAATGCTCATTGGTCGTCCCTTCTGATGGTTAGCCCCGTTTTCAGCGGGTCGAACCAAGGACGTGCCATGAGGCGGCAATCCGACAGGTGTCCGGATTCTTTGATGATGCGGCCTTACGAAAAATAGAATTTTTCGGCCGGCAGCATCTTTGGCGGCGTCTCGCCGAGGGCCTCGAACACCGAGATTTCACAGACCCTGCACAGGCCGTCGAGCGCGAGGTCGTTGGCTTCGGTGCCGAACGGGTCCTCGAGTTCTTCCGAAAGCGCATCGAGGCCGAAGAAGGTGTAGGCGATCAGCGCCGTGAACAATGGCGTCGCCCAGCCGGTGGTCGAGATCAGGCCGATCGGCAACAGCAGGCACACGATGTAGGCCGTGCGGTGCACCAGCAGCGTGTAGGCGAAGGGCAAGGGCGTGCCGGCGATCCGCTCGCAGCCGGCCTGGATGGCGGTGATTGATGCCAGCCTCTCGTCCAGGATGCGGAAACCGATCGTGTCGAGGTCGCCACCCCCGCGCTGCGCATTTGCACGGCGGCCCATGCGCCTGACCATCTCGTCCGCCGGATTGGCGTAACTCGCCGCCGTCTCGGCTTCAGCCTCGATGAAGGCACGGACGTCCTTCACGCTATCGATCTTGCGCAACTGTCCGCGCAGGAAATGACAGAAGGCCAGCGCTTCCATCAACAGGGCGCGTTGCTCGGTCCGATCGGGAATGAGGCTGGTCGTTGCGCGGGCCAGATTGCGGATTTCGAAAACCAGCGCGCCCCACAGCTTGCGCGCTTCCCACCAGCGGTCATAGGCAGCGTTGTTGCGGAACGACAGATAGATCGACAAGGTCACGCCGACCAAGCCGAAGGGTGTGATGTTGAAGACGCCGAGATCGAGCTGGAACCAGCGCGCCACGACGAGGATGACCGCCGAATAGATCGCGAAGCCGAAAATCTGCGGCAGGATGCGTGGCACCACCGAGCCGCGCATGATGAAGAACAGCTGCAGGAAGGTGGGGCGCGGACGAACGATCATTCAGGGGCCTTTCACGGGCCGGCGTCGGCCCTCAGCTCCTGTATTGTGCGATGCGAGAGATGCGCAAGCCCAGCCGACAACGACGTCGCCATGTCGTCCATGTTGGGCTACCGGTGTGTGCTGGTTGCGGATATTGGGAAGTCTGCGGCCGTCCCGATGCAGGCGAGAAAAATGACCGGCGAGATCGATCTGAGGACTCTGTTGGCGTCGATGACGCCGGAATTGCTTGACGGCACCTATGTCTTCGCCACGCTGGCGCCTCGTGTTCCGCAGCCCGAAGGCCTGGAGCCGGTCATGGTGTTTCGGGAGCGCGAGGGCACGACACTGATCGTGACCGAAGACGCGGCGAGAGAAGCAGGGCTGACCGGCTCGTTCCGCTGCCGGATGATCACGCTGAACATCCACTCGTCGCTGGAAGCAGTCGGCTTCCTCGCCGCCATCACCGCGCGCCTCGCCGCCGCCGGCATGGCCGTCAATCCGGTCTCGGCGTTTTATCATGATCATCTGTTTGTGCCGGCCGAGAGGGCGGAGGAGGCGATGGCGCTGTTGCATCAACTGGCCAGGGACAGCGCCTGTTGAATCAGTGCCTGCGGACATACAAAATGTCAGGCAGCCCTTCCTCATTGGTCGTGCCGTCGCCGAACGCCTCCGCACGGAACCCATGGCGCTCATAGAAACGCTGGGCGCCGGCATTGGATTGGAAGCAATGGAGTTTGACGATCGGCAGCGTGGCGGTCGCGTCCATCAGCAGCCGGCTGCCTATGCCTTGCCCGGTCCAGGCCGGATCGAGATAAAGTTGTTCCACCCAATCGCCGTTGACGGCGATGAAGCCGACAATGTCAGCACCGGCCTCGGCGACCGTCACCTGCTGGTTGGGCAACACGATATCGCGGATGAAGGCGAGGTCCTCGGCCGGCGTGTGGACGACCGGCATCCAGGCGAATGAGTTGAGCGCCGCCCGCATGATTCTGGCAATGGCGGTAGCATCAGAAGCGATGGCCGGGCGCAGAGCAACTTTAGCGTCATCGGTCATATCAAGCCCCGCGATCGAAAAATGATTTCGGGTCAGCGCTGCCCCTCATCCGCCTGCCGGCACCTTCTCCCCGTAGAGTGACGGGGAGAAGAAAGCTGACGGCCGAAGGCCGAGCCCGCGACTGCGGGCCGCCGGTCGTCCGGCGCCCTCGCGGAGGGCCCGCCGCGGCAGCGGCGATACGGCCCGTGAGCGAAAACTGACCGCCGTCAGGCCGCCTTCTTCTTCGGCTGGATGAGCCCGCGCTCGACCAGCAGTTCAGCGATCTGCACCGCGTTCAACGCCGCGCCCTTGCGCAGATTGTCGGAGACGATCCACATCGACAGGCCGTTGTCGATGGTCGAATCCTCACGGATGCGCGAGATGAAGGTGGCGTCCTCGCCGGCCGACTCCAGCGGCGTGATGTAGCCGCCATCCTCGCGCTTGTCCAAGACCTGGCAGCCGGGCGCCTCGCGCAGGATGTCGCGTGCCTCGTCGGCGGTGATCGGCTTCTCGAACTCGATGTTGACCGCTTCCGAATGGCCGATGAACACCGGCACGCGCACGCAGGTCGCCGTCAGCTTGATCTTGGGGTCGAGCATCTTCTTGGTCTCGGCGACCATCTTCCACTCTTCCTTGGTGAAGCCGTCGTCGAGGAAGACGTCGATATGCGGAATGACGTTGAAGGCGATGCGCTTGGTGAACTTCTTGACGTCGACCTGGTCGGCGACGAACACCGCCCGCGTCTGCGTGAACAACTCGTCCATGCCTTCCTTGCCGGCGCCGGACACCGACTGGTAGGTGGCGACGACGACCCGCTTGATGGTGGCAGCGTCATGCAGCGGCTTCAGCGCCACGACGAGTTGCGCCGTCGAGCAGTTCGGGTTGGCTATGATGTTCTTGCGCGTGAACAGCGAGATCGCGTCCGGGTTCACCTCCGGCACGATCAGCGGCACGTCCTGGTCGTAGCGGAAGGCCGACGAATTATCGATGACGACGCAGCCCTGCTTGCCGATCTTCGGCGACCATTCCTTGGAGACGTTGCCGCCGGCCGACATGATGCAGATGTCGGTGTCCGAAAAATCATACTGGTCGAGCGGCCTGACCTTCAGCGTGCGGTCGCCGAACGACACTTCCGTGCCCATGCTGCGCCGCGAGGCCAGCGCCACGACTTCGCTGACCGGAAAGCCGCGCTCTTCCAGTATGTTGAGCATTTCCCGGCCCACATTGCCCGTGGCGCCGACGACTGCAACCTTGAAACTCATAGAAATCTCCTGTCCCTCTCCGCCTGGTTTTTGGAGAAAACCCGCCGGCCAAGTGCGGGTTCCGTCCCCCGGGCCGGACCCGGGAGAGGGTGGTTAGGCCAAGGGAATCACACCGTTTTGATGGTGGTTTTGGTAGTTTTCTTGGCCAAGAATGGGGTTTTGCCGGAACGAGACGACGCGCCGACACGCCCGGCCCAATGGTTCGCATCGAGGCTGGGGGCGTCGAATGCAAGAAGAGCCATCAAGAGGCCGCGCATCGAAAAACGATCCCGTTCGAAGCGGGCTTTTACGCGGTTTGCGGCAGGAGTCAATTGGCGGGGCGCCGCATAGCCTTGATGGCACCCTGTACAAGAAGGGCGGCAGGAAGTACGAACGGCCAAGATTGTTTGGCTGGCGCGGCGTCAGCCCCGGCATGTGCTCCATGATGAGCGCGGAACCCTGAATTCCGAAAGAACGAGATGTCCAACTTCGATGGTATTGTTCCCGCGCTCGCACAAGCGCTGGAAAAGCGCGGTTATTCCGACCTGACACCGGTGCAGAAGGCGGTGCTGGAACTCGGGCAGGCCGATGCGCTGGTGTCGGCGCAGACCGGCTCGGGCAAGACCGTGGCCTTCGGCCTTGCCATGGCGCCGACGCTGCTCGACGGCGCGGAACGTTTCGGCCCGGCAGCAACGCCGCTGGCTCTGGCGGTAGCGCCGACGCGCGAACTGGCACTGCAGGTGACCCGCGAGCTCGAATGGCTCTACGAGCCGACCGGCGCCACGGTGGCCTCCTGCGTCGGCGGCATGGACATGCGCACCGAACGGCGCGCCCTGGAGCGCGGGGCCCACATCGTCGTCGGCACGCCGGGCCGCCTGCGCGACCACATCACGCGCAATTCGCTCGACATGTCGACGCTCAAGGCCGTGGTTCTCGACGAGGCCGACGAGATGCTCGATCTCGGCTTTCGCGAGGACCTCGAATTCATCCTCGATGCCGCACCGACCGACCGCCGCACGCTAATGTTCTCGGCCACCGTGCCGCGCTCCATCGCCACGCTCGCCCAGGGCTATCAGCGCGATGCCGTGCGCATCTCGGCCGCCGGCGAGGAAAAGCAGCATCTCGACATCGAGTACCGGGCGCTGAATGTCGCCCAGGCCGACCGCGAGAACGCCATAATCAACGTGTTGCGTTTCTATGAAGCCAAGAACGCGCTGGTGTTCTGCAACACGCGCGCCGCCGTCAATCATCTCACCGCACGCTTCAACAACCGCAATTTTTCGGTCGTCGCGCTGTCGGGCGAGCTCAGCCAGAACGAGCGCAGCCACGCGCTGCAGGCAATGCGCGACGGTCGTGCGAAAGTCTGCATCGCCACCGACGTGGCGGCGCGCGGCATCGACCTGCCCAACCTCGAGCTGGTGATCCACGCCGACCTGCCGACCAATCCGGAAACGCTGCTGCACCGCAGCGGCCGCACCGGGCGTGCCGGGCGCAAGGGCGTCAGCGCGCTGATCGTGCCCAACAGCGCCCGCAGGCGCACCGAGCGGCTGCTGCAAAGCGCCAAGCTGACGGCGACATGGGCGAGCCCGCCCTCGGCCGACGACGTGATGCGGCGCGACGACGAGCGCATCCTTGCCGACCCGGCCTTCGACGAACCGGTGATGGATGACGAGCGTGCATTCATCGACGCGCTTCTTGCCAGGCACGGCGCCGAACAGGTGGCGGCCGCCTTCGTGCGCCAATGCCGCTCCAGCCGCTCGGCGCCCGAAGACCTCATGGATGTCGCGCCTTTCACGCCTTCCCGCGAAAGATTGGCGGGAGAGAAGTTTGCGCACCGCGACGAGGCGCCCAGCCGCCGCGACGATTTTGGCGCCAGTGTTTGGTTCTCGCTGTCGGTGGGCCGCCGGCAGAATGCCGAGCCGCGCTGGCTGATCCCGATGCTGTGCCGCGCCGGCAGCATCAGCAAGCGCGAGATCGGCGCCATCAAGATGCAGCCGGAAGAGACTTTCGTGCAGATTGCCGCCGACTGGGCGGACCGTTTTCTCGCCGCGATCGGCCCCGACCGCAAATTGCAGGGCAACATCGTGGTCAAGCGGCTGGAGGGCACGCCGGACCTGTCGCGGGCCGGCTATCAGCCGCCGAGCCCGGACAAGAAGCCGCATCGCGGCAAGGCGCCTTTCGACCCGAACGCGCCGAAGCGCAAATTCGAGAAGCGAGCACCGGCGTCAGCCGACCAGCGGCCGGCCGCCGCGCATGAGGCAAAGCCTTGGGCGAAAAAACCGGGCAACCCGAAATTCGAAAATGCCGGTGCGCCAAAGCACAAGAAGGCGAAGAAGCGGCCGTCGTAAGACCGGCGCCACTGCGGGACCGCTGATTTTGCGCGTCAGGGTGCGGCCGTTTCGAACTGCTGGCGGGATGCGCTTTCACGGAGGCCGGCCTTGATGGCGGCCCAGCTTGCCGATGCCGGCGTCGGCCGGTGGTTTTGGGCGATGCGCTCCGCCAGCGAGGAGCGCCAGGCGTGATCGTCCGCCATCCTGCGGATGGCGGCGTACCAGCCGGCCTGATCATTGGGATCGACCGCAGGCATCAGGCCGCCGCTCGCCTCGATCAGCGACGGCGCGGTGGACACGATGACCGGAACGCCGAAATCGAGGCATTCCGAGGCGCCGTAGCCCCAGCCCTCTATATGCGAGGGAAAGACGCCAAAGGTGGCGCTGCGATAATATTGGATGAGCTCTTCGTCGCTGACCAGCCCGGTGAATGTCACCGACCGGAGCAGCTCCGGATAATCCTTCAGATAGGCGCGCAGCGGCTCGATCATCCAGCCCCAGCGCCCGGCGCAGACAAGCCGCGGCAGTTTTACGCCTTCTTGCAGCGCCTGCTGCCATATCCGCGCCAGCAGGATGTGATTCTTGCGTACTTCGATGGTCGAGCAATAGATCACGAACGGTTCGCTGGTCTCGATGCGCGAGGTCGCGCTCATGCGCGAAGCGGTTTCATGCAGGATGGAAGGCATTGGAAAACGGTACACCACAGGCGCGGCGATGCCGGCCTTGCGCATGTGATCGGTCAGCGTCGCGCCAACCTCGTCGGAGGCGCAGAACGCCGGTGCGCCGGTGCGCACCAACTGTTCGAGATAAGAGCCGAACCGGGTCTCGCCGATGCCCGCACCGATCAGGTCCGGACGCAATGTCGGGATGAGATCATGGCAGAGGAAGGCAAGTTTTCCGGCGCTAGAGACCGCGGATCGGTCGTGCTGGGTAAGGACGTGATGGCTGATCAGCACGAGGCCCGGCTTCGCCTCGGGGCTCTGGCCCGGCGCATCGGGCTCCGAGCCCAACCGGATCCGTGCCCGTTGGTACAGGCGATAGGCGCGGATCAGCAGCCGCGTCGCCTGGTAGGCGACCCCTTTGCGGCCGTTGGTCACCGTCTTGGCAAGATGACGATCCGTCTCGCGCTTGTCCCATGGCTGTTGCCTCACCGCCTGGAAAGCCTGCGACAGGGCCGTGCGTCTTCCCGGCCACCGTTTGACACGGTGCGGTGAGATCCGGGCCGCCGCGACATGATCCAGTTCATAGGGGGCAAGCGGCCGAAACTTGCCGTTCGGCCTGAGCGCCACCACCTCCACGCAAGGATCGGTATCCGCCAGCGCCGCGTTGACGAGAAAGCTCTCCACCCGCGGAATGCCCGCCAGGCCCTTGCCGGCCGGCCACAACATCAGCCCGGTGGCGTCGATGGCCAGAGAGACCCGTCCCGGTGGCATGGTCGCCTCGCCATCCGCGGTCACCGCGCCGGCATCGGAACGTTCGACTGTCATTTCTGCCTTGGCCAAAACGGTTGCACTCGATGTCTTATGCTTCATTTGCCGCGAAGGCGGTAGCCATGGGCGGCTTGCCCATCGGCTCGGCCCTGTGCCACATCTTGGCAGGGACGTGGCGACAAGGGGGTGGGCGATGCGCGGCGAAGTGCTCCACTATGACGAGGATCAGGGCTTCGGCTTCATCACCGGAGCCGACGGCAACAGCTACACCTTCACCCGCGAGAACCTGCGCCGGCAAACCGCCATGCCCAAGGGGACGGTGGTCGAGTTCCAGGCGGGCGGCGGTCAGGCGCGCGACGTTTTCTCGATCGCCGCCCAGACTGCCCGCCCGGCCACCGACGCCGCCACAGGCACCGCACCGGCTCAAGCCGGGCCCGCACCTGCGGCCGCCGCATCGCACGCGCAGCATTTCGGCCGACCCAGCGAGGGCACGCCTGCCGAACCCAGTGATCTCTGGGGCTATTTCTGGCGCGGCCTGACGCAGAACTACTTCAACTTCGCCGGCCGCGCCCGTCGCAAGGAATATTGGGGCTACTGCCTGTTCTGGGTGGTCTGCCTGCTGATCATCTTCGGCATCGGCATCTTCACCGATATCGAAATGGGCAATTTCGACACCAACGTCTCGGCGGCGGTGACGGTTGGCCTGTGCGGCACCTTCCTGCTGGCGACGTTCCTGCCCGGCCTCGGGGTGACCGTGCGGCGGCTGCACGACATCGGCCTGTCGGGCTGGCTCTATCTGCTGATCCTCATTCCGAGCATCGGCAGCCTGATTATCCTGGTCTTCGCGCTGATCCCGACCCAGGCGCGCGAAAACCAGTGGGGACCGGTGCCGGCGGGTGTCAGCGTTTAACCTAAACGTGTGTATTGCAATCATATGCAACCTTGCATAGTATGGCGACCCTACGCAAGGGGAAGCAATGCGCGGAGAAGTCTTTCACTACGACCAAGATCATGATTACGGCTACGTGAACGGCGTTGACGGCAAGCGTTACATCTTCAGCCGTAGCGACTTGATCCAAGACATGGCCATTGCGAAAGGCGTACTGGTCGAGTTCACACCGGACGACGGAACGGCTCACGAAATCGTCGCCGCAAAACCCGCCGCACCGTCACCAAATGGCAGGCCGGAGCAATCTGGCCAGACATTCGAAACGCGCCTTCTCAGGCCCATGGGACTCTGGGCCTACTTCCTGCGAGCCCTTGGCGACGATTACCGCAATTTCACCGGCCGGGCCTGTCGCAAGGAGTTTTGGGCGTTCTATCTCTGGTTCTACGTCATACTCGTCGCGCTGTTCGGTTTCGGCATTCTCCTAAACCTAGCGATAGGCGGCTTCGACGACGGCCCAAGGACCTCGATCGGTTACATTCCTGCCCTGCTCTTCGTGCTGGCGGGAATCCTGCCGTCGATCGCAGTCGTCGTGCGGCGTCTGCACGACATCGGGCTGACGGGCTGGCTTGTCTTGCTTTGCTACACCCCGGCTTTGGGAGCGTTGGCCGTTCTCATTTTCGGGCTCATTCCCTCTCAGCCCGGGGAGAACCGATGGGGATTTATGCCGGCGAGGGCCCAAATTTAGCGATCCCGGCAGGAATGCCGAAGGGATTTTCGTCTGAAACTGCATGAAAACAAGGCGTTGGGATGCGTCTCAGCTCAAAAGATTCCTCTTGCATTTTAATCTGTGGACAGATAGTCTGTGCACAGATCGAATGGTCGATCGGCAAGATGGATGGAGCGAGACGATGTGGACCAATGAATACACCGCGACTTCCCCGCTTCCGGCGCAAGCTATCTGGAATGCGCTCAAGGCATTGCATGAAGGCCGCCTGACCTATGAAGGGTCCGACACCTTCGTGCTGCACGGGCCGTTCGCCAAGGGCACCCGCGTCTCGGTGACACCGGTCGGTCAGGACACGTTCGAATCGACCATCGTCGATCTCGTCGACAACGTGACCTATGCCGACGAAACCTCCTTCGGCGACACGACGCTGCTGTTCCGGCACACTCTGGTGCCCGTCGAAGGCGGCACGCAGGTGACGCACCGGCTCGATATCTCCGGCCCTTCCGCCGCCGAGGTCGGCCCGGAACTAGGGCCGCAGATCAGCGGCGATTTCGACGTCTCGATGGCCAGGCTGTTCGAACAGGCGGAGGCGTTGGCGAACCGTGGCTGAACTCGACACGCGCTTCAAGGGCGGACCATCGGAGAGCCCAGGATTGCTGCTCTGGCGAACCACGATGCGCTGGCAGCGGGTCATGACAGCGGCGCTGGCGCCGCTCGACCTGACGCATGTCCAGTTCGTGCTGCTCGCCTCGGCGATGTGGCTCGGCCGCAATGGCGAGCCGCCCAACCAGGTGCAGCTCGCCGCCCAGGCCGGCACCGAGGTGAAGATGACCTCGGATGTCGTCGCCCGGCTGGAGGCCAAGGGGTTGATCGCGCGCGAGGCCGATCCCCGGGATTCCCGGGCCAAGGTGATCCGCGTCACATCAGCCGGGGCCGCCGCCGCACAGCGCGCCATTGTCGCCGTCGAGGCCGCCGACGCGGCGTTTTTCGAGCCGGTGGACGAGGCACAGCTCGTCGGCCTGCTGCGTCAGCTTGCCGGCGAAATCCGCTGAGGCCGAACGAGCGTTACGCCAGGAACTTGGCGATGATCGCGTCGCCCATCTCGACCGTACCGACCTCGGTCATGCCCGGCGAGAAGATATCCTTGGTGCGCAGGCCCTGGTCGAGCACGGCGGCGATTGAAGCTTCGAGCTTGTCGGCTTCATCGACCATGCCGAAGGAATAGCGCAGGCACATGGCGAAGGAGGCGATCATGGCGATCGGGTTGGCGATGCCCTTGCCGGCAATGTCGGGCGCCGAGCCATGCACCGGCTCGTAGAGCGCCTTGCGCTTCTTGGTCTTCACGTCGGGCGCGCCGAGCGAGGCCGACGGCAGCATGCCGATCGAGCCGGTCAGCATGGCGGCGATGTCGGACAGCATGTCGCCGAACAGATTGTCGGTGACGATGACGTCGAACTGCTTTGGCCAGCGCACCAGCTGCATGCCGCCGGCATCCGCCAGCATGTGGTCGAGCTTGACGTCGGCATAGCGCGCCTTGTGGGTCTGGGTGACAACCTCGTTCCAAAGCACGCCGGACTTCATGACGTTGCGCTTTTCCATCGAGGTGACGTGGTTCTTGCGGGTCCGCGCCAGCTCGAAAGCGACGCCCGAAATGCGCTCGATCTCGAACGTGTCGTAGACCTGCGTGTCGATGCCGCGCTTCTGGCCGTTGCCGAGATCGATGATCTGCTTGGGCTCGCCGAAATAGACGCCGCCGGTCAGCTCGCGCACGATGAGGATGTCGAGGCCTTCGACCACTTCCTGCTTCAACGAGGAAGATGCCGCCAGCGCCGGATAGCAGATTGCCGGGCGCAGATTGGCGAACAGCTCCATGTCCTTGCGCAGGCGCAGCAGGCCGGCCTCGGGGCGCACCTCGTAAGGCACGGCGTCCCACTTCGGCCCGCCGACGGCGCCGAACAGCACCGCGTCCGCCGCCATCGCCTTTTCCATGTCGGCATCGGAGATCGCCGCGCCATGCGCATCATAGGCACAGCCGCCGACAAGGCCCTCATCGGTGACGAAGCCGCTGCCGAGCTTTTCGTTCATCGCCGCGATCAGCTTCTTGACCTCGGCCATGGCCTCGGGGCCGATACCGTCGCCGGGGAGCAGGAAAAGATGCTTCGTTGCCATGGAGAAAACCGTCCCAGAAAGATTGCGTTTCGATTTTACGCAGCGTCCTTTGCGCGCCAAAGAGGCGCGCGGCGCTGTGCGACCGCGGCCTTGCTAAACGCCAAGCGCGCGGCGCGCAAGCCTTTCAGCCCCGCGCAGCCATCACCGATGCGAGAGAATGTTGACCAGCCGGCCGAGGGGATCGCGCACATAAAAGCGCCGCACGCCCCAGGGTTCGTCGGCCGGCCCATATTCGACGGCGAAACCGGCGGCCTTCATCGCTTCGAGCGCCGCATCGACATCGTCGACCTCGATCGACAAATCCGGCACCGGCGTGCCGGACCCGCCTTGCGCCATGAAGCTGACCTGCACCTGCATCGTCTCGCCAGAGCCGTAGGTTGCGATCCAGCCCTGGTCCATGAGCAGATCGAGGCCGAGCACATCGTGGTAGAAACGACTGGCCGCCGCAGCGTCCCGTGTCTCGATATTGGCCACGATGCGCCGGACCTTCATCGCCTTGGTCCCCTCAGGCCGTACGCCGCAGCGCCGTCACCTCGATCTCGATCTTCATTTCCGGTTTGTTCAGCTGGCACACGATCATCGTCGCCGCCGGTCTGATGTCGCCGAACGTCTCGCCGAGGATCGGGAAGACGACATCCACGAAGGCCTGGTCGGTGATGTAGTAATGCGCCCGCACCACATCCGCCATCTCGAAGCCGCCATCCCCGAGCGCCTTGCCGATCGTCGCCAGACAGTTACGCGTCTGCGCCTCGACCGTCTCCGGCATCGTCATGGTCGCATAGTCGTAGCCGGTCGTCCCGGACACGAAGCACCAGTCGCCCTGCACCACGGCACGCGAATAGCCGGCGGTCTTTTCGAATGGTGAGCCGGTGGAGATCAGTTTACGCATGAGGAACCTCGCCATGGTTGCAACCATTCTGTGGGGAAAACGCCGACCCTGCCATGGGCCAATACGGATGGATCGGCAGTGCAGGATGGGCGCCACCGGCGGATCGGCCCCGACCCCTCCGTGCGACGCCTTAACCTTCCGATGGGTAGACATTGTTAGCGTCGAAGCTCGTTGCAATTTTTGCTTGCATTAAGGAACAAAAAAAGAACTATAGATATAACCGCGAAGGCGGCACAGTTGTTCCGGGGGGAGAATTAGACCATGTCACGCCGTACTGGCGCGCCGGCGAGCGCTGCTGTTTCAAATCTCTTGCTCTGGGCGTTCTCTGCTCTGACAGCGATTGCTGTGGTCGGTGCGTCGACCACGACGACGCTCGCCGGACAGAGCGCAATCGCCCCTGCCGCGACCCGGCCTGCGGCCAAGCAGAGTGCGAGCGAAGATATTGCGCCTGTCGATTCGAGGTTGGCGAAGCTGACCGACGACGCGGATCCCCGCGTCCTGGTCGCGGTGTCCAAAGGCGACAGCCTCGCGCACGACGGTAAGTACGACGAAGCGATCAAGGCCTACGAAGAAGCCATCGCGATCGCTCCTGAGAGCCCGCTTGCCTATCTCGGTCGCGGCAACGCCTTTGACGGCAAGAACGCCTATACCCGCGCCATCGCCGACTACGACAAGGCCATCGCTATGATTCCGGATATGGCCACGCCGCTCATGCGCCGTGGCATGGCCAAGGCTGCCGCGGGCGACGCGGTCGGCGCGCTTGCCGATTGCATCGGGGCCGCCAGGCTCGATCCGAAAGCGAGCGGCGCCTACTTCTGTTCCGGAGCGGCCTGGTACGCCACGGGCGACCTCAAGCGAGCGATCGAGGCTTTTTCAGTGGCGATCGAGATCGATCCGAAAGACGCCGCCAGCCATTACGGACGCGGCATGGTGCAAGCCGACGGCCAGAACTATGCCGAGGCCGTTGCCGACTTCGACCAGGCGGCAAAACTCGACTCGCACAATCCAAACTACGCGGCCGCCCGCAACGCGGCGCTGGCGCTACAAGCCAAAGTCGGCGGCGGCGCGGATGCGATTGTACCACCCTCGAAGAAGCTCAGAGCTTTCGTCGATCGCGGCTATGCCTTCTACCACAAGGGCAAATATGATCGTGCGATCGCCGAATACAACAAGGCGATCGCGCTCGATCCGAAAGATGTCTCGGCCTATGTCGGGCGGGGCATCGCGCTGGTCGACAAGGGAAAGTATGACGCGGCGATCGAGGACTATAACAAGGTAGTCGAACTTAATCCCGATTATTCAGACGTTTACATCGGCCGTGCCGTCGCGTGGACCAAAAAGAATGAGCCGGATCGCGCCATAGTCGACTTGAGCCGCGCCATCGAACTCGATGCCGATTACGCGCCGGCCTATTTCGGGCGTGGCAGCGCCTTCATCGATAAAGGCGACTACGACCGGGCAATAGCCGATTTCGACCAGGCGCTGAAACTCGATCCCGGGATGGCGCTTGCCAGCAAGGGCCGAATGATGGCCGTGGCGGCGAAAGACAAAGCCACGGCAACCAAGCCTGCCGGCCAGGCTCGAAACAAAATCGTCGAGGACGCTATCGAGCAGGGCACGATCTGGCGCTCCCAAAATCAATTCGACCGCGCCATCGAGCAGTACGACATAGCGGTCGCCGCCGACCCATCCAATGCCGGCGCCCATACCTTGCGCGGCTTCACCTTTGCGTTGAAGGGCGACCTCGACCGGGCGCTGGCCGACTACAACAAGGCGATTAAGCTCGACCCAAAGTCGACCGACGCCTATTTCTACCGTTCCGCCATCTGGCGGCAGAAGGGCAAGATCGACCGTGCCATCGCGGATCTAAGCACCATCATTTCGTTGCAACCGGCCAATGCCGACGCTTATGTGCTGCGCAGCCGGGCCCGCGCTGTAAAACACGATTGCGATGGCATCATCGCCGATTCGACAGAGGTGATCGGGCTGCGGCCAACGGATGCGGAAGCATGGTTCAATCGCGGATTCTGCTGGAACAGGGAGAAACAATACGACCGCGCCATCGCCGATCTGGATGAGACTTTACGCCTCGATCCAAACTACACCAATGCCCGCAAGGAGCGCGACGATGCGACCGCGGCGAGAGCGGCAAACAAGCAGACGCCAACGACCGGGACAGCAGCAACGGCGCGCGACGCCACAAAGAGTGGCATAGCCCTCTACAACAAGGGTCAATACGACCTTGCGATTGCCAAATTCGATCAGGCGTTGGTGCTCGAATCCAACGATGCGGAGGCTTTCGGATATCGCGGTCTCGCATGGGGGCAGAAGGGCAATTACGATCGCGCCATAACGGACTACGGCAGCGCGATTGCGATCGAGCCAAAGAACAGCAGCTATTATTCCGCACGTGGCTTTGCCTGGACGGCCAAGAACGACCACAAACGTGCCATCGACGATTTCGGCAAGGCGATCGAATTCGATCCCACCTACCCCCTGCATTTCCACGCTCGAGCGATCAGCCGGATGACCATAGGCGATTACGACGGCGCCATAGCAGACTATGACAAAGCCATCAGCCTTAGTCCGGGCGTCGCCAAAATGCGTGTCGATCGCGGTATCGTCTGGATGGCCAAAGGCGATGCGAAGCGCGCTCTGGCTGATTTCGACATGGCGATCCAGATCGATCGGAGCAGTCCGGGCGGCTACTTCGGCAGAGGTCTCGTGCAGGCACGCGCGGGCGATCACGACGGCGCGATCGCCAACTTCAATCACGCGATCAAGCTTTACCCCAACTATGCCGATGCCTACACTTTCCGGGGCCGCTCCTGGCAGGCAAAAGGCAATACCAAGCGAGCCAAGGCCGACCGCAAGAAGGCGCTGAGCCTCGGAGCGAACTAAAGCGCGTCGCGTCGAAACGGATTCAGGCGACGCGCTTTAGGTCTTTGTTTTTATGCATGTCGTCTTCCCAAAACCGAGGTCACTTTTGGGCGACATGCATTAAGCTTGTCCGGTCGGATTGCGAGCAGTTCCGGCCGGCCCATGGCAGGCTCCGAGCGGTAAACGCCGCTTTAGATTTTGACGTTGATTCCTCGTGCGCCGGCTACCGTGAGGTGCTCTCCGTGCGGGCCCCGCTCAGAGGTCTGCATTGCCCGCCATGCTCAGCCGGATTGGTCCTTGGCCGGTTCAGCCGTTTCTCCGGTGAAGACAACCCTTGTGCCCTTGTGCACCTCAAGGGCGAGGTCTTCGGCATCCCAATTGGTCAGTCTGATGCAACCATGCGAAAAGGTCTTCCCGATCTTGCCTGGCTCGGGCGTGCCGTGAATTCCGTAACTTTCAATGGACAGATCGATCCAGACTGAGCCCACGGGATTGTTCGGCCCTGCGGCGATGGTGAAGGGCCGTTTGGTTCTAACCCCCTTGAAGGCAAAGCGGGGATCGTAGTGATAGGTGGGGTTTTGGACCACCCGTGTGACTTGTGCCTCGCCGCTCGGCGCCGGTTTCTCTTCGCTTCCAATCGAGGCGGGATAGACCGAAACCACTTTGCCGGCATTGTCGAGGACGCGAACTTGGCGCGCGGCCTTGTCGACCTCGACGCTGGCAACGGCTGAGGGCGGATCGCCCCGGTCGATAGCCGGCACCAGCACCTTTGCGCCCGCCCTCCTGAAGCTGATGCCCGGGTTGAGCCTTCGCAGCAATTGTTCGCTGATGTGGAAGTGCTCCGCGATCCGTTCCAGCGAACTGCGATAGCCGAGCCTGCGCAGGCGAGCCATTCTTTCCATACTGGCCGGAATGCGCTTGGTAAACGGTCCACGCAAGTCCTTGCGCGTCAGCTCGTAGTTCACAAGAACCGCGCCTGGTGAGGTTGCGACCAGCTTGTCCCAGGTCTCCCGGTTGAGCTTGCCATCGGCGGGCAGGGCGTTGGCCGCCTGAAAGGCCCGGACCGCCTTGGTGAAGTTCTCCGCCTGGCGGCCGTCAATGAGGCCAGGCGAGAACCGCGCGCGATCCAAAAGGATCTGCGCCTTCAGCACGGTCGCATCGACGCCCTTCGTTGCGTCATCGCTGAATTGAGCATCGTTGACGGCGGCTGCGTCCAGCTTTGCCGCCTCTGTGGTGCCAGATGCGAAGGCGAACAAAACAAGCGCCAGAAGAACGAGCCTGACCATCGATGTTACTCCAGGCACTGCCGCGCGAAGCTGCTCCTATGACGCGGCGCGGCCGATCTGGTTCCATTTGTCCCAGCGAATATTGCCGTTGACGCGGTTTGGGCAGAAGGCCGTCCTCGATCTCCATGCCGGCGGCCGGCGGCGCTCAAAGGAAGAACAAACCGCAGTCCTGCGCAGGTCCGCGACAGTGGACGGTTGTCGCGCGTAGGCCGGAGAAATTCGCCTCCCCACCCCCTGTTTCGCCGGAAATGCTCTAGTTAATTCGCTGACCCCAGCGCCTTGTCCAGCGCTTCCTTCACCTCGGCCGGCCATGTCGCCACCGCCGGCCATGCGCTCGGCTGGCCATTGTCGCCGCGGCGGGCGAAGTAGAGCTGGTGCTGGGCCGGGTCGACAGCCATGAAGCCGTCATTGCCGCCGCAATCATGCGGCACGCAGCCGCTGGCGTAGAAGGCGCCGGACGCCGTCTTTTCCGTGCCGCCGCCAACCAGCAGGCTGGTCGCCATGTCGGTCATGTCCTTGCCGAGCAGCTTTTCGGCTTGCCTGTAGACGGCCTCATTGTGAAAGGCGTCGATAATGTTCTGGTACTTTTCCGGATCGATGTCTTTCCAGTCGGTGCCGGGTTCCGGCATGTAGGTCAGATTGCCCGAAATCATCAGCCCGTCCGTCGGCGACCATTGCAAAGCCGGCTTCTCTTCCCCCGGCAGCAAATAGGGCACGAAATAGATGGCGGTGTCGGACACCGCCGACGGCGGCGAGCCGCACTCGTCCTGTTCGACCTTGGTGCTCTGGATGGTGCCGCCTTCCGGTTTCCAGACGATCACGGTCGCCGGCCCGCATTGGTTGCCGCCGTCGCCGACATCGAACAGCGCCACCTTGATGCCGCCAACTTCGACTATCTTGTCGAAGAACACATCATAGTTGCTCGCCAGCTCCTTGCCGTCATAGGCCAGCACCTTTTCGCCGTACTGTTCCTTCTGGGTGATGGTCAGCTGGCCGCCCTCGAACGGCACGGGCGCCTGCTTGTCGTTATCGGCAGCGTTTGCGGTATCCGTGTCAGCAGCCGGCTTCTCCGCCGAAGGGGGCGTCTGCTGCGCGGCGGGCGTTTGGGTCTGCGTTTGCGCAAACACGGTGGGCGCCAGCAACAAGGCCAGCCCGCAAACGCCGGCGAGAAGCTGATGTCTCATGACTGTCCCTCCCTCGGTCGCCACCCGGCCGGAAAGGGCCGGGCCTATTCGCCTGTGCCGCTCAGGCCCAGGGGCGCTGCTCGGCGTTCTTCTTCTCGAACGAGGCGATGGCGCCGGCCTTTTCCATGGTCAGGCCGATATCGTCGAGCCCGTTGAGCAGGCAGTGCCGCTTGAAGTCGTCGAGGTCGAATTTGACCACGCCGCCGTCCGGACCACGGATTTCCTTGGCCTCGAGATCGACCGACAGAGTGGCGTTGGAGCCGCGCGAAGCGTCGTCCATCAGCTTCTCCAGGTCCTCGGGGCTGACTGCGATCGGCAGCACGCCGTTCTTGAAGCAGTTGTTGTAGAAGATGTCGGCGAACGAGGTCGAGATGACGCAGCGTATGCCGAAGTCGAGCAGCGCCCACGGCGCGTGTTCGCGCGATGAGCCGCAGCCGAAATTGTCGCCGGCGACCAGGATCTGCGCCTTGCGGTAGGCCGGCTTGTTGAGCACGAAATCCGGATTTTCCGAACCGTCGTCATTGTAGCGCATCTCGGCGAACAGGCCGGTGCCGAGCCCGGTGCGCTTGATCGTCTTGAGATAATCCTTCGGGATGATCATGTCGGTGTCGACATTGACGATCGGCATGGGAGCGGCGACGCCGGTGAGCTTGGTGAATTTTTCCATGGCTTTGGCCCGTGTTTTCGTTGCGGGGGATTTTGCTGAGGCCCGGTTTACACAAAGCCGCGGGCAAATAAAAGGCAGCTGTTTGCGCGCGCCTGCACGAGGGCTATGCACTAATGGCTTCGAATTCACCGCCCGATGATGCAGTCTGGTCCCATGGCAGAAAACTCCCACGTCCTCTACGCCCGTGAAACGGCGCTCGGCGTTGCCGAATTCCGCCGCGTGCTGGTGGACTCCGGTCTCGGCGAAGGCAGGCCCGTTGATGACCAGGCAAGGCTGAAGGCGATGCTGGAGGGCGCCAGTCTGATCGTGACCGCCCGTCTCGACATGGAAGGCACGCCACTGATTGGTGTCGCCCGCTGCCTGACCGACTTTTCCTGGGTCTGCTACATCTCCGATCTCGCCGTCTCGGCCAAGGCGCAAGGTCTGGGAATTGGCAAGGGACTGATGGACGAGGTGGCCCGCCAACTCGGACCGTCGGTCGCCATCAGCCTGATTTCGATGCCCGAGGCTGTCGGCTTCTACGAACGCATTGGCATGCGACGCATGCCCGACGCCTTCTGGATCTCCCGCAAGCGCTGATTTCTTCTCCTGTCGCGCTACAGCCACCAAACGAGCATGATCTTGTCGCTTGACATGCAACCAAATGGTTGCATATTAGAGGCATGAGCATGGATGCAGTCTTTCGCGCCCTGGCGGACCCGACACGCCGGCAATTACTGGACAGCCTCCATGCCAGAAATGGGCAAACGCTGAATGCGCTGTCCGCGGAGATGGCCATGACCCGCCAGGCGGTGACCAAGCACCTGGCGATCCTGGAAGAAGCAAACCTCGTCACCACCGTCCGCAAGGGGCGCGAGAAGGAGCACTACCTAAACCCGGTTCCGATCAACGAGATCGCCGAACGCTGGATCGGCAAATTCGAGCGGGGACGGCTGACCGCCCTTAGCGACCTGAAGAAACGCCTCGAAAGGGAAGACCGATGAGCAACAGTTTCGTTTACGTCACCTATATTCGCACCACGGCCGAAAAGCTCTGGGAAGCGTTGACCGACCCTGAGTTCAACCGGCAGTTTTTCCTCTGCTCCTATCAGGAGAGCGAGTGGAAAGTCGGCTCCAGCTGGAAGCTGATCTTCCCGGACGGGCGCGTCGCCGACAGCGGCGAAATCCTCGAGATCGACCCGCCGCGGCGCCTGGTCATCAAATGGCGCAATGAATGGATGCCTGAGATCAGGGAAGACGGCTACACACGCTGCACCTTCACCATCGAGCCGGACGGCGAACTGATGAAGCTTGCCGTCACCCATGAAGCGGACGGGCCGCACAGGCTGATCGGCAACGTCGCCAAGGGCTGGCCGTTGGTGCTGGCCAGCCTGAAGAGCCTGCTCGAGACCGGCAAGGGGTTCGAGCGTCCACCATCGAAGGATTGATCGTTTCGGTAGCGAAATACTATGGAGGCAGCAGAGATGTTGCGTCACACCGCCCTGCATGCCATGACCAATGGCGACACCGTCTTCGCCACGGCCGATATCCGCGCTTTGCCAGAGCGCGTCTTCCGTGCGCTGAGCACCGATGAAGTCGAACTGTGGTGGGGATCCGCCGGCACCTATCGGATGGCCGACTGGTCGGCCGACCTTCGCATCGGTGGCCATTGGAACGTTGTTTTCCGCACGGCGGACGGCAAGGACATGCCGGCCAGCGGCGAATTCCTCGAGATCGAAGCGCCGCGCCGGATCGTGCAGACGCGGACCTATGACTGGGACCATCCTACGCTTGGCCGGCGGCAAACCACGGTTGCCTGGCTGTTGCAGCCGATTGCCAGGCGCACGCGCCTCACCATCTGCCATGGCGGTTTTGCCGGGCTACACGAAGCGGCTACCGAACATGCAGAGGGCTGGGCGCGGGTGCTGGCCTGGCTACAGGCGCATGTCGAGGCCGGAAGGCGGGTTGCAGCATGAGCAGCGGGTCAGTGGTAGCAAAGCCCGCCTCTGTACGCCTTGACCCACACCTCGTCCGGCCCACATCCCATGCATGGGAAAACAGGAATGTTTCATAGGCACGGCAGGCTGGGGCATTCCGACACGATACAGGCAAGATTTTCCGCAACCCGGGTCGCATCTTGAACGCTATTCCAGGCACTTTTCCATCGTCGAGATCGACACGTCCTTCTACAAGCCGCACCGCCGCGAGACCTATGAGCGCTGGGCACGCGCCGTGCCGGAGCACTTCCGCTTCGCCGTCAAGATGCCGAAGGCCATCACTCATGAGCGCCGTCTCGTCGACTGCGAGGACCTCTTGGAAAGCTTTCTCCAGCAGGTCGAAGGCCTCGGCGGAAAGCTGAGCGTGCTTCTGGTGCAGCTGCCGCCGAGCCTACCCTTCGAGCCGGATGTCGCGAGCCGTTTTTTCGACATGCTGAGCAGGCGAACGCAAGTCAGGCCGGTCTGCGAGCCGCGCCATCCCAGCTGGTTCGAACCGGAAGCAGAAGCGCTTCTGGCCGATCACCGGATCGCGCGTGTCGCCGCCGATCCGGCTCCGATGCCGGCGGCAGCGGTGCCGGGCGGTTGGCCCGGCCTCGCCTATTTCCGCTGGCACGGCGCGCCGCGCGTCTATTACTCGGACTACGACGCCGAAAGCCTCGACCGATTTAGCCGGCAAATTGAGGCAGCGGCCGCTTCGGGTGCCGAGGTCTGGGGGATTTTCGACAACACGGCCGCAGGCAATGCGCTCGGCAATGCAATCAAGGTTGATGCGATGATGGCGTAGACGCTGGAGGGGCAGCGCCCCCTTTGCCCTGCCGGGCATCTCCCCCTCAAAAGGGGGGAGATTGGCAGCTTTGATGCCGGCGCGTTCTCGTCGACGTTGAAGATTGGCGAAACCGTCGCGACATTCGATCTCCCCACTGAGGGGGAGATGTCCGGCAGGACAGAGGGGGGCGCTGTCCCGCCGGCATCAATCGTTCTTGCTCCCTCAAATCACATTCAACTCCCGGAACGCCCGCCCCTCAGCCACCCGCCCATACCCAAACGCCGAGCAGTCGATCGTCCGATACCCGCCATGCACCAAAAACTCGGCCAGCGCCTTGCCGACCGCCGGCGCCTGCTGCAGGCCGTGGCCGGAGAATCCGTTGGCGAAGAGGAAATTCGTCACCTCGGGATGCGGGCCGATCACCGCGTTCTGGTCCAGCGTGTTGTAGTCGTAGTGCCCGGCCCAGGCGCGGGTCGGCTTGATGGCCTCGAAGGCCGGGACGCGGATCGCCAGCACCGGCCAGATCACCTCTTCGAACAGCGGCCAGTCGACCTCGAAATCCCTGGGGTTGGCCGGGCCGTCGCCCTCTTCCGGCTCGGCGCCGCCGGTGAGGTAGACCGAGCCTTCCGGACGCACATAGATCCCGGAGGGGTCGACCAGCAGCGGCATGTCGGCATATTTCTCGCGCGCCTCGAAGACGAAGACGTTGCGCTTGCGCGGCTCGACCGGCAGCGCCAGCCCGGCAAGGGCGGCGACCTTGCCGGCGTTCGGTCCGGCGGCGTTGATGACGGTGCCGGCCTCGATACGATCGCCATTGTCGAGGCTAACGCTGGTGACGCGGTCGCCCTGCCGCTCGATGCCGGTGACCGAAGCACTGATGAAGTCGATCTTCTTCTGCCGCAGCGCCTTGCGGAACAGCATCAGCATCGCATGCGCGTCGAACCAGCCCTCGCCGGTCCGGCCATAGGCGCCGGCGGCGATGCCTTCGGCCGACAGCCAGGGGAAGCGGCGCGTCAGCTGGTCGGCGTCCTCGAGCAGGATGTCGGCGCCCTCGGCGACCTGCGCCTCGTGGTTGGCCCTCAGGATCGGCAGCCCGGCCTCGCCGGCAAGGATGAGATAGCCACCCTCGCGAAAACCGATATCGGCGTCCGCGCCGAATTCTTCCTTCAGTCGCCGGAACAGCTTCAGCGTGAATTGCGACAGGCGGATGTTTTCGGGAATAGAGAATTGCTGGCGGATCGAGGCCATGGACAGCGTCGTCGCCGCATGGGCGAATTGCGGGTCGCGATCGATCAGCGCGACCGAGCCGGAAAATCCTTCCTCGCGCAGATAGTAGGCAACCGAGGACCCGACGATGGCTCCGCCGATGATGACGATGTCGTAGCGCACTTTTTTCTCCGATCCGCCGTCCACAGTCTACGCGACCGGCAAGGTGATCTCGAAGCGCGTGCCGCGCTCGGAGTCAACCAACCTGATCGTACCATCATGCGCTTTCAGGAGGGCCAGCACGATGCCGAGCCCCATGCCGGTGCCGCCCGTATCGCGCCGCGTGGTGAAGAACGGCTCGAAGACGCGCGCCCGGTTGCTCTGCGAAATGCCGGCGCCATCGTCGCTGACCATCACCGTCGCCTTGCCGCTCGTGCCCACCGCGGCGATCGACACCAGTGTCGCGCCATGCCTGGCCGAATTGTCGATGAGATTGGCCAGCACGATTGCCGCGTTCTCGGCCGAGATACGCAAGGCCAGATCGCCGCCGGCCTCGACGCGAACCGCCAGCCTGGCATCGGCGGGAAGCAGCGCCAGAGCCGCGCCGATCGAAGTGCTTTCGCCGCTCGGCGCAAGGTTTTCGGCCCGCGCCAGATCGAGCAGCCGCCGGACCAACAGGTTGAGCCGCCCGGCATCGGTGACGATGTTGTTGGAGAATCGCCGCCGCTCGTCATCGTCCATCGCGCTGCCTGAATCGCGCAGCAGTTCGGCCGCGCCCTGGATCGCCGTCAGCGGCGATTTGAGCTCGTGCGAGACATGGGTGGCGAAGGTCTGGATCGAGTCCGATCGCGCCTGCAGTTTTTCGGCCATGTCGAGGAAGGCGGCGGAAAGCTCGGCCATTTCGCGCGTGCCATGGTGGTCGAGCGGCCGGATCGCGTCGCGCTCGCCGGCGGCGATGCGCTGGGTGCGGTCGATCAGCGCATAGATCGGCCGGCTGACGGTGCGCAGGAAGACGAGGCCGATGAGCAGCGTGCCGCCGAGGATGGCGATCGCCGCCACCGTCACCTTTCCGCGCTCGCCATAGAGATGTTTTATGATGTTGTTGGGCGTCCGCGAGACATAGACCACGCCGGCGACCTTTCCGTCGACGGCAACCGGCAGGGCGACGAAGACGCGCACCTTGGTGCCGCGGCTGACCGAATAGAGCGGCGGCGCCGGCTGGTTGGGGATGCGCAGCCTGAGCGCGCTGGCATAGCGCCCGGCGAGCGCCTCACGCACCTCCTCGACCCCGGCAAGTGACTGCCCGACCTCGTCGCGCCCGGCAATGACGACACCTCGCGGGTCGAGCAGCCGGAAACCGGCCAACGTGGTTTTCTGCGTCGCATCGAGAATGCCCGACAGGCGCGCGCCGAGCGCGGCGAAGGCGGGATCGGCCGTGGCCGGCACCCCCGCCGGCCGGGTCGCAAGCACGTAATCCGAGGCGAGATCGAGTTGCGGCTCGATCGGCCGGTAGGGCATGTCGGAGCTGGCGCTTCGACTCGTGCCCCCATTTGCCGGTGGCATCGGCGCGCCAAGCTTATCCGGCGAAATGCCGGCGTCGGTCACCTCCTGCGCATAAATTGCGGCGATGGCCGCACCTTGCGCGATCAGCTCCGCCTCGGTCTGGCGGATGAGTTGGTTCTCGTAGAGGCGGAAGAAGAACAGGCCGACCAGCGGCAGGGCCATCACCAGGATCAGGATGGCGACGACGACCGTGGCGAGACGCGGCCGCCATTTGCGGCCGATCCACTTGCTGCCCATCCATTTGCTGGAAGTGGTCAGCCGCATCGGCCGAGCCGGAAACCGACGCCATGCACGGTCTCGATGGCATCCAGGCATCCGACCGCCGCCAGCTTGGCGCGGATGTTGCGGATATGGCTGTCGACGGTGCGGTCGGCGACGTGGATCTTGCCGGCATAGGCATTGGCCATCACCGCGTCGCGGTCCAGCACATGCGTCGGCCGCGCCAGAAACCCCTTCAGGATCGAGAATTCTATTCCGGTCAGGGCCAGCGGCTTGCCGTCGAAGCCGGCGCCATGGCTGGCCGGCACCAGTGTGAGCTTGCCATGGACAAATTGCCGGTCGTCGGCCGGTTCGGGCGCAGCCGGGCGGGCGCGCCGCAGGATGACGTTGACCCGGGCGACCAGCTCGCGCGGGCTGAACGGTTTGGTGACATAGTCGTCGCCGCCCATTTCGAGCCCGAGGATGCGGTCGATCTCCTCGTCTCGGGCGGACAGGAACAGCACCGGCACATCGGATCTCTGCCGCAGCCGCCGGCAGACCTCCAGCCCGTCCATCTCCGGCATGCCGATGTCGAGCACGACAAGGTCGGGCGTGCGATGTTCGATTGCCTGCAGGGCGGCGGCGCCATCGGACACGGCAGCCGTTTTCATGCCGGCCTTTTCCAGCGCGAAGCAGATCACTTCGCGGATATGCGGATCATCGTCGGCGACGAGAATGTGATGCGGCATGGATCAATGGCCCGGCGCGTAAGGTTGGGTGAAGGCAGGATTAGCAAGCGAGCCGCGCTTGTCGAGATAGCGCAGCAATCGCCAATCGCGAAAGCTCCACGCGCGCCATTGGTTCTGGACAGCGCGATACCTGGCTTCGTCGACAGGGCGTACCCCCAAAAATTGGCGAAAGGCTGGATCTTCGGCAGTTGTCGGGCCTTGATGATCAATGAATCGGTCGAGCGCCGGAAACGCGCCCGGCCCGAGCGCAGATACCAGACGTCGAGGGGAATGCCCTGGCCGGTCATCTCGAGGGAATGGTCGACATTGTAATTGGCGATCGTTGTGGCGAAATTGATGAAACAGCAGGCATAAAGCACTAGGGATAACGTCAGAAGATTGGCGGACAGCAGCCATTCATTGGATTTTCCAAGCGCGATGCGGGTGATGATCAGCGCAAGCCCGGCCGCAACCAGCCCCATCCAGACGAAAGCGGCGATACGCCAGTAGGTCAGCGCATAGATGCCGACATAGAGATCAAGCCGCAGGATCGACGACACGACCAGCATGATGTTCTGCGCCACCCAGGCATAGACCAGCCGGCGGATCACGGGATCACCTGAGGTCTCGCTTCCGGGCCTCAGCGCCGCAAGGACAAAACCGGCGGCAAGCAGCGCGGTGGCAACAAGCGGATAGGCGCCGCGATGCGCGTAGGCGGCGTAGCTCAAGCCATCGGGAAGCGCTATCCCGCCCCACAGATAGGTGGCGTCGAGCCCGCTCTGCAGTGCAAACAGAATGTTGAAGACGATCAAGGCGCGCAAGATGGCAGCCTTGCCGAAGACAATGTCCTCTACCACGCGCCTGTCGGGTTTGGTCGCCGGCCGAGCATCGGCAGGAAGATGGTCTGGCCTGGGGATACGGCGCTGAAAGCGCGGCAGGCGCGGCCGCAGAAAGGCCCAGACGCCGGCAAGCACGAACAGCCAGAAGGCAATCCGCGTAAGCTGGATCAGGTCGACCAGCCTGATGAGATCGATCAGCGACAGCCAGTATTCGATAACCGGATTGGCGGCGCCGAACAGGGCGACGAAGACGGCGCCCAACGTCAGCGGCATCACCCAGACCGCGATCGCCGCCAGCCTTATGCGATGCCCGCCGAACCGCCGCGCCGCCCTTCGCCACTGCAGAAAATCGCTCATGAGCCGAGCCGGCGCCGCCAGCCCGAACAGAACGATCTGGCCGGCAATGCGCGCCATGCGGTGCCGCAGCCGGCCGCTCAGCGAAAGCGCGAACACCGCCAGGGCCGCAAGCGCGATCGAGACGGACAAGGGACTGGCAGTCTCGGCCAAAGGCAGCAGCGCGACAAGCAAGGCGGCCGACTTGAGCCACACCTTGCCATCGCTGAAGGCGGGCGGATGCACGGCCACGACGGCGGCTGCAATCAGGATGGCGAACAGGAGAACCGTGATGCCGGCAGGCTGGCCATAGAACAGGAAATCGGCGATCGCGACCAGCAAGACGGCAACGCCGAAGCGGCTGCAATAGCTCGGCGCGGCGAGGAAGAACGATGTCACGACCTGATCTTCCCCATGGCTTTTAGCCGGGCTGTGGATAGGCGCTTGCGAATGAAAGGAATGAGGATCGCCGCTGGGCGCGTGCGTGGCGGATCGACCAGCCACCAGCCTTCGCTGCGCAGCCGGTAGGGCAGACGGGGTTTTGCTCGCTTGTGCATGACGCCTGTCTCGCAGGCCGGCCGGGTGGCGATATGGCGGATCGGAGGACGTTTTCCGCAGGCGCGTGCAGTTTTCGTGCAGGGCTGGTGCGCTGCCCGAGCCAGGCTCCTTTCCTCTTCCTTCGGAGGGGGGAGAGGTGGCTCGGCGAAGCCGAGACGGAGTGGGGGAACCACCTGGTAACCGCCGCAAACGGACATAGGAAGGGCACTAGGCGCAAGCATCGCATCGCCTCGCGCCCAAGAGTCGACCCCCGCTCCGTCGAGCTTCGCTCGACACCTCTCCCCCGATCGACGGGGGAGAGGAAGGGGCTCCTTCCGCAACTGCTGCAGAGGACGGACAGGCAAGCGCAAGCTTTCGCAGGTGGCTCGTATCAGGTAGCGGTCGGACGCTTGCCTCGACCAACCACACACGGCATAGATCGGACATGGAAACCTACCGCCCGCGCCGCTCCGTACTCTATGTCCCGGCCTCCAACGACAAGGCGCTGGCCAAGATCGCGCAGCTTTCCTGCGACGCCGTCATCATCGATCTGGAGGATGCCGTTGCCCCCACCGACAAGATCGCCGCGCGCGAGAAGCTGGCCGGCATTTTCGCCAACCTCCCTGATACCGCTGGCCGGCGCTGCGAGATGGTGGTGCGCGTCAATGCGCTGTCCAGCGAATGGGGTGCCGACGATCTTGCTGCCGTGGCCAAGGCGGAACCGGACGGCATCCTGCTGCCCAAGGTCGACACGCCGCGTGACGTGCTCGAGGTCGGCGATGTGCTGGACGACAATTTTGCTCCCGACAGCGTGAAACTATGGGCGATGATCGAGACGCCCAAAGCCATGCTCAACATCGGCGCCATCGCCGAACTCGGCCGCGACCCGGCCTCGCGGCTGGATTGTTTCATTGCCGGAACGAATGACCTGATCAAGGATACCGGCGTGCTGGCGACGCCGGACCGCGCCTATCTCCTGCCATGGCTGATGCAGATGCTGCTGGCGGCGCGCGCCGGCGGCCTCGACATGCTCGATGGGGTGTTCAACGATTTTCGCGACCAGGATGCTTTTGCGCGCGAATGCACGCAGGCCGCCGCCATGGGCTTTGACGGCAAGACGCTGATCCATCCATCGCAGATCGAGGCCGCCAACCATGCCTTCGCCCCGTCGGCGCAGGCGCTGGCCGAGGCGCGCGCGGTAAAGGACGCCTTTGCGCTTGCGCAAAACAGCGGCAAGGGCGTCATCGCGCTGAATGGCAGGATGGTCGAGCGGCTGCACCTGGCGCAAGCCGAAAAACTGCTGGCGAAGGCCGCCGCCATCGGCGCATGATATTCGTCGACTTTACATGACAGGAATTGGACGATGAAACTCTACCGCTTTCTCACCGCCCCGGACGACGCCAGCTTCTGCCACAAGGTGACGGCGGCGCTGAACAAGGGCTGGCACCTGTTCGGCTCGCCGACCTATGCCTATGACAAGAAAGCCAAGACCATGCGCTGCGGCCAGGCCGTGGTGAAGGATGTCGACGGCCAGGAATACGGGCCGGACACCAAGCTCAGCGACTGGTAGCCGATGGCAAAGAGAGCATCAGGCGGCCTCGACAATATCAAGGCGCACGACAAGGCCGGCCAGTGCGGCAAGATTGATCAACGTGTCCAGACTGAAATTCGTGATCCTGCCCCGCAGGAGGTCGCTAAGGCGTGGCTGGGTAATCCCGAGCCGGTTGGCTGCTTCGGCCTGGGTAACGTCCCAACTCCGCACCCGCTGTTCGATCGCGATCAGCAGGTTGGAGCGCATGGTCATGTTGGCGGATTCGGCCGAAGTACCTTCCAGTGCGTCCCACACGTTTTCAAAACTCTGACGTTCCATCGTCGAACCTCCACTAGATTTGCTTGAACCGCGAAGCGGCAAGATCCAAGTCTCGTTTCGCCGTCTGTTGCGTCTTCTTCTGGAATGCGTGGAGCACATAGACGGCGTCGCTTATGCTCGCAACGTAAAGCACCCGGAACGCGCCGGCGTCGTCGCGGACGCGGATTTCCCGCACACCCGGGCCTACCGTCGTCATCGGCTTCCAGTCGCTTGGTTCAAGTCCGAGTTGCACCTTATGCAGCTGGACGCCTGTTTCCTTGCGCGCCGCCTCTGGAAAATCCCGGAGTTGGGCAAGAGAATCTCCGAGAAACTCTAAGCGCTTCGTCACTGGCATTGGCAGACTTATATCAAAACTTGTATAATCGTGCAAGACGGTGACCCGCCAGCGGCCGATTGGTGACTATAGCGGCGGCTCATTGACCCATGCTGCGACCAGACCATGGTCGGGGATATCGACGTTCAGGAACACGGGCCGGACACCCAGATCAGCGAGTGGACAGGGGAAGCGAGGAGCAAAGCGAGGCGGCGCAGACCCCTAAGATGACGAAGGTGTGTCTATTCCGCCGCCTCTTCGAGCTTCTCCATATCATCATCCGACAGGCCGAAATGATGGCCGATCTCGTGGATCAGCACGTGGGTGACGATGTCGCCCAGCGTCTCCTCGTTTTCGGCCCAGTAGTCGAGCATGGCGCGGCGGTAGAGCGTGATGCGGTTCGGGCCTTCGCCGGTCTGCGGGTTCCAGCGCTCGGCGATGCCGCGCCCCTCGAACAGGCCGAGCAGGTCGAACGGCGTTTCCAGCGACAAATCGTCCATGATCTCGTCGGTCGGGAATTCGGCGATCTGGATGACGATCTCGCCGGTCAGCTTGCGAAACTCCTCCGGCAGATGGGCGTAGGCCTCCAGGGCCAGGAACTCCAATTCCTCCATTGAGGGCGCAAGTTCGCCATGCCAGGTGCGTGTCTTGTAGATGCGGGCCATGCTTTGTCCTTTGATCCCGGCATATAGGCTTTCGTGCTGGTCCAGGCAAATGGCGCGGCAATTTCTGTCGAGGCGCACCCAGTTCAGAGCGCACGTTCGCGGAGCTCGCCGCACGTTCGCTTTCGGCGGTCAAGTCTCCACGAAGAAGCGTGATCGCCTCGCATGGAAGAGTGGCTTGGCGATTGGCGAGGAAACGCCCATCACTTCGTCATTCTGGGGCGGAGCAAGGAGCGCAGCGACGCAGCGCAGACCCCGGAATCCATGCCGGGACTCCGGTGCGCAGCCACGGGGCAGAATTTTGCTCCGCTGCACTTCACGGCCAAGGTCGCGGCATGGATCCCAGGGTCTCCGCGACGCCGCTGCGCGGCTGCTTCGCTCAGGGATGACGACCTCATGGTGACGTGCGGACATGTGGATGTCGGACTCGTGTGCCGATGCGGGCAGGAATAAATTCCTCGTGACTCCGCTTGACTCTTCCGGAGCGCTCTGGAATCTATAGGAACATAACAGGAACAATTGTGAGTGGACGCTGACCGTCATGGCGATGACCGCCGTGGCGCGGGAGACTGTTTTTGCCCTGCGCCGCCAGATCGCGAAAATCGAGGGAACGCTGCCCGAGCGCCTGCAGGCGCCGGCGGGGGCGACCCTTGATGACGGCGCCGGCACTGGCCCCGGCAGCGATCTGACGATCGTCCGGCGCGGCCTTGCCGCGGCCTTGCCGGATGCTTTCCTGCCCATCGGCGTCGAGCGGCTCGATGCCGCGCTCAGCGGCGGCCTGCCGAAAGCCGCGCTCAGTGAAATCCATGGCCTGGAAACCCGTGATGCGGGAGCTGTCGCCGGCTTCGCCCTGTCGCTCGTCAGCCTGATCCTCAACCAGGCGCAGGGGCTGCCCATCCTGTGGATCGGGACATCAGAAATTTTCCACGAGGCCGGCTTTCCCTACGCCAGGGGGCTGCATGCCTCGTTCGGCATCGAGCCCGGGCAATTGCTGTTTTCCGAGGCGCCCAGGCTTGTCGATGCGCTGTGGGTCGCCGAGGAGGCGGCCCGCATGACCGCGCTTGCCGCCGTCATCCTGGAAATCCGCGGCAATCCGCAGCGGCTGGACCTGACCGCGACGCGCCGCCTGCATGCGCGGGCGCAAGGGGCCGGCCGGCCGGTGTTCCTACTGCGGCAGGCGGCCGAGCCGGAACCAACGGCGGCGCCTGTTCGTCTGATTGTCGCGTCGGCGCCGGCCGTGCCGCGCGCCACGGTCGCCGGGCCACTCGCCGGCTCGATCGGCCACCCCGCCTTCACCATCAGCATCGGCAAGAGCCGCACGGCCCTGCCTGGACAATTCACACTGGAGTGGAACCCCGATGAACGCAGATTCGAAGAAAGAAGGGGCGAGGAAAGACGGGAGCGGGCAGAGAATCCTGTCCCTGTGGTTTCCCTATCTCGCGGCCGAAAGGATCCTGCGGCAGCGTCTGGGGAAGTCCTGGCGTTCCCGGCCGTCGGGTCATCCGTCGCCATCTCACCCGCCGCTCGTGATCAGCCACCGCCAGGGCAACGCGCAGCGCATCTTAGCCCTCGACGAGCGGGCTGAGGCGCTGCACCTGAAGCGCGACATGGGCATTGCCGATGCGCGCGCCATGCATCCGTCGATAGACATCGTCGAAGCCGATCCGGAGGCCGACCGGCGCCTGCTCGAGGGCCTTGCCGACTGGTGCGACCGCTACACGCCGCTGGTGGCGCTGGACAGCATCGACGGCCTGTTCCTCGACGTCACCGGCTGTACCCATCTGTTCGGCGGCGAACGCGCCATGCTGGACGAAATCCTGTCGCGCTTCTTCCACCAGGGGTTCGACGTCCGCGCCGGACTTGCCGGCACGCCCGGGGCCGCCTGGGCGGCTGCACGCTTTTGCGGCGACCGCATCGTCGTATCAGGCGAGGAGGAAGCCTTGCTTGCCCCTTTGCCGCTGGCCGCCCTTCGCATAGCGCCGGAAACCCGGACCAGCCTGGAAAGCGTCGGTTTGCGCACGGCGGGCGCCGTCATGGCCGCGCCGCGCGCGCCGCTCGCCCGCCGTTTCGGCGCCACCTTGCTTTTGCGTCTCGACCAGGCGCTCGGCCGTCTCGACGAAGCGATCTCGCCGCGCCTTCCCGTCGCGCCACTTTCGGTCGAACGCCATCTCGCCGAGCCCGTCACGCTGACGGAGGAGATAGAGCGACTGGTGGGCATGCTGGCGACGACCTTGAAGACCGACCTCGAACGCCGCGGCGAAGGCGCCCGGACGCTGGCGCTGCTGCTCTTTCGCGTCGACGGCGCCGTCAGCCGCATCGCGCTCGGTACCTCGCGGCCGATGCGCGAACCCTTGCTGATCCGGAAATTGTTCCATGAGCGGCTGGCAGCACTAGAGCAGCAAATCGATGCCGGCTATGGCTTCGATCTGGTGCGCCTCTCGGTGCTGGCCGTCGCCGCCTTCGACATGCAGCAGGCCGATCTGACCGGTGAAGCGGCCGATGACGGCGCCGACATCGCCCTGTTCGTCGACCGCATCCGCGCCCGCCTCGGCGAGGGCGCGGTTCTGCAGCCTGTCCCTGTGGAAAGCCATCTGCCCGAACGCGCCGTCGCCATCGTCCCTTTCACCGAGGCGCCGCGCCGGACCACGCCGCCGAAGAGGCCCGACAAAATGCAGGCGCCCAAAACCATCTTCCCGCCGGAACGGCCGATCCGGCTCTTCCGGGCGCCCGAGCCCGTCGATGTGCCGGCCACCGAAATGCCGGAGGGACCGCCGCTGCATTTCCGCTGGCGCCGCGCGCTTTACCGGGTCACGCGCGCCGAAGGTCCGGAGCGCATCGCCGCCGAATGGTGGCGCGAGGTGCCAAGCGATCCGGCGGCATCGACACGCGACTATTTCCGCATCGAGGATGCCGATGGCCGCCGCTACTGGCTCTACCGGCAAGGCCTTTACGGCGGCGTCTCGCAGATCCCGCCGCGCTGGTTCATGCACGGGGTCTTCGCATGAACGCGCTGACCGTCATCCCCTATGCCGAGTTCGGCATCCAGTCGAATTTCTCCTTCCTGCGCGGCGCCTCCAAGCCGGAGGAGCTCGTGGTCGCGGCCAAGCTCATGGGCTTCTCCGCGATCGGGCTCGCCGACCGCAACAGCGTGGCCGGCGTGGTGCGCGCCTGGCAGCAGGCCAAGGTCGAAAAGCTTTCCTATCATCCCGGCTGCCGGCTGGTTTTTGACGACGGCACGCCTGACATTCTCGCCTATCCCAGGGACCGCAAGGGCTGGGGGCATCTGTGCCGCATGCTCACCCAGGCCAATCTGCGCGACGAGACCGAAAAGGGCGCCACCCTGCTCCGGCGCGACGACCTGCTCGAATGGGGGGACCGGATGTCGCTGGCGGTCCTGCCCGATCTGGCGCAGGGCGCGCAAGACAGTCTGGCTCTGCTCCGCCAACTCAAGGACCGCTTCGGCAGGACCCTGCGGCTCGGCGTGTCGCCCTGTTATGCCGGCCATGATCGCTTCCGGATCGAGCAGGCGGCTGCGTTTGCAGAGAGTGCCGGCATCCCGCTGATGGCAACCAACGATGTGCTCTACCACA
Organism: Mesorhizobium sp. SARCC-RB16n; assembly: GCF_008520305.1. GTDB lineage: Bacteria > Pseudomonadota > Alphaproteobacteria > Rhizobiales > Rhizobiaceae > Mesorhizobium. The sequence continues at coordinate 28,400 of NZ_ML703260.1, read as the reverse complement.
CGGCCGAACGCCGCCCGCTGCAGGACGTGCTGACCGCGATCCGCCTCAATGTTCCGGTCGCCGAAGTGGGGCTGGAGCTGACCGCCAATGCCGAACGCCATTTGAAGCCGCCGCTGGAAATGGCGCGCCTGTTCCGCAGGCATCCGCAGGCGCTGGCGGAGACGCTGCGTTTCGGCGAAGAGCTGACCTTCTCGCTCAGCGACCTCCAGTACAATTATCCCGACGAACCGACGGAATCAGGCCTCGGCCCGCAGGCGGAGCTGGAACGGCTGGCCCGGGAGGGAGCGGCCCGGCGCTTCCCGGGCGGCGTCCCCGCCAGCGTCATAAAACGCATTCAGGAAGAGCTCGCCCTGATCGAGCGGCTGAATTACGCCCGCTATTTCCTGACCGTCCATGACATCATCAAATTCGCGCGCGGCGAAGGCATTCTCTGCCAGGGCCGCGGGTCCGCCGCCAATTCGATCATCTGCTTCTGCATCGGCATCACCGAGGTGGGACCGGACAAGATCGACACGCTCTTCGAGCGTTTCATCTCAGAGGAACGCAACGAGCCGCCCGATATCGATGTCGATTTCGAGCATGAGCGGCGCGAAGAGGTGATGCAGTACATCTATACGAAATACAGCTCCAAGCGCACGGCGCTGGCCGCCGCCGTCATCAGCTATCGCGGCCGCTCGGCGCTGCGCGAAGTGTCGAAGGCGATGGGCCTGTCGGAGGATGTCCGGGCGTCGCTTTCCGGCTCGATCTGGGGCTGGTCGACCTCGGAGCTCGGCGAGAAGGAAGCCAGGGCCGGCGGCCTCGATCGCAGCGATCCCATATCGCGGCATGTGATGGAGCGGGCCAACGAGATCATGGGCTTTCCCCGCCATCTCTCCCAGCATGTCGGAGGCTTCGTCATCACCAGGGACCGGCTCGACGAAATCGTGCCCATCGTCAAGACGGCGATGGACGAGCGCAAGATGGTCGAATGGGACAAGGACGATCTCGACGCGGTGAAAATCCTCAAGGTGGATATCCTGGCGCTCGGCATGCTGACCTGCCTCCAGCGTGCTTTCACCTTGCTCGAAACCCACTACGGCGTGAGAGACGGCTATGGCAGGCCATTGACCCTGGATACGATCGCCAAGGAGGATTCCCGTGTCTACGACATGATCTGCCGCGCCGATACGCTCGGCGTCTTCCAGATCGAATCGCGCGCACAGATGTCGATGCTGCCAAGGCTCGAGCCTCGCTGCTTCTACGACCTCGTCATCGAGGTGGCGATCGTGCGGCCGGGCCCGATCCAGGGCGACATGGTGCATCCCTATCTGCGCCGCCGGCAAGGCAAGGAAAAAGCCGAATATCCCAAGCCGGAGCTGGAAAAAATCCTCGGCAAGACGCTGGGCGTGCCGCTGTTCCAGGAGCAGGCGATGAAGATCGCCATCGTTGCCGGCGGCTTCAGGCCGGGCGAGGCTGATGAACTGCGCCGCGCCATGGCCACCTTCAAACGCACCGGCACCATAGGCAATTACCGCCAGCGCATGATCGACGGCATGACAGGCAGAGGCTACGAAAAGGACTTCGCCGAGCGTTGCTTCAAGCAGATCGAGGGTTTTGGCGAATATGGCTTTCCCGAAAGCCACGCCGCTTCCTTCGCGCTGCTCGTCTATGCCTCCTGCTGGTTCAAGACCTTCTATCCCGACGTGTTCTGCGCCGCGATCCTGAATTCGCAGCCGATGGGTTTTTACCAGCCGGCGCAATTGGTGCGCGACGCCCGCGACCATGGCGTCGACATCCGCGAGGTCGACGTCAATTTCTCCGTCTGGGACTGCACCCTGGAAAAAGCGCCTTTCGATCCGGCCCGCATCCTGCCACGCCATGCCGATATGCGTGATGTCATCGAGACGAGCCATGCGCTGCGGCTCGGCTTCAGGCAGATCAAGGGTCTTTCCAAGGAACGCATGGAGGCTTTCGTCGAGCGGCGCTGCGCCGGCTACTCGACCGTCCGGGATGTCTGGCTGCGCTCCGGCCTCGATGTCGATGAAATCGAGAAGCTGGCGCAGGCCGACGCCTTTCGGTCCATCGGCCTCGATCGCCGCGCAGCACTTTGGGAGGTCCGCGCGCTCGACGGCAAGAGTGCCGCCGAAAAGCTGCCGCTGTTCGACCAGCCGGCGCTCAACCTGCGCGAGCTGGAGCCCGAGACGAAGCTGCCGAAAATGCCGCTCGGCGAGCATGTCATCCACGACTACCGTTCGCTCGGCCTGTCGCTGAAGGCGCATCCGGTCGCCTTCCTGCGCGAGCGGCTCGAGCGCGCCGGCGTTACCCCCAATGCCAGCCTGCCATCCGTTCGCGACGGAAGGCGGGTCTCCGTTGCCGGTCTGGTGCTGGTGCGCCAGCGCCCCGGCAAGGGCAACGCGATCTTTCTCACGCTGGAAGACGACAAGGCCGTCGCCAACGTCATCTTCTGGGAAAGGACCTTCACCCGCTTCCGGCCCATCGTCATGGGTGCCCGGTTTGTGAAGGTCAGCGGGAAACTGCAGTCGGAATCAGGTGTCGTCCATATCATCGCCGAGAAGATCGAGGATCTGACGCCCTGGCTGACCGTACTGCTGGAAAAGGTCAGTGGAGAGGCACCGCCGGTCGCTTCGGACCGCTCCGGCAAGGCAAACGACCCGGATCGCTCCAGCCAACCCGCAATACGGAAAGTCGGACAGGATCTCGCGATGCTGTCGGAAGAGGCGGAAAGGGTCATGCCCAAAGGGCGCAATTTTCAGTAGGGGCGGACCGGGCTCCTCATCATCAAACGCTGGCGGGACAGCGCCCCCCTCTGCCCTGCTGGGCATCTCCCCCACGAGGGGGGAGATCGGCTATCGCGATCGCCTTCGCCAATTTTCAACGTTGCAAGAAGAAGGGCCGGCGCCGAAGCTACTAATCTCCCCCCTCGTGGGGGAGATGTCCGGCAGGACAGAGGGGGGCGCCGTAGAGCGTCAACTTAACGTCCGATCACACTCGGCAAATGACTATCTATGACACTGAACTGCTCGGCCCGCCCAGCCGTGGCGGCGACAGCACATCCTCGGCCGAGATGGTCCGCGCCTCCGAGGGCAGCATGATCGGGATGCCGTCGCGCACGGGATAAGCGAGCTTGGCGACCCGCGAGACCAGCTCGCCACGCTCAGGGTCCCAGGCCAGCGGGCCCTTGGTCAGCGGGCAGGCCAAGAGTTCCAGCAGCTTCGGGTCGACGCTGGTTTTCTTTCCGTCACGCCCATCCGCCATCGCATTCTCTTTCCAGCTTCAAGCCTCCGTTCATTTTACTGCAGGCTCGAGCCAAAATCCTCATTCTCGCGCGCCAGCGTCATTTCGGTGATGGCGATCAGCGTCTCGGCCCGCGTCTTCAGGTCCGCGGCTTCCAGCAATGCCTGCTTCTCGGCCGGTCCGTAGGGCGCCATCATCGACAGCGCGTTGACCAGCATGGCGTTTTCGGCCCGGCTGACGCTTTCCCAGTCGGCTTCCAGATCATTGGCCTGCAGATAGGCGCGAAAGGCCCGCAGCAACGCCGGCCGGTCGATTTCATCAGCCGCCTGATCCTCGCCGAGATCGGCAAGGAACGGCGCCGGCTTGCACTGGCGGAACGGTGTCTTGACCGTCAGCTCGTGGGCGACGCGGAACCGGCACACGCCTTGCAGCGAAATCAGGTAGCGGCCGTCGCCGGTCTCTGAAAAGGCGATGATGCGACCGATGCAGCCGACATTGCAAAGCTCCGGCTCGTCATCCTCGCGTAGCGCGCCGTCGAGACTGGGCTGGATGACGCCGATGAGACGCGAGCGGGCGACCGCCTCGTCCACCATCTGCAGATAGCGCGGCTCGAAGATGTTGAGCGGCATGCGGCCGCCCGGCAGCAGCAGCGCGCCCTCGAGCGGAAAGATCGGGATCGTCGACGGCAGATCCTTGGCGAGCCGGTAATGCGCGTTTCCCGCTTGCACCTCATTCCTCCGATCGCTTCCATCGCGAAGCGTGCCTTGTCCTATCTGGCGCTCTGGCCCGACGCCACAAGCCCGTGCGACAAAACAACCGATAACCGGCTCAGGAAAACAGCAACGCCGACAATTTGCGGCGCGCGGCAAGCGTCGCCTCGTCGGTCATGCCCCAGGCCTCGAAGAACTGCAGCAACTGCGCCCTGGCGCCATCCTCGTTCCAGCTCCGGTCGGCCTTGATGATGGCCAGCAGATTGTCCGCGGCTGCCGTGCGATCGCCCTTGGCGTTCTGGATCATGGCCAGATCGAAACGCGCCTGATGATCCCTGGGGTTTTCCGCAAGCCGCTGCTCGAACTCGGCCGGATTGCCCAGCGCCGCCGCCTGCGCGGCCAGCGCGATCTTGGCACGCAGGGCAGCCAGCGGCGGAGCGTCCTTCTTGGCCTCCGGCGCTGTGGCGAGCAGCGCCTCGGCACCCTCGGTGTCGCCGGCCTCGAACAACAGGTCGCCCAGCCCGCCAATCGCCTCGACCGTCTCCGGCGCCTGCGCCAGGATGGCGTCATAGATGTCGGCGGCGGCCTGCATATCGCCGGCATCGCGGGCTTCGGTTGCCGCCGCCAGGGCCTCGGCCACCGGCGGCACGCCATTGCCCTTGCCGCCGACCTTGGTGATGAACTCGTTGATCTGGCTCTCGGGAATGGCGCCCATGAAGCCGTCGACCGGCTGGCCGTCCTTGAAGGCAATGACGGCGGGAATCGACTGGATGCCGAGCTGGCCGGCGATCGAGGGATGGTCGTCGATGTTCATCTTGACCAGCTTGACCCTGCCGCCGGCGGCCTTGACCGCCTTTTCCAGCTGCGGGGTGAGCTGCTTGCAAGGTCCGCACCACGGCGCCCAGAAATCGACCAGCACCGGCTGGCGGCGCGATTCCTGGATGACGTCGGCGGCGAAGGCCGCGGTCGTCGTGTCCTTGATGACGTCGCCGGCGGGGCCGGCGGGCGCGTTGCCGAGCGCGGTCTTCGCCGGCGCCGCCTCCGTTCCGCCATACTGCACCGTGGTGGCATACTGGCCGCCATTATTTCCGAATGATCCGCCAAACGGATTGTTGTCGCTCATCTCGTCACCCTTTCGGTCGCGCCGCCGGCCCGCGGCTCGGCGCAATGTCTTTGGAAATCGGTTTCGCCATCCATGTGGCGATCACGCCGAGACTTTCAAGATAGCAGCATCATGCCCGGTTGCCTCGACGAATCTGATGAGGTCGGCCGCAGCGATCGACGTCGTCGCTTCATTGGTCAGCGGATGCGCGTTGATGACGGAATGCGCCATCAAATCCTTGTCGAGCACCAGCTTGACCCTGTTTTCCCTGTCGTTGATGACGCCGAAAACGGTAACCGCGCCCGGCGTGACGCCCAAAAGCTCCATCAGCATCTCCGGCTTGCCGAAGGAAACCCGGCTGGCGGCGCCGATCAACTGGTGGATCTGCTTGAGATCGACGACCGCGTCCTCGCCGACGGTAACCAGGAAGAAATTGTCCTTCTTGTCCTTCAGGAACAGGTTCTTGGTGTGCCCGCCGGCGATTTCGCCGCGCAGCGCCTGCGAATCGGCAACCGTATGGAGCGGCGGATGGCGTATCGTCGAAACGGCGATGCCCAGTTCGGCAAGAAAGGCCATCAGTTCAGCTTCGGTCTTCGGCATTGATCTTCTTCTCGTCCGTTTCTTGGCCTTGCCGTTTACGGCCAATGAGGCGGGCGACACAAGACCGTCGCGCAAGGAGCGATGAAATCCGCGCGTCGCGGGCGGTTTGCCGGCATCGCTCGGGAGGTTGCAAAAAGCCTGCTATTTCCCTGTTGCAATCGCCGCGCTCTTCAGCCATATAGGCCCGGCTTGCGGCCAAGACGCCGTGTGAGCGGGTGTAGCTCAGGGGTAGAGCACAACCTTGCCAAGGTTGGGGTCGAGCGTTCGAATCGCTTCACCCGCTCCAGTTTCCTCCAGGGGAATCAAGCATCGAAAAGCCGCGGTCCGCCGCGGCTTTTTCGTTTTGTGGCGGACGTCAGCCTGGATGCTGCGGCCGACACCCAGCCCGACATCTCCCGGGAATCACATAAAATTTCAGGAGGAACGCCGGGCCTCGTTAGCCATCCATCAACCGACAGATCAGGCAAGGCCGGCACGACCGGCGGGCGGCTGCCTGAAGCAATTCCAGGAAAAGTGTCTAACGGTTTTCCGTCCGGAATCGTGGTGAGAACAAAGAGTTGGAGCGGTTCAGTCGACACTCAACCGCTCTAAAATAGCGGATTCCGTAAAGTGACGAGACGCAGCGGGGGCGTTAGTGTTCGGCACCAGCGGAGTCGCCAGCGGCATCCGCGCCAGCCTGCTTTCGTCCGGCGGTCAGTTTACCGGACTCGAACTCCTCGACCGCCTTGTCCCAGCAGGCCTTCTCACGGTCGGGCATCAGACCTTCCCGTTCCCAGAGTTCGCGAGCCCGCTTCCTGATATGCGCGACACGTTCTTCCTGGCTGATCACCATGGCCATTCCTCCGCGTTAGAGGAAGCAACCGGACAGCGCCTGAAATGTTCCATCCCAATGTCTCGACCCTCGGCAGGTCGAGCAATTCATCCAAAACCGCGATGCGGCGCGCTTTTTTTGCCTTCAGGCGCCCTTCGCCCGCTCCGCCTTGCGCACCGACGCCTGGTGCACCAGCGAGGTCCAGCTATTGGTCGAGGCGAGGTGGCAATAGAGCAGGCCGAGCGCGCCGGACTTTCTGAGGTCGAGGAAGGCCTCGTCGCTCAATTTGTTGAAGGCCGCCTCGTCGACCACCTGGAAATCGGTGAGGTTGAGCACTTCGCCGCCTTCCAGCGTCACCGTGCTCTGGCGCGGCGAAAACAGGCCGTGCGCGTCGATCTTGTCGACCATCTCGCGGGTGGCCCTGAAGTCGATCTGGAACTGGTTGCAGAAGGCGAGCGCCTGCTTGGTCGCCTCGGTCGGTTCGTTGCCGCTGAAGAACGGCAGCACCTTGTCGTCGCGGGACGGCGCCAGCAGTTGGTCGACCACGCGCTCGCTCGCCCGGTCGGCGCACAGCGTCAGCCGGCCGGCCGAGGTCGGGTCCTCGGCCAGGATGAAAGGATAGCGGCGGACATAGGCCGGAACGTAGTGCGGCGCGTTCCATTTGCCGTCGGCATCGACGAACAGGTTCTCGTCCTGGCGCACGCCGGTGATGATGACAGGCGCCTTGGCGGGGCCGATGAAGACGATCGGGTAGGAGCGCATCGCCGCCGGCATTTCCGACGCCACCACCGGAATGGCGTGCGCCGAGCGTGCGAAGGAGAAGTCGCTGCGCGCGGCGAGACCCAGCGAGCCGTGCCGGGTCGGATTGAGCGCCTCGGGCCTCGTATAGAACAGCGGCATGGATTCGCCCGCCGGCACCGTTTCCTTCTTCACACCGCTGTCGGCCATCGTCCGGTTCCTCTTCTCCCGCGACCCGGTTGCACCGGTCCGCTTTACACGCGATCCCGCCGGGATCTGTTTTTCTGCGCTGATCTTCGGTTGGGCAAGGGGTTGGGCAAGGGGTTGGCAAGAGATCGTGCGCAAATCGAAGTAAAGGCTCTACAATGTTCCCCGCCTCCACAAAAGCATGCACGGCGCCACAATGCGGATTTACGCCGAACTTTGTACCGCGCCATGCCGCGAGGGCGGCTTGCCGCTATGGACAGTCAGCCGTGAAGCGGCGACATTGCCCGTCGCGGCAGGCGGATCGAGGCGCATGGTATGAAGATCACGGATTTCGAACAGGGCACGACCTTCTCCATCACGCTCGGCGAGAGGTCGATTGCGCTTGAGTTGACCGATATCAGGCCGATCCCCGCCAGCCCGCGCCCCGGCGGCGGATTCTCTCTGTTGTTCAGGGGCCCGGGCGATGCGGCGCTGCCACAGGCGATCTACAGTCTTGCCGGCAAAAGCGGCACCCACGACATCTTCATCGTGCCGGTGGCGGCCGACGCGACGGGACGGGTCTACGAGGCGGTGTTCAACTGATTTTCGGCGATCCGGTCAGAGCGACGATCGGACCATCAGGGCGGTGGCGGCTCGACACATGATCGACCATATCGAAATCCCTGGCGTGCTCGACGAAGCGGCGTGCGGCGCCCTGTGCGCTGAAATTCGGGCGAGCCGCGGCCGGCCGGCCTGATGGGGGCCCCTGAGCAGAAGCCCGCATGGCCGGAGGTGCGCAAGACCAGGCGCGCCGAAATCTCGCCGGCCACCGAAGCGCGGGTGAATGTGCTGTTTACAGGCCAGAAAGTGGCCTTGGAGCGACATTTTGGACTTGCGCTCGGCTGTACCGAGAAACCCCAATTCCTGCACTACCGGGAGGGGGATTTCTTCGTGCCGCACCAGGACGGTAACACGCCGCTCATTCACGACGAGTCGCGCTTCCGAAAAGTCTCGGCGGTGATCTTTCTCAACGCTCGATGTGACGATCCTTCGCCCACAAGCTACGCCGGCGGCTCGCTGGTCCTGCACGGACACTATAGCGGTCCGGACCTGCGCATCGCCATGCCGGCATTGCCGGGCTCCCTTGTGGCATTCCGTTCGGAAACGACGCACGAAGTCACCCCGGTGACGCGCGGCGAGCGGTTCACCATCGTCTCCTGGTATCGCGGCGCGTGATGGCTCAGGAGCAATTCCAGGAAAATGTGAAGCAGCTTCCCGTCCGGAACTGGCTCAAAATGAGGATGCTGGGCGGACCATCAGATCGTAGACACCCTTGTCCTCGGCGACGGTGAAACCCAGTCGCAGGTAAAGCCGCATAGCCGGGTTGTGCTTTTCGACATGGATCGAGACCGCCTTGCCGACGGCACCCGCCTCGTCGATCAGGTCGGCAAGCAGGGCTGAGCCCAACCCTTTGCCGCGAAACGCCGGTAGAAAGGTGATGTCGATGATCCTATGCTCGCCTGGCCAGCGCTCGATATAGAGGCGACCGACATCGCTGCCAGCATGCATCGTCACCAGCCAGTCGGCGTTGGGATAGTATTTCCGGTAGTGCGCGTGCTGCGCTTGGAACTGCATGTCGAGGAACGCAGCCTTCTGCGCCTCGGTCCAGGAGGTCAAGGTGAGTTCCTCGGCGCGGGTCGAGGCGTAGACGCCTGCCAGGAACGGCAGATCGTCGTCCGTGATGGGGCGGAATGTGAGCCCTGCACCGGCCGCACGCATCCAGCCGACCGCCCTGCTAAAATGGCTCATCGGGCATTAGGGACGTGGTGGGAAGACGCCCTGGAGAGCGATACAGAAATAGCAGGTGAGGTAGGGCTGCATGTTGTTATGTGGTTGGTCGCCGCCGACCGGTCGCACCGCCTGATCGCTGAGCGGCGTCAAAGTGGCCGTCGCCGAATAAGACTGTCCAGGAGACGTACGCGCGAAGGATCGAGTCGCACTTGGGGCCGCCAGATTGGCGGGATTGATGTTCGCCATCAGTGTGTGCCCGTGCTGCGGCATCTCCGATATCAGCAGAGAGACCGTCTCCGAACCACCTTGCTCGCCGAGATCGTGCAATGAAAGACCCGGCCCTTGCCCCGGGTGCATCGGTGCGCCGCCTTGCAAATCGGGCAAGGCAAAGTTGGACTTGCCGTCGCCGCCATAGGTGGTGCCGAGCAGGGAGAAAAGCGCAGTGTTCTGCGACAGCGGCAGCAACTGCCCATCGCACCATGCCCAACCCTTTGGCGCGAAGTTGAACGGGAAGATGCGAATTTCGGCGACGAATGGGTCGGCCATGGCGGTCCTCTTAAGTCGGCGACGGGAAGATTCCGAACAGCGAGATGATGAAATTGATGCAGAGATACGGTTGGAAGTTGGTATGCGGTTGGTTGCCGCCGGTTTGCCCTGCAGTCTGCGTAGACATTGGAGTGGTCGCCGGCGCTTCACGATAGATTTGCGACGCACCGACCTGACCGGTCATATTGCCGGTCGGGGTACTCGCCCCCGCGTTGTTCAGAGAAGCGACGAAGGGGTGTGTGTGCGTGGGCATCTGCTGGGTCGTCAGCGTGACCTCTTCCACGCCACCGGCCTCGGCAAGGATGAAACTGTTGCCCTGATGGATCGGAAGGCGCCCACGCAGGTCCGGCAACGCGAAGGTTTCCTGGCCGTCGCCGCCATAGGTAGTGCCAATCAATTGGAACAGCGTTTCATTTTCCGAGATGGGCAGCAACTGCCCCTCGCACATCATCCATCCGGCAGGCGCGAAATTGCCGGCAAACATACGGACTTCGCCAACATAAGGCTGTGCCATGATAGTGCTCCCTCAGGTCGGCGACGGGAAAATGCCCTGCAGGGCGATGCAGAAGCTCAGTGTCAGAAACGGCTGCATGTTGATATGCGCCTGGCTGCCGCCGACAGAGGCTAGCGTACCGGGATCCATCGCCGTCGTGGGGTTGCCTGGCGGTGTATAGACGTTGGAGACCGTCGCCAGCAGATTGCCGTTGGGTGCCGGCACGTCGGCATTGGCCGTCGTGGCCTGTTCGCTGTGGCTATGAAAAGGCAGTTCCGCGAGCGAAAGCGTGTGCGCCTGCTCGCCGCCGCGCTCACCCAATGTATGACCGCTGCCGACATGAATGGGAACGCGCCCGCGATAATCGGGCAAGGCGAAATTCACCCGGCCGTCGCCGCCGAAGGTGGTGCCCAGCAGTGAAAACAGCGGCTGGTTCTGAGCGATCGGCAGCAATTGCCCATCGCACAGCGCCCAGCCTTTCGGCGGAAAACCGAAAGACATGATTCTGATTTCGGAAATAAATGGTTCCGCCATCGGTGTCCCCTAGTTGTTTAGGCCAATATGCCACAACTACAAACTTACGCAACGTTAAGAGTCGTGCAGATAAAAATAATATTTTTATATCGGCTTTTATTAAAGATAGCCGGCTTCTGGTTGAAGGCGGCTCGAAAGCCTATGGCGCTACCACCGCAGGCAGCGTCGGTAACGTATTGACAAATGTGATCGCGCCGCTGCCGCCAGTCGTGTCCACGATCGGCGAGCCATTGTTGTCGTCACCTATGACACCTTGAGCGGTGCTTTGGGCCGAGCCGTTTCTAGAAAGATTGAGATGGGTATTCGCGTTGAAATTGCTTAGCGAAACGTCGACCGCGTAGAGAGCGTTGTGCGTCAGTGTGTTCTTACTGCCTGCGCCTCCAGTGCCTGTGCCGATGACGACGTTCGTCGTGCTGGTGTCGGTCGCTGTCGCGCCATTGTCGACCAGCAGCGCGGCAAACGGGAACGAGCTCGTCGGCGAGGACACGGTGTTGCCGTAGATCGTGGCGTTCATCGTCGCGCTGCCGTCATTGTTCTGCAGATGGATGCCGTTGTTGCCAACGCCTGTGATGGTGTTGTTCTGGATCAGGGTCGTCAACGTGCCGGTGCCAGCGGAGCGCACGAAGATGCCGTCGGAATTCGAGTTCACTTTCGCCGGGCCGATGGCGTTGCTGGCGATCGTGCCGGACATGGTGCCGTTGTCCTGGCCCTTGGCGACGAATATGCCGACCGTATCGAAGGCGTTGGCGCCGCCATCCGTTAGGATGTTGTGCGAGATATCGAAAGTCGTCGTCGCGGCGGAGGTCAGGCCGCCGGATCCGCTACGGATGTCGACCGCGGTGCCGCCGCCGGGGACGATAGCCTGGCCATTATGGAACGTGTTGCTGCGTACCACCGCATCCATCGTTGCATTGTTGTTGGCAAGGAAGGCGATGAAGTCGGAGCGGGTTCCGGCGAAGGTGCTGTTGGTCAGTGTGTAGTTGGCGGTCGCGCTGTTGAATACCTGCCCGCTGACATTGTCGTTGCCGGTCGATCCGACCAACCCGAACGTGTTGTTGTCCATCGTCAGGCGCGTGAGCGTGCCACTGGTATTGTAGAGATCGATGTTCTGGTTGAAGCCGCCCGAAATGCTCGAACCCGTGATCGAGGCCGTGCCGAGCAGATTGTCGAAGCGGATCGAGCTCTCTTCGCGGTCGCCGGCATTGTTGGTGCCGTTGACGCCATTGACGACACTGCTCGCCAGCGTGAAGCCGGTGACGTTGTTGCCGTAGACGGCGAAGTTGGAGAAGTCGTTCAGCTGCATGTTGGTGAATGAAGCACCGCTCGTATTCCGCAGGAAGATGCCGGTGCCGCCGCTGCCGGATACAGTCTGGCCGCTTGCGTCCGATCCGGTGAGGATGTCTCCACCGGTTTTGTTGGAGATCACGCCGCCGCTGCCGGCGGTGCCTGTTCCCGACACGGTCAAGCCGCCCAGGGAGCCGGTGGTGTCAAGGACGATGCCGGCATTGCCGCTTGATCCGATGGCCGAAATGCTTTGGAACTTCAACCCGCCGGACCCGATCGTCGTGTTGGCCACATTGAGCGCCGTCGCGGTGCCGGAACTGATGATGCTGCCGGATCCGGTCGCGCTCACCGTGCCGCCGCCCGTGGCGCTGAAGCCGGTGGTGTTCGTGCCTGTCAGTGTCAGCGTGTTGGTGAAGTTGATGATCGCCCCAGTGTTGTTGGCAAGCGCTATTCCGCCGCTGGAGCCTGTCGCCGAAATCGTGCCGCTGAAGGTGGTGGTGCTGCCGGTGTGAGACGATACGCTGACGACGTTGCCGGCGCTCGTCTTGGCGATGGTGCCGGCGTAGCTGACATTGTTCGAGCCGCCAGAAACCAGGAACGCCGTGCCGGACGCGCCGCTGAGCGCGCCCGAGCCGAGGCTGACGGCGCCAGCTCCTGTGACGTTGGTCAGCGAAACGTTGCTGGCGCCGCCCGTCGATGTCGTCGAGGTGAAGTTGATGCCGGTGCTGGTCGCGACGCCATTGAGGTTGACCGCCTGCGCCCCGGTTGAGCTGACCGTGCCGGTCGTGACATTGACGGTGCCGCCGCCCGTGGCGCTGAAGCCGGTTGTGCCGTTGGTGACGACATCGAGGTTTGAGAAGGCGACAACCGACGACTGAGCGTTGTTGTTGATCGACACGGCTGTGCCGGTCATCGTCGTGCCGACACCGAGATCGACCGCGCCGGTGAAGCTGACATCGCTCGCCCCCGTCGCGCCGGAAATGACAATGCCGCTCGCCCCGCCATTAGCGGTGACCGTGCCTGCAAAGGCGAAGCTGCCGCCGGTGCGGTTGGTGATGCTTGCCGCTGTGCCCGAGCCGCCAGCGGCGATGGAACTGGCGCCATCGAAGCTGATCGCGGCATTGCCGCCAACAACGGAAATGCCGCTGCCGCCCGAAATGTCGACATTGGTGCCGGTGATCGTGCCGCCGGGGCCGGAAGCGCCGCCGAAGACGATACCGGTGCCGCTCGCCGCCGTGGTGATGTTGAGGTTGGTCAGCGTCGTCGTGCCGGTGGTATTGCGCAGGTCGAAGGCGATGCCTGTCGCGCCGGTGCTGGTGACGTTGGCGATGGTGGAGTTGGACGCGTTGAGGATCACGTCCGTGGCATTGCCCGAGAACGTCACATTGTCGATTGTGGTGCTGGTCGAAGGCGTGATCTCGATACCGGCCGCGGTGAAGTTTCGGATCGTCATGTGGCTGATCGTGGTGCCGGACGCACCCGAGCCATTGTCCTTGATGCCGCGCGCGCCGCCATCGAGGATGAAGCCGTCGATGATATTGCCGCTGGCGCCGAGCCTGATGGCGTCGATACCCGCACTGGCGCTCAGTGTCGCGGCGCCGTTGGGCGTCTGGTCGATGATCGAAATGCTGTTGCTGGCCAGTTGGATGGTCGAGGGCACTGTCAGCGCCAGGTTGATGTTGCCATTGCCGAAGCCGCGAACCTGTTCGCCAGTCTGCAGCACCAACGAGCCTGTCGCCGTGATGACACCTTGATCGTTGACGAGGACGATGACGTCGTTTGTCGTGGCCTGGAATTGCACCCCGGTCAACGAAATCAGATTGCTCTGGTCCTTGCCGCTGCCATTGCCGGTCGCGCTGGCGCCGACGAAGAATATCCTGCCGATGCCGAAGCCGTTGCCGGGGCTCGACTGGAAATTTACGTCCTTGAAATTGTAGGTTCCGAGCGTCGGCGCGTTGGTGGCGTCGATATCGGTAGTGGCGCTGATGGTCGAATTCTGGTCTGTCGCGGACTCGCCGTCGCCAAAGGTGAAGGCAAGATTCGTCGCGCTGTTGAGGAACACGGCGGTGTTGACGCCGGCAATGCTGGAGCTGTTGCCGCCGACTGCGGCATCGCCGAACCGCACCGTCTGGCCGCCGCTGGCGCCGCGCAGGTCGACGCCGATCGAGGTGCCCGCGCCGGCGGCGGCATTGGTGACATCGAAATCGTTGGCGGTAACGGCCGCGTTGATCGTAGCATTGCTGAGGTCGAAGGCCGTCGCGGTGGAGCTGTTGAGGCCGATGGCGAGAGAGTTGAAGGACAGGGCGGCACCCAGCGTGCCGGAAACATCGACGCCGAGCGAGGTGATGCCTTGCAAATTGACGGTGCCGAGCGCGATGGTGCCGCCGCCGGACGACGCGACATTGGCCAGCGCAATGCCGGTCGCCGCACCGGTGGTCGAAACGGTGGAGAAATTCACGCCGCCGGTGCCGACGGTGACGCCGTTCAGGTTGAGAGCGGTGCCGGTGCCGGTCGAAATCATGTTCCCGGAACCGGTCACGTTGAGCGTGCCGGCGCCCGTCGCGGAGAATCCCGTGCCCGCCGCGGTGGTGATCGCCAGGCCGCCTCCGAAATTCATGACCACCGGGCTGCTGTTGCCGCTGATGGCGACGCCGGCGCCGGTCGAGCTCATGCCGATCGTGTAGCTTGCACCGTTGATGTTGAAGGTGCCGCTGGTGTTGTTGATTAGCGTAATGCCGGTACCCGCACCGGTGAAATTGTTGGATGCCCCCGACGCGGTCACGGTGCCGCCGGCATTGTTGTTCAGGAAGATACCGTTGCCATTGGAGGTCAAGTTGCCGCTCAGCGAGACGAGTCCGGCCCCGGCCAATCGGTTCTGGACTTCCAGGGCAGTGCCGGCAGCGTTCGAGATGGTGGCACTGCCCGAATAGCTGACTGCCGCCGTGCCGCCATTCACCAGGAACGAGACAGCCGCGGCGCCGGTCAACGCGCCCGAGCCAAGGTCGATCGTGCCGCTGGTGTTGATAAGGTTCACATTGACGGAGCCGCCGCCCGACGAGGTTGAATCCAGCGCGATGTTGGCGGCGACGCTGGTGAGGCCGATCGCCTGGCCGCTGGTGGAATTCACAGTCTCGGCGCCGGCGGTGGCGGCGATGGCCATCGTGCCGCCACTGCCGAGAATGCCGGTGCCGGACGTGGTGTCGATGGTCAGGCCGCCGGTGAAGCTGGTCGTGCCGCCGCCCTGGGTCAGGCCGGTGCCACTGGTCGTGTCGATGTTGGCGAGGCCGCTAACGGTGAGCGTGCCGCTGGCCCAGCCGATGCCGCCGCCGCTCGTGAGGGCGTTGTTGACCGTTACCGTGTTGAAATTGAAGGTACCGGTGTTGGTGTTGATGGCGCTGATGCCGTCGCCCGACGTGCCGGTGATGGTCGTGGCGCCCGTAACCGTGAAGGTGCCGGCGACACCGTCGAAGATGATGCCGCTGGTGCCGCCCGCGGCGGTGACGCTGCCGATCGTCATGTTGACCGTCAGCGGGTCGAGATTGAACGCCGCGCCGCCAGTGGTGTCGACCGAGCCGCCGCTGCTGTTGAGCGTGAAGTTGGTGCCCGCCGTCTTTGTGTCGACCAGCAGGCCGGTGCCTGAATTGTTGGCTATGGTGAACGTGCCGAGGTCGAGCGTCCCGCTGGTGCTGGTGAGGTTGAGGCCGTCGCCCTGGACGCGCGCGCCTGTGGTGCCGATGTCGAGTGTGCCGACGCTGACGGTGCCGCCGAGGCCGTCGGAGTCGAACCGGACATTGTTGAAGGCGATGCCGCCGCCGGTGCCGCCGGTGACCTTGTTGCCGGCAAAGGACCGGATGGCGATCGAATTGTCCGTCGCATTGATGTTCTGGCCGACGAACGACGCTGCCAGCGCCGATCCCGTCGATTTGAGAGTGTTGCCGTCGATCGACAGCAGAAGCGTATTGGCCGGGGCGCCGGTCGTGGCGAAGTCGAGCGCGCTGCCGCCGGCCGCGATGTCGTTGTTCCTCAGGAAGAAACTGGAAGCGGCCGTCGCACTGACGGCAATGCCGTCGCCGGTGCCGATGTTGCGGATGATGAGGTTCTGGACGCCGCCGGTGATGAGGCCCGTGCCTGATGTTGCCAGGCTGACGACCGAGATGGCGTTGTTGCTCTGCAGGATGGGCCGCAGCGAATCGATGCCGCCCGGCGCCGAGACGATCGGCGAGTTCTGCACAGTGGTGAAATGGAACGCCGCTCCCGCGCCGCCGGTGGTGTCGACACCAAGCTGCGAGACGTCAATGGCTGCGTCGCCACTCTTGAAGGCGAGCAGAACCTGCCCGTCATCGAGCTGGAACGAGGTGCCGCCGAGGTCGATCGTCGACTGGCTGGCGTCGACGGTCTTGTCGATCAGCACGATGACATTGGCGGTAGTGGACGCCTGCGCGCCGGCATAGCTGCCCGGATTGGCGAGGCTGCCATCGCCAGTGCCCCCCTCGGTGACGTAGTAGACACTGATCGACGACAGGTTCGACGTATCGCCGGTGAAGGTGACGTCGTTGAAATTATAGTCGCCGCTGAGCGGCAAACTGTCTGTGGCGTGGATGACCTGGCCGCCGGTCGTGGCGATCGAGGATTCGGCCGGACCCTGGCCGTCGCCGAACACCAGTTGGGCGTTGGTCGCGCTGGAGAACTGCACGCCATAGCCGACATTGCTGATCGTCGAGGTCTGGCCGCTCGGGCCGGGATTGTTGTTGACGGTGTCGCCGAGCTGGATCGTGCCGGTGCCCGTCGTGCCGGCCATGTCGATGCCTATCGTGCCGGCGAAGCTGCCGCCGTCGACGTCGAAATCGCCAGCCGTGATGTTGCTGGCGCCGAGCGCGGCGCCGTTGAGGTCGAGGCCGACCGCGTTTGCCGCACCGAGCCCGATGTTGAGGCTGGTGAAATTCAGCGTCGCGCCGAGCGTGCTGGAGATGTCGACACCGCGCGAGGTGATGCCTTGCAGATCGACCACGCCGAGGCCGATCGAGCCGCCGGAAACATTGTTCAGCGCAATGCCGGTCGCCGCGCCGTTGACCGAGACGCTGCCGAAGGTGAAGCCGCCGGCGCCGACCGTCGCGCCGTCGAGGTTGAGCGCGGTGCTGGTCGTGGTGGTGATGGTGTTGCCTGGGCCGGTGACGCTGACCGTGCCGGTGCTGGCGCCAAAGCCGGTGCCGCCGGTGGTCTTGATGGCGAGGCCACCATTGCTGAAGTCGACCGTACCGTTCGGATTGCCGATAAGGCTGACGGCGTCGGTCGCACCCGAGCTGATCTGCTTGGTTGTGCCGGAGAAGGTGACGGCCGCTGCCGTGCCGTTGCCAATGCCGGCGACGACGATGTTGCCGCCGGCCGCCGCGTTGCCGTCCGTCAGATTGCCCGATAGCGTCACCGAGCCGCCGGTCAGTTCCTGGATCGAAACCGACGCACCCGTGCCGTTGCTGGCGATCGTGCCGCCATAGGAAATGGCGGCGTTGCCGCCGCTGAGGTTGGTTGCGGAGCCGACATTGAACGCCGTGCCCGAACCAGTGTTGGTCAGCGTGCCGGAGCCGAAAGCGGCCGTGCCGCTGAGATTCTGCAGGTCGATGCCGTTGCCCGAGCTGAACGTCGCGCTGGTCGAGGCGAAGTTGATACCGGCCGTGATACCGTCGAGCGCCACCGCCTGTGCGCCCGTGGCGTTCACCGTGCCGGTGGTGACATTGACCGTGCCGCCGCCGGTGGCGGTGAAAGCCGTCGCGCCATTGGTAGTGATGTCCACATCCGCGAAAGTGACGGTGGAGCCGGTGTTGGAAGTCAGCGAAACACCATTGCCGCCGACCGTCACCTTGTCGGTGAAGTTGACCAGGCCGCCGCTGCGGTTGGCGATCGAGATGCCGCCGCCGGTCAGCGTGCCCGGCGTCGCGCTGTTGGGCAAGGTGCCGCGCGTGAGCGTGATGTTGCCGGCGCCGCCATTGGCGTCGAGCAGCGTGCCGGCGACGCTGATGTTGTTGTTGGTGATCGACACATTGGTGTCGACGTCGACGACCTTGAAAACCACACTGCCGGCGGCGACGTTGCTGACCGTCACGCCGTCGATGACGATGCCGCCGGCGTTGCTGAAGCCGAGCGCATTTTGGTCGATGGTGAAGACCGAGCCGCTGGCGCCGGTGAAGTCGAACGCGG
Source organism: Mesorhizobium sp. SARCC-RB16n (assembly GCF_008520305.1). Taxonomy (GTDB): domain Bacteria; phylum Pseudomonadota; class Alphaproteobacteria; order Rhizobiales; family Rhizobiaceae; genus Mesorhizobium. The sequence goes on along the minus strand of NZ_ML703260.1, from coordinate 10,179 downwards.
TGTTGCGCACCTGATTGCTGCCGAGCAGATGCAGGAAGCCGCCGCTGCCGGTGACCACGCCCTCATTGCCGGTGACGTTGCCGCCGGTGGCGCCGAGATTGCCCTGGACATTGACCGGCTGGATGGTGCCGGAGGTGAGGATGGATGTGTTGTTGCCAAAGCCGGTGATCGACTGTCCCGAATCCAGCGTGAACGGCGTGCCACTGAGATCGACGGTACCGACGAAGGCGAAGGTCTGCGTGCCGGCCATGGCATCGGCCGCGGCAACCGAGATCGTGGTCACATCGGCGCTGAGCCCGTCGGTCCCGGCGGCGATGACGCCGCCGTTCTGCGAGACCATGATGACCCCCCCGACCGCGCTGGCCAGATTGGCGCTGCCGGTGAAGGAGACGTCGTTGAAATTGTAGTTGCCGAGCGCCGGATTCAGCCCGACCGTGTTGACGGTGTAGCCGCCGGCCGCCGCGGTGATGGAGGATTGCAGCCCATTGGCGGAGGTGCCGTCGCCAAAGGTGAAATTGGCGTTGGCCGAAGTCGCGGTCGAGTGATCCGATGCCAGTTCGACGCCGACGCCGGCATTGCTGATGCTGGAGCCGGCCAGGAAGGTGATGGTCTTGTTGCCTGTCGTCGACGACAGGTCGATGCCGCGCGAGGTCAGGTCGCCGGTGCCGGTGATGGTGGTAAGGCCGAGGGCGGCCGTCGTGGACGAACCGCTGAAGTCGATGCCGGTCTGGTTGGCGCCGACATTGCTGACGGTGGTGGTGCCGAAGGTCACACCGGCATTGGTGCCGCTGAAATTGATGCCGGCGGTGTTGGCCGCAGCGCCCAGCGTCACATTGGTCGTGCCGAAAGTCACCGCGCCGGAATTGCCTGAAATATCGATGCCGTTGCCACCGGCCGTTGTCACGGTGACGGCGCCGAAGGTGGCGCTGCCGGCAACGTTGGAGACCGACACGCCATTGCCGGTCGCGTTGGTGATCGACAGCGGCGCCGTGGCGTTGAAGGTCGCGGCCGTGCCCAGGCCTGCGATGACCGCGCCGCCACCGCCGCTTGCCGTCAGCGCCGAGCCGGTGAAGTTGATCGCGCCACCCGTCGGCGCGGTGGTCGAGCCGATGGCGAAGAGGTTGCCTGTACCGGCCGAGGTAACCGAACCGGTGAAGGCAACCGAGCCGCCGGTGATGCCGTCGACCTTGACCGCCGTGCCGGTCGTGCCGGGGGAACTAAAGATGGCGGCCGAAACCGTGATCGCGGCGCTGCCGCCGGAGACGACGACGCCGTCGCCAGCGCCTGAATTGGTGATCGTACCGCCAATGCCGATTGTGCCGGTGTTGTTGGTCAGGCTGACATCGGCGCCGGAAACATTAGTGGTGACGAGATTGTTGACGCTGACGGTCGCGGCGCTGCCCTGAACGACGAAGCCGGGACCCGCGCCGCCGACCGCGGCAATCGTCGTCGTGCCGTTGAAACTGTAGGTGCCGCTGGCGACATTGGTCAGGCGGATGGCGTCGCCATTGGCACGGCTGATGCTGACGCCGCCGAATGTGACGTTGCCGCCGCTGGTGTTCTCGATGACGATGCCGGCCGGCACCGAGCCGCCGGAACCATCGACGGTGACGCTGGCGAACGTCACGCCGGCCGCGCCGATCGTCAGGCCGCCGGCGCCGCCAAGATGAATGCCGTTTTCCGTGACGCCGGCGCCGGTGTTGACCGTATTGCCGGAGCCGGTCACCGTCAGCGTGCCGCCATTGACGGCGCTGAAGCCGTAGCCGCCGTCGGTGGTCAGGTCGAGGCCGCCGGTGAAGTTGATCGTGCTGCCGGTATTCCCGGTCAGGTCGATCGCGTTGGCCGCGCCCGTGCTGGCGGTGATCTTGCCGCCGAAGGTGGCGCTGCCGCCGGTCATGGCGTTGATCTTGACCGCGCTGGAGGCGGCGGTCTGGTTGATCGTGCCGTTGTAGGTGAGGTTCGGCGTCGAGGAATCGATATTGAACGCCACGCCGGACGTGCCGGTGATCGAACTCGCCGCATCGAAGGTCAAGGTGCCGGTGGTACCGCCGGTGATGCTGACGCCGGTGCCGGCGCTGGTGATGTCGAAGTTGGTGAAGGTGCCTGTGCCGCTGAAACCATTGAGCGACAGGCCGGTGGCGACGCTGCTCACCGTCACGCCCTGGACTGTCAGGGCGGAAGAGCCGGAGCCGCTGATCGCCGCGCCGCTGCCGCCGGAAATGTTGAAATCCTCCAACGTGCCGCCGCTGGCCGCCGTCACCACGGCGCCCGCGCCGGAATTGGTCAGCGTCGCCGCCCCGGTGCCGGGATCGGAAACCACGACGTCGTGCTGGATGTTGGCCCCGGTAACGTTGATCGGCACGCCGCCGAGCGAGAAGGAGCGGCCGTTGCCGAACGAAGCCAGCGTCTGGCCGGCACTGAGCGAGAAGCCGCCCGTGGCGTCGATCGGCGTGTTGCCGGCGTCGTTGACCAGCACGAAGATTGCGTTGCTATCGCTGATGCCGTCGGCCGTACCGATCGACGCCAGGTTGCCAAGCGATGAGCCGTCGCCGGAGCCCGACGCCGCGGCGCCGACGAAGATCACGTTCTGAACGTCGAACAGCTGCGGGCCGCTGAAGGTGGTCGAGCCGAACCCGTAATGGCCGAGCGTCTGGTTAAGCCCGCGCGCATCGAGCGAGGCGGTGATGCCCGCGATCGAGCCGCCGCCGAAGCTGAACTGGGCATTGGCCGAGTGGGCCAGCGAGCCGGCAATGCCGAGGCGCACGCCGGTGTCGACACCCGAAATGGTTCCGCCATTGGTGATGATGATCGAGGCATCGCCGGTCGTGTCGGCGAGATCGATGCCGATCGAGCCGGCGCCGGACCCGCTGATATTGGCCGACAGTGCGGTGAAGGTCGTCTGGCTGCCGGAGAAGTCGAGTCCGGTATGGCCGAGACCCAGCCCGGAGATGACGATGTTGCCGGCAACCACCGCCGCGTTGACACCGGAAAACACCATGCCGTCGCCGGCGGGCGTCGTGATGCTGACGTCGCCGAAGCGGATCGCCGCGGGCGAATCCGAAATGGCGATCGCCGGTCCGGACGTCCCGGAAATCGTCGTGGCGCCGTTGACGGTGAAACTGCCCGAGACGTGGTCGAGCACCACGCCCGACGTGCCGCCGGTCTGGGAGATCGAATCCAGCACGACATGCGCGGTGATCGGGTCGATGTAGATGCCGATGCCGCCATTGCCGGAGATATTGCCGCCGGTGGTGGTGAAGCTGCCGCCGCTGCCCTGCACGGTTATGCCGCGGTCGACATTGCCCAGCGCGTTGACCGTGGCGAAGGTGTAGGTGCCCGCCCCGGTGATATCTAGGCCATCGTCGAGATTGCTCTGCAGCAATGTCGTGCCGGTGAAGTTGTAAGTGCCGTTGCCCTCGATATGCAGGCCGTCGAGGCCGTTGCCGGTAGCGGTGAAATTGGACGCGCTGACGTTGGTCGAATTGCCGGTGAAGTCGGCGCCGTTGCCGCCGGCACCCGTCACCGTGACCTTGGTCAGCGTCGTGCCGGTGACGTTGTTGCCGAAGATACCGTCGGCGCCGCCGGTGATGGTGATGCCGTTCAGCGTGTTGCCATTGCCAAGCGTGATGACGTTGTTGGCGACGTTGGTGCCCTGGATCGTGCCATCGCTGCCGCCGAGGTTGAAGGTGGCGGTGCCGCCGTCGAAAAGCTTCGCGGTGACGCTTTCGCCGCCGCCGATGACGGTCTGGCCCGTGGCCAGCGTCACCCCGGCGGTGGTCAGATTGCCGTTGCCGCCCAGAGCCACGACGAAGCCGCCGGCGCCGGCCTTGGTGACCGCGTCATCAAGCGTCGTCGGGTCGGCCTGCGTGCCCACGCCGGCCAGGCCGCCGTCGGCGAAGTAGAATTTTCCGAAGGCTGCATTGGTGGCGGCGTTGATGGCGACGCGCGTCGTCGAGCCGCCGGTCTTGTCCTGGCTCTGGATCCGGACGCCGATATCGCCGCGCACCCGCTCGTTGACGCGCTTTCGCAGGCCTTCGCTGACCGGATAGACAGGCTCCGCGCCGCCGATGGCCGCGGTGTTGTCCGAGCCGCCGCCGGGATTGAACGGGATGTTCAGCCGCACGCTGCCGGCGAACTGGGTGTCGTCGCGGTTGTCGTTGCGCACCTCGCCGGTGAAGGTCAGCGACGTTCCGGTGCCGAAAACATCGCCGATTTCATACTCGATGCCGGCCTTGGCGCCGGTGACGCTGCCGTCGTCGCCGTGCGGATCCTCGAAATGGTAACCGCCGATGTCCAGCCGCAGCGAATGCTTGTCGGGCAGGTTGAGCGGCACCTTCGCGCCGACCTCGCCCTCGATACCCCAGGCCGCGTAGTCGCGATGGTCGAGCACCGAGATCTGCTCGATCAGCTGATTGCTGACCATCGACAGGGTCGAGCCGACCGAGTGGCCGGTCGAGTCGCCCTTGATCGGCACGAAGACGTTCACATGCGCGTCGAAATTCGGCGTGATCGCCTCGACGCCGAGCGTGCCGCCGGTGAATTGGGTACCGCCGTAGCTCTCGGCATTGAAATAGGCGTAGCCGCCCAGCATCAGGTCCGGGTTGACGATGCGGCGGATGCCGAGGCCGATGTCCTGGCCGAAGGCGTCCTTGAAATCGTGCTTGGCGCGGACATCCAGGAACAGCACCGACTCGGCGGTCTGCTTGATCGGGATGAAGCCTTCGAGCGCGGCGTTGCCGCCATTGTTGTCTGCGCCGATGATGGCCCGGACCTGCGGCTGCCACAGCCCGGCATCGTCGCCATAGGCGGCCGCGCCCGAAAGCGCCAGCGCCAACGACGTAAGCGCCGTCGTCTTCCAGAGATGCCTTGCAATGCTCGAACGGCGATAGCCGGCGCGCGTGTGGAACCCCTCCCCACGCGCCGCCATCTCACCAACTTGCCGAGACTTCTCGGTAGTTCCCATCCCCGGCGAGTCCTTCTGGGACTACACGTCCCGCGTGCGGATATTTACTGGAATTCTATTGTATAGCGAGTCCCTAATGGCCCAAGTGCTGCCGCCACCCCCCAAAGTGCTTCGTTGTGGCAATATGGACACAGTAGATTTGCCGGCTTGCTTGGCCGGATTCCCGGCTTCCGGGCCGGGTTGGAGTGTTGTATCAAGCCATACTGCGGGAAATACCAAACCGGGGCAAAAAAACATGACCGTTGCTTTAGCGCAAGCTAATACTCTGGGCTTGGGCGCAGCTATCGGTGCATTGTGGCTGATCCTGTCGGTAGCTGGCCCCGCACTCGCCGAGGACGCCGCCAAGCCTGCCCAGCCCAAGCCGGCCGACGCCAATCCCTGGGCGGTCAACTGCTCCAGCGGCGCGGCGAACACCGAGCTTCAATGCCAGGTGTCGCAGAACCTGACCGAGGCCAAGACAGGACAGCGCGTGCTCACCGTGACGGTGCGCCGCGACAATGCCAATGGCAGCCTTGCCATGCTGCTCGCTTTGCCGCACGGCCTGTTCCTGCCGTCCGGCGCCAGCTATCAGATCGACCAGGGGCAGAAGACGACCATCGCCATCCAGACCAGCGACCAGAACGGCGCCTATGCCGCGACGCCGCTGCCGCCGGAACTGGTCAAGGCGATGAAGTCGGGAACCAACCTGAACATCGGCATGGAATCCGTCACCCGCAAGCCGGTCACCATCCCGGTGTCACTGGCCGGCTTCACCGCCGCGCTTACCAAGCTGGAATCGATCAAGTAGCCCTTGCCGGCCGCTTGATTGTCCGCACCCTTAGTGCTCCGTTGCCGGTTCGGGCATACGGAGAAATTTCATGACGGGCTTTGTCGACCGCCAGCGCGCCACGCTTTTGTTGCAGCGCGTCGGCATTGCGGCGCTTGTGCTTTGCGCGCCCGAGGCCTTCCACTATGCGACCGGCGCCTGGATCGGCCCGGCCGGCCTGTTCCGGCGCGCCGGCGCCGGCTTCGTCGTCATCCCGGCCCGGCAAGACCTGCCGATTGGCGTCGTGGTCGCGGACTTCAATGCCGCGCAGCTGCGGACCGCCGCGCCCGAGATGGTTGTGCGTTCGCATCCGATCTGGATCGAATCGGCGCCCGTCGAGACAGGATCTGCAGGACTTGCCCTGGCGGAGCGCATCGAGGCCGGCCTGGCTTCGCTGGTACGTGCGCCGGATTTTTCTCGTCCCGCCACCTTCGACCTCGCCGGCTCGGTGCGCCAGCTGCAAGCCATGCTCATTGATTTCGGGCTGGAGCGCGCCACGCTCGGCGTCGACCTCGACTTCGTTCCCGCCGCCGATTTTGCCGCCATACAGGCGCTGCTGCCGGATTGCCTTTTTGTCGACGGCTCGCCCGTGCTGGACCGGCTGCGCGCCGTCAAGTCGCAACGCGAGATCGACCTCCTGCGGCAAGGCATCCTCCTGTCGGAAGCCGGCCTGGAGCAGCTGCAGGTCGATGCCATGGCCGGCATGCGCCAGGGCGACCTCATTGCACTCTACCGGCAGGGCGTCGCCACGGCGGCGGCCGGGCTCTCGCATCTAGTGACCACGGCCGAATATGTGACGCTGGGCGCCCGGGCCAAGGGCGCCGACGCCAGGGCGATGGCCGGCGATCCCCTGAAATGCGACATGGTCTGCACCGTCGGCTTCTACGCCTCCGACATGTCGCGCAACTTCACCTTTGGCCCGCCCTCGGCGGATCAGGCGGAACTGCACGCCATGGCCGAGCGCGCCTTCGAGGATGGCCTGGCCGAGCTTGTGCCGGGAAATTCGCTTGGCCATGTATACGCTGTCGCCACCGAAAGCCTGGCGCGGCAAGGCCTGCGCTCGTACCGCCGCGGCCATTTCGGCCACGGCGTCGGCCAATCGGTCTTCTCGGAGCAATGGCCGTTCATTGCCGCTGGCAGCGATGTCGTGATCGAACCAGGCATGGTGCTGGCCTTCGAGATCCCGCTCTATATCGACGGCCTCGCCAGCTTCAACCTCGAGGACCAGTTCCTGATCAGGCCGGATGGACCGGTCGCCATGAACCGGTTGTCGAGGCGGCTGGAGGTGATTGGGTGAGTTGCTTTCCTACATAGTCAAGCAGGCGCAGGCGGCGCTGCCCTTGCGGCACGCGTCGGTTGCGACAGTGCCGGGCGCATGGAGCGACAGCATGCAAACATGATAAGAGGTCGGGTCGAAAACGGGCCAGGGAAGACCGACTTCATGAGCCATCCGATCGCGGACGAAGAGGGAGCCGGGGGCGAGCCTTTCCGGCGCATTCCCGACATCATCTCGCTGGTCAAGGACTCCTACGCGGAATTGCGCCCGGCCGAACGCCGCGTCGCCGATGTCGTGCTCGACGATGTCAAATACGCCGTCGACGCCTCTAACGCTGCGCTGGCCCAGCGCGCCGGCGTCAGCGAGCCGACGGTGACCCGCTTCTGCCGCGCCATCGGCTGCGAGGGCGTGCGCGACTTCAAGCTGAAGCTGGCGCAGAGCCTTGTCGTCGGCGCGCTCTATCTCGATACGTCGCCGGCCAGGGAGAGCGACACCGGCATGCCGTTCTGGAACTCCGTGTTTGGCGAAGCACGCCGGGCACTGCAGGAGGCCGAGCGGCAGCTCGATCCCGGTGAGCTGGAAAAGGCGGCCGAACTGATCGCGCGGGCCCGCCAGGTCACCGTATTCGGGCTCGGCGGCAGCTCTTCGGCGCTGGCGCACGAAACCCAGTACCGGCTGTTTCGCTACGGCATCTCGATCAGCGCCCAATGCGACCCCTATCTGATGCGCATGACCGCCTCGACGCTGAAACCCGGCGACCTGGTGATCGCCATCTCGGCGACCGGACGCACGCGCGAGGTGATCGAGGCCGTCGAACTCGCCAAGCACTACCGCGCCAACGCTATCTGCGTGACGGCGCCCGATACCGACCTCGCCCGCGCCTGCGACGTCAGGCTGACGGTTGCCGTGCCCGAATATCCCGACACGCTGAAGCCGACGGCCTCGCGCTTCGCCTTCCTGGCAATGATCGACCTTTTGGCGGTCGCCTCGGCCTACAAGCTCGACGGCACGGCCCGCGAGACGGTTCGCCGCATCAAGTACAACGCCCAGATCCACCGCACGGGGAAGGAAATGGAGCCGCTGGGAGACTAGTCCCTGCTCCCCGTCACTATACGGGGAGAAGGTGCCGGCAGGCGGATGAGGGGCAGCGCCGAGTTCGACGGTTACCGTCCCAATATACAGATTGGACGCATGCAAGAGGGAAGAAATGCTCGAAATGTCACCATCCAAACAGGCGGCCGCATGGCTTGGCTCCTTTTCGCAGGCGCTTGAATCCGGCGACGTGTCAGCCGCGGCAAACCTGTTCGTCGACGATTGCTACTGGCGCGACCTGCTGACCTTCACCTGGAACGTCACCACCATGGACCGCCGCGAGGCCATCGCCGACATGTTGAAATCGACGCTGGCAACGACCAAGCCTGCCGCGTGGCAGCTCACCGGCGAGGCAACCTCCGACGAAGGCACCGTCGAAGCCTGGTTCACATTCGAAACGTCGGTGGCGACGGGACAAGGCATCATGCGGCTGCGCGACGGCCGCTGTCGCACCCTGTTCACGGCGATGAGCGAGCTGAAAGGATTCGAGGAGCGCAAGGGCGCGGCGCGGCCGCTGGGCGTGCGCCACAAGGCCGACCCGGAACGCGAGACCTGGTCGGAAGGGCGGGCACGCGAGACGCGCGAGCTTGGCGCCTCCGAGCAGCCCTATTGCCTGGTCATCGGCGGCGGCCAGGGCGGCATCATGCTCGGCGCGCGGCTAAGACAGCTCGGCGTGCCCAGCATCGTCATCGAGAAGAATGCAAGGCCCGGCGATTCCTGGCGCAACCGCTACCGCACCCTCGTGCTGCACGATCCGGTCTGGTACGACCATCTGCCCTACATTCCGTTCCCCGACAACTGGCCCGTCTTCACGCCCAAGGACAAGATGGGCGATTGGCTGGAAATGTATACGCGCGTCATGGAGTTGAATTACTGGGTCGCCACCAAGTGTCTCAGCGCCAGTTATGACGAGGTCGAAAAGGAATGGACCGTGGTGGTCGATCGTATAGGCCGCCAGATCACGCTGAAGCCGAAGCACATCGTCTTTGCCACCGGCGCCTATGGTCCGCCGCGCAAGATCGAGCTGCCCGGCGCGGACCAGTTCAAGGGCGAGCTGCTGCATTCCAGCCAGTATTCAAGCGGCGAGAAATTCCGCGGCAAAAAGGTCGCCGTCATCGGCGCGGCCAGTTCCGGGCACGATGTCTGCGTCGATCTCTGGGAAAACGGCGCCGACGTCACCATGATCCAGCGCTCGCCGACGACCGTGGTCAAGTCGGACACGCTGATGCAGGTCGGCTTCGAGATCTTCTCCGAGGACGCGCTGGCGCGCGGCATCACTACGGAAAAGGCCGACATGATCGTCGCCTCGACGCCATTCGCGCTGGTGCCCAAGGGCCAGCGCGCGCTCTACGACGTCATCCGCGCGCGCGACGCCGCTTTCTACGAGCGTCTCGCCGCGTCCGGCTTCGCGCTGGATTTCGGCGACGACGAGACCGGCCTGCTGATGAAGGCCTACCGCACCGGCTCGGGCTATTACATCGATGTCGGCGCCTCGGACCTGATTATCGACGGCAAGATCGGTATCCGAAGCGGCGTCGCGATCAAGGCGCTGACGGTGAAAGGCATCCTGTTCGAGGACGGCAGCGAACTCGAGGCCGACGCCATCATCGCCTGCACCGGCTATCAGTCGATGAACGAGAACGTGGCCGCACTCGTCTCGCGCGAGGTCGCCGACAAGGTCGGCCCCTGCTGGGGCCTCGGCTCCGGCGTCAAGGGCGACCCTGGCCCCTGGCAAGGCGAATTGCGCAACATGTGGAAACCGACGGCGCAGGAAGCGCTGTGGTTCCACGGCGGCAATCTGGCCCTGTCGCGCTTCTATTCGAAATATGTGGCGCTGCAGATCAAGGCGCGGATGGAAGGGATCGATACGCCGGTTTATGGGGCGGTCAGCAACGCCGGGTAAGGTTCGACCCCCACTCCGTCGAGCTGCGCTCGACACCTCTCCCCCGATCGACGGGGGAGAGGAAAGGCGCGAGCTTATGCCGGCTGGCTCCCTTCCTCTCCCTCCGGAGGGCAGGGCTATCGCATATGAGTGATGGCATT
>NZ_ML703259.1 GCF_008520305.1 Mesorhizobium sp. SARCC-RB16n | reverse complement strand
CCTGGTCGAGGAATTCGCACAAGGGCCTTTTTATGGTTCTACCATAATGGGAAATGAAGTTATTGCCATTTCCAGCGCTGAGTTCGGTCCCCCACCGCATTTTGTTTTTCGGGAGTTCACCTTTCCGGCCTCGCTGAGTGCTGAGGAGAACGAGCGTCTCGCCGATCTTTCGCTGAGTTGCCTGCGAGCTCTCGGTCTCGGCTGGGGGCCAACCTGCATTGAATTTCGGTGGACGAAGCTTGGTCCAGTCGTCATCGAGGTCAATCCGCGCCTCGGCGGCATGCCCGATCCTCAACTTATTCAGCTGGCATACGGCATCGATGTCATCACCGAGCACATCAAGCTCGTGATCGGAGAGGAATGGGATGTGCGCAAAGGGCGTTCGCAGGCTGCAGGCGTGCGGTTCATGGTTCCTGATTGCGATGGCACCCTCGACTGGATCGCCGGTGTCCCTCAGGCGGCCGCGCTGTCAGGTGTCGCCGAGGTGAAAGTTTATGCTGAACCGAAAACGCCAATCGCCAGGAAAGGCGACTATCGAGACTGGATTGGACATGTCATCGCCGCTTCCCCAACCGTTGCACAGACGGAGGCGATACTTCGGCGTGCCTTTGAGTTGATCAATTGGTCGATCACACCAGTTGGCGAACAAGAGGCTTTGGCAGGTGCACTCGGATCACAGCAACCGGACAGCTAAGGCCTCCAGGTGAGAGACGGCAAAGCATCGTAAAGGTGCCGTGCCAGCGACCGCCAGCCGACGATGGTCGCCCTAAACGGTGACATTCCGGCTGATTTGCTCCCACCGCAAAGAAAATATCGTGCGCGAGTCGCCCGGTGTTCAAATCTGCCACAGCCGAGCGATGCAAGAACTCCCCTGCCGTGAGGCGAGCTCCAGCATTGGGCTAGAAAGAACGGCTACAATGAAATTGCCTAAATACAATTCCCCTTTGTTGCCCTCTTGCGTCATAGACCCGGAACTGCTGGACCAGGCACATTTCGAAATGCAACGCGATAGAATACCGGGAATTGCCCTCGGCATCTACCATAACGGCTGCGCCGCGACGACGGGGGTAGGTGTAACGAATATGCTGCATCCGCAGCCGGTCGGCGGCGACACTTTGTTCCAGATCGCGTCGATCACGAAGACTTTCACCGCCACCGCCGTGTTGCAACTCGTAGAGCAGGGACGGCTCAGGTTGGACGACCCGATCCGCACCCACCTGCCGCAGTTCACCGTCGCGGACCCAGAGGTTTCGGCTGCCGTGACCATCCGCGATTGCTTGACCCACAGCTGCGGCTGGGAGGGAGACTTTTACGAGGATCCGGGCTGGGGTGATGACGCGCTGGCCACCATGGTGGCCCGGATGGGCAAACTGCCCCAGGTCACGCCGCTGGGTCGGATATGGTCGTACAACAACGCCGCCTTCTACGTTCTCGGGCGGATCCTCGAAGTGCTGCACGGCCGTCCCTACGAAGACGTGCTCAAGGAGGCGCTTCTCACGCCCCTCGGTTTGGACGACACCTGCTTCTTCGCCCACGACGTGCTCCACCGCAACTTTGCCGTCGGACACGCAGAGCGCCGTGGGCAGACCGTGATCGCACGGCCGTGGGCCATGCCCCGCTGTGGCAATCCGATCGGGGGCCTGATCGCCAGCGCAGAGCACCTCGTGCGCTACGCGCGATTTCAGTTGGACGGCGCGGCGGTGCTCGGTGACGCCATGCGGTTAGCTGCCTTCGAGCCAGCTGGTCCTTCGAGGGACACCCCGGAGATCGGGTTGGGCTGGTGGGTCGACGCCGCTCCCGGAGAACGCATCGTCTTTCACGCCGGCGGCGCCAACGGACAGCCGTGCTTGTTCGCCATGGTTCCGTCGCGCCGCTTCGCGATCGCCGTGCTGACCAACGGCGTGAATGGGTGGATCACAGCGGAGCGGCTACTGGCATGGGCGATCAAGACCTACTTCGGTCTCGCCGCGCCCGATCCGCAAAACCAGCCGTGCGCCAATGTCGATGCTTGGCTAGGGACCTATGACACCCGCCTAGAACGGCGTGTGCTGCGTCGCGAGGGAGAGCGCCTTATGCTCGATCAGACACCGCTGAAGGAGTGGCTCGACGGTCTTAGTCCGCCCACCCTACCGCAGAGCGGTATCGAGGTCCAGCCTTTAGGTCCGGACAAGATGCTCATCGCCCCGGGCCGGCGCGAGCAGTTGGTCGGAACCGTCTTGTGCGACGGGAACGAGGGATACCGCTGGCTGCGCGTCCATCGCCGAGCCTCGCTACGCAAGTGAGCACAGAGGTCATTTCAGCTTGGATTGCATCGCTACGACGTTGGCACTCGTGGTAAGCCTTCTTCGCTTCGGCATGCATCTCTCCTCTACCGTCGAAGAGATGCATGCCCAGGTTGCTGACCCAAAGGCACAGCCTGAAGACTCGCTGGCCCGCATTCCCGCTGGGAGACCGGTGAAACAAATCCCAACGGAGCTTTGTCGCCGGGATCAAAATCCCACCGCTGCGTGGTGTCTCACTATCATTTCGTCGTCAGCAACATCCCGCCGCGCGGCTCTGGACTTTCTGTTAATCCGCAAGCCGGAACGTGATGCGTTCTATTGCCATCCAGAGGACATTGACGAAGACATGCATCACCAACTTTCATGAAACACCAATTTATCTAGAATTACTGGACAACTCTGCAGTATAATCGCTGATAAACCGGCCAATGAGATCAGCTTTGACGTTTGGCATAACAATCGCGTGGGCCCAGTTGCCGTGGCATGCGAGCTGGTATTCGATAACGATCCTGTCGGATGGTTTCGGAAACACAACCGTCAAGGAGTATGGATTGAGCAGTACCGGGACGCCGGCTGAGCATAACACTTTCGCAAAACCCTCCGCGCGCTCGATGCAGGTTCGGGCATTATGGCGGAAACCGGCAATGCCCAAGCGCATCAGCCGGTTCCATATCGCGAGAACGGCGTGGCCGTTTCGAGACCCCATTAAGGTCGTATCATCAGAGCGCAAGTAGCTCACGGTAGAGGCCGCGCGGCGGACATGTTCGCGTCGGACTACGAGGACGCCGCACGGCATCGGCGTGCCGATCATCTTGTGGCCCGAGGTTGACATACTATCGATCCCGTGCCGGAAGGAGGGGCGGATACCACGTGGCAAGCCATCGACGAAGGGAAGGACCATTGCATTCAGGGCGCCATCGACGTGGACGAATCGACGACTCGGATCGATCCCGACTTGATCCAGAATGCTGATGCAGAACGCGATATCATCGTGCGCCCCTTTCATCGTCGTTCCACAGGTCAATGCGAGAATGATGCAGCGATGGCGATTTGCCTGCACAACCTCCCGCAGAGTGTCCGGACAGATGGCACCGGTATGGTCAGCCTCGCAGGTCAACGCCTCTATCCGGAGGATCTTCGCCGCCTTTGGCAGCGAATAGTGCGCCTCTGTGGAGTGTATCAGAACCGGATCACCAAGCGTCTCGCGCGCAAGGTACATGGCCCAAAGATTGCCCTCGGTCCCGCTCGCGCCCACAGCCCCCCAATAGTCTTCAGGATCGTCACAATCCCAAATCCTCATGACCCAGTCGGCCACTTCGCGCTCTAAGCCGCAGACCTCAGTCGCATAGTGTGAACCGACATATGGATCGCCCAAGTTGTTGATTAGAAATTCGCCAAAATTGTGCAGGCTAAGCATTGCTGAATCTATAGCCTGATGTTTACTGACATTGCTGTGTACGGCTTCGTTATATGTGGCGTTCATAAAACGTCTCCACTATGGCACGGCTTCGCTGATCCGTCAGGCCAGGGCAGCGACTTCTGCGATAGCGGTCCACGGCCGTTCGTGCGGTAGGTGGCGGGACGAGTTCGGCAACTGCGACCAAGGAGCTTCAAAAATCATGCCGATTTGGTCGAAGTGGTTTCAGAAAGGGTTCTGTATAGGATTCAATCAGTTAATCAGATGCAGCAGGGTCAGGTCGAAAAATGCCGTGTCGCGGCCTAGACAATCCGACCGTAGGTGTCGGTTGCCAGACATTGTCCACGAATGCTGGACTCGCGGGTCTTGAGGGCTTTCGGACGGGAACATCTTGGCGTGGCAACCGGCAGCGCGGTAGGCGTATGAGCGTCCAGCACGATCCGTGGATTGCGCGGGCGAAGATCGGCAAACTGGCGCCACGCCCGCAGGGCCGCCGCCGCGAGGAGCTTGAGCCCTCTATAACTCGATCTTAAAGCACTCTACCCATTTGCGCATCATGCGCGGGCATACGCCTGCGGCTACGCGAAAGCCTTTGGCGCATGCCGGCTCAGCAACTGCTTCACAAACGCCCCTCGACCGAGCGGTGTCTGTCAGACGGGCATTCTTGTGAATGTTCATCCGGTCCTCCGAAGAATCACTGAAATGTCGCAACATCAGCTTCCTCGTAAAGACGGTATGTGCGCCTCTGCCAGTGAGGTGGCTCGCCCCTACACTGCGCGTCCTTGGACCGGATGAAAAACCTATGAAAGCTCCGCGAGAAATCCGCAACCTGTGGATCGAGGACATCGACAGGCGGACCGAAGTCTTCCCTGACCGTCACAGCAAGACCTGATCCTGCTCGCTCCTGCCCCTGATGGATCCGGTTGGCGAGGCCGTGCTCACTATCTGGGTTCCGCACCGCTTGCGACCGGTACCCAGAGAAACCTTCATCCGCACGCGCGCCCCATCGCAAACTCGAGAAACTGCGACGCGCTGCCCAACATTCGGTCGATACCCGCAGCCACACCATCAACATGTCCCGATCGAGCTTGTCGACAGGGCATCGTGGCGGCATGCTGCTTTCGCAGGCAACATTTTAGGTGAGGCAACGAACCCGCGCGGTAACACTTTTCTTGAGGCAATGCGGGGGAACTGATTTCTCACGTTCCCTGAGTTTAAAAGAAATTGAGGTACCTTTCAATTTCCCAGTCGGATACGTGGCGATGGTATTCCAGCCACTCTGATCTCTTCAGGGTTAGGAACTGTTCGATGACTGGCGTGCCGAGAGTGCCAGCAAACAACTGATCGGCTTCGACGGCATCCAGTGCTTCGGTGAGCGTCTGCGGAAGCAGATCTATGCTCATCTCCTTGATTGCTTCGAGCGTGAGACCGTTGAAGTTGACATTTCTGGGCGCACCTGGCTCGATCTTCTTCTCAATTCCATCGAGCCCGGCGGCAATAAGCGCGGCCGTTGCGAGATAGGGATTCATGCTGCTGTCGCCAGTGCGAATTTCAAGCCTGCCGTAGGGAATTCGGACCATGGCGGTGCGATTGTTGTCGCCGTAAGCGATGCAGGCAGGGGCCCATGTTGTGCCTGAGACCGTGCCACCGACGACCAGACGCTTGTAGGAGTTGACGGTTGGCGCCAGAAGCGCTGTTAGCCCCTTTGCATGCGCGAGCACACCGCCCAGGAAATGATAAGCGAGCTTGCTCAGGCCCATTCCATTCGGGTCCGCATCATCGTGAAAGAGATTCCGCTCGTCCGCGTCGGCGATGGAGCAATGAATATGCATGCCACTGCCGGTCGAATTACTGCGCGGCTTTGGCATGAAGGAGCAAATAGCGCCGAGATCATGAGCTATTTCCGAGGCAGCCATTCTAAAGAAGATGATCTGGTCAGCCGTCTTTAGTGCATCGGCGTATTTAAAGTTGATTTCATATTGACAGTTCGCGTCTTCATGGTCGATCTGATAAACGTCGATCCCAACGGCCTGTAAGCATTCTGTTACGCGCTCAAGGAACATTCGCCCGCGCATGAGGCCCCGATAGTCATAGGCGGGCTTGGTAAGCGTATCTGTGCCGTCGAACGGCGACAGTTTCCCATCTGGCTCCCGCCGCAGCAGCATGAATTCGGGCTCCAGCCCCGTGTTGAGCGTCCAGCCGCGCTGAGCAAGGCGCGCGACCTGCTTCTTGAGAACGTTACGCGTGTCGATCGGATGCGGCGTTCCCTTCACGGCGCCGACTCCCGTCATGCGAGCATATCCGGGAGCCCATGGCGTCACCATCAACGTATCGAGCTCACAGACCACCATGAATTCCGCTTCGTGCGGAAGGAGGCCCAGCCCGCACAGGCCGGAACTAGCAAAGGCCGCGCCTTCCGTCAAAATGGCATCGAGATGTTGCACCGGAACGGCTTTGCTCTTCGCGACCCCATGTAGATCAACGAATTGCGCGAGCACATATCGGACTCCAGCCTGCTCCAGGAAAGCTTGAGCCCCTGCGGTGTCCAACTCCTTAGGTGTCGAAAGGCACCCGGGTGACAGAGCGCCAGTCCATGGGTTGGGAAAATGCATCCGAGGTTCTCCTTTGGTAGACTTTTCGCTGTATTGGTTTGGTGAGTTGGCTATTGGGCATGACCCCAATCGCGCCTGCAAGAGGTCTCACCTGCGCGGTGCCTACCAATCGTGCTCATTCACCTTGCTGCCAAGACTCACGTGCACGCAGCACAAGCCGCCGCTTCTCCACTAAGAGCTTCTATCTGCGGCCTCGTCAGTGCATCCATCTCGGGATGATTCCAACAGGGCAGAGTTAACAGACCCTGCGTCCTAATCTGGCTCTTGTTCGCGTGCGGACAAAACTCCTGCATTGGGCGCAGTATCACCGACAGGAGCAAGATTTGCGCCAATGAGCGCAGCGGCGCTGCTGCCAAGGACATGAAGGTTATATGATGCGCCGAAGGAGAACCGCCATGTGCTGGCGGTCGAGGGCATCACTGGGCACGGCCGCGCGGAACGCCACGCTCGCCATGTTGGACCGCAGGCCATCGCGACGGCCGCATCCCGCTGAGCGCTGAAGCGGGTTTCCGTCGCATCGCTCCACATGCGCTCCAGCATGACGGGCAGCAGCAACTCGGGCCTCGGGCCCATACCGCGCCCGATCGTTGCCGACGCCGAAGGCGGACAAGTATCAGGAAGCCAGAGATCGACGCGCAGCGCCAGAAGATAACGTCGAACCCGCCACAAATGCCGAGATAGGCCGCCGCGCGAGCAATCTTGCCTTTGATGGCCGAGCGGCTGAATTGAACCCTGCGGCATCACGACAGCATTGGTCATGCCGTCGTGGGTGTTACAGATCGCGCCGATCGGATCCGAGAGAGCATGAATCGCGCCGGCCTTCTGGAACGCGGCGCCGCCCATGACGGCGGCGCCCGTAATGTTGGTAAGGCTTCAAGATCGGAACCGTCATTGTAGGCGCGCGGCAGGTATTCCTTGACAAGACGCATGCCTTCCAGCGCGCTACCTGCCGCGGCGCGTTTCTTTGTGCGACCCGTAAGCTCGTTCATCAGTTCGAGCACTTCCGCGTCGTTCCTTGTCGCTTTCACCATCTGCATTGAAAACACCGAAAAAAGTCCATCATCTCTGCAGCTTCACGGGGACAGACAGCAGTTTCCGAGGGGTCTGTGTGAGGAGTTTGCCTCCATCCTCCGTCACCACCACTGTCTCGCTGAAAGCCAAGCCTTTCCCCACGGTGTACATGTGGAACACCATGTTCTCACGGAGCTTCCACCGGTCATTCGGTCGGAAGGTGTAGGAAAAGTCGCTGGAGCGGCACGTAAAGTGCTGATAGTAACCAAGGCTGTAGCCCGAAATGTTTCGGTAGCTCTTCTTGAGTCCGGCCTTCAGCATGCCCTCGCGAACAATCGCATCGACGTCACACGCCTCAGCCCCTGGACGCATTGCGGCAAATTGCTGATCTTGGATACTCACGATGTTGTCCGCAATCTCGTTGAGATGCGCCGGTGCGTCTCCGAAATATACGGGGCGCATGATGCGCGACGAGTATCCTTGAAACTGAGGGATAAGCTCGACGTGGAGTAAAGCGCCCTCTGCCAGCGGGACATCATCGACGATCGCATGCATCTTCGTGTCATCGATCGCCCGAGTGACCACGCCTACGATTCCAAGGTCTCCGCCCAAACGAATGACGTGCCTTGAGGCAATCGCCACGCATTCGCGTGCGCTAAATCCGGATCGGATTTCCTTGAGCAGTTCGACGATGGAGTCGTCGGCGATCTTCGACGAGCGCTTCAAAAGCTCCAGTTCTTCTGACGATTTCTCAGATCGAAGCTCTGTGAGGAAATCCGAGAAATCCGTGAAGGACGCAGCGCTAAGTGCCGCCTTCAGCGCGTCAAATCGCAGCAGAGTGAGGTTATAAGAATTTCGGTCGATTCCTATTCGACTGGGATCAAGCCTCTTCCCTCTCAGTGCAGCCAACAGCGTCTCGGTCGGGCTTTCCCAATCCTGAAAGCCAAAGATATTCTCGCTCGGCAAATATGAGAATTCTTGGCAGGTCCCCTCATCCACAGACCGCAACACCATGATTGGATCATCCTCTGCAGGAATGGCGCAAAATTGGTGGTAGCCCTCCGACATCGCGTATCCGACGAAATGAGAAACGGTTTCGGGTTGGTCCAACAACACCAAGCTGACGTCACGACGCTTCATTTCGCTTTGGATTGCGTGTTTGCGACGATCGAACTCTTCCTGAGAAAAAACGGGGGTCTTCTTCATGATGTGGCCCTCAACGAAGATTTGAAAAGCTGGCACAGGTTCTACCAATGCCGGTGTGCTAACCGAAGCTCTTGGTGATGTTGAAAGTGATCGCGATGCGTCGAATAGAAGAATTCGTTTAGGGCTAGCTTTCCTGCGTTTTCGAGGGCCCAACCAAGGCCTGAACGCGAAAAGACAACGAGCAAGGTCGAGACCGCGGCGAGGGTCAATGTCGAACCGTATTCCTTCCCTGAGCTTCTTCGGCAAAATGCCGAAGGCCGACCGCCATCGTTACCCGTCTAAATCGCCGTGAGGCAACTGGCGGCCAAGCACATTTCGTACGCATCCGGATCCCTTTTTTGTACGCATCCGTATCCCATTTGTCAAAGCGTAGCGCAGAGCCCGTAAGTCGTCTATTTCATAAAATGTCTGACTTCAGCCGTCATTCCCACAAAATCGTATTCCGCAGGTTCAAACCACGGGTGGGGCTCAAGCTGACGGTCATCTCCCATTGCGGCCGGCGCTCGAAAGCGAATTTCGAAGCGTCTTGGTCAATGAACTTAGCAAAATTGCGGAACCCCCCTCTCGTACATCATGAAATCATGACAACGATTTCGGGCTCCATTCGATAACGATGTCATGTTGACGGACGCCTCCGCTCTTCTCGTAATGCCCTGTTCCTTGCGGTCGGTCTTCGCAACTCGGATGCGGCCGGTCGAGCGTAGGCTAGTCTAGTGAGGATCGGGTCAATGTCCTCGGCTTCCAACGCCGCCTCGGCTGAGAGGGCGGCCAGAGATGCGGGTCAACTTGTTCCGACCCGTGCACGTGAAGACGCTAGTGAAAGGCGCCGGGCTTTGCTAACTGCGCGGAAACTGTTCCAGGAAAATGCTGCGCGACTTCGGGCCTAAGATCGGCATTGTCGGTGTAATCAGTTTGGCGAACGGATGCGGGAACTTGTCGATGGCATCCCCGATTTGGCCGAGATCATGGAACCTCTGCTGGCAGCCCGCCAGAAGCTGCACGAACAGTTCATGGTTTTGCGGGGAAGAGTATTGTCATTGTGAAGGTGAACCCTGTTTGCAGACGACTGATGACCCGGCGTGGCGGGACCCGTTGTTGCGCTGACCACGGTAGACATTCCGGCACGCTTCAGATCGCCCTTCTTTGTCTGCTACGCGCCCGGACCGTAGGCGCGCCCATCGCGTATGCCAAGGGTGCGGGCTCGTAAGAAGGAAATGCCGTACCCCGGTGGCGAATGAGCAAGGCAGGCCGGCTATCGCCAGTGCGCTACGACGCCTGCTTGTCGCGGATCAATGAATCTATATCCAACAATGCCTCGAACAACTAAAGCATCTCGTTTGGCCTTGCCAGCAAGAAACTCGGCTACTTCCCGCTTAATGCCACCCGTTTCTTCGACATCATCTTGTTATCTGACAAAGAGCTGGCGGGCTGTGCGGGTCAGTCTTTCGCAACCGTCGGCCGTGATCAGGATTGTATCGCTGAACGCAAGTCCCTGGGCGGAGGTGTACATGTGGAACACCATGTCTTCCTCAAGCACCCACTCCAGAGAAGGCAGGAACGCGCGCGTAAAGTCGCTGGTCACCGGCAAGCCGATATAGCCGAGGGTATAGCCGGTAAAATTCTCGTAAGTTTCCCGAAGCCCGGCATCCAGCACGCCTTTCCTGACGATCTCGTCGATGGCGGTGGAAGCTACTCCGGGACGCATCTGCTCATATTGCCTGTCCTGGATCTCTATCAGCTTGCGTCCGGCTTCGGCAAGATTGCCGGAGGGCTGCCCGACAATCGCCGAACGCATAATCCGGGCACCGTAACCGAAGTAGAGCGGGACGGATTCAACGTGCAGGATGTCCCCTTTCTTGAGGACATTGTTACCAAGCCGCCCATGCAGCGAGTTTGATCGCGCACCGGAAGCCATCAGAGCAGACCGGCCATTGTCGGCCCCTATGCGGAGGGCGGTCGCATAGAGGGCTGCGGCGCATTCACGCTCTGGGACACCCTCGCCGGCTGCATCCATCGCAGCCATCAAGGCGGCATCTGCAATTTCCGATGCTCGACGCAGATGTTTGATTTCATTGGCTGATTTGATGAGGCGCAGTTCCCGGATGACCGAGGAAAAATCGATGAAGCGGGCCTCTGGAAGCGCTGCCTGGATCGCCTCGAAACGGCCGGCAGGAAGGAAATGCGAATCGAGTTCGAAAGCGAGGTTCGACCGGCCCCAGCCACGGTCGTGCAACAGCTTTGCAAGGACTTCAACAGGGTTTTCCCAGTCTCGGAACAGGACCGGATTGGATACCCATGATTGCTCGGTCAGCATCGGAAGGTCGAGAGCTCGCGCAACCAGCACCGGATCGCCTTGAAGCGGAATGACCGCCGGCTGGTAGATGGCGGCAGGCGGCACATAGCCAAAAAGATAGGCCAGGTGCTCGACCATATCTACGACGAGCACATCCGCGCGTCGTTCGGACATATGCTGCCGAACGCGAGCCAAACGGCTCAGATATTCTTCTTTGGGAAAAGCAAGCGTGTGCAGACTTTGCTCGACTTCAAATGCCCGGGCCATGTTGATCCCTTCAGTTCAGGCGCGACGATTATGGGGACCGGTCGGCGACAATTATGACGGCCGGTAGAGGCCGCGCGCCTGTGATTTGGGTATCACGAGGCCGTGGATCTGGCAACGGCTCAGCGTGTAGTTGCCGCTGAGCGGTAGGTTGGCGTTGTTTTGACGTCGGTCGAGTGGCGACAGGTAATTGTCGCCGGCGACTATTACCCCAACGCCGCTAGAATGCGCAGTCTGGTGTGTCGCTGGCGCCTTCCATGGCGGAGATGCGCGCGACGGCGGACCGCTTGCGGTAGATCAGACCATGCGGAAAAAGGCTGATTGGCGCGATGGAGTGACGCTCATATCGGAGAGCGATGAGCTCGAACAGGGCGCCGGTTTCGACCTTGTCCTTCCGACCGTCTCGACAGTCGTTTGTGTACTCTCGGCCCCAAACGGGGCAAATCCGTGCAGCCACCAATTGCTTGTGCCCCACAGCTTTCGCGAACTGAGCTGATCGAAACGCTCCAAAGCCCGTTCCGGAGCGAGACAGGCAAATCCGTCAAAACAGACCGCAGCATGGTGGAACCCCGCATCGTCTAACGCCGTGTCGAGCCGGTCGAGGATCGTGTCCCGCGGAGTTCTCTAATCGCCTCTGTCAATGCGCTCCTTCC
>NZ_ML703258.1:288537-296373 GCF_008520305.1 Mesorhizobium sp. SARCC-RB16n | reverse complement strand
TGCTGCGCCGCAGTTATCCTTCACCCGCTTCCTCGACGATGGCCGTATCTGCCTATCGAACAACGCGGCCGAGCGAGCTCTGCGCGGCATCGCTCTCGGCAGAAAGTCATGGCTGTTCTGCGGTTCCGATCGCGGCGGACAGCGCGCTACCGTTCTCTACAGCCGGATCGTCAGCGCCAAGATGAGCGATATCGACCTCAGTCCTGGCTCGCCGCCGCATAATCAACACCGAAACCATCGCCGCGCTCGAAAAGCCGTACCCATCCGGTGAAGACCGCAGACGTGCGTATCCGCAGCCATGAGCTCCTGCACCACGGTGTTGAGGTCAAGCTTTCGGTGGGGAGACCCGATGATATTCTTCGAGGAGGAGTTCGACCTCCTCGACGCCTTCATCGGTGAAGGCCAAGATCCCGTCGTCATCGTTGGCCCCGTAGACCCAGATGACGCCGTCCTCGGGCTCGAGACCGAGCGTCAGGTCCTGGATGAGCTCTTCGCTGACGCCGAGGTCCCTGGCGACACGGTCGACGGTGTGAACGTGATGCACCTTATTGCGCTCATGATCAGGCCGCCGCTGGTTGGGTCCGCAGTTTTGCGGATCTCCGATTCCATGGCAGCAAATCATCGATCCGATGGGCCGGATAGGCGGGCAGTCGGGCGAAGACGGCGGCGACGCAGGCGCGTGGAACGCTGAAGTGCGTTCGCAACCGA
Source organism: Mesorhizobium sp. SARCC-RB16n (assembly GCF_008520305.1). GTDB lineage: Bacteria > Pseudomonadota > Alphaproteobacteria > Rhizobiales > Rhizobiaceae > Mesorhizobium. The sequence goes on along the minus strand of NZ_ML703258.1, from coordinate 295,665 downwards.
TCGACCACCGGCAGCAGGACGGTCACGTCAGCGGCGTTGCCAAGCACCATCTCGGTGCAGATCGGCCGGCCCTCGGCATCAACGACCAGCGCCAGGATCATTTGCGCCAGATCGGGGCGGAAGTCCTTGGAATGCCCACGCTTCCCCAGCGTCTGCCGCCCGCGCCATGGAAGGACAACGAGGTTGTGTCCATGAACACAAGGCTGAGGTCGGTGAACAGGTCCTGCCGGCGTGCGAAGAGCTTTTCCTCGATCACGTCTTTCACGCAGCGCGCCACCAGCGCGCCTTGCGCCTTCGCCGAGTTCCTCGCCCAGCCACGCCATGGCCCGGTAAAAGTCATGGAGCGCCAGACCCTCGGCGTGGACCGCCAATGCGGCGAGGGGCAATCCGCCCCGCGTCAATGTCGGACAAGCGTTCGCCATGGCGCGCAATTGAGGCCGCCAATCTGTCAAGTCGCTGGCAACCAGCGCATCCTTGCGGCCCAGCGCGGCGATCAAGCGGTGGCGAACGGTTTTGCCGCCGCGGATACTTTCCACATAGAGATAGCGCTGCTGCACGCAACTTCTCTCAAGGACCGGCTCGCGTCAAAGGACTGCGACATACGCGCCCCTTACGGGGGTGGATTCAACAGCGCCCCAGAATGCCACCCTTGCCGCTCGCCCCATAGCGTCTACCTTAGTGGGTACGATCCTTCCATCCCGTCGTATGCGCGCACCCTAATGGTTTCTTCTCCCTAGCCAAGGTTCGCATATTGACTGGCACGACGATTGCTTCGAACACGGTGGGGGCTGGTTATGAAAAAGGCGGTACCGCGGTCACGGCCCCCGGAGTTCAGGTGAAACCTGCTCTTTCAATCCAGCGGAGTGCCATGGATGGGCTGAGAGGTGAAAGATGAAGGATTGGTCTCGTCCCCGGTGCCTGCAAGCAGACATTTCTGTCGATATTCAGACCTCCGGTCAGGTACCTCCGTGCGTCATGTGCCACGTCGGTTCGATTTCAGGCTAGCGCTGGCAAAGCCTGCAAAGCAGCTTTACACTTTCCAGAACAAGGGCTTGTTTACCTATGACGACGCTCGCGACTCTAGAGGCTACTATCTGTTCGGCCTTGGGGCATGACATCAGCTTTTCGGGCGAGCCACTAGGTGATCCGATTCCGCTTCCATTTGCCACGGAAACCGACATGCTGGGAAACGTCTCGCTTCGTCGTAGGCGTGAGTTCGCTTGGGGACGGCATCACGCTCGTGAGGCGTTGCGTCAATTGGGTGTTGCTCCTGTCCCGATCTTGTCGAGGGCAGATGGCGCTCCTCTGTGGCCTTCCGGAGTCGTCGGAAGCATCTCCCACTCTTGCTGCGACTGCGGAGCCGTTGCCGGACGTGTCGATAACGTGCTCGCTCTTGGGCTGGATATTGAAGATGATGAACCACTCGGAGCGGACCTGCTGCCGATCATATGCACGCCTACCGAAACAGAGCGGGCGGAATGGTCCAGCAGTCGTTTCGGTCCGAAACTGATCTTTGTGATAAAAGAAGCCGTGTACAAAGCATACGCGCCGAGTACCGGTGCATTCTTGGATTTTCAAGATGTCTGTGTCAGGATCGAGCACGAAAGCGGGTCATTCGAGGCCGAGATTGTCAACTCAGACAAACCTATGAGTTTCGGCAGTCGGATCATAAAGGGAATTTATCTCCCATTTCGCATGGGGATGATGGCCGTGGCTGCGGCATTTCGAGAAGCGTGATGCCCTTGCTTGAGCGTCGGATGCTCTCGATTCAGGCGTGCCCTGCGCGTCGGCAGTGGCCGATGCGCTTGGCATCCCTCTCCCGCGGCGACAACGATACGCCATCACACCGTGGGACTAAACACCTAGAGTGGCGGAAAGTGAAAATCGCACTTCCGCATCCGAGCCCATACTCGCGGTTTTTATCACGTTTCTGCGTGTCTACAGCATGTCGCGGCGAATAGGATTCGCCCGACCTGCTGTAAGCTTCTGATTTTATGCATGTCGTTGTCCCGGAACCGAGGACACTTCCGGGCGACATGCATTAGCGGCGACCTACACAGATGGACAGCAGTTCGAAAACTACCAATCCTGATCGTGAGGGCATCGCTTCGATGACCCTGTAGATAATGTTCGGGTCTTCCGCCTGGATCAGAAGCTCGTGTTGAGGACGGTGAGGGCCGCCTGCGTGCATACCCTGTGTTTGCTATGGACGAGATCTTTCCCTTGCCGGTGGAAGCCACCTGGTTCGATGACTTGACCAACGTCACGCAGCAAGAGCATGCTGACGAACAGAGAGACCTTGACTGCACGCTCCATTTCCTTCCGCTCTTAGGCCATTGTCGTTGACGATCATCCTCGGCCGGCCGCGCTCGGTGATGAGCCGGTCCAATTCGCGGGTCACCCGCACGCCGAGAGAGACGTATCAACGATGAGTGCCAGGCACTCTCTCGTGCAGTCGTCGACGGCGGCCATGATGTGGAAGCGGCGCCCGTCGGTGAGCTGGTCCGACACGAAGTCAAGCGACCAGCGCTCGTCGGGCACCAGCATCAGCGCCCTGGTCCCGATCACCCGCTTGCGGCCGCCACGGCGGCGAACGGCGAGCTTCTCCTCCCGGTAGAGCCGGAACAGCTTCTTATGGTTCACGACGAGGCCTTCCCGCCTCAACATCACGAGAAGACGCCGGTAGCCGAACCGCCGCCGCTCCTGCGCGATCGCCTTCATCCGCTCGCGGACCTCACGGTCGTCGGGACGGCTGGTCTCGTAGCGAACCGTCATGCGGCAGCAGCCGATGGCTTTACACGCCCGCCGTTCGCTCATCCCGAAGGCATCGTTCAGGCGAGCGACAGCTTTCCGCTTGGCCGCGGGCGTCACCATTAATGGGATGGTCCGCCCCGTCCTCCCGCAGCATCATCTGGGCAGTCACAACAAAGGAGGTTGCAATGTCCCAACGCAATGCGCCGCGCCCTGCGGCAGTCTATGGAGGCGATATCGGCAAGAACATCTTCCACGTCGTTGGCCTGGACAGCGGCGGCGAGCCCGTCCAGCGAACTCGCTTTCGACGCGATACGCTGCTGCAGTTCTTTGGACGAGCAGCGCCGGCGATCGTGGGGCTGGAATCGTGCGCAGGATCACAATGGATCGCCCGGAGACTGCAGGCACTGGGGCACAAGGTTCGCCTGATCCCGGCGCAGTTCGTGAAACCCTACGTGAAGTCGAACAAGAGCGACATCATCGATGCCGAGGCCATCGCCGAAGCCGCCACGCGACCGACAATGCGTTTCGCTGCGATCAAGAGCGAGGAGCAGGCTGACCTCCAGGCGCTGCATCGGGTGCGCGACCAGATGATCGGCACGCGAACTCGTCTCATCAACCAGATGCGAGCATTCTGCCTGGAATGCGGCATCGCATTGAGACAAGGAGCGGGCCTGTTCAAGCTCGACCTGCCGCTGGTTCTCGACGATGCGTCAAACGACCTCTCGCCGGCGATGCGCAAACTGCTCACGGATCTGTTTGCAGACCTGCACCGGTTGGAGCAGCGCATAAGCGACGTGACGAGGGAGATCACTGCGATTGCAGATCGAGAAGATGTTGCCCGCCGGCTCATGACGATCCCCGGAATCGGAGCACTGGGCGCAACCGCCCTTCTTGCGGCCGTCGGCAACGGACGTCAGTTCCAGAGGGCTCGCGATCTGGCTGCTTGGCTGGGCCTTGTCCCCCGGGAACACTCGACCGGAGGCAAGCAGAAGCTCCTTGGCATCAGTAAGCGCGGGAACCGCTACGTCCGCAAGCTCCTCGTTCATGGCGCGCGATCCTGCTTTCGACACCTAGATCGAACCCGGGATCGCCTTGGAAGCTGGCTCGACGGCTTGCAGAACCGGATGCACCCGAACAAGGCCGTTGTCGCACTCGCTGCCAAGATGGCGCGCATTGTCTGGGTTGTCCTGACCAAGCCGGGGGCGCTCTACGAACGCAGGGATCCTGCATTCGCCTGACCCTCTCGGCTCGATGGCAAGGCTCGGGAATAGCGATGACGAAACAGTGGATCAGCATGCCGTAAGCCCTGTGCAAAAAAGCGGGCTTCGTGCCTGAACCATTTATTGGGAACGGCGTGCGCGGATCTCATCATGGCCTGGCTGCAACAGCAGTCCACTCGCGAGAGGCCGGATACATTTATGCAACTGGAATCGTCATTTGCGATGTCGCGAACCCTTGCACGGACGGGGCGGACCATACATTCTTTTCCCACAAGATCCTTCATCGCGGCATTGTCGAGCACGGCATCGGCCAGAAGTCGCTTCAGCCGTGTGTTCTCGTCCTCCAGCGCCTTCAGTCGCCGAGCCGTCATTGAGAAGCTGGGAACGTCATTTGGGGGCTGTGACCGTATTGCGTCGCACATAGCTGAAGCAGACAGGATATGCCGGTCGTAAGAGCCATGTCGGGCGACAGTTAGACCTCTCCTATGCGGACTACTCAGCCATCTCGCCCGGGGTCCGACCGCAAGCCAAACCGTGATCAAGAAGGGCTCGACACCGGCATTTCAGTCGTCGTGCGCTTAATCAGCTGGAACAATTCGGGCCGCGTTATCCAAATAAGCCAATCATCGTCCTCGATTCCTCGCTCGGGTAAACTCAAAATGGAGCCATGCGCCTCTCTATGGAGATAACCGTACTGATCGGCAATTCCCCTTTCGATTAACCAAGAAGGAACGAGAGCATAAATGAAATCTGGGGACCATTTCGCTAGCGCCAGCCCAAACGCAATGCCCGCGAGAATACCTGCTAATCCCTTTCCCCTAAAATCGTCTCGGAGCCATAGGTCGCCGTGATAAGCTACGACTCCAGTTATTTTCCGAGCCGTCGGTGCATGGCAAGCACATGACGAGCCTGATCCGGCTTGGTTCTTCGGATCCGCGTAGCATGCTTTCAAGGATTCGAGGTGTTCAGCCAAGGTGGTTGTCGTCAGATCGTCAACGCGAAGCGCTTGAACATGCGCTATTTTGTCAGATTGATCTTCTCCGATTATCCAGAACGCACGGCCCGGTTCAATCCGTGAACAATCAGGTCGGAATTTTGGAAAGGTGGGCGACTTTCCATAAAGATTCGTTGTAATGTCAATGTACTCGTCAAGATCATCCCCCATCTTGAATCGCATGCCAACCTTAAGAGCTTCCTGATGTTTCGTACAAACGTACCTTGATACATCAAGGGTTGTACATTTCGTCATCGCCTATTCCCTCGCGTTACCGTCAGAGTCCGGCTCGATGATATGGGAAATTATTGTTAGACGATACTACCTTGTCTTGTAGTTGACCCTCCGGAAGCTCCCCTTCTCGCTGTGTTTGACGTGAAGCGACCATACGTTGCGGAAGTCGCACGCTTGTAGTGATCGCGCTGCTTACCCAGTTCGACGGGGCTTAACGCCACGGGCTTGTGCATGTTCGTAGAAGGTTTCGTTCACAAATGGAGAGCGGACACATGATTTCCTCATGCTTTCAGCCTGATCGGGAGTTGATACGCGTCTATGCCGAACAGGTCGCCAACGGGATCCGAGTCTACGGTCCGTCAGGGCGGATCGCATTACGAGATGCCGGCGTTCGCTCGAATACGCGGCGCTTTGCAACAGGTCAGGACAAACCCTGCGGGTGATGCGGTATGACTTGGAACAAGACGTGGGAAGCAAGTGTTGAGAAGTCCTGACTGGAGAAGCTAGAGCAGCTGGGAGCGCTTGTCTCCGCCTTGGGGCTTTGCTCGCGTCGCGCCGCTCTCGCCTCGACGGACCGATGACGGGTGAATGGTTCGCCGCTTATGCCGAGCATGTACTGGCACCTACGCTTCGAGTTGGTGACATCGTCATCCTCGACAACCTGCCCGCTCACAAAGTCACCGCCGCCCGCCAAACGATCGAAGCGGCCGGCGCGCGAATGCTCTTCCTACCGCCTTACAGCCCCGACTTTAACCCGATCGAGAATGCCTTCTCCAAGCTGAAGTCGATCCTCAGGAAAGCCGCCGCACGCAACATCCCCGAGCTTTGGGACGCAATCGGCGACGCCCTGCCACGCTTCACCGCCGAGGAATGCACAAACTACTTCTGCGCCGCAGGATACGAGCCTGAGTGATCAGATTCTGCTCTAGACCAGGTCAATTTCTTGCTTTACCGGCGTGCAGCCGATATTGCCGACGTCGAGATCTGGCGGCGCGCAAGGTGACATTGAGCCCGGGGCACATCTTCAGTTCGTCATGACCGAGACGCATGTACGCTATATTCACGTACTGCGCCTCGGCGCCTCGGTCGAAATGTTTACTGCGCTAATCGGGATTGAAGAAGGAGGTATCAAATCTTTAGATTCCTCATTGCCACCGAATGTTCATGTCACGGCCGGCGAAGCCGATGGCGAAACGGGGAGGACGACCTCCATCGCAAACGTGAAAGACGTGTGTCGTCCGACCGAATTCGGTTACGGTTGCAACCTAAAAGTCGGACACGGTTGCAACCTAAAAGTTTGCCGGAGTAGGCTCGCTCAGATGAATTTTGATGTGAGGCTCACGTGGACCCACGAAATAGTAATCCATTCCGTGTAACAGCTTTGGGGCAGGTGCAGGACGCCGGCTTGGAAGAGGGGCAAGCTGGTCAGGTCGGGCAACTGGGCTTTGAGCAGCACGTGGCCGAGGCGCGCCGAGCCGATCCGTTGCAACGGGTTCGCGATGCGGAGCCAGTTTCCTCGGGCGGCTCTCAAGAGCCCGGCCGCTGGGCTGCCCCGTCCCCAAGATCAGACGGGGTTCCCGACGCGCTCCGGCCGCTGTTCGATGATCAAGCCGACGAGCCGCCAACCAATCCAGAGGAGTTTCTGCGACTGGTAGACGGGTTTAGCGAGGTGCTTCAGCGAGGGCAGGATGATCAAGCCGCCTCTGCGATCAAGGATGCTATAAACGTCTCATTCGCCGTTCCCAGAGGCTTCTCCCATGCGGCTCAACGCGTCCCAGACGCGATGCTCTCTTCATTGGACCGCGATGGCCTCTTGCCGGATGCGGGCCAGACCCGGCAAGTTGAGCAGCACGTGGCCGAGGCGCGCCGAGCCGATCCGTTGCAACGGGTTTGCGATGCGGAGCCAGTTTCCTCGGGCGGCTCTCA
>NZ_ML703258.1:240575-288333 GCF_008520305.1 Mesorhizobium sp. SARCC-RB16n | reverse complement strand
CCAGTTTCCTCGGGCGGCTCTCAAGAGCCCGGCCGCTGGGCTGCCCCGTCCCCAAGATCAGACGGGGTTCCCGACGCGCTCCGGCCGCTGTTCGATGATCAAGCCGACGAGCCGCCAACCAATCCAGAGGAGTTTCTGCGACTGGTAGACGGGTTTAGCGAGGTGCTTCAGCGAGGGCAGGATGATCAAGCCGCCTCTGCGATCAAGGATGCTTTCTCCCATGGAGCTCAACGCGTCCCAGACGCGATGCTCTCTTCCTTGGACCGCGATGGCCTCTTGCCGGATGCGGGCCAGGCCCGGCAAGTTGAGCAGCACGTGGCCGAGGCGCGCCGAGCCGATCCGGCTGGCGCGAGTGGCGCCCACAATGCTCTTTATCCCCATCTGTCCGGCGAACACCGGGACCTTATTGATCAGGCGATCACTGACGTTGGGGCTCGGAAACGCTATAGCGAGGGAACGGTCCGTAAGTACAGGCATGCACTTTACCGATTGGCGAATGATCTCGGCGCTGGTGGCCAAGCGGTTGATCTAAAAAATCACCAATCCATGGTCGATCACGTCGATGCTTTCTTTCCGAAAAGCGGTAAGATGAAGCCGGCGTTGAACGTCCTCCGTGCGTATTATGAGAGCCCGGGCTATTCAGCCTTCTATCCCCATTTGTCCGGCGAACACCGGGACCTTATTGATCAGGCGCTCACTGACGTTGCGGCTCGGAAACACTATCGCGAGGGAACGGTCCGTAACTACGGGAATGCACTTTACCGATTGGCGAATGATCTCGGCGCCGGTGGCCAAGCGGTTGATCTAAAAAATCACCAATCCATGGTCGATCACGTCGATGCCTTCTTTCCGAAAGACAATGCCATGAAGAGGGCGTTGACCGTCCTCCGTGATCATGAGCGGGGCTATTCAGCTACTGCCGGGCGGCCAGCGCCATCAGACGCGCATGTCTTAGAACAAGTGGCCAGTGACAGCAGGTTGGCCTCAAGCACCCGTGTTCGCGATGGTCATAGTCCTCGCAAATTAAGGGCTCCAGAACCCGCCTCGCCAGCGGCCGCCAGGCTATCAAACAGCTATCGCGGTGTTCCGTTGGTCGATCTGACCACCTCCTCCGATGCTCAGATCGGAGCTTTTCCGTCACGCTTGTCCAACCCCCCTGAGGGGGCGGTGCTCGCCGCCGACGAACTGCTGAGCGACGCCCATATCCACAGGGACTACCGGTTGCTGGAGCAGGACCTCCAGGAGGTCCATCCAGCGCTCGCCGCCCGAACGCGGCTGGTGGATGCGGCAGTCTCCCATCTCCTGCGCCGTGACGACGTGGACGTGCAAGGTAGGTTGCTGTCCATCTATCATCAAAACGGCGCCCCAGCCGACTTCGTGTTCCTGCCGGTGAACAGTGCCGATCCTATGGATCCGGCGCCGGATCCTAACCGCGTCGAGCATTGGTCGCTGCTGCTCGTTGATCGCCGCGACCCGAAAAGAGCGGTGGCCTATCACTACGATTCCATCCAGCAAAACGGACTGGGATACAACCACGCGCTTGCACGAGAGCTTGCAGCAAGACTGGACGCGACCGCGCTGGTGACACCCGCCATGGCCCGGCAGAACAACGTTGTTGATTGCGGCGTCTTCGTGGTGGACGGCACGCGCGAGCTGGTTCGTCGATTGGCGAACGAAGAGCGGCCAGACCAGCAGCTGCCGCTGCACCTCAACTACCTCGCCGCCGATCGGGGGGCGCTGCAAAACCGACTGAGGGAGGAGCGCCTTCCGCACGAGCCTGCCGCAATCCCCGCAGAAGCTTTTTTACCAGCTGGGTCGCAGGTGCAACACGCCGTCTTGCAAGAGCAGCAAGCCCGACAAATCGCGCCAGCGCCGTTTGAACGGCACTTGGGCAAGAGGCGCGAGGCCCAGGACGAGCTGACGAGTACAATTGACAGGAGCAACCTCGTGAGCAGCGGGGGCATGATCATCAACAAGGAACATTACACCGCGTTGTTAATACCGGCGAAGAGGCAGAGGACTGATAATCCGCAAAGCCTCGCCATGGGGCGGCAGCTGAGCGAAGCACCCACAACGTCCATCAGCCAAGCCCCCGATCAAGCCCGAGCGGACCTAATCGCTTCCTTCAGAAGCAGAGAGCGCTCCGCGGGACGTTGAGTGCTACGGCGTGATTAACGCACCGAGAATGATAGCCAGGGACGCACACATTCCTTGCAGATTGACAGGCGAGCAACAGGGCGCGGGCTCTGAGAGAATATGATCGCGATCACGCCTGGGCCCAATAAGGGAGCGGAACTGTCGATGGAAGAATGGACACCCCGGCATCCCCGCGCTCCACAATATCCGTGATCTCCCTCAGGCGTGAACGCAGCTTCCTCCCGATTGACCCGTCATCGCAGTGACAAGACATTCTGCCATGGTGGGAGGCGCGGGGATTCGCGGCTCTCAAACAGATAAGCAGTTCAGCAGATGGGAAGAATGAATGAACGCTGAAGTTTTCGCCAGTCCCATCTTCGTGAGGCGTGCCACGGTTATCGTGCAAGAGATTGCCGGCCTTGCAGACGCAATCGATTTTCTCGACGAATGGCCTGAAGATCGCAGAGACTTGATCCATCAGACCGCCCTTCGGGCGTGCTTTGACGCACACGACGGGTACAAGCCTATAGGCGCGGCCCACAATGCCTTTCTCGGCTTTGCGAAACGGGCCGGTATTTTGGAAGATCCAAACGCAGCGATCCAATGGCTCGCTGTCTGCAAATCGGGCAGCGGAAAAGTGCCGGTGTAGACCGGCGCTTCACTGGAGAGACCTCAGCGCCGAGCGCTGCACGCCGGCGCAACCTATACTTTGCCTTGCGGAGCTGCGCTTCGTCGACACTGCACTGGAAGGTCAGGCCCTTTATGTGGCGGCGGCGGGCAAAGTAGCGTCGGTCCGGGAAGGGATGTTGATAATAGTTGATAAACACCCTATCTCAGGTATGCCGTGACGGAGGGAGATTCATTTGATCAGCGCTGATCTGGGCAAACAGCTTGAAAGCTACATTCAGCAACTCGTCGAAACGGGCCGCTACGGCTCGAAAAGTGAGGTTCTGCGGGAAGGCGTGCGATTGATTCAAGACCGAGAAACGAAACTGGCGGCACTGGATGCATCAATCATGCGTGGAATAGCCGATGCTGACGCAGCGCGAACCCATGCTGCCGAGGATGTTTTCAGCGAACTGCGGGAACGCTACAAAGCCATGCTGCCGGGCTCGACCGAATGAAAGTGCGCTTTGCGAGCGAAGCAAAGGCGGATTTGCGGCAGATAGGCGACAACATCGCGAAAGACAACCCACTCAGAGCTTTGTCATTCGTTGACGAGTTGGAACAGAAATGCCTAACGATAGCAACGTCCCCAAAGGCTTTCCCTTTGGTGCCTCGCTATGAGCGATACGAAATCCGCCGCCGCGTCCATAGAAACTACCTGATTTTCTATCGGGTGGATGGCGAGCAGGTTGTGATCGTCCACGTCCTGCACGGTGCGATGGACTATGCCGCCATACTGTTTGAGGAGGTGAGGATGTCGTAGCGTAGGCTGGCGGAGAGCCGGCGGATTCGAACGCGCACGGCTGGTAAGGGGGCATCTGTGCGCCAACTACATGCTGATAGGGCCAAGTGGGGCAGGGCAGATGACTAAGCTCATCAACCAACTGTTTGCGCGGTGGCCCAAGCAGTCAAACTCGCCGGGGCCGGCGGTGTCGATCCCAGGACGATCCCGGCGGCGCTCAACGGCGGGCGCGCCGATTCCAGCATTATGCAGGAATTCATGGCGAAAGTTCGCCGCGCGCGACTACTCGCCGACCGGCCGCATCAACAACATGCTGAAGGATCTGGATTCCCTCCAGTCTTTCGCCTTGAAGACCAAGACGCCCGCGCAACTGCACCGACAGGCGATGCTTGGTGCGGCGAACCCATTCGGAATGACAGCATGAGCGACTACGAGTTCCTGGACAAGCGTTTCGGCAAGCTGATCATCGGCCATGCCAAGCTCGAACGGCTGTGGACCGGCAGCCGCTGGGCGGAAGGTCCGGTCTATGTGCCCTCGGCAAAGCATTTGCTGTGGTCTGACATCCCCAACGACCGGCTGCTGCGGTACGATGAAACCGACGGCTCCGTCAGTGTCTTCGAGACGCCGTGCAACAACCAGAACGGCCACACACTTGATCGGGAAGGCCGCGTAGTCGGTTGCGAGCATGGGGGGCGCCGTGTCTCCCGGCTCGAGCATGACGGCCGCTGGCAGGCGGTGGTCGAAAGCGTCGACGGCAAGCGGTTCAACTCGCCCAACGATGTGGTGGTCAAATCCGACGGAACGATCTGGTTCACCGACCCCGTCTACGGCATCGAAAGCCACTATGAGGGCAAGATCGCCAATCCAGAGATCGGCGGCTCCCACGTCTACCGATTCGACGAGGCCGCGGGCGAGCTGACCACTGTCATCACCGACAGGGTGCAGCCGAACGGTCTCGCCTTCTCGCCGGACGAGAAGTTTCTCTATGTCTCGGAAACCGGCGCCAGCCATGTGCCGGGCTTGCCGCACGCCATCCATGCCTACGAACTCGCCGATGATGGCCGCTCAGTGCGGGCGCGCGGCGTCTTTGCCGAATGCGCGGCCGGCATGTTCGATGGCTTCCGCGCCGATCGCAACGGCAACATCTGGGCCTCGAGCGCCGATTCAGTGCGGGTTTACGCGCCGGACGGGACGCTGATCGGCCGGGTGCTGGTTCCTGAACTGGTCTCCAATGTCTGTTTCGGCGGTCCCAAGCGCAACCGCCTCTACATCACCGCGCAGACATCGCTCTACGCCATCTACGTCAACGCCCATCCCGCCGGTTCCGGTCCCGTGGCCGGAGATATCAGCCGGTGACGCATCATTCTTGAAAGCAAAGAGAGGTACCAATAGCAGGAATTTCTGAAATCCTCCGCCTTCTTGGTGGCCATCACCATCGCGGCTCCGGCTCTGTTCTCCAGCCGGGCGAAAGCCGATGCCATGGCTGTCGTGCAGAAACATGCGGAGAAAGTCACAGCCTGGGACGGGCCAACCACCGGCCCAAAAGGGCAGCCGGGCAAGACCATCGTCGTTTTGGCCGGCGACCTCAAGAACGGCTGCATTCGGGGGGCATCACCGGTGTCGAGGAAGCCTCCAAGGCAATCAGCTAGGAGGTCAAGGTGATTGACGGTGCCGGCTCGATTGGCCGCGCCGCGGGCATTACGGGCGATGGTGCTATCGGACAACGGAACCGCGTGACAGGTCAGGCAGCGGCCAGGTTCTCCATCGAATTCAATCAGGTGGGCAAAACTGCCATCGACAACCTGGATGGCGCAACTCTCGCATTGGCCGACGCGGCAACCGCTCGGCAGCGGCGCGCCGGCGGCCAGAGCGACGTCGAGGATCGAGCCTGCGGCCGGGGTCCATTCGAAGGATTGGTGCGTGCCGGCGATGGTGGTCCTGCACGGCCTGAGTCGGTCAGGAATCTCCATCGTGTATCCCTCCGCGAAGATCTCGAAGCGCGGCACGCCATGACACACGAGTTCATCCGTCATGCGCAACATAGGAGTGCTTTAGCAAATGTGCATCAGCGCCGACTTGCGTGAATATCCAACACGTGATCTCACGCAAATTCGTCCGCCTGCCAACTCAATCAGGGACCAGTGCCTGCAGGAGTATTCGCTGGCTTCGCTTTGTTCATGGACGGCCGCACATTCATCCTCGACTGCGCGACCACCAACGTGGTTATCGGTTCGTGAACCGACATCGCTTTTCCGTCACCGATCAACCATTGCTCAGGAAATTGAGTGACGGCTTCGCCGGCTGTGCCGTTTCGGTCTGCGGCCATCGCTGTGACACTGTTTTGAGTTTTGTATAGAAACGTGCGGCGTCCGGCCCAAACATGTGGGCGTCCCCGAACTTCGAGCGGCGGAGGCCTCCGAAATTGTGATGCCCGACGGGAACGGGAACTGCTACATTTACACCGAGCATGCCGGCCTCGACCTCGGCACAGAAGACCTGCGCCGCCCCGCCCGAGCGTGTGAAGATCACGGCACCGTTGCCATACTCGTGAGCATTCACAATCCGGATTGCCTCATCAAGATTTTTCGCCCGCATCATGCCACGGACAGGACCGAAGATTTCATCTTGCCACAGTTGCATGTCAGTCGTAACTTTGTCGATGAAAGTGGCCCCGGCAAAAAAACCGTTTTCGTGGCCGTCGATAGTGATGCCCCTACCATCAGAAACGATTTCACCGCCTTCTGCAACGGCGCGCTCGATTGCGCTTTCGACGGACGCCTTGGCCGCCTGAGTAACGAGCGGACCAAAATCGGCGGAGGGATCATCGTAGGCTCCGACCTTAAGTTGGGCGATGTGATCGCCGACGAGATCGCGTAGCTTCTGCGCTGTCTCATCGCCAACGCAGACCAGAAGCGATACGGCCATGCAACGTTGCGAGGAAGAGCCGTAGGCCGCGCTGACGAAGGCGCTTGCCGCCGCGTCAAGATCAGCGTCGGGCAACACGACCATGTGGTTCTTACCGCCAGTATAGGCCGCAACTCGCTTGTTGTGCTTGCTGCCATGCTGGTAGATGTGCTCTCCGACGCGTGTGGAACCGACGAAGCTGATCGCAGGAATGCCCGGATGTTCAAGGATTGCGTTGACCACCTCAGAGTCGCCGTTCACCATGTTCCAGACGCCCGCTGACAAACCGGCCTCTGCCCAGAGCTCACTCAACAGCGCCGAAGCGCCTGGGACGCGTTCGGACGGCTTGAGGACAACGGCATTCCCGACGGCGATCGCCATCGTTCCCATCATCATCGGAACCATGACAGGGAAATTGAACGGCGCAATGCAGCCGACCACGCCTACCGGCTGACGGAAGGAAAACGTGTCGATGCCGCCGCCGACGTTGCGCGAATACTCTCCCTTGGTGATCTGAGGTGCATTGGTGGCAAATTCAATGGCCTCCAGCGCGCGGCTTAGCTCGCCCTGAGCGTCGGAGATGGTTTTGCCGCTTTCGAGGCCGGTGATTTCGGCGATCTTATCGGCCTGATGAAGCATGAGTTCTCGCATGCGGAAGATCACCTGCAGCCGATGCGCCTGGGAGGCGTTAGCCCATTCGCGCCCTGCCTTGACGGCCACTTGCACCGTGTCATCCACTACGGCGCGGTCCCCATAAGCTGTACGGTAAATTTCGTGTCCGGTAGAGGGGTTGAAGACCGAACCCGTGCGCGAGGGCTCAGCATTTGAAAATGCGCCGTTGATATAGTGGTGCGAACCGTATCGCGGCGCCTGTTTGACAGTATCCATTTTGACCGTACTCTGTTTGAACTTGTGAGGCCGCAAGCCGGCAATTCACCGCTTGGACGCGGCCGATCGCGCATAGTCAGCCGTGCAAGGTTGTTCCTTCAGGTTCCCGCCCAGGATGGATCTGACGGTGAGAGAAAGCGTGGTGGACGGTCTCGGCCGCTTTTGCAAAACAAAGCCGAGTTCCACACTCGGGGCGATGCGGACCTTACGGCACGCTGACCCGTGCTCGCCCCAAAGCAGACCGAAATCGTCCGACAGCAGCGTCAGCAAGCGCCTCGGCTGCAAATGACAGGTCGCCAAGCGGCGACGCAATCATTCTCAGCAAAGTAACCTATCTCCAATCCTTCATCTCTCAGAGCTTCTTTTTCGCCCATTCTTGAATGACGCCCTGCCCGCAGGGAGGAGTAAGCGGGCAGGGCGTGCCGCACAAAGGCCGGGGGTTAGGCGGCAGCACAGCGGCGGCAGAAACTGATTAGGAGATCTTCCTGACGACAGCCTGACGTCAAGCGTCTCCTGCGTGAAAATGTGGTGCCTCGCGGCTGGGCCCCGTTGGCTGCCGGCACCTCTAGGGTCTCTTTCGTTTTTGGGGGTATCTTCGCACCTATCATCGAGCGGCCGATGTTTTTCGCGGCCTTCCTAGTTAGGGACGCCCCGGGTCACGTGGTCAGCGCGGCGGCTGCCAACGTGATGCTGGTCCAGAGCGGCAACCCGAATTGCCAATCTGAATAGGCTGCTCTAACAGATCGTTTGGCTATCAAGCGAAGTGACGATTTGACCCCTCGCCGGCGGCGAAGGCGCTGATCTAGAGCCGGATGATCTTGGGACCCGCACAAGACTCGGGCACCGGGTTTCGGATTGCTGGCCGCTGACGCGCTACCCAGACCTTTTGCCACGCGGCCACAAGTTCTTCGAACGCTGGGGCGGGCCAGGCGTGTTCGTCGGCCGCTTCTCAGGTCCGTTGCGCGCTTCCGCGCCGGTCTTCCAGATCGCCAACATCAGCTCGGCGATCTTGTGGGTGACGGGCATACTGGCGCCCGGCGCCTTCGGCCTCAAATGGCTGCAGCAGTGGATGTAGCGCCTTCATGGCGGGCGAGCAGCTTGTTGATACGCCTTCCGTCCATGTCGAGGATTTCGAAGCGCCAGCCCTGGTAGGCAAAATGTTCGCCGGCTTCGGGAAGATGTCCGAGTTGGAACAGGGCGAAGCCGGCGATGGTGTGGAAATCGCCATCCGCCGATCCCGGCCGAAAACCGAGCCGTGCGAAGGCATCGTGCGCCAGCATCATGCCGTCGATCAGCAGCGAGCCGTCTTCACGCTCGACGATGTCGGGGTCCTCGCCTTCCGTGTCCGGCAGGTCGCCGGCGATGGCCTCAAGCAGGTCGGTCTGGGTAACGATGCCTTCTAGGCTGCCATATTCGTCGAGGACGATGGCGAGCCGCACCGGCGCCCTCTTGAACTGGTCGAGGACGCGGAAGATCGGGGTTCCCTCGTGCACGATCATGGGTTCGTGTATGGCGGCTATCGGATCTACAGCGTTGCCGTGCAGCACCTGGTCGAGAAGGTCAGTCTTCAGGACCATGCCCAGCGGCTCGTCGATGCCGCCGCGTCCGACCAGCAGCTGGTCGTGGCGGCAGTCTCGGATAGTGCGAAGCATCTCCTCCATGCTGTCATCGGCGTCGATCCAGTCTACGTCGCGGCGCGGCGTCATGATGTCGGCGATGCGGCGGTCGCCTATGTTGAAGACGCGCTCGACAAGTTCCTGCTGCGCCGGCTGCAGCAGCCCGGCCTCCTGGCTGGCGGCAACGAGCAGCTTCAGCTCATCGGGCGAATGCAGCGATTCCTCGCCCGTTCCCGGCCGCAGCCCGAACAGGCGCAGCACGAGATTGCCAAGGCCGTTGAGGCCGATGATCGCCGGCCGCAGCACGAAAAGGAACAGTCCGAGCGGGCGCACGACCCAGAGTGCGGTTCCTTCGCTGCGCTGGAGCGCCAGGCTCTTGGGCGCCAGTTCGCCCAGCACGATGTGCAGCGCAGTGATGATGATGAAGGAAATGACGACCGCTATGGCGTGCGAACCGAATGTCGCCAGCGATCCTAGCAATGCGTTCAGCAGCGGCTCGATCAGATGGGCGAGCGCTGGTTCTCCGACCCAGCCGAGCGCCAGCGAAGAAATTGTGATGCCGAGCTGGGTCGCCGCCAGGTTGGCGTCGAGATTGTCGACTGCGTGTTTCAGCGCGTTTGCGTTGAGCCTGCCAGCATTGACCAGTTCGATCACGCGGCTGCGGCGAACCGCCACAAGTGAAAATTCGGCTGCTACAAAGAAACCATTGGCGGCGACGAGGGCAAGTACGGCCAATATCCCGAGAAAATCGAAAATACTGCTATCGATACTGGACATGATCTCCCTTTTGGGCGGAATGCCGCCGCGTGTTGTAGGTAGAATCACTCATAACATGGTTCTGTTTCATTGCCAGAACGGCAGAGAGGCAGCCGTCACAAGGCAGCCGGTGCTCTTGTGTGGCGTGCCGGACATCCGACTTGAAGCAACTGTGAACGGCATCGCAACGGCGCATACTGGAATGGTGCGGGCGGGACGCTATGATAGTACGCTTCGCAGCCTTGATCGAGGTGATCAGGCGGGCCTTCCGCGGATGTCATCAAAGGCGCCATGGGAGATACTGATGTTCGGACTTGGCTGGGACCATCTTGTGGTCATCTTCGTTGTGGCGCTGGTTGTCTTCGGACCAGGGGAGCTTCCAAATGTCATGCGGTCGCTTGGCACAACAATGAAGACGGTCAACCGATATCTCGGCGATTTCCGCAGGCAGTTCGACGACGCCATGCGTGAGGCCGAGAAGGAGCTTGACCTGGAAGAAGCCCGCTCGAAACATCAGGAAGCGGCAAGCAGTGTGCCGCAAGATACCGGCGGAGCCGCAATTGCGAAGGAGATTGGCCAGGACGGGCGGACCGCTGCTTCGTGAGTAGTTTCTAGGATGCCTTGGTGGAATTGCGGTCGGCCGAAGCCGGGTGTGCTCGCCGAGGCCGCTGTCGCGTGCTAAGCACGCCTAACCTTTCCCATTTTTGGCTGCGCCCGCGATGTTCAGCGCCTATCCGCAAACTAAAGCTCCAGGGGCGGCGCAGGCGATCTGGCTGGATCTTTGCAATCCCGATCCTGCGGAATTCGCCGAGATCCAGAAGCTGACCGGCGTGGCCGTGCCGAGCCGTGAAAGCCTGAGCGAGATCGAAAGTTCGAGCCGGCTCAAGGTTCGCGAAGACGTGCTTACCATGAGCGTGCCCATGGTCACGCATGTCGAAGGTGACGCACCGCAGGTCGCACCGGTAGGGTTCGTGCTGTCTCGCGAGCGCCTGGTTACTGTCCGCTTCGCGGCGTCGACGGCCTTCGATACGGTCGCAGGACGATTCGCCGATTCCATCGGATGCCCAAGCTCCAGTCTGGAGGTGTTCGTTGATCTCTGCGACGAAATTGTTGACCACCTTGCCGACAGCCTCGAACAGTCGGCGACAGAATTGCGCACCCTGTCTGCGACCGCCTTCCACGTGCCGGACAGTGGCGGCCGCAAGGCCATCCGCTCCAATCGGGTCATTCGCGCCCAACTACGTCACGTCGGTAGGCTAGGAGACCATCTTTCAGAGAAGCGCGACGTCCTACTGGCCTTAGGACGCGCGATCGATTTCGCATCCCGCATGACCGCGGACTGGAACGCCGGACAGATGGCGCAGCGCATGAACGGCCTCAAACAGGACGTGGCCTCCCTGGACGACTACGAGGTGCATCTGGCCGACAAGGTTCAGTTCTTGCTCGACGCCATGGTCGGCCTGATCGGGATCGCCCAGAACGACATCTTCAAGATCCTCACCATCGTCTCGATCGTCGGCATTCCACCGACGCTGATAGCGGGCATTTATGGCATGAACTTCAAGGGCATGCCTGAATATGACTGGGCATTCGGCTATCCCTATGGGCTGGCGATGATCGCGCTCAGCGCCATCATTCCGCTGGCATGGTTCAAGTGGCGGGGCTGGTTTTAGAGTTCACTGCTGCAGTGCCATGAATGCGGCCGTTCAACAGGTCGTCTCGATGACGGCTCCTCATCTATCCGGGCTGCTGGTAGATCGTGGCGCGGTTCCACTAGTGCCTGCCAAGCACCGTAATCTCCTTTGCCCAGACCATGGCCCAAGCCAGGCGGCCAAAGGCATCCGCCTAGGAAAATTCGCGTGGAGGCCAAGTCATCGGGCGTTGAGTGGATCAGGTCGCGCCTGCTGCTGCCATCGGCATCGTATTTAAGGTCGTTCCAATCCACGCAGCCTTCAATTTTCGCAAAACAGAATTGCACAATGGTTTATCGACAGCGCCGAAAAAGCCAGTCAGATTATGGCAGCGCCTCACGAGATAGGATCTGACGGGAAAATTCAAATCCGATTTTCCGAAATTGGCATGCTGGTCCTTGTCCTGTCGGTTTCTGGTCGAAAAAAATATGATGAGATCGCGCTCTTCCACTTTGACCCGTCGCAACGATCGGCGACGAGGTTGAGATAACAATTCCTACAAAAGCAGAGGTCTGTTCAACATGATCGTTCAAGCTTGCATCAACGGCGGGCGGCCGAAGATTTTCCATCCACTCCTACCCCTTACCATAGATGCCATGGCGCGCGATGCGGCCGTCGCCGCCGGCGCCGCGGAGCTCCACGTTCATCCGCGTGGAGCAGACGAGAAGGAGAGCCTCGCCGCCGTCGATGACACGATCCGCGCGATCCGCCGCGCCTGCCCCGGAACCGTTGTTGGCGTGTCCACCGGAGCCTGGATAGAGGGTGATGAGGATCGAACGCGAGATGCAATACGCCATTGGCCTGAGGTGCCGGATTATGCCTCCGTGAATCTGGCTAAAAACGATGCGCCTGCCGTCATGCAGTTGCTGCGCCAGAGGGGCGTCGGCATTGAGGTTGGGTTGGCATCGGTACCCGACGCGGAACGCTACATCGGCGTCGAAGATCATGATCATGTTTTCCGTGTGCGGATCGAGCTTGATCACGAACAGGATCTGCGGCTTGCACGCGATGTTCAGGAGGGCATTGTTGGTGCGCTCAGGCGCGCCGAGATCAGGCGCCCGATTCTTCTGCGTGGTTTCGACAAGACCGTCTGGCCATTCGTCGAATTGGCGCGCGAACGGGGCTATTCCACTCGCGTCGGTTTTGAAGATGGAAAGGATCTCCCGAATGGGACGATCGCCAGCGATAACGCGGCGCTCGCCGCCGCGGTCGTCGAAATCTTCCGTAGCCGGTCGAATTGACGTGACCCTCGAAACCGAAGCCTTTCGTTTCTCTCAATTTGGCGCGCCTGATGTGTTGAGCCGGCAGCGGCACGCGCTCACCGATCCCTTAGACGGAGAGATCCAGATCCGTCATTTGGCTATCGGCGTGAACTATATAGACATCTACCACCGCCGGGGTGTCTACGCCGCGCCGCTGACGCTGCCAAGCGGCCTTGGGATCGAAGGCGTCGGCGTAATCACAGCTTTGGGCGAGGGCGTCGCGGGCCTGGCCGTGGGCCAGCGTGTCGCCTATGTCGGCGGCCCACCCGGCGCCTATGCTACTTTCCGCAATTTGCCCGCCGCTCGCGCCCTAGCGGTGCCCGACGGTTTGGATAGCACCGTGGTTGCGGCGCTGGTCTTGAAGGGGCTGACTGTCGAGTATCTGATCCATCGCTGTGTGTCTGTGGCGAAAGGCGACATAGTGCTGTTCCACGCGGCGGCAGGCGGGGTTGGCTCGATTGCTTGCCAGTGGCTGAAGCATATCGGCGCAACCGTGATCGGCACCGTCGGTTCGGAAGATAAGGCCGAGATCGCACGCGCGAATGGGTGCGATTACGCGATCGTCTACGCGAAGGAGGATTTCAAAGCGCGGGTCGCGCAGATCACAGGCGGTAAGGGCGTGCGCGTCGTCTACGACTCCGTCGGCGCCGATACGTTCGCCAAGTCCCTAGATTGCCTCCGTCCCCGCGGCACGCTTGTCAGCTTCGGCGAGGCCTCTGGTCCGGTTGATCCCCTTAGCGTTGCGTCACTGGGTGGAAAGGGGTCGCTGTTCGTTACCCGTCCATCCATCGCGCACTATACGGCAGACCGCAGCGAATATGAGGCGGCTGCCAGGAATCTCTTCAGCGCTATCGAAGCTGGCATCGTCAAGGCACCGAACGCCTCGAAGTACAAACTGAGCGATGCGGTCAAAGCGCACGAGGACATGGAGGCGCGCCGGACACATGGTTCGGTCATCCTCATCCCTGACGGGCTGTAGTGCCGGAAGCGCGACCTGCCACCTCGTGCCGAACTGTACCCGGTAGGCGATCCCTACGATTGCTGTGGCCAATTTCTCAAACCGCTCTCATCCAAATCTTCAACTGCGAAACAGGAGAACCAAAAGCCTGTTGTACTGCCGGCGGCAGCAGCAAACCTGTCGCACCATATTCCCCAGGTACTCTTGCCGATGGGGTGGTCTATGTGTCGGGCACGCTGCCCTTCGACAAAGACAACAATGTCGTGCATGTAGGCGATGCGGGTGCTCAGACCCGCCACGTGCTTGAAACCTCAAATCGGTGATCGAGGCCGCTAGCGGCACCATGAAAGACGTCACGATGAACCACAACTTCATGACCGACTGGGCAAACTATCAGGCCGTCAGCGCTTCACCTGGCAGTATCGATCACGATACCATCCGTCGTGCCGTCGACCGTCCTGAAGAAGCTCTCGGCATCGCCAAAGGAGAGCCAACTCGCCAGGGCGCTGCGGGAACTCGGTCGCATCGAGCGGTCCCTATTCATGATCGATTTCTCAAGTCCGGCATTGCGCCGGCGCTGCCCAGCCGGTCTCAACAAAGGCGAGGCGGCACACAAGCTCAAGCGTGCCGTGTTCTTCCATGAGCGAGGCGAAATCCGCGACCGGTCGTTCGAAAGCCAGGCGTTCAGCGCATCAGGCTTGAACCTCGTCGTCAGCGCGATCATCCATTGGAATACGTTTACATAGACCGGGCGGTTGCCCATTTGCGCAGTGCACCTCGAGAGATTCCGGATCATCTGCTGAAGCACATCTCGCCGTTGAGTTGGGAGCACATCAACCTGACCGGCATCTACACTTTGGACGCGGAACATCAAATGGCTGAAGGATTCCGGTCGCTAAGACTTCTGATTCCAATCCGTCGAGCAGCATAGAGTTCATGATCCGTTCCGGTATTATGGCACAAACGCCACGAGCGCGGCGAGCGGGCTAGACCCACATGCTGGCGGGGTGCTGGCATGAGGACCGTTGCTCTAGTCGTGTGGCTTCTATGTGTGACGGGTGTACCCTTTGGGAGGGTTGCCTACGGCAGCGAGATAATGATCGCCAACGCCATCTGGACACGCCCATTGCCAGCAGAATCTAGCGGCGTGGTTGTTGCCCAAAAAGTCAGCGTAGCGGTATTCGGCGAAGAACCACAGGAACACCTCCCTAGCGTCAATCGCGTCGATTTGATCATTGGTCAGAACAATCGTGTGCGTGGGGGTGTCTACCGATTCCTCGGGCTCTCCCGGCAAACAGATTGGCAAGCCTCGCGGCACAATTGTGAACCTATAAAGCGGCTCACTGGGCAAATTGCGGCAAACCTCCCATCCGATCCTAAGGCTATCGAGAAAAGCATTAGTCCTGCCGAAGTTCTGGAACTTAACCTCCGGGACATAGCAAAAGGCCGATGGGCTGAGGGTCAGAGTTATGGAAGCCACAGGGCCAATCGGGGGAACTGGACCATCGACCGCGTTCAAATTCGGGAGGTATGCGCGGATTATAGGCAGTTCAATGCCTATCGCCGCCCTTGCGCTCAATTCGGAGGCGGCGGCCAGCCGGCGGTTTATCTCGCCTCCTTTTCTAGTTTCCCACCAGAGAAGAATAGTGGATCCACCAAGAACAATGGTGAATGCGGCAAGGACTGCCGTAAAGAAGGCAACCGGGTCAGTCGTCAACCGTACCCAGAAGGTTTCGCCGAGTGGCTCCTTAAGGTCGCTTCCGCCGTTGGCTTGATCGTATTGGGCATTCCCTTGGCCATGTTCTTGAACAAGGGGATGGAATAGGGGTCCAACACTTAGCGCGACGAGCCAAACATAGCTCCAAAACAGCACCAAAGCAGTTATCCGGCGTAACCATACCCGCACCACGTCCCCCGAATGTAAAAAAGCCGCTAGATATCCTCTAGTCTAACCGTCTTACATCCGATTGCAGCTAGGGCGGCAAGAAAAAATGCCGTGGGATGCGTGCCCCGCCAGTTTGTTGGCAATGCTGGCCTTCGTTTCCTTGAAGCCGTGTTCTTTCATCCGCTCCGCCGATCCGTTCGTCCTTAGCGCAAGATTTTGAACAGCTCTTGTCCTGACCCCAAAAGCACGGGCCGCCAAGTCCAACATTCTCTTCTCGCATTTCAAGTCAGACCGAACTCGCGCAGAAGCTGCTCGCGATAGCGCACGAAGCGGCTTTCGCTGCGGTCACGAGGGCGGGGCAGGTCAATGTCTACCAGCCGGACGGCGCCGTTCTTTTCCTTCGGCAGAACCAGAACCCGATTCGCAAGATAGATAGCCTCTTCCAGATCATGGGTGACCATCACCATGGTGACGTTGTCCTCACTCCAGATGCGCGCCAGTTCCTCCTGCATGGAAATCTTGGTCATGGCGTCGAGAGCCCCGAGCGGCTCGTCGAGCAGCAGGATCTCGGGCTGCACCGTCAGGGCGCGGGCGATGCCGACGCGCTGCGCCATGCCGCCCGAAAGCTGCCGCGGCCAGGCGTCGGCGAATTCGGCAAGGCCGACCAGAGCGATGTTGAAGCGCGCCCGTTTCTCGGCTTCTTGCTTCGGCACGCCGCGCACTTCGAGGCCGAAGGCGACATTGCCGAGCACGCTAAGCCAGGGCAGCAGGCGCGGTTCCTGAAAGATCACCGCCCGCTCTGTGCCGACGCCCTCGACCTTTCTGCCGTCGATCGAAACAGTGCCGCCGTCGGCGGCCTCCAGCCCGGCCAGGATACGCAGCAGCGTCGTCTTGCCCGATCCGCTGGCGCCAACGATGACCAGGCATTCGCCGGGGCGGATGTCGAGGTTGAGCGTCCTCAGCACAGCAAGCTGGCGCCCGCCAAGGCTGAAGGATTTGGAGAGGTCACGGATCGAGACCTCTCCGCCACGAGTGATGCTGGTCACGCTCATCTCGGCCCTCAGCTCTTGGTTTCGCTGGGCCGATACAGAATATCGGCGGCCTTGAGCCTGCCCTTTTGCAAACGGCCGTCGCGCTCCAAAATTCTCACCCAGAAGTCGACGTCGCGGTCGGTTACGGCAGCCTTTCCGCGGAGGCCGAAGCCCGTCCAGTAGCGCGCCAGATCGCCATTCTCGCCGCGCCTGTTGAGGATATCGGCAAGCAGCTTGCGCGCTTCGTCGGGATTCTGCCGCGACCAGTCCGACGCACGCGCCGATTGTTGGACGAAATTGCGGGCGGCGTCCGGGTTGGCGGCGATGAAGTCGCGCCGCAGCACAACGAAGCCGCCGGCGATTTCACCCAGCACATCTGTGTCGTTGAAAACGCCGCGCACACCACCATTGGCAACCAGCGAGCCGGCAAAGGTCGCCTGCCAGTACCCGAGCCCGGCAATGTCAACCTGGTTGGAGCGCAAGGTCTGTTCGAGCTGCGGTCCCGGCACCACGACCAGCTTGGCCGCATCCGGCGGAAGCCCGACGCTGTGCAGCGCCTCGCGCACCGTATAGTCGAGGTGGGCGCCCAGCGTGTTGACCGAGATCGTCTTGCCGGCGATGTCGGCGATCGATTTGATCGGGCTGTCGTCGAGCACATAGAAGACGCTTTTTACGTCCTTGTTGATGCCGTTGCTCGGATAGGCGGCGGCAAAGTCGTTGCCGCCGGCAATCGAGTTGATCACCGCGGGTGTCGCGGCTGAACCGAGGTCGACGCTGCCGGAGGCGAGCGCAAACAGCGACTCAGGCCCGCCGCCGACATAGCCGACATTCTCGAGCTCGATGCCGAGGCCTTTGAAGTAACCAAGTTCGTCGGCAAGCTCGTGCGGGGAGATGCCGCCGCGGCTGGCGAGATAGCGGATTTTGACGGAAGCGGCTTGCGACCGCGCAATCGATGGCAGTCCGGCAGCGATGATGCCGGCGGCGAGCGGGGCGCGAAGAAGAAGCGTACGGCGGGTGATGGTCATGATCCGGGTCTTTCATTGTTTGAAATGAGGTGAACGGAAGGCTGTTTAGCTGGCGGGATCATTCCAGCGGCAGAGCCGCCGCTGTAGGCTGACCAGCACCTGGTTGGCGATCAGGCCGAGCGCCGCCAGAATGACGATCGCCGCGAACATCAGCGGGATCTGGAAATTGTACTGCGCGTTCATCACCTGGAAGCCGATGCCCTTGTTGGCGCCGATCATCTCCGAAGCGATCAAGAGCAACAGCGCCGTGGTGGCCCCTAACCTTAGGCCGACGAAGATCGAAGGGACCGCGCCCGGCAGCACGACGCGGCGAAACACCGTCAGCCGGCGCGCGCCATAGACACGCGCCATCTCCAGCAGCTTCGGATCGACCTCCTTGACGCCGCTGATCGTGTTGAGCAGCAGCGGAAACAGCGTCGCCCAGAAGATGACGAATACCTTGGAGGCCTCGCCCAGACCCATAAGCAGGATGAACACCGGGTAGAGCGCCAGCGCCGAGGTCTGGCGGAACAGCTGCAGGATCGGATCGAGCGCCGTTTCGACGGCGCGGACCTGGCCAATCATCAGCCCGAGCGGAATGGCGACTATGACCGCCGCAGCGAAGGCGAGGCCCGCGCGCTGAAGGCTTATGGCGATGTCGCCGAGCAAACTGCCGCCGGCGAGACCTTTCCAGAGTGCCGCGACGATCATGTCGACCGGCGGCAGCACGGCGGCATTCACCCAACCGCTGCTCGCCGCCGCCTGCCACAGCGCCAGGAAGCCAAGAAGCACGCCATAGCGCGAGATGATGCGTACCGTGGTCCGGACAGTGAGCCGCTGGAAGTCCATGCCAAGCCCTCCCGCACCAACCCTCTCCGTGCCCTCATGCGTGCCGATGCCAACCGGCCGCTCCATGTGCTGCAAAGTCATGGCAATGCCTTTCGTTTCAAGGATCACTCGGCGGCGAGCACGGTCGCACGGACGGCCCGGGCTGCGGTCCACGGGTTCACCGGCCGCCTGAGGCCGAGGTTTTCGCGCAAGGTCCGGCCTTCGTAAACCGTGCGGAACAGGCCGCGCCGCTGCAGTTCGGGGATCACTAGGTCGACGAAATCGTCGAGCCCGCCGGGCAGCCATGGCGGCAGGATGTTGAAGCCGTCTGCGGCCTCGCTGGCGAACCATTCCTCCAGCTTGTCGGCGACCTGAGTGGCGGTGCCGACGATGGTGTAGTGGCCGCGCGCCGTCGCCACCCATTGGTAAAGCTGGCGGATCGTAAAATTGTGCTCGTCGGCGATCTGGCGGATCAGTGCTTGACGGCTCTTCATGCCCTCGGTCTCCTTACTCGGCGGCAGCGGCCCGTCGAGCGGATAGCCTCTGATGTCGAGCGTCTGGCCGGCGAGCCCGTTGAGCAGGGCGACGCCATCCTCGGGCAGGATCAAATCGTTGAGCTGCTGGTACTTGGCCTGTGCCTCTTCCTTGGTGCGACCGACGAAGGGCGCTACGCCCGGCATGATCAGCACCTGACCGGGATCGCGGCCGGCTTCCGCCACGCGCGCCTTGATGTCGCGGTAGAATTCCTGCGCCGTGTCAAGCTTCTGATGGGCGGTGAAGATCACCTCGGCCGAATGCGCGGCAAGCCCGCGGCCGTCCTCGGATTGTCCGGCCTGCACCACCACCGGGTGGCCCTGCACCGGGCGCGGCACGTTGAGCGGACCCTTGACGCTAAAATGCGCGCCCTTGTGATCGATGTCGTGCAGCTTGTCCTTGTCGTAGAAGCGGCCCGACTGCTTGTCGCGGATGAAGGCGTCATCCTCCCAGCTGTCCCACAGCGCCTTGACGGTCTCGACATGCTCGTGCGCCCGTGCATAGCGGTCGGCGTGGTTGGGCTGGAGGTCGCGATTGAAATTCTGGGCGGTCTCGTCGCCGGCCGAGGTCACGACGTTCCAGCCGGCCCGGCCGTTCGAAATTAGGTCGAGCGAGGCGAATTTGCGGGCGAGGGTATAGGGCTCTTCATAGGTGGTGGACGCCGTGGCGATGAAGCCGAGATACGTGGTCAGCGGTGCCAGCGCGGCAAACAGCGTCACCGGCTCGAAACCGGCGATCTTGGCGTTGCCGCCTTCGCGGGCGCCGAGGCCGACGGTCAGATTGTCGGCGAGGAAATAGGCGTCGAACAGGCCGCGCTCGGCGGTCAACGCGAGTTGCTTGTGGAACTCGAAATTGGTCGCTCCGTCGGCCGGCGCGTGGGGATGGCGCCACGCGGCGATATGCTGTCCGCCGCCGGGCAGGAATGCGCCAAGTCTGATCTTTCTGGACATCTCGTTCCTCTTATTGCTGACTCGAGGGATATGGCTGACTGGAGGGAAATGGGCTGGATTCAGGCGGCTTTCGCCGTCGCCGGTTTGGCTACCTTGGTGCGGGTGGCGCTACGACGCCCGTCAATGCCAACGGGCACGTCGCCATCCACGGTGGCGCGGCGGACGACCCGGTGGCCGTCGCCATAGTCATTGACAGCATAGTGCTGGGTGGCTCGGTTATCCCAGATCGCCACATCTCCGGCCCGCCAACGCCAGCGGACGGTGTTTTCCGGTGCGGTCACGTAGGATTGGAAAACCTCGTAAAGTTTTTGAGAATCGTTCTTCGAAAGGCCGACAAAGCGCTGCACGAAATTGCCGAGAAGCAGCGTGCGTTCGCCAGTTTCGGGATGAACCCGCACGACCGGGTGCTCGGTTTCGTAGACCGTCGAGGTGAACACCTCGTCAAAATGCTTTTTCTCCGCATCAGTCGCTCGCGGTCGAGCTGCGGCATAGTCGTATGCGTTGGAGTGCACCGCCCAAAGATTGTCGGCGAGAAGTTTTAACGCCGTCGGCAGGCTCTCATAGGCGGCAGTGGTGTTGGCCCAGATCGTGTCGCCACCCACCGGCGGAATGACGACGCCGCGCAGAACCGAGAACTTTGGGTAGGCGTCGACGAAGGTGACGTCGGTGTGCCACTGATCGGCTCGCCCGCCGCCACGGCTCGAATCGAGTTCGAGGATCGAGGCCGTCCCGGCGACCGGACCCTGAGTCGGATGTGGCACCAGGTCACCGAGCAGGCGCGCAAAGCGCTGCTGCTCGGCATCGTCGAGGTGGCCCTGGTCGCGGAAGAACACCACCTTGTGGCGCAGCAGGAGGTCGTTGATGCCGGCCACGACCGCGTGTGGCAGATCGCCGGAGAGGCGGACGTTGCGAATTTCCGCGCCAACACGCACCGTGAGCGGGGCGACGTCGGCTTGCGTGATTGAAGCGTCAACGAGAACTGGCTTTGTCATGATAGTCTCCGTGCTTAAGTGAGTTGCTGGACGGGAATTCGGGGCTTTCCAATGTTCGAAGAGGGGCGTGAACCAGCCCTCACTCCAAGCTGGCTAGAGGAACTCGGCTCAAGGTGCGCCCATGCGCTTGGCTCGTTACACCGTTCGCTCTGAGCACACTGGCCTGCACGGACAATTCGCGTGGAATCCGCGGTCCGAGATAGGGCGCGAACTGTCCTATCGCTCGGTCGAGTCGCTCTGCCAGGGCAGGGGAAATGGATGTCGGATCGGCAAAATCCCGTTCCGAGGCATAGATCCCGGTCGCAAGCGTTCGCGCCTCGAAGAAACCGAAGAGCGGTCGCAACTGATGCTCGATCACCAGCGCGTGGCGATCGCCACCGCCGGTCGCGGCGAGCAGGACTGGCTTGCCACTGAACGCAGTGGGTTCCAACAAATCGATCAGGTGCTTGAAGAGCCCGGTGTAGCTGCCTTTGTAGACCGGACTGGCGACAACCAATGCCTCGGCTTGAAGCAGGCGCTCAACGAGCCTCCTTGCGGTTTGATTGAGATCGGAAAGACGGACCGCGGCGCCCAGCTGGGGAATAAACTGGCCGATGTCCAGGACTTCGGAGGTCTTGTCATATCGTCGCGCCGCTCGCCTGACGATTTCTTCGACCAGAATGCGCGTGCGGGAGGGAGCGTTATAGCTGCCGGAAAATCCGACGATTGCTGGGGTGGTCATGATCCTTCTCCTTTGGAACGCAGACTGCGTTCGCGAAGACAGGACCAGGCTAGGTAATTATACAAACTCTATAGAGAAAGAAGATTGCGTGTTTGCAGTCGTTCGTAAATTCGTTTTCTCGGTTTTTGTCGTAGTGCGGTCCGGACTTGCGATGAGCGACGACAAGCGAACGTTTTGCCGCCGATCTTCAGGGCAGGACCATAAAAGCATTAGCGATGCATAATGTTTTACCGGACTTGCGCTAAGGCCTAAGGAGCTTTTCGATCCAGCTTGCAGCCTACTCCACCGTCACCGATTTCGCCAGATTGCGCGGTTGGTCGACGTCGGTGCCCGTGAACACGGCGGCGAAATAGGCCAGCATCTGGATCGGCAGCACGTAGATGATCGGCGAGATGATTGCCAGCACATCCGGAAGCACGATCGTCTCCATCGTCTTCACGCGCCGCCACTTCCTGCATGTTGGACACGGTTTTCTCGAAGATGCGGTCGTGCGGCGCAATCACGATCCCCCAGAAAATCGACGCCGAGCGTGCTCATCTCGAAACAAGCCGCCGAGAGATCTGCTTAGCTGAGGCAGAATCGAAGCACTTCCAAGTTGCCAAACCTTATGCGCCGCTTTGCTCGCCTGACCAAATGGCTCTCCTAAAAAGGTCGAATCCCACGCCAACGCGGTGGCGCTGCACTTCATGTAACTACAATTCGTACGCACTCATGCATCGCTGCGCATGACCCCGGCCATGGCCGCTGGCGCCACTGACAAGTTTGGTGTGCGGCCCCTATAAAAAGCACAACGCCTAAGTTTCACCCTTGGGCTGTGCGGCGCTTCGAAAGCGCTTGCCACAACTCTGTTTCGTCGGTGAAGCCGGCCTCAAAGGCTTGCATGACCTCTGAAGCAAGCCGCTCTCTTTGGTCTCTGTCTTTAAGAGCCAGACGACGCTTTTGGCATAGCTGGTCGAATACCTTCTGCAGAAGGTTCAGGTCTTCAGACGTGAACATACTGGCGAATTTCGAGAAAGCCATGATGCCCCCCTCCCGTTCGGGCGAAAGCACCTGAGTTGACTTTCAAGCGTCCGTTTTGCCTCATTGGATGCGGACGACTTGAAGACCATACGCCCCAAATGTGTCAGGCACGGGTCAATAGTAGCCGAGCCATTGCGGATCGGGTCGCCGAGGACCTGGCCGCGTTGAGCAGATCGAAAATCCCGATGACCGCGGGCAGCGATGTTGCCAAAGGACGCGATCCTCCACGTCTTGACGACGCTATTGTAAACGACCGAGCAAAGAGACCATAAGGCGGTACGGGGGCCGCAAAATTCGGAACGCCAGCGGCGAGCGGAAAATGATTGAGCGCTTCAATGATACTATGAGGTTTTGGAACGAGCGGCTCACACCCATGCCTGCGAAGTCTGCCGGCAACGCGCCAGAGGCCGCCGCTTGCAGTTTCGCCTCAAGCATCGTGTAGTTTCGTGCGGCGTGTTGCGGAGTTAGAATATGCCGGAACACATAGCCAGCATCGAGCGCGACGTAAGCGATTAGCCTTTCGATGGCATGCGGAAGGCTCCCATCTCCATAATCCACGTCAGCAAAATCACGCCAGCTCCATTCCTTGGCGAACAGCTTCCTAAGCGCCATCGGCCGGAACCAGTACATCCCTCCATAAGGTGCCACCGGAGTATTATCGTCCAACTGGACGTTGAGCCCGAGTTCCCTGGCCAACTTTTCAACCCTGGATCTGTTTCCAAACCACGACTGGCCCATTGTAGGATAGCCGACATGTATCATCGCCGGCAGGACCAATCCCAACGACGGGCATTCGGCGAAGAGGCTGATGAGATTCAGAACATAGCCAGGGGTGTAAAGTAGGTTGTCGAACATATGATGCTTGAATTGATCGCCTTTCGCGCCATCTTGAGGGGACTGTTTCGAATGTAGGCGGCAAACCAAGTCGTACTTGTTGTCTAACAAGAGGTCTCTACAACCTATTAGTAGCGCCGATACGTCGCGTCCCTTATTAGAATCAACGACGAGAACGTCTACGTTCTTTGCGCCGCATGCAGCAGCCGCCATTGGCAATATGAGAGCTTTCTTTTCTATCGAATCTGTTGTTATGAATAAATCATAGCCAGGAGGGATGTTATCCACATAGCGAATGAGTTCCTCCGTCATTTCGGGGTAGAAGATGTGAGCAAAGACCCCTATCCGCAATGCCGGCTGTTTTGAACATGTCGGTAGACCCTGTTCTGGAAGTACTGACATCAGTGCTGCGTTATTGTTGAGCGTGCGCGGTTTCGACAACCGACCGACTGAGCGCCAGATGAGATCCAAGTCATAATCCGAGTGCTTTTTGATCAACTCAAGGGCGCGCGGCAGGTTGATCGCGCCGCGTTCCAAAAAAAGCGTATCGTGGAAAAAAAGGCGCTTCTTAAGGATCGGACTCCGCTGCTCTATTGTGCGATCCACCTCCATGAAAACTGGGTACGGTGTCTTGTAGTCGGCCGGATCGACATAGACAGAGCATACATAGCCAAGGTCCTGGAAACGCCTCGAAAAAACGGCCTCATGCTTGCCGACTGAATCCATATATGACTTGATTGGTGGTATCTTATCCCAATACTCGGCGAATTCCGTGGACTCCAGCAGCGGACTGCGTACCGCAATAAAATGCGAATTTAGGTGAAATGGAAGCTCTGCTTGGGTCGAATCAAACGGATGCGGCCGCATCGCCTTGTGAGCGGAGATGCCCCAAAAATCGCAGGTTCGGCTCTCCATCTCGGCGAACATCTCCGAAAAAGGAAATATCGGTCCAAAGAACGTATGATTGAGGAGAACGAGCTCGTCGAATTCCGAAAGGCTCTTCCACCCGATCTGCTCGATCGCCGTTTTGTACGCCCAGGCGTCGAAACCCTCGTTCTCCCGCTCGATGACAGCATCGACGGAAGCGGCAAGACGTTTCTTCGACGCTTCGTTGAGAGCGCCGTTTGAGACTACAACAATCCGATCAGAAAATGGCCGTAGCGAATCAAGGAGGAAAAAGTAGTAATCCTCTACGTGTCCGGCAGGTTCATAGTAAAAAGCAATGACGCAGCGTTTCAATTGGGCACCCACCTGCAAGAGTTTATCGTCAGTTGCCAAAGTACTGCGCCGCGACCGCCGATGCGGACCCATCCATCCGAATCTTACCGTGCTCTAGCCACACGATGCGGTTGCAATTCTGCAGCAGAAGCTCTTTGGAGTGGCTGGCGAGGACAAGAATGTCGGTAGACGTCACGACGTCATGAAGACGCTTGTTCGCGCGCTCTTTGAAATCCTCGTCGCCTGTCGAGAGCCACTCATCCATAATAAGGATAGCCGGTCTGATGGACGTGGATGTTGCGAAAGCCAGCCTTAGTTGCATCCCGGACGAGTAAGTTCGGAAGGGCATTTCCAAGAAATCGCCTAGGCCGGAGAACTCAGCGATCTCATCAAAACGCGCGTGCAACTCGTGGGGGGCCATTCCCATCATAGCTGCGCGCAGTCGAATGTTTTCCCGACCGGTTGCTTCCGGATCGATGCCAAGGCCGATATTGATGAGTGAAACACTATCCCCTTGGATATCGGCAACCCCATGGGTGGGAGCATAGATCCCAGAGAGCACGCGAAGCAATGTCGTCTTGCCGGAGCCGTTGTGTCCAATCAGTCCAACGCGATCTCCGTCTTCAAGGTCGAGGTTGATATTGTCGAGCCCCTTAACCACCACATGGCCATCGAAGCGTCTCTGTATCGCGCCGCCCGTGGCCACATTTAGGACACGGTTTTTAATGGATCGGCTTGCGGCGTTGTAAATTGGAAATTCGACCGCAACGTCCCTGAGGTGGATATGCGACATAGTTTACAGCCAGTACGCGATGCGGCGACGGTAGCGGTCGAAAAGCCAGAGCGCGAAAATCCATCCCAGGATGAGCATTGCAATCGCATATTTCCATGTCGTCAGGGTAGGAATTCCCCCTAGCAGTGGCGTCCGTAGAAGCGTGACCAGATGATAGAAGGGGTTAAAATCCAACAAGTAGGGTGAGGCCCCGTTTGGCAGGCTCCTTGGCTGCCACATGACTGGTGTCACATAGAACGTCACCTGCAAAAGGTTCTGCACTAGCTGTGTCAGGTCTCGGAACCGCGCACATGCGATTCCCAGCACAAGCATCATCCAGGCCAAATTCAAAAGAACGACCAATAGACCCGGGATCGCGAGAGCAGCCGTGGACGGCAAGGGAATTAGGAAGGCAAGCAGAACAAACGGATATATTACCAGGTTGTGGCAGAATATAATTATATTTCGCCAGAGCGCCCGCAAAATATGCGTAAATATCGGCATTCTAACTTGAAGGATAATGACATCTGCGCTGATCAAGCTTGTGCAGCCTTCGACAACGCAAGACGAAATTAGACCCCAGACAACCATCCCAACGCAGATAAAAGGAAGGAATTCCTGCATTGGAGAGTGGAACAAGTTTCCAAAAACAAGCCCCAGAGCTCCGATTAAAACACCCATGTTGATAGTGAGCCAAAAGGCCCCAACACGTGAACGCCGATAGCGCTGGGCAACGTCTTGCCATCCGAAAGTGGCAGCCAGGTGATATTTCTTGATAGCCTCCAGGATGTCTTCTAGAGCGTCTCGATCAGCGAATCGTCTTGTCATGATGTTCATTCCGAAGGGCTCTTAATTTTTATGCTGTCGACGCCGCTGCCAGTGTCATGTGGCGGACACCAGCTTCGCGGGGGGAGGGCGATCGGCAATCCGAGAAGCCCACCGCTTTCCCCACCGATTGGCCGGGCGCTCCACCAGGCGGTAAGACAAAGTTGCTGTCGGTACCACCAGCGCCAGTGTCGCGCCGAGGCAGATCAGGTACGCCACTATAAGATTGGGAACGTGAGTTTGGACTAACCGCATCGATGGAATGAGCATGACAATGATCGGCGTGTGAACGAGGTAGATCGAATAGCTAATTCGTCCGAGAAATGTGGAAATGTCGTTCACGATCGCTTTGACCCGAACCAAGGCGAGCCCAACAGTTAAAGCAGCGAACATCGCTCCCTCCCAGTAGTAGTTCTCAATGAACGACGTCTTGCCGGCATTGATGGCGAAGAACAGTACCGGGACAATTGCGAGAAGGACGCAGCCAATCAATCTCGCGTCGTCGCGCGCTTTGAGGATAGACAATGCGTAAAAAGCTATGAAGCCAAACATGAAAATCGGAGCGCGATAGAATATTGAGAACAGATGATACGTCCCCGGGTTCGAGACGAGCATTCCTATAATGTGGAAGAAGATGCTTGACACTGCCAACGACAAAAGCAACATGACAACCGAAGATAACATACCATCTACGCATCTGTAGACTAACGGAAAAATGACATAAAATAACGTTTCAACCCCTACTGTCCATCCGGCCGGAACGATGGAAGGCTGGTAACCGGGAACGAGGTTGAACAAGAACGAAAAATTGAGCAGTACAGTTGTCGTGTCGATGACCGTCCCGCTAAAATTGCGTATGAACGCTACCGCTATCATCACATAAAACAACGGCGCTATCCGGAAAATTCGTCGAAGTGCGAAGCCGAGAACGGGTCGCCTTTCCTCACCGTGACCTATCATGCTTAGACACAGCGAAAACGTGCTAACAACAAAGAACAATTCCACTCCCATAACGCCGTTCGTCACGATTACATTGATGAACGGTGGCAGTTGAAGCCGCGGGGATGGCAGCATCGCAACGTGAACCATGACCACCCACACCGAGGCAAAGCCTCTCAAGGCGTCCAAGAAATCCAGCCGGTGATCAAAGAGGGCTGTGTTGTCGTGCAAATCTGACACGTCAGGCGGCTCTCATATCAGCCTAATTCGCCGTCGATCCAGCGCGACAGGCGAGCGACCCCTTGTGCGATATCATACTGCGGAGACCACCCGAGCGCCTGTTGTGTCCGGCTGATATCCGCCACGGCGTGCCGGACATCCCCATTTCGATAAAAGCCATTGATCTCTGGGTCGGGCGCCCCATAGAATTTGGCTATGGCCTTTGCGAGGTCATGGATGGTCGTGCCTTGGCCGGTTCCGACATCAAGCGCTGCTGACGGCAAGTCCAGTTCGGTTGCCCGAACGATCGCTGCAGCTATGTCGTCAATGAACACAAAGTCTCTGGCAATGTCGCCATCTTCGTAGACGGGGATGCTTTTGCCCTCTTTGGCAAGTCTTGCAAACAGCGAGACTATGCCGGTATATGAGTTTGTAAGCGACTGACCTGGACCGTAGACATTCTGAAGGCGCAATACATTTGTTGCAGAGCCGACCGAGAGCGCCCAAGCGCATAAAACCTGCTCCTGGGTAAGTTTCGTGGCTCCATAGATGCTGGTGGGGTGCGGAATGGTGGCCGCAGCGTGCATTGGCAATGGGGCCAGTCCCGGAAAGTCCCACCGGGCCTGCGCAAGTTGCTCTTTTGACCGCTGTCCTGGGTAGACTACCTCACCTGTCGCCTCGCTCTTCCAGGCGCCTTCGCCATACACCGCACGGCTTGAGGTTAACACAAAGCGCCTTGGGACATGCTGCGCGCTGGCAAAAGCGTCAAGCATCCGCGTGGTTCCGACAACGTTGACTATGGCATGACGAGACGCCTCTGTCAGTGACTGTCCCGTGCCGGTTTCCGCCGCCAAATGAACCACGACATCCGGTCCGCCATTCCTTAGCAATTCTGGCCAGATGTCTGGCTCTGTCACATCAGCGACGACAAGATCTACGCGTTGGTCGAGGGCACCGGGCCTTCTGCGCCCAGCATGGATCTGCGGATGAAGGTTATCGATCGCGACAACACGGTGGAAATGATCTGCAAGGCCAGCTGAAATCGCACAGCCAATAAAACCGGCCCCACCGGTTACCCAGCAAACTTTCGCCATTGGTTCCGCTCCATACATTTACAGAAGCCGCCCCGACGCTGGGCGGCGACACGCCATGGCCCCCACGAATGCAAACAGCGATGAAAATGGCGTGCAGCTGAAATGGTGCGCAGCGCGGCCATTGAGGCGCCGGACCGATAAACCAACCGGGGCTCCACGGCACCGACCGGATGGTATGAATGGGCCTAGCGCGAAGGACTTGTTCAGCCCCCCCTTACGTCTCTCAGCAAGCCGATTTTCAAAACGGTTTCTAAACCGATTCGCGAGTTCGATCATAGTCGTCCCGAACCCTTGGAACATCGCCCCGCTCTCCATCCTGGGAATTCAAAGTGTCGTGGCCGGTGCAATGCACCTCATGGTCGAAACTATGCATTGGTCCATTGTTCAGGGGTCCTTTTTTTGTTACCCAGGGCTATCAGCTGCGAGCGATCTGCCGAACTATTTTTGCGTTACATTTGCAGCTTTGGGAGGCATATCCCAGGGATTTCGCCCGATGGTCATGCCTTTTGTCGCGCTATATCGGCGGTCGCCTTCGCCTTGAGGCCGAAAATGGAGCTGATGCGGCACCTGATCCGTCGGTGATCCTGCTCAATGCATGGGTACTGGCTTTCCCGGGTGCGGACGTCCCAATCCCCATGCGAGGCGGAGCCGTCACGTCGGCGCACACCCTTGTCACCATTACCAAGAGTTCCGTCAGGGCTGGTGACGGCGCCTAATTGGACCGTGGTCATCGTGGCCACTGCCGGAGTTGTTAGGTCGCCGGCATAGGTGTCTTGGCCTGTGTCCTAAAAGCCTTTGGGAGACGCCCAGGGCGCCAATGGCAGCCAGGAACCGCTGACATGCCCTGACTAGACTGTTTGCTGTGGCGCATTTGGAGTGGGTCGTTTGTCGGATCGGGACCCAAAAGGTCGGCAAGTTGACAATGCCTACGGTCAGAGACGAGCAAAATCAGAAATTTCAAGTAGGTACGCCGCTTGCTTGTTCACGGTATCGCCGGACGCACTCCCGAAATTCAAAGGGCCGGCACGAAGGAGATCGACATGAAGCGAATTTTCAAGACGGCCGTTCTGTCCGCCGCCGTGGTCGCCACTGCGCTCGCGACTTTGCCCGCTGCCAATGCGGGTGATTGGCGTCTTCACGGCGATGACGACAGCGGCGACGCGGTTGCCGCCGGCGTGCTCGGCCTTGCCGCCGGCGCGCTGATCGTTGGCGGGTTGACCAATGACCGGCCGCCGCCGCGCGATTACTACGATGGCGATTACTATCATCGCGACGTACTACGGGTGCGCCCGGCACCGGTTCGCCGCTACTACGCGCAGCCGCAGGTGCTCTACGCCCACCGTTGTGCCGCACCGTGGACGCGCGAATGGTATGCCTATTGTTCGGACCGTTATCGCAGCTTTGACGCCCGCACCGGCACATTCACGGGCTATGACGGCGAACAGCATTTCTGCACTGCCAACTGAGGCTTCCCTGCCCAGACAAAAAGCGCTGGGCCTTGTCAGCGCTTTTTGTTAGTCGGAACTGAAGAAGAGCGAAAGTGAGCAGGAGGCTGAGATTGTAGCCGACGGCGGCGAGCACGGCGTTGTTGGCGTCTCGGAGAAGGCCAGGAAGTTGCGGCCCATGCGGTGGTCCTGCACGAAAGGCGCGCCGCACTCGTCGACCACTACAACTCCGATGACCGCCTGGCTGCACTGTTCCCACCCGAGCCGGGAGAGCTCGCCGATCTGATGCGGCATGCGGACGATTTCGACGAGGAGGAGGAATTGCTTCGGCTGACGAATCTGAGAAGGCCCCCGAGCTTCGTGCATGATGAGGTAGGCAAAGGGCTCTTGCAGCGGCCGCTCGGCAAAGGCCTTCAGGCTCTCGTCCAGCCGCTTGTTGATGGCCGAGATCGACGAGGCCGAGAAGGCATGCCCGCACAGTTCCTCGGTGATCATTTTAACCTTCCTGGTCGACACGCCTTGCACATACGCATCGCTGCGGCTTGTTCGCGGCTTGGGAGCGACAGCGACCGATGCTGAATGATCCCCGCTCGCACGGTCTATGGCAAGCGACCGCGCCCGAACCGCCGGCAACGGCCTCATTGGACAGAGAAGTATCGGCCGATGTGGTTGTCATCGGCGGCGGTTACACCGGCATGTCCTGCGCCCTTCATCTGGCCGAAGCAGGCCGGAGGGTGATCTTGCTGGAGAGCCGTGAGATCGGCTTTGGCGGGGCGGGCCGCAATGTCGGGCTGATCAACGCCGGCTTGTGGCTGATGCCTGACGACATGATCGCCGCGCTCGGCTCTCTCCATGGCGGGCGCTTGCTGCGGTTGCTCGGCGACGGCCCGGCACTGGTGATGGATATCATCGACAGGCATCGCATCGACTGCGAACTGGAAAGAAGCGGTACGCTTCACTGCGCCGTCGGTCCCGCAGGGCTCAAGGAGATCAAGGAGCGCGAGGCACAGTGGCAAAAGCGTGGCGCGCCGGTGCGTGTCCTCGATGCCGAGCAAACGAAAGCAAGGCTGGGCACGCCGGCCTATTCCGGCGCCTTGCTCGATGAGCGCGCCGGCACGCTGCAGCCGCTCGCCTATGCGCGCGGCCTTGCCCAGGCCTGTCTCCGAGCCGGGGTGACGATACACACGTCCAGTCCCGTCGTCGCCGCAGACCGGAAAGGTGATGGCTGGACTGTCCGCACCGCCGGCGGCGCAGTAGATGCCGAGTGGGTAGTGGTCGCCACGGACGCGTACGGCACGGGGCGGTGGCGAAGCACGCGTGCCGAGCAGGTGCATCTCCCATACTTCAATCTGGCAACGCAGCCGCTCAGCGTCGATCTATTGCGAACCATCTTGCCCGGGCGCGAGGGCGCCTGGGACACCAGGACGATCTTGTCCTCCTTCAGACTGGACAGGTCGGGACGGCTGGTGTTCGGCAGTGTCGGTGCATTGCGCAACACTGGCACGGCGATCCACAAAGCCTGGGCCAGACGGGCACTGGCGAAGCTCTATCCGCAGCTTGGAAGTATTGCCTTCGACCATGAATGGTACGGACAGATCGGCATGACGACGGATGCGCTGCCGCGCTTCCATAAATTTGCCAGGAATGTTGTCGGCTTCTGCGGCTACAATGGTCGTGGCATCTCGCCAGGCACGGTGTTCGGCCGTGAACTCGCTCTGCTGATCCTTGGCGAACAAAGTGAGGCGCAGCTGCCGTTGCAATTATCGCACCTGGTCGAAATTCCCTTCATCCGCGCTCGGGAGGCCTGGTACGAAATAGGCGCTCAGCTCGCCCATCTGGCCTCGGCGCGTTCATAAGCACCAAGCCGCTCCCAATCGGCTGCGCGGGCGACTATGCGGGCGGCGAACCCATTTGGAGTACCAGAAAGGACCGCAGCTTTAGCAACCCGGCAAATGGGCGGCAAGAACCTGCTCAGGGTGCCTATGTGGACGCCTCCTTGGCAAGACGAAAGTGGCACCATTCTCAAAAACCGTCGGTTGCAGTCATAGTTCGGCCTTATTCGGTGCGTTGAGCCGCTGGCCCTGATGAATCTCCGCGGATGGATTCCTAAACACTTCAGCGCGCTCTAAGTACGCCCTTCGGGCTTTCAAACCTTCGGAAGCGGGCGAACTCCGGAGATGGTTATATGACAACACAACCCCGACCCGCGTCGGTGGAGCCCTGTTCGCCATCCTTGAAAGGACACTCCCTGTTTCTCGTTTGTAGCATCAGCGACACGATGCTGTTCGGTACGGCTTCTTGTCGCGTCATGTAAGTCGCTGAACACTTGCACGAAATTTCTTCTGGGCTCCTTCTTCGCAATTGGCACGACCATTGCAACTCCACTGCGTGGGCAATCAGCCCGCGCTGATGGGAGCCCAATCCATGATCCGAAACGCTATACTCGCATTCTCGCTTTTGTTGTCCTCGGCCGCCTGCGCTGACACGATCGAGATTAAGATGCTCAATCGCGGCGAGCACGGCTCGATGGTCTTCGAACCCGACTATGTCCAGCTCAAGCCCGGGGACGAACTCCATTTCGTAGCCAGCAATAAGAGCCACAACGCCGCCTCGATCAAAGGCATGGTTCCGGAGGGCTATGCCGGGTTCAACGGCAAGATCAACGAGGAGATCACGGTACGCTTTGACCAGCCTGGCTACTACGGCATCAAGTGCTCCGCGCATTACGGCATGGGCATGGTGATGGTGGTCAAGGTGGGCGAAGCCGCGACCAGCGACGCCTTCCGCAACTTCGATGCGCCCCCACAAGCGAAGAAGCGCTTTGCCGAAATCTTCGCGCGCGCCGGGATCTCTGGCTGATCCCATGCATCCGCCATCGCGGATCGAACCGAGACCTGAAGATCCGCACCTGCTGGTCGGAAAGGCTGAGACTTTCGATTGCGCCTGGCCTGATGAACTTGGGGATCAAGGTTCGGGCGCGACGGCTATATTGCTTGATTACGTGGTCTCTGCTGACTCCAATTACGGCGAGAGCGCAAATTCAAGCAGCTTTTCGATTGTTAGCCACACCTTGCTTCGTAACGGGCTGTCGGCGCGGTTCAATCCGCGTCGCCGTTTCCGAGCGACTGATCGCGCAGCCGCAATGACTTGGCAGCCTTGCGCTTGAAGCCTGCTCCGTCCCAATGCAATTGAAGGCAAGGCCGGGCGGGGTGAGGCGTGTCTGCCGCGGCCCATGTGAGGTTCTGTCGCCGGGCCTCCGCGTAGTGACAAACGTTTTTAAGCTTCCGTAATTCGTCCGCCGCCTCGAGGATCAGTACGGCGCGCCGCGCAAGAAGGTAGCGATAGCCATTCGTGGTCATCCATCGCGTGCAAGGTGCGTTTCCCATGCCCTGAATGCTCGCTCCGGCTCCTTGTTAGGATCGATGTGCAAGACGATCCTGGCCACCTCGCGCCAGCCAGCATCCTCGGCTGCCAGCCCACGCCGATCACCAGATCCTCAATGGCGGCACCGGCTATCTCTCGGATGGCGGCATGTGCGGCGACTATGATTCCTCGCTCGGCATGGACAAGGAAGAACCGCTCAACCGGTTCCTGTCGAAGGTGCCGAAAGGCCGTTTCGAGGCAGCGACCGGCCCGGCGACATTGTGCGGCGTCGGCGTCGATATT
The DNA here is from genome assembly GCF_008520305.1 of Mesorhizobium sp. SARCC-RB16n. GTDB lineage: Bacteria > Pseudomonadota > Alphaproteobacteria > Rhizobiales > Rhizobiaceae > Mesorhizobium. The sequence continues at coordinate 254,737 of NZ_ML703258.1, read as the reverse complement.
TCCGACCGCACCGGACTGACCGAGAAGATCGCGCCGTTTCGTCGCGGGCCACGACTGGAGGAAACCGCGCCGTCCTTCTGGTCGTGACATTGATATGGGGGGTCGCAGTACCTAATTGCCGGCGACACTGCTCTAGATCGTAGGGGACGACCTCCATGCGGCTCATCGAATTCCTGGCGCCGCATTTTCAATTCGTTTCCGACCCGACTGCCTGGGTCACGTTGCTGACGCTGGTGGTGCTCGAGATCGTGCTCGGCATCGACAATCTGATCTTCATCTCCATCCTGACCAACAAGTTGCCCGTGGAGCAGAGGGCTCGTGCGCGCCGCCTCGGCATCTCGGCTGCGCTGATCATGCGCCTGGTGCTGCTCGCCACCGTCTCCATCATCGCCAAGCAGACGACGCCGGTCTTCACCGCGCTCGGTCACGGCTTTTCCTGGCGCGACTTGATCCTGATCGCCGGCGGCCTGTTCCTGGTCTGGAAGGCGACCAAGGAGATCTATCACACGGTCGACCCCGAAGACTATCAGGACACGATGCTGGGCGAAACGCTCAAGATCTCGCTTGCCGGCGCGATCTTCCAGATCCTGCTGCTCGACCTCGTATTCTCGATCGATTCCATCATCACCGCCGTCGGCATGATCGGCGAGATCGCCATCATGTACATGGCGGTCATCGTGGCCGTCACGGCGATGATGCTGGCGGCCGGCCCGCTGGCGGACTTCATCGCCAGGAACCCGAGCATCGTCATGCTGGCCCTGGGCTTCCTGCTGATGATCGGCATAACGCTGATCGCCGACGGCATGGGCTATCATGTGCCCAAGGGCTGCATCTACGCGGCGATGGGTTTTTCGGCGCTGGTCGAGGGGCTCAACATGCTGGCGCGGCGGCGCAAGAAAGCGAAGTCCGGCGACGGGCATTGAGACCGACCGGCGGGACAAGCCTAATTCGCCGGAACGCCATCGCCGGCTAAGAGGCTTCACCTTCATGCCGCCACTTTAAGGAGGCGCTGAGCGGCTGACGCTGTCCGACAGGCCCGGCCAGAGCCTCCGTCAGGCTTCAAGCCACACTCGCCTTTGACCAGGGCTCAAACCCTACTGAGGACGACGCCTATCCCTCGCCGGTAGCGTTAAACGAGAGAGGCGGAAGTGCGCCCTACCCCAAACGCGAGCGCCGTTATCAGCGTGCATCCAATAGGACAACAGGCACCATGTTCGATATCAGGGGAGCAGTCGGTCAGCACAAAGCCGCATACAGCCGGCAATCATGGGCTGGACGATAGGACAAGGCCGGAGCCTTGCCCACCCAAAAAGGGCACCCATTCGCGAGAGTATCACAACGGCGCGTCGCGGCTCACCCACAATCGCAATGAATCGGTCGAGCCGCTTCGATTCAAACGACGGATTGGACGCCGCTTTTAAAGAGCGCGAAGCTCCACATGGAAAACGAGGCGGCAGGCCCGGCTCATCTTCGCCGCATAGACCCGTCGCGCCAGCGCGTCACCGTGCTCCCAGATGGGTGCCGGTCGACACCTCACAGCCCGCCGCGATCGTCTCGCGAAAAATCTCTTCGGTGATGCCGAAGCCGCCAGCGTTCTCGCGTACGCCATCATCTGGAACCCGGTCGACTGACCGGAAGCCGGCCTGCGCGATGTTGAGAAACAGGCTGCCCGGACCAGTGGTCGCAAGAACATTACTGTCTTTGGTTTATAGAGGCTGCGCAGGATTTGAGCTGCTATCGTTCTGACCCCTAATGGCCTCGGCGGGGGAACTGCACCACCTTGCCACGTGGGCGCGAATATTGTTCCGTCGCAACGGCCTCGATCAACAGATCCAAAGCTGCACGGGATTTGCGGCTCGTGTCATCGTCACCCCCGAGATAGTGATACGCTCGATCAAGATGCAACCAGGCAGCCGCGAAATCTGATGTCAATGATGCCTCCATCGTGGCGCCCCCCGAGGGAGCCGTGACATGCGCCGACAAAACGAAACGGAAATATCCACAACGGCCTTTGATTCAATGTCTAGCGGTATGGCAGCATGCAGCCCGCGCTTCGAAGGGCGGCGAGGAGCAGGTTGATGTGTCCCTCGACGTCGCTGCGCGCCTGTTCGCGCAGCGGCAAACTGTCCCAGCTTTCCAATGGATCGATAAAGCTGGCGAGTTCGCCATTGGCCGTGAAGGACACGACCGCCAGCCCGTCCTTGCTCAAGGCGAGGATTCCGGTTGTGCCGGTCACATAGCGGACGGCTGCAATTCGCTGAAATTGAGGATCACCATCGACCCGGACCTCAAAAAGAAGTCGCCCCGAAGTCTGGCGGGCTATCCTGGCTGCCTTATCACCAAAGCTCAGGGGCAGCAGCCGAACGCTTGCGGCCGCCATTTCGAACAAGAGAGCATCGAGGCCAACGTCTGCCGCCATGTGCAAAGTGTGCGCGAAGCCGCAGCCGGCGCAATCAGCCCATGCAAGTTGTTCACAGCATCAAGGAGGGCTGGCCAATGGCCACCGCATCCCGACAAGCAGGTGCAAATTGTCATTGGCGTGCCGGACACGGTGAATGCGATAGCAAATTGCGGCGGACCTTCGGGCGAGCGGCTGGCCGGTTTCAGGCAATGCTCCTTCGGGAGCGCCGCCTTTAGCTGCATCATCGGAACACGCTTTGAGACAGGCCGTCTTGGGCCTCGATTATCCCGTAGGCGTTTGTCCATTTCATTTCTTTGCGCAATTCTTAAGGTTTTGTAAATTTGGACGAAGCGCGGCTTGAATCGCCTCCATTGTATTTCCATCTTCGACGGACTTTGAACCGCCCGAGGCGAAAAGATCGCTCATCCCTCCACATCGTTAGGCCGTAAAATGACTAATCCGCTCAGATTTCTCTCGATGCTCTTGATACTGACGACGGCCTTTGGAATTTTTTCGGTCAATCCGTCGGAGGCACGCAGAGGCGGCAGCTTCGGCAGCCGCGGCAGCCGGACATACCAGGCGCCGGCCCCCACCGCCATCGCACCGTCCACGACGCCAATTCATCGCTCGATGACGCCAAACCGGCCAAGTCCGGCGTCACCGATGCAGCCATCGTCTCTTCAGACGCGTCCAAGTTTCTGGAGCAGGTTTGGCGGGGGGCTCGTTGGCGGTCTCATCGGCGGGCTGGTCTTTAATGGCATCTTTGGAATGATGTTCGGCCATGGATTCGGCGGCTTGGGTGGCGGCTTCAGCTTCTTACTCCAGCTGCTGCTGATTGGCGGGCTCATCATGCTGGCGATGCGGTTCTTCAACCGAAACAACAGTTCAGCCGCGACAGGCGGAAGCGGCTTTCCATTCGGCCAACAAAACCCCCGGACAGGAGCACCAGCCTACACAGCGCCCGCCGCCGCCGCCGCCGCGGCCTATGGCGCGACCAAGACGGATGAAATCGGTATCACCCAAAACGACCGTTCCACCTTCGAGCGTCTTCTCGCAGACGTGCAGGCCGCGTTCACCCGCGAGGACCATCAGGGGCTGCGCCGGCTGACGACGCCAGAAATGGTTTCCTACCTCTCCGAAGAGTTGGCCGACAACGCGACTAAGGGATTGAAGAACGAAGTATCAAATCTTCAATTCCTCAACGGTGAAGTCGCCGAAGCATGGCGGGAGGGTGCGCGCGACTATGCGACCGTGGCGCTGCATTGGTCGGCTGTTGATGTCATGCGCAACCGTCAGACATCCGCGATCGCAAATGGCGATCCCGTCAATCCGGTCGAGACGACGGAACTCTGGACCTTTACACGTGAGGCTGGAGGAGAGTGGCTCCTGTCCGCCATTCAGGACATCACAAAGCCATAGCCCTTTTTGCGGGCCCGAATTTGTGCGGTTTGGGACACGTATCGACTTCTGCAGCATGGCCGGTGTGAACGGATGGCCGATTGTGATGCGCACGCCGCAGAAATCGTTGTCGTCCTTTTCGTTCGGCGAACCGAGCCGCCGCCGGTCGGCGTCTTCGTTCTGCCGACACCCGACTTTGTGCCCGTGCCGGCCTGGGTGACCCCGCCGCGTGAGATCGTGCCGGCGACATCATCTTCAACAACATTCATTGCGCGGGTGGACTTTACATATTTGTAAATTGCCCTCGCCGGATATTCCGAGATACCGCTGGGCGGCGGTTCGGTTCGCGCATCCGACTTATCGGGCAACAGCACTTCACGGATGAACGAGCCGGGCCGTCCTTAAGCTATTTGGGAGAACACTATGATTCGCAAGGTTCTGGTTGCAGCCTCGATTGTGACGCTCGTTAGCGTGCCGGCATTTTCCGCCACCCAGTATTGGGTCGCGAAGGACGCCACGACGAAGAAGTGCTCCGTGGTTTCCACGAAGCCAGACGGCAAGAAAATGACCGACGCCGGAACGAAGGCATACGATTCACAAGCCAATGCCGAGAAGGCGATGAAGCTGTTGAAAGACTGCAAATAAGGGAAAGTTAGCCCGTTTTGAGCTGAGGCCCGCTCCGGACGCTGGAGCGGGCTTTTTGCTGCGCAGAGGCCGCGGTCGACGCCGGAGGTCGTCCGTCTAGTCCGACCGGCTCGAAATCCATAATTTTTGTAGGCTAGGAAAGTCGATCCCATTTCGTGCCTGTCGGGAAGGTAGTTGTCCCGAACCTCCCGATCGGCGGCGAATGCAAAACCGTCTAGATTTTGAGGATCAATCCCGTCGGGGGAGGGGGTTGATCGCGGCCGGTCAACAGAGACCGGCGGACAAAAATGGCCGGGCTCGAATGCGGCCCGGCCAAAAGAAGGTCAAAACCTTCAGAGGGAGCACCGTTCAGCGGGATGGGAGGAAATCGCCGAACGGTTTTACGTTTATGATCCCATTTCTGGGCTGCCGCGACGAACGTCATTCCATAGAATAGCCCAACCAGCAAAATTCGTACTCTGGATACTGCAAAAATCTTCACGGGCGCGTTTTATGCGGGTTCGAGAAAATCGGCATCGTGGAGATGTGCCACGGCCCTTTTCAGCACATTGGTCCCGACATGGCGGAACGGCGGATTGTCCGGATTGCTCGCCGGACGCGCCTGCCGAGCAGCGATATGGCGCCTGTTGTCCGTGATGATTTTGGTTATCATTCAAGGCGCTGGCAAAGGTTCTACACATCTTCGGGGGGAAGAAGGACAATTGGCGTCGCCTACTGGTTCGCCCCGGTCAACAGCTTCCTTCGCGGGGAGAAGCCGCAGGAACTGCTCATCAGCGAGCCCGAGCACCTCGTTCGCGCCGCCGAAGACGAGGTGGCCGGCGTAGTCCACGGTTGAAAGGAAGTTGCGGACGCGACGCCTTTCTTTTCACGGCACAAAGGTCTCCGAGCCCCAGAACGACCTCGCACACTGGGGAAGACAATGATCTGGCCTGCGCGAAACCTGGCTGTCACGCCGCTTATCTGTCTGACGGCCCCGTCGATCGGGATGGCGATGTCATTCTGGAGATGCGCCGGAGCACACGTGCGGTTTGAGCGACCGCCGCCCGCCCCGGACCGAATGCGCTCGACAAAAAGACCACCGGCTCGGCCCAAAGGGTCGAGATACTGCTGGCTTTCGCGGCGCAGTGACCCGTTGAACCTAATCCAGCTCATACTAGCGTAGCGATGGTGCAAGCGCTTTGCGGGAGTTCATGCCCGAAGACCTGTCTCGAGCAAGGTCGACAAAAGCGTCTTTTCATCCGGTCCGGCACCGAACTTTGGAGCCTCGGCTACAAGGGTGCCATCAGGGCGCTATGACTTCGACACGGTTGCCAAGGCATCTTCCGCGGGATAAACGCCAGCGCCGAACAGGAAGTGGCGGTGAAAATCGCAGTCCGGCCGTCGACAATAATGCTCACAAGGAAGCAACATGAGGCGTCAAACGCGACCATTCGTATTGGAAGTCAAGCGGAAGCGTGGCATTCAAAAGCAGTCCCGGTCCATTTGGGGGAATTTTGATATTTCAGCGGCCCTCGCCGAGACAAACCGAGAATCGGGGGCGACCGAGCTGCGCAATTGTCAGACGATTGACTCCAGCATAATCTCGGCCGATCCTGAACATCTGTTCAACTCGCAAGCGGAGACTCCTATGCCGGATCCAAATGGCGCTGAAGCTGTCCCATCCTCCTCTGAGTCCCCTCGGAAAACAGAAAAGCCAAAGGCCAAGAGAAGAGTTGCGCAATCGCGCAAGTCGAAGCCGGAGATGTCGTCGACTTCCCACACCAATGGAGCGGTCACACAGCCTCAGACGTCCGATTCCACGGCAGCAGTTCGAAGCCCCCGGAAAGCTTACTCCGCGAAAGAGCGAGTTCAGAAGCTCTCCGAGATCGAGAAGTCACTTAGCGGCGGCGCCACTTTGAAAATTGCTGCAAAGCAGGCGGGCATATCGGAGCAGACCTACTATCAATGGAAGCGGGCCTCGACACCTGCGCCGCGCAGCGACGATCTAAAAGACCTTCTCGCGCTGGAGGACGAAAACAAGCGGCTAAAGGCCCTTCTCGCAGAGCGCCTCCGGAAGGAGAACTCGGAACTGAAGAAGAAGCTCGGCCTGGTTTAGGATCTGCTTTGAGCCTCAGGCTGCGTTGGTGACGGACCAGTCTCCGAGAGTTACTCGGCAAACTCACGGCCTCATGGCGATTTGCCACAGGCTGGAGAGCCCCTGGCAGGCGCCACTGGCAAATCCGCAGACGGATTCGGCAAAAGATTGCGGCTTTGGAGTGGCGACGCGGTCTGGAGTAATGGCTTACCCTCGGCGAACTCATAGCCCGCCCATGCAGAGGTATTTCATCTCAAGGTAATCCTCTAGCCCGTGGCGAGATCCTTCCCGCCCGATGCCGGATTGCTTGATGCCGCCGAAGGGGGCGGCCTCCGACGACATGCGGCCTGTGTTGATGCCGACCATTCCATATTCCAGCGCCTCGGCCACACGCCACACCCGCTTGAGGTTGGAAGCGTAAAAGTAGGCAGCAAGCCCGTATATCGTGTCGTTGGCCTCGTGCACGATCCGATCGGCATCCTCGAAGTGAATGATCGGAGCCAACGGCCCGAATGTCTCCTCCCGCGCCACTGCCATCTCGCAAGAGATATCAGTGAGGACTGTCGGTTGGAAAAGCGTCCCCTCTTTGCCAATGCGATTGCCACCGCATCGAACTGCGCCGCCCTTTGCAACGGCATCGGCGATATGGGATTCGATCTTGGCCAGGGCATGCCTGTCAATCAGGGGTCCGATAGCAACGGCTGGGTCGAAGCCATCGCCCACCGAAAGCCGCCGGACTTTTTCGACGAACTCGTCGACAAACCTGTCATGAACGCTCGCCTGCACATAAAGGCGGTTTGCGGAGACACAGGTCTGGCCGGCATTGCGGAACTTGGCTTGGATCGCCCCGTCGACGGCGGCATCGATATCGGCATCGTCAAAGACAATGAACGGGGCATTGCCGCCGAGTTCGAGACTGAGCTTCTTGATCTGGTCCGAGCACTGGCGCATCAACAAGCGTCCGACCTCGGTCGAGCCGGTGAAGCTGATCTTGCGGACCTTGGGATTGGAACAGAGTTCGCGGCCTACTGCATCGCCTTCCGAAGCAAAGACCAGGTTGACGACGCCTTCGGGAAAGCCAGCCTTATCGGCGAGGGCGAACATCGCACCCGCCACGAGCGGTGTCTGTTCAGCAGGCTTGAGCACGATCGTGCAGCCAGCGGCGAGCGCCGGCGAAATCTTGCGCGCCACCATGGACGCCGGGAAATTCCACGGCGTGATCGTGCCAACGACGCCGATCGGCTGTTTGATTACCAGCATGCGGCGGTCTGTCGACGGCGCTGAGATCGTCTCGCCGTAGATGCGGTTGGCCTCTTCGGCGTACCACTGCAGATAAGCAGCGGCATGCGAGACCTCCGACTTCGCCTCGGCAAGTGGCTTGCCCATCTCAGCGGTCAGGATCGCGGCGAGATCGTCCGCGTGATCGACAATCAGCTGATGCCAGCGCCAAAGGATGTCGCTGCGCTCTCGGGCGGTCAGCGCCGCCCATTCAGGCTGCGCCACGTGGGCTTTGCCGATGGCCGCGCGCGTCTCTTCGGCACCCATGTCCGGAAGTTCCGCAAGCAATTCGCCAGTCGATGGGTTGAAGATCTCGAATGTGCGGTCGCTCACAGGCGTGCCAAGACACGGCAAGCGGTCGATGGTGACAAACAGGTCGGGGGTGTTCAGGTGACGGATCAAAGGCGGGCAGAGCGGCAATACCGGATTCCTCCTCAACGGGGCGGACGTCTGGGGCAATGCGCTTGTCTATCCCGCACGGCCGATCTCAGCATAGGGCCTCGGACGTCCGGTTGGTAATCCCAAACGCGCGAATATTGCTGATCCGGAGGGGGCAGCATCGACCATGCCGATGAGAGATTACCGCTTCGCTGTCATTTCGGCCAGCGAGGGCGTTGAAAACTCATTGCTTGGCAGCGCGCACGCTTTCGTTCACCGACGTCCAACGCAAGAGAGGCGGCAATGGCGCTGGAAAGCATCCAGCCCGTCCCGGCATCGTGCCCGATCGCGGCAATCGAGAACGATGTTCCTGACCTCGTCAAACGCGCGAACGCTGATTAGCAGTTGATCCAAGGGTGGTCGCGAAATTGGACGCTTGGCTCGGGGCGCGAAGGCAGGCCTCGTCGGCCGGACATCGCAGCAGTTCGCAACGCCATTATCTCCTTTGATCAAATAGCCACACCGAAGTCCAGATCTCCCATCAACTGAAAATGCGTCCGGGCTGCTCCTCCCCGACTCGTCAGATTCTCGAAAGCTGTATCTGCAAAGGTCTTCAAATGTCTCGATTTCCACGCCGCGACAGTCTTTTGCTGCGGAGGACCGAGTCGAAGAGGCTCGTCCCGATCCGGGGCGGCTATGAAGTTTCATCTCACCTAAGGAGAGTACTATGGACCAAAACGATAATGATCCGGATTATTGGGCGCGTTGGTACGCTAAGCAGCAAGAGCTGCAACGTCCGGGGCAAGAGTCGGACAACAGGGGGCCGGATCAAGCTGGCCTTGAGCAGCAGCTCAGCGAGCTGCTGCTCAGCTCTTCTGAGGAGAGCTCAGCTGAGTTGAGTTCGCCCGACACTCGACCCGCCGAAGCACAAAGAAGTCTCGAGCACACTGGCATGCCGCAGCAATCCAATCTGCAGGATAGTTGGTTCAGCAATGCGCGGCACAGCATCGATATTCCTCGCGGTGCGAAGGCCTCGCAGTCTGATCGGCGTGACAGGCCATTCGCTAGCACGCGCTACACAGCCCCATCGGAAGCGCAGCCTGCGGCGCGGACCAAGCATAGCAAAAGCCCTGGGCTCTTTTCTCGTGTGAAATCAGGTCTCGGCAAGATCTTCGGAAGTTATAGCGAAAAGGCCTCCCGCGGCCCGGTGTCCGAGGTGGTTCATTCAGAGCTTCGTATGGATTCGGCGAAGCGTAGTCGCCCCTCCGCCGGCGGGGACATGCATCCCGAAGACGAGCGCCTCATCGAGCAGTTGGCGGCAGAACTCCGATCATACGAAGTTGTTCCCGACGGCACCATCGGCCGAGGGGAGGGCCTACCATCAAGGAAAATTTAGGCGTTCTGAGTGGCGGTGGGGACAGCCGAGATCTGCGAGGATCGCGTGACCTTGACACGGGGGGAAATACAGAGCGCTCGCATTGGGTCGATGACGCCCGGCTCATAATCTCCTGCGGTGACGCGGAACACCAGTGTCCGTCGAATCTCGACATGCCAATCGGCCCGACACGGCAGCGCTGCCAGCGCGCAAACACGTAGGTCTGGTCCGGCCCAAACAGATCGGCGGCACCTCGGTCGCCAGTCCAGCATTTTGTCGCCGCAGGGTTGCTTTTCGCACCCTTGCGGGTTGCATCGTCGTTACCCCTTCCACCATATTGCAAAACAGGCGGCGGCTTCGGGCGGCGCATATCCGACATCGCTGGCTTGAAAGGCGCTCCATAGACAATGCCGCATGACACACGCCTTATCGCCACCATCGTCGCCGGTCTGGGGCTGGCTTTCATCTTCGGCGCTCTCGCCAACCGCTTCCGCATTCCGCCACTGGTCGGCTATCTCGTAGCCGGCGTGCTGGTCGGGCCGCACACGCCCGGTTTCGTCGCCGATGCAGGGCTTGCCAACCAATTGGCCGAAATCGGCGTCATCTTGCTGATGTTCGGCGTTGGCCTGCATTTTTCGCTCAAGGACCTTCTGTCGGTCCGCGCCATTACCGTGCCGGGCGCCATCGTCCAGATCGGCTTTGCCACCGCACTCGGCGCAGGGCTGTCCTGGATGCTCGGCTGGTCGATGGGCGCCGGCTTGGTGTTCGGCCTGGCGCTATCGGTCGCCTCGACCGTGGTGCTGCTGCGCGCGCTTCAGGAACGCCGCCTAATCGAGACCGAGCGCGGCCGCATCGCCGTCGGCTGGCTGATCGTCGAAGACCTGGCCATGGTGCTGGCGCTGGTGCTGCTGCCGGCGCTTGCCGGCGTACTCGGCGGCCAGGAACAGGCGGATGCCCATTCGAGCGGCCTGCTGTCGCTGCCGGCCAGTTACGGCATCTGGGGTGTCGTCGGCATCACGCTGGCCAAGGTCGCCGCCTTCGTCGTCGTCATGCTGGTGGTCGGTCGCCGGGTCATTCCCTGGATCCTGCACTATGTCGCCCATACCGGGTCGCGCGAACTGTTCCGCCTCTCGGTGCTCGCCATTGCGCTCGGCGTCGCCTTCGGCGCTGCAAAACTGTTCGGCGTCTCGCTGGCGCTCGGCGCCTTCTTCGCCGGCATGATCATGAGCGAATCCGAGCTCAGCCACCGCGCGGCCGAAGAATCGCTGCCGCTGCGCGACGCCTTCTCGGTGCTGTTCTTCGTCTCGGTCGGCATGCTTTTCGACCCGTCCAGCCTGATCAACAACGGCCTGCCGATCCTGGCGACGCTGGCCATCATCGTCATCGGCAAGTCGCTGGCGGCATTCGTGATCGTCGTCGCTTTCGGCTATCCCCTGGCCACGGCCTTGATGATTTCGGCCAGCCTTGCCCAGATCGGCGAATTCTCCTTCATCCTGGCCGAGCTCGGCGTCGAGCTGAAACTTCTGCCCGAAAAGGGTCAGGACCTGATCCTGGCCGGCGCCATCCTCTCGATCGTGCTCAACCCGCTGATGTTCCTGATCATCGACCGGATGAAGCCGTGGCTGGAAGCCCGCGCCGCCAGGACGGCACCGCCGGCGGACGCCAAGCCAGTCGGCCCGGCGACGGAACCGGGCCACGTGGCCTCGGTTGCCGCGACGACCAAAGGGGAAGACGGGCCGCCGCCGCGGACGGCACTCACCGGTCATGCCATCCTAATCGGCTATGGCCGCGTCGGCGGGCTCGTCGGTGCCGCGCTGAAGGAAGCAGCACTGCCTTTCCTCGTCATCGAGGACGCCGACAAGACGCTGGCGAAGCTGAAAGCAGACGGTATCGAAACCATCGCCGGCAATGCCGCCAATGCCGAAGTGTTCGCCGCCGCCAATCCCGAAGGCGCCAAGCGGCTGATCCTTGCCATCCCCAATGCTTTCGAGGCCGGCCAGATCGTGCTGCGCGCACGCACCGCCAGTCCCAACATCAACGTCGTCGCCCGCGCCCATTCCGATGCCGAGGTCGAGCATCTGAAGGGGCTCGGCGCCGATACGGTGATCATGGGCGAACGCGAGATCGCGCGCGGCATCGTTGAAGAGGTGCTTGGCGATAAGCCGGTGTCGCGGCCTCAGGCGGCCGCACCTTCCGCTGCCTGAGCCCACAACCCAAAGCCAGCCAGCGCGCATATGCCTGTGACCGCAGGCAGGTTCAAGCGACGAATGCAGAACCGCCTTTTGCGCGACACTGCCGAGTCAGCCGGCGGCGAAAGCCTCGCACTCGCGATCGAACGGGTCGCACTTGGCGGGACCATCGTCGTGTTCGGTTCGGACAGTGGCGAACTCACGCTGTTGGTCTGTCAGTTCGTTCCGGGTCACAAGGGCTAGACTAGTTGGAGCGTCACCCTGCTCAATCGCGGATTCCGGAACGTCGCCGAGGAGTGTAGCAGATCACGACGGACTGTTTGATGCGGCGGCTGTGAAATCCGTCGGCACGGCGTTCGACTGTCGTGATCGACACAAGCTCCGGCAATGCCGAAGGCAACGCGAATTTGCCTACGTCGGCAACGAGGCAGGTGGACTTGCTAAGTTGGTTGCCGAATGCGGGAAGGGCAAAGCTCGGAAGTCCAGATGCATTCGCATCCTTAGCGGCCTGGGCAATAGGCCGAAATTGCCTCTCAAACGATCAAGCCCGCTGCCGGGGGGGCTGGCAGCGGGCCAAGATAGAAAACAGCGCGAGGGGGGCGTGCGCTGCCTCCAACGCCGACATCACATCTGGGAGGAGGAGGTGGTCGACAGCGCGAACATAGGGATCGCAGAGCACATTGCAATGCACAAAACGCGGAAGTGCGGAAGCATTGCCCCGGAGCGCCCTTAGGCGTCGAAATCTCGATGACGCTCTCGGCGGAAACGGCGCTTTTTTCAATCTGAACGACCTTGGGCAGCCCAGCGCTTGTCGGGCGGGTTCGGAAGCGGATAGGCCGCTAAGCCTGTTCCTGAACGGCTGGCATCCAAGGCAGCGCAGGCGATTTTCAGTCGATCTCACCGCGGCAAAAAAGCAAAATGCCAGTTTTTTCATCCGGCCTCGCTCCTTGCCCGAATCGCTGCGGCATATCAACCGATCGACAAAACACAAAAAGGAAAGGGCGGCATCGCTGCCGCCCTTCCAGGGTCGAAAGGTGCCCTTAGAAACCCATGCCGCCCATGCCACCCATTCCGCCCATGCCGCCGCCGCCCATGCCGGCCGGCATGCCGCCGCCAGCCGAGTCCTTCTTCGGAGCTTCGGCGATCATGGCTTCGGTGGTGACGAGCAGGCCGGCGACCGAGGCCGCGTCCTGGAGAGCCGCGCGCACGACCTTGACCGGATCGACGATACCCATGACGATCATGTCGCCATATTCGCCGGTCTGGGCGTTGTAGCCAAATGTCGCACTCGCATTGTCCAGGATCTTGCCAGCGACGATCGAAGCTTCCGCACCAGCGTTGGCAGCGATCTGGCGGGCCGGAGCCTGCAGCGCACGACGAACGATGTTGATACCGGCAGCTTGATCTGAGTTGGCGCCGGTGGCGTTGAGGTTGGCCGAAGCGCGCAGCAGGGCAACGCCACCGCCAGCAACGATGCCTTCTTCCACGGCCGCGCGGGTCGCGTTGAGGGCGTCATCGACGCGGTCCTTCTTTTCCTTGACTTCGACTTCCGTCGCACCGCCGACGCGGATCACGGCAACGCCGCCGGCGAGCTTCGCCAGACGTTCCTGCAGCTTTTCCTTGTCGTAGTCCGAGGTGGTCTCCTCGATCTGCTGCTTGATCTGGGCAACGCGGCCCTGGATCTCGTCCTTCTTGCCGGCGCCGTCGACGATGGTGGTGTTCTCCTTGGAGATCGACACCTTCTTGGCGCGGCCGAGCATGTTGAGGCCGACATTCTCGAGCTTGATGCCGAGGTCTTCCGAGATGACCTGGCCACCGGTGAGGATGGCGATGTCTTCCAGCATGGCCTTGCGACGATCACCGAAGCCCGGCGCCTTGACGGCGGCGATCTTCAGGCCGCCACGCAGCTTGTTGACGACCAGCGTGGCGAGCGCCTCGCCTTCGACGTCTTCCGAGATGATGAGCAGCGGCTTCGAGGTCTGCACGACGGCTTCGAGGACCGGCAGCATCGCCTGCAGGTTGGAGAGCTTCTTCTCGTGCAGCAGGATGTAGACGTCCTCGAGCTCGGCAACCATCTTGTCGGCGTTGGTCACGAAGTAGGGCGAGAGGTAGCCGCGGTCGAACTGCATGCCTTCGACGACTTCGAGTTCGGTCTCGGCGGTCTTGGCTTCCTCGACGGTGATGACGCCTTCGTTGCCGACCTTCTGCATCGCTTCCGCGATCATCTTGCCGACCGACTCGTCGCCATTGCCAGCGATGGTGCCGACCTGGGCGACTTCCTCGGAGGTCTTGATCTTCTTGGCGGCCTTGCCGAGAGCGGCGACCACTTCGGTGACGGCCAGATCGATGCCGCGCTTCAGGTCCATCGGGTTCATGCCCGAGGCAACGGCCTTGGCGCCTTCCTTGACGATCGCCTGGGCCAGA
>NZ_ML703258.1:0-240098 GCF_008520305.1 Mesorhizobium sp. SARCC-RB16n | reverse complement strand
AGCTCCTGGCAGGGGCTCGGATAGAGCCTGAAAAATTCAAGTTGAAGGTGAGGCCGATGATCAGCCGATGATGCCCATGATGTCGGATTCCTTCATGATCAGAAGGTCTTCGCCATTGAGCTTGACTTCGGTGCCCGACCATTTGCCGAACAGGATGCGGTCGCCGGCCTTGACGTCCAGCGGGACCAGCTTGCCAGCTTCGTCACGGGCGCCGGAGCCGACGGCGATGATCTCGCCTTCCTGCGGCTTTTCCTTCGCCGTGTCCGGGATGATGATCCCGCCCGCGGTCTTGGATTCGGATTCGACCCGGCGAACGACCACGCGGTCATGAAGTGGGCGGAATTTCGACTTTGCCATTATGGATTTCCCTGGTGCGATGTTGAACGATTCCCGTTGCCGGAGCGATTGGCACTCACCTAGGCAGAGTGCTAACAACGGGGTGGATAGGCCGTTGACGGCTGCAAGTCAAGGCGCGGAGAGCGGCGGAACCGAGCGAAGGACATGGCCTGGGGGCCTATATTTTTCTTTAGCAGGAGCAAGAGGATGGGCTCATTTCTTGCATCAGCCACGGAGGCGGCTGCCGTCAGCGGGACCGGCACGAGGCGCCACAAACGCACCTTCGGCCATGCAGTCAACCACCGTCGTTTTGTTCGGAGGTCCGACAATGGGGAGTGGACGATCACGATAGAGGGAAGAAGCCAGTGGGCACGATGCCTCTGGGTCGGTGGTCCAGCCCTCCCGTAATGGTTGCTCACGAACGTCTGAATGCCGGCCAGAGCCGATCTTTGCGCGAGCATCATCCGATTACTCTCTACATAGAAGCAGTCGTTCAAGCTCTAGAAGCGCTCTAGATCTATCCTTCAAGCGCTTCGCTGGAACACCGCTGAATACACCCCAGCCGTCCAGATCCTTTGTAACCAACGACATTGCTCCGATGGACGACCCTTCCCCTATACGGCACCCTGGAAGAATGACGGCACCTGCTCCAGTGATCACATGCTTCCCGAGTTGCACCGGCGCACATTTCACGCCATCGAGCTCTTCTTCTGGACTAGTCGGGTCTGTCAACGTCTCTCCCAAATAATCATCCGTCGCAGAATAGATGCAAGTACCAGAGTCGAGGTTGCAAAAATCTCCTAGAACAATCGTCCCAGCGCCATTTAGATAACATGCAGACGCAATGTGAACAAAATTCCCGATCGTAATCGATCCACTGTTGCAATTCAATACGGTACCAGAGTCTATTGTTACGTCGTCACCGATGTTGATATTATCAACACCTACAATCGTACATGTATCCGATATTCTAACATTATTCCCAAAAAACCTGAATCCAGCATCACGCAATTTCTCTTCGCGTAAATATGATTGCTCAAGCGGCGCATATGATCCAGAACTATTTATGGGGTTCATGTGGGTGTATATTCCAATGACACGTAAGCCGCACAGAAAGAAAGAAGGAGATTGGCCGATATAAGTTCATAGTTCAAGTATATTTTGTGTTACATAAATATTAAGTTTTGTAATTTTTTCGATCGTTGGCAAAATGACGATTTTGAACGAGCGACACAGGGAGGCTTGCGCTAATAAGTCCGACGCGTTGGATGGGCACTCGCGGCGAGGTGTTATCTCGTACGTGCTAACTGCGATGAAGCGGGAGCTTGATGCGCAGCGCCCACCTCCGTTTCCATCAGCCGCTCGGCGGCAAAGCTGATCATCTCCCGCAGCAGATCGGCATCCGGGTCTTCTCCGCGAGCGTGCGCAGGTTCATCATGTCGTCGGTCATCGGTGGTCCTTCCGAAATGGGTTGGCGTCAACAACCAAACCCTACCGGAAAGCGCCGATGACCACCAACACGCCGCTCACTCGCTACAGCGCTACTAACGGCGCGCTCGCGAGCGGCTTCGTAATCGCCGAGCTACACCACCTGATAGGGCACGACCCTCTCATCGGCATGTGGGTATTTCGACGAGAGCTACATCGAGTCCGCGGCCAGTGGACGCATCTCTAGAGCTCATGTTCCGGGGCTGAGATCGGTGGCTCGCCCTTATGCGGGTCGCCGGCTGTGAACTCAACAGCGTCGGCAGTTCGCAAGGGTCCTGGACCGATTTGCCGCATCCATGAACCTGGCGAGGACGGCAGGACCCTCGGTGCTGGTTAGGTGCGCTGCTTTCGCGTCACAGGGCTGAGACTCAGACCTGCGGCTTGATATCATGTTGCGGGGTCGAGCCGCCGTTGAAGAAGTTCTCTGCCCTCTTGAATTGACTGGTGGAGTTCGCATTCACGAGCTGCTGGAAGTTTTCATGGTCGGGCCCCCCTTTTCGGATCCGGCGTGCCTGGACGACGCTGGTGATCTCGGTATAGCCCAGGTCCACATCGATCAGTCGCGTCGACGAGCAGCAGGATTTCAGCTCAAGGAAGTTCTGTTTGAACTCGATCTGGCGCAGAACGATCGCTCCGTAATCGTAATATCCGCCGGCCCCATTATCAAGAAGGTAGCTCTGGTAGGTGCATGTCAGGGCCCTGTATTGCTGCGCCTTGGCATTGGCGCTGAAGGTGATGTCACCCATCGCCGTCAGGAAGGATTCGAAATCCGTCAGCAGCGATGCCCCGTCGGTAATGATCGCCTGGGCAATCAGGGAAAGGAAGGTGGCCGAGACGGAAGTACCAGCAGCCCTTTGCGAATAAAATTTCTGCTTTTGCTGTCCGATCGCAAGATCGGGAATGTTGCTTAGAACGTTAGCCCAGGTGGTGAGGTCTAGCACTTTTGAGTCAATGACAGGAAAATTGGAATGCATGTAGTCGTAAATAAGGCCTCCAATAGCAAGAAGGTTGTCTTGGTTCTCATTCATGATTCCGCTGTACATCGGGATATTTGTTTGCTGACCGATAAGGTGAAACTGTATGGTCCCCTCATCGTTGGCGATCAGGTCGTTTTTCCCAGGCGCGGCAAAAGGCCGAGGGCTGCCATGGAAAAAGGCTCGAGCGGCCTTGTAGGCGTCGTCAGAGTACTGTTTTTCACGTTCCTTCACGTCAAGCGAACGTTCGTTTGGCATCTCATTCTCCTGTGTGAGAGTTAGGGTAGTGTTAGGTCGTGAGCCCTTTGGGGAAAGCGCCCAACTTGAGCATTGGCTCAATGAAGTGCCGACAAGCAGCGCGAGTCTTTAAAAGGGCGCTTGCGCTATGGCCCTGCCACTTTGTGATGTTTGCATCAGTTCTGTTTTCGAAGCCGCTGCGGTGATCTCGTGGCGCAGCCAGCGATGCTCCGGGTCGCGATGGCACCGTTCGTGCCAAATGAGGGCGACCTCGTAAGGGGTTAGTTCCACGGGCGGATCGACAATCGCCAGGGGGAGCAAGGCAGCGATCCGCGTCGCGACGCGCCGTGGGACAATCAGCACCAGATCGCTCGCCGCGACTGCCGCGGCTGCCGTCAATATGTTGGAAACCAGCACCGGATCGCGATCCAGAACATCCAACTTGACCAATTCGTCATGCACCCGGCCAAACCCGTCCTTGGAGTCCGAGGCAATGGCAGCGTGGTGCAAGGTCGCGAAGCTATCGATCGTCCATTCCCGCGCCAGGGCTGGGTGGTCCTGGCGAAGCAGGCAGGCAAAACGGTCGGCATAGAGCGTACGGCGTAAGTAACCCAATGGTGCAGCATCGATCTGCCCGATGGCCAGATGGATTTCGCCTTGCTCAAGCCGCCGGAGCGCGCCGGCCAAAAGCGGGTCGGTGACGATATCAAGATTAGGCGCGTGCTCGCGCAGAAGTGGCAGTAGAGCCGGCAGCAAGATCAGCGCTTGGTGATCGGGCATCACCATTGTGGCCTTTGATCGCCATCCCCCTTGGGCGCAATTGTTGTCCATCATCGCGCGGATAGCATTCAAGATCGGCGGGAGGATTTTGACCAGGCACTCGGCCTGCGGCGTCGGAACCAGACTGCTTGATCCACGAACCACAAGATCGTCATTGAAAATTCCACGGAGCTTTGTCAGTGATCGGCTCATGGACGGCTGGCTCACGCCCATGTGCCGAGCCGCATGCGTGACGTTGCGGTGCTCCAGCAGCGCCTCAAGAGACAACAGCAATTTCAGGTCAATCGATTCCAGCATTCGCTGTTGCCGTGTGGCGCGCGCGCCATTGACCATGTCTGCGGACCGCTCACTTCTGCTACGATTCCGACTGTAAACGAGGTCCATGCCCCTCTCCTTAGTTTTGTAGCGGTGCACTCACGTCTTCACGGTGGGCGTTGCGGGCCGGGCCTGGACGCGGCGCGCTGACCAGGGATGAATTCTCCCTCGTGACTACGGTTGGTCGGCAATGGCACATCGCCTGCCCTCGGCGAAGGCAGGAGTGCTGCCTCATTGGTATGCCCGGCCCAGCCTAACACTGGCGACACTGTCGCCCGCGAGGCTGGGCCTAGGAATGCCTCAGTGTCGATTCAGTGACGAGAGAAAATCGCTGCACCACTTGTGGACATCGTGCTCGCGCAGAATCGTCATGATCGCTCTCCAGCGATCAATCCGGTCCCCTAGCGGCAGAACGAGGGCCTGTTCCATAGTGCGCGCCATCTCCTCCGTATCGTAGGGATTGACGAGCATCGCTGCGCCCAACTTCCTGGCGGCGCCGGAAAAGCGTGAAAGGATGAGAACGCCCGGGTCCGCTGGATCCTGCGACGCGACATATTCCTTCGCCACCAGATTCATCCCGTCGCGAAGCGGAGTCACCAACCCGATGCGCGCCTTGCGGTAGAGGCCGGCCAGCTCCGACTGCCCGACCGACTTGTTAATGTAGTGCACGGGCACGGAATCGACGGTTCCGAGTTCTCCATTAACGCGCCCGACCAGTTCAGCGACGTCCTTCTGAACCACCCCATATGCCGGGATACTTGCCCGGGATTTCGGGGTGATCTGCAGCAGCATCGTCTTGTCGACACGTTCGCGGTGGCTCCGCAGAAAATCACGAAAGGCGACGATGCGTTTCTCGATACCCTTCGAGTAATCAAGGCGATCGACGCCGATTGCGATGTCATAGCCAGCGATCCTCGGATAAGTCTCCAGCAGACGCTCATTGTGTGCCGCGTTCTCGGCGAGGCTTTCGAAATTCGCCGTGTCTATGCTGATCGGAAAAACGCCGCAGCGAAACTCGTTCTGATAGGCTTCGTAGAAACCCTCTTCGATGCGTTTCCCTTGCTCTTCGCGGTCCAGACATTCGAGAAAGTTGCTAAGATCGTAATCCGTATGGAAGCCGACGAGGTTGCAGAACGAAAGCCCGCGGAGCAAAGTATCGTACTGCGGGACAGTGGAAAAAATGTCCGCCGGCGGCCATGGAATGTGCAGAAAGAAGCCGATCCTGTTGCGGCAGCCGAGCTTACGCAGCTCTTCGGCGAGCGGTATCAAGTGATAGTCGTTCACCCAAATAACATCCCCGTCGCGCAGGAGAGGGTTCAACAGCTCTGCGAACCTCTTGTTGACACGATGATATCCGGCCCTTCGTGCCTCGGAATATTCGGCCAGATCAGGACGGCCGTGGAAGATCGGCCAAAGAACCCTGTTCGCGAAGCCCTCGTAATATTCCTCCTGATCCCTCTGCGAGAGATCAACAAGCTGGTAATTGATGCCGTCATCTTGCACCGGTGTCAGCTGCGGCGGGGCGTCCTCGGCTCCCACCTTCCCCGACCAGCCCATCCAGAAGCCGTGCTCTTTCTTGAGCACCGCTTTCAGCGCGATGGCCATCCCGCCTGCCTGCGGGGCCCCTTTTTCATCGGGTAGTGGGACCCTGTTGGATACAACGATCAGTCTGCTCATTTTAACCTCCTGCGTTTTTTAGATACAACGAGAGCTATGCACCCAAGTTGTTTCTATGTTACTGGGTTATGTTCAAAGTGAAGATCAACAATAGTTTAGTAGTAGCACGTACTTTTATTTTTGTGGGTGGTTGGTGAGTCGATCTATACATTCGAACTACCGTGATAAATCCATCTTGTTGCCTAGAAAGTCAATGTTTTCGGAGTTTCAGATGAAATGCAGCTGAATCCGAATGGGAGATGTGCGCTGCAGGCGCACAACGCCTCATGACTCTGGCCTGAAGGCCGCAGGAGAGGGGATCGGCAGGGCCAACGACCGGCAAGGCGCGGGCGAGCAGCCAAAACAGTAGGACGAACACTCAGAGCTCAATCGGAGAAATGGTCGAACACGCTTGGGAGATCGGGTGGTGGCTCAAAGCGGCGGTCCCGCCGAGGACTATGTGTGTGCGCTATTGTGTCATGCGCCCAACGAAGATTGTCCCACCTGTGGACCCTGCATAATTTGGCTCATCGTCGCGAAGCCAAAGCTGCAGGAGTAACCATGAAGAACGTTCTCGTTTTGAGTCACGACGCTTCAACCAGAGAACTGCTCGTGGACCTTTTGTCCAAGCATGAGTTTAGGGTCAGTGCGGTCGAAAGCGGCCAACAGGCCGCCAGTAAGATGGTTTCTGAAGCCCTTGATCTGGCGATTGTCGATCTGAGCCTCGGCCGAGAGGACGGTTTGCAATTCGTTCGGGATTTTGGCGCCAACAGGGACCTTCCGATCATTATCATCAGCGCCGACTACCTGGACGAGTCCGACAAGGTAGTCGGTCTCGAAACCGGCGCCCGCGATTACATCACTAAGCCCTTCGGCCATCAGGAGTTGCTGGCTCGCGTGCGGGCCGCCATGCGCCAGCGGCTGGGGCGTGAGCGAAATGCAATCTTTAATTTTGATGACTGGCAAGTCAGCACGAAACGTCGCCGCTTGCGTCGAGGGACGGATCTCGAAGTGAAGCTAACTGCGGGTGAGTTCAACCTGCTTATGGCCTTCCTCAAGAACCCAGGCCGGGTGCTTTCGCGTGAGCAGCTTCTGAAGGCGACCAGAGTCTATGATCAAGAGGTCTATGACCGCAGCATCGACGTGCTGATCCTGCGCCTTCGCCGTAAGCTGGCACACCGCTCGACCATCCAATATATCCGCACCGAGCGCGGCGCCGGATATGTTTTCGAGAGCGCCGTGGACGTCGAGGAACTGAGGACGCGCCGCTAAGGCGGCGACCTTGCTTTGTAGTCAGTGTTTCGCCGATCGTATGGGGTTCACTCAATCAGGGTTACCGGGGAAGCGACTATGGTGTCTGCCTGGCCGGCTTTGCGGGCGATCGACACCGATAAGCACTGCCGCAGGGGCACCAATTAGAAGCGTCAACCGATGCTTGCAGGCCACCATCTAGCAGCCGCGGACATAGATCATTGGGGCCGGTGCAGGTATGCGCTGGCCAACGGCCATTGTCGGGTTTGTCAGGCCCACGACGCCGCCGTGGTCGATTTGCACCTGACTCGGGCCAAAAGCTTTGGAAATCCGTCTTCGAGTCCTTCCCACGGCTTTGGCTCGTTTTTTGCTCCTCTGCCTCGCGACGCTGCAGATGCTGCCGAGGATGCGCACTAACCCCTTGTAATGGGAAGCCGCTCATTTGGCGCACAGTCTCGGGGTTCGAAGGAGAGGCTGTTTGGCGATTAAGTGGAATTTTCGGTATGCTGCACTCGGATGTTGCCTGCTCACCTCAATGGCGATGGGGCAGGACAATCTGCGTGATGACGCGAAATCGCTGTTTGACCCCATTCCCAAGGATCCGCCGGTCCTGGACGGCAATCCGGCGACGTCAGCGAAGGTCGAACTGGGCAAGATGCTGTTTTTCGAGCCGAGGCTGTCGGAGTCGCACAACATCAGCTGCAACACCTGCCATCAAATCGGGCTCGGCGGGGCAGATGGCCGCACCACTTCAATTGGCCACAATTGGCAGCACGGTGGCCGAAATGCGCCAACTGTGCTCAATTCAGTGTTCAACATTGCTCAGTTTTGGGATGGTCGGGCCGCCGACCTGACCGAGCAGGCCGGTGGGCCTATATCCGGCCCAATCGAGATGGGCAGCACCCCTGAGCACGCTGTCGAACAGCTCAAGGGTATTCCCGGCTACGTGGAGGCATTCCGCAAAGCCTTCCCAGATGAAATCGATCCTCTCGACTTCGTCAACCTCAAGAAGGCGATCGCCGTGTTCGAGGCAACGCTGACCACACCCGACGGACCGTTCGATATGTATCTCAAGGGTGACGAAAAAGCGCTCACCATGCAAGAGAAGAAAGGCCTCAGGCTCTTCATCGACAAGGGATGCTCCTCTTGCCATAACGGCATAAATGTCGGCGGCGGCATGTACGCTGCTTTTGGCGCGGTCGAGAAGCCGGGCCGGGACTTCCTGCCGCCCGACGACGAAGGTCGCAAACGGGTGACCGGGCGGATGGACGACCAATATGTCTTCAAAGTCCCCAGCTTAAGAAACGTCGAACTCACTGCCCCGTACTTCCACAGTGGCCGTGCGTGGGACCTGGACGAGGCGGTAGCGGTGATGGGCACTGCCCAGCTTGGCATCCGCTTGGCCCCTGAGGAAGTCTCCAGTATCGTCACCTTCTTGCGAACGCTAACCGGCGACCAGCCGCAGGTAACTTACCCCACCCTGCCGCCGAGTGTCGCGACGACACCTCGACCAACGCCGTGATCGCATGGGGTGGTGATGGGCTGATTGCCAGCTGCCGTTTGCCTCCGCGACCGGCTGTCCACGTCGCCTTTACCGCGAGTCCAAAAAGCGCGGCCGCCGCGAGCCGGTCGCCAAGTCGCGGGAATACCGTCCTTGTCTCGTTCCAACTTGCCTCCCCATGAGCACTTTGAGAGATACCAGTTGGCTTCACCGCATGAGCTGATTTGAGGACATTCTCCGCCGCGGCTCGCACGAGTAGCGCGAGAAGCCTCGTGGTGGGCCCGACGCCGCGCCATCTGCATGCGCCGCCCGCCACTCCCAAGGCGCCTGAAACTTGCCGGCCCGAATGCCGACCTTCGCCGCTTCCCCGTTCACCTGCTGCTTTGCACACGCGCCGTGGCTGTAACACGGCCAGTCCAAGACCCGGCCGGCTCAACCCTTCCAGGCGGACAAGCCCGCACGAACGAGCAGTGAACTGGCCTCGGGGTCGCCAACAAGGCGTTCCACGCTTCAGCCGCGCGGCGCTCAGGAATTCGGACCCTGTCGGGTCATCGCGATAGAGACCGGTAATTATTGTGGTCGCGCGATCTGCTGACTCGCACCAGGACCCGGCTGGCGCGGCAGGAATTCACACTTCACTCCAAACCGTGTTCACCCTTGTCCGATATCCGACACGCTGTTCGATGTCATTGTTCGATATCCGACACGATGTTGGATTATTGGCACCGCGATAGCCAGAGCTAGCATATCGTTCGAATGGTTCTCCGCTTGGCACGATAAATGCTGCGTTATCTACAAAGCGCGTCAGGAACGAAGGAGAAATCATACCGTGATCACTCTGCCGAAAATGTAGTCGCCGAAGGGATGACTGGCCAGGCGGCGGAACGCCGTCGTGGAGACTAGCGAATGCTAAGCCGGGGAACTTTGTCTCGCGTTACGCCGCGATTAATAGCACGCCCCATAATCTTCAGCCTTCCCCCATCCCGCCCGCGATTCCACGCCTTTTCGCGAGCCGCGGTGCCGAGCCGATCGGTGTGATCCAGCCTGCCAGCCCCTGTTGCGAGCCGCTACGGCGGCCAATGCCTTTTCGCTGCCCGCCGCGCGGGCCGGTAACCTTCCGCCCTTCCATCGCTAGAGAATGAAGCGCCACCATGTCCGAACAACACTTGCCGATGCTGCCGATGTGGCGCGTCGATCACATCGAACCCTCGCCCGAGATGTTGGCGCTATGCGCCAACGGTCCGATCCACCGCGTGCGCTTCCCGTCTGGGCACGAAGGCTGGTGGGTGACAGGCTACGACGAGGCCAAGGCAGTGCTGTCCGACGCGGCGTTCCGGCCCGCGGGAATGCCGCCAGCGGCATTCACCCCGGATTCGGTGATTCTCGGTTCGCCGGGGTGGCTGGTCTCGCACGAGGGGGGCGAGCACGCCCGGCTACGCGCGATCGTGGCGCCGGCCTTCAGCGACCGCAGGGCGAAGCTGCTCGCGCAGCAAGTCGAGGCGATCGCCGCGCAGTTGTTCGAGACGCTGGCAGCCCAGCCCCAGCCCGCCGACCTACGGCGCCACCTCTCCTTTCCGCTTCCGGCCATGGTCATCAGCGCGCTGATGGGCGTGCCCTACGAGGATCACACCTTTTTCGCCGGGCTGTCCGACGAGGTGATGACGCACCAGCATGAAAGCGGCCCGCGCAGCGCGTCGCGCCTGGCTTGGGAAGAACTGCGCGCCTACATTCGCGGCAAGATGCGCGACAAGCGCCAGGATCCGGGCGACAACCTGCTGACGGATTTGCTCGCGGCGGTCGACCAGGGCAAGGCGACCGAGGAAGAGGCGGTCGGCCTGGCGGGGGGCATGCTGGTGGCGGGGCACGAGAGCACCGTCGCGCAGATCGAATTCGGCCTGCTGGCCATGTTCCGCCATCCGCAACAGCGCGAACGCCTGATCGGCGATCCATCCCTGGTGGACAACGCGGTAGAGGAAATCCTGCGCATGTATCCGCCGGGCGCGGGCTGGGACGGCATCATGCGCTATCCGAGGACCGACGTCACCATCGCGGGCGTGCATATTCCCGCGGAAAGCAAGGTGCTCGTCGGCCTGCCGGCGACGTCGTTCGATCGGCGCCATTTCGACGACCCGGAAACCTTCGACATCGGACGCGAGGAAAACCCGCACCTGGCGTTTTCCTACGGGCCGCACCACTGCATCGGCGTGGCGCTGGCCAGGCTTGAACTCAAGGCGGTGTTCGGTTCGATCTTCCAGCGCTTTCCCGCACTGCGCCTAGCCGTAGCGCCCGAAGACCTGAAGTTGCGCAAGGAGATCATCACTGGCGGGTTCGAGGAATTGCCGGTGCTCTGGTGATGCGCGGACGCCGCCGCGTACCGCGATCTTCTCCGCAATTTGTCGGCGCGCCTGGCGCGCGCCGGCCAGATCAGCCAGCTGACAGGTAATCAAGATGGACGTGCAAGAAACCACGGCGGCATGCCGGGACGCCTTCGCCGAACTGGCGTCGCCAGCGTGCATCCACGACCCGTATCCGTTCATGCGGTGGTTGCGCGAGCACGATCCGGTGCATCGCGCGGCGTCGGGGCTCTTTCTGTTGAGCCGCCATGCCGACATCCTCTGGGCGCTCAAGGCCACGGGCGATGCGTTTCGCGGACCGGCGCCGGGCGAACTGGCGCGCTATTTCACGCGCGCGGCGACCAGCCTGTCACTCAATCTGCTGGAGTCCACGCTAGCGATGAAGGACCCACCGGCGCATACACGTCTGCGCCGGCTGATTTCGCGCGATTTCACCATGCACCAGATCGACAATCTGCGGCCGAGCATCGCGCGCATCGCCGCAGCATGCCTGGACGGCATGGCGCCCGCGCTGGAACGCGGGGAGGCGGTGGACCTGCATCGGGATTTCGCGCTGGCCATACCCGTGCTGGTCTTCGCCGAACTGTTCGGCATGCCCCAGGACGACATGTTCGGGCTGGCCGGCGGGATCGGCGTCATTCTGGAAGGCCTGAGCCCGCACGCTAGCGATCCCCAACTCGCGGCGGCGGACGCGGCCAGCGCCAGGGTGCAGGCCTACTTCGGCGACCTCATACCGCGCAAGCGCGCCGATCCCCGCCACGACATCGTGTCGATGCTGATCGGCGCACACGACGACGATGCCGACACGCTGTCGGATGCGGAGTTGATCAGCATGCTGTGGGGCATGCTGCTGGGCGGCTTCGCCACCACGGCTGCGACTATCGACCATGCGGTCCTGGCGATGCTGGCATATCCCGAACAACGGCACTGGCTGCAGGGAGACGCCGTGGGGGTGGAGGCATTCGTCGAAGAGGTCCTGCGTTGCGACGCGCCCGCCATGTTCAGCTCCATCCCGCGTATCGCCCAGCGCGACATCGAACTGAGCGGCGTGGTGATCCCGAAGAACGCGGACGTGCGCGTGCTGATCGCGGCCGGCAATCGCGACTCGGACGCATTCGCCGATCCCGATCGCTTCGATCCCGCGCGGTTCTACGGCACCAGCCCTGGCATGTCGACCGACGGGAAGATCATGCTGAGCTTCGGCCACGGCATTCACTTCTGCCTCGGTGCGCAACTGGCCCGGGTGGAGTTGGCCGAGAGCCTGCCGCGGATTCAGGCGCGCTTCCCCACGCTGGCATTGGCCGAGCAACCGACCCGGGAGCCCTCCGCGTTCCTTCGGACGTTCCGCGCGCTGCCGGTGCGGCTGCATGCGCAGGAGGGCTGAAATGCGCGTCGTGGTCGACCAGGATCTGTGCGGAACCACCGGGCAGTGCGTGCTGACGCTGCCGGGCACCTTTCGTCAGCGCCAACCGGACGGCGTGGCCGAAGTGTGCGCGGCGACTGTCCCGCAGGCGCTGCACGCCGCCGTGCGGCTCGCGGCCAGCCAGTGCCCGGTCGCCGCCATTCGGGTCATCGAAAGCGACGCTGCCGATGACGGGCGCGCCAGCCTCGACCCTGGGCCTTCTCCGGCGGAGGTCGAGCGGCATGCTGCGAACGACCAACGCAATCCAGGAGGACACGATGGGGCGGTTTGAAGGCAAGGTGGCCGTGGTGACCGGCGCCGGCGCCGGCATCGGCAAGGCGTGCGCCCTCGCCATCGCGCGCGAGGGCGGCAAAGTGGTGGTGGCCGACATTGATGGCTCGGCGGCCATCGCCTGCACCGAGCAGATCGCGGCCGAAGCCGGCCACGCGCTGGCCCTGGCCACGGACATCGCCGATGCGTCGGCGGTGGCAGCGCTGTTCGAGATGGCGCAGGGGCACTTCGGTGGGGTCGACCTGCTGGTGAACAACGCGAGCGCCATGCATCTGACCCCGCGCGACAGCGCGATCCTCGATCTGGACCTGGTGGTCTGGGATCAGACCATGGCGACCAATCTGCGCGGCACGCTGCTCTGCTGCCGGCAGGCCATCCCACGGATGATCGCCCGCGGCGGTGGTGCCATCGTCAACATGTCGTCTTGCCAGGGGCTCAGCGGTGACACTGGGCAGACGTCCTACGCCGCGTCGAAGGCGGCGATGAACATGCTGTCGGCCTCGCTCGCCACCCAGTACGGTCATGCGCAGATCCGCTGCAACGCCGTTGCGCCGGGTCTTATCATGACGGAGCGTCTCGTCGCCAAGCTGGACGAGTGCATGCAACGGCATCTGCGCCGGCACCAACTCCTGCCGCGCGTCGGCCGCCCCGAGGACGTGGCCGCGCTGGTGGCCTTCCTGCTCTCCGACGATGCTGCGTTGATCACCGGCCAGGTCATGTGCATCGACGGCGGCATGCTGGCGCATGTGCCGACATACGCCGACGGTGGCAACAGCCGCGCCGCACGGACCGCCGCCGACACCGCCGAAGCGGCGCGCTGCTGATGGCCATGCTGCTCAACCCGCTGAACCGTCGGCACCGGCTGCGGGACGACATCCCGGTCATGCCCGGCGCTTTCCCCCTGGTCGGGCATCTTCCCGCCATCGTCTGTGACCTGCCGCGGCTGCTGCAGCGCGCGGAACGGACGCTGGGCAGCCACTTCTGGCTGGATTTCGGCCCTGCCGGACACCTGATGACCTGCGTGGATCTGGATGCGTTCGCAATGCTCCGGAGTAAGGACGTGTCCTCGGCGCTGATCGAAGAGATCGCGCCCGAATTGCTTGGCGGAACGTTGGTCGCCCAGGACGGCGCCGCGCATCGGCAGGCGCGCGATGCGATCAAGGCGGCGTTCCTGCCCAAGGGGCTGACCCAGGCCGGCATCGGCGCCCTGTTCGCGCGCGTCATCCGGGCGCGGGTGCAGGCGTGGCGCGACCGCGGCGACGTAACCATCCTACCTGAAACCGGCGACCTGATGCTCAAGCTCATCTTCAGCCTCATGGGAATCCCAGCGCAGGACCTGCCGGAATGGCATCGCAAGTACCGGCAACTGCTGCAGTTGATCGTCGCGCCCCGGGTCGACCTCCCCGGACTGCCCTTGCAGCGGGGCCGCGCCGCCCGCGACTGGATCGACGCGCGCTTGCGCCAGTTCGTGCGCGACGCGCGCGCGCATGCCGCGCGGACCGGGTTGATCAACGACATGGTGAGCGCCTTCGATCGCAGCGGCGATGCGCTCTCCGATGACGTCCTGGTCGCCAATATCCGCTTGCTGCTGCTTGGCGGTCACGAGACCACCGCCTCGACGATGGCCTGGATGGTGATCGAGCTAGCGCGGCAGCCTGTACTGTGGGACGCCCTGGTCGAGGAGGCGCAACGCGTGGGCTCGGTGCCGACCCGGCACACGGACCTTGCGCAGTGTCCGGTCGCCGAGGCGCTGTTCCGCGAGACGCTGCGCATGCATCCGGCGACCACGCTCCTGCCGCGTCGCGCGCTGCAGGAATTGCAACTCGGCCAACGGCGCATTCCGGCGGGCACCCATCTGTGCATCCCGCTGCTGCATTTCTCGACCTCGGCGCTGCTGCACGAGGCGCCTGATCAGTTTCGCCTGGAGCGGTGGCTGCAACGCACGGAGCCGATCCGGCCGGTGGACATGCTGCAGTTCGGTACGGGCCCACACGTCTGTATCGGCTATCACCTGGTATGGCTGGAAATGGTGCAGTTCTGCATCGCCTTGGCGCTGGCGATGCAGAAGACCGGGGTGCGGCCGCGGTTGCTGAGCGGCGTAGAAAAAGGCCAGCGCTATTACCCGACCGCACATCCGTCCATGACAATCCGCGTGGAATTCTCATGAGCTGGCATCGCATGCCCCCGGGTGGCGAGGCGGCGGCGCCGGCGACCCGGCATTGCTGCACTCGGCGCGCGTGCCCGGTGCGAAGCCGGCAACACCGTGGCGGCTCGCCGCTCGCCGCGGCCGTCTCCTGTCAGGTACAAAGGACATGAACAACATGCAGACCGGTTCCACGCTACACGACAACCGAACTGCCGTTTCCGCGCCAGGCGGATTGGGTGCACAGGCGCGCGGCGCATCCGGCGGGCTGCTGCCGGAGATCTGGATGCAGGACGGCGCAAAGCGGGTCGAACAGGCGCTGGTTCGTCTTCTCTGCGCCGAAAACGACGGTGAGACTGAGCTGATGCCGGCGATGCGCTACGCCACCTTGCAGGGCGGGAAGCGCACCCGCGCCTTGCTCTGTCTGGCTGCTGGCGCACTGGCCGACACACCTGCGCACATGCTTGACGCCGTCGGTGCCGCCATCGAGATGATGCACGCCTGTACCCTGGTCCACGACGATCTGCCGGCAATGGACGACGACGTTCTTCGCCGCGGCCTTCCAACCGTGCACGTCAAGTTCGGCGAAGCCACTGCGATCCTGGTCGGCGATGCGCTGCAGGCGCACGCCTTCCTGACCCTGGCGAGCCTGGATGCGCCGGGCGACAACCGTATCGCGCTCGTGCGCGAACTGGCGCAGGCGGTGTCGGTCGAGGGCGCCGCGGGCGGGCAGGCCATGGATCTGGCGCTGGTCGGAAAGCACGTTGAGCTGGACAGAATCGTGGCGATGCACCGGATGAAGAGCGGAGCTCTCGTGCGCGCGTCCGTTCGCATGGGCGCGCTATGCGCCATCGCGGAGGGTGCCGCGCACGCTGCGCTGTACCGGGCGCTCGATCGCTACAGCACCTGTTTCGGCCTGGCGTTGCAGGTGGTCGACGATATTCTCGACTCGACAGCAGATATCGCGACGCTGGGCAAGACCCCCGGCAAGGACGCGGCGGCGCAGAAGCCGACCTGCGCGTCGATCATGGGGCTGCAGGCGGCGCGCCAGTTCGCGCTGGATCTGTTGCACGACGCCGGGGAGGCCATCGCCCCGCTGGGGCCGCGTGCGGAACGGTTGGCGCAGATGCTGCAGCGAGCCAACGCGTATCTGTTCAAGCACGCGCCATGCGCATGAGCGGCGCGCCCGTCGGAATGGAGTCGCCCCTGTTCCGCTGCGAGCAGCCGGCGGCAGCGGTGAATGCTGCCTATGTCTGAATGCGCGGCGCCGATTGCAACAGTTGGCCGGCCCGGCCACGGTGCCCGCGGTGCGCTACGCGCAAGCCTGTGCGGCGGACCGGCGTCTGCCGATCTTGGTTCTCGTCAACCGTCTGCAGAAGGAACGTCCCGCTTGAACGCGCTTTCCGAACAGATCCTTTCCGAATTGCGCCACCTGCTGAGTGCGATGAGCGACGGCGGCAGCGTCGGTCCGTCCGTCTACGACACGGCGCGAGCTCTGCAGTTCCACGGCAACGTCACCGGTCGGCAGGACGCATACGCGTGGCTCATGGCCCAGCAACAGGCCGATGGCGGATGGGGAAGCCCGGACTTCCCGCTGTTCCGCTATGCGCCTACGTGGGCGGCATTGCTGGCATTGCAGCATGCCGATCCTCTTCCCGGCGCTGCCGACGCAGTCCGGGCTGCAACCCGATTCCTCGAGCGCGAGCCCGATCCCTATGCGCATGCGGTTCCGGAAGACGCGCCGATCGGCGCGGAGCTGATCCTGCCGCAGTTGTGCGGCGAGGCCGCATCCTTGCTGGGCGGCGTGGCGTTTCCGCGCCACCCGGCGCTGTTGCCGTTGCGGCAAGCATGCATGGTCAAGCTGGGGGCGATGGCGACGTTGCCGAGCGGCCATCCGTTGTTGCACTCCTGGGAAGCCTGGGGGACGTCGCCGACCACCACATGCCCGGATGACGACGGCAGCATCGGCATCAGTCCGGCCGCCACCGCCGCGTGGCGTGCGCACGCCGTGACACAGGGGAGCACGCCGCAGATCGGGCGCGCCGACGCATATCTGCAGGCGGCATCGCGGGCGACGCGCAGCGGCATCGAAGGTGTCGTTCCCAACGTCTGGCCGCTCGATGTGTCCGAGCCATGCTGGTCACTGTACACACTGCATCTGGCCGGGCTGTTCGCGCATCCCGCGCTGGCCGAGGCGGTGCGCGTGATCATCGCGCAGCTCGACGCCCGCATGGGCGTGGGCGGTCTGGGCCCGGCCTCGCACTTCGCGCCCGATGCGGACGACACCGCCGTTGCATTGTGCACCCTGCACCTTGCAGGCCGCGACCCGGCGGTCGATGCCTTGCGCCATTTCGAAATCGGCGAGCTGTTCGTCACCTTCCCCGGTGAGCGCAATGCCTCGGTGTCGACCAACATCCATGCCCTGCATGCGTTGCGCCTGTTGGGAAAGCCCGCCGCCGCCACCAGCGCCTACGTCGAGGCCAATCGCAACCCGCGCGGTCTATGGGACAACGAAAAATGGCACGTTTCGTGGCTGTATCCCACCGCGCATGCGGTCGCCGCGCTTGCGCAAGGCAAGCCCCAGTGGCGCGATGAGCGCGCCCTGGCGGCACTACTGCGGGCGCAGCGCAACGACGGCGGCTGGGGCGCCGGTCGCGCGTCCACATTGGAGGAAACCGCCTATGCGCTGTTCGCGTTGCACGTAATGGACGGGGGCGAAGACCCAACAGGGCGCCGGCGCATCGCGCAGGCGGTGGCGCGTGCGCTGAAGTGGATGCTCGCCCGCCATGCGGCGCATGCATTGCCGCAGACGCCGCTGTGGATCGGCAAGGAACTGTATTGCCCCACCCGGATCGTGCGCGTGGCCGAACTGGCCGGGTTGTGGCTGGCGCTTCATTGGGGGCGGCGCGTCCTGGCCGAGGGAGCAGGACCGGCGCCATGATCCAGACCGAACGCGCGCTGCAGCAGGTGCTGGAGTGGGGGCAGTCCCTGACCGGGTTCGCCGACGAGCATGCCGTGGAAGCGGTCAGGGGCGGCCAGTACATCCTGCAGCAAATCCACCTTAGCCTGCGCGACACCAGCGCTCGCACCGGCCGCGATCCGCAGGACGAAACGCTGGTCGTGGCGTTCTATCGCGAACTGGCGCTGCTGTTCTGGCTCGACGATTGCAACGACCGTGGCCTGATCGCGCCAGAGCAGCTCGCCGCGGTGGAGCAGGCGCTGGGGCAGGGCGTGCCGTGCGCGCTCCCCGGATTCGAGGGCTGCGCTGTGCTGCGCGCTTCGCTAGCCGCGCTCGCCTACGATCGTCGTGACTATGCTCAGCTTCTCGACGATACCCGGTGCTATTGCGCCGCGCTGCGCGGCGGACACGCGCAGGCCGCAGGGGCGGAACCCTGGTCCTACGCCGAGTACCTGCACAACGCCATCGATTCGATCGCCTACGCGAACGTGTTCTGTTGCCTGTCGTTGCTGTGGGGGCTGGACATGGCGACCTTGCGCGCGCGTCCAGCGTTTCGCCAGGTCCTGCGCCTCATCTCCACGATAGGGCGCCTGCAGAACGATCTGCATGGACGCGATAAGGATAAGTCGGCCGGCGAGGCCGACAACGCGGCGATCCTGCTGCTGGAGCGCTATCCGGCTATGCCTGTGGTGGAGTTCCTCAACGATGAACTGGCCGGCCATACGCGCATGCTGCACCGGGTGCTGGCGGAAGAACGCTTTCCCGCTCCGTGGGGACCATTGATCGAGGCCATGGCGGCCATCCGAGCGCAGTACTACCAGACCTCGACCAGCCGCTACCGCTGCGACACTGCGGGGGAGGTTAGTATGCGCCGGCCTGAACGCGCGGGCGGCGGCGGCGTGGGCGCGCTGCCGTCGGTCCGATCCGACGCAACGCCGTCGCCCGATGCGACGGATGGAGCCAGCATGAGCGACACCGCCCTCAGCCGGCGTAAGGACGACCATCTGGACATCGTGCTGGATCGGCGAACGGCGCCGGCCACGGTCGCCGCCGGCTGGGAGTCCATCCGTTTCGAACACTGTGCAGTGCCCGAGTTGGATCTGACGCATATCGACCTGCGCGCTTCGCTGCTGGGCAAGACCATGCGCGCGCCGCTGCTCATCAGCTCCATGACCGGCGGCACGCCACGCGCCGAGGCCATCAACCGGCATCTGAGCGAGGCAGCGCAAGCCTTGGGGATCGCCATGTGCGTTGGTTCGCAGCGCGTGAGCCTGCAATCCCGCAACTCCCAGGGGCTGACGAGCGCGTTGCGCCGCCTGGCCCCGGACATTCCCTTGCTGGCCAATATCGGCGCCGCGCAACTGCGCGAGGCCGACGGCCTCGACCTGGCGCGCCGGGCGGTGGATGCGCTGGAGGCCGATGGACTCATCGTCCATCTCAATCCGCTGCAGGAAGCGGTACAGCAGGAGGGCGACCGCGATTGGCGAGGCATCCTGGCGCAGATCGCTGTCGCCGCGCGCAGGGTGGGCGTGCCGATCGTGGCCAAGGAAGTGGGGTCGGGCCTGTCCGCCTCGGTGGCCTGTGCGCTCGTCGATGCGGGCGTGGCGGTGATCGATGTCGCCGGCGCCGGCGGCACCAGTTGGGCCGCGGTGGAGGGCGAGCGCGCCCGCGATGCCGCCGCTCGTGCAGTGGCGATGGCGTTCGCCGATTGGGGGATTCCAACTCCAGCCAGCGTGCAGGCGGTACGTCGGGCGCTGCCAACAGTGAAGCTGATCGCGTCGGGCGGGATCCGCGATGGCGTCGACGTGGCCAAGGCCATCCGCCTGGGCGCGGACATCGCCGGGCAGGCGGCCGGCCTGCTGCGCGCAGCGACGGTGTCCACCGAGGCGGTTGTCGCGCATTTCGAGATCGTCATCCGCCAGTTGGCCGTCGCCTGCTTCTGCACCGGCTCGGCCGATCTGGCGTCGTTGCGTCAGGCGCGCTTGTTGCCCTCGGCGCATCTGCCCGCCGGTTGATGCCGGCGTCGCCCGCACGTGGCGGCGGGTGCCTAGAGTCCTTAGTTGCGCTGTGGCGACCCATTGCGGGATGGAGGTCGGCACCATCTATGGCCACGGCGGGCACGACCTCGCTCACTCGCTTGGCGACTTGTCCATTATTGAATGGTCTCTTTAGCGGCCAATTGTCGAAACACTGCGCACCAAAAACGGAAGGCCTGTCCCGACCAGCAAAATTCGCTTCCAACGCGCAATACGCTGCAGCAGTCGCAGCTTACTGCCGTAGAGCGCGATCGCGGCGCTGACAGATCGTCCAGGATTGGTCAGTACACCAGCGTCAAAGCGCTTGGTTGCGAGCATCTGAAGGCATGGCCCATCATGGTGTGGGTGACAACACAACAATCTCGAACGGCTCAGGAGTTTCGCCAATCCGCTCTCTCGGCCGACGGCGGACGCGCCGTTTCCTTTGCCCGCTTCCACCGCGAGCGGTGCGAAATATGAACAAATGTGAAGCATAATACAAATTTTCGTTAAATCGAGAGTGCGAAAGCGTTACAAACAGAAACGTTATCTTAACTTGAAGAATATTGGTGAACCGCCATTATGACGATTTGGAAAAGGCATGTATGAAGATGCACAGCGATGTACCAAAACGGCCTACACAAAATATGATTTCCGCCGGTCGGACGGCCGAAAGCTTGCTTCAACTGATCGCAGCCAGCGAGCTTACTTTTGCAATGGAAGGGCACGACGGTCTCTCGGCCGCGATCGTGGAGCGCGCGGGCTTCAAGGTGCTTTGGGCGTCAGGCCTGTCGATCTCATCAAGTCTCGGCTATCGCGATGCGAATGAAGCCTCCTGGTCCGAGCTTGTCAATGTTGTAGAGCGTATGGCAGATGCTGTGCGGATTCCGATCCTGGTCGACGGCGACAGCGGATTTGGAAATTTCAACAATGCCCGCCTCATGGCCAGCAAACTACGCCGATATGGCGCAAGCGGCGTTTGCCTCGAAGATAAGGTGTTTCCAAAGATGAATTCGTTCGTGGGGGACCGACACCTCCTCGCCGAAACCGTGGAGTTTTGTGGACGGCTCAAGGCGATCAAGGACCGAATTCCGGATCCGGAATTCGTGCTGGTTGCCCGTACCGAGGCGCTGATCGCCGGCCGCGGAATGGATGAGGCGCTGGCGCGCGCCTATGCCTACGCCGAGGCGGGCGCTGATGCCATCCTCATCCATTCCCGCAGGTTCGACGCGGAGGAGATCTTGGCCTTCACTCGCGCCTGGCAGAACCGACTTCCAGTCGTCATCGTACCGACGAAGTATTACCGCACGCCGGTCTCCGCATATCGCGCCGCTGGGATCTCCATGGTGATCTGGGCCAACCACAACTTGCGCGCCGCCACTGCTGCCATGCGCCATATTTGCGGTCGAATCGTTCGGGAGGAAACAATCGCTGGTATCGAGAATGAGGTGGCAACGCTGGACGAAGTGTTCGACTTGCTCAAATACCAGGAACTGGCTGCGGCCGAAGAGAAATATCTACCACAGAAGGCGAGCGGCGTCCGTCAGCCGGTTTAGACCACCCTTTTCTGAAAGCAAACGAGACGAGGAGGCGCAACATGCTTGCGAAACGGACAACCTTGTTCCGTTCATCGGGGACCGCCGCCGCGCGGGCAGCGGCGAGGGCATCTGCCGATGCTGGCGATGACATCATTGATCTGGCCGCGGGTGAAATCTGGAGTGACCTCGCTCCAACAATTCGCGACGGTGCGTTCGAGGCCATCCGCAAAGGTGTCAATCGCTATACCGATACCGCTGGCATGATGGATCTGCGCGAGGCGCTGGCGAAAAAGGTGTGTATCGATACCGGACAGATGTGGAATGCCGAAGAGGTCATCACCACGACAGGGGCCAAACAGGCGCTCTTCAGCGCGGCTATGGTGTTGCTCAACCCAGGCGACGAAGTCATCATCCCGATGCCTTACTGGACGACTTTCCCGGCGCAGGTGCTGATCGCCGGCGGCAAGCCGGTCTTCGTCGAAACTCGCTCCAATGGCTATGTCGCGCGGGTGGAAGACATCGAGGCTGCGGTCACCACCCGGACCCGGGCAATCATCATCAACACGCCTGGTAATCCCACCGGTGCCGTTTATGACGCCCAGACGCTGATGGCGATTGCCCAGCTCGCGATTTATCGCGACTTGTGGATCATTTTCGATGAGTGCTATGGCGAGTTCGTCCACGAGCATCATACCCATCACGCGATCGTCTCCGTTGTTCCGGAGGTTCGGCCTCGGGCGCTCATCGTCAACAGCTTCAGCAAGGCTTTGGCACTGACCGGATGGCGAATTGGCTACCTCGCCGGTCCAAAGGAGATCATCAACGCCGTGAAGGCGTTGCAGTCGCACACCACATCAAATCCGAATGTCATCGCCCAGCATGCCGTGTTGGCGCATCTAGAGCGAGGAGACGGCAGCTATGAGCGTCAACTGCGATCGCAGTTGACCAGTGCCAGGGAAATCGGTCTCAACGTGCTCTCATCGCTAACGCGGGTACCAGTGCCGAAGGCGCAGGGCGGGTTCTACTTCTATCTCGATTTAACGAACCTGCTAGCGCGCGAGCCGTGGAATGTGACCACCGACGACGCTGAAAAGATAGTGCATTCGCTGACCAAAGCCGGCGTGGCAACGGTCCCCGGCACCGCCTTCGGCGATCCCGCTGCCATACGCCTCTCCTATGGAACTCCGCCAGAAAAACTCGAAGCCGGGCTGAGCCGCATCGTCGAGGTGCTCAACGGTTGGGAAAAACCCGGCAAAATCGCGGAACACAGAAGGGGAACACCTGCGACGATCAACCCCCCCAAAAAGGCCGTCATTCTAGCCGCGGGTTTCGGCTCTCGTCTGCGTCCACTAACCGATCTGCGGCCGAAGCCCCTGGTGGAGGTCAATGGCACGCCCATACTACACAACGCGCTTGGAAACCTGGAAGCGGTTGGCGTTGAAGAGGCGACTATCGTCGTAGGCTATCGCAAGGACGCCATCCAATATGCATGCGGCAGTCTCTTCGGTGGCGTGAAGATCAATTATGTCGAGTCGGTGGTTTTCGACCGGACCGGCAGTGCCTACTCGCTCTGGTTGGCGCGTGATGCGCTCCTTTCCGGAGACTGCTACCTCCTCGAAGCTGACGTCTTCTTCGAAGAAGATGCTCTGCGCTATCTGATGATGGAAGACGCGGCCAATACCGCTGCCGTTGCGCCGTTCGATCCTTCTATGGAAGGGTCCGCAGCCATCCTTTCCAGCGACGGCTTCATATCCGAGGTCCGGTTAAAGCAGACGGCAGCCAGCCTGGCCTTAGGCGGCCCGCCACTCTTCAAAATGATGAACCTTATCCGGTTCTCTGGCGCCGAACTCCGAACAAAGATCGTCCCGGTCCTTTGCGACATCATCGGCTCGGGTGCGACCAAAGTTTATACCGAGGAACTGCTCGGTATCCTTATCGAGCGCAACGGACTGCAGCTTGCGGCGGCGCGATGCGACGATCTGAGATGGTATGAGATCGACAGCGAAGAAGACCTGCGCGTGGCCGAGAGGATTTTCACAGTCGAGCGATCCGCGAGATACGGCTCCGGCCCCGTCGCAGCCGCCGCCGGAGAGTAGCAGGATGATCCGCTATCTCTTCGATGCTGCAAATGCCATTACCGCACTTGGGCTGATCTTCGCCACGACCGCGATCTATTTTGCCTTGGTCGGACGCTTCGAGCTTGGCATTTGTTTCGCCTTATGGGCGCTTCTGGCGGATGATGCCGATGGCATGGTCGCAAAGCATTCCCGGAGCCGCTCCGCTTTGACGGCCCAGGTGGGAGCCGCATTCGATGGGTTAGCGGATTTGGTCTATGCGGCTGTTTTTCCGGCAGTTCTCATCTTGTCTTTCAACGCGTTCTCTGTTCCGTCGCTGTTAGCTGCGGTTTGCCTTGTCCTGTCAGGGGCCCTCCGCCTCAGCTATTTTTCAGCGTTCGGGCTCGACGATGACGGATTCGGCAGAGGATTGCCGTTGAACAATGACCTCTTCGTGTTGGCCGCTCTCTTTGCCACAAACCGTTATGTGGCAATCCCTCACTTTGGCGGTCTCCTGATAGGCGCGGCGCTTCTTCTGTCCCTGCTACATCTCTCAAATTTCAAATTTCCTGGTACCGGCAACTGGTTGCGCCTGGCCAACCTTACACTGGTTGCTGCCGGATCCTACGCCCTGCTCGCAAATCCACTTGCATCGTAAAAGTGAGGGAAAAAGCATGGAAAGCTCTTTCGAAATCCGCACGCGCACTGTCTTCGATCAGTATCAGCGCGACCAGGAGAATGATCCTCACATATTTGACAGATTGGTCTCCCTCATTGAGGAGGAATATTTCGG
The DNA here is from genome assembly GCF_008520305.1 of Mesorhizobium sp. SARCC-RB16n. Classification (GTDB taxonomy): domain Bacteria; phylum Pseudomonadota; class Alphaproteobacteria; order Rhizobiales; family Rhizobiaceae; genus Mesorhizobium. Next base: position 216,011 of record NZ_ML703258.1, on the reverse strand, counting down.
CCTCGCAGTCGGTAGCTTCCGTGGCCTTGACGTCTTAGACGCGGGCTGCGGCTCGAATGCGAATGCGTCTTATGCGTTTCTTGAAAAGGGAGCGCATAGCGTTGTCTCACTTGAACTGGGCAACGATTGGATGGATTGCGCGCGCAAACGGCTTAGCCGCTTCGGGCCGCGCTCGCAATTGGTCGCCGGCAGTGTGCTCGATCTCCCGTTCGACGAAAAGAGGTTCGATTTTGTCCATTGCGCCGGGGTTCTGCCGCACACCAGCGATCCGAAAAAAGGCTTCGAGGAACTTGCCCGCGTAACTCGTCCCGGGGGCAGCTTCTTCCTGACGATCATGGGCACCGCAAACGGCGTCATCTATCGATGCATCAACCATTTGCGAGAGCTCTATCAAAACGATGCACAATTTCGCAGCGCGATCGACAATCTGAATGGATCCACCGCACGTGAAGCCATCGACTGGCTGTTGAAAACAAAGGAGAGTGAAGAAGAAGAACATATGCCGGGCGAAAACGCATTCTTCCGAAGTCTTTTCGACGATGATTTGTTTGTGACGATTCGGGATCGTTTCCAGGCGCCAACCTACCACGAGTTCTCATTTACAGAGGAGCAAATCCGAGACTGGTTTGTCGAGTGCGGCTTCGACAACATTCGCAGGATCTCAAGGTATACGAGAAATTTCCACAACCTTCGGCGCTTTCTCGCGCCAATGTACCGTCATTACGACCATCCGCTTGCTCGGTTCTGGTTCGGCGATGGCTGCATCCAGATGATCGGCAACAAGCCAAGCACGTAGTCGGCATCACTCGTATATGAGAGCGACATCAATGTGCGGAATCTTCGGGATAGTCCTTAAAGAGGAAGGTATGCCGGTCTCCGCGGAGGCGGTAGAGCATTGCGCGGACGCTCTTGCTCATCGCGGACCAGATGCCAGAGGTCTATACATTGATCGTTCGGTTGCGTTCGCACATCGACGGCTATCCGTTATCGATCTTAATTCTCGAGCCAATCAACCTCTTCGCGATAACGAGACCGGAGTGGTAATTACGTACAATGGAGAGATATACAACTATCGTAAGTTGAAAAAAGAATTGCAGCAATTGGGTTACTGTTTTTCGACGACGTCAGATACAGAAGTCTTGATTGTCGGTTATATCGCGTGGGGACGAGCATTCTTGGATCGCTTAGACGGGATATTTTCCTTTGCGCTGTTCGATCCTCGAAATTGCCTTGTTCTCATCGCCCGGGACCGGTTAGGCGTAAAGCCACTTTACTACACGATTTGCGATACTGGACTCGTATTTGGATCGCAGCCGAATGCTCTTATTCGCTGGCCAGGGGTCATGCGCGGACCGGACATGATCGGCGCGCTCAGCTTTCTATCCTATCGCGCCGTTGTAGGATCCCGCACGCTGTACGCTGGCATTTCCAAATTAGAGCCCGGCTATCTCCTCGAGATAAAAAGCGGGCGCTACAGGTCCGAACGTTGGTGGGATTTGTCTGAGGGCATCTCACGCTCGAAGCCGGACTCCGACATTAAGGAATTGCTCGGAAACGCTGTTCAACGCCAGCTGGTAGCTGATGTCCCGGTGGCCGTATTGTTGTCCGGCGGGCTTGATTCCAGCATCCTTGCCTATGAGGCCTCCGCTCGCTCACAAATTCATCCCATCTGCTATACCGGCAGGGTCGAGCCCTCCGAATATGACGAGACGGGCTATGCCATGGAGGTTGCCGCTGAGTTCGGGCTCACTCACCGCGTCGTCCCAATTCCAGAACCGTCCGATATTGAGGCTGTGGCAGAGCTGGTCCGTTTGCGTGGACATCCACTTGGAATGCATAACGAAACCGCCATGTATACGCTCGCAAAGGCAATTTCGAAGGAGCATAAAGTCGTACTCACGGGCGAGGGTGCTGACGAAATTTTCGCGGGCTATAGCCGCTTGTTTCGGACGCCGTATGATTACAATCGAAGCAAATTCATCGCCGCATTGCCTTCTTCCTTGGCCCAGATCGCACGCCGGCGCCTTGGCCTTGGGGCCCATGGCAATCAGCTGCAGTTTTTCTTGGACCGTTATACGTACTTTCCAGCTGATGAGATCCGCTCGCTTGCTATCGATGGCCAGATGGGAACGGAGTACGAGATGGAACTCGTCGATCATTTTGCGGCTCAATTTGCGGAGGCCGAAGGAGACTTCTTTAGCAAAATATCACGTGTCTTCGTCTCTACGCATCTGCCAGCGCTGCTGGAGATGGTCGACAACACCACGATGGCAGCTGGGATTGAAGCTCGCGTTCCTTTCACCGATCACCAGCTTGTAACCGCCGCAATGGCAATACCCGGCTCCCAGCGGTTAAGGTGGAGGTCACCAATCGCTTCCGTCCAGGCACTTTGGCAGCCGGTCGCTTCCTTCAGCGAACGTCTTGACGTCTCAAAATATCCCTTACGAAGCGAATACCGGAGCGTCTTGCCCAAGTCCGTTTTATCTCGGAAAAAGATGGGATTTCCGCTTCCGCTGGGCCAATGGGCGGTGGGCGAGGGAGCAGCGCAATATCGAAGGCTGCTGTTTCACGAGGACTCTCCCCTAGGAAATTTATTCGACCCTCCTGCCTTGAGGCGTTGGTTTGAGGTCGGACGAGAAAAACCTTCTGATTCATTCGGGCGGAAGTTTTGGCTTCTGGCCAACCTTGCGATCTTTTTCAGGGAGGCGTTCTCATGATAATGGAAGAACCAGCATATGAGCTATTGCTTGATCTTGATGCGTCTCAAATCCGAGGATTGGACAAAAACAATGCGATTAGGCCTCGGATGAACACCACGCTCATTGCCACCGGATATAATCGGCCGAGAGCCTCTTGAACTCGGCGCTTGTGGAGCACTGTGGGTTCGCCTCTATGTGATTGATGAGATAAGTCATGCATTCGATTAGCCGTGGATTAATAACATTTGATCGAGCAGCTTCCAGCGCTTGTTTGGCTTGGGTGCGGCAGATTGAGCGGCCCAGCTGTCCCAGGATTTCGTAGTGCGTGAACGATGCCATAATGTGGGGTGCGTATTTGTCGCCTCCGAGCGCCAAAATGGCATCATAGTAACGCTTGCCGCCCGGCGAAACGCCATTGTTGTATGGAATGCCACGACCGATCCGGCAAAGAAGAACCGTCTTGAAAAGCCTAGCTGCAAGGTTCTCAAAAATGGAATTGTGATCCGGTGCGTAGGACCATAGATTCGCTGCTACCGGGGCCTCGTGATGGAAATTGTCCCAACCATTGTGTTTGTCGAGTAACTCGTAATAAGATTATCAACGATGATGATCCGTTCGTTGGCTGACCGATATGCGTTTCCGCCAACGACTGCGAAAAATTGTTCTCCCAGCTGGTATTTGTCTTTGTACAGATTAGAGTTATAACCTTCAAGTACAATACCGAGTTTATATCTTGGCTCGTCTAAGCACTTTGCCCAAAGAGCTGGCGCCAGGAGTGCAATATTTTTTCTTACCGCCTGATCTGTGTCGGGTGCGACGTAGATACCAAAAACCGTCCGAAGGAGATTTCCGCACAGATGGCTGGGAAGCTCGGCGAAACGACGTTCAAGGGTTTGCCGCGTCGTAGTATCTAGTGGGACGGTGTGTCCCTTCAAATTTGAGATAAAGACCTGAATCTGAAGCGCTGCTTCTGTCGGACGGTCATTCAGCACGTCCTGGACGCACGTCTGGAGCCAACCCAGCAACTCGAACGCGTTGATAGTGTAGACAGTCGGGTGAGATATTCCAATATCGTTGCGCATATCGAGGATATGCTTCAATTTCTTATATGTTGTGTCTGATATAAGCTCAAGCTTTCTGCACGTATCCAGCAGAACCGAATCTTTAAGCGAGGCAATGTCATCTTCTACCTTATAAAATTCCCTTGTCTTGCTACCACCAACTGCAGCGTCGAAAAATATGTCCAATCCGTAAAGCGACGCTTTCTTCCGAAGATCAATGACCACTTCATTCCAGATCGCATTCAGAGCATAGTCGAATAGTCCGGTGCCCGCACCAATAACAAATTTGGAAAGGTAACGCGCATCGCGCTTAACCTCAGCCGGTAGAGTACTCAGGTATGCCGGAAGGTTGCTGGCAATGATGGCTCGTTCGGAGGGATCAGCTATAATGTTCTCGTGTGGCAAGCCAACATCTCGTAGAAAATCAACGAGACGTTGGGCCTGCGGGTCAACGAGGCTACCGGAGCTTTGAGAGATGATGCTGTTCATTGATTTCGACTCTCGCCTGGATTTGAAAGAAGCCTGTATGACAGGGTTCTAGATTGGCCGGTAGTATCCAGAGCTAGGTCACATGAAAAACTTCCGACCATGCCAAGGGAGAGATTAGCGGCGGCTCTGCGCCAGCCAGCTCTGTGATTGTACAGGTACTTAGCCTGAACCGACGTTGCGGCCAAATTCCGCTGTTGTGGACCTCTTGCGGTGCGAAATCTGTACTGCGCTGGCGATCATGGTGAATACCCAAAGCAGCGCAAGCCCGCCGCTGAAGGCGGCAGGGGAGAGGGTGCGCCCGAGGAGGGGCCGCGCGATCCCTACTTCTTCGTAGGCCGAGTTGGTGCGGGAGTAGATGACGGCTTGCCAGCATCCGGCTTACCGACGCCGCTAGGGACCATTGGGGCTGGTCGTGGGCTGGGGGTTCCCCGTTGTTCGTAGCTGGGAGGTGGTGGTCGTGCCATTGGGAGCCATCCTAGTGCTGGAGTAGGCATGAAGCGCCAGAGAAATTACACCAAGGATAAATAACACAAGCGCCGCGACATTGAGGGCCTGCGTTAGTCCTCGGAACGGGTTTCCACCGCTTTCGTAGCCCGTGGAGGTGATGATGCATCTATCGATCTTCTGGATTTCTCTCTGCGCGTCCTCCCCGCCTGTGAAGTAGGAGGTGATGTTTGCCGATATGGCGGCACCGAAACAGATCCATGAGGTGAGAAGATAGCCGCTTACGGGGGCGCTGCCTCCTCCGATCTTGTCCATGAAAACGATTGATATGCCGAGGGCACCGCTCGACACGCTCAACAGCGACTTGTCCAACGTTGTGAGTTGGTCAGACCGAAGCTCTACCATGGCTTCTCGGTGCTTCAGCAGGCCCTCGAAGTATACCTCCGGAAGTTCGCCGTCCTCCTTTGTCATTTGGCCGGCCCCGGTTCAGGCTTCGCAACAGTCGGAGCAGGCGGGAACGGGTTTTGCGAGGTCGGCTGCATAGCGGTTACCGGCAATGCCCTTACTCCCGAAAGTAGCTCATTCACGAGCGTCATGTTCTGACGCTGCATGTTCTGATCGTTGTTCCAGCCGGTGGGACCGTATGCCAACTTTTCGAGATCGTGTTTGTCGTAGGCGTAGCCTAGTTCTCTGCCTATGGCATGGAGGAGCCCCACAAACAGATCATTTCGGTGATCGAAAAACCGTTCTTGCGCTTCCGGCATCGGCATGGGCACGTAAAGGCTGTCCATGTACGCACGAAATGGCACCATGACCCTTTCGACCTGGTAGAACTCTAGGTCGATAAGATTGAGGGCACCGACGTGGACGGGATCAAGCCTAGCTTTACGCGTCCCCATTAGATCACGGAAAATCGGCAGTCGGCGGCGTTTCCGCTCAGTCCACCGCTGCTGAAATCGGTCGACCGCAACGGCGAGAATTGGCCCCACGACAATCGCGGTGATCGTCGCTATATCGATCCACCGCATTCCCAGGAACACAACGGCATCCACGTTAGGCGCTCCTGATCTTGTCAAACTTGGCATTGATAGGCCCGAGGGGCGTCTCAATCCGATGTACGTCTGTGCGGTTGAACTCCACGGGGAGCCGCAAGGGAACGTCTACCCCCAATGGTTCGACATCGGCAGACAGGCCGGTGATCGATTGGCTGCCCATCGTGAGCGTGAAGTGAATTTTGGCCTCGATATACTTGCCGTCGTCCGTCAAGGCGTACTCGCCGTCGTAGCGGCCACCCCCCGCGTCTGCCCCAACGACAACGCCCTCTTTGAAGACGAACATACCTATCGAGTTTCCTGCCATTCCTGAAAAGTAAGCGGTGTAGAACCCATCGATAGGGGTGCGTTTTGAGTTAGCCATTCCATGTCCTAAAATTGACCTGCGAAAGCAAGGAGAGCCTCCCATGCCCGCACGGTGCTTTAGTCGTCTTCGTCGACACCGAGGGTGCCAAGGATAAATCCCTCTACTTCCCTAATTCGGCCTCGCCACCAAGAGCCATCGTTTTTCGGGATGGGCGAATTCGGGCCTGTAAAGATATGCACATTCTTCAGGTGAATATAGTTGGGCGGATCGCGAGGTTGGTCGGCCTTCTTATCGTCATCATAAAGCTGGCCGTATTCCTCGAAGACTTCCTTCATCGCCGCAGCGAATTCGGGAGCACTCCGCTCAAAACTTTGAGCGAAGACCGAGGCGAATTCTTCGAAATATGCCTTTCCGGATGAAAGGTGCCCGCTCACTTGCGTTCCGCCGACCGTAAGCGTAATCCCGATCTGGGCTCCTGTGCGATTTACAAGATTTACCAGACTTTGAAGGAACCAATCTTCCCGCACTACTGGTACCGGCCGTTCACTGTTTGGTGAATCCTGATCGGTCGTCATTTTTCCCAAGCCTCCATTTGATTTTTGTGGATATCAGTCTACAGCGATTCGAAAAAGCGGTAAAAATCGAGGGGTCGAACTGGATAGTTTCAGCAGCGCGATACCCCCGGTGGGCTCGCGCCAGTGTGCACGTCCGCCCTCGTGCGCCTTTGGCGAGGCGGGGCAACGGGGATGCCTCTCCTCTATGTCTGGTCGGGCCGTTTTAGTCGACCATGAACAATGAGATTGGTCAGGCTTCGATCTCGTTTGGCTGACCTTGGAGGCTGCGATGAGAAGCCAAAAAAGCTGCCTGAATCAGTTGAGCAGGAGGGAGAAGTTGTAGCCGGCGGCGGCCAGGATGGCATTGAGGGCGTCACTCTGCTGGCCGGCGAGGTAGTTGCGGCCCATCCGGTGCTCGGCCTTGATGTGGCCGATGACGGGTTCGATGGCGGAGCGGCGGCGCATCTGGCGCTTGATGGCTGGGGTGACAGCTGGCACCCGCTTCCGGAACCAATAGACGCCGGTCTTGGGATGTTTGACGGGACGGCTCATACAAGGACCATATGTAGCACCCGTGTGTATGACTCGGGCAGCCCTAAGCACCTATTTTGCTAGTTTTCAGCTGCGTCAACACCTTAATAGGTTGATGGTGCCCAGAGGCGGAATGGCTACTCGATGTTCAGTACTGGCCGAAAGAGAAGGTGGCGACAGGGCTGAACATAATTTCCGAAATCATAGACAGATCTAATCCTCGATCAGAGAGCGCCCGGCATACGGCGCCTGGGGCAAGCCGAGAACACGCGCCAGCGTCGGCGCAAACTGGTCCGCATTTGCCTCATCGACGGTCCGCTGGGCCACGCCGATGCCGGACAGGATGAACATACGGTCGTCCTCACGGCTGCCCGGCCGAAAACCGTGAGTTGAGATGGCGCGCGGCCTGCCCGTCGCAGAGAGCGGCGCGGACGCATGCGTCGCTCGCTCCTCGAAGGAATGCCGAGGCGGCGCGACGAACATCGCTACAGCCCCGCGGAGTGGCTCCGGTAGATGCAGATCGTTCCAGAGCTCGACGCCGTAGGGCGACAATCGCGCGGTGGCTCTGTCAACATCGCCGGGCGTTTTGAGGGAGACGTAGAGGCTGGCGCCTTCGGTCATCCAGTGCATGTCAGGGATAATGGCCTCTGGAAAAATCGCCGTATCGACCGGACCGTGACCGTGGTCGCTGGCGATCGCGACCACATAGTCGCCGAGCCGTCCGTTCCGCTCGAGAACTGCCAAGACGTTACCCAGCAGCATGTCGGCGAACTGCATCGACCAGATAGCAGTTGGGCTGTCGTAGCCGAGATAATGCTGGAATGCATCCGGCACCTCGATCTCCGTCAGCACGAGATCCGGCGGCCGATCGGAGCCGAGCAGAGCCACGACGGCGCGATTAAGAAACTGATCGAGTGCGAGGCCGGCCAGCAGCTGCGGTGCGCCGTCATCAACTGACTCTCGGAACCAATCCATTTCGGTCAGGCCGGCGCGCGCGAGCCGATCTTCGGGATCGTGGATAGCGCGCGAGGCCGCCAATGCTTCGGGAGTACACATCTTTCCGAAGCGATGACCGGTCACGAAACTACGCAACCACCAGGGCGGGACATAGATGGAAGTATCGTCCAAAGCGATCAACGCATGGCCGATCGCCGCGACATCCAGGCCGGCGGCCTTGGCATGGGTGGCAAGAGTCGGTGCCCGCAAATCCTCAGCTAGCGGCGCCATGAAGATGTCACCGCGGAAGATATGATTGCCGTAGACACCGTGCACCTCGGGTCCAACGCCCGTCAACATCGTTGCGCGGCCGGGGACAGAGGTGGCCGGCACGGCCGATTTAAGCCGGCGAACGCGCAGGCCAGAAGCCGCGAGACGGCTCATGTTCGGGAGGCGGTGCGCATAGGCTTCGAACGTGTCGGCGCTGACGCCGTCGACGAGTATGGAGATCAGCTTTCTTTGCATGAAGGTCCGTCATTTTAGGGTCGGGTCGAGTTGATCGCGCAACCAGTCGCCGAGGACGCTCACTGCGACGGCGGTCAACACGATGACGAGGCTGGGAGCGAGCAGCATCCAGGGGGCGCGGGTGATATACTCGCGGCCGGCGGCGACCATGACGCCGAGGCTGCTCATTGGCGGCTGGACGCCAAGGCCGAGAAAGGACAACCCGCTTTCGACGAGAACGATTTCGGGAAATGTCACTGTTGCCGCCACAAGAAGCGTTGCAACACTGTTGGGCAGGATATGCCGAACATAGACGCGCAATGGATGGGCGCCGAGCTGGCGGGTTGCACTCGCATAGCCCTGTGCGCCGGCGGCTATTGCCAGCCCCCGCGCCAGCCGCGCATTCCGCTCCCAACCGTATAGCCCCATCAGCGTGACGAACAGCGGCAGCGAATTGCCCAAAAAGGCGAGCATCGCCAGCGCCACGATGAGAAATGGTAACGAAGCCTGGACGTCGATCATCAGGAGCAGAACGTGCTCGACGAGCCGACCGAAATAAGCGGCGGTGAAGCCGATCGCCGTGCCGACGAACACGCTGATCGCGGTCGCGCCGAAGGCGACCAGCAAGCTGGTGCGGATCGAGTAGATAAGACGCGAGGCAACGTCACGGCCGAGATCGTCAGTTCCAAGGATATGCAGCATCGTCCCGCCGAACCCCACAGGCGGCGCCAGACGATGGCGCAGGTCGATGGCAGTAATGTCGTAGGGGGCAATGTGCGCTGCTACGAGTGCGGCCACGACCATGAGCAGAACCCAGCCCGCTGCGGCGCGTGTCGGCAAGTCCATCCAGGATGTCGTCTTAAGCCTAGGCATCATGACCGGCATCTCAATGCGATCCAGCGGACGATGCCCGCAAGCGCGGATCAAATACGCCATAAAGCAGGTCCATCAGGAGGTTGGCCGATGTCATGGTTAGTGTCACAAGCAGAAGGATGACCTGAACCACGGCGTGGTCTCGGTTGGCGACCGAGACCACCAGCAACTGGCCGATGCCGGGCCAGCCGAATACATTCTCCACCAGGACCGCGCCTGCAACTTGTCCCCCTAGCATCAGGCCGAACAGCGTCAGCACAGGAATGATCGCGTTCGGGAGAGCATGTTGGCGAACCACCTGCCGCCAGGTCACGCCCTTGGCGCTGGCCGCGACGACGTATAGCTGTGACAGAACCTCGATCATGGCACTGCGCGTGAAACGCGCGATAATGGCCGCCCCGCCAATGCCGAGCGTCAGAACCGGCAGTACAAAACCGGCAGCCCGGTCTGCGCCGCCTGACGGGAACAGGCCGAGTGTGACCGAAAAGATCAGGATCAGGAGCAGCCCGAGCACGAAGCTCGGTACAGTGAAGCCGAGAACGGTCAGCATCATAACCGATCGATCGACCCAGCTGTCGCGATGCATGGCGGCATAGGCGCCGACGGGAATCCCGATCAGCATTGTGAGTATCAGCGACGGGATCATCAGCGCCAATGTCAACGGCACGCGCTCGAGCACAATGTCCAGGGCGGGCTTTCCACCCAGCATGGAATTGCCGAAATCGCCATGAAACGCCGCCTGGATGTAGCGCAGATATTGTAAAGAAAGCGGCTGGTCGAGACCCCAATGCCGGCGAAAGGCTTCGAGGTCGGCGGCACGAGCGCTGGGACCGAGAATTTGCAAGGCTGGATCTCCGGACGCGCGTAACACCACGAAGGTAAGGGTCACCACAACAAGGATCGAAAGTGCGGCACGCAAGACTTTCGGGCCAACAAAACCAATGATTGTTGCGGTCATCGATCCCTCACACGATGGCAGGCGACCTCCCGTTTTGAATCCAGTGGCAGGAGTTCGGGCAGGCTTTGTCGGCATATGTCCTGCGCTACTGGGCAGCGTGAATTGAACGGACATCCGGAAGGCCGATCGGTGGCGCTCGGCGGCTCGCCCGAGAGCGGCACATATTGGTCGAAGCCGCCCGGTAACCTCGGCATGGCCGACACGAGCGCCTGCGTATAGGGATGTGCGGGGTGGTCGATGATGACGTCGGCGCGCCCCTGCTCGACGACGCGGCCCAGATACATAACGACAATGCGATCGCTCACATGACGCACGATCCGCAAGTCATGGCTGATGAACAATATGCCGAGCCCAAGCTCCCGCTGAAGATCCACCAGCAGGTTGATGATTTGTGCTTGTACAGAGACGTCGAGCGCTGAGACCGGTTCGTCGCAAACCAAAAGCGACGGTTTTGGTGCTAGGGCACGCGCCAGCACGACGCGCTGGCGCTGGCCGCCGGAAAGCTGATGGGGGTACAGCATGTGTTGGTCGTCGCCAAGTCCCACGGCTTGGAGCAGCTCCCATACCCGCTGCCGCCGGCTCGCGGCATCGCCAACTGCGTGAATCTCCAGTGGCTCGGCGATGAGGGCGTCAACCGTCATGCGGCGGTCGAGCGCCCCTAGCGTGTCCTGAAAGACCAGTTGCATCTGCCGCCGCTGTGACCGCCACTCCTTGCTGCCGATCCGCGGCAGCAAGGAGCCTTGAAATAGCACCCGGCCGCTGTCCGGCGAATCCAAGCCGAGCGCGATCCGGCCGGTGGTGGATTTGCCGCAACCGGATTCGCCAACAATGCCGGTCGTTTGCCCCGCCTCGACGTTCAGCGACACGCCATCGACGGCAGCGAGATATTTCCGCGATCCGAGAATTGAGGAGCCGACCGGGAAGCGGCGGGAAACGCTTTCGAGACGCAGCAAGGTCATCGCTCGGCTGCAGCCTTCAGGCAGTGCACGGAATGCCCGGCAGAAACCTGCCGCGCTTGCGGTCGGGCTACGGCGCATGCAGCGACGGCGTCCCTACATCGCGGTGAGTAGGCACATCCAGGCGGCAGGTGTCGCTGCGGTGGCGCGCCCGCTATTGCGGTCAACCGTATGCGCGGTCCACACGATGGCGGAATGGCTCCGATCAGGTCGCGCGTGTAGGGGTGCTCCGGCGCTGTCAAAAGCGTGTGTGTCGATCCGGCCTCGACGATCCGTCCGGCATACATGACGCAAACCCGATCACAGATGGCCGCTACTGCCGCTAGATCGTGGCTTATCATCACCAAGGCCATGCCGGTGTCTTGCTGGATCTTCTTGAGCAGCAACAGGATCTGCGCCTGCACAGTGGCATCGAGCGCAGTCGTCGGCTCGTCGGCAACCAGCAGTTCGGGCCGGCCGGCAAGCGCAATGGCGATCATTACGCGTTGGTTCTGGCCGCCCGACAACTCGTGCGGATAGGCATTGACCCTACTTGCAGCATCCGCGATGCCGACTTGGTCGAGCAGTCGACGGGTCTCAGCCCGAGCGGCGGGACCGGTCAAGCCGCGATGCAGGCGAAGTGCTTCAGCAATTTGCGCGCCTATGCGATGCACCGGATTCAGGGCGCCGGCCGGATCCTGGAAGATCATGGCAATACGCCCGCCACGCACGCGATCCAAAACTGATGACCGGGCGCCAACCAAATCGAAGTCGCCAAGCCACGCTTCGCCCGAAACCTCGGCGGATCGTGGCAACAGATCCAGCACCGCCCGCCAGGTCACGGACTTGCCGCAGCCGGATTCGCCGACGACACCAACGGCCTCGCCTTTGCCTACAATGAGATCGACACCGTGTAGTACAGGCACACCCCCGAAAGCGACCGTCAGGTCAGCAATCTTGATTGCAGGGTTGGCACAGGATGGCGGAACGCCATGAGCCGGCAACAGCGCGAGACTCGCGCTGTTCTTGTAAGACTTGTTCAGCATAGAGCTCAGGCCACCGGCTCAGGCGACATCTTCGGGCCAAGATACATTTGCGGCAATGGGTTCGGCTGCCAACTGACATTCGACTTCTGCCCATAGATAAAGGGCATGGAGTGCAGTGGTGTGATGCAGGGGTCCTCAATCTCGACAATGTCCTGCATCCGTTTGAAGGCCGCCTTGCGCTTGGCGAGATCGGTCGTCGTTTCAAGCTCATGGCCGAGCGTGTTGAATTCGGCATTGGTCCAGCCGCCGCCCGCCTGCAGGTCATTGGTCGGGCCGATAATCTGCCAAAGCATGGAGACGGGATCGGCGTAGAAGGCACCTCCCGACGTATCCGCGATGCCGCCGAGATTGTCGACCTGCGTCCAGTTCTCGCACATGATCAGCTTGACGTTGAGCCCAGCGGCTTTCCACATTTCGACCAGTGCCTGGTTATCGGCAAGCTGCATCGGATAGTAGGTGCCGACGGAAGGGTAGGGGATTTCCTCGCCTTTGTACGACGACTTGGCGAGGAGTTCCTTCACCAGCGCCGGATCGTAAGACACGCCCTTGCGCCCGGGATCATTGATGGCGCCGAAAATCGGCAACTGCCAGCCATTGAGCGCCTTCGCCCGGCCATTCCAAAGGCCGTCGGCCAGTGCATCTCGATCAATCGCGCAGGCAAGCGCGCGACGCAGGTTGACGTCCTTCAAAATGGGCGTCTTGAGTGGCGAGAATGTGAGGAAGCGGAACCATGTGGTTTCGACGCCGGTGACCGAAAGGCCCTTGACGCCTTCGATCTCCGCAATGTGATCCGGGGTGATGTCGGTGACGATATCGTAATCGCCCGCCTGCAGCCCAGCGATGCGTGCGGCGATCTCCGGCACCCGCTTGAAACGGATCGACGCAAACGGCGGTTGGCCGCCCCAATACTCATCATGCGCGACCAGCGTGATCTCGTCGCCGCTACGCACGTCGCCAATCTTGTATGGACCGGTGCCGATCGGCTTTGCAGCCCATGCATCGTAATTCTTTGCAGCATGCCAAGCCTTGGCACTGATGATTTGAGTGCCCCAAGCTCCAAGCCGGTTGGTGAAAACCGGGTCCTCTGTCGTGGTCAACAGACGGACAGTGCGGTCATCGACCTTCTGCACATCGGCAAGTGAGGAAAGGAAATTGGCAAGCACGGCCGCACCCGGTGCCTTTTCGCCGCGCAGCCGATCCGGCCCGAGCGACAAGACAACATCATCCGCGCTCATTGTGGAGCCGTCATGAAACTTCACATTATCGCGCAAACCGATCTCATACGTTCTCACGTCGATCTGCCTCAAGGATTTTGCGAGTGCGAAATTGAGACGAAAGTTGTCGTTGTAATCTGTCCGCAGAAGCTGGTCGAAAATGCTGTACTGCACTCGCCAGGAAACATTGGCGATGGAAGCGCTATCCACCGGTTCCAGAATGGTGCGCAGATCCTGGACGGCGATCTTGAGGCTCGGTCGCTGGCCGCCTGCGGCCATGCGCGGCAACGCCATCGCGCCAGCCGCAAGGGCCGTCATGCCTAGAAATGTGCGACGTGTCGTTTGCATATCAAAACCTTCTCCTGTTGTCGGGACGGCAAGCCGGCCGAACTCCGCTTCTTCCCGAGACGGGCAGAGACATAGCGCAGTTATGTGAAGGTTTTATGTGGCTTTAAGACGGATTGTGGCGGGTTTGTAATGGAGGCGCAAAGGCATTTCACAAACAGTCGTGAAACGACCGCGTTCCTGTGAGGCACATGCCGCAGCAGAGTCAAGGTCATTTATGCCGGGTTACGACGGCTTTTGCTGCGGATATAGGACTTGGGCACCAGCGGCTTCGATCTGCTTCAGCACGTCCAGTGCCGGCTTCCGGTCGGTGATGATCGAGGAAATCGCTGAATGGGGCAGGATGCGGTAACGCACCGACAAGCCGAATTTGGTGTGATCGGCGAGAACGATGATGTTCCGCGTCTGTTCGCAAAGTGTCGCGGCGAGGTCCTGCCCGACCTGTTCATGGTCGAAGACGCCTAGAGTGGGATGCACAGCGTTGACCCCGATGAAAGCAACATCGATCTGCTGTTCGCGAAGCGTGCGCAGACCAAGAAATCCTGTCACGGTCCGGAAGTCGGGATTGAATTCACCGCCCAGCATGACCACGCGATGCCGACGTCCGTCGGCAGCTGCGATCGCTATATCGACCATGTTGGTGACGATGCGCATCTCCGGCAAAGCCGAGATGCGACGAGCCAATGCCAGCACCGTACTGCCGCCCCCCAAGAAGAGGTTCTGCCCGGGCTTGAGAAGACCGAGCGCTATCTCGGCAATAGCGTTCTTTCCCGCGCGCTGAGAAATCGCGCGCGACGAGACGGCCAATAACTTAGGCTGCTGCGTGGCGACGGCCCCACCATGGACGCGCACGACCAAGCCGTCCTGCTCGAGCTGTTTGATATCCCGCCGCGCGGTCTCCTCAGAAATGTTGAATTGCGCTATCACATCTCGGATACGGACTTCGCCATCCGTTTGGATCATTTCGATGAGCTTCTTGTGGCGATTGTGGCTAAGTGACATTCTTCCCTCTCACGGTATTTGCGCGAAACTAGCGAGCTCGAAGCGCAAACGCCATCGTGGAGAGCAGGTTGGCCTGAATGGAGGTAGCGTCATTCGGCAAAGCATGCCGCCCGGGCTGCAGACTGAGCTGACCGCGCCCCCATTCGGCGCTCGGCTACACCGCGCCCGCAGCTAATCTCATTGCAACGGGCGATCGGCTGTTCAACCCCGACCAGCTCCGCCGATCACCCGTTGCTCAACCCGCGCCACACGGCGTCTAGGCCCGGTAACGAGGCGCCGGAGCGGACGGTCGCTGACCGATACTAGCCTACTGAAGATGAAAACGGCTGGCGATGTAGCCGGACGCCAGGTTTATGACTATGCCCAGAATAATGGCTCCGAAGAGTAACCCGTAAAGCGCCTTCAAACGAGTGAAACGGCGCTCACCAACTCCAAAATGATAGACGATTGCTGGGAAGAACATCCGCGACAGTAGTGGCACGCCAAACATCGCCAACAGCACGACGATGAGAGCTACGCTTGGGTTGCGATTGAACAGCCCCGGAAACGCAAATACAGCCGCGACGATAAGTGCGAACGTGATCAGTAGGATGATCGAGAAGAAGGCTATCCCGGCACCGTAGCCTATCAAATTCAAGCCGCTGTACCAGGCCCTGCTCGACTGGATTTCGTTGACTAACGTCTCCTCGGCGGCAACGGCTTTGTCGCGATCACCGCCTATGCGGATGTTGATCGGTCCTACATCGTAATTTGAGGTCCGGAAACTAATCATGGGTTTTTCAAGCAGATTGCTCGTTATTAATATGCTGACGATAGGAACCGATGAGACAGTACTGTCGGCAAGAATGGAGTCGAGGCCGTCTGCCGAGACCGTTCGCTGATTGGCAAACGTCACGTCGACACTAGGAGGCTTGCCGGTAGCTTTTTCGATGTGGCTGTAGATGCGCTTCAGCACTGCCGCATCCACGATGAAGCTACCACGTAAAGAGCGATCAATGTTCCAAATGTCCGGCATCGCTCCCTCCAAATCTTCTTGCCAAGACTAAAATCCTATCGTTGAATCATATTCAAGGGGTGCAGTTCTCAGGCGCCGCACTCCAGCAATATGTCGACAATGACCTGGGTGCCAAAAAACGAAAGCCTGTCCTTGTGGAATCCCCTTTATATTACGCGGTAATTCCGGCCGGGCAGCCGTGCCCATCCTGGGGCATGTACTGGCTCCCCTCGGTCAGGACGTCGACGATGTGATTGCCAAGGCGACGGCGCCCGCGCCAATGAACGTCTCAAGGCGGAGACCGGCGCGCCTCGCAGCTATGGCATTTTCGGCTCTCCGGCCTTCGTCGTAGATGGCGATACATTGACCACCCGCGAGAGAAGCCGTTGGAAACTGCTGCGGGCGAGAGCGCGAGCTCACTGCCACCGTCGCCGCCCTCGGGCCCAGAGTTGCCGCCAGACCCTGAGTTGCCGTCGTGGTCTCCACCGCTGCCGGACCCGGAGTTGCCGCCATGCCCGTCACCGCCGCCCTCCACTCTTGGCATACGCGGCGGTTGGCTGGAGCTTGCCCGAGCCGACAAAGCTGGGGTCGACAAATTGCTGAACGACCGGCCTGCGGATTGCGAACCCTCATGCGCCGGCAGATAGGTGTGCAGGTCACACGTCCACAGCGCAATGATTTTCTGGATTTGGACTCCCAAGGTCCAACGCCCCTCGGTGGTAAGGTTCCTCGATGTCTAATAAATAATGCAGCGCTGGCCACTACCGCCTCTTCGGCCCGATCCGCCCATCGGACGACGCGTCCGCCCTCTATCTGCCGCATTCAAAAAGCGGGTTAGGTCGTCCGCTTGCAAGAAGGGCATGCCGATCAGCACCAAACCACCGCGTTCGTAGGGCGGGCCGGTGAACACGTCGAACACGGTCCAGGAACCGTCTTCCTCCCAGCGGGCGTCTTAGCGATCGGTCATCATCCAACGGAGGCTAGTGCATACGAGCATGAACGCAACGGGTTACGCGATCGCGCCAATCCCACGGGAGCCGACTCTGCTATCAGTCCGGCCGCGGCGAATCCGAGCGAACCGCCCCGGCCGGCGCTCATTTAAAACCCCAAGGCCCCGATGAGCGCCGGCCGATTCACCTCGGAGCGATGCATCACCAAGTGTGCGCCGCCCTCCATCTCGGCGTTCGCGAATTGGCTGAAGCCGGGAGGGGCGGGCGCCCTTCAGAATGGCAGCTTTGCGCCACTAGGCCATTCACGCCCCGCCTGGATTGCACCAAAGCCGCCATTAGTTCACGCGTACGGTTCATCTCGCGCCTTCAGAGCATCTGCATTTGCCGCCAGGCCTTGAGATCAATAGAGCACGGCGTATGAATAATGACGCCATCCGCCATGCACATATTCAATGCTGGCAATACACGTCGCGCCGTGCAATTACCCAAGCGATCAAATGCCGTGTCGGGAGGGGATTGTGCAGGGAACTCTGCTATTCGATGACGGTGCCATGCGCCGATCAGGCACGCGCTAGCCGCTGATTGCGTCCATTATGGACATAATGCTGGATAGTATCGTTTATCTCGGCCCGCACAAGCGCAGCGGTTCCCCGCGCGTCCGAGCCGCTACCGCCACTCGGGTGGAGTGCGCGTCGTGCTGAGCCCGGCGGACATCATTGCTGGCGCACGCATCGCCGCACATCCGGGCGTTTATGTGCTCGGATTCTACGATACGCGCATCACCTTCTATTCGCAGCAGGTCCGCGCGCTCGAATTGGCCCATGCGCTGTGGCACGAGCACCTGCTGCCGGGAAATGCCCGCGTCGCGGTGATCGGCGGCGGCGCCGCTGGCATCACACTAGCTGCCGGCCTGGCCCTGCAAGGTGGGACCGACGTCCACCTGTTCGAAAAGGCGGAGCGTCTGCTGCCGCTGCAAGGCGATTCGCAACGGCGCCGTCTCGATCCGCACATTTATGATTGGCCTAATCCTGATGCCGATCACGAACTCGCAGAGCTCCCGTTGCTCGACTGGCGCTCGGGGCCGGCCAAAGACGTCCGGGACGCGGTGCTCCGCGAGTTCGGGGAAGTCCTATCGGCGACCGAGGGCCGGCTCACGGTGCGCGAACGACACCAGATCACTGGAGTCACCCCCCAAGCCGGCCGCTTTATGGTGCATTTTGAGCGCGAGGCCGTTGCCGGCGGCCGCGAAGCCGCGAGCCAGGAGTTCGATATAATCGTGCTCGCAGTCGGCTTCGGAATCGAGAATCGCTTCGCGCTCCAAGGGGCCGAAACGCCGAGCTATTGGCACGATGCAGGCGTGCCAGGGGCGGAGATTGCCGGTAACGCGCGACCTACCTTTCTCGTAAGCGGCAATGGCGATGGCGGCTTGATCGATCTGATTGCGGCCGCCAGCGCAACCTTTCGGCACAACGATCTAGTTCGTGGCATCGCTCAACGTCCGGGCGTGCAAGCCCTTCGCGATACGTTGTTGGCAATCGACACCGCTGCGCTCGCCGCCGAAGCGCTCGGACAAGGATTTGATTTCATCTCGGCCTACGACGACGCAATTGGTGACCAGGTCGAAGCACTTGGCTTAGTCGACCAAATGCAGGGGCAATTACGCCACGGCGTTCAACTCATCCTACAGACGCGTGAGCCGGAGCTCCTTTCGATCAGGACCGCGCGCCTGAATCGTCTCGCGGTCTATCTGGTGGTTAAGGCTTCCAGACGGCAAGGGGCAGAGTCCTTTTCGCACATTGTCTGTGACAACGTGCAACAGACTGCATCCGAGCCAGGCGACGCGGAGGGGTCGCGACGCTTCGCGTGCGGCGGCACGATCGTCGTCGCCGATTGGGTGATCGCCCGGCGCGGTCCCGGGCGCGACACCATTCGGCATCCCTTCGCAAACCTGCTCGCCGGATATGAAGCCGAGCATGCTGCATGGGTGCACACTTTCCCAATCGATAGTATCGCGCCCAAACTCCATCCCGCGACTTTTGCTCATTTCAAGCGGCTTGCCGGACAAGCGAAACTGCCGCCACCGCGGTATCATCTCGACGCGCTGCTTGCCGCGATGCCGCGGAGCGTCAAGCTGTGGCTAATCGGAGGCGACGCCCGGTGGAGTGGGGATATCGCGCTCGCGGACGTCGCCACGCTTTGGTCCGATGACACGTCACCGCTCGAGCTCACGGTTATCGACGCGCCCGACCAACTTGGCACCGGCCTCGCATTTGCGATCGCGCGTCTGGCTATACACGCCTTGCGCGTCGATCTGCTCGTGAACGTGGCGCGTTGGCGCCCCCTCCTCGCCGCGCTGTCGAGCGAATCGCCCAGCGCGGGTGGTCTGCGGCTGCCGCCACTCAAAGCGCTGAGCGGTAATCCTTCGATCCTTAATCCGGTGACAATGGCGCCTGACGTCCTCGCAGCGACAATCAACAGACGACTCGATCACTGGCTGCTCGACGCCGTCGATCACCACATCACTCGCTATGTGGGACAGGGCGAGGATCCGGGACACGCGGTGTCGTTCGTGGCAGCCGCTGACCTTCGGCATCAAATGCAGCCGATCTGGCAAAGCTGGGTCGAGCATTTTCGCGCGGAGCCAACTTTGCTGGCGCGCTTCCTCGGGCTTGCGGTTTGCGCGAAAGACGATGCGGCTGTGGCCGGAGAGGCCTCGGTGCTGGCCGGGCGGCGGTTGCTGTCGCCGGTGATCCGAGCCTGCGCGGTTGCCCTGGCCGTCGCAACCGCCTGGCAGGTCACAGCGCCACGCGGCGCTCCTCCGGGCAATCTCGGCCGGCACGCTGATGGGACTGAGCGCACCGGCCACACATGCGCGGCAGCCTTGATCGACAGCGAGGAAATGGCGCTGGTTGCGCTGCGCCACGCTTGGACGACGGAATTCGTCCTGTTGCCGATGCAGTCGGTCCCAGCAGCATTGATTGCAGGCGCCAACAGCTCGCTAAGCAAGACCAGCGATGGGATATTCCTTCTCGGCCAGCCAGGCGCGGATGCAAAGCTGATGCTAACGGTCGATGCGCAATTTCGCGCGGCAGCCCAAACCAGCGCGGCAGCGCTGACCACATTGCTGCTCGGCATCGAGGAGGATCATTTTGCCCGGTTAAAAGTTGCAATCGAAACCGCAGGAGCCCCAGCATAATGAGCGAGACCCCGTCAGCCTCGCCTGCACAAGTTGCCCTCGAAGCGGGGGAGCGGCTGCTTATTCGCCGTGCGAGCGAACTTGGCCTGTCAGTTGGATCCAAACCCAACTATGCCGGCCGAACCTTTGCCGGCGGGAGTGACACGCCATCGGCGCGGCTCGAACCGAGCGACTTACCCAATCATGTGCGGGGGCTGCAGATCGGCCGCTACGCCGTGTTGTTGACCCTGCTGCCCGAAGCTCCCAACGAGGAGGGCATGAGCGACCTCGTGCGCCGCGTCCGAAATCAATGCGTCGTGGCCCGCTCCTACCTAAGCGCGCCAGCGGCGCTCGACCTGCATGCCATTCTTCTCGGCCCGCGGGGCAGCGAAGGCGTCGACCGATGGCGCGCGCTGGCGCTCATCGCTGAACGCGACGAACGCGTAGCCCGCAAGCTCGTATGGTTGCGTCCGCTCGACGCGAGCGCCGACGAGGATAGCTTCGCCGACTTCGTCAAGCGCAGCTTCCTGGCCCGGCCATGGCTCACCGACGATATCTTTTCGATGGCACCCCTCGACAATGTGAGTCGCGCGGCAGCGTTCGGCGACGTCCCCCGCGACACGGCCGGCGAGTGGATCCGCCTGGCGAGCGAATCCGAAATCGATCCCGACCTCCTGGTGGAGCAACTGGTGGCCTCTTGGCACCGGCGGAGCGCACGATGAGCTACACCTTCCTTCGCCAGGTTCATCTTCATAACTTCAGGACGTTTGGCACGTTCACGCTGCCAGTGCCGCCGGGTCCGGGGCTCACCTTGCTCGTCGGGACCAATGGACTTGGCAAGAGCAACTTCTTCGACGGGATCGAATGGTGCCTGACAGGGAGGATTCGGCGCTTCCAGGATTATGTCGGCCGATTCAAGGAGAGCGATTACCTTACGCGGCGAGATGCGAAGCCGGGTACGCACCGGGTAAGCTTGACCTTTTCGGAGGGCGAGCCTTTGACCCGCGCGTTGCGCGAAAAACCCGCCGCGGCCGCGCTGTTCGGCTTGCTCAAGAGTCCCCAGTGGACCGAGATTAAGGACATCGCCGCCTACCTCGGCTTCACCCATTTTCTTGGACAAGCCTCACAGCAACGCTTCACAAGTCGTGACCATACCGACCAATGGCAGGCGCTAAAGGGGCCGAGCGGCATCGACCGGTTAGAATCGATCCGGACCGCCTTGCGGGGCCGGAGCACCACGCTTGCCTTTCGGCGGCGCGCCGAGCGCGAACAGGCGGCGGTCGATATCGCGGCACAGGCGCTGGAGGAATGGCAGGGACATGTCGCAAGGCTGACCGAGCTCCGCACCCGCGGCTCGGCGGCAGGTGCTGAGTCAGAGGCGACGCTCGATGCACGCCTTGCGATTGTCGAACGTGGGCTACCGGCGAGCGATCACCAGGCCCAAGGCTTTGCCGAGCGGCTGTCGCGCGTCCGCCTAGCGGTTGCGACAGAACAACGGCAGGTCGCGCAGGACCGCTCCGCGCTCGACGGCTTGCGCGGTATTCTCGCGCGCTTCAGCGAGGCATCGGCACTGACGGATAACGACGGCGCGCGCGCAGCGGCCACCAGTGAAGCCGTCACAACGGCGACCAGCCAGCTGAGCGCAGCGATGCTTGCAGCGAGTGCTGCAGAACAGGCTGCGGCCATGCAGGCTCAGTCTGTCGCCCGCGCCGAATCCGACCGTGGCGAGCAGATCCGGGTACGAGCTGCGATCGCCGAATTTGCGATGCTCTATGCCGAGCGACAAAACGCCCAAGCGTCCGAGGCGGCGCTCCAAGCCGAACGCGACGCTTGCCGCCAGGACGTCGCCACGGCGCAGGGTGACCTTGCCCGCGCGCATGAGGCACAAGTGACGCTCAGCCGGTTGGACAACGAGCAGGCAACGCTCCAGCTCTGGTCCTCGCGTGTCGCGGCGTTGCAGGCGCAGGATATCGCCGCACGCGATGGGCGCTCTGCCGCCACCGCGTTCGGTGCGGCTGCAGACCGCGCGCGCGGTCAGTTGCCGGAATTTGAGCGCGCCGCCCAAGAAGCGCGCAACGCCGAAGGCGCGGCCGAGGCCAAGCTTGCGGCACGGCGGCGCGACGCGTCTCTGATCGCTGAACTCTTGTCCGGCCTCGCCGCGCATATCGGGCACGACGATACCAATTGCCCGGTCTGCACGAGCAAGTTTCTGCCGGGCGAACTCCAGACGCGCGCGCACAATGCGCTCGCCGTTCAGGATGTCGAACTTGCCGACCAAGTGCGCGAGCTTGACGGGCTGCGCGATCGCGCGACGGCGGCGAGCCAGGTGCTGGCCCAAGCGCAAGCCGCGATCTTCGCGGCGGCGGCTGCGACCAGTGCTGCCGAGGCTGCCGAGGCAGCCGCTGCGGCCGAACGTAGTGGTATCGCCGAAGCCCTAGGTGTGAGCGCCGATAGCGACTTCGTGTCACTGATTGCAGACCGACTGGCCCAAGCGGCGCGAATTCGCGCGGCGCATATCCGTGATGTGGGCGGTAGCCCCACCGATGTAAGCACCGCGCAAGCGCGCGTTGATGCACTGACCGCAACGCTGGCGTCGCTCGACGAGCGTCTGGCGGCCGCGACGCAGCGACGCGCGCGGTGCGAGACAGCGTTGCGTGCAATTGAGGACAGCCTTGCCATCTACGCCCGGCCGTGGAGCGTCGAGACCGCTGACGCCGCCGTCGACACGCAGAGCGAGCTACTCGATGCGGCGCGCGCGACCTTGGAGGATTTGACTGTAAAGCGTGCTGTCGCCGGCAATGCCGAAACGGCGGCACGCGAGCGGCTGACCGCTGCCCAGGCCGAGCGCGACCGTATCGCCGCGGGAATTCGCGACGCCGAGGGCGTCCGCTCGGCGGCGGTCACCGCGTGGCAGCAGGCAGGGATGGGCGGCGAGCCCGGGGCGCAGGCAATCGATATTCGGGAAGCCGCGCTCGGCGTTCGAGCGTTGGCCCTTGCTGCGCATTTCGAGGAAGCTAATGCACTGTCACGTGGCTATGAAGCCTGGCTTGCCCAGGGCGAGCTGCATACTTTGCGCTCTCTGATGAACGATCAAGGCGGACCAGGGGCCGCAGACAATCCCGTCTTCCGGGAACAAGAACTACAGCAGCAGCTGCAGGCGGCGCGTGGGGCGCTGCAGCTCACAACTGCCACCCGTGATGCGCTGGTGGCTTATGGCGAACAGCTTAAGGCAGAGGCCGAGAGCTTCTCGACCCAGTTTTTGTTGCCGCTCAACGATCTGATAGATGCGTTCAATTGTGCACTGCTAAGCACCCCTGGTGAGACCGTGCAGTTTAATGCCGAACATACCGTCGAGCGCACGTCACTCGCGATGCAGCTACGCTATGCGGATCCGATCGAGGATGCCCAATACAAGACCGCTTTGCCACCGCAGCTTGTATTGAGCGAGGGACAAATGGCTGCGAACGGCTTCAGCATTCTCTGCGCAGCAAGTACTGCCTATCGCTGGTCGCGGTGGCGCGCATTGCTGCTTGACGACCCGCTACAACACAATGACATTATCCACGCAGCTGCCTTTGTCGATGTGATGCGCAATCTTGTCGAGCTTGAGGGCTACCAGTTGCTGATGTCGAGCCATAAGCGCGACGAAGGCGAATTCATCGCGCGCAAGTTCGATGCTGCCGGGCTACCCTGCACTGTCGTTGAGCTGGTCGGGGCGTCGAAGGACGGCGTCCGGGTCGAGCCGCCGCGGCACAATCCGGCGGCACGTCGCCTTCTGGTCGAGCCCGAGGCCAAGCTGGCGTAACACTGCGGACGTTTCGCGGATCATTCCTCAAACATGTGCGGTCCGGGGTTGCCGTTCGGCGGCAGATGGCTACCGACCAAGGCCGAATGAACGCAATGTCCGCCTTGGCGGTCGACCAACCCGAAGCAGCCGACAGGTAGCGGGCCCAAAACCAGCCGAGCTCATATCCGCGGCAACAGGCATTTTCGACTCTTTTTGCGGGATAAGCTAGAGACACGCCTCGCATTGAAGACTACCTCTTCTCCTGGTCCCAAGGTTCGCCAGACCATACGAGGATAGGAATTGGCTAACAATCCGGGATTGAATTTGTTTGAAAGACTCACACCCTCAGCGACTAACATAATCTTGTTCAATGGGTTACGAAGCGCTTCGCCCAAATTGATTCAAGAAGCTGATCCAGCCGCTCGCTGACCGCACCTATCAACCGATTGGCAGCTTTGCGCCTCATGCACGAACCCGCTGCGCGGGAGGGCCGCCTCCTTCTGAGATGGCGTGCATGTCATAGGCCTTGAGCGGGTAGAGGCGTCGATCTGACGATGGAGTTCCCTTCAACGAGAGGAACTCGCCATGGCTACCCCATCGACCGATGCACCTATTAGCCCGCTTCGCCAGCGCATGCAGCACGACATGCTGATGCGGGGCCTGGGCTCGCATACCCAGCAGGATTACGTTCGTCACGTCCGGCGCTTCGCCGCGTTCCTCGGCCGCTCGCCCGATGCGGCGTCGTCTGAGGACATCCGCCGCTTCCAGCTTCATCAGCATGAGAGTGGCGCCGGACCTGCGACGATCAACGGCGCGGTCTCGGCGTTGCGGTTCCTGTTCCTGGTGACGCTGAAGCGGCGGGATCTGGCGCGTGCGCTGGTGGTCATGCGGTATCAGCGCAAGCTTCCCGACGTGCTGAGCGTGGAGGAAGCGGCGCGGCTGCTCGAAGCCGCACCTGGCATCAAGTACAAGGCCGCGCTCGGCGTCGCCTATGGCGCGGGCCTGCGCGTGTCCGAGGTCGCGCATCTCAAGGTCGACGATGTCGATAGCACGCGCATGCTGCTCCGCGTCGAGCAGGGCAAGGGCCGCAGGGACCGCAACGCGATGCTCTCGCCGCAGCTTCTGGAACTCCTGCGGCTGTGGTGGCGCGAAGGCAGGCGGCGCGGGGTGATGCTTCCGCATGGCTGGCTGTTCCCGGGCCGCAGTTGCACGGCGCCGATCTCGTCGCGGCAACTGCACCGCGCCGTCCAGGAGGCGGCCGAAGTCGCCGGCATCCGCAAGCGCGTCAGTCCGCACACTCTGCGTCACAGCTTCGCCACCCACTTACTCGAACAGGATGTCGACATCCGCGTCATCCAGGTGCTGCTCGGGCACAGCAAGCTCGATACGACCGCGCTCTACACCAAGGTCTCGACCCGGACGATCCATGCGGTCGCCGGGCCGCTCGATCGGTTGATGGCGCTGATGGAAGGCAAGACGCCGCCCGGTTGAGCCGTGCGCACCTCGATCGAGGTCGCCGACATCTTCCGTGCTGCTGGGCCACCCTACCGGGCCGCCCATGCAGGTCATCTGAGCCTTGGCCAGATCAAGGTCATGTCGGCGATCGAGCACTGCCGCACCGCGGCCCTTGGCGGTCACGTCGAGGCCTGCGAGGACTGCGGCCAATGGCGGATCGCCTACAACTCCTTGTATGGGGATTTTTCTGTCAAGTCCTTAGTGCGGCTCTCAGCAATCTTTTCCTTGAGTTTCTCGACAGCCGGCGCCTGGGCCAAAAAGCGGGGCGGTCGACCACGAGAGTGAGGCGGGCGTGAACCCGGATCAGGAACAGGACGAGCAATTCGAGGGGAGCCTGCCGTGGGGCGCAAAGCATCGCGCCGCGACCTTGTATTCGGTTGGATCCGCAGGGGATCCCGACCATGAAGCAGTCAATGGCTTCGGCAGCAAGGCTCCGAGGCGGCGGGCCCATTCTGCCGACGGCATTGGAGCCATGGAGTTGTTCGGGTCACCGCCACCTCGAATCGCTACGCGTCGACTCGTCGCGACAGTCGATCCGTCGCACGACGACCATGTCGCGTATTCAGATCGTCTGCCGCAGCGCGACGCCCGCCGGGATTTCGCCGATGGTGACCATGCGCCAAAGCGCGATGAGCAGCTTGCGGGCGAGTGCGACGATCATTGTTGTCTTGCGCGCACCCTTCGGGCCACCAGTCCGCGATCGGTACCATTGCGCAAGCGCGCTGTCGCTCTGGAATCTCAAGAACCGCCAGGCAAGTTGGATCAGCCCGCGACGCGCGCGGGCATTGCCCGCCTTGGCCAATCCTCTCTCCCGTCGTTTCTTGCCACTCTCGTCGGGCGAACCCGTGAGGCCAACGTAACGGGCCACGGCTCGCCGGTCTCGAAGGTTTCGGGACAACACCTCCTGAACCAACATGTCTGCAGTTTCCATTCCCACGCCGACGATGCGGGCCAACAGGCGCACCATAGCGTGTGGCCCTGCCGCCGGCGCTTTTTCCAGGCGCGCGAGGCGGGCCATTTCGATCGCATTGATCTGTTCGCGCACTACAGCGAGCCGATCCATGTCACGTCGGATCTCGTCAAGCGTGTTCGGTGGAATCGGCACATCCTCAGGTGTGCGTAAAGCGGCGAGCCGTTGCGGCGCCTTGCGCAACGCCGGTTTGAACCCGCGGATGCCGAGCCGGGCCAAAGTGGCCTTCATTCGGTTGATGATCCGAGTGCGCTCGCCGACCAGGCCTTCCCGTTCACGGCTCGGACGCTTGGCATCCTCTTGCTCGAGCGTTGGGATAGCGACCATCCGGCAGTGTCCGCGCTCGCCACGCAGCCATCCCACGAACACACGCATAAGCATCGCCGTGTCCAGTCGATCGGTCTTCGCTCGACGATGCTCGCGTGACACGGCGACGCTCGTCGAATGGACGACATGCACTGCGATGTCGCGAGCCTGCAGCCATCGCGCCAGCCAAAAGCCGTCCCGTCCCGCCTCAAAGGCGAGGGCAATCTGCCCAATCGTCTTGCCTGCCTTCATTGCCTCCAACCGCCAGCGCTCCAGCAGCCGCAGCAGCGCGATCGGATCCGGCCCCTGCTTCTTTACGGGTTGGCGCTCAATTCCGGGAATCAACCCAGCTACGAGCCAGCTGGCCTCGCTCAGTTCAACGACCACCGTCAGAGTGGCATTTTGATCAAAGGGAGCAAGGGAACGGCTCAGGTCACTTACTTGGTTCATGGGGCATATCCATCCGTTTCATTGAACAACGGAGGCACCATTTCACGCCCACGCCGCTCTCCCCATAGCTTCTGCCGCAACCGGCACTGTCCGAAGTGCCAAGGCGCAGCGGCGCGGACATGGTTGGCCGAGCGCCAGGCCGACCTGCTGCCGGTCGGCTACTTCCATGTCGTGTTCACGCTGCCCGCCGAGGTCGCCGACATCGCCTTCCACAACAAGGCGCTCGCCTACGACCTGCTGTTCAAGGCAGCGTCGGAGACGATGCTGACCATTGCGGCCGATGCGAAGCACCTTGGAGCCAGGATCGGCATCACCGCCGTGCTCCACACCTGGGGCTCTGCGATGACTCACCATCCGCACGTGCACATGATCGTACCGGGGGGCGGCATCGCGCCCGGCGGGAAGCGCTGGGTCTCGTCGCGGCCGGCCTTCCTGCTTCCGGTGCGCGTGCTCGGCAAGCTGTTCCGCCGGCTCTTCCTCACCCGATTGATGGCGCTGCACGACGCCGGACGGCTCAGCTTCTTCGGATCAATGGCGTACCTCACCGGGCGGCGAGCCTTCCTGCGGCACCTGTCGCCAGTCCGGAAGAAGCGCTGGGTGGTCTATGCCAAGGCACCGTTCGCGGGACCGGAGGCGGTGCTCGCATACCTGTCGCGTTATACTCACCGGGTCGCGATATCGAACAGCCGCCTGATCGCCTTCGACGAGAGCGGCGTCACCTTCCGCTACAAGAACTACCGCCGCGACGGCGCCGACCGCCAGCAGGTCATGACGCTCGCCACAGACGAGTTCATCCGCCGCTTCCTGCTCCACGTGTTGCCGCGAGGCTTTCACCGCATCCGCCACTACGGCCTGCTCGCCGGCTCCGCCCGCAAGGCCAGCCTCGCGCTCGCCCGCGAACTGCTGAGCGTCGCTGCGCCACCCGATGACGACACACCAGGCGAACCGGAGGACTTCCGCCCGTCATGCCCGTGCTGCGGCGGACGCATGATCGTCGTCGAGGTACTCGAACGCTGGAGGCAGCCACGCGGACCGCCGGACGCTACCGCGACGAACCGGGAGACCGCTCTATGACCCGGCATGGAATAGTCGTCGAGACTTCAACCGCAGGCCCTCAGCCTCCGGTAACGGACCCAAACGCGTCCATGGTGATCGTCGACGCCGACGGGGCCGCCTTCAGCCGCTTACCGTGCCGACAACATCGCGCGGAGGCGCAACGAAGCCGCCTGTCCGCATCCATCCCGGCGCTTCCCGGCGACGGTCGCGCTATCGCCGACATCAGCCGCAAATCGAAATCCCCATAGACATCGACTGTAGCCCGCGGGTTCCTGCATGAGAGGCTTTCGTACGCCTGACGGCACCCGAAACCCTTCCCAATGCACGAACCGGCTTCGCGGGAGGGTCGCCTGGTTCTGAGATGGCGCGGTATTCATAGGCCTTGAGCGGGTAGAGCCCGCGATCCGACCATGGAGTTCCCTTCAACGAGAGGAACTTGCCATGGCTACCCTGTCGACCGACGCTCCGATCACACCGCTTCGCCAGCGCATGCAGCAAGACATGCTGATGCGGGACCTGGGAGCACATACGCAGCAGGACTACGTTCGTCATATCCGACGCTTCGCAGCCTTTCTCAGACGCTCTCCCGATACTGCGACGCCCGAGGACATCCGTCGCTTCCAGTTGTATCAGCATGAGAACGGCGTTGGGCCTGCGACCATCAACGGCGCGGTCTCGGCGTTGCGGTTCCTGTTCCTGGTGACGCTGAAGCGGCGGGATCTGGCACGTGTGCTGGTGATCATGCGCTATCCGCACAAGCTGCCCGATGTGCTGAGCGTTGAGGAAGCGGCGCGGCTGCTCGAGGCAGCGCCAGGCATCAAGTACAAGGCCGCGCTCGGTGTCGCCTATGGCGCGGGCCTGCGCGTGTCCGAGGTCGCGCACCTCAAGGTCGACGACATCGACTCGACACGCATGCTGATCCGCGTCGAACAGGGCAAGGGACGCAGGGACCGCAACGCCATGCTCTCGCCGCAGCTACTGGAACTGCTGCGGCTGTGGTGGCACGAAGGCAAGCGGCTGGGGGTGATGCTCCCCCATGGCTG
The DNA here is from genome assembly GCF_008520305.1 of Mesorhizobium sp. SARCC-RB16n. GTDB lineage: Bacteria > Pseudomonadota > Alphaproteobacteria > Rhizobiales > Rhizobiaceae > Mesorhizobium. Next base: position 186,815 of record NZ_ML703258.1, on the reverse strand, counting down.
GCTGTTCCCGGGGCGCGGCTGCACGGCGCCGATCTCGTCGCGGCAACTGCATCGCGCGGTCCAGGAAGCAGCCGAAGTCGCCGGCATCCGCAAGCGCGTCAGTCCGCACACGCTGCGTCACAGCTTCGCCACCCACCTACTTGAGCAGGATGTCGACATCCGTGCCATCCAGGTGCTGCTCGGGCACAGCAAGCTCGATACCACCGCGCTCTACACCAAGGTCTCGACCCGGACGATCCACGCGGTCGCAGGGCCGCTCGACCGGCTGATGGCGCTGATGGAAGGCAAGACGCCTCCCGGCTGAACGGTGCGCGCGGACCTGGAGGTCGCCGATATCTTCCGTGCTGCGGGGCCTGCCTACCGGGCGACCCATGCAGGGCATCTGAGCCTGCAGCAGCTCAAGGTCATGTCGGCGATCGAACACTGCCGCACCGCTGCGTTGGGTGGTCATGTCGAAGCCTGTGAGGACTGCGGCCAATGGCGGATCGCCTACAACAGCAGCTGTCGCAACCGGCACTGTCCCAGGTGTCAGGGCGCGGCCGCCCGTAGATGGCTCGCCGAGCGCGAAGCCGACCTGCTGCCAGTCGGATACTTCCACGTCGTGTTCACGCTGCCTGCCGAGGTCGCCGTCATCGCGTTCCACAACAAGGCGCTGGTCTATGAACTGCTGTTCAAGGCGGCATCGGAGACGATGCTGACGATCGCGGCGGATCCCAAGCACCTCGGCGCGCGCATCGGCATCACCGCCGTGCTCCACACATGGGGCTCGGCAATGACCCACCATCCCCATGTCCACATGATCGTGCCGGGCGGCGGCATCGCGCCGGACGGGTCACGCTGGATATCGTCGCGGCCGGCCTTCCTTCTCCCCGTCAGAGTATTGGGCAAGCTGTTCCGCCGCCTGTTCCTGACCCGGCTGGACGCGCTGCACGACGCCGGTCGGCTTACCTTCTTCGGATCGGCGGCGCACCTGATCGGTCGTCGGGCCTTCCTGCGTCATCTGAAGCGTGTTCACAGCAAGCGCTGGGTGGTCTATGCCAAGCCGCCCTTCGCCGGACCCCAAGCGGTGCTCGCCTACCTGATCGCCTTCGACGAGGCTGGAGTCACCTTCCGCTACAAGGACTATCGCCGCGATGGTGCCGAGCGCCAGCGCGCCATGACGCTTGCAGCCGACGAGTTCATCCGCCGCTTCCTGCTCCATGTCCTGCCGCGTGGGTTCCACCGCATCCGTCACTATGGGCTGCTCGCCAGCTCCGCCCGCAAGGCTAGCCTCGCAGTCGCGCGCGAACTGCTGGACGTCGCTCCGCCACCCGAAGACGACACTCCGGAAGAGCCGGCTGACGTCCGCCCGCCTTGCCCTTGCTGCGGCGGGCGCATGGTCGTCATCGAGAGGTTCGAACGGTGGTGCCAGCCTCGTGCACCGCCTGCCTCAAGAGCGCCGAACCGGGAGAACGCCCCATGACCCGGCATGGCCAAGTTGCTCGTACGACCGCGCCACGCCGGCGCCGGTCAACGGGATGTTATGTGCACGTTGCCGTGGCGCCGGTCGTCACGCATACCAATGCCGCTGGAATCAACGCTACAGGCTCTGCGATCTGGCCTGGAAGCGGCTCCCACGACATCCCCACCGCATCCTATGCGGAAGTTCGCGATAGGCGCTGGCACACCCCGAGGCACAAATCCCCATAGGCAATCGTTGCGGCCCGCGGGTTCCTGCATGAGGAGACTTTCGTACGCCTGACGGCACCCGAAACCCTTAAGCATATCGGTCGTAGAGCAACATTATGTGCCTTCTGGTAAGCGGACATCAATACGACAACGCTAAACTTGAGTCCGTCACGTCCGACCATCCATCGAGAATCGCGAACCTCTCGTCGCGTCGAGGAGTATAACATGATGTTCCAAGCAAGTAACAATACAAGACAATTTGTCTTGCCAGTCTGCACGCTAAATGTCACGCCAGAGGGCGAACCTGACTATAAAACAGCCGAGCTAAACGGTACCTGTTTTCTGATTGGAAGTAAGGGCTACGCGCTCACGGCTGCGCATGTCATTCAGCAGATCGGGGGGACGAAAGGCAGAGTGTTTTTACCCAGACCCGGAAGGATGGGACGCTTGTGCTATCACCGAAGTGGAAATTCACCCTACGGAAGATGTCGGCATCATTAAGGTCGACCTTCCTGAGAAAGTGACCTCGCCCATTATATTTGCGCCCCAGGAGCCATTTCCAGGCTCTGAGTACAATATGTGGGCTTATCCTGATGTTATTGCAAAGGAGGTCGTACACCACGGTCCGTTGGAAGGCGGTTTGCCGTTCAATCCCTCTCCAGTGTACTCTCGTGGATATGTTCGCAGAAAACTTCACTATTCGCCTAATCCCAACCTCAGCATATATGTAGGCGATAATTTCTACGAAGTCAGTGAAATTGGAGGCGCTTGCTGCTCAGGCGCACCACTTACCACGATTGCACAGCTTCCAGGTGTTTTCGCAATCTATATCGGCGAGGCCCAGGCCGAGCGGAAGTGTTCCTACGCTACCAATCTTATGAAACTCCTGGATTGGGTCCCGAGCGTGCTCGGCAAACCTCTCCGATATGAAGTGCTGGGGCCGCCAACGGGAGCTGTGGTTTCCTACGAAGACGGAAAAGTGCGTAAGAACGAAGTCGGGAAGAAGGCGCCATGAAAGCCATCCAAGCGGCTGAATCCGCATGTTTGTCCCGCGGCGCAACTACACTTGGACCGCATGACGCGTCGTGGTCGCGTCCATGCCTCTGTCGACCGTTAAAGAGGCGGTTCGCCGGTCAAGCCACTCGCCAAACGCATTTGTCTTCTATGACATGGCAGCTTTGCGCTTGGTATCGGTCTTCGTGGCCATTTTGGGTCGTTCCCAGGAGCCGACATTCCGAAAATGGCGGGTGAGATCGCGATCGCTGTGACAAGATCTGCCTGGCTTCAGCGGCGCACGTCGCCTCAGGGCGGCGCGGCCTTCTGGCCACAGAGTTGAGGCATGGCTCAAATCAAGTAACCGACGTATCCCATTTCACAATGCTGCGGACCCGTCCGCGCCAACAGTATTATCGAAATCCGGATAGCTTTTTTTGTTGCGGCTGCCGTTGCGCAGGATCTAAGGTCGGCTTTGGGCGAGGGGGCATAATTGTCAGAATCCGAAAAGTCAGTCTTCCAAAGCGATATACCGCTAAGGGAGAAGCTCGAGCGCGCCAGGATGGAGCTGCTCGACCTTTCCGCGCGCAACCGACTCTTAAACGTGCCGCGTTTTTCCAAAAGCGCTAAAACGATCGACGTCGTCGATGAGCGGTCATCCGAGATTTATCGGTTGCTGGTAAACGAAGGTAAGGCCTTTACCTTCCTCGCCGGTAAGCCGGATAGACCAAAGGCTGGTCAAGAGAGTGCCACTGCGGATGACGAGATCGACTACTCTCCGATTTCCCTTGCTCAGCCCGAAGACGACGAGGTGGATGATAGGGGTGTGTCCTCCCGACATTCCGACACCAAGCTTCAGACTCGCATGACCCCAACCGGTTTGCAACGCAGGCTGCTCGATCTCTACCATGATGCGAGAACGCTAGAAGAGGAGCAGGGCGTCAACATCCTCTTTCTGGCTCTTGGGATGCTGAAGTGGATTGACCCGAATAACAAGGAAAACATCCGTCAAGCTCCGCTCATTTTGGTGCCGGTCCGCCTCGATCGGGGTACGGCTGGGGAAAAGTTCCGGCTACGCGGCAGACCGGAGGATCAGAGCGCAAACCTCTCTCTCGAGCTCTATCTCGATCGCATGCACAAGCTCGCGATGCCGACCTTCGATGCGGGAGATGACTTCGACGCCGCAAAGTATCTCGATGCCGTAGCCGAGGCAGTCTCAACAAAAGAGGGTTGGGAAGTGCTCCGGGACGACATGGTGCTAGGCTTCTTCTCGTTCGCGAAGTTCTTAATGTACCGAGATCTTGATCCCGAGATCTGGCCCGAGGGTTCCAAAATCATCGAACAAGCGAAGGTCCGCTCGCTTCTTTCGGATGGTTTTGAAGCACGCGAACCGCTGATGTCTGACGATATCGCGATTGATCCGCACATTGCGCCTGCGGAGATGTTGCATATCGTCGACAGCGACAGTTCCCAGACGCTCGCGATCCATGATGTCAGGAGGGGTCGCGACCTTGTGATCCAAGGTCCGCCCGGCACAGGAAAATCGCAGACGATTGCAAATGTTATCGCGTCAGCCGTTGCGGACGGAAAGACCGTGCTTTTCGTGGCCGAAAAAATGGCCGCGCTGGAGGTCGTGAAGCGTCGCCTCGACAATGCCGGGGTAGGGGATGCCTGCCTGGAGCTCCATAGCAACAAGGCGAACAAGCGCATGATGCTGGAGGAGCTGCGTCGTACTTGGCAGCTTGGGTCGCCTCAAGGACAATTCCCGTCTGCGCTCCCCGACCAACTGTTGCAGGCGCGCAATAAGCTCAATGCTCATGCCGACCGGATGCATGTCCCTTTAGGTGCATCCGCCCTGACGCCCTACCAAGTTTTCGGCCAGATGACCCGCCTCAGGCAGAACGGGCAAAAACCCGTAGATATCGAACTTGAAGGTGCCACCGATTGGACGAGTGATGGCGTTTCGGCACGCCGGAAGCTGCTTGACGAGGTTTCTCAACGCATCAACGAAATCGGATTGCCGATCCACCATCCCTGGAGAGGTGTTGGCTTGGATGTCGTTCTGCCAACCACCGTCGAGCGGCTCGTCCCGCGCATCGGGTCGTTGCTGCATCAAGCGAAGGCCGTGCAGGCCAAACTGATCGACATCGCCGCGCGGATAGAAGCCGAGCCCCCGCAAATTCTCAGCGACAGCGGCGACATTGAAGATCGCGCGGAACTTCTCGCGTCCGCACCAGAGCTTCCCGCCGAGGCGTTGGTCTCGCCGGTATGGGATGACCAGCCTAAGCAGATCTCGTCGCTTCTTTGGACAGGATCGGATTTCGCCCGCAAATTCGAGGACGTTTCGCAGCATTTGGCGGCGACGGCGATCGACACCCCAATTGAAGATCTTGAGACAGAGCTTGCAAAGCTGCCATCGGAATTTGCGAAAGACGGCTTTGTTCGCGCACACCACTTGACCGTTCTGCTCCCACGATTGCGGGATGAAGCGGAGCGGTTGAACCAAGAGCTGGGGTCGGCGGCTGTGCCGGACACGCTGGCAGGGCTCGTTAGACTAATCGTGACGGGGGAGAGAGTTGCGGCTGCTCCCGACGCAAGCCCCCAAGCGTTTGCTGCGACCGTCTGGGACTCCGGACTCGAACAAGCGGCTGAGCTTGCCGAGAGCGTCGCGGCCCTTGAAGCGATCCAAGCGGAACTGAAAGGGAGGGTTGTCGATGCTGCCTGGAAGACGGACGCAGCCCCGACAAGGCAGGCCCTCGCCACTCATACCGGGCTGTTGAAGGCATTGAGCGGCGACTACCGTCGCGCCAAAGCACTTGTGCGATCCCTTCTGGTCGATCCTAACGCGCCGTCGACAGAGATAGTGCGTCTCCTGGACCTGCTGATGAAGGGGCAGGGCGCGGCCGCAAGGGTTCGTGATGGCGACGCCTTTGGTCGTTCCGCCTTCGGAGCAGATTGGCGGGGGGAGAGATCATCTTCGGCACCGCTCTTAGCGCTAGTGGAATGGATGCGCACGCTGAGGGGACTTGGCTCGGAACCTCGAATTATTGCCGGACGGATGGCAGAACGCTCCGAAGCGGGGGCGCGGGCGCTACGAGTTCGCAAGGTGATCGATATCGGCCGACCGCTGATCGAGGGTTTCTGGAACGATCTCGGCCACCTTGCGCCGTCCATGCTGGGTGATGTGGCTTCCGCCGAAAGGGCTTCACTGAAGCTGATGGAAGTGAAGGCGCGTTCCGTGGCACAAGCGGACGAAGCGTCTCGAGACGTTCTGGCCAGCGTGCCTGATCAGTTATCCGACCGGGTGGAGCTCGTCCGGCGACTGGGCGCGTTACAAAAGCTCGCTCAAGAGATCGATGCCGCTCAAGGTCTTGGCATTTCCGCATTCGGTTCGTCATGGCTCGGGCGAGGATCCAACTGGGCCGCGCTTACGCAGGCCGAGCTTTGGTTGAAAAGCAATAGCGCACTCCGACATCTAGTCGCCCGTTTGCCTGACAGAGTCGAGATCGCGAACTCAGCTCGTTCTACTCGAGAAGCGACGCAGGCCGCGGCACTGCAATTGAAGGCGCTTGCGGAGGATTTGAAAGCAGATGCTTCGTCTCTTTTCGGAGTAGGCGATTTCTCGGATATCATGATTGCCGAGTTGATTGCTCGATTGGAGGGCTGGGTCGGGCATCAGGAACAGCTCTCGAAATGGGTCGCCTACGAAGAACGATCGGACAATGCTCGAAAGGCCGGACTAGGGCAGTTGATAGACGGCCTGGCCAACGGCCAAGTTCCGACCGCATCGGCGCGATCGGTCTTCGACATGGCCTATTACGAGAGAATGCTGACGGCGATGGCCAATATGGAGCCAGAGCTCGGGAGGTTTGACGGTGAGCTCCATTCCAGAGCTGTTCGCGACTTTGCTGATTTGGACCGACAAAGGATCAAGGCTAGCGCCATCGAGGTCGTGACCGCGCATCATCGCAAGATCCCTTCAAGAGATGGCGGAGCGGGGCCAGTCGGATTGCTTCGATCTGAGATGGCGCGCAGACGAGGCCATATGCCTATTCGGCAGTTGATGCTGAGGGCAGGGCCTGCTGTCCAAGCGCTCAAGCCAGTGTTCATGATGAGCCCACTTTCGGTGGCGCAGTTCTTGTCGCCCGGTCGTATGTCGTTCGACCTCCTGGTTATGGACGAAGCGTCTCAGATTCAGCCGGTGGATGCGCTCGGCGCAATTGCCAGGGCGAACCAGGTGGTCGTCGTTGGCGATGAACGCCAACTGCCCCCGACGACATTCTTCGCGAAGATGACCGGCTCGCAATCTGAAGATGACGACGGCGAGGGTGCGCAGGTCGCTGACATCGAAAGTATCCTCGGGCTTTTCACGGCCCGTGGCTTGCCGCAGCGCATGCTTCGCTGGCACTACCGCAGCCGACATCAATCGCTGATCGCCGTATCGAACAGCCAGTTCTACGAGAACCGGCTGTTCATCGTGCCGAGCCCTTATACCCAGGAGGCCGGCATGGGGCTGCGGTTCCATCATGTGCCTGACGGAGTGTTCGATTCAGGTGGTACCGGAACGAACCCCATCGAGGCGCGGGCCGTAGCGGAAGCGATCATCCGTCACGCGAAGTCGAATCCGCAAGAGACTCTGGGCGTTGCCACTTTTTCCGTTAGCCAGCGTCGTGCCATCCAAGATGAGCTCGAAGCCTTGCGGCGGCTGAATCCCGATACGGAAGACTTCTTCCACGCCCATCCGAGTGAGCCGTTTTTCGTCAAGAACCTGGAGAACGTTCAAGGCGACGAGCGGGACGTGATCATGATCTCGGTGGGGTATGCCAAGAACGCCCAGGGCTACATGGCCATGCGCTTCGGCCCACTCGGTTCGGAAGGCGGCGAGCGTCGCCTCAACGTCCTCATAAGCCGGGCCAAGCGTGCCTGTGAGGTTTACGCGTCGATAACAGATGAGGATATCGACCTCGAGCGCGGAAAGGGGAAGGGGGTTTTCGCCTTCAAGCTCTTTTTGCACTACGCGAGGACTGGACGCATCTCGCTCGCGCAGACGACGACCCGGGAGATGGATTCAATCTTTGAAGAACAGGTAGCCAATGCATTGATTGAGCGAGGCTTTCAGGTCCATGCACAGGTGGGCATCGCAGGCTTCTTCATCGATCTGGCCGTCGCTGATCCGGAGCGGCCAGGGCGCTATCTGCTGGGCATCGAATGCGACGGTGCTGAGTATCATTCCTCGCGCTCCGCCAGGGATCGGGATCGGCTGCGCCAGGCTGTGCTCGAAGACCATGGCTGGATCATTCATCGCATCTGGAGCGCTGACTGGTTCCAGCGTCCACGAGAACAGCTTGAGCGGACTGTGGCTGCGATCGAGGCCGCAACGAGAGACCTCGCTGAACGTGCGGAGTTGGGAAACCAGAGAACCCGAGCCGCAGCCGTCCAGGTCGTGACGGTTGACCGCGGTAACGTCACTGAAATTGGCTTGGAAACGACGAACGGAGCCGCTGCACCTGATCGAGCCTACGCGGAAGCCATAGTTCAGAGACCTGCGCAAGTTGAGCTTCATGAGACGCCCACCGCGATCTTAGCGGGGCTAATCGAGCAAGTTGTGGCTGCGGAGGCACCGATCCATGTCGACGAGGTAGTGTCGCGTATCCGTGATGCATGGGGTTTGCAGCGGGCCGGTGGGAGGATCCAAAGCGCAATCGAACGTGGCCTCACAATCGCTGAAAGCCGGGGCGCAGTTTCAAGGCGAGGCGCCTTCTGCTTCAAGCCTGGCGCCTCTATCCGGCTGCGAGACCGTAGTGGTGTGATGTCCCCTGGATTGCGCAAGCCTGAAATGATCTCGTCGGAGGAAGTTGCTGAAGGAGCAATCGACGTGGTGAGATCCAATCTCGGCGCGACGGAGGACGAAATCGCAACGAGCGTTTCGAGGATGTTGGGCTTCAAAGCCACAAGCGCTCAATTGAGGCAATTGATTTCGACGGCGGTTGCCGGTGCCGTCGCGAACGGATTGTTGCGAAACCAAGACGGATTGCTGATCGACGGCGCATACGGTCAGTGAGACGTCACCGACAAGGCGGGGGCGGCTGCCCTCGCTAGATCTGACGAACCTGGGACGAGGTCTGTCCTTGGTTGGAGGCTGAATGGCGTTTCGATTTGTTCACACCGCCGACATCCATCTGGATTCACCGCTGCGGTCGCTTGCGCTGCGAAATCTCGAGCTCGCGGAGCTCGTGGGTGATGCCAGCCGCCAAGCCTTCGTTTCCATAGTGGATTTGTGTCTCGAGGAACGCGTGGATGCGCTGGTCATTGCTGGCGACCTTTATGATGGCGATCAAACTTCGATGAAGACTGCCCGGTTCGTCGCGACACAGATCGGCCGGCTACACCAAGCAGGAATTAGAGTCTTCAAGATCCGCGGCAACCATGATGCCCTCTCGCGCATCTCTAAACAGCTGGTGTTTCCGGATAGCGTGACCATTTTCGGCGGCCGCGCCCAATCGGTATTGCAGACCTCGGTTGGTCGGGATGTCGTGTTTCATGGCCTGAGTTTTACCCATTCCAAAGCGCCAGACAGCCTGTTGCCGAAGTACCCAATAGCTCGTGAAGGCGCGGTCAATGTCGGTATCATGCACACCAGCCTAGCCGGCTCGCCCGGTCACGACGTGTACGCTCCCTGCAGCGTGGCCGACTTGCACAGTCATAGTTTCGACTACTGGGCGCTCGGGCACATCCATGTCCGCCAAGTCTATCCAGGGACACGCGCCACTGTCGTGATGCCGGGTATTCCGCAGGGCAGGGATATCAATGAGGCCGGTGAGAAGTCGGCAACGCTTGTGACGATAGGTGATGACGGTTCGATCGAGATCGAGGAGAGGCTGACCAGCGTCGCGCAATTCGAACGGCTCAGCGTCGATCTTACGGAAACAGTTGAATGGTCCGAGGTTGTCACGCGCGTCCGCGTCGCACTTGAACAGCTGCGATCCAATGTTCGATCGAGGCACGTTCTGGCTCGAGTCAATTTGACCGGTGCGTCAACGTTGTCATGGCAACTCATTCGTGACAGGGACCTCCTCCTTGCCGAAGCTCAACAGGTGGCCGGGCAACTGGGGGGCACGTGGATCGAAAAGCTCGATCTTGGCGTCGTTTCGCCTATGGCCGAAACGGTCGAGGATGCAGCTGATCCGATTTATGAACTCGCCGCGTCGATGCGCAGCGACGCCAGGTCGGAGGCGTTCCGCGCCGAGGCGAGAGCTTTCATTCAGAAGACGGTTGCCGAACTTCCGGCGGAAGGCCGCGACTTTGCTGGCAAGAGCGAAGCTGACCTCGACCTTTTCCTTGATAGAGCCCTCGCCAGGGGCATTGATCAGGTCACCGCGCGTCTCAAGGCTGGTGCCTCTTCATGAGATTGCGACGTCTTGATCTTGTTCGGTATGGGAAGTTCACCGATCGGACAGTCGACTTCGGACCGAAGCCCACCTCCGGGCCGGATCTGCATATCGTGTTCGGCCTCAATGAGGCCGGCAAATCGACCGCTCTTTCTGGCTTTCTCGACCTCTTGTTCGGCATTGAGGAGCGCAGCAAATACAACTTCATTCACGAATACAGCGCCATGCGGCTAGGCGGTGTGCTCGAGTTGGCGGGCGTGGAACACGCTTTCACGCGCACTAAACAGCGGAACAATTCGCTCCTTGACGCGACTGGCAAGCCGGTCAGCGAGATGGCGATCACGGCACACCTGGCGGGCCTATCTCGCGACGCCTACACGACAATGTTTTCGTTGGATGACGAGACGCTGGAAGCTGGTGGAAAGGCGATCCTGGAGTCACGCGGTGATCTCGGCAAGCTGTTGTTCACTGCCAGCGCGGGCCTTGGCCATGCAAGCGATACGCTCAATGCCTTGGAAGCAGAGGCCGACGCGCTGCATCGCAAGCAGGCCCAAGGCACGGACATCGCGCTGCTAAAAAAGCGCCTGGCTGAGCTGAAGTCGCGGAAGGATGATATCGACACTCTGGCTTCGACTTACGAAGGGCTGGAGGCGGAGCGTCGAGACGCGTCACAACAGTACGATGGCATAATCAGCGAACGGGCGGTATTGGCGGCGCGGCTCGAGGCGATTGCGCGGCTCGAGCGCGCGCGACCGATGCTGGCTGATATTCGGCGGAAGCTCGCCCAATTAGACGCGTTACCGAAAACCGCTTCGCCAACACGCACTTGGACGGGCTCGATCGCCGAGCTGATCGATGAGGATGCGAGCCTGAGAACGCGTCTGGCCGGCAATGTCGGCGAAGTTGAACGTCTAGTGGCAAGCATTGCGTCCGCTAACGTGGACGAGCTGATCTTAGGGGTCTCCGAGCGCATCCGAACCTTGGCAGGGAGCAAAGTTCGCTATTCGTCGGCAGGCTTAGATTTGCCCACCCGCAAGGTCCAGCTGCAAATCCTCGACAACGCCGTCGCCACTTGCCTAAGCGCGTTGGGGCGGACTTCTGAACAGAACCCTGCGCAGCTACTTTTGCCCGCAGCGACGGTGGGCATCTTGCGAACAATGATTGAGCAGCGATCTGGCATCGCCACCGCGGTAAGTGCTGCTCATAATGAAACTGCGGCTGCGGTCGATGCGCTCCAATCGGCTCGACAGCGAGTCGGCGAAGAAAGAGCTGTGCCCGAATCCGTCAGAGCCAAGCTCGGTTCAGCGTTGTCGAAAGCCCGCGCCAGCAGCCATCTGGCGGAAATTGCGGCGGCCCGCGAGGAGGAAGATACGGGGAAAATCCGCTTGGAGGAGTTGCGGGCTCAGCTGCGACCGTGGGCCGGCGATGCGAGCGCGCTCATGAGCATTGCAATTCCGAGCGCGGGGCAGATTGCTTCCTGGAAGATGGCGGCAACAGATTTAGCCAGAGCCAGCTCGGTGCTCGCCGAACGCCTTGGGGAATGTGAGAGCAACTCCATGAGACACTCGGCACGCCTGGATGCATTTCGGGCGTCCATCGATGTGGCAGACGACGAAGCTGCGGTAGCAAGTCGGCGCGCCCGTGACACAGCTTGGGCGACCCATAAGGCGGCGCTGACCAGCGAAACAGCTGATGACTTTGCCATAGCACTAGCGCTAGACGATGGTGTCGGCACAGGTCGCTTGGCGAACGCGTCGGATTTGGCAGAGATGCGCGCAACCACCAGGGCGCTTGCCGAAGCTTTGGCGGATCTGTCTCGCTTGCGTCAACAGCACGCACAACTTGGCCTCGACCGGGATGCCAAATTGGCAGAGGTCCGTCAGGCCAGCGGTCAGTTGCTAGGAGACGCGATCGAGCCGTCGCTAGAGCGCCTGGTAGATCGCTTGCAAGATCGAATTGAGGTACGCGCTGATGCACTCGCTGCATGGGGGCAGATCGAGCTTTCTCGCAAGAAGGCGGAGCGGGCTGCCGAAGCAGGCGAGCAGATCCGACTGGAACTGATTAGGGCGTTGACGAGCGTCGGAATAACGTCGACGCCGGATGACACGCTGGAAGCCGTTATGGCCCTCGCGGAATTGTTTCTGGATCGGCAGCGCAAGTTAGACGCAGAATACGCTGAAGCACTAAGAACCGTCACTGGCAGAGAGGAGGATCTTACTGTCAGACGTCGTGCTCTCGCCATGGCCGAGCGGCGCGAGGACGAGTGGCTCGCCGCGATCGCCGACACGCTCAAGGGAACTTGGCTCGAGAGTGGCGTATCCGCTTCCGCCTTAAGCACAGTGCTCGAACAGTTGGGTAATCTTGCCAAAAGCGTGCAAGAGCGAGACGCCCTCCAACTGCGCATCGACAAAATGGAAGATGACAGAGCCGATTTCCTCAGTGAAGGCAGCGCTATTGCGGCAGATGTCGCGGAGGCAATGAAGGACGGAGAGGCGGAGCAACTGGCAGTTCGCCTCGGCGACCGCCTTGATCGCGCTGAAAGGGCCCGTGACACGAAGGCAGGCCTTTTGGCCGATCTCGAACGCTTAAAGGGCGAGCGCAGTGTCCTCGACAATGAGACTTCGATCCATAAGCACCGAAAGAATGAGGTGCTGATCGCATTCGGCGTCGAAACCTTGACCGACGTGGCTCAGCGCGACGAGTTACTGCGGGAGAGGGATCGGCTGCGCACCAACGTAGCCGAGCTAGAGGATCGCGTGGCGGCGGAACTTTCATTGGAGAAGTTTGAACATGCCCGCTCGGTCCTTGACGAGATCGACTTCGACGGCCTGGTGATCGAAAAGGGACAAGGCGAGCAGAGGCTCCAGCAGCTCGACGGCGCTCTCCAACAGCAGCTCATCCGACGAACGCGTGCGGCAGACAAGATTGATGAGATTGGAGGCGACAGCGCCGTCGCTCGGCTCGAAGCCGAACGTCGAACCATCCTGCTGGAAATCGAAGATAGCGCGGTTCGCTATATTGAGTTGAAGCTCGGCATCATGTCAGCAGGAAATGCTTTGCGCGCATACCGTGAGCGCCACCGTTCAGGAATGATGGCGCGTGCTTCGGACGCGTTCAAGCTAATAACGCGAGGTCAGTATTCGGGCCTCACAACCCAGCCTGTAAAAGGTGGCGAGGTTCTGATCGCAATGCAGCGCGACGGCCAATCCAAAGTCGCCGATGCGCTGTCAAAAGGCGCACGCTTTCAGCTCTATCTGGCCCTGAGACTCGCTGGATACTACGAATTCGCACAATTCCGACAGTCGGTGCCATTTGTTGCGGACGACGTCATGGAGACGTTCGACCATATCCGATCCGAGGAAGTGTTCAGGCTTTTCGGCGAAATGGCGGGCATGGGGCAGGTGATCTATCTAACGCATCACAAGCATCTATGCGAAATCGCTAAGGCAGTAGTGCCACGGACTACCATCCACGAACTCGAATAGAATGGCCGCACAAACAGCGTCTTCCAATCTACAAGCAAATCTCTGACCTTGGCCGCGCTGCCGGAAACTGCCTCTTCTTCTCCTCCCCCCTTACATGCCAAGATCGCGTGGAACGCACGTTACAACAGAAAGCAATACCGGAATTAAGTGATTTGATACTTGAGCCGACGTTGTACGAAGGCGGGCCGCCAACCATCGAGCACCCTTGTCCCTGACTGCTGCGCATCGGCAATCCGCTGTTGCCTGATCCAGCCCCCTTGGTAGGTGTGTCCCTTGAAATCAATTATCAAAGGATCGGACGCGTTCGCGACGCTATCGAGCTGGCAGAATGCTCGCAAACTCAGCTTCTTGGACACAGTAACGCGCATGCCATTGCGGATGATGTGGCAGCCAAAATCCGTGGCGCAATATGTTGCGCAATGCCAGCGAGGCAACTCTCTGTGCGGTATTTTCTGATCGTTTCGGGGCTTGAGACGCTCGTCGGAGGCAGCATGCAGCCGCGGCGATATATTAGCCATAGGCTGGCTGCGGTATGACCAATCCTCTTGTATCGGTGCGACCAATCGTAACCCTGGCGTGTGAACGCTCGCGCTGCTCCATCTTCAGGGATGAGTTGGGTCGGCCGTCGTATTTGATCTCGTGAAGCCAGCTGCCGTCCTCGGGGCTTTCTCCACCAGCGTCGGCAATTGAAACTTGATGAACGACAGCCGGTCTTCGGTCCGACTCCTGCACCCGTTGCTCCTCGGACCGGGAGTCAAACCGTCCGACCGCAATCGGTTCCGTGAACTTTAGCGAGAATGCATTTAACGGATTTGCGGCGCCAGCCGAAAGCAAGGAAGCGCCCAACCTCCGTCGGGCAGCTACGCGCGTAGCCCCGGTTGTCGCCTACGCGGGTGTATCATTTTAATACAATCCTCAATTGGTGGACTTGTGCGATACACCGGCAGTTAATTCGGCCCTCAGGCAAAAAAAGGAGAGAGGCGGCGAACTGGGAGAGGGCGATGTCCGTGCAAAAAGAAGACTATCGAACGAACAGGGCTGATTACACGATTGCTGCGAAGCGCGGCGGTGCGCTCGCTGATGGTGGTGAGCACGACGAGTTACTCGCAAGAAGAACGAAGTCGCTTTGGCTTAAGGATTGGCGCACTGCCAGGTTGGCCGCGAACCCGCCGGAAAGTTCCTTCGGATCAAGACCTAGACCGCGCGGATAGCGTCCTCAGTGCGCTTGGCGGGCTTTCTGGATAAACGGTCGGGCTGAAGTTCCAAAGTACAGGAATCGTATCAGAAATAGCTGATGTGTCGCCGCCGATGTCGATCCACGAGGAACTGCAGGTTTTCTTGAATGCCTATGTGGCTGCCTATCGTGTCGGCGACGCCAAAGCATGCGGCGCGATGTTTACGGCCGATGCTGAATTGCATTCGCCCTACGCGCCTCCGGCTAGAGGCCGAGACGCGATCGAAGCTCTCCACGCAACCTGGACGAACGGGCACAGCGAGGCGACCGACAAGAAAATGAAAGTGATACATTCGGACAGATCCGGTGACCTGGCCTGGTGCCTGGCAACGTATACCGAGGGCCTGGAGGTCGGCAACGGTACGTCGGTCGACGTCTTCGAGCGACAGGCCGACGGGTCATGGCGCATACGCATGTGCAGCCTTAACAGCACCGACTGAGGAATAGGTTTGTTGCCGACTTGGGTGCGGCCGCGGAGGCGGTGGAAATGAAGCAGATCGACTTCTTCTATTTCTTCGGGAGCGGCTACGCGTATCTGTCGGTGATGCGCATTGACGCTATGGCGAAACAGTCGGGCGTTGCCGTTCGATGGCGCCCCTTCAATGTCCGCACCGTGATGGCCGAGAACAACATTGCCCTCCGCACCCAGGCGGCAAAGGTGAAGTACATGTGGCGTGATGTGGAGGAGCGGCGCGCGGAGGCCAATTGAGTGTCGGTCAGACGGGGTGGCGACGATGTCATAGCGCATCATGTCGGGATATGCAGCGATGGCATCTTTCTGGTTCGCAATAGAATAGGTCGGCAGGTCGGTTGACAGGCGTACGTACCGCGCCCCCGGGCCGGTTTAAGTGCGGAGGCCTTCGGAACGGTTCTTTACCCATAGCTTCTCGTGCCCCCAGCCCCCAGCGATGTCAGTCTGCAATATATGGCCAGCTTCTGCCTGCCGTCAGGTTACGGACATCCCGACAGTTTATATCGGATGGATTGTTCCAACGGCCCGCGCGGCCTAAAGGAGTTTCCTTAGATGATTCTCAAGAAAGCGGTTTTGGCCGTCCTGATGACGGCAGCCCTGGCAGGCTGCGAAACGCAGACGGAAGGACAGCAGCGGGCAACCACGGGCGCTCTGCTCGGCGGTGCCGGTGGCGCGCTGGCCGGCCAGGCCATTGGCGGCAACACGAAGAGCACCGTCATCGGCGCGGCCGGCGGCGCGCTGCTCGGAGCAGTCGTCGGCTCCGCCACCACTCCGCAGCGTCGCGAGGATCAGTTCTGCCGCTACCAGGATCGCTACGGCCGAATTTACATCGCACGTTGCGATGCCCGATACTATAGCGGCAACTATTGATAACGGCGTAGCCAGGGCGCTCGATCGGATGGTAATCCGCCACACCTGTGGCGGACCAACGGCACTCTTGAAGACAGTTGACTGGATATCCGGCGGGATTTGCTTAGCGCCAATTCTGGCCCAGCCATGTCCTGCCTCCAACACGACGTGCAGCGATCGCAAAGGCGGCATTTCACGCTGCCAAGACAGCACATCATCTGCAACGATGGGCGGTACGCGCCAGCAAGAAAGCTTGTTCGGCACAATCAACAGCTTAAGGCTGCTGGGTGGCGGCGGCCCCACCATGGACGCGCACGACCAAGCCGTCCTGCTCGAGCTGTTTGATATCCCGCCGCGCGGTCTCCTCAGAAATGTAGAATAGTATCAGGTCCCGGATACGCACTTCGCCATCCGCTTGGAGAGCAGGTTGGCCTGAATGGAGGTAGCGTCATTTCGCAAAGCATGCCGGTGGGGCTGCGGATTATGACGATCCGGCCGCTCCTGGCGAACGTTCAGCACGGCGGTTGCATGCCAACCGATAAAGGGCTTCGTGGGGCGCTCACGAGCCTGCTTTAGTGAAATACGTCCGGGAGCAAACACCCGGCGACGGAAAGTAGGCTGAGGTTGCGCCAAAAAGTAGTGCCTTCGCGAGGGCCCATTGGTCGGGCACGTTTACCCGAGGATCGTCAGCTCTCACGGAGATCCGCAACGGGGCGGCATTCACCTTCGTGCGCTGTGCCCACTCAATTGGCCGGGCGGTATGTGGGCTCAGCGCGCCACCGGTCGAACACGCTAGCTAGTTGTGGAGCCTCAATAGGTTGTCCTCGGTTAGAGCGAGGCGACTGATAGGTGTTTTGGACTTTAGGCTTCCGTGGGGACGGTGCCAATTGTAGCGATGCAGCCAGACCGGCAACTCTGCGGCGCGGTGATCTGAAGTCGGATAGGCGATGGCATAGGCCCATTCGCGCAGCGCCGTCTGGATGAAGCGCTCGGCCTTGCCATTGGTCTTGGGCGTATAGGGCCTTGTCGTGATGTGCTTGAGGCCGAGATCGCGGCAGGTCTTGGCGAAGGCCTTCGATCTGTAGCAGGAGCCGTTGTCGCTCATGACGCGGGCTATCGTGACGCCGAGGCTGGCGTAGTAGGCCACCGCCGCCTTGAGGAAGGCGATGGCGCTTTCCTTGCGCTCGTCGGGCAATATTTGCGAGAAGGCGATACGGGAGGCGTCGTCGATGCAGACATGGACGAACTCCCAACTGCTGCCGCGGGAGCTGGCATTGCCGGTACGTTTGCCGGTAATGCGATGACCGATGCGCTCGAAACGGCCGAGCTTCTTGATGTCGATGTGGATCATCTCGCCGGGATGCTCGCGCTCGTAGCGGCGAACCGGTTCGGCCGGTTCGATATCCCTCAACCGCGACAGTCCGGCACGCTTGAGAACCCGACTGACGGTAGCGGGCGAGACGCCGACTTCATGGGCGATGTGTTTGCCGGTCCAACGTTGCCGCCGCAGCGCCACGATGCGTTCGGCGATCGACGCAGTGGTGGCCTGTGGCATATGGGCGGGCCGCGAGGAACGGTCGACCGTGCCGGCCCGACCTTCGGCCTTATAGCGCTCGATCCAGCGCGCCACGATCTTGGCCGACACGCCATAGACGCGCGCCGCATGGGCCTTGGAAAAACCGCCCTCTATCACCGACAGCGCCATCTCCTCTCGACGCAGCGGCGTTAGACGGGCATTCTTGTGAATGTTCATTCGGACCCTCCGGCGAGTGCTGAAGCCTGGTAACTCCAGTCTCCTCGGTCCGGTCCGAATGGACAACCTCCCGAAAGCTCACAGCTAGTCCTTGAATGGATCGAACTCATTGGCCCCTGCCATCGCTACGGCGACCGGCCGCAGCGTGTGGAGCACCTTGATCGAGGCGGAATGATGGGCGAGCACTTCCGGCAGCCGGCGATAGGCCATCGGGCTTTCGTCAAGATCGGCTCCAATCAGCACGACGCCGCGTTCTTGTAGCCAACGCTCCATCTCATCCCGCTGGAACCGGCGCTTGGCCTCCTTGCGTCCGAACAAACGGCCGGCGCCGTGCACAGTCGAATAGAGAGAGGAGCGCGCCTCGTCGCCATCGACGCCTTCGATGATCACGGCATCGTCACCCATAGAGCCGCCGACGAAGCCGCGCTGGCCGGGGAAAGCCGGCGTCGCGCCCTTGCGGACCACCCACAGATCGCGGTCGCCGTGCCGCTCACGCCAAGCGTAGTTGTGGTGGTTGTGCACGCCGTCGGTCACATTGCCGCCAATGATCTTGCGGACGCGCTCACAGACCCATTCCCGGCCCGCGTAGGCATACCTGCCGGCCAGTTCCATTGCGGCGATGTAGCGCTGCCCGATCTCGCTATCCTCATTGATCACGGCAGGCGGACCGTTCATCCCATCCTTGCCGCCGGCAGCCTTCAGGTACTTCGTCGCGCTAGAGTGGCCGAGTCCGCGCGAGCCGAAGTGCACGCCGACCCAGACAAAGCCCTCTTCATCGCGCATCAGGTCAACATAATGGTTGCCCGATCCGACCGTGCCGAGCTGAGTGGCGGCCTTGCTCCGATAATCTTCACGATCCGACATGCGCCATGCCTCGGCGTCGTCCAGCAATTCATGCTCCACACGCTCATCGTTGGTGCGACCGATCCCGAAGGAGATAATGCGGGCCACGTCCCTGATGATCGCCGGAACGCGATCCTGGATGGCAGCGAACGGGGTATCCAGCCTGATTGCCATATTGCCGCAGCCGATATCGAAGCCGACGCCGGAAATACTGATCTGGCCTTCATAGGCGATCACGCCGCCGACCGGCTGCGCATAGCCAAGGTGACCATCTGCGCAGATCGTGCCGGCCACGACATTGCCGACCGCCATGCAGTTGCGCATCTGCGCAAGCGTGCCTTCGTCGTGCTCTCCAAAAACCCTCAACGGAGAGTTCTGATATTCGGTTGCCTGTGGCGGCAACTCGACTTCGCTGGCTTCCTTAAGCACTTGCTCTTGGCGAGCGGCATCACGGTACGTGCACCAGGCGGGCATGCCGCGCCCGTCGGCGACGCGGCTGTCTGGATCGATACCGGCCATTGCGCACAACTCACGAGCGCGCGATTCCAATGGATGGGACTGCCGCATGTTCACGCCTCTTTCAGGGGATTGGTGCCAGCGGGGCGGAGTCGAACCTCCGGCCTTCAGCTTACAAGGATGCTGCTCGACCACCGAGCTACGTCGGCGCGAAAGGCTATTGCCGTCGTCTCGTTCGGGAGGTGGTCAGGGCGGCCGGACTCGAATCGGCGACTTCCGCATTCCAAGTGCGGCACGCTACCAACTGCGCCACACCCTGAAAGGGAGTGGGTCGCGGTCGGTCGATATGCGCTTCGCGGTTCATGCCGATCTCCTATCTAATTGAAGCGGATGGCGTTCGGTGTCGGATTGAGACGTTTGAGCCGAAGCGGCGTTAGGCCAAGCTCATCAGATGAGCCCCGCGCCCGCCGCTCCCAGTCAGCCAAGTCCTTCTCGTATTGGTCTTGAACCCACAGAGGCACGGTGGCGCTTGGCGGTGAGATCGAACTGGCCGCTTGCTTGCCACTCTTCCGATACTGTCGAAGCGCCCAAGGCCGCTTTGCGACGATCTATTCCATCCATCGCTCTGGCCCGGACGCAAAAGTCTAGCCCTTCCGCAAGCAGGTGCTTTGTATCGTCGCTCATCTCAATCTCATCACTATAGCGACAACAACCGCTTGGATGGGCATGGTGCGGGTGGGAGAACTCCCATGCCCGCACGTCATAAAGGCACCAATACCGATTCTAGCTTGATCCGGTCCGCAATCGGTCGGCTGCTTGAATTTCCGAACTTCTCGAACGCCCGTTCTCCTGGCTGATCGTTTTCGTTTCATCGCCGATCTCGCCGGCATATTTCGGTTCTCGCTACGAGGCGACCCAAGCTTCAAACGCTCGCGCCGGATCGATTGCGCAGGCCCGATTCAACCTGCGGATCACGCTTAGGAGAGAGCCCTTGCGATCCTGACTTCCTTCGCGCGATCGTTGTCGGTCGGTCGCGTTGCGAGTCACACAGCAATAGTCGTGCCAAGGGAGAAACGGCTTGAATACGATGGGTCCGTCGAAACAGCTATGTCGGATGTCCAACATTGTCGTACTTCTCACAATGCTGCTCAGGGTGCTTTCCATGCTCGTGTCGTACTCACGGGCTCTATGCGAGTCCTTGCGTAGGCATCCCGTTGCAACAAGCATCAAATAGGCCGGTCCAACACGTCACCGCTTCACACCATGCGCTACCAGACTTGCTATCGCCTCATGTCGACGGACTGAATGGGCAACGACAAATCGGAGATAAGCTTCGGCCAGCTCTGGCTCAAGACCCGCGCTCAGAGCGAGGTCACGCAAGCGCTTGGTCTGTGCGGCCTCACGCGTGCTATCTTGGGCCAAGTAGCCATGTTGGGCTTTGAGGAAGCCGACCTCCTCCGTGCAGCGAAATCGCTCAGCGAGCATGTGGATGATCGCGGAGTCGATATTGTCGATTGTGTTCCGATGCTCTGCCAGGCGAACTTCCACCCTAAGATCTTCCTTCATCCATTCTCCTGAGCTGACAGCAAAAAAAGCCATTGATAACCCCGCGCGAGAACTCCGGCTTTCAGCAGATTTCCCACCGACATCGCCGCGGGATGCTGGCAATGACGAACGTCCGCTGCGGCACCTAGCTCGATCTCTCGTGGTCAGCCAGGCGCCGTGGCGATGATGTCATAGAGCATCATGTCGGCATATGCAGCGATAGCATCGCAACAGGATAGGTCGGCAGGTCGGTTGACATGCGTACGTACCGCGCCCCCGGGTTCCCGGTTTGAATGCGGAGGCCTTCGGAACGCTTGGTTCTTTACCCATAGCTTCTCGTGCCCCCAGCGATGAGAGTTTGCAATATATGGCCAGCTTCTGCCTGCCGTCAGGTTACGGACATCCCGACAGTTTACATCGGATGGATTGTTCCAACGGCCCGCGGGGCCTCAAGGAGTTTCCTTAGATGATACTCAAGAAAGCGGTTTTGGCCGTCCTAATGACGGCAGCCCTGGCAGGCTGCGAAACGCAGACGGAAGGACAGCAGCGGGCAGCCACGGCCGCTCTGCTCGGCGGTGCCAGTGGCGCGCTGGTCGGCCAGGCCATTGGCGGGAACACGAAGAGCACCGTCATCGGCGCGGCCGGCGGCGCGCTGCTCGGAGCAGTCGTCGGCTCCGCCACCACTGCGCAGTGTCGCAAGGATCAGCTCTGCCGCTACCAGGATCGCTACGGCCGAATTTACATCGCACCTTGCGATGACCTTTACTATAACGGCGACTATTGATAACGGCGTAGCCAGGAGGGACAGGTCCCTATCCTCTCACCCGAGCAGAAGCACCTCTGACACATGTTTTTTCTGAGTCAGTGGCGCCGGACTCCGGAGACCCAACGCGCGAACCTCACCGAAGCCGATGAATTGCGGATGGTCGAGGATATACTCGACGAGCTTCGTGAGGCCGCGCCTCACCGCTTTGATGAAATCGAAGCCCTGGCGACACCTAAGCCAAGGCACGAACACTGTGCAACGTTCGAATTCATCCCTCGGAGAGCCAAGCGCGGAGGTGATGCGGGTGCTCGAGCGGCGCGCTGCGCATTATGCAGCCAAAAAAGAGCTTCATCATCGGGAGCCGACCGGTCGTGAAACTGACTGCGCACGATCGCGCGGACCTCAACGATCCGGCCGTGGAGATGTGGCTTCCGGTCGCCTCAGACGTCGCTGTAGGAGTGGGACAAGGCGACGGAAATGTCAGTCTCCATCAAATAGTCGACGAGCGTCCCGTTCGACAGCTCAACACGGCGATCGCGAACCAGAGCGGTACGATCGCTGCCGCCTCAGCAGCGCTAGTGAAATCCATTGCCAATGCGCGTTGAAACGGACCCGGTTGGAAGCGCGACGGCCCTAACTCCACGACCCGTCATCAGGGCCCCATCGGCCCTTGGCCCCTTCTGGCACGGCAAGACCAGCGATCACAGGGCCCAGAAACCGTCGCAATTCCATCTGAAGCTCTGGGAAAGAAGGCGGCTGAATGGTCGGCGGATTCCGACGAAGAAAGCCAGTCCAGAGACCCCGCTCGGCGGCGATAGTCGCGAACGCCTCGGTCAAACCCACAGGCATCTCAGTCGGGATAGCAGTCTCTCGGCGCCGGAGCGTACCGCCGACGGCCTCTACCAGCTCGGGCAGTTCGAAGCCGAATGTGCGGAGCGTGACCCAAATGTCGTAGAAGTCCTTGATCCGCCCATTCGCTGCCCCGAAGCGGATCATCGCTTCGAATTTCTCTGCGATCACAGTTTCGGGCGGGTACATGAGAATGTTCGCCGCCGGAAGGTTCGGCAGAAGAGAGGGGAACATCCTTCGCTGCGGCGGTGGATAGACATGATCGCCAAAGCCAATATCAACCTGAACGGGGATTACTGCCCTGGCGAGCACTCCCTTCACGCTCAGGCGAACACCCTGGTACTTGTCACCTTCACGCACCGGTTCGACGGTGAGAGTGGACGGATCGAAGATGATGCCGTCATCGGGCGCTTCGACCTGGCAGATGCGCGTGAAGAGTGCAGCGATTGCGCCGAGTTTGGGGTCGCCGTGGCCGAGCAGATCGAGATCACCCGTTGGCCTGAAGACGTGTTCAGGCCAGGTTACGAACAGCATCGCACCCTTGAGCATATAGTGCTCGGCCGCATCCGTCAGACTAAGACGGAAGAGCAGGCGTTCGATCGCGTAACGCGTCAGGATTCGCTGATAGACATCACCATGTTGCCTGGTGTGTTGAAGCAGGCGCTCCCTGATTGACACCGCGGGGTTCTTGAGGACCTTGGCCATCATTGCATCGCCTTGATGTAGGGCTCGATCCGGGCTGTGACCCTGTCGATGCCTGCGTACTTCATGAGCTCACTCGCCGTGGTCTTTTGTTGCCGCAGAGCATCTCGGAGCGCTTCGATGGCGACATCCTCGCCGACGTGGCGGCGATGTTTGAAGCAATCGGCAACTGTTTTCGCGACGCCATAGATCGGCACATCGACGCCTTCGACCCGGATGTGCTCGACCCCCGCCGTCAGGACATCGCCGGTCGCTCGAACGATCTCGAGCCGCAGGCCCTGGGCATTCGGCGTCCGCGCCTTATGTGGTATAGTCATCCATACGGCGTGCGGCAGCTGAGTCGTCAGCTCATGATGGCGAAGCGCACTTACAAGGCTGACGACGCCGTACGGTACCAGGCGTGCGGCTTCTGCGAGATCGTGAGCGGTGTCTTCACCGACTCGCTCAGGGTCTTGATAGAGGCCGCGTCCGAGACGGACGATATCCCCAGCGTCAGCTAGGCGCTTCAGATACACGAGCGGGATGCCCGCTGCCTTGAAGTCGCGTGCGCGCGCAATCCCGCGGTCTCGTATGAGACCCAGGGCGCTTTGGCGGTAATTCATATGACGTTCGGCCATGATGATGTTATCTAGTGTCGGCAAATTTTATGACTTGTCCACAAAAAATAGCAGTTTGGAAATCTCAACTGATGTCATATATTTCTTATGACCATGGCGCAACAAAGTTCTCAATCCGATCTCTCCCCCAAGCTCGTGCGAGCCGCGCGGGCCCTATTGGCGTGGTCTCAACAGGACCTGGCCAAGCAAGCCGGGGTGGCAACGTCGACTGTAGCGGACTTCGAGAGAGGCCAACGGAACCCGGTCGCCAACAATGCCCAAGCGATTCGCACCGCGCTTGAAGGCGCCGGTATTCGGTTCCTTCCAACGGGGGCGGTGATCGGACCGGCGGTCCCGAATATCACCACATCCGAACGCCCCGGCGCACCCATCCGTTGGGTGAGCGCCGAGGATCTCTCGGACTGGGCGGACCGGACCGACGGTGCGGTTAGCTTGCCAACTCTTCTCGCCAGTCTTATCCGCGCAACCTGCGGCACGACGGTCCACCTTCGTTTCCCAGCAGACGAGGGTGTTCGCCATCCGGGCTGGGACGGACGGACGACCACCGAAATCGGAAGCACCTACGTGCCGAAGGGCGAAGCCGGCTGGGAGATAGGCAGCCAGCGCCGCGATATCGAGAAGAAGGCGACAGAGGACTATCGTAAGCGAACTGACGAACCGGCGCCGCTAAATCCAGCCAACGCGACCTTTGTGTTCGTCACACCTCGCCACTGGCCGGGCAAGGATAAATGGGCGAAGGCCCGAGAGGAGGAAGGCCACTGGTCAAGGGTACGCGTGTATGACGCCGATGACCTCATTCACTGGATCGAACAAACGCCGGCGGTTGGACTTTGGCTGGCGGTTCGCTTGGGCAAACGACCGGAAGGCACACGCGAGCTCGACGAAGTTTGGGAAGAGTGGTCGCTCGCAACCAAATGGCCTCTGACAGGAGACTTGGTGCTGAGCGATCGGGACCAAGACGCCGCTGACGTTCTCCGTTGGCTTCGCGGTGGGCCGTCTGTCTTCTCCGTTCAAGCCACAACGACCGATGAGGCGGTGGCGTTTTTTTATGCCACGCTCGCGATGCTACCGGAGGATATGGCAGCCGCCTATAGAGCTCGCTGTCTTGTGGCGACGACTGCGGGAGCTGCGCGGGCACTGGCTAACGCCCCACCCCCCTTGATTATCGTGTTGACTGAACCGGACTCCGGCCTGGCACACTCGCTGACGGAACGCGGGCACTATGTGCTGCAAACTTATGACGAGCGACCGATCTCCCGAGGCGAAGTCCGTTCGCTCCCGCGACCATCGCGCGAAGGGATCGCCGGCGCCCTGATTGCGGCGGGCATTACCGAGCCTCGTGCCGAGGCGTTCGCGCGCGACAGTGCCCGCAACCTGGCTGTCCTGCGTCGTCGTATTCCTGCGGCGGCAGGACGCCAGCCGCAGTGGGCGGAAGATACACCGCCCCAAGCTTTGCTGGCAGCACTTCTCGCCGGCGGCTGGGATGAGAACGCGAAGCACGATCGGGCTCGACTATCCGAGCTCGCAGATCAGCCGTATGACGCTATCATTCGCGATCTGGTCCCTTATGTGGGCAAGTTCGACAGCCCACTGCAAAAGATCGGCTCAACTTGGCGCATAGCGTCGCCACCAGACGCATGGTTTTGGCTCGCGCGGCACCTCACGAGCGTCGACATCAAGCGTTTCGAGGACGCGGCTCACGCTGTGCTTGGATCTGCCGACCCGAGATTCGAAATGAATCCCGACGAACGCTGGTTGGCGGACGTTCGAGGCATTCATCCTGACTATTCGGGAATGTTGCGTCATGGAATCGGACAGGTACTGATCTTGCTCGCGCTGTGGGGCGACGAGGTGAGCATTGTCCCAGACACCGCACGCCGTGCCGACAATATCGTTGCCAAGCTGCTAGCCAATGCCACTCAACAACGATGGTGGTCGCTCTCTCGAGATTTCCGACTGCTTGCTGAGGCGTCACCGAGCGCCTTCCTAAGCGCAGTTGAAGATAGCCTCGATCTAAACGATCCGCCTATCCGCGCCTTGTTCGGTAGATCAGATGAAGGGATGTTCGGTACTGAACATCTATCAGACCTGCTTTGGGCCCTGGAGTCCTTGGCCTGGTCGCCCGAGCTAATGCCCCGAGTGACCCATGTCCTGGCTCGCCTAGACGCCATCGACAATCCACCGGGACAATATGCCAACCGACCCGCAAACAGCCTCCGTGAGATCCACCTTCTCTGGATCCCACAAACATTTGCGCCACTCGATCTGCGGCTGAAGGCGCTCGACTTGATTCGAAAACAGGAGAGCGACTCCGCGTGGAAGCTTATGCTGAGCATCCTGCCGCAGGGCCACGACTCTTCTTCGCCGACTCCGA
The DNA here is from genome assembly GCF_008520305.1 of Mesorhizobium sp. SARCC-RB16n. Taxonomy (GTDB): domain Bacteria; phylum Pseudomonadota; class Alphaproteobacteria; order Rhizobiales; family Rhizobiaceae; genus Mesorhizobium. The sequence continues at coordinate 160,821 of NZ_ML703258.1, read as the reverse complement.
TGCCGCTGTGGCGTGATTTCACAGTTGATGAGAGCGAGGTCGTTACCTGGAACCTCATCGGCCGTGGGGCCGCAGCTATCACTGAACGTCTGCTCGCTGACGTTGGCCTCGACGCCGGCAGATGGACGGCACTGCTCGAGCGGTTCGCCGACTTGTCGCCTAACCCCGAAGGTGGGTTTGCGGCACTGGAAGCGGCCGAACCGAAGATTACAGAAAAGGTCGATCGCGCGACAATATGGGCGACCCTGCGTCGTGTGCTCCATCACCATCGGCAGTTTCCGGACGCCGAGTGGTCGATGCCTAGCGAAGTGCTTGACCGACTCGAAGCAATCTACGACCGCTTCGCGCCCGCCGATCCGATAGAGCGCGCCGCATGGCTCTTCGAACAGGAAGTCACCCTGCCAAACCCCTCGACTGAGGGCTGGAAGACGGAAGAACGTGACGTCGATCTGGCGAGGCGCCGGGCTGCCCAAGCCTTGTTCGCGGAAGGCGGGGTTTCGACCATCCTGGCGCTATCGCACATGGTCGGCACGGCTGGCTACATCGGTAAGGCCCTCTATGATAACGGCCTGTCAGAGCTCGATCTTGAATCCCTGTTGGACGCGGCTGTTCGAAGCGACGACGCGCACGAACGCGCTCTCGCTCACGGCCTGATCATATCAGCCTTTGCGGACCGAAAAGAGCCCTGGGCTGCGGCCTTGATTGCCAAGGCAAAGGACCAGGCTTGGGGCGACACTGCGTTGCTTACAATCCTGCGTGCGCTGCCCGGTCGGCGGTGGACCTGGGACCAAGCGGCCCAGGCTGGCGCAGAAATCGAGGAGGCTTATTGGCGTCAAACACCAGTATTCTGGATGAGCGAAGGTAGCGAGGAGGTGGGGTTCGCAATCCGCAAGCTGATCTCGGTCGGACGTGCTCGTCACGCTCTGCCGCTTGCGGGACGCGACAACCAGAATGATCTTCCTTCCGATCTTCTCCTCGAGGTCCTGCTCGAGGCGGCCAGCCAACCCTTCGAAAATGCTGACGACAGGAACGAAGCAACAATGTTCCAGCACTACGCCGCAGAGATTCTTCAACTGCTGGATAATCGGAGCGACGTAGACACGAAGATGCTGGCCAGGGTCGAGTGGACCTACCTGCCGGTGTTGACCCGTTCACGCCGACCGCCGAAGGTATTGCTGAAGGCGCTTTCAGAACAGCCATCCTTCTTCGTTGAAATGCTCAGCGTTGTGTTCAAGGCAAGAGAGGAGAGCGGCGTCGTTGACGCAGAGCCGGAAAATCCGGAGCGAGCCCGCGCGGTCGCAAACCAAGCCTATCGGTTGCTCGATGAGTGGGATCGTCTTCCTGGGACTCAGGACGATGGCGCGATAGACGCCACAGCTCTAGAGACGTGGATCAAGGAAGCTCGCTCGCTAGCCAAAGCAGCGGGCCGGGAAGATATCGCCGATAGTCGGATTGGCAACGTGTTGGCTGCTTCCCCGTTGGGTGCGGACGGAAACTGGCCGCACGAAGCGGTGCGCGACGTTATCGATCTCTTTCGCAGCAAACCGATGATCAATGGTTTTGTAGTCGGTAAGAGCAATCGGCGTGGCGTTACGATGCGATCGCCGCGCGATGGCGGAAATCTGGAGCGTCAGGAGGCTGAAAAGTACCGAAACTGGTCGAAGGCCATCTCCTTCGACCATCCACATACCGCCAAGGCTCTCGACACTCTCGCGGACAGCTACGAAGCTCAAGCGCACCGTCATGACGAGAGTGCTGAGCGGCTGGACTGGGAGTGACGTCTTTGGGTGCGATGCGACTGTCCGACCATAGGAGTTTGCGCATCGTAGAAGCGCTTGTGAACCATGCTGACCTCCACAATCCCGAACAAGCCCGAGCATGAAGTCAACCACCACTGACATACCCTCTGGAGGCAATCCGTCGGGGCGAGGCGGAGCCGGCGTCTACGTAGAGGGTGAGCTCGGCGCCTTTTATCTGCTCGCCATGCTTTCCGGCAACGATGCCCGTGGCGTTCCCGGGAGTAAGATTACGCGCGTGCAATTTCAAGGCGCGGAGCACGGCTTCGCTTTGGATCCGCCGTGGGATGGCCATTCGCAAAGCCAGTGACAGAATTTGCGTCAGCGGGGTCAATCACCTTCACTGGCCGCGGCGTGCTGCAAGAGGACCGCGCGATGGCTTTCTTGGCAGCCTTGCCGTCGCGTCCAGGGTGCATGGCGTCATACAACCCTAATAGAGTCTCTGTTGTCGATTCCGGTCAGTGACGTCCGAAGGGGTGCCCGTTTCATACGTCGGCATAATAGCGCGCCGGCCTTGCTCTGTTGTAAGCTTGCTTGCCGTTGGAGCAGTTCAGAACGAGTTTCAGGGAGACAACGCATTTCTCTACTGGCAGATCGCGGCCATCGGCGCCCTGGGCATTCTGTGTCTACTTCCGGCGTTGGCGCGATGTCGATTTCTAATGCCGTTCGCTGTGTGCCATCCGAGAAGGTGCAGAAGCCGCGCTCTGCTTCTATCCCCTCGTACCGGAATCGTCTGCTTTATGCGCGATCATTTGAGCTAAAGAGCTGACATAAAAACGTCACCGTCTCATCGCCCTGTGCGGTGAGGTTGTCTGCGCGGAGGTCCCAATCTGTGAAACGCATTCTTGTGCTGGCGTCCGTAGCGTTGGTTAGCGCATGCCAGTCGCCTTCGCCGAATACTGCCTCGGTCCCGGCTTCTTCTATGACGACGCTAAGCACCGCAGGCTTTGACCCGCTTCCCAACGACGCGCTCAAGACACTGATCGTCGGGAAGGTCCTTCACCTGGGCAAGGGCAACAGTGTTGCCACGTACTTTGCTGATGGGAAATACGATTCCGTCGGTACGAAGGACCATAGTACGGGAACGTATGCCTTTGAGGGCGACAAGGTATGCGTACACTTCATGGCCGGCCCAACCCGGAAAGGGAGTTGGTGCGGCCAGATTGCAATGATCGGCACAGACTATTGGCTGATTGCTACGAACGGTGACCGGTGGAAGGTCAAGTCGATCACACCCTTGGCTGAGCCTGCGCCGAAACCGTCATAGCAATGTCCGGTTACCAAGGCCAAACGTGTTTCATCCTGCGCGTTAAGCTCACCGGCCTCGAGCGCAGCCCAGGCTGTGGGCGGCCTGGACCATCTCGCGCTGAATGATCTTTCAGAGCCAGCGTGTCCTTTTTGGGGCGCGCTGGCGCTGGTGACTTCAGTTCGGATAATTTCCGTCGTGATTGTCGTCGTTAATGGCGAAGCCACTGCCGGTATCGACCATGAGCCTCTGGTCGAGATTATCAAGCCTTCGCAGTAATTGCTGAGATTGGGCAGCCGGTATCTTGCCGTGGTCCTCGGCGGCCGTTCTTTCGGCGGCCTGGGTGATACGAACTACCTGTATGTGCAGCCTTTGGGCCTCGGCCGGCGTGATCGTGTTCTGCTGCCTTGCGTCAGCGATGCCTTGGTCCACACCCTGCGCCTGATCGGCAATCGAGGTCGGCGTCACGTTGGCATAGGCGCCGGCGAACGGAACAGTGATGAGGAGGGTGATGAGGGTTACTGTCTTGAGAGTCCTGAAAGAGCGCATGATTGCGCCTCCTTTTTTCTTGGGGTGAGGGGCGATTGCTTCGCCTCGCGTTCCATCTGCGGGCCGTCCGGTTCCGTCGCGTCGCGATGCGGGGTTCATCGCCGGCGGTTCTCGGCCCACAACCCAGGTAGGAGTGCCCGCGGCAAATTATAATCATCCAAAGGATTGTCCCCTCATGCCTTGTTGTATGCATCAGGGCGCCCTACTGGGCACTGTCGCGGCGCTGTTGGGCGGACACAAATGCGCCACGGCGCCATCTTCCAAGCTGCAGGAGTGGAGCACGAAGCGAAAAACTCGGCTACGAGCCCGGCTGTGTATAGCGAGGGGACGAAACGCCGCTTTGGTAGTCGTTTGCCGGCAGGGCCGGTTGCGGCCGTGCGTAGCATCGACTCGCGTGTATCGAGACCGGCGTCGGCGGCCTGCATCTTCATCTCTATCCCAGTGCCCGTCGGCTTCCGCCTTGCCCATCGCATCTTGAAGCTGTTGGGCCGCCTGCTGGCTCCAGGGCAGTACGTAGGCGCGCAGCTCAGGTGAGCCAGCCGTGGTGAGCCATACGTAGATGGCCTCGTTCTCGATCGGAACGGCGCCCACCACTTGGGCTGTTGCCGTGTCGCGCCACTCGAGCGCGAGCGGCTTGGGGCGGCCAAGCAGCTCGCTGGCGCCGACATAGACCACAGTGATCAGCGCCAGGAAGATGCCGACCGAGAGGGTGCGGCGGGCAATGCCTGCATGCGGCAGGATGGCGAAGATGAACGCCCCGAGCAGCAGGGCGAATATGACGGGAGCGATCATCATTGGGAGGCCGCCGCGCGGGGGGTTTGAAGATGCTGTTGATGCTGCCGGCACCAGTTGGCCAGCCGAATCGAGCCGGAATCTCAAGACGGTAAGCTCCTGGTTGGGCTTGCGCAGCTGGACCGTCGTTGTGGCCAGCGGCGTGGACGACTTGGTGGCATCCGGCTTTACGCTGACGGTGACCTTCACCGGGATGGGATATGTGACGTTCACACCACGATACATGTGAACATTGATGGTATATTCGCCAGCGGGAGCCCCCCGCGAATAGGCAACTTCATGGTGGGAATCGGTCCGGCGTCATGCCCAGGTCGTCGCGCAGCAGATCGAACACCTTGCCGCTCTTGTTGGAGTAGCCGACCGGCACATCCCCGGGCGCCTGGACCCACAGATCGACGTCGGCGTCAAGCTTGCCGGGCCATTGCATCTCGACGGCGACGTTTCCGGGCGCCGTGACGCCATCGGTTTCGTTCGCCGTGGCTGGCGGGTTCATCACCGTCATCATGAGCATGGTCATGATGACGAAGCCGCCGAGCATCAAGAGCGCGGTGTCGAGCCAGACGTGAGAGTTTCCTCATCCATCGACAGGCGAAGATTGATCTTAAGCCTCTGGTTCGTGATTATACCGAGCAGCGTCGCATAGAGCGCGACATACATGCCGTCGATGACCGACGCGATCATCGGGCGGATCGCATTGGGGTCGGCCGAGCCGCCGGCGCGCGCCGCAGAGAAAGCGACGATGAGCCCAACCACGGTTCCAAGCAGCCAATCGACATCGCGCCACCGCTGAAGGAAGATGCACAGAATGCCCAGGGCGCCGATGGCTGCGATCAACCAGCACAGAAACGCGTTGTTGCCGGCGAACGCTTTACCGGCAATGCCGGCGACCCACAGCCCGACGATTCCCGCGGCGCCGGCCGTGATGTGCTCAAGCTTCTGCACGAGAGCCGAAACGACGCCGCACACGACCTCCGCAGCCCCGCTTAATTCCGGACAGCTATAGACAATTGCGGACTGCACACCGTCGATGCCCGCATCCATATCGATGATGCGGCCTTGCCGCGCCAGTACGAAATTCTGTCGGGGCTCGAAACGACGTCGCGCCCGACTGAACGGAAGGACGATAAGTAGCCGCCAATTGTCCGCACACAGCTGGCCCGGGTTATGCCGATCCGGTGTACACGGGTCAGCAACACGCTAGGATCATCGAGGACGGCGGCTGTTGCATCCTGCCTTCCGATCGGGCCGTCCAGTTCCGTCGCGTCACGATGTGAGAGCATCGCCGGCGGTTCTCGGCCCAGAACAGAAGGTAGGAATGAGGTCTCGGCCAGCCGAGTCGCGGTTCCGCCTTTTGGCAAGATCGGCACAATCTCCGCAAGCTCCAGCAATCGTCGGCTCGTCACGTCCGGTACAACAGGCGAGCTTCGCATCGGAGATGAGCGATACCATGCGTTACACCGCCTCGGTTCCGCACTCAGTCACGGGTTTGAGCACGCTGCCATTGCTCGTTGCAGCCCAGTTGCTCGGCACGAGCCAGCCCGGTGCCGCCGCTGACGCCACGGCGGGTCAGGCTTTTTTCGGCAGCCACTGTGCGGCTTGCCACTCCAACAGCCCCGGCTTGAACCGCATCGGTCCTTCGTTGGCAGGCGTTGTCGGCAGGAAGAGCGGAACCGTAGCCGGCTTCAACTATTCCGTCAGCCTCAAAAACGCTGGCGTGACCTGGGACGACGGGTCGCTCGACAAGTTCCTGCAGAATCCCAATGGCTTCGTCCACGGCACCAAGATGTTCATCAGCGTTCCCAATCCGGCGGATCGCCAGAACATCATTGCCTATCTCGGCACGCTCAAGCCCTGAGGCGCGCCCGCCAAGCGTATCCCCGATCCCAGTCACGGAGAGTCTCGAATGCCTCGCATTTCGATCAACGGAGTGGCGCACGATATCGATGCCGACCCGCAAATGCCCCTGCTGTGGGTCATCCGCGACATTCTCGGCATGACCGGCACCAAATTCGGATGCGGCGTGGGCGCCTGCGGTGCGTGCACCGTGCACATCGACGGCAGCGCCACACGATCCTGCATGACCGCACTCGCCGACGTCGCGGGGCACGAGGTCACCACTATCGAGGGGCTGAGCGCTGACGGCAGCCATCCTGTCCAGCAGGCCTGGGTCGCGCACAACGTTCCACAGTGCGGTTATTGTCAGGCGGGTCAGATCATGCAGGCCGCCGATCTCATGAAACAGACGCCGAATCCGTCCGAACAGCAGATCATCGACGCCATGTCAGGCAACATCTGCCGGTGCGGTACGTATCAGCGCATCCGCGCCGCGATCACGGCGGCCACGGACCTCCACGCCTCGACGCAGTCATCCAGCAAGGCCCGTTAAGTCAATGACGCACATCATCAATCTGAGCCGCCGCGACCTCCTCAAGGCTGGCGCGGGCGTTTCCGCCCTTGTTCTGGGCATGCACGCGGGGCTTCGCGAATTTCCGGTAGCGCAGGCGGCCGAAGGCGCGTCCTTCGAGCCCAACGTCTATCTCGGCATCGATGAGACAGGGCTGGTCACGATCGTCGCCCACCGCTCCGAGATGGGGACCGGCATCCGCACCGGGCTGCCGATGGTGCTCGCCGACGAACTCGAGGCGGACTGGTCGCGCGTCAAGGTCCTCCAGGCAAACGGCGATCCGAAATATGGCGACCAGAATACCGACGGGTCGCGGAGCATGCGCCAGTTCTACCAGACCATGCGTGTCGCCGGAGCGACCGCCCGGCAGATGCTAGAAGATGCCGCCGCTCTGACCTGGCACGTCGATCCGAACGAGTGCCACGCGCGCAACCATGCGGTCGTCCACACGCCGACCGGCCGGCAACTGCCGTTCGGCGATCTCGTCAAGTTGGCCGCCGGCCTGCCCGTCCCCTCGGACGACCACATCTCCTTGCATTTCAAATCGCCGCAGGCGCGCCGCTACGTCGGCAAGCCGGTGCCGATTGTCGACCTACACGACATCGTGCGCGGTCAGGCGAAATACGGTATCGACACCGTGCTGCCCGGAATGAAATACGCCTCGATCGAGCGCTGTCCGGTCTACGGCGGAAAGGTGCGATCCTTCGACAGCAAGGCCGCATTGGCGGTGCCCGGCGTCGAGCAGGTGGTCGAGGTACCGGCGACGCCGGCGCCGTCCGGCTTCAACCCGCTAGGCGGGATCGCCGTGATTGCGAACAGCACCTGGGCGGCACAGCAGGGCCGCCTGCAGCTCAAGATCGACTGGGATTTCGGCGCGAACGCCGGCTACGACACCACGAGCTACCGCAAGGAGCTCGAGGCGACCGCGCAGAAGGCAGGTCGTGTCGTACGGGCCGAAGGCGATGTCGACGGCGCCCTGCAATCAGCCGCGAAGCGCGTCTCGGCGGACTATTTCGTGCCCCACTATTCCCACGCTCCGATGGAGGTTCCGGCGGCCGCCGCGCGCGTCGAGAACAGCAAGTGTGAGGTCTGGGCGCCGAGCCAGAACCCGCAAGGGGCGCGCACGACCGTGGCCGACGTGCTCAGCCTGAAGGAGTCGGACGTGACGATCCACACGACCCTGCTCGGCGGCGCGTTCGGGCGCAAGTCGAAGCATGACTTCATCGCCGAGGCGGCCTGGCTCGCGCAGAAAATCGGCGCACCTGTCAAGGTGACCTGGACGCGTGAAGACGACATCCAGCACGACTATTTCCACGCGATCTGCGCACAGCACATCGAGGCCGGCCTCGACGGCAACGGCGCCGCCACGGCCTGGCTGCACCGGACCGTATTCCCGCCGATCGAGGCGACATTCCAACCCAGCGTGACCTATGGGACCGCGGGCGAGCTGCAGCAAGGCTTCATGGACGTGCCCTATGCCATCGCCAATGTCCGGTGCGAAAATGGCCCGGCGCAAAACCATGTCCGCATCGGCTGGTACCGCTCGGTGTTCAACGTGCCGCACGCCTTCGCCGTTTGCTCGTTTGCAGACGAGCTCGCGGCAGCCGCGGGCAGGGATCCCGTCGAATACCTCCGCGAGCTCATCGGTCCCGCCCGCATCATCGATCTAAGGGCGATCGGGGTCGACTACCCCAATTACGGCGCTCCGCTCGACCAGTATCCGATCGACACGGCACGGCTGCACGGAGTGCTCGACCTCGCTGTCGCCAATAGCGGGTGGGGCGAGGCGCTTCCGCAGCGCCACGGCCGTGGTGTCGCCGTCCACCGCAGCTTCCTCACCTACGTCGCCGTTGTCGCTCACGTGGCCATCGGCAATGACGGGCAGATCGCGATCCCTCGCATCGATATGGCCGTCGATTGCGGACTGGTCGTTAACCCCGATCGTGTGCGCTCGCAGTTCGAAGGCGCGGCCATCATGGCCATCAGCAATGCGCTCTACAGCAACATCACCGCCAAAGACGGCCGCATCGAGCAAAGCAATTTTACCGACTATGACGTGGCGCGGACTGACATCACGCCGGAGACGCACGTCCACATCGTCGAGAGCAGCGCGCCGCCTGCCGGCGTCGGCGAGCCCGGCGTGCCGCCGACTGCGCCGGCTATCTGTAACGCCATATTTGCCGCGACAGGCAAGCGCATTCGCGCGCTCCCCATCGACCCCAGCGAGCTGAAAAGCACCTGAAAGTTGGTCAATCTTGTGAGGGCCGAGGGGTCGGCGCTGACGTACCGATCACGCCGAACCTCTCCATCAGTTCCGTGGGTACTGTCACGTTATTTGGAAAGTTTTGTGTTGAGCAGCCGAACGATAGTCATGCCAGCATTTTAGTCAGGCTCTTCATTCCGCCATGGCCTTCAGGCGGTGGATGTGGATGGCGGTCGCTGAACGTTTGTAGCTTGGTGGAACGAAGAGATTTCGCAGCGTCGAAAAGACCGAGATGAAACGCTGCAAGCCTCCAGGTGATCGGAAGCCCTGCGATGCTCGACGTCCGGCATCGCCTGACGTTCTGCCGCGCCATAGGATCGTAGCTTATCGGTGATGATGCGTTTGGAGCGATCCCCTGCTTCTTCAGAAGCCTGATCGCGCCAGAGCCAGTGGTTGCGGCCGCCGATGGAGATTACGACCTCATCCAGGTGCCAGATGTCACTGTGTGATGGCTTTTTGCGATGCATTTGCCGGGCTCAGGCGGGACCGAACTTCCGGACAGTTTCATAAGAAACAATGATGCCGCGTTCCAACAGCATTTCCTCGACCATTCGCAGGCTCAATGGGAACCGGAACTACAGCCAAACTGCCCGCGCGATGATCTGTGGTGGAAAGCGGTGATGTTTGTAACTGACCGCGGACATGCTCATGACGACCGGTTACCGCCATTACGCAAAGCCATAACGAATGTGACACCACCCCCGATGCCAGCTCTTTCGCCGTCGATTGTAAGAGCGATGGAACGGACGGCAGGCTAGCCTGAAGCTCACAGCTAGCTAGCCTTGATTACGGCCACGTTTGGTCGGGAAGATTGACGACGATTGGGGTTGAGGTGCTCCTGACGACTACCCAGCGAAAGGCTTCAAAATCTGAGGGATTGATTTCCATGTGCGGCAAAAACGCGGGCACATGGATAAAGTCGCCCGCTTTCGCGTGCCCAGCATATTCGCCGTTCGCGCCCCAGCGGACTTCGCATACGCCCGACAAGACATAGGCGATCGTCTGCTGCTCTCCGTGATGATGGATGCCCGTGCGGGCTCCCGGCTTAACCTCGAACAACCCGCCCCACAGCGTCGATTGGATGCCCCGCTGCGGTGCGACTGCTGCCAAGCGCGCGGAACCTGATGTCTGTTCCGTACCTGGGTCGAAGTCAGGCGGGCTGACGATGCGAATTGGTGGGTATTCGGTCAACACTACAAACAGCTCCTACTCGGTCGAAAAATAGATGCGCTCTCGCTCATGGGACTGCAATTTGACGGCACCTGCAAAGCCTAAGCTGGAGATAGTCTCGATGTTCGGCAGAATCCGAGCTTGTCGGGCATTGCTTCATTCGTGCCGCTATTGCCACGAACTGCTGCGGCGCCTTGAGGTTCCCGGGGACGCGCCTTCTCTGGCCGCGTAATCCATTGAGCAACCGTTGGGGCAAGAAAGAGCGAAGAACAGCAACTCTCGCCAAGCGACGCCTTGCTCGCTGAATTACAAGCAAGACCATGGGCAGGAGACCACCGTGAACTTAGCGGCCGAAATGCGGGCGCGGCGCCCAAAACGTTTGTGACAGAAAAGGAGCCCAACATGTCCACCCCCAAATTCACCAATGCCACCGGCGCGCCGGTCTCCGACAACACAAACATCATGACCGCCGGTCCGCGCGGCCCTGCGCTGCTGCAGGACATTTGGCTAATCGAAAAGTTGGCAAATTTCGACCGGGAGGTGATCCCGGAGCGGCGCATGCATGCCAAGGGCTGGGGCGCATACGGAACCTTTACCGTAACGCACGACGTCACCTGCTACACCAAGGCCAAGATCTTCTCGGAGATCGGCAAGGTGACGCCAATGTTCGCGCGCTTCTCGACCGTCGCCGGCGAGCGCGGCGCGGCCGATGCGGAACGTGACATCCGCGGCACCGCGCTCAAGTTCTACACCGAAGAGGGCAACTGGGACATCGTGGGCAACAATACCCCCGTGTTCTTCTTCCGTGATCCGTTGCGGTTCCCGGACCTGAACCATGCCATCAAGCGCGATCCGCGTACTGGCCTGCGCAGCGCGGACAACAATTGGGATTTTTGGACACTGCTCCCCGAGGCGCTTCACCAGGTTACTGTCGTCATGTCCGATCGCGGCATCCCGAAGAGCTTCCGCAACATGCACTTGTTCGGCAGTCATACCTTTTCCATGATCAATGCCGCCAACGAACGTGTTTGGGTCAAGTTCCACTTCCGCACGCATCAGGGCATTGCCAACCTTACCGACGCCGAAGCGGCTGCACTCGTGGCGAGCGACCGGGAGAGCAACGGACGCGACCTCCTTGATGCCATCGAGCGGAGCGACTTTCCGCGCTGGACACTCTTCATCCAGGTCATGACCGAGGCTCAGGCTGAGACCCACAAACATAATCCCTTCGACCTGACCAAGGTGTGGCCGAAGGCCGACTACCCGCTGATCGAGGTCGGCGTGATTGAGCTCAACCGCTATCCTGAGAATTATTTCGCCGAAGTGGAACAGGCTGGTTTCTCCCCTGCCAACATCGTTCCCGGTATCGGCTTCTCGCCCGACAAAATGCTCCAGGCTCGGCTATTCTCCTATGGCGACGCGCAGCGCTACCGCCTTGGGGTCAATTTCAATCATATACCGGTCAACGCTCCGAAGTGCCCGTTCCAAAGCTACCATCGCGACGGCAAGATGCGAACCGACGGCAATCTCGGCGGAACGATCAGTTTCAATCCAAACAGCGCCGGCCTTTGGGACGACCAGCCCGATTTCGCCGAGCCGGCGCTGCCGCTCGACGGGGACGCGGCGCATTACGACCATCGCGTGGATGACGATCATTGGGAGCAGCCTGGCAACCTGTTCCGCAAGATGACTACGCAGCAGCGGCAAGTGCTGTTTGATAACACCGCCCGCGCGATGGGTGATGCACGGTCGCACGTCAAGCAGCGCCATGTGGAGAACTGCGCGCGGGCCGATCCGGCATACGGCGCGGGCGTGGCGCGGGCGTTGCAGATGTCCTCACGGGTCGCAGCCGAATAGAGACCTGCTTCGCCGATCGTCGGACGTTCTGCGTTTGTCGGTCGGCGAGCCCCCAGCATTTTGCGCTCGGCCGAACCTTATCGCTCGAGTTAGCGCCCAACCCATCTCAGGAGATCAGCGATGTCCACACCAATTGCCCCCAAGCTCCTTGCGGAGTTCATCGGCACCTTCGCCTTCGTGTTCATCGGCGCCGGCGCGGCTGCGGTGGTCGGCGACGGAACCGGCCTGAACGGTATCGCCGCGATTGCCTTCGCCCATGGCCTGACCATCATGGTCTTTGCCTTTGCTTACGGCAGCATTTCGGGAGGTCACATGAACCCGGCGGTCACCGTCGGCGTGCTCGCAGCCGGCGCCATGCGCGTCGGCGACGCGCTCGGCTACATCGTGAGTCAGCTCGTCGGCGGCATCGCCGGCGCGCTGGCATTGCTGGCCGTGCTCGGCGGCACGGCTACAGGGCTCGGCATGCCGCAACTGGCGCACGGTCTCGTGCTAGGCGCGACGACGGTCACGATCACGCCCGCAGCCGGCTTCGTGATCGACGCTGCGCTCGCTTTCTTCCTGGTAACTGTCGTGCTCAGCACCGCTGTGGCCGGTCGTGCCGGCAACCTCGCGCCGCTAGCGATCGGAATGACTGTCACGCTCAATATCCTCATGGCCGCAGCCTTGACGGGCGCTCCGTTCAATCCGGCGCGGGCTCTTGGCCCTATGGTAGCGACCGGAAACTTCACCGATGCGTGGCTGTATACGATAGCACCAGTCATCGGTGCTGTGGTCGCCGCTTTCGTGCATTTGGGACTGAGGCGGCTAGCCCGCGAGGATCGAATAGGCGCGCAGGCCCCAGCTGCGCCAGCCGCGCCAGCTGAATGAGTGTCGCTCGGTCAAACTCCCAAGCGCCGGCTCAACGTGCACAGCAGTCGGATGACGCCCGCCGACCCTAGGAGACGATGATGGAACAATCGGAAAGGGTTATGAACAATACGCGATATTCTTCGGCAAGGCTGATCATCCGACAGCGGGAGCCAACAAATCTGGAGACTCCTTTCGATCGGATCGACTCCTGTCTCACTCCGACGGCGCCGTTCTACATACGCAGTCATGTTCCGAGGCTGACGCCCGAGGTCGAGCGCAACGAAGGACTGAATCCGCAGGAGTCAATCTACCGGGCCTACATCATTTCAGGCCGATCTTGATGCCCGCAACGGCAGCCATTCTCGGCGGCGTGCCTATGATGCTTGGCACCGGCGCGCGCGGGATCGGAAATACGCCAGCCACTCGGCTACGCCATCGTGGGTGGCCTGGCGCTGTCGCAACTCCTGACGCTTTACCGGTGGTCTGCCTGTATCTTGATCGACCGGGCAAGTTTCTGGGCCGCCTACCCGGCAGACATGTGGCGCTGTAGCCCCCTCGAGCGAACACCGATCCCCGCATGAGTAAGGATTTTTTCGAGATGTAAATCGTTTGGGCCGAACCCTTGGCATCGCTGTCGTCGTGATTGCTGGGGCGGGCCAAGCTCTGTTGTACATGAATGGCTCTCGGGCTTCCCCTGTCCCGGCCGGCCAGGTGGAAATTCCTGCCAATCTCGAGACTCTTCAGGCAGAACAGGCTGGAGCCCGCCTATTCCGGCAGAATTGCGTCTCGTGTCATGGTTCTCCGGGCGTGCCCGCAAGCGTACAGGGACTGAAGCCCGAGCCCCCGAACCTGCTGCGCGCCGGTCGGCGGAACGATCCCGCGCAAGTGTTCGGGAAGATCAAGAATGGCATTCCTGGAACCGCCATGCCTGCTTGGGGCGACCAGCTTCCGGATCAAAGCATCTGGGCGCTCGCGGCGTTCCTTCACCACTCCCGGGGCATCTCGAAGGGCGACTTCGACGCGCTCAGCTCGGCGGAGACCGATGGCAGCCCAAAGAGCCGCTGACCACAAATGGAATGAGTTCCTGATGTAGCCGCGATCGTCGTTCGACTGACCGGCTTTGGCCTGCCAGAGGAAGGTCGCATAACGGTCTCTCTGGCCGGCAGCTGACTTCGCCATGCTGCTGCTTCCTTGCCAAGCGGGATGAGTTCTACGGTCAACGGATCGGGGATGTCAGGGATCTCCAAGACGAAAGCCGCAAGAGCGAACTACAAAATGTGGCTCGATGAGGAAACAATCCCTCCGACGGTACTCTGCGGCGGCAGGATGATTGTGGTGAAAGCCGTGCGGCATGTGCCCGGCGGGTCTTCCGTCGCGCGATCAAGACCTTGTCAGCTGGGCGAATAGCCCGCTCACGCTGATAGCCGACGGAGCGGGCTGTTAACGGCAAGTCTCGGGAGGAAAGATTGCCACCTTCGAACCTCCGCGGGCCGTGAACGTTTTGCGAACGCAGTACCATTTCGGACCAAGTCGGCCTGCTCTGTCATTTCTTAATGACTCAATATGCAGGTGGAGTCATGGTGTGGTCCAAGAGCGGGATATCCCGCTTAATAGCCCGCAGGCACAGACACTCGCATCCCACGTCCTGAAGCTTTTCCTGAACGGCCTTACAGGCGAGGAAGAGCTTCTAGGCGCCGAGCGAAACCGCATGAAAAGGCAAGCTCAGATCGATGCCCTGAAGCCGCCGCCTATGCTCCAGCACGTGGTGTCCCACAGCTAGCCGCGCGCCGTCAGATCCGCGCGCCTTCGTGCACATCGGAAACTGGGCGAGGAACCACGTGAGGCCTAGCAGATCTGCGGTGCCTCCCGGGCTGCCGCATCCTGCGGAACAATGTTTGGTTGTTGGCTCGCATCGTGCCGGTTCAGGGCGCTCGTCAAACATTGTACCGCTCAATTCGACGACGCCCTCGTCGACCTGTAACTCTATCAAAGTGCCCGTTGCGCCAGCCTGGCTCTGCAGCTCGGCCACGATGAGCCCGTCGTCCGCAGCTATGGCGCCTGATTGCGTCTGGATGCGAACCAGGGCGGGTAGCGGTCCGTGCGCGTGATGATGCCGACGGGCTCACAGCCTCGACGTCATGACGGGTCGTCAGTCCAACAATATCCGCCACACCGAGGCACCGGGAGGCGAAGGTGCAACCTCGGTTGTCATCACCTCGTCGACCCGCGCCGATGGCGCGAATATATTTCGTCGGCGATCGGCCGATCAAAATTTCAGCCACCCGGACGGGGCCTTCGGTCTCGATTCCGATATGTGAATAATGCGCTCGCTCGTCTTCCCAATCGCAGGCCGGAGACGCGTCCAAATTTTCCCCGGATTAAACTCCTGTAATAATCTCGGGATTCGTTGAAGTAATGGTCGCTTGTATAGGCAAGGTAACCACAACGTATTATTTAATAAAGGCCTCCTGCATCTATATCCAGGGCAGCTTTCGGAATTCTCCGAGAGCGTCTAGATCAGGAGTTTATCATGAGAAAAGTAACAGCAATATTGGCGACGTTGGCCTTGGGGGCGGCCCTTGCAACCGGTACGGCAACAGTCTCGATGGCCCGCGGCGGTGGCGGCGGCCATGGCGGTGGGGGCGGCCATGGCGGTGGCCATGGCGGTGGTCACAGCATGGGTGGCGGCTTCAGCGGCGGCCATGGCTTTGGCGGTGGCCACGGCCTTGGAGATGGCGCTCATGCCTTTGGTAGCATTGCTGGCAGCCGTGCCGTGGTCGGCAATCTTGGCGTCAACCATGCAGTCGCAACGGGCCATGACCGCGTTGCGGAGCGGCATTTCGAACGGGATCGCCGGGACAATCAGTATTGGGGCCCGTACGCCTCCTGCCAATACCCCCGCCGCTACGATTTTCCCTTCTTGTACTACGCGCATTGCCTATGAGATGGCTTGAGTGATCGTTTTGCACGGCTGTCGCAAGCGGGTTTGCGACGGCCGTGCAAACAAGAAAATCCGGGTGAGTGCAGGAATACGAAGGTATATGGCCTGCGACCTGAGCAGATAGGTCGCGCAAACCGTCATACACTGGAGCGATATCCCAGACGTTGTAAATTCTGGCTGACGTTGAATTGAAGCTCTTGCTCTACAAATGGAGCGTTCCGCCCCGGCGACCGTCGATCGCTGAATGGGAAATGTGCCGTCGGCGCGAGCATCAATTCGACTGCACAAGTAAGTTACCGGTGTGGTGACGAGATGAGGTAGATGAATGCTCTGTATCAATTGCGAATCTAGGTTCAATCGGCGACCCTCACAATACTATTTCTGTTCGAATACGTGCTGGGAACACGCCAGGGAAAATACTCCGTGGAGCATTCTATCGGAGGGCCTCCCTCGGTTCGCGTCGCCTATTGTGCCGCGGTCACGTGAGCCGAGTGGAAACACTGCGGATGCCGCGCTTCCTTGATGTGATCCTCGCTGGTCCCCCTGGGATACCATCGGCATGGTTCAATGCAACGCGGACAAGAAGGGGAAGTGCCGAGAACCTCAAGCGACGCCAAAACTGGCAAGCCAGGAACAAACACGGCAAAATTCGCATAGCGCTGTGAACGACAGCGAGCTAAGCTCCGACCAAGCGCTAGCCATATTGGCCAGCCGGACGGGTCAGCCAACGTGTTGAACTGACTAGTCGGTTCTGTCCCGCTCCGCCACTCCATCACACTGAGAGCTATCCTGCCAGATTATGCCTATGCGGCCCGCCGAGCAGAACTTGAGCACCTCTTCACCATGGTCCGCAGCCTGAAGCCGCCAGCCTTGAAGGCGCCAGCACTCATTTTGTCCATTGCAAACTCTCGGCATCTAGCGCTCTGTGGAATTTCCGGTGATCGCAGAGCGCCAAGCGACAGCCAAGATGATTAACCAGTCGCACCCGCTTCGGCGGGCAAGCAAGACGCTACCTTTTGCTATAAGCGGCGCGCTTGCGACAGCAATCTTCGTTGCGGATACGGCCACGCAGGCTGACATCCCGGTGGGGGTTTTCTATGTTGCTGTTGTCTTGATGGCTACCAGGTTCTGCCGCGTGTGGGGCCTCACAATGATTACCGCGGGCTGTATTGGGCTCACCTTATTGAGCTATTTTCTATCGGCACCCGAAGCGCCGGACACTCCTGGTGTCGTCAACCTCTTAGTCAGTATCGGCGTTATCGGGGTGACCGCCCTGCTCGTCGTGCATGGCCAATCAGCGGCAGAAACAGTCCGCGAGCAGGCCAGCCTCCTTGGGCTCTCGCACGATGCCATTTTGGTGCGCGATATGCGTCATCGGATCACCTATTGGAATCGCGCTGCCGAGAGCCTGTACGGATGGACGAGCTACGAAGCCGTAGGAAACGTGTGCCACCAGCTTATGCAAACGATCTTTCCGGCGCCGCTTGAAGAGATCAACGCCGAGCTGCTACGCAGCAACGGTTGGGAAGGCGAACTCATTCATACGAAGCGCGACGGAACGCAGGTCGCAGTAGCCAGCCGATGGGCATTACAGCGGGACGGAGGAGGCCATCCTGTTGCCGTTTTGGAGACTAACAACGACATCACCGGGCGCCAGCGCGCAGAGGAGGCGCTGCGCGAGAGCGAGAGACGGTACAAGAGCATCTTCCGGACGGCAGGCGTATCGATATTGGAAGAGGACTTCTCTCTGATCAAAGCCGCAATAGACGAGCTCAAGGCCAAGGGCGTCGAAGACTTCCGTGCCTATTTCGCTTCACATCCGGAGTTTGTACGACAATGCATTTCGCTGGTGAAGGTGATCGACGTGAACGACACCACGATCGACCTGTTCAACGCCGAGAGCAAGAACCAGCTCCTCGATTCGCTCGATGCCGTATTTACCCCGGAAACACCGGAAACGATGGACGCGTTTGCCGGGGGACTGATCGCAATCGCAGAAGGGCTCTCCCTTTTTTCAGCCGAAACGACGCTTCAAACACTGAAAGGGGACCGACGGACGGTCCTTTTGGCGGTCACACTCCCACCCGGATCTTCCAAGCTCGACCGTGTGTTACTGACACTTACGGACATTACCAAGCGCAAGCATGCTGAGGAAGCACTTCGGGAAAACGAAGAAAAGTGGAGAGGAGTATTCGAGCATAATCCGACTATGTATTTCATGATCGGTGCCACCCGGACCGTCCTGTCCGTGAATCCCTACGGAGCCGAGCAACTTGGCTACCGGGTCGACGAGTTGGTGGGTGAATCCGCACTGAAGATATTCCATGAAGCTGATCGAGCTGAAGCGCAGCGTAACATGACGCGGTGCCTCGACGAACTCGGCAAAGTCGCCAGTTGGGAGCTGCGCAAGCTCCGTAAGAGCGGCGAGGTGCTCTGGGTTCGCGAAACTGCCAGAGCCATGCTGATGAAGGGTGTGCCCGTCATCTTGATTGTCTGCGAAGACATCGCAGAACGCAAACGCGCAGAATATCTGGCCGCCCAGGTATTTGAAAGCTCACCCGACGCCATTTCCATGGTGGGGAAAGACCACCGATATCGACGCGTAAATCCGGTTTATGAGCGACTTTGGGGAGTGCCGGTCCACATGTGCATTGGGAAGCATGTGGCTGACCTTTTGGGGGCCGCGGCCTTTGAACAGACCATCAAACCGCATTTGGATCGGTGTTTCGAGGGCGAAGAAGTACGTTACACGGAGTGGTTCACGACCTCGCTCGGGCGACGCTACCTTGCCATGTCGTATACGCCGTTGCGGATGGATTCCAGCCGCGTCGAAGCCGCACTTGTGGTCGTACGCGATCTTACGGACCTCATTATGATCTCTGAAGCCTTGCGAACTGCTCAGGCGGAACTCGCACGAGTCAACCGCGTCACCACCATGGGGCAACTCACGGCCTCGATCGCACATGAGGTCAGCCAGCCCATCACCGCAACGCTCGCCAACGCTCAGGCGGCGTTGCGGTGGCTGGCGGGCCAACCGCCTAACGTGGAGGAAGTGCGGCTCGCACTCGATGAAATCGTGAAAAGCAGCAACCGGGCCGGCGATGTCATCGGTCGTATCCGAGCTCTCGTCAAAAAAGCACCGCCACGGAAAGATCGGTTCGACCTCAACGAAGCCGTTCGGGACGTGATTGCCTTGACACGCAGTGAAGTGCTGCGGCAGCGCGTCTCGTTACAGGCTGAGCTCGCGAGGGATCTGGCGCCGGTTAGTGGCGACCGTATCCTGCTGCAACAGGTGCTCCTTAACCTGATCATGAATGCCGTCGAGGCGATGAGCAGCACTACCAAAGGGGAACTGAACCTGCGGATCAGCACCGAGATAGAGACGGATGGGGGGATACGCGTGGCAGTGTGCGATAGCGGTCCCGGATTGGACCCTCAGAGCCTGGACCGCGTTTTCGATGCCTTCTACACGACCAAACCGGACGGCATGGGCATGGGTCTGGCAATCTGCCGGTCGCTCGTAGAAGCCCATGGCGGACGGCTGTGGGCCAGTGCGAACCAACCGCGGGGTGCCGTCTTTCAGTTCACGCTGCCCCCGGAAAGTGATGAGACCGCCTCCGCCCCACGCGCCAGGTAGGCGCCCGACCACCCGTCTCTGAAATGCATGAAGATGTTGCAGGAACCATCGCGTGGCTGCTATCAGAAGACGCTGGGCTAGTCCGGACAGGACATGGTGGTCGATGGCGTGTCTACTATGGGAAGGCCGCGCTTATAAGCGAGGCAGTGTCGTTCACGACGTCGATAGGCGATGCGATAAATTGCAGATATGTCTGATTTGGATGACTCGCTAAATGTTTGTGAGAGGCAGCGCCACGAACCGGATGGCATCGCCCGATTTGATCCGTACCAGCGCGGCTGCCTTGCCGCTGTTGCGGAGCGATGCAAGAGTCGTGTGGACATCGTCAGGGTTCGAGACCGTCTTGCCGCCGACCTCGAGAATGATGTCGCCAGCCTGCAACCCACGCTCCGCTGCCTGACCGTTGGGATCGACGGCAACGACCATCACTCCCGGCTTTCTGGTGCCCGCAGTCTGGTTTGCAGGCGCTAGCACGAACCCAAGATCTTGCTTGTTGGGGGTGCCAACCCTGCTCTCGGTTGGTGCGGTGACCTGTGGCTGGCGGTCGACCGGCATGGTTCCCAGCTTGATGTTCAGGTCCTTGGCCTCGCCATCGCGATGGATACTTAATGACACCGTAGTCCCCGGCGCCATTTCGCCGATCTTCTGTGCCAGGTCTAGGGGGTCATCAATCGGCGCACCATTGACGGCCGTGATGGCATCCCCCGGCTTCACCCCTGCTTTGATTGCAGGGCCAGTAGGCTCCACATCATCGACAAGAACGCCTCTCGCCTTGCTCAAGTCAAGCGCAGCGGCGATATCCGCGACGATCGGTTCATCATGAATGCCGAGCCAGCCGCGCGTCACATATCCCTTGTCCTTGAGTTGAGCGACAACCGCTTTCACGGTAGCCGCCGGAATGTCGAAGCCAATTCCGACCGAGCCTTCTGAGGGCGTGAAGATGGCCGTATTGACACCGATCACATTGCCGTCGGTATCGAAGGCCGGGCCACCGGAATTGCCACGGTTTATCGGAGCATCGATCTGAATGAAGTTGTCATACGGGTTGGCATTGATGTCTCGTCCTTCTGCGGAAACGATGCCAGAAGTGACAGTGCCGCCGAGACCGTACGGATTGCCGATCGCGATCACCCAATCACCAACGCGCGGTTGTCGGTCGGCAAATCTGACGTACGGAAAATCGTGCCCGTCAACCTTGATCAGGGCGAGATCAGTCTTGGAGTCCGTGCCGACGACTTTGGCCTTGTAGCTCTTGCCGTCGCCGGTGGCCACTACGACGGCCTCGGCATGATTAACCACGTGGTTGTTGGTTACCGCGTAGCCATCTGCCGAGATGAAGAAACCCGATCCCTCGCCGAGGATCACTTCGTGTTCACCTGACGAGGCTGAACCAGGCGACACGGCCGGGCTTTTGCCTTCATCTGTGCTTGCAGTTTCTCGGGTCTCGTCGATTATCACGCGCACCGACAGGACAGCCGGTCTGACCTTAGCCACGATGTTGGCAAAGCCGTCGGGTGGGGCTGCAGGTTCGGCGGCTTGCGCCGTATCGGCCTGTCTTGAAAAGCCGAGTTCATGGAACGCCAGTGTCCCACCAAGCAGTGCAACCGACCCGAGGACGGCCGCCTTGACCCCCAACCGGTAAGCTTGTGGTCCAGATTGACGGGAGTTGATGTACTTAACCATGGCTTATCTTCCTTCTGATGGACGGACAACCAGCCGAGACTGAGGATGGCTGGAGCTCTGGTGCCGCGGCTGGTTGCGGCCCGAGGTCCGGAGAATCCAATTGATTAGTCGGGCAACTGCGTGAGTTCAGGTGCCTCAACCCACGCTCGTCACGATGGCAGCCTGATCAGGTATGAGAAGCACCCGATAAGCCCTGGCGTCGCACCGCAGCAGATAAGCGGTTTCATTGGGTACAGATTCGGCATCGAGACGCTCCGCCGAGATCGGGCCCTTGCAGGGGAAACCCTGACTGCGGATCTGGTCGGCAACGACCGCCGCCGCGGTTTCGCCGCCTTGAGCCGATGCAGTCAGCGAGGACCCTGCCGCACAGGCCGGGGTGATGATTGCCGTGACGATCGATAAAACCTGCCAAAATTTGAGCTTGCTCTTCATTTCGGTCTCCTTGGCCATTCTTCGCCATTCTCCTGCGATCGATCCACAGGAGAGGCCGGTTGCGATCAGGTGTGGGAAGTGGCGAGCATCCCGTGACCGGAAGTTCGCTCACGGGTCACTCCCGAATTGATTGAACGCCAACGGTTCGGCGTCTCGCCGACGAAACGTTTGAAGACGACGCTAAAATGGGATTGCGTCTGGAAGCCTATGCTGAGGGCAATCTCGACCAGCGGCGTTTGGGTTTTGGCGAGCATTTCCTTGGCACGTTCGATACGTCGCCGTAGAAGAAATTCGTGCGGACGTATCCCTGTTGCAGCCCGGAATTGGGCAGCAAAGTGCATCCGGCTGAGTCCGGTCACCGCAGCCATGTCGCTCAAGGTAATCGTTTCTCCGAGATTTGCCTCGATATACTCGGCGGTGCGCTTGAGGCGCCACATGGGGAGTGTGTTCTGTGGCTGGGCCGAACGCTGGTTCCCCCGGTATGCGGGATCGGACTGCAAGACAAGCAACCGAGCGACAAGGGCGAGGCGGAGCGAATCTGCATAGAGGCAGGCGAAATCGTCCTGGCTGCACTCGGCAGCCTCGAGCGCCTGCGACAGCTGTTCGACGATCGGATCGACAGGTTGCTGGATTCTGCTGGCCGGTCTTAGCAGGCCGGCCGCCGTGGCATCGCCGGCGAACCGGCCGTCGCCGGTCGGACGAGCTGTCGGCAATCCAGCTACGGAAAGGAGAAGGTCGAGATGCCCGAGAATAATCGAGAACTCCGACGAGGTTGCCAGGTCTGGACTGTCCGGGGATGAACTTGATGAGTCGGATGCATGTGCTCCCCTGACGCGGACAATTGGCGCCGGACGACGCTGAGGAGCCAGGTACTCTTGCCCTGATCGACCAACATGAGACTCAGACGCACGCGCTTGCTGCATTGGAGTAGCTCCTGAAATTCCTGCCCATCATCAATCACGATGCCGTGGTTCCCGAACAAATCCGAATGGGCTACCGAACTGGCTTCAGTTGACCTCAACTGACATGGACCGAAACTACAACTCTCTGAGATTTTCTCCATTCTGTATGAGTTTAACAGGGATCATCTCTTGATATGGGTGGCCGCACACTTTGGTATTACTGTCCACGGAGTTCGTGTTGCCGATATGGCGCCCATGTCGTTGCTATCATGGCCATCTCCAGCTGATGCAAACCTTTGTATGGTTCCTAAGCAGTGCAGATTTTTGTATTGTCGGGATATAGAGGGGGACAGACAGAGGGATCCCTTCGGACGGATCAGAAAGACAATGAAGTGCCTCAAATCCCTTTGATTGCCATCGTCGATGACGATGGTGCGGTCCGGACATCAACCGCCAATCTGATGCGTTCGGCCGGGTATGAGGCTATCTCCTTCGCGTCAGGCGAGGAGCTTCTGGATTCGGCTCGCCTGAACCAGGTGAATTGCGTTATCACAGACGTGCAGATGCCTGGGATGTCAGGTCTCAAGCTCCAGGATGCGCTTCTGGCACGACGCTATACAAGGCCGATCATTTTCATCACCGCTTACCCAGAAGAGCGGGACCGCTGCCAAGCCTTTGCCGCGGGAGCTCTGGCCTTCTTCAGCAAACCCTTCGATGGCACTGAAATGCTGGAATGTGTAAGTAAGGCGGTAAATGCGCAGAGCGAGAGCAGGCCAAATGAAACACGTCATCCGTAGCGCAAAGGGCCCTTGTGGCCGGTACCGCAACTGAAAGGCGGGACGAATGACTGGAATGGAGCGAGATTTGCGAGGCGACCGAAAAAATTGGAGTTGGCAGCAGGCCGGATCTGCTACGGCCGAAAGACTTCGACCAAGGTCGATATGCGAAATCGCTATCAGAGATAGCTCGGGCCGTCGGCCGGCAGTTCAGCCCGGCGATCGAGGTACGAGCGGCGGCGACAGTGGTTGCGGCATCACCGAGGAGGTCGAGGCACAAGTGGTTGAGCCGTTCTTTTCCGCAAAGCCCGCAGCCAAAGGCGCTGGGCTCGGATTGCCAATGGTCAAAGCTTCCGTCGATCAGTGGGGCGGGCACATCGATGTGCAGAGTGCTGTCCGCCGAGGAGTGACTTTTTCGACATACCTCCCGAGCCAAGTTGCTGACCCGACCGGCAGCAAAGATCGCTTGCGAAAGGGATTAGCCGGCCCTTCTTGTCGAGGTGAAATCAACCGGGGTAATATCGGTATCGTCTCTGACGCTCCATTTGCCATTTTCACGTCGTCAGGGAAACGGCATCCGGTCCGCGATTGATTTCAGGAGGCAATTCATGACCGCCGGAACCAACGGGAATTCGATCTCCACTCCGAGCATTGTCTATATCGTAGACGATGATGCCGGCTTGCGGGGAGCCATAAGCAACCTGTTCAGGTCGGTCGGACTGCAGGTCGAAAGCTTCGCTTCTGCCTCCGAGTTCCTGCAGAGCAAACCTCTTGAGGCGCCGAGCTGCATTGTTCTTGATATTCGCCTTCCCGGCGTGAGCGGCCTAGATTTCCAGGGCCAGTTGGCGAGATCAGGCATCCCTATCCCTATCGTTTTCATGACAGGGCACGGCGACATACCCATGTCGGTGCGGGCCATGAAGGCAGGGGCGGTCGACTTTCTGACCAAGCCGTTCCGGGATCAAGACATGCTCGACGCGGTCTTCGCGGCTCTGGAACGTGACCGCAAGAGATGTGACGAGGAGCAATCGACCGCAGCCACTAAGGCCCTCTACCAAACGCTGACATCGCGGGAGAGGGAGGTCATGTCGTTCGTCACCAAGGGCCTTATGAACAAGCAGATCGCAGGCGAGCTGGGTCTCAGCGAAATCACAGTCAAGATTCATCGCGGGCATGTCATGCGAAAAATGGAGGTTCGTACTCTAGCGGACCTCGTGCGCATCTCGGAGCGGCTGGGACTCTCGAGCTCCAATCCAGTTTCCTGAGGACTGTCGAGAAGACTTGCGCAGCGCGCGCTCCATCGATGCGATGGTGTTCCCGCTAGTCTTACCAGGTGGCCACAACTGATGGCCGCGTAGATGGGCCAGCTTCCGGCCTCGCCATTGCCGATTAAGTCCCGTTCACTCGAGAACCTTCTCAAACCCGGCGCCGCTTCGTCGGGCAGTTGAAACGAGGGAGGGTGATCCGTTCCAATGATGTAGCTGGCGCCCCGAGTATTCGGGCGAAATCGAAATAACAGCGGCGTTCTGAGAATACCACGACGTTCCAGTCGGCGAAGATCGCGGTGCCCAGGACAATGGCCGCACTCCATGGCAGTGTCCCGCAAACCGCTGAGGCATCGCATGCGCCCTCCCCATGCGGAGCCCTTTCGGCACTCCGGCGGAGACAACCGGTCAGTGTTCTGGGCGCTTCTACTTCGAGCTCCGCCGCGCCGCCCCGAATCCGAGTGGCCCTATTGGCACCGAATTCACGAGGGCAAGAAAAGGCCATGACAAACAGAAGCGGAGTTGGTGAAGCGGATGCGCTGGGTTCAATCATTTGGCCATGAAAGGATACGCAAATGAAAGTTGGATTCATCGGGTTGGGGCACATGGGCGCTGCCATGGCCGGGAACCTCCTCCAGGCGGGCCACGATGTGACTGTATACAATCGGACCCCAGGTAAGGACGAGGACCTCTGCCGTAAGGGCGCCCGTGCCGCAAGCCAGGTCTCGGATACGTGCCAGGCTAAAGTCGTATTTACGATGCTAGCGGACGATCACGCGGTCGAGAGCGCGGTCTATGGGGATGGTGGCATACTGGCGAACCTTCCGAAGGCTGCCGTCCATATTTCGGCGAGCACGATCAGCGTCGCCCTTTCCGAGCGGCTGACGGCCGATCACGCTGAAGCCGGTCAGCAATTCATCGCAGCGCCTGTGTTCGGACGGCCAAATGTCGCAGCCGCCGGCCAACTGTTTGTGATCGCCGCGGGCCTACCGGACGTCATCGAAATGGCTTTACCTCTCTTCGACGCGATCGGCCAGAAAACGTTCGTCGTCTCCGAAACGCCGAAAGCGGCCAATCTCGTCAAGCTGAGCGGTAATTTTTTGATTGCCTCCGTGTTCGAGTCGCTCGGCGAGGCCTTGGCGCTTGTCGGCAAAGGCGGGATCGATAAGCATCAATATCTCGACATCCTAACATCAACACTCTTCGGCGCGCCCGTCTACAAAACCTATGGCGCACTCGTCGCCGACGAGGCGTTTGAGCCGGCCGGCTTTGCCGCGCCGCTCGGGTACAAGGACATTCGGCTCGTGCTGGCCGTCGCCGAGGACTTGCGCGTGCCACTGCCGCTCGCAAGCCTCTTGCGTGACCGCTTTCTTACCTTGTTCGCGCATGGCGGCGACAAGCTCGACTGGTCGGCGATCGGCGGTCTGGCAGCCAAGGACGCAGGCACTGCCAAGCAGTGAAGCTGGTTCGAGTTGATACGTTGGCGATGCACACGCATGTCGAGTGTTCGGTGCGGTAGGCCCTCCGCGGCCTGCGCGGCGTTACGCATTCGTCTCCGACGCCCGCGGAAGCATCCAGGCACGGTCTCCAAGATGCCGTTCGCCGCGACGCTGCCGGGTGCCACGTGCTGGCGCACGCCGGAGAGCGGCCGCCGTCGTTCCGCCTTCATCACCACCGCATTCACCCGTGCTGTGGGCTGCTCGACATCCAGACCAGTTGCAGCCTGTCGACCCGGCGGGTGACCAGCAGTTGGAGGCGAGCAACATGGCAGAAATTGTCGCATCCGTTGCGCGACATCAAGCATCCGATTGGACCAGAATTCATGGTGCCCCGTCACGATCCTGAGCCGACATTGCAAACTCGAGGCTAGCGCGAGCGCAGGCCGAGTGCTGCCGCCAGAGCGTTCAGGGCAAGATCGAACCAATCGCGACAATACGGACAAAGATATCCGCCGAACGATATCTACACTCAGTCCGACCATCCGTGTTGCCCAAGACTGGTAGAGGAACTTACTACGTGGCTGCGACAGTCCTAAACGTGAACGGCAGGATGGAATCGGTCACCATCGCCGATCCCGATACTCCACTGCTCTATGTGCTCAGAAACGAGCTTGGGCTGCGTGGACCGCGCTTCGGCTGCGGCCTCGGTCAGTGTGGGGCTTGCACCGTGCTGATCGACGGCGAAGCAGCGCGGTCGTGCGTAACTCCACTCTCTTCGGTTGGAGCCAGCAACGTCGTCACTCTCGAGGGGCTCGGCTCCGATGCAGACCCCCATCCCCTGCAACAGGCCTTCATAGATGAGCAGGCCGTCCAATGTGGATATTGCATCAACGGGATGATCATGCAGTCCGCGGCACTGCTGCGGCGCAAAGCAAAGCCTAGCGACCAGGAAATCAAGCAGGAATTGGCGAATAATCTTTGCCGTTGCGGCACGCATTTGCGCATCGTCCGCGCAGTGAGGCGGGCGGCTGGCCTATGAGGAGGATGTCATGACCGTTATCATGGACCGGCGCTCTGTGCTGCTTGCGGCCGGGGCTCTCATTGTCACCTTTGGTGTTGTCCCCGAGCGGGCAAGGGCTCAAACGGCCGCGCCGCAGAAGAGCGTATCGCCCGACCGCGTCGAAGGCTTCCTTGCCATCGACCATGACGGCAAGGTCACAGTCTACTCGGGCAAGGTCGACCTTGGGACAGGGGTGCGCACAGCCCTGACGCAGATCGTGGCAGAAGAGCTCGATGTCCCGATGAGCCAAGTTGCGATCATTGAGGGCGACACGGCGCTAACGCCGGACCAGGGAACCACGAGCGGCAGCTATTCCATCGAGAGAGGTGGAATGCAATTGCGTCGAGCGGCGGCTACCGCGCGTCAGGCGCTTCTCCGAAAGGCAGCTGCGGACCTTGAGGTTGAGCTTTCGTCGGTCTTGGTCCAGGACGGGGTCGTGAGAGCCTCCAACGGCCAAGAGATCCCGATCGGTCAGCTCGTCAGCGGCGACTCGCTCGCCATCGACGTCGATCCGAACGCTCCCGAAAAACGAGTCTCCGAATATACGATCGTTGGAAAGCCGGTCGCGCGCCTCGATATTCCGCAAAAGGTAAATGGACGATTCACCTACATGCAGGATTTCAAACTCCCGGGCATGCTGCACGGCCGCGTCATCCGGCCGTCAGGGATAGGCTCGAAGCTCATCTCATATGAGGAGTCGTCAATAAGCGACATCCCTGGCATCGTCCGAGTAGTCCGCCTCGGTAACTTTCTCGGCGTCGTCGCCGAGACCGAATGGAGCGCGGTCAAGGCGGCCCAGCAACTAACCGTGACTTGGTCGAGATGGGAAGGGCTGCCTGACCAGACGCAGCTCTGGGAACACGTCCGCAACACGAGGATTGTCCATGACGATGTCCTGAGCAATGTGGGCTCGTCGGCATCGGCGATGGCGGTGACGCCACGCAAACTCTCGGCGACTTATGATTTTGCTATACAGACGCATGGCTCCATCGGACCTTCCTGTGCGGTCGCGTCCTTTAGCGAAGGCGCTGTCACCTGCTGGACCGCCTCCCAGGCCACACACAATCTTCGCAAGCAGCTGGCGGCGATGCTCGAGCTTTCGGACGCAAAGGTGCGCTGTGTCTACGTCGAAGGCGCCGGTTGCTATGGACGCAACGGCCACGAGGACGCGGCGGCGGACGCGGCCCTATTGGCGCGGGCCGTAGGCAGTCCGGTCCGAGTCCAATGGATGCGCGCCGACGAGCATGGCTGGGATCCGAAAGGGCCGCCCACTCTCCTCGACATGCGTGCCGGCATCAATCAGGGTCATGAGCTCGTCGCATGGGAATCCGAGCTGTTTATTCCTCAAGGCGGCCCCACGTTAGTGGAGCTTGTCGGCGCCGGTCTTGCCGGGCTGAAAGATCTGAGCCAGCTTAGTCCGGGCGGCGTCCTCAACGATCTCGCCATCCCGTACACCTTTCCGAACGTGAAGACGACCGCGCATCGGCTCGAATCGACGCCGCTCAAGCCGTCCTGGATCCGTTCTCCTGGACGACTGCAAAACACGTTTGCGAACGAGTCTTTCATGGATGAGATCGCCGCGGAACTGCACGCCGATCCACTGGAATACCGCCTCGAACATCTCGACGACCGGCGCGGCAATGAGCTTCTGGAGCGACTCGCCACGCTTAGCAACTGGCGTGCGCGGCCACAGCCCGATCGGAGCGCGCACGTCGTTACCGGGCGCGGCCTCGCCTACGTCAAATACGAGCTGGTCCGTACCTATGTTGGCGCCGTCGCAGAGGTGCGTATCAACCGAAAGACAGGGGAGATTGCGGTCCAGCGCTTCTATATCGCGCATGATTGCGGCCAGATCGTCAATCCGGACGGACTGCGCAATCAGATCGAAGGCTGCATCGTGCAGACGGTGAGCCGAGTACTGAAGGAGGAAGTGACCTTCGACCACGCCATGGTGACCAGCCTAGACTGGGCCACCTATCCGATCCTGACCTTTCCCGAAGTTCCCGACGTGGTGATCGATCTGATTGATCGACCGAACGAACCACCATGGGGCGGCGGCGAACCGGCCTGCGCGGTTGTGCCCGCCGCAATCGGCAATGCCATCTTCGAGGCGACCGGCGCGCGGCTCCGTTCGATGCCGTTTACCCCAGCGAAGGTGAAGCCCGCGCTCAACTGGTTATGATGCTATCCTGCATCGTCATCTTGGAACGGACATGAGCAAGGGCCACAGGCCATGACCTCCTTGGGGCTCGCTGCCGTGTTCTGAAGGGCTTGACGGGAGAATCGACGTGCATATGCCCCGGCCGGACTGTAGAATCTGAAGTGAGGCCCCCGAAGGGTTCGCCGCGGCCTGGAGGAGTTTGTGTGTCCGCTTTGGCAAACCTGCCGATTTTAAGCAAGCTGCTAGCGGCGTTTATCGTGGTGCTTGCGACCATTTTTGTGAGCAGCGCAGTCGTTTACGACCGGCTTCTAGTAGTCGAGGAAGCCAAAAATTGGCGCATCCATACCACCGACGTAATGCTCAGCCTCAGCGCAGCAAGGCACGCCGTGCTGAATCAGGAGTCGAACCTCCGCGGCTACGTACTTACCGGTGACGACAGGTTTCTGGAGTCTTCCCGCCAGAGCAATGCTAGATACGAGGTATTAATAAGCAAGCTGAAGGATTTAACTAAAGACAGCCCTTCCCAGCAGAGTCGGCTCAACACGCTTGATGATCTGGAGAAGAAATGGCGATCAAGCGTTGGGGAGCGGGAAATTGCTCTCATGGCAACGCCCGAGGGGCAGGAGGGTGCGCGTGCCATTGAAAGGTCAATGGCTGGCAGAACCTTGATCGATCTTATTCACGCGGAAGCCGAGGAGATCGAGAAAGCTGAGGTGGAGCTCCTTGCAGGGCGAGACGTCACTCAGCGAAAGGCCTTTAAGGCAGCATATGCGACAACGGTGCTTGGCTGCGCAGCCTCGTTGGTCATAGCGGCGGTGATGGCCCTGCTTATCACCCGGTCCATTGCCGCGCCCATAAGGCGGCTCACGGAAGCAATAACCACGCTCGCCAAGGGGTTCACCGCCGTCGAGGTGCCAAGGATCGACAGCAGCGACGAGGTCGGCAAGATGGCTGCCGCGGTCCAGGTTCTGAAGGACAGCATGATCGAGCGTGAGCGGCTCCAGTCCGAACTCGCGCATGCAAACCGAGTGGTAACCATGGGCCAACTCACTGCTTCAATTGCGCACGAGGTGAATCAGCCGGTTGCCGCTGTGGTCACGAATGCACAAGCCGCCTTGCGTTGGCTGGGTGGTCTGCAGCCGAACCTCGAGGAAGCGCGACATGCTCTCCGCAGCATCGTCAATGAAGGGACCCGGGTTTCGGAAGTCGTTCAGCGCATTCGTGCCCTGTTCATGAAATCACCTCGGCGCTCTGAGCTCCTCCATGTCAACGGCTTGATGCTCGAAGTCGTGGCCCTCACTCGACGGCAAGTCCTGGCAAATGGCGCTCAGCTTCGGCTGGAGCTTACGGAGGGATTGCCGCCCATCCGTGGGGATCGGGTCCAGTTACAACAGGTCATGCTCAACCTGATTATCAACGCTATCGAGGCTATGGCTGGCGTTCGCGAGGGCTCACGAGAATTGCTGATCAGAACCTGCCGAGCGGAGCCGTCGGCGATTCTCGTTGAGGTGTGCGACACTGGTCCCCAGATGGACCCGCAAAGTCTGAAGCGGCTGTTCGACGCATTCTACACCACCAAGTCTGGAGGGCTCGGCATGGGGCTGTCTATCTCGCGCACCATTGTCGAACGGCATGGCGGCGAGCTGTCGGCTGCGGCGAACGAACCTCGAGGGGCCATTTTTCGGTTCTCCGTGCCCGCCCAAGAAGGCGCCGGCTCCCAGGCGGTGTCCATCTCCTCGGGCGATGCCCGGTATGGGACCGCCCAACTCTGAGGCAACAGCCGGCTTGCCGCCAAGCTTGAGATGGCATGCGTTCGGTAGTCAGGCGAGAGTGCCGAATTCGCGCGCTTCACTCAACAAGGTTCTTTGGTTTCGGACACATGCCGGTTCGGCTTTAACCCGGTGAGCAAAACGCTTCCGGTGCGATGGCTCGCTGCCAGATCTGCGGCCAAAACAGTCGATCACACCCAGTGACTTGGGAACAATCATACACAAGTATAGGCTCGCCAAACCGAGATTTTACCAGCGTTTACCGGTGTACGATGGAGAGGTTCGCAGGTCTCACGTAACTAAAGCGCACGGCACGGAATAAAGGTGTCCAACCCGCAAGGTGCGCTAATGCTGTTAGACTCGTCACTCTCGAAGCGTGAGCCATTTGCCACCGCTGGTCGCGATGTTTTGCCTCCAGCACTGCCGTCGCGGCCGATGCCGAGAAGCCTTTCCAGCAGACGCGAGACGGCGCACGTCGCTGGCCAACTCGATACAGTCACATGTAACGGGCTTGTTGGTCCGCTTGTCGAGATATCCCCGGCCTATGCGGCCACACGGCGAGTCGTGACCTGCGGCGGCATGATCGCCGAGATCGTCGAGACCAGGGATGACATCAGAGCCGAGTACCATTTCAACGCCCCCGTGCATCTGCTCGCCGTTTGGGAGCAAGGCGTTCGGCGCGCAGGCGAGACTTTTGTGGACGGTCTGCCACGATCTGGCTTGAAGGACCGGACGGGGAGAACAAGCTTCGTGCCTGCGAATCATGCTTATCACGACTGGCATGAGGCGCAGGGCGTTACGCGGATCATTTTCGTGTATTTCGATCCGGCCCAGGTACCGAACCCCGATGTGCCGATGCCGCGGCTCTTCTTCGAGGATGCGGTGCTCCTGGCGCTGGCGCTCAATCTCGGAAAAGTCGTCGAAAGGGCCGCTGCAGGCGATGCATCGTATCTTGAGGCGCTGGCCGTCGTGCTTGCCCGTGAGCTATGCCGCCTCGATCAAGCGGCTTCGCAAGCCGACACTCCTGTCCGCGGCGGTCTTGCCGCATGGCAGCAACGAGTGGTTGCTGCCCACATTGAAGAGCATCTCGCAGAACCGATATCACTTTCGGATCTCGCCCAACTCGCGCGCCTAAGCACATATCATTTCGCCAGAGCCTTCAAGCGTTCATTCGGCGTGCCGCCTCATCGGTACCATGTCACGCGTCGCATCGAACGGGCAATGGTGCTGCTCGTTGAATCTGCGATGTCGGTGACAGAAATAGGTCTCACCGTGGGCTTCAGCGAGACCAGCGCGTTCACGGCCACCTTCCGCAAGCTGACCGGCTTCACGCCCACTGCCTACTCGCGCAGCCAGGCGGCTGCCCCTTGCTGACTGGCGCTTCCGGCCGCCACGGCAGGACGGATCCGATCAAACCGACACCCGGCTCTTTCGTGATCGGTTCGGAGCTCCGATGGTCGCGAAGAAACTTGCGGCTTATGAGGCTTTGAAAGGAAACGAGATGGAACGCAACAAGGCGAGAACCGGGGCCACCACCCGCCGCACCTTGCTTTTAGGCAGCGGGGTTGCGATTGCCACGTTGGCATCCAGCAGCCAGGCCAGCGCGGCTTCGTCAGCACCAATGGCGCATGCGCCCGCTGCCGAGCCCGTACCTGGTCCTTATCCGACACCACCCAAGGGCAGGTCTGCTGGCCCGATCCTACCCGGCCGGGGTTCGACCCTGTCGGGCAAGGTCGCGGTCGTTACCGGAATCGCTCGCGGCATCGGTCGCGCCATCGCGGTCGAATTTGCTGCAAACGGTGCGGACGTTATCGCGCTCGACAGGGTCCGGTGAGCCCCACGGCAGATGCGCTTCCCGCGACGGACAAGGAGCTTTCGGAGACTGTTGCGCAGATCCAGCAATATGGTCCGCGGAGCGGCTGTGAAGGCTGATATCCGCGACATCGCGGTGCTACGCCGGGTCGCGGACCAGGTCGAACGTGACTACGGGAAGATCGACATTGTGGTCGCCAATGCAGCGATCCAAGGTTGATGCAAATGGATGACATGGATTGGCGGGATCAGATTGAAAACAATCTCAACGGCACGGCCAATACCATACGCGCTTTCGGTCCCAGAATGGTTGCTCGCAACTATGGTCGCCTCATCCTGCTTTCATCTATGCAGGGGAGGATGGGGACCAAAGATGGCGCGAGTTATTCCGCCTCGAAATGGGGCATTCTCGGCCTGATGAAATCCGCGGCGCTCGAGCTTGGTCAGCACAACATCACGGTCAACGCGATATTGCCCGGCTTGGTCGGCACCCCACTAACTTACAATGAGCAGCGCTTTCGGGCTGCGATCGAGCAATCGAATAGAACGCCCACCGCTAATCCCGCGCAGGAGGCTTGGGAAGCGCGTGCACCGACCGTGCCGCTCCAGGTAGGCTGGCTGCAGCCGGAGGATATTTCACCAATCGCAGTCTTCCTGGCGTCCGATGCTGCTGCGTTGGTGACCGGCGCTGAGTTTGCGGTAACGGGGATGCTGAAAAGGCAAGTTGAGGCAATCCGCAGCCCGACGGCTCATCTATCCCGGGGGAAAATAATTCTTCCCCTGATCATGCCGGCATACCAGTCGTGACATCCGACCGCGTCATTCTGCCAGTTAGGGGGACTGGCGCGCTCGGGTCTAAGCAGCCTGACAAAGGTGCGGCGTCGTGCCGCCGGAGACCCTATTCAGGACTGCGCGAGGCAGCTCAAACGTCCCGATTTAGATTTGATGAACGTCGCTTCCTCGCGGTTGCTGTTGCAACGTCATAGACGCTATTCGAGTTCAGGGCGGTCCAGTCTTATATTGGGCCGATAAACCTGAACGGCGCGGGCAATGGGATCGTCAGCACGCCAGCAACGCGATCGCCAGCACAGCTACTTCAGCGCAACACTGGCGTGTTCAGAGGTCATTCCTGCTCTCCGGTACCGGCACGTCGAAGCCGTTCAATATCACCGATACGAGGCTGTAAAGGCCGGTCAGGTAAATGAGTTCGGCGGCGCCATCCGCGCCGAAGGTTTTCACCGCCTGGTGATAGACCAGATCGGGAAGAAGCCTCCCCGATACCAGCGCGGAAGCGACATCGTATGCTGCCGCTTGCTGGTGCGTCAGGTCCACCGGACATTGCCCGGCTGCGATGGTTGCGATTGTTTCCTCAGCCAGCCCACTCGCCTCAGCGACAAGAACATGGGCATAGAGTTCGTAGGCTGTGTGGAAATGTGCGCCCGTCACAAAGATCGCGACCTCGCTGGCAGAGATAGATGGTTCGCCCGCTTGTTAATCGACGTCTTTGGTCGGTCGGAGCCTCCTGACTGGATCCGATGTTGAGCAGGAGACGCTCAAGCGAATTCTACGCCTCTTTCTCCGGCTGGCGCCGGCGCCGCACTAACCCGCTGAGTTGGTCGAGGTAGAGGTAGACGATCGGCGTGGTAAAGAGCGTCAACAGCTGAGAAAGCAGCAGGCCCCCGACGATAGTGTAGCCGAGTGGCTGGCGGAGTTCAGATCCAACGCCGGTGCCGAGCATCAGCGGAAGCCCGCCGAGGAGCGCCGCAACAGTAGTCATGAGGATCGGACGGAACCGTAGCCGGCACGCTTGATAGATTGATTCCTCTGGGGTCAGTCCCTCGATGCGTTCGCGCTCGAGTGCGAAGTCGACGAGCATGATGCCGTTCTTCTTGACAATGCCGATGAGCAGGATGATGCCGATCATGCCTATTACGTCGAGCGGTCTCTGCGCGACCATCAGCAACAGTAGCGCACCGATGCCGGCCGACGGCAACGTCGATAAAATGGTGATGGGATGAATCAGACTCTCGTAGAGGACGCCGAGGATAATATAAATGACCACAAGCGCGACCAAGACCAGCATCACTTCTCCCGACAGGGCTGACGTGAAGGCGTTCGCATTACCTTGGAAAGTGGTCGTGAGCGACGCCGGCTTCCCGCTTTCCTGTTCGATTTGGTGAATGGCGTTGACCGCGTCGCCGAGTGCCACGCCCGCTTTCAGGTTGAACGAGATCGTAGTCGAGGGGAACAGGCCCTGATGGTTGACCACGCTCGGCGCTGTTGTGACCGCCTTCTTGACCAGGGTGTCGAGCGGTACCTGCTGCCCGGCAGATGAGGGTGTATAGATGTCGCTGAGTGCCTCGGGTCCGGTTTGGAAGCGCGGGTCGACCTCGAGCACGACGTGGTATTGGTTCAGCGGCGTGTAGATGGTCGAGACAATTCGCTGCCCGAAGGCATCGTCCAGAATGTTGTCGATCGTCCCAGGCAGGATGCCGAAGCTCGATGCGACTTCGCGGTTGACGGTCACGTTGAGCCGCGGTCCGCCACTTTCCTGGTCCGTTGCCACGTCCGAGATCAAGGGCAGCGCTTGCAGCTTTTCGAGGAAGAAGGCCGACCAGTGATCCAACTCGTTGGAATCTGCATCCGTCAACGAGTACTGATATTGCGTTTTGGCGACACGTGCCCCGACGGTGATATCTTGCGCTGCTTGCATGTAGAGCCTGATGCCCTCGATTTTAGCCAATGAAGCTTGCAGGCGATTGATGACCTGGTCGGCGGAAGCATCGCGCTGCTCGCGCGGTTTCAGGGCGATGAAGAGGCGGCCTTGATTAAGGGTGGAGGTCGCACCGGAAGGCCCGATGCTGGACCCAACCGAAGCGACTGCCGGATCCGCGATCACCACGCGGATGGCTGCCTGTATGCGCGCGCTCATCGCCTGAGATGAGACATCCGGCGCTGCTTCCGCGATCCCGGTTATCATTCCGGTATCCTGTTGCGGGAAGAAGCCCTTGGGAACGACAGAGTAAAGGTAGCCGGTGAGCCCGATCGTGGCGAGCATTACGAGCAGTGTGATGAACCGGTGCTTCAGGGCTAGACGAAGAGCCCGCTCATACGCGCCAAGTAAGCCATCGAAGCCGCGCTCGAAGAACATATAAAGGCGCCCGTGCGTCTCGGTTGGACGCTTCAGGAGGCGGGCACACATCATGGGGGTTAGCGTCAGCGAGACTAGAAGCGACAGCACGAGCGAGACGCTGACCGTGATGGCAAACTCCTGAAACAGCTTGCCGATATAGCCACCCATGAGGAACAGTGGAATGAAGACCGCAATTAGCGAAAGCGTTATTGATACGATGGTGAAGCCAATTTCGGCGGAGCCTTTGAGGGCGGCCTCCATCGGAGAAAGGCCCTCCTCGAGGTGACGTGTGATGTTCTCGATCACGACAACGGCGTCATCAACCACGAAGCCGACAGCGATCGAGAGCGCCATGAGCGACAGATTGTCGAGATCGTAACCCATTGCGTACAGGGCGGCGAATGTTCCTATGAGCGAGAGCGGCACTGTCACGGCCGGAATGACAGTCGCCCAGACATTACGCAGGAAGATGAAGATGACCATGACCACGAGCGCAATCGTGAGAATCAATGTGAACTGAACGTCCTTAACGGAAGCGCGGATGGTTTGAGTTCGATCCGAAAGCACATCGAGCTTGATCGCCGGGGGGATTGAGGCTTGGAGCTGCGGCAACAACGCCTTGACGCGATCAACCGTGTCGATCACGTTGGCGCCGGGCTGGCGCTGGATCGTGAGGAAAACCGCGCGCTGGTCATTGTTCCAGCCCGCGTTGAAGACGTTTTCCGGCCCCGCTGTCACATTGCCGATGTCGCGAATGCGAACCGGTGAGCCGTTTCGGTAAGCTATGATAAGGTTTTGGTATTGGTCTGGTTTTACGATTTGATCGTTGGTATTGAGCGTATAACTCTGTTTCGGACCGTTTAGGGTGCCCTTCGGCTGATCGACATTCGCCTGGCCGAGTATGGTGCGTACATCTTCCATGCTTATGCCGCGATTGGCGAGCGCTTGCGGGTCGACCTGAACGCGGACGGTAGGTTTTTGCTGGCCGCCGATCCCGACCTGTCCGA
This sequence comes from Mesorhizobium sp. SARCC-RB16n, assembly GCF_008520305.1. GTDB lineage: Bacteria > Pseudomonadota > Alphaproteobacteria > Rhizobiales > Rhizobiaceae > Mesorhizobium. The sequence continues at coordinate 123,878 of NZ_ML703258.1, read as the reverse complement.
CGCCGGCGATTTGCGAGAGCTTGGGGACCAGGATACCTTCGACATACGCGTCTACTGTAGTGAGCGGGACCGATTTGGAGGTGAGGGCGAGGACCAGGATAGGCGTATCGGCCGGATTCACCTTGCGGATCGTGGGAGGGTAGGGCATGCCTTGGGGCAAATACGGGCTTGCGGCGTTGATCGCTGCGAGCACGTCGGCGGCAGCACTATCGACGTCACGGCTCAGATCGAACTGAACCGTGAGCTGTGTGGTACCGAGCCCACTCGCAGAACTCAGCTGCGTGACCCCAGGAATAAGCGAGAGCTGCTGTTCGAGTGGGGTCGCGACCGAGGATGCCATCGTCTGCGGATCGGCGCCTGCAAGCTGCGCCTGGATCTGAATGGTCGGGAAGTTCACGTTCGGCAGGGCTGCCACGGGCAGAAGCGGGTAGGCCGCGAGCCCCAGCAGCAGCACTGCCAGCATCAGCAGCGCCGTCGCGATCGGGCGGCGGATGAAAAATGCCGAAAAATTCATGGGATTTCCTGCTCGATGGAGCTCTGCAACTGAGCGCCGCGAGCGGCCTGTCCAGTCAGTTCCTGGATAGAGGCACCCGGCTGCAGTCTATACTGGCCGTCCACGACGACCTTCTCTCCAGCCTGAAGACCGGAATTTATCAGGGCTATGCCGTCGTCAATCTGCGCGACCTCGACCGGACGCGTCTGGACTGTTCCGTCAGAGCCGATGACCCACACAAACGATCCTTGCGGCCCTTGCTGCACGGCCGAACCGGCGATCGTCAGGCCGCCCTGGCGGGTGTCGAGAAGCAGTCGTACATTGAGGAGTTCGCCGGGCCACAGTGTGCGCTTGGCATTGGGGAAGCTGGCACGCAGTCGAATCGTTCCGGTGGTCTGGACGATTTGATTGTCAATAAGATCGAGCTTGCCTGTATCAAGCTTGACCTTGTCGTCTTGACTGTATGCGAGGGCCGTCAGCGGTCCCGTGGCCATTTGCTGCTGGATCTCAACGAAGTCGGTCTGCGGCAGGAAGAAGAACAGCGAGGCCGGCTGGATCTGTGCGATATCGACAAGACCGTTCGCGCTGGACGGAGTGATGATATTCCCTTCGTCGACCTGACGAACGCCTGTCACCCCGTCGATCGGAGCCGTCAGCCTCGTATAGCTCAAGTTCGTTCGCGCCTGAGCGATAACGCCTTCGTCGTATTTCACTTGCGCCTGCAGTTGGCTTAATTGAGCGTTCTGGGTTGCCACCAGCTGGGTGGTGGCGAACCCCTTCTGCTGCAGTGCTGTATAGCGGTTTAGATCGGCCCGGGCGTTGAGGAGCTGCGCCTGATCGCGATCGCGGGTCGCGATCGCCTGGTCGAGCTGTGCCTGATAAGGCCGTGGGTCGATCTCGGCGAGAAGATCGCCTTTCTTCACTGTCTGTCCCTGGATAAAGGCGATCTTGATGATCTGTCCGGTGATTTGGCTTTGGACAATCACATTGTTGTAAGCGACGACTGTGCCCATCCCGCGCAGATAGACGGGCACGTTGCCGCTCTCAACTGTTCCGGCGACCACTGGAACGGCCGGAGGTGGGAGGGCGGCCCGGGCCGGTGGGGTCGTATCGCCGACGTACAACACTGCCATCCCGGCGCCGCCAATGACAGCTACCGCCGTGATGAGCACCATGAATCTTTTGCGCATAAAAAAACTCCGATTTAGTAGCACCCGGGAAGGGATGCGACTGTGCTCGTCGATCCGAAGCCCGAGTTGGAACTGCTCCCGCTGCTCAGACCACTGCACGACGCACCACTGCCGGACGAGGGGATGCTTATCGCAGTACTGCCGATGCCGTTGCTCGTGCTGCTCGGCGCCTGGGTCGTAATCATTGGGCTCACGCCGGCATTGCTCAATTCAGTCGAGCTCAGCGGAATTGAGCCGCCATTCAGTGCAGAACTTGTGCTCGAACCCGGAGTTGAGAGAGGCGAGGCGGTGCCACTCGAAGATAAGTTGGGCAAGGACGTGCAGGGCGTCGTCAGTCCACCTCCATCGAAGGTGCCTGCCGACGTTCCGGAACTGCCCATACCGGCACTCGCCATTCTCGAACTGCTCACTCCCGAGACGCCCGACGAGTAGACTGACGACGAACAGGTCGTGCCGATTGCTGTGCTCACTCCCCCTGGATCAATCTCGGTCGCACCCAGAGGAATGCCGGTGGTGGACGTGCCCGAGCCACTGGACCCTGGGATGCCGAGCGGGGAGGTTGCTGTTGATGGCTGTGTGCTCATCGTTTGCGAATAACTTGCGCTGCAGCTGAACAAGAGGGCAACGATGATGGACGTCCGTGGCATGGAATCTCCTGTTGGTTCCACGAGGGGCTCCGCCCGGTGCCGCGCGCTAAGGCGAGGGAACTTCTTCGTGATCGACTGTCGCTGGTCCGTGCCCCTGAGTGGAACGGATACTCCACACAGGGGCCGGAAGAGCACCCGTTCAGTATCTAAGGCTTCAAGCGGAAACTGGCTTGATTGCTACTGCTGCCACTAGCTTGCCCTTGCGCAAAGAGATTGCCCCATAGCCGGCAGACTAGTCGGAATTGTTCGTCTGCCGCTGCGGGCCTAACGCAATTAGTGTTCGAAGCAGCGTCGTAGTTGAAGGGTTTGATTCAGCCGTTTCTACGAGACTGCTCTTAAGTATAACCTGGCGCAATCCGGTTCCACCTTATGGGGCCGGACAGCGGCTTCACGGGCGATGCGGCCGATGTAAGCTTGGCATCGGCCGTTTCCACAAATCTATGCAGTCTAAAAGGGACAGCGGCGCCATGCCACCTATCACTCTTTCTTCGTTCAGTCGAACGTGATTCTCGAAAATTTTGACCTTATGTTTTCTTAATTGAGTCGTTGTTAAAGCGTTCTTTTTAGCGACAAATCACGATTGGCCTGAGTCCGCAGCGCGACAGCGATGAGCGCGCCGCCAGCCGGCAGCAGGAGCGACCACAGGCCGGCTGCTTGTTCGCAGGCTGCACCGAGTGCGCATCCGGTGAAGAAGCCGGCAATCACCAGTCCCGCGCGGCGCGCACGCTTCCTTGCGTTGATCCGATCGCCGATACTGCTCTCAAGCAGCGCATCGCTGAGATCGGCCACGAAACGCGTTATGTTGGTTGTCATGACCGCAGTGGAAGGCGCGCCCTTCAACAGCTGCACAAGAGCGTTTTGGACGGCCATGGCCGCAACGCCCAGCATGCCCGCAACAATCATGTTCGCTGACTCGGGATCCGCATGCGGTCCGTTATCGATACAGGTGACAAGGAAAGCAGAAAGGAGGGCGAACTGCAGCAGAAGCAGAGGCTGCAGGGAGGGGATCCGCATACGCTGCAATCCAATCACGAGAAGTTTCACCAAGGCAACTACGAGTACGAACACCGGGACCGCGATCAAATGAGCCACCGGCGCTTTACCGTCCCCGACGAGCCTGGCGGCAAGAACAACGAGATTTCCGGTAATATGGGCTATGAACAGGCCGCCAAGCCCGAGGAAGCCGATGACGTCCACGCTGCCTGCGATAAGACTGAGCGCAAACAGCAACGGTTTACTACCGGCCGACTCGTCGACCCAGTCCGCGATCTCGGACCCTTCCATCACACCCGTTTCAACACTGCCTGAATGCGACACGGCTACGCCCGGTTCAGCACAGACTGCGGACGACCCCTTCCCAGAATGTACAGTTGCGCGCTCACTCATGCCTGATCCGCATGCATGGGTTTGGGAAAAGCGATCTTAGCCGGCTTCATCCGAATAGATGGGTCGGTAAGCGCAAGCACTGATCAGCGCACCGATATCGTTCGGGCGCGGCACCCTTGCCAAGCCCTGGTCGAAAATGTAGGCGGCGATCCGCTCGGCGACATGGACCGATGCCTCGAGAATGCGGCCCTGCGGCGGATAGATCAGTCCGGTCGCGAGGTGCTCCTCACTAACCTGCTCCGCCACAGCCTTGGCGGCGACGATGAACATGTCCTCGGTCACCCGGGTGGCGTCGGTGGCAAAGACCGCTAAGCCCAAGGCCGGGAAGATGTAGACATTGTTGCCTTGCCCCGGCACAAAGCGCCGCCCGTCGATCTCGACTGGCGGGAACGGGCTGCCGCTCGCGAAGACTGCCCGACCTTGCGACCAGCCATAGGCCTCCGCGGCGGTGCACTCGGAGCGCGAAGTCGGGTTGGAGTAGGGAAAGACGATCGGCCGTTCGTTGATCTCGGCCATGGCCTCGATGACCTGCTGATCAAACAGGTTCGGCGTGGTGCTGACGCCGATGATGCCCGTTGGCCTGAGCGCCTTTACCGCCTCGACGAAAGTCGCTACCGGCGCATGATCCAGGGCGAACGGCTGCTGAAAGTGGGTCAGATCAGTGCGCGATTTCACCAGCAGGCCATTGACATCGAACAGGGCGTTGCGGCCCCGCGCCGCCGTGAGCTCCGTGCCCTCGCTCGCCATCGCGAGGCTGATCAGTTCGGCGATGCCGGTAGCCGCCGAGCCTGCGCCGAGGAACAGGAATCTTTGCTCGGAGAGCCGCTGCCCTGAGATGCGCAGCGCTGCGTAGATGCCGGCCAGCGCGACACCTGCGGTACCCTGGATGTCGTCGTTGAAAGTGCAGATCCGGTCGCGGTACCGCTCGAGAATGGGAACAGCGTTGAAGTTTGCGAAGTCTTCCCATTGGATACAGCATCTGGGATAACACGCCTGCACAGCATCGACGAATTCGTCGATGAAGGCCGCATACTCCGCGCCCCGGATTCGCTCACGACGCAAGCCGAGATACAGCGGGTCCTCCAGGAGTTCGTGATTGTTGGTGCCGACATCGAGGACGACTGGCAGACAGTGTTGCGGCGGCACTCCTGCGCACGCGGTGTAGAGCGTCAGTTTGCCGATCGGAATGCCCATACCGCCAGCGCCAAGATCGCCAAGTCCGAGGATGCGCTCGCCATCGGTGACAACTATGAAGCGCACATCCCGTTCCGGCCAATTGGCAAGCAGCTCTTTCAGCCGACCGCGCGCACTGATTGGCAGATATATACCGCGCGGCGCACGGAATATGTGGCCGAACTTCTGGCAAGCCTCGCCGACTGTCGGCGTATAGACAAGCGGCATGTAGGTGGCCGGGTCCGACATCAGGAGCGCGTAATAGAGCGTCTCGTTGCGCGTCTGCAGATCCGACAACACCAAATACTTCTGCAAATCGTCGTCGAGAGCGGCGATCTCTTCATGCAGGCGAGCGACCTGCAGAGCGATCGTGCTCACCGCGGGCGGCAGCAGACCCTCCAGCCCCAACGCTCCCCGCTCTGCCTCGGAGAATGCGGTCCCTTTGTTGAGGCGGGGATTGCGCAGCAAGCTGCGGCCGGTGGGATGTTCCGTGGTAGGCACCTCAATCTGGATCGATGCGCGCGCGGTCATTTGATTGCTCCGATGTGATGTGTACCACTCTCGAAATAGGGGACGTGAGCGGTCACTGCCGCCGGACATCGCTGATGCGAGACGCTCCGCTTCGGTCAGTGTTGGCGACAACGTGTGCCGGGTCGAGGCCTTTCAGATAGGCCGCCTGCAGCTCGCGGCTGGTCGGCGCAGCATGCGATAGTTCAGCGCTGCATGTGCAAGTCCATCAGTTCGAGCGGAGGCATCATGTTGTTGTTCAAGTTGGCCATGATCCACAGCGAGCCGGCGACGACGAGGATTACTATGAGTACGCCGAACGCAAGCGCCAGCACGTTGTTCGTGTTGTCCGGCCCCGTCGTAATGTGCAGGAAGAACACCAGGTGTACTCCCATTTGAGCGATGCCAAGGACGGCGAGACCGAGGGGGATCCCGGGTGCCCAGAGCAGCGAAGTGTTGGCGACCCAGAAGGAGATGGACGTGAGGGTCGCTGCGATAACCAATCCGATGGTGTAGACGAGCACGCCGGCCGATGTCTTCTCTTCCGTTTCAGGTAAGACTGACCTGTCTCCGGGCGCGCGATCGAAACGTATTTCCGTCATGGTCGGACTCCCATCAGATAGACAACCGTGAACAGCCCAACCCAGATAATGTCGAGCGCATGCCAGAACAGGGACAAGCACTGCAGCCGACGCTCCACAGTGGGGCGAAAGCCCTTGACCGCTACCTGCACCATCATCACCGACAGCCAGATCAGCCCCGCGCTGACGTGCAGCCCGTGACAGCCGACAAGGGTGAAGAATGCTGAAAGAAACGCGCTGCGTTGTGGGGTCGCTCCACGCGCGATCATACCGGTGAACTCGCTCAGCTCGAAAACTAGAAAAGCGGCGCCCAGGGCGAATGTGAGCGCTGCAGTCAGATAAGTGGCCCCGCGGCGTCGCGAGCCGACTGCCAAGGACATCAATCCACATGTGTAGCTCGAGGCAAGAAGACAAGCGGTTTCGATCCCGACGCTGACCTGATCGAATAGCTCGGCGCCCGTCGGGCCGCCCGAAGTGGCGGTCGCGAGCACAGCGTAAGCGGCAAAGAGCGCTGCGAACATCACGACGTCGCTAAGGAGGAAGATCCAAAAACCGTAGGCAACGACGATCCGCTTGGGAGCCGGTCCGGCTTGGCTTGTGCTCGGCAGTGACGGGCGATCCACTTCGCCAACAGCGACGGTGAGGTTCATACCACAAGCTCCAGCTGGTGAGTCCGATCAAACCGCGCAATCTGCTCGGCCTGTACTTCCGTTTCCTCGTCATTGCGAAAGGCGAAAAGGAGCACCGTCACGAACGCGCCGAACAGCCCCAGGCCGACCATCCACCAGATGTGCCAGATCAACGCGAAGCCGGTAACGACAGCAAAGAATGCGGTGACGAAGCCTGTCGCGCTGTTATTCGGCATCTCGATCGGCTCGTACTTGCGCGGCCGCGCCGGTTGATCCTGATTTGCGGGCTTCCCTTCCTTGAGGGCCCAATATGCGTCGGCCCCGTCGACATGCGGCAGGATTGCAAAGTTCCAGGCCGGTGGCGGCGAGGCAGTGGACCATTCGAGCGTGCGGCCATTCCACGGGTCGCCCGATGCGTCGCGCAGCTGCTCGCGGTTGCGGATCGAGACGATGAGCTGGATAATCTGGCAGACAATGCCGGCCAGAATGACAACGGCGCCGGCTGCCGCCACCAACAGCCAGGGTTGCCAGTTCAGATCGTCGTAATGTTGCATGCGCCGGGTCATGCCCATGAGCCCCAACGCATAAAGCGGCATGAATGCGATATAAAACCCCACCAGCCAGCACCAGAACGAGGCCTTGCCCCAGCGTTCGTCGAGCTTGAAGCCGAACGCCTTCGGGAACCAATAGTTGTAGCCTGCCATCGCCCCGAATACGGTGCCACCAATGATCACGTTGTGGAAATGCGCGACGAGGAAGAGGCTGTTGTGCAGCTGAAAATCGGCGGGGGGCACGGCCATCAATACGCCGGTCATCCCGCCGATGACGAACGTCACCATGAAACCGATAGTCCACAGCACAGGCACCGTGAATCGGATGCGCCCGCCCCACATCGTGAACAGCCAGTTAAAGATTTTGACGCCCGTCGGCACCGCGATAATCATGGTCATGACCCCGAAGAAGCCGTTGACGTCCGCGCTGGCGCCCATTGTGAAGAAGTGATGCAGCCATACCAGGAAGGAGAGGACGCAGATCGCCATGGTGGCCGCCACCATCGAACGGTAGCCGAACAGCGGCTTGCCTGAAAAAGTCGCGATAACTTCCGAAAAGACGCCGAACACCGGCAGGATGAGGATGTAGACCTCCGGGTGACCCCACACCCAGAACAGATTGACATACATCATCGGGTTGCCCTGCCCACCGACCGTGAAGAAATGAAAGCCGAGATAGCGGTCGAGTAGGAGCATCGCAAAGGTCGCGGTCAGAACCGGAAATGCCGCGACAATGAGCAGGTTCGCCGCAAGCGAGGTCCAGCAGAAAACCGGCATGCGCATGTAACCCATTCCCGGAGCGCGCATCTTGAGAATTGTGGTGACGAAATTTATTCCCGTCAGCAACGTGCCGATGCCGGAGATCTGCAACGCCCAAAGATAGTAGTCGACACCGACGCCGGGCGAGAACTGCAGCTCGCTGAGCGGCGGATAAGCGACCCACCCTGTCTTGGCAAACTCGCCGACCACCAGGGAGATGTTGATCAACAGAACGCCTGAAGCCGTCAGCCAGAAGCTAACAGAATTCAACGTCGGGAAGGCCACATCGCGGACACCGAGCTGCAGTGGCAAGACAAAGTTCATGAGGCCGATTACGAGCGGCATGGCCACGAAGAAGATCATTATAGTGCCGTGCGCTGAGAAGATCTGGTCGAAATGCTCCGGCGGCAAATATCCTTGCGCGCCGCCAGCCGCGACGGCTTGCTGCCCCCGCATCATGATTGCATCGGAGAATCCGCGGAGCAGCATGACCAGCGCCAACAGGAAGTACATGACTCCGATACGCTTGTGGTCAACGGATGTGATCCACTCACGCCACAGGTAAGGCCAATGCCCCTTCAACGTGACCCAGGAGAGGACGACCAGCACGGCTAAGCCCATGACCGCCGAGGCGCCCATGACGATCGGCTGGTCGAACGGGATCGCGTCCCAGCTAAGCTTGCCAAGAACATTCATTTTTGCGTCCTTTGTTCAACCGCCTGGGAGAGACGCGATTGATCATCCGGCTGTAGTCTGGTGCTCAAGATGCTTTTGAACAGGTTGGGAGCGACGTTGCGATAGCTGAAAGGCGCAACCGCTATGCTGGGCTTGGCGAGTTCGGCATAAGCCTGTGTGTCGAGCACCTGACCAGTATTGCGGGTTGCGGTTAGCCATTGCTCAAAATTTGCGGCAGGCACCGCGTCAACATTGAAGCGCATATCCGCAAAGCCATCGCCGCTAAACTGGGCCGACAGTCCTCGGTAGGTTCCAGGATGGTCGGCCAGGAGGTGAAGACGGGTCGTCATCCCTGCCATCGTGTAGATCTGGCCGCCCAGTTGCGGTACGAAGAAGCTGTTCATGACACCTGACGAGGTCAGCTCAAAGCTGACTGGCGTGCCGGCCGGAATTGTCAGCTGATTGACGCTCGCAATGCCTTGGTCAGGGTAGATGAACAGCCATTTCCAGTCGAGCGAGACGACCTGAATAGTGACGGGTTTTATCGTGTCGGCAATTGGCTTGCCCGGATCGAGATCGTGTGAGCCGATCCAGGCCACTCCGCCAACCAGCAGCACCGTCATGGCTGGAATCGACCAAACCAGCATCTCGAGACGACCGGAATATGTGAAACCCGGCAGGTAGCGGGCTCGCGTATTCGAGTGGCGAAACCAGAATGCAACGCCGAGCGTGGCCAGGATCGTCGGGATCACGATGGCAAGCATGATACCGAGCGAGTTGAACAGAATTTGCCGCTCACCGGCGGCGATCGGTCCCTTTGGATCGAGCACGCCCTCGGCACAGCCGCTGAGTGTCGAGGCACCGATCAAAACAATAACCGATACGCGGTCTCGCTGACAGACCCATGAGGTCAGCCGAAGCCGGGAGCAGAGGGTGGTCACAATCTCCATCGCCGATCTCAGCGCAACACATTGGTCTTCGCGAGGTCGATGACCTCGTCGCCTCGGCCGCTAATCACAGCCTTCACCATGTAGAGGGTGAAGCCTTTCGCCATCTCCATGGTGATGGAAGGCGGTATTGCGAGCTCGGTCCGGTTGACCACAGCATCGATCAGAACCGGCCCGTCGTGGGCGAGGGCATCCGCGATTCCGTCGTCCACCTCAGCCGGATCCTCGAGCCTGATCCCGCGGATACCGACAGCTTCGGCCATTGCGGCGAAGTTCGGATTCTTCAGCTCTGTCCCGAAATCGAGGAAGCCGGTGGATTTTTGCTCGAGTTCGATAAAGCCCAATGCGCTGTTGTTGAACACCACCACCTTCACGGGAAGACGATGCTGCGCCAGCGTCAGAAAGTCGCCCATCAACATAGCGAAGCCACCGTCGCCGGACAGCGAGATCACTTGCCGATCGGGGAATGCGGCCTGGGCACCGATCCCCTGCGCCATCGCATTCGCCATCGAGCCATGCCAGAAAGACCCGAGCAGCCGCCGCTTGCCGTTCATGCTGAGGTAACGCGCGGCCCACACCGTCGGGAGACCGACGTCACAGGTAAAGACAGCGTCCCTACTGGCCTGGTCGCTGATTGCCTGTGCGATCTGCTGCGGATGAATGAGCCGCTTTCCGGGCGTGCCGATCGCGAGACCGTCGAGTGCCTTACGCGTCCTGACGTAGTGCTGCCGTGCCTGGGTAAGGTGCGTATCGTCGCGCTTCTCCGTCAGCAGCGGCAGCAAGGCGGTGACGGTGGTACGGACGTCTCCCACAACGCCGAGGTCGACTGCAGCGCGACGGCCGATGTTCTCTGCCCGCAGATCGACCTGAGCAATGCGGGCGCCACCACCATCCGGGTAGAATTGGCGGTAGGGAAAATCGGTCCCCAGCATGAGCAGGACATCACAGGCGCGCATTGCATGATAGCCGGAGGAGAAGCCGATCAACCCGGTCATGCCGACGTCGTAAGGATTGTCCCACTCGACATGCTCCTTGCCGCGGAGCGCATGAACCATTGGTGCCTTGAGGCGCTCGCCTAGCGCCAGCAGCTCGTCGTGAGCGCCCTGACATCCCGAGCCACACAAGATCGTCACACGGCCATCGGCATTGAGGAGCGCTGCCAGACGATCGAGGTCCTTCGGCGACGGCGTTACCAGCGGCGCGGGTGGGAGCAGCCCGCCCAGTTTGATTGGCGCTTCGGCAGCGGCCTGCAGGGCGACATCACCCGGTAGAACGAGCACCGAAACGCCGCGCTTGCCGACGGCCTGGCGGATGGCGATCTCGAGAGCCCGTGGCATTTGGTTAGGCCCGGAGACCAACTCGCAATAGTGGCTGCATTCCTGGAAGAGCGCCTGTGGACGGGTCTCCTGAAAATAGCCGCTGCCGATTTCGCCCGAGGGGATCTGGGCGGCGATTCCAAGAACGGGAACGCGCGAGCGGTGACAATCGAACAGACCATTGATGAGGTGCAGGTTGCCGGGTCCGCAGCTTCCCGCACACACTGCGAGCTCGCCGGTCAGATGCGCCTCGGCGCCGGCGGCAAAGGCAGCAACTTCTTCGTGCCGGACGTGGATCCACTCGATCTTGCCTTGTTGCCGGATGGCGTCGGTCAGACCGTTCAGGCTGTCCCCGACGATGCCGTAGATGCGCCTGACACCCGCGGCGGCGAGGATTTCCGCGAACTGATCTGCCACCGTTTTTGCCATTTGGGTTTCCTTACCTGACGCGTTCCGGCCGTAGCAGCGGCTCCAGCCTGCTGCCGTCTCAGTGCCGGATCTCATCGTCGATCCGCGAGGGCCCAACATTAGTGAATGCGATGACCCACTGGCTTCGTCGTTCTTGCCGCGCCTGTGACAATGTTGCGCTAACTGAAACAGGCTAGACAGGACGCGCCATGTCCCCCTGCAGCGTCTTCAATTCAATGCTAAAATGGTCGAGACCAAGCCCCGCCGCGCATGCCGTTAATCTCGGTGATGTCAGACGCAGGTTCTCGAAAGCGAGTCAGATCCGCGCGTCTTCGTTAACAGCGGGAAACTGCGCGATGAACCATGTGAGGCCTAGCAGATCTGCGGTGCCTCCTGGGCTGAGGTGGCGGCTGATCAGGGCGTCATCGAAGGCTGCCATTTTCGCAGCACCATCCGGTGCCAAGGCGCCGCCCGCCTGCAGAAGCTTCGTGGCGTATGTGCGGACGTAGCCAAGGCCAGCAAGACCGCCTCGGGAAACGAGATTGGTATCGTCGTTGACGGCCAGCAGATGTAATAACGCCTGTAGAAGCGCCATTTCTTCGCTTACGCCGTCGAACCGTAAGCCGTCGTACACTGGCAACGCCGCCGTGCGCACTGTCGCGAAACCAGACGCTGCTTCTCCTCTGGCACCGGGGAAGCCGAAGCGAAGGAAGGCCCTTTCGCCCGCCGTCCGCGCCTCCGGTGTGCCCCTAAGCTCCCGATCAACGAGTCCGGCGCAAATGCCTCCCACCTCGGCGCACATGCTCTCTCGGGTCAAATCGAACCCATTCGTCAAAAGCCGACCCGCAGCGAAACAGAGCAAGCCGAAGGAAAATATGGCGCCCTTATGCGTGTTAATGCCGTGTGTCGCCTGAAGCATCGCTTGTTCGCACTGGAGTCCGATCGGCCGCACCAGCGGCAGCGAGAGACAAGCAGCGATTCCAGCGGATTCATGGCCCATCTCCAGGAAGCGCGGCCACCAGGGAGCAATAGCCCGCGCACTCGCCAGGAACGTATTTATGTCCATGTCGTAGTGGGCGCCGCAATTACGCGTGTCGACCAGCCCGGGCTTGGGGGTGAGCATCACCTCTGTGAGCAATGCCCTGTTGACATAGTCCGCAATCGCGGCAGCGCCAATCGTCTGTTGCGCTTTGTCCTGCGAAGCGCGCGACGGACTGCTATATGGCTGTCCGTAGATCATATTCATGGACGATCTTTCTCAACGTGCTCAACAGCTCTTCCAGCGGGTGCCTGCGCGAGCGGCCGCAGACGTGCGCCGGCTGTGGGCAGACGAGGCAGGGGCGCGGAGGAAGGCCAAGGGTTCGGCGGGATAGTGAACCCGTCCCGGGAGCGATGACATCCAGGTCCCACAAGCGCCCGATGGGGTGGCGGTCTTCAAGCTCGATGGCAGCCGATTTGAGGGTCCCTGCGTCCGTGTCGATGACGTAGAGCGCCTCCGGGCCGGTCTCCTGCCACAAGGCTTCGTGCGACAGGACGCTCCAGCCCCGCCTGAACGCGAGGGCATCCAATTCTCGAAGCGCTTGGGTCATCAAACGTCGCGGTAGTTGGCCATCCTTGATCGGGCCGGGGATCACGACCGTCACGGAAATCAAAGGTCTGCCGAATCGCGCGAGAGCAACGGCTTGGCGCGCAACCCGCTGCTCCCTTGCGACCAGCATCTGCTCGAGGCTGATACTGGTCTCACCGATCATTTCGGCATGGGAATCCATAATCAGCCCTTCACCTGCCGCACGACATCGATCACGCTGCCGTCGCGATAGCGAACAACGCCCACAATGCGGTCGGTGAATTCGAGCGGTTCGGGCTCCCCGGTCAGTGTCACCGCCCGCTCGTGCAACTCTTCGATTGTCATGACCGGCAACCGAGCATCGCGGAGGCGCTGTTCGACTTCGGGACGGTTCCGGTTTACCGCGATGCCCTGATCCGTCACGACAACATCGACCGATTCGCCGGGGGTCAGCCTTGTCGTGACGCGTCGAACAACTGTGGGAATCCGGCTGCGCACCAAAGGGGCCACAATGATGGTCAAGTCGGCCGCCGCAGCCACGTCGCAATGCCCGCCAGATGCGCCTCGCATGACGCCGTCGGAACCGGTGATCACGTTGACGTTGAAATCAAGATCGATCTCCAAGGCACTCAAGATTACCATGTTCACGCGATCGACGTATGCCGCCTTGGAGGTGGGATTGGCATATTCGTTTGCCGAGATCTCCAGATGTCCGCTTGAGGTACGCAGCGACTCCGCGGCATCCTGGTCGAATGACTGCACATCGACGACGGTCTTGATCAGCCCCTTCTTGTGCAGATCCGCAATGCCACCAGTAACGCCGCCCAACGCGAAGCTTGCTTTGATTCCCCTGCGCGTCATGCGCTCCTCCAGGAACCGGGTAGCAGCAGTGGCCGCCGCTCCCGAACCGGTTTGCATTGAGAAGCCATCAACGAAATAGCCCGAGTGCTCGATCACGTCCGTTGCATTTCGGGCAATCAGCAATTCGCGTGCATTGTTCGTGACGCGCGCGGCGCCCGCGCTGATCTTCGACGGGTCACCTACTTCGTCGAGCTTGACGATCCAGTCGACGCGATCCTGCGAAATGCTGGCCGGGTGGTTCGGAAAGTCGACCACTTCTTCTGTCAACACTACGACCTGGCGAGCGAATTGCGCATCGACCTTCGCGTAGCCAAGCGAACCGCAATTCAGCCTGCCATGAGTTCCATTGGCGTTTCCGAACTCGTCGCAGCAGGCTACTGCCAGGAAGGCCACGTCGATCTGCAACTCTCCCGTCTGCAGCAAATGGACACGGCCGCCATGCGAGTGGACCTGTACGGGCCGCGCCATAAGGCCGTTCGAAATGGCTTCCGCGAGCTTGCCGCGCATGCCCGAAGTGTAGATTTGGGTGATGACACCGCTCTTGACGTGGTCGACGAGAGGATCGTGGCAGCTCAGCAGGGAACTCGACGCCAGCGTAAGGTTTTTGAAGCCGAGCCGGGCCAGAGTGTCGACGACCCTGTTGACCACTTTGTCGCCCTCTCGGAAGGCATGATGGAAAGAGATGGTCATCCCATCCTTCAGCCCCGATCGCTCGATGGCTTCCTCGATCGACCCGCAAAGCTTGCGGTGCAATTTCGTATCGACGGCATCGAGATAAGGGGTCTGGGCCGTCGCTCCCGTGAAAGGCTGCGATTGGCCAAGTACGGAATCCGGCGATTGCAGTGGCGTGAGCGAACTGGTCATAAAGTGTCGTCCTCAATGAAGTGTTGGTTTCAGGCCGCTTCGGCAAGCTGCAATGTCATTTCAGCCTCTTTGAGCACTGGTGGGTCGATCATCTTGCCATCGAGTGAGACGACCCCCAATCCGTTGCGGAGCGCTTCCTCTGCCGCTGCAATCACGCGTCTGGCGTGATCGACTTCGTCCTGCGTCGGCGCGTATGCCCTGTGAAGAAGGTAAACTTGCTTCGGGTGAATCAGCGATTTTCCATTGAAGCCGAGCTGCTTGGCGATCTTGACCTCGCGCATGAAACCCTCGTCATCGTTCACATTGCCATAGACGACATCGAAGGCGTCGATATGCGCCGCTCGCGCGGCGTGCAGGACCGCAGCTCGCGCATAGAACAGCTCGGGCTGCCAGTCGTCGCTGCGGCGCGTATGCATGTCGACCAAGTAGTCGAACCCGGCCATGGCGATCGCAATCATGCGCGGCGATGCAGTTGCGATCGCCACGGCATTGACAACACCCGAGGCCGATTCGATCGCTGCCATCAGCTTTGTGTCTCCGACAGGGCGTCCGCACGCGATTTCGATCCGCGTCACGTGTGTGTCGAGCTCACGGATCGCCTCTGGGCTTTCTGTCTTCGGTAGCCGCACCACGTTGGCGCCCCCTCTGATGGCGGCCTCCAGATCCTTCCTGCCGAACTCCGTGCTGAGGCTGTTGATGCGCACGACGGTCTCGATATCTCGATAAACGGGGTGCTGGAGCGCCTGAAAAACGAGCAACCGCGCCGAATCTTTCTCGCGTGGTGAAACCGCGTCTTCGAGATCAAACATGATCGAATCGGGTTTGTAGATGAATGAGGTGCTCAGCATTGCGGCATTGTCGCCGGGGACGAAGAGCATGCTGCGACGCAATTTCATGACAGCCTCCGCCAATCCAGGTCCTCGGACCCGGAGCCACGCAACGTCGCGGCCTGAACCCGTGCCCGGATGACACAATCCAGCGCGCCCTTGTCTTCGATCACGACGGATCCGGCCTTCACAGAAAGCTGATCCAGGGTCTCTTCAACGACACGCGCGATCTGCTTGCCGAACTGCTTGAATACTTCGCTCTTGATCACGATTTCGCGTGTATCGCTTGGCGCAACCTTGACCAGCAGATCACTAGATTCCAGCGTGCCGGCTATAGCTTCTTTGACGATCTTCATTGAATTTCGACCTTTCATCATGCCCCTTGCACAATTTGCGGATAGTCTTGCTCCAGAAACTTCATGGTTGTCGCTGGCACCAGTTCCTCGATAGCCTTGAAATTCCGGTGCGCGAGCAATCTTCGGACCTCGGTCGCGGAGACCGGGGTCCCATGGATCGATACTCTGGGCACCTCGACCACCTTGATCGGAGGAGCCGGCGAGGCTGGTTGCTGCAGCCAGTGTCTCATCTCACTGTTGTAGCTATTCGTGACCAGGTCGAACGGCTCAGTGCCCACGTAGCGGTGGGTGATGCCAAGGGCCGGTGCGATGTATTCCCGGAACAGAAGTAGATCGATAGCGGCCCAGCTATGATCGACGAGCGCTTTATCCTTCAGAAAATAGCCCGGGAAAGTGGCGCGCGAGATTATGTAGTCGGAGCCCTGGTGCAGCGTCAGGTTGTCGATATCCTTTACGCCCGCCGCAACGAGGGCGAAGCGATCGGCATAGGATATTGACGATGCATCTTCCCTGACGAGGAAGAGATGGATCCAGTCGCAAGCGGTCGCCGCCTGTTCGACCAGATAGCGATGGCCAAGCGTGAATGGGTTCGCGTTCAGGACAATGCCGCCGATCGTGGCGCCCGGCCGGCGTTGCTCACGCAGCCTGTCGCAATATCTTTGAATCGCGACAGTACTATTCTCCATCAGCACGATCTGCCGGGGAACCTCGACCAGTGGGTAGAAGCCCCAGCCTCGGAATAAGCTTTGGTTATGCGGTGGGGAGTAGAGGAATAGGTGGAATTGCCCTCTCTCTGCCGCCAGGCTGACGACTTCGCTGCCCAGCCGCAGGCTGAGCGCCTCGCCGCGTAGATGTTCGGCGACTGCGACACACTTTATTGTGCAGTGGTCAAGACCAGCGCAGGCGACGACGGTCCCTTGTTGTCGGCAGACAACGAAAATCTCGATTTGGCTGTCCAGTTCCAGGTTATTGGCAGCCAGCAGCCGCTCTACATCCTCTATCTCGTGCGGCGCCTCGTGGGGCCGCACACTATGAAAATCATAGAAATCACCTGCGGCGTTCATAGCTGACCCCCTCTCACGATATCATCAGGTGTTGTGTCGCTACGATCATGAGCGGGATCGTTGCGAAGGCGAGCACCCTCGTTGCGAGAATGGTGGTCGAGGATTCTGACTCGAGAACATGGTGCTCTTCGGCGAACATGGTTGTGATGACCGCCGAGGGCAGTGCGGCGAGCAGGATTGCTTCCCGCGCGACGACGCCGGTAATCCCCAACGCCAGGACGGCCCCGAGCATCGCGACAGGATGCACCAGGTTCTTGATCAGGCAGTCGATGGCCACTGCCTTTGTTAGCTCGACCTTTTCCTCAGCAATGATGAGCCCGGCAAGGAAAAGAGAAATCCCCGTGGTGGAATTGCCTATGAGTTTGAGAGAGTCGATGGCGAACGCCGGCACAGGCAAGTCAAGGAGCATCACCACGATGCCGATGAATGGGACCCAGACTCTCGGCTCGCGTATCGCTTTCAGCAGCGTGATGAAGAATCTCCGAGCCCCAGCGCTCTTGCCGCTGTTGGAGCCGATTTCGAGGAGCACGGTGGTAAGTGGAACGATGATCAGCGATGGGATCAGGTTCGCGATGAGAATTGGGTAGAGGCTTGAAGGGCCGAATAACTGCCCGAGGACCGGAACGCCCATGAATACCATATCGGGGAAGGCGAGAAGGCTCGCCCTCAGTGTAGAAGTGCGCAAGTCGTAGCGAAGGACAAAGAGGCTGCCGAGCAGGATGGCGAGATAGGGAACCGTAAGCCCCACCACGAACAGCAGGGGTATCCTGTAGTCCATGAGGTCTGAGCGGGGCGTCTGTAAGATTCCGGCCAGAAGCAGAGGCGGCAGGAGCCAGGTCAGCACGAGCCGGGTCAGCATTGCCCGGTCGGCGCCTCCGAAGAACTTCAGGCGCGCCGCGCGATATCCGAGAAAGATCACAAAGGCTACGGGCACAAGCGTCACGGCGATGGTGTTTAACATGCCGGCGCACCTGAGCTGCTGCGCAGTCGGTCTGTGATTGTCAGCACCCGCATCGCCTCTCGGATCATTGCCGGTTCCACCACGTGACCGTTCAAGACGGGCAGGTCAGTGCCGGCCGAGGCGCCAGCGGCGATGACCGAACGGGCATCGGCTACGGCGTCCGGTGATGGTGTGAAAGCGGCGTCAATCGCGGCCAGCTGCTCTGCATGGAGAGCGGCCTTGCCTGTCATCCCGAGCCTTCGACTCGCTTCTGCTTCGCGGTGAAGGCCCTCACTGTCGCTCTTGAAGTACGGCGCGTCGATCGAGGCAATGCCGGTTGTGGCTGCTGCCGCCACGACCTGAGATCGTGCAAACAGCAGGTTCTCCCAAGAACCCACGGCGCCAAGGTCGGCCGCCAGGTCGCCGCCGCCGAGGAAGACCCCGCAAACTCGTCTATCGGCTTCCGCTATCAGGTTGGCAACGAAGACTGCTCGTGCAAGTTCGATCATCGGGATGATGCCGATTCCGGATTGCGAGCGGTCCAGTATGTCGGCCACCATCCGGACTTCATCCGCGGACCGGCACTTTGGGATAATGATTGCGTCGGGACAGCTTGCTGCTTCGTAGAGGGCGAGCAGGTCACGAAGTCCTTCCGCCGACCGTGGGCTGTTAATGCGTAGGATGCGCACCGAGTCCGTCTCGGTTGGCTGGCGTAAGAACGCCAGCGCAGCCTCACGCGCTCGCTGCTTGTCCACTGGGGCGACGGTGGACTCGAGATCGAGGATGAGAGCATCGCCGCCAGCACCACCAGCCACCGAGAAGAGATCGGGGCGCGAGGCAGGTGTGAGCAGAAAGCTGCGGCATGCACGGAGCCTGGTGTTAAACGAACTAAGCTCGGGGGTTTGGAGCAGGTTAGGATCGTGCGGCGCACTTTGCTCTGTACCAGTGCTCGCTGTCCCGTTGCACCGGGATGTACTATGGCTCCAGCTTACACTGGTCCCCTCGAACCCTTTTTCAGTTGCAGAATTGGACTTGTTAACCGCTGTCATATCGTCACCATTCCGCAAACGGAGGCTCCCAATGCTACGGTCGCTTCCAAAGTGAGTTCGTTCGGACGAGACAAAGCTACCCGCTGGGGCCTGGGATGACTTGCGCAGCCTTGCCGTGAGTGGTTTGCCTTTGCGGTATTAGTCGAAGACGATCCCCGAAAACTGCCCGATAAGTTCGAGCCGGCCGGTAAGCAGTGCGTCACGTTTGATGGTTTGGGCCATCAGACTTCCTCCTCTTGTCATTTTTCGTTCCGGAGGCCTTTCGAAGGCTCTTAACCGCTGGCACCTTGCTGACTATTACACGATCGGTGAGGAGGCCCTTGGTTGGTTCGGCGAGCGCACCTTCAATTGCACATGCTCGTCGAAGAGATCTGGCGTGCTCGTCTGGCGCGGCTGAAGGAAGCCGGGGGCTGACGTCCCGGGCGATATTCCAACGATCACTAAGCGGCCGGTGTGTGGATGGATCTGCCATGCACAACGGGCCTGATCTCGGGGACAGCGACTTCGTGTTCAGGCCAGAACCGCGTTTTCTTCCAATGCAGCAGTCCGCGCGTGTAATAGCCAATTCCCGGCGTCGCTACTGAGCGGGGTGCCAACGCCAAATTCAGCTTGTAGTGACAGCCGGATTTCACGACGAGGAAATCCTGGCTCGCGACGTCGATGCCCTGGCTGGCAAATGCCGCCGGGTCGTGAGTGAAGCCGGCTTGCTCGTCAACATGATGCTCAGCCGGTCATCGACAACGATCCGGCCTAATCATTTCAGGGCAAGATCGGGCAAGGCGCCGCAACACCGACAAAGCGCGCAAGCATCACCTAGGCAACAGTGACTCTTGAGAACCCCGCCAAAACACCACGCCCCTGTGTAAGGGCGGCATTGGCACGCCCTTCGATTCCCCTTTCTAGGCGGTTGCGCCGTGCTGACCCGATAGAAGGTCGGAGTTCAAGCCTAAGGCCTGCGCCGAGGAGCATGCATGGACATTGAAGCATTTTTCGCCGCGAAGCTCGATAGCCTTCACAAGGAGGGACGCTATCGGGTCTTTGCCGATCTGGAGCGCAGAAAGGGCGACTTTCCGCGGGCGATCCGGTATGCCAATGGCACTCGGAGCGAAGTGACGGTCTGGTGCTCGAACGACTATCTGGGCATGGGCCAGCATTCGCCGGTGATCGCTGCCATGCACGAAGCGCTCGACCGTTGCGGCGCGGGCGCGGGCGGCACGCGCAACATTTCCGGCACTAACCACTATCACGTGCTGCTCGAGCATGAGCTTGCCGACCTGCACGGCAAGCAGGCAGCGCTGCTGTTCACCTCGGGCTATGTCTCGAACTGGACCACACTCGGCACGCTGGGCGCTCACCTTCCGGGTGCCGTTATCTTTTCCGACCAGAAGAACCACGCCTCGATAATTGAGGGCATCCGCCATTCGAAGGTGGAGAAGCGGATCTGGAGGCATAACGACCCGAAGGACCTCGACCGGCTACTGTCGGAATATGGCCGCGAGGCACCGAAGATCGTCGCCTTCGAGAGCGTCTACTCCATGGATGGCGACATTGCGCCGATCAAGGAGATATGCGACGTCGCCGACAAGCATGGCGCCCTGACCTATCTCGACGAGGTGCACGCGGTCGGCATGTATGGGCCGCGCGGTGGCGGTTTAGCCGAACGTGAGGGGCTGATGGACCGCATTACCATCATAGAGGGGACGCTCGGCAAGGCTTTCGGCGTGGTCGGCGGCTATATCGCTGGCTCGGCCGCGCTCTGCGACTTCATCCGCAGCTTTGCTTCTGGACTCATCTTCACGACCTCGCTGCCGCCGCATGTCGCGGCGGGAGCGCTTGCGGCCGTACGTCATCTCAAGACGAGCAATGCGGAGCGTGAGCTGCATCGCGACCGGGTCGCCAGCGTGCGCGGTCGTCTGGAGAGAATCGGGATCCCGTATCTGCCGAACCTCAGCCACATCGTGCCGGTGATGGTGGGCGATCCCGTGAAATGCAAATGGATCAGCGATACCATGCTGGATAGCTATCGCATTTACGTCCAGCCGATCAATTACCCCACGGTGCCGAGGAAAAGCGAACGGCTTCGGATCACGCCGTCGCCCTTGCACACAGACGCCGATATTGACCATCTGGTCGGCGCACTCTCCGACCTGTGGTCGCGATGTGCATTGGCGCGGGCCGTTGCCTGACGGCTGCGACTGCAGAATTCAAGACGTCACAGGGCAACGGCTCTAGTTGGGGAGCCTCGAGAGAGTTTACAGGCCTGGCCAATGGAGCCGTGACTCCGCATGCCAGGACTGCTCAACGGTAGCCCCTAATGGCGCACTTTGCCGTCCTGCGATGACATCGTCCGGCTCGGTATCGGCTTTGCGAGCCGGGACTGAGTTGGCCGCCGTGTCAAGAAATGAGAATCATACGTAAGCGTCAAATTCGACAAACCGAGACCTTATTGCCGTCCACTTGCGTACAATTGAGCGGCTGACGAGCTGGGAGGTAAGTTCTGGATATCTGCAAGAGTCCGAAGGTCTCTCGAAATGATCTTAGAATATCCTGTGCTCTCTCCACGCGGCCTGCTTTCGGTCGGCCTTAAGCAAATGTGGCCAGGAAGCTTCCAACTACGACGTAAGAATTACGGGCTCATGATAACTCTGTCTCATGCCGCATTTCCTGGAGTGGTTGTGCTCCGGGTAAGCGATGATGAGTTGCTGCGCGAGCCAGAGGCGATCGTCAGGGGTTTGGTGCGAAAGGCATGGAGACTTTTTTGGATTTTGGATGACCGGGCTATACCGCAGCAAGGCGGCAGCTACATTAATGATGGCCTATTGGTGCTAGACGGGGCTGCAACATCAAAGAATGCAAGCGTGAAGGACAGCCCGCAAGGTCTACAGGACGAGAGATGACGCCAAAGCGGATGTGTTCGATTCCATCGAGCGCTTCTACAATCCTCGGCGGCGGCACTCCACTCTGGGCTATCTGAACGCTGTGGAGTTCGCGGAAAAAGCAATGCTAGCTTAACCTGGTGTCCGAAAACCGGCGGCAGGACACATCTACCGCGAAGCCGCCAAACTGATGCGCCATCAACCTGTGCTATCTCCACCATCGCGATCCGATGGCGTGCGGGACATGATCCGACGCGGGGCATATGCCCGCTCATTAAATGGCAGTCTCGGTTCTTCGGCCAGCGTTCGGCGCCGGTGCGGCTGAGTTCTTGAACAAGCGTTGCCTGCTGAAGACCATAGGTTCTTCGTGGCATTCATAAAGATCGGAACGGTAGCTGCAACGTATGCTACAGATAGCCGAAACGTATTATATTTAAATGGGCGCCCTCTCTCCATATCAATTTGGCTTTCAAGATCGTGAGAGCTAAAGATAAGGAGTTTACTATGAGAAGGTCCAAAACAATACTTATAATCGTGGCACTAAGTGCAGTGCTGGCAGCGGGCTCGGCGACGGAATCAATGGCGCGCGGAGGCGGCGGTCATGGCGGCGGCTTTGGCGGCGGTCATGGCGGTGGCTTCGGCGGCGGCCATGGCGGTGGCTTCGGCGGCGGCCATGGCATCGGGGGCGGTTTCGGCGGCCACGGCATAGGGAGCGGTTTCGGCAGCCATGGCATCGCCGGCGGCCTCGGTAGCCATAGCACCGCCCACGGCCTCAGCAGCCACCATTCATTCGGAGTGACCCATTACGCTGGATCGGTGGGGCGCCCCCATGATCGCCACGGATACTATGGTTCGGACTACTTCTGCGGTTACCCGTACCCATATGGCTACGATTATCCATACGATCCGTACGCATACGACCCATACTGCCCGTGAACCACGACACCCTCTTCGAATCCGGCCTCCACAGTACGAGTGGAGGCCAGATTTGAACGACGAAAGGTTTGGCTTGCTCCTGCCGCACTGTGGAGCACGGCATCGGCATACGCTCGACGGTCCATACCTATAACCACAAGATATAAACATGCTGACCATGCGTACTATCTTGATTCTTATATAAAGCAGCTACTTAATTACAGACTTGCAACGAAGATAAATTGTAGGAGAATATTGTGATGAGACTGGCAAGAATACTGGCGAAGATCGCTTTGGGCGCACTCCTGGTGAGCGGGTCGGCGACGGTCTCGATCGCGCGCGGCGGCGGTAGTGATGGTCATGGCATAGACTTTAGCGGAAGAGGCACTATCAACAGTCACCGGCACCACGAGATCTTTTTTAGCGATCCAGGATATCACTACCAACCTTGGTGGAACTACGATACCGATGCTGCTTACTGCTCGTTCGATGCCGTAAACTCGAGCTACTATGGATCCAGCGGAATGTGGCACTCTTGCCCGTGATCCAAACTCGCCAAAATAGAGACCTACTGCTTCGGATTGGAGCAAAGTCGTGCCGATGACGCGACGATCCCTGCCAAGGCAGCGCCCGCCCGATGTGGTTCGTCGGCAGGCATGCTGACAAAGCAAGCACCGGGAGACGAGCGGCACTTCAGAACATCTACAGGCTCATGTCAGTCTTCTTCGAGCGCTGATCGGTGGCTCGGGCGGCGGGCTCGGGGTAGGTCAATTCCCATCCGCCACCAAGCGCTTTGTACAACTGGACGAGATCGATCGAGATGTTGGTGGTGCTCTGCGCATAATTCTGTTCGGCTTGCAGAAGCGTGCGCTCCGTGTCGAGCACAGTGGTGAAGTCGGCGACGCCGTCATTGTAGCGGACGCGGGCTAGCGACAAGGCTTCTCGCGAGCGCTTGACCTGCGCTGCCAGCCGGTCCCGGCGTTGTTGTTCGGTCCGGTGGGCGACGAGGGCATTCACGACATCGTGCCAGGCTTGCAGAACTGTCTTGTCATAGGCGATCGCCGCCTCCACCTGTTGCGCCTTGCGAAGCTCCAATGTCGCCTTCAGCCGGCCACCCTCGAAGATCGGCATCGAAACGCTGGGTCCGACATTGGTCAGGATCGCACTGCTCGTCAGTAAACTCCCGGCCTTGAGGGCGTCGAAGCCCACCGCTCCGTTCAATTTGATCGTTGGGTAGAATTCGGCGACCGCCACTCCAATGTCCGCGGTGGCGGCGTGAAGCTGCGCCTCGGCTGCGCGAATATCCGGACGGCGGCGCGCCAACTCGGAGGGAATGCCGATTGGAATGCTGGCGGGCGACGGCGGCACCGGTTTCGTGGTGGCGAGTTCGCCGCGCAAGGCATCGGGCGGCATGTCGAGCAGAAAGCTCAAGGCGTTGATCTGCTGCGCTTCCTGCTGTTCCAGGCTGGGCAGTTCCGCCCGGACGGCTTCGACCTGGGCGGATGCATTGTCGACGTCGAGACTGGTCGTCAGGCCCCTCTGCTGGCGCGTTTGCGTCAACTGCAGAATACCCTGCTGGGTTACAAGGTTGTCAGTCGCGATCTTGATCAAGGTCTGCGTGCCGCGCAGCTGGATATAGTCGCGCGCGGTTTCCGCCAGGCTCGACAGGAGCGCGCCACGCCGCTGCTCCTCGGAAGACTGCACTTGCGCATCCGCCGCTTCAACCTGGCGGCGGACGTGCCCCCAAAGATCGAGTTCCCATGATGCATCGAAACCGCTGGTAAACAGGTCCGTCGGCCCTGTGGCAGAAATGGTGCTCGACCCAGCGAGACCATCGATCAGACTGCCTTTGATACTAGGGTCGCTCAGTTTCTCATGTTGGTATCTAGCGCTGCCATTCAGATCAGGCAGTTGGGCGGAAGCCACGGCGCCGCGCTGAGAACGGCTTTCAGCGAGATGGACGGTCGCAGTCCTTACGTCGAGGTTGGCCTCAGCGACTCTCTTCATCAGAGAGGTAAGGGTAGGATCGTGAAAAACCTGCCACCAGGCGGAGTCGACAGGCTGCTGAGCCGCCGCGCTGAATCCCGCGGTACTCGCAGGCGCGGCAGCCGTGCCGCTGGTGAACCAGCGTTTGGGCAGGGCCGGGTCCGGCTGATCGAAATCTGGGACACTGCATGCTGCCAGGGCCAAAGTGCCGGAAATCGCTGCAACAGTGGGCAATTTGTAGCGCATGATCAAGCTCCGTGGCCGGCGCCAACGCCGCCGCTCGACACCATCCTGCCCGACAGGAGGAGGCAGAAGGGAACGGCAAGGAAGGCTAGGCATGAGAAGAACAGAAACACATCGGAATACGCCAGGACGGCAACTTGCGATCGGAAGCTTTGGTACACACCCCCAACCGCCATTTCGTGCGCGATCCCAGCAGGATTTCCAACTGACTCCAGCGCTCGCCCGTACTGGGTGACCAGCGCATTATAGGGTTGATGAAAGGGCGAAGCCCATTCCGACAGATAGGACTGCCGAACCTGGCTTTGCTCCGTGACGAGCGACGTCGCGGCAGAAATGCCGATCGAACCGAACAGATTGCGAAGCATTGAAAATAGTGCTGCCCCGTCGCCGCTCAGTTCGCGCGGCAAGGTGGAATAAGTGATCGTACTGATCGGCACGAAAAGGAATGCGAGGCCGGCAGTCTGCAAGCTGCGCATGATGACAAGCGTCGAAAAATCTATGTTCGGCGTCAGGTGGGTCGAAAAGAGCAGCGCCGATCCCATAATGAGAAAGCCAGCGGCGATGACGAAGCGCGCCTGGATGATGGTCAAGAGGCGCCCGACGATCGGAATAAGGAGGATGATGACAACGCCACCGGGGGAGAGAATGAGCCCCGCCCAGGTCGCGGTATAGCCAAGGACCTGTTGCGCGAATTGCGGAATGACGACGGCGCTGGCGTAGAGAATGCACCCCGTCGCCGCGATCAGTGCGCTGCCGCCGGCGAAATTCCTGTCCCTGAACACATCGAGATTGACGATCGGCTTCCGGGCAATGAGGAGCCAGCCAATGGCGCCCGCAATGCCGAGGAAGGCGAGAAGCGCCATGACTATGATGACCGACGAACCGAACCAATCGTCGTCGGTGCCCCGGTCCATCATGATCTGCAGGGCTCCGAGCCCAACCGTGATGAGGGAAAGGCCAACGTAGTCGAGACCCCGACGCTTTCGGCTCTTCACCCACGGCGGGTCTTCGACCAGGATCGAGTTCAAAATCACTGCGAGGATGCCCACGGGTACATTGATGAAGAATATCCAGGGCCAGCTCCACTGATCGGTGATGAAGCCGCCAAGCGTCGGACCCAGGATCGGAGCGACGATCGTAGCGATCGCGGTGACGCCGAATGCAGCTGCGCGCCTGGCCGGAGGAAACGTATCCAGTATGATCGATTGTTGGCTCGGCTGCAGGCCGCCGCCAAAGAAACCTTGCAGCAGCCGGAACACGATCAACTCGCCCAGACTCGTCGACATTCCGCACAGGAACGAGCAGACCGTGAACATGCCGATGCAGATCAGAAAGTAACGTTTGCGTCCGAATAGATCGCTCAGCCATCCCGAAATGGTCAGCACGATTCCGTTCGCAACCAGGTACGAGGTCAGCGCCCAGGTTGCCTCGTCATTGCTCGCAGAAAGAGTGCCGGCGATGTGCGGCAATGCGACATTGACGATCGTGGTGTCGAGGACTTCCATGAAGGCGGCAAGCGTTACGCAAACCGCAATCAGCCAGGGATTGTAGCGGGGCTTCCAGTCGGCGCCGGCATCGGTTGGAGCGCTGCTCATCGAACGGTCACCGTCGGAGTCACCGATATCCCGAGTGGCAGCGGAAATTTGGGATCAAGTCCGCGGTCGATGACGATCTTGACTGGCACGCGCTGAACGATCTTCACGAAATTGCCGGTGGCGTTCTCGGGCGGAAAGGCCGTGAACTTCGAACCGGATCCCATCTGGACACTGTCGACATGACCGTGCAGGTCGAGATCGGGATAGGCATCTATGTCGATCTTCACGCTCTGCCCAGCCCGAAGAGCGTCGAGCTGGTTCTCCTTAAAGTTGGCGGTAACCCACACGTCCGGTGAAACGATCGAGAATATCTGCTGGCCGGGCGTGACGTAGTTGCCCATTTCCACGTTGCGCCGGGTAATCCAGCCGTCCTGCGGTGCGGTGACCACCGTCCAGGACAGGTTGAGCGCCTGCTGATCAAGCTGGGCCTGAGCCTGCTCGACTTGTGCCGTTAGTTGTTTGACTTGCATATCGCTCTGGCCGATATGCTGCTCCACAGGAGAACTCAGTTGAACCTGGGCTTCAGCTTGAGTAACCTGCGCCTCGCCCTGGCGCAGCGCGTCCAACGCCGCATCGACCTGCTGCTGGGTGGTCGCAGCCTTGGGAAGGTTGTGTTGCCGGTCGTAGTCGGCTTGCGCTCGATTCAGATTGGCCTTGGCCGTCACCAGTTGGGCCTGGGCCTGCTCCAGCAAAGCCGGGAAGTTCTTGCGGGCGATTTCGGCAATCAGGCGTTCGCCGGCAGCTTGCGCCCTGGCGCTGTCGAGTGTGCCCTGGGCCCTGTCCCGTTCGATCGTGTACGGGCGCGGATCGATGTGAGCCAGCGGATCGCCCTTATGGACATACTGGTTGTCCCTTACATCCAGCGAAACGACGAGGCCGGTAACCTGCGGGGCGACGGTGACAACTCGCCCATCCGTATAGGCGTCATCCGTGCTCACGATGTTTCGGTTCACATACCAGAAATAGAACCCGCCGATGACGAGAGCTGCCACGGTGAGGAATCCGATTATAAGGACCGCCGGCCGTCGCCCTGCGTGCATTGCGTACGGATCCGGTGAACCGCTCCCTTGCCCCGCCTCTTCGACAGCTGGGTCGTGCTCGGCTGGGCTCGCATCGGCGACAGGATCTCTACGTCCTGGCGCGGCAGTCAACCTCACGGCGCTGCCCGCAACCGCCTCCCGGCTGTTTAGGAGGGGGATGTGCAGCCCACTGCGGGTTCCTGCCAGCGCTCTGTTGACTTCGGCTGGGTCCGGTGCGCTGGGCTTGATGGTGTCGGTCTGCGACATGTTTCATCTCTCTTATGCAAACCGTTTGTCATGCAAACCGGCTGGAAGCCCGCCGTGTTCGGTCAACGGTCGGGGTCCTCGCCGGCCGTAGAGGCCGTTTGCATTTCAAAACGCGTGGTGGGTGCTCTCGCGTGGCCGGCGGTGTATCCGATGACCGGCTGCCTCTCCATTGAAGCCAGTGTAGTTGGCCGTGTTGGGTCTCTCCAATCCGACCTACGTATGCGTGGATAGAGTGTCGGTCTGAAGGGCTCATACTTTGGTATGCTTGCCGCACGGGCCCGGCTTCCAAGCAACGCGACCACAGCCCTGAATGGGTCGCAAGAGCCTCACGACGGGTACCTGGCAACAATGTGCGCTCACGTCGGGCCTGACCATCGGCATCATGACATCGCCGGGTCTAGCTTCTCGCGCCTGTATGGGAGGTCTGATCGCGCCCTCGCCAAGCAAAAAAATGGGCCGATGACGAGGCGTCACCGGCCCAACGAACCCGTGCCGC
The DNA here is from genome assembly GCF_008520305.1 of Mesorhizobium sp. SARCC-RB16n. GTDB lineage: Bacteria > Pseudomonadota > Alphaproteobacteria > Rhizobiales > Rhizobiaceae > Mesorhizobium. The sequence continues at coordinate 95,691 of NZ_ML703258.1, read as the reverse complement.
GACGAGCGCCCCGGGGGGAGCAAGGCGCCCGCCAAGACCGACCGAGGGGGAGAGGGCCTTTGGCGATCAGCTTTGACACGAGATGGTCTGCGGCAGATGAGTTTTCGAACCGATGGCCGAAATCAACATCGGCGCAGCGCCGATCAAGAGACTACTTCGTTGCCCTAAATATGCTTGTCCGCTATTGCCGAGTTTGTGTTTCAATTGCCTCAATTTTAGGGGGATGGGACATCCAGAGACTTTGCCAGCTGGCCTGGCGCTGATGCGACGACCGGGTGGTTTTAATTCCACACCAGGCTACTGAAGTGACCCAAGTCGAGTGAAGGTACCGACCACATAGATGTACCTCCTGCCGATAAATAGTGGCGGAGCTCCAGGCCACTACGATCGTAAATTCCAGCAAGGCAAACCTCTGTATAGGTCCGACCATGGTGGATGCGTTGTATGTGTCCAATATGGGATAGAATTTTCCCGGGTTATTCAAAAGATGCCGAAGGCACAAATTCCAATGGTTGCCATCGTCGACGACGACGAGGCCGTCCGAATGTCTACCGTCAGTCTGATGCGTTCGGCTGGTTACGACGCTGTTGCGTTCGCAACTGGCAGGGAACTCCTGGATTCGACTTGGCTCGACATAGCGGCCTGTATCCTTACCGATCTGCAGATTGCCGGTCATGACCGGTCTCCAGCTTCAGAATTTGCTTAGGGTCGCGGCTAATCCGGAAGAACAGGCCCGGAGAGTATTAGTATCGCATACATGGGGACAATTCTGTAAAACGAGTGTATTATACCAACTCAACATCACTCACATTATATTAGGTTTGGTAACGACATATTCGATGTCGACCAAAAGGAGAATACAATGACCAAACGAACCGTACTCTTGGCAATTGCCATTGGGACAATGTTGACGACCGGGACTGCTGCGCTGGCAGCTCGTGGCGACAGCGCTTTGGACTGGCCCAACAAGTCCTGCATCGATGGGATCCCCAACGTCACCCACGGGGGTCATGTTCCCTGCTAATGGGGGAGTTTCAATCGAATCCGGGCCTGAGCCCGGATTCGATCATGCGCTTCTCGACCAATCCGGGTCTGCCGTTCAAGCAGGTGCTGCGCTCGCCCGCAGGTGCATCTCAGAACAACTTAGCAGCATGGGCAGCGGGCGAGCTGCGCGGGGTCGAACCGTAAGCCAGAGGGCGATCTGTATTGCCTCCTTTTCGTCGTCGACGATGGAGCCGGCGCAGCACGGGGTTTCAGTGAGTGCATGACCGGGCGGGCAATCGCTCCCGCCGACGCGCGAACGAATTGGAAACGTGGGGAGCATGGACCGATGTCCCTGCCGATGACAATCGGTCGACCCTCTCTCGTCCAGGCGCTCCCTGTGAAATCTTCCAGGCCATGTCGCACATCACTGATCGGGCGCGCCTGAGGACGATCCTCGCCCAGCTCTCCCTTCGTCAGCCAATTGACCAGCCGAAACGTGCTGCTGCTGACAAAGGCGTAGCACCAGGCCGCCGATGCATTCGACCAGGGCATGTGCGCCCTTAAGCAGCAAGCTGACCACGAAAATCTGATGGACGCGCTGTTCGTTCATGGTGTTCCGCCGTTTGGCGTGGGTGCGTCAACGCTGGATCTGAACATGATTGGCATTGCAAGGTTCGAGAATGAAGAGCCCGTTTTTTCCTCTTCCAAGGCTGGTCCGCGGAGAGCGTGGCAGGCCGGCGCTGGCCTGCTTAGCCTTCGTGCCCCGTGGTCAGTGAAAGGATGGAATGATCCAGGGATCATCATCGTATCCCAGGCGCGGCTCGGACCTACCTTTTGCCCGGTAATGCGGCGAAGTCGGTACAGATCCTGTCGAACGGCAGTCCAACCCAGCAACTGCGGCGCACTGTTGGGTTATGGCTTTTTTCTCGTGGGCAATTGCGAAGCCGGATCCGGCAAACACAATTGATGCGCAAACAATCGCTAGTCTCATCGTAAATCTCCTGGCAGCGCACCTGTTAAAGCTGGCCCGACTGCGCAGCGGGAGGAAGTCGGGCCCTTGCGGAGTTGCGACCTCCCGGTTTGCCAAAGATGTTATGTGGCTAGCAGTGAGGCAATTTATCTCTTCCGGTGTGGCAGCTAACTCTTCCGTTTGAGCATTCCGCCTGCCCCTGGTGCATCGAAACCTCGGCGTCAGGTATTGGGTGAGGCTGGTAAGGTCTAAGAGGGCGCGAAACAACTCGCCGCGATCCCGGCTGAAGGACTGCACGTCGGCGCCTGCCCGATCCTAGTCATTTCTTACCGCTTATGTCGGCGGATCGGGGTGGCGAAGGCACGTCGCGGTAGGCACCCCATTCTTAACAAGGATTTTAATAGCGTAGCCGGCCCGTCGGCGTAATGCTGCAGTGCAACAAGGCAGCAGTACCACCGCGGTTTCGACCAGGAGAGCTCAATGAGCGAACAGCTTTCAGACAAGCGGCAGGAGCCGATGGGGCCGGAACTCGTTCCTACGACGCGGCCTCGCCGCTCGCGTTTCTTCCGCCTGTTGCTGGCGATCGCCCTATGTAGCGGCGGCGCTTACGGCGCCTTTACCTATGCCGGTGCGCGTCCTTCAGCGGCGGCAGTCGCATCTGCGGCACCGATGCCTCCCACGCCGGTCAACACGGCTCAGGCACAGTTGGGAAACGTTCCGATCCAGGTCACCGGGCTCGGAACGGTACAGCCCTTCAACAGCGTGACGGTCAAGCCTCGTGTCAGCGGGCAGATCAACGACATCGTGTTCACGGAAGGCCAGGCGGTGCATGCCAACGACGTGCTTGCGCATCTGGACCCGAAAGCCCTGATCGGACCCCTGCATCAGGCCGAGGCCAATCTGGCCAAGGACCAGGCTCTGCTCGCCAATACCCAGGCCGATCTGCAACGCATTTCGCAACTGGCACAGAAGGGCTTCGCGTCCAGCCAGACGCTCGATACGCAGAAGGCGCAGATCGCCCAGACCGAGGCCATGATCCTGGTGGACAAGGCCGCCATCGAAAGCGCGCAGACCCAGCTCGATTATGCCACGATCTCCTCACCGATCGATGGCGTGGCCGGTATCCGGATGATCGATGAGGGCAACATGATCACCCCGAGCGATCCCGGGATCGTCACCATCAACCAGCTCGAGCCGATCTCGGTCGTCTTTACGGTTCCGTCAGAAGCCATTGGCGACTGGCCGGTCGGAGCGCCGGCCTCCGCGGTCGCCATCACCGCCTTGGCGGCAAACGATGACAGACCGCTCGGCACGGGAACGTTGAGCCTCGTAGACAATCACATCGATCCGGCAACGGCGACCGTCAGATTGAAGGCGACTTTCCCGAACAAGGATCATCAGTTGAAGCCGGGCCAGTTCGTCAAGGCTCTGTTTCAGAGCGCACTCCTATCCCAGGCGACCTCCGTTCCCTCTACCGCCGTTCAACAATCGACCAATGGCACCTATGTTTATCTGATCAAGCCTGGAGACTCGACGCTGGTTCAGCAGCCGGTGACGGTCAAGCGAGTAGCTGGTGGCGTCACCGTCATCGCATCGGGCTTGAGCGCCGGCGATACGGTGGTAACCGACGGGCAATACAGCCTGAAGCCAGGGATGAAGGTGTCGACGCTGCCGGACAGCGCTGTATCGCAAAACGCTGCGGCTTCGCCCGCGATCGTGGCGACCAGCCAGACCCCATGAAGCAGCACGGACAATCCCCTGCGCGCAATTGGACTGCAGCCGATTGGGCGGCGCCTGGATCCAGGCCAATCGATGCGCTTATCAAGCGAAGGACCGCAAGTTGAACATCTCCAGCATCTTCGTCCAGCGACCCGTGGCAACCGGATTGCTGACACTTGGCATCGTGCTCGTCGGCCTGGTCGCCTACATGCTGCTGCCCATCTCCTCGCTGCCGCAGGTCGACTTCCCCACCGTCTCGGTGCAGGCCACGTTGCCCGGTGCCAATGCCGAAACCATGGCGAGCACGGTCGCGAGCCCGCTCGAGCAGCAATTCGCGACCATCCCCGGCATGGCCCAGATGACCTCCACGAGTACCCTGGGCAACTCGAACCTGACGCTGCAGTTCGATCTCAGTCGCAATATCGATAGCGCGGCTCAGGACGTTCAGACGGCGATCACGGCGGCCAGCGGCTCGCTGCCCAAAACCATGCAGAGTCCGCCCACCTACCACAAGATCAATCCGGCGCTGTTCACCGTCATCTCCATCGTGATGCAGTCGGACACGATTCCGCTGCCCTTGGTCATGGATGCCGCGGCCAACACGGTTGCCCAGACCTTGTCGCAAATCCCGGGCGCCGGCTTTGTCGACATGCCTGGCTCCTCGAAATCCGCCATGCGAATCCAGGTCGATCCGACCAAACTCGCGGCTCTCGGCATGAGTCTCGAAGATGTTCGCTCCGCGCTGACGCTGGCGACTACCAACGGCCCGAAGGGCACGCTTGACGGCGCGCAGCGCTCAGTGACCCTGGACGCCAACGACCAGCTCCTGACGCCCGGCAACGTCAATTCGGCGATCATCGCGTACCGCAATGGATCTCCCGTACGCATCAGCGACATCGGCAGCGCAATAAACAGCGTTGAAAACACGACGCTGGGCGCCTGGTACAACAACCAGAAGGCCGTGCTGATCGACGTGCATCTGCAGGCGGGCGCCAATGCCGTCGATGTCGTCAAGGGTGTGAGGGACGCGCTGCCCGGACTGCGATCGCGGCTGCCGCCTTCGGTCAGTATCGCCACGGTGGGCGATTCCACCGTCGCCGTTCGGGCCGCCGTCGCCGACGTTCAATTCACGCTCATGATCACGATCGGGTTGGTCGTTCTCACCATTTTCGTCTTCCTGAAGAGTTTCAGCGCGACCATGATTCCGGCCGTCACCATTCCCGTCTCCCTGATCGGCACGTTCGGCGTGATGTACATGCTGGGCTATACGCTCGACAACATCTCGCTGATGGGACTGACCATCGCCGTCGGCTTCGTCGTCGACGACGCTATCGTCGTGATCGAGAACATCGTCCGGCATGTCGAGGACGGCCTATCGCCGTTGCAGGCCACCTTGAAGGGGGCGAGCGAGATCGGCTTCACGGTCGTTTCCATGACGGTCTCGCTGATCGCGGTCTTCATCCCGCTGCTGCTGATGAGCGGCATGGTCGGCAGGCTGTTCCGTGAGTTCTCGGTCACGGTCGCCGTGGCGCTGATCATCTCGGCAGTCGTTTCGCTTACCCTGACACCGATGATGTGCGCCTTGATGATCAAGGGCCACGAAGAAGAGGCCAGGCCCAACCGGCTGTCCCGGCTGCTCGAGCGCGGCTTCGAGTTCGTACAGCAGGGCTACAGCCGTTCGCTGCACGTCGCGGTCGGACATCCAAGGCTTGTCCTAGTCTGCTTCTTGGCGACCCTGGCGCTGACGGCGCAACTGTTCCTCGCAATTCCGAAGGGGTTCTTCCCGCAGCAGGATCTCGGATTGATTTCCGGATCGACACAGGCCGCGCAGGACATCTCCTTTCAGGCCATGGCAGCCAAGCAGCAGCAGGTGGTCGATCTCATCCTGAAGGATCCGGCCATCGAGACTGTCCGGTCCACCCTCGGCGGGTCGGGGCGCATGAACTCCGGCAACCTGCAGATCGCCCTCAAGCCGTTTTCCCAACGGTCGCTCTCCGCCGATCAGGTGATCTCGCGCCTTCGCAAGGAAACGGCGGGGGTGTCTGGCATCAGCGTCGCGATGCAGGCGGTGCAGGGCATCAACGTCGGCGGACGCAGTTCCCAGACCCAGTTCCAGTACACCCTGCAGGACCCCAATCTGCCTGAGCTGTACAAATGGGCGGACACAATGACCGCCGAGCTGCGCAAGCTGCCTCAGGTCCGTGACGTTGCCAGCGATCTGCAATCAGCGGCGCCGCACGCCGACATTGTCATCGACCGCGACACGGCGTCCCGCCTCGGCGTCACCCCTCAGGCCATAGACGACACGCTTTATGATGCGTTCGGTCAGCGTCAGATCGCGACCATCTTCACCCAACTTGACCAGCACAAGATCATCATGGAAGTCGATCCCCAATACCGGGTCGATGCCGGCGCGCTGGATGCTCTCTATGTCGGCAACAATGCGGCAAAACAGATCCCGCTCAGCACCTTTGCCAAGGTGGGTGCTTCCGTCGCGCCTCTGGCGATCAATCACCAGGGCTTGTACCCCTCGGTTACGCTGAGCTTCAACCTCGCGCCGAACGTTGCCCTCGGGGACGCCGTCACCGCCGTCGATGCCATGCAGGCGCGCCTGGGCATGCCGGCAACGGTGCAGACTGGTTTTCAGGGCACGGCGCAGGCGTTTCAAGCTTCGCTGGGGACGCAGCCGATGCTGATCGCGGCCGCACTGGTTGCCGTCTACATCGTCCTTGGCGTGCTCTATGAGAGCGTGATCCACCCGCTCACCATTCTGTCGACCTTGCCCTCGGCAGGTGTCGGCGCGCTTGCCGCGCTCATGGTCCTCGGAGGTCAGCTCGACGTCATGGGGCTCGTCGGCATCATCCTTCTCATCGGCATCGTCAAGAAGAACGCGATCATGATGATCGACTTCGCGGTGTCGGCCGAGCGGCAAAGAGGTTTGTCGCCGAAGGAAGCCATCATCGAGGCTTGCATCCTGCGGTTTCGCCCGATCACCATGACCACGCTCTGCGCCTTGCTCGGCGCTCTGCCGCTTGCCCTGGGCACGGGCGTTGGCTCGGAACTGAGGCGCCCACTCGGCATCGCCATTGTCGGCGGACTCTGCGTCTCACAGATGCTGACCCTTTACACCACGCCGGTCATCTACCTCTATATGCAACGGTTTGCCGGATTGATAACAGCTGTCAAACAGCAGATTATTGGGCGTCGGCCGGCCGATCCCCCTGTGCCGGCGCAATAGCGGTGTGCCGGCCATGCTCGCTCCCGCCCCGAATGAGTGCGCGGCTGCGCCAGCCGCCAGCCAGGAAAGAGGACCCGCTGCGGTGATGAAGGTCCTTGTCGTCGAAGACGATGCGGAGACAGCGGAAGAGATCGTCGACGAGTTCAGTGCGGCGGGGTTTGACGTTGTGCGCGCGGCGACAGGCCCCGATGGGTTGGCCAAGGCTCAAACCCAGGTCTTTGACGTCATTACGCTCGATCGCCTCCTGCCCGGTCTTGACGGTCTGAGCCTGCTCGAAATCTTGCGCGGGGGCGGCGTGGATACGCCGGTTCTTGTCCTCAGCGCGCTGTCCAGTGTCGATGAACGCATCAGAGGATTGAGGGCAGGAGGAGACGACTACCTCGTGAAGCCATTCTCTCCGGCGGAACTGCGGACGCGCGTCGAAGTTCTGGCGCGCCGATCTCCCGATCCGCGCCTGACGATCCTTCGACTCCACGATCTGGAACTCGACCTTTTGACGCGCACGGTGCGACGCGGCTCGCGCGAAGTCGATCTCGTGCCGCGCGAGATCAAGCTGCTTGAATACATGCTTCGTCATGCAAACCAGGTCGTCACGCGGGCCATGCTGTTCGAGCAGGTCTGGCACTATCGCTTCGACCCGGGAACCAACCTCGTCGACGTTCACCTCGGTCGCCTGCGCCGCAAGATCGATCAGCCGGGTGAAGTGCCATTGATCCATACGGTTCGCGGCCGGGGATTCGTCCTTCGTGCACAAAATTAGGATTTTGGAGACAGCAAGCTTCCGCCGTACCATCGGGGCAGCGGCGATCCTGGCTGTTGCGCTCTTGTCGATGGCCGGCTTCCTCTACCGGGAGACCGTCGGCTACCTCACACGCCAGATCGACGATGCTCTGATCGCCGATGCCCGCTCCTTTGCCAACAGCGATCCGGCCTCGCTTCCGGCCCGCATCCAGAAGGCATTGGCCGACGACCGGCGCCGGGAAAAGGCGTTCGGGATCTTCGCCATCGATCGCACGCGCCTGGCCGGCAATATGGCGGTGTTGCCGCCAATATTGCCAGGCCTCGACAATCCGCAAACTTTGACGCTTTCCCTCAACGATGGGGGAGGCTCGACTTCCGAGCACGTGCGTATCGTCTCGGCCACTCTCAAGAACGGCAACCTGCTCGTCCTCGGCCACGCGACGGAATCGGTCGACGAGATAAGGGAGATCATCGTTCGGGCCTTGTTGCTCGCAGTGTTCCCGGCCTTGGCCATATCGCTGATCGGTGGGGTTGGGATGAGCCGGGCAATGTTGCGGCGCGTCGAAGCCGTGCGCCGCGCCTGCAGTTCCATCATGCAGGGCCATTTCGACCGGCGATTGCCGGTTCACAAGCGTCAGGACGAGTTCGACAAACTGTCGGTGATCGTCAACGCTATGCTCGACGAGATCGAGCGGCTCGTCGGCGACGTGAAAGGGGCAGGGGACGCAATTGCCCACGATCTCAGAACCCCGCTGACGCGCTTGCGCTCGCGCCTCGAGCGCAGCATGCGTGCGATTTCGGACGACGGACCTGTCAAGGAGGCGATGCAAAAGTCCCTGGGCGATATCGACCAGTTGCTCGCGACCATCGCCGCTCTGATGCGCATTGCCGAGGTCGAGCAGAGCCGCCGTCGGGAGAATTTTTCCAAGGTCGATCTTGGCGAGATCGTGACCGCCCTGGCCGAATTCTACCAGCCGATTGCGGAAGAGCGCGGCCTCGACTTCGTTGTCGTCTGTCAACCAGTCGCGCTGGTTGACGCGGATGGCGACCTGCTTTTCGAGGCCTTGGCCAATCTGGTCGACAACGCCATCAAATTCACGCCGGCGGACGGGCGGGTCGGACTAGAACTGGTTGCGGCGCCTACAGGGTCCATCGTGCGGGTTTGGGATACTGGCTCCGGAATTCCAGCCGAGGAGCGCGGCAACGTGCTTCGCCGCTTCTATCGGCTCGACCCGAGCCGCCAGACGCCCGGAACGGGCCTGGGACTGAGCCTGGTCTCGGCGATAGCGCGGCTGCACCAGTTTCCCTTGAGCCTGCGCGATTCCGACAGCGGCGGTTTGAATGTGGAACTGCTCTGTCCGGCTAACGGAGACGCCGAGATTGCTTGAGTTTCGGGCTTGTGCGCGTCTGCTGCTCGGATGACTGGAACTTCCATTACATACGTCGCGGCCTCCGTATGGGCATCATATCTCTTAGTCGTCTCCAGAAACGCGAGCTCGACCCAAATCAGCGGCGAGATCATGCGGAATGATACGGGAAGAATTCTGATTTTGGCCCACGAAAAACTCAATGAAATCAATGATTTTATTACATCCTCCGGGCCCACCAAAACCTTTTAATATCAATTAGTTATGGCAAACTTCGTTCTGAAGTGGGCCAATTCGCTTTGTTCTGCGCAGGACTCAGCTCGATTGTTCTGGCATGAACATGATCCATGCGCGGGGACAATCTATGGCTAGCTCTATCTTTTACCCTTGCTCCGGTTCGTCAATCGGGTTGCGCACAGCCATTCATAGCCCAGTTGTTTCAAGGCTGAAAAGACCACTGGACGATAGGGGCGGCGAAAGGCGGTAACGGCGTGCGATCGGGATGGTTTGGAGCGCTACATTGATAGGCCTCGGCTGTGAGTAAGCTGGTGTGAAAACAGCAACCGTGTCCCAATGGTCATTGCAGCTGCGTTATCCTGACTTGGAAGCGGGCTTCCGCCGTACCGTTTTTTATGTCCGTCGTTCTCGCCGCGCCTGTTGAACGACCGCTTCGCGCCTCATTCACGCCGCTCCCGGTCAAAATAGCGATCCCCTGGAGCAGTCGTTCGCCGCGTCTCAGGCGCGATGGGGGAACATGGATGGGTGGAAACCGGTCGGTCTGCCTTCTGTTGTGGAAAAGTGGACATTGGGCGAGGGCAGAACGGGGAAGGCAGTCATGGACCAAGTGTGGGCAGTCCATGATCGCCGTAAGTCACGAGATGGCGACTAGCGCTGAAACGTGAGGTGTACAGTGCCGCTCTCGGCCGTTTCTGTCTTGACGGCGTAGCCGGCTTCCAACCCGCGCAACTCGTCCCAGAGGCGGATGCCCCGCCCCAGCAGAATTGGAGCGATGGCAACATGCAGGCGGTCCACAAGTCCGGTCTTGAGGTAGTCGCGAACCATGGTTGGTCCGCCACCTATCCGCACATCCTTGCCGTTTGCGGCTCTCACGGCCTGCTGCAGCGCATCATCCGGATCCGCCGCGAGGAAGTGAAACGTGGTGCCTCCAGCCATCTCGATGGAAGGCCGTGGCGTGTGCGTTAGGACGAAGACCGGGCAGTGGAATGGCGGCTCGTTGCCCCACCACCCTTTCCAGTTCGGATCATCGGGAAAGTTGTGCAGCCCGAACTTGCCGGCCCCCATGATCTCGGCGCCAATGTTGGCGAAGTAATCCATCGCATAATCGTTGTCGATGCCCGTGGTGCCTTTGCCGCTGGTGTCCTTGAGCACTCGCTCTCTGAATGTTCTTGTGGCGACATACGCACCGACCAGGCGCGACCAGTCGGGGCCGAACGGGTTTTCAGGCGTCTGGTCCGTCGTTGTTGCGAAACCATCGAGCGAGATAACAAGGTCGACACGAACTGCCACTGAAGCGCTCCTCAATACTAAGGTAATTGCCTTTATAATTGAACCGCAACACTAAGGCAAGTGCCTTTTTATCCTTGACCGGCACTGCCGGCAGCTTTACCAAGTTATATGCCCTACCACTCGACTCCCCTCGACCTCGCCTTTTACGCCCTCAGCGACCCGACCCGCCGCGCGGTGGTATCGCGGCTGGTCGAGGGTGAGCTGCCGGTGACCGCACTGGCCGAGCCTTTCGACATGGCGTTGCCCTCCTTTGCCCAGCATCTCAAGGTGCTAGAGGATTGCGGATTGATCGCAAGCGAGAAGCGCGGGCGCAGCCGCTGGTGCCGGCTGGAGCGGACGCGCTTCGACGAGGCGGCAAACTGGATGGAAGCGGAGCGACGACGCTGGGCCGAGCGGCTCGACCGGCTGGAAGCCTATTTAGACAAGACGGAAGAGGACGACGATGCAAAGGCTATTTGAAACCTGGTCGCTCGACCGTGAAATCGTGCTGGTCAAGGTGCTGAAGCACCCGCGGCACAAGGTCTTCGCCGCCTGGATGGACCCGGAAGCGCTGGCGCAATGGTATGGCCCGGCCGGCCTCAGCATCGAGAACCAAGAGGCTGATATCCGCGAGGGCGGGGAATGGCGCTTCGACATGGTGGGAGTATTCGAAGGCCAACAGCAGCGCTTCCCCAATCTCATGCGCTTCTTGAAGGTCGTTCCGAACGAGCTGATCGTGGTGGACTATGGTACCCCGGACCTCAACGACCCGGACCGCTTCTACATGACTATTACCTTGGATGAGCAGACCGACGGCAAGACCGTGCTGACCATGCGCCAGCTTCACCCAAGCCGCGAACGTCGCCAGGTGGTCGTCGGTTTCGGCGCGGTCGAGTTTGGGTTGCAGACGCTGGACGGCCTCGCCACGTGGCTGGATGGTTGAACGCTGCTCATATAGAGGGTGGCCCCTAAACAACCGCTTTGAGGACTTTGCGGTCCAACCGCGAATGGCGGAGATTGGTCGCAACCTGCCGCAGACACATTTCCCGAACTAACGTCTGCTTCTCGCCACCGTTCATCTCAAAGTGGTCCGACCGTACCCGGCCCCATAGCTGCTGGGCGGCAATGCGCCTTATATCGGACCTTCAGCTCAGATTTGCGGCGCATGAATCCGGACGTTGTCGCCATCGTCGCAGAACGTCCACGTGCGATTTCCGGCGCTGCATGGCGGGCCTTTGGGACACGCACCTATTCAGCCCGCCATGGAGAGACATTGAAGACCGTCCGCGACGAAGCTTGCAGTCGATAATGCCTTCAGAGTTGTGACCAACCCCCATCGACCGGAATCTCAAGGCCGGTCGTGAAGGTCGCGTCGAACGCGAGGAAGAGGACGGCCTTCGCGATCTCCTCCGAGGTCCCGAAGCGCTTCATCGGGATGATGCCGAGTGTGTGCCCCCTCACGTGGGCCCGCATCTCCTCCGTGGGAAACACCTTTTCGAGGATGCCGGTGTCGATGGGACCGGGCGACACCGCGTTGACGCGGATGTCCTGCGGAAGGATCTCGGCTGCGAGCACGCGGGCGAAGGATCGCAGCGCAGCCTTGGCGGCGCCGTAGGTGGCTTGTCCGGGGAGTCCCTTGACGTTGGCGACAGAGGTCGTGAGGACGACCGAGCCGCCCCGATTGATCAGCGGCGCGAGCTTCTGGACCGCGAAAAACGGTCCCTTGGCATTGAGGTTGAACATCTCGTCGTAGATGGCCTCTGTCACGTTCGCGACAGGCGTTGGAGTGCTGAACCCGGCGTTGACGAAAAGCAGGTCGATGGTGTCGAACTCGGTCTTCACATGAGCGGCGAGGGCGTCGATGTCGGTCAACGACCGCGCGTCGCTCGAAACCACGATGGCGTCGTTGCCAAGCTCTTGCCGCGCCGATTCAAGGCCCGCCTGCGAGCGACCCGTCACCAGGACCCGCGCGCCCCCATCGAGGAGCATCTTCGCTGTCGCAAGCCCCATGCCGCTCGTGCCGCCGATAACCACTGCTTTTTTATCTTGGTATCGTTCCATGCGTACTCGCCTTGCGACGCCAGGGGCGTCTGGTCATTTTTGAACTGCTTTGTATGATAAATAGGCGCAGAGACGGCAGTCAAGAAGATTTTGAACTATTTAGTACAAAACTCTGTTGGGGTCCTGTGGACGCAAGAGTGCTGGGTTCGACAAGTCGACACCGGAGACCTTGACGACGGCCTGCCACGCGGCTTCCTGGCTGGCGCGATCGTGGAGGTGTGGCTGGCGCTGCACCTCCATTGGGCCTGAGAACTTCCCTTGAGCCGACGCGAAGAATTGCCCTGAGACGTCGGTTCCGAACTCCGACGCCTGGAGGTACCGACGGGCCGCGGTCTCCGGCGTCTGATTCATGCCGGGAATGAGGTTCACGATTGGAATCATCAGGTACTTCAACAACGGGCCAACGTTTCGCGCCACCTTGGTGTCGTTCGACGCACCGGGCGAGACAGCGTACACGGCCATGCCGGAGGGTAGCCTGCGCGCCAGCGCCGCGACCCACCAAGCGATGATGAGCTTCGCGTCGGCATACGCATTGTTGGGCGCGTACTTCACGTTCGGCCCGTTGCGAATCAGGGCTTCAACGGCGGCGGTTCGGTTACCCTGGTAACTCTTGGCCGCGAAGGCTGGCAGGTCGGTGTACTTGAACATCGGTACGCCCCCGCGGGCAGGCTCCGCGCTGGTGATAACAATCCGCGCGTTGGGGCTAAGAAGGTCGGCGCGAAGCAACCCGACAGTCAGTTGATGATGGCCGATCAGCGGGGCCTGAGAGGCCTCAATGCCTGCCGCAGTGATCACGCGCTTCTTGGTTGGGACCAATCCGGCATTGAGCAGCAGGAAATCGACCGCCCGACCTTGATTGACCAGCTCGGCGAGCGCGGACTGGACGCTGGCCGGCGTGTCCAACTCCAGCTCCAGCGGCGTGAAGATCGGTCTTTTGGTTTCCGCTGCGAGTTGAGCGGCCGCTTCCTTGGCCCGAGCCAGGCTGCGTCCGGTGATGATGATCTCGACCCAGCCCTCTTCGGCAAGGGAGCGGGCTGCTGCATAACCGAGCCCGGAGGTGGCGCCGGTGACGAGTGCGATCGAATGTTTCATGGGCGGCTCCTTGGTGAAGGTTAAGGTCGAAGGAGTCCCACGGGGTAGGGCCGCCTTGTCATTTTTGAACTGTTCGATTATATATTGGTGTCGAGATTGGGGTCAAGGAATTTAGAACTAAATGTTTCAAAATGCTGAGAGGCCTCGTGGGCGCCCCCGTAGTTTCGACGAGAGGGACGCGCTGGAAAAGGCAACCCGGGTGTTCCGGTCGAAAGGCTACGACGGCGCGACGATCGACGATCTCGTCGCAGGCATGGGTGTGGGGCGGCCAAGCCTGTATGCCGTCTTCGGCGACAAGCGGACGATATTCTTGCGTGCCCTTCGGGCGTACGCTGAAGCGAAGGGCGCTCGCGCTGCGAAGGCGCTCTTCTCGCCAACGACTCTTCGCGACTCGCTCGTCGGTTTCATGAGGCACGCCGTAGAAAGTGCGACCGAGGAAGGATCAGCCCCGGGGTGTCTTCTGGTGTGCGTTGCGCCGCTTGTGGATGATGCTGAGGTCCGGCAGTTCCTACAGGACGCCGTGGCTGCCGGCATGGCGCTAGTAGAACGGCGATTCTACGACGCGATCAGCGCGGGAGAGGTACCGTCTGACTTTCCGGTATCCGCGCGCGCGAGCCAGGTCCTCGACCTGTCGCGCGGTCTGACCATGCGTGCGCAGATGGGCATGCCGCGCAAGACGCTGCTCAAGGACGCAGAGGAAGCGGCTGACTTAGTCCTACTGCCGAGGCGGTGAAATGCGATGCCAGAAGGTTGATGTCGCGCTTCATGCCGAAGGGCACCGTCGTCGCCTTGTCACTCTTGGCGTCCTTTAGTCCGACACGCGGATCATTTGTCAGGCTATCCGGTTGCGCGCCGTGCACACTTCACTGGCGCTTGGGGAGCAGTCGAGCGCTCATTTCAATAGGGTATTCCAAGACGCCAATTTGAGCGCCAGGCGCACTCGAACGATTTGAGCGTCCAACCCTCAGCACCCGGCATCGTCGGCTCGCCTTGCCGTTAAGGTGCAACGCAAAGCTCTGCAAAAGGGCAGTGCCGCTGCCGTCTTTCAAGCGCCACGCGTCAGGACGGTTATCGAAGCGGATTGCAAGCGGATTCTTGGTCACAGTGACTGGCAGCTTATGGACGAAACTCTGGCTTAGCGGACGGGCTGCTCTGGCCCCGTTCCAGCCGTCAAGGGTCCGGCCGGTAAGAGCGCCCGCTAAACTTGGTCGTCAAAGCCGCGTTCGCCGATCTGCTCTCCGCATTGAGCGAGCTCCGATTGCCGCGACGCTCGTAACTCGTCTTACCGTGCCCGCCTTGTAGCCTCGACTGGCCGGGGGGCTCTCGTGCCGGCACCGAGCCGGAGCACTATCCGGCGGACAGGGACGCCAGGGGCGCTCACAGCCCCAGTGCCGCAGCGACCCGTTCCTGAAAATACTGCACTCCCCGCTCATGCCGCCCCGATAGCGGGCCGGAGCTATAGGCCCCTGCGGCATAATTGCGATGCGTATCGGCGCAGATGGTGTAGTCCTCGCGTACCACGGCCAGAGTGCCTTGCACAGATTTCGCCCTGCTCTCGGATGCTTCAGCAGCGATATCGGCAAAGAAGAAATGGTAATGCTGGTCTGTGTGATGCGGTGAGGTCGGATTGATCCGGCTAACGTTCATGCCGCCATCGAAAAGCGACAGCGTCCAGTTCGGCCACATCCAAAGCCATTTGCCGCGATAGAACAGACCGTCTTTCGGCGGTGCGGTCATCCGGACATAACCGGGATGGGCGGTGGTCTGGAAAGCTTCGAAGTCGATGGCAGCGTAGAACGAGGGATGCGTGCCAGGGATGTGATAGCCTTCGACGAAATTGTCGGTGTAGATCTTCCAGTTCGCCGCGAAGCTGACAGTGGCCTGATCGGTGGCGGCATAGGTCTCCAACGGCTCGTCCGCCAGTTCGGCGGGCAGAGAGCCAAGTTGATCCAGAAGACTTTCCTTCGGGTCGAGTGCCGCGAAGAGCAGCCCGCGCCATTCGGACAACTGCACCGTCTCCAGCGGCCAGTCTTCGGCGATGATCGAGGGATCCTTGCCATACCATGGGGCCTGCACCAGCCGTCCGGTGTCGGCAAAGGACCATTTGTGATAGGGACAAACGATCAGCCCACATTTGCCCGCGCCATCGGCCAGAAGTTTCGCCCCCCGGTGGCGGCAGACATTCTTAAATCCGCGCAAGGTCCCGTCCCGGCCCCGGATGGCGAAGATCGGCGTGCCGGCGATGTCGATGGCAAGGTATTGACCGGACGTCGCGACCGAGGCGACAGGCCCCATGAACTGCCAGGTGTGCGCGAAGATGCTGCGCCGTTCCTGCTGCCAGATATCATCGCGGACATAAAGCGACGGGTCCAAGTTCAGGTATTGCACGTGCGGAGTGTCGAGTGGCGGGTGGTCGCGTCGCAAGGCATCTGGCATCATAGGCTAACCTCCAGTTGCGGCAATCCTGTCGTAAGCGGGGCGACATCGCAAGGGAATTGGCTCTGCCGCGCTCAGCAAAGCCGGCGTGCAATTTTTGCTCTAACGCAGAGTTGCTGGAGTTGCGGTTCATGTCCAATTCGCCGACCCAGTTGTCGATCGCGATCAACACGTCGGATGCCTTAACCGCAGCACAGGTTCCAGGCCGACTTCGCGCCCAATTCGTCGTCCGCCTGATGAACGGCCGGTATCGGAACGGTGTGCTCGCGAACGACGAGGATGGGGTCGTCAGTTGACAAGGTAAACTTTGCCCGATGACTGTGAACTCGAACGGCAGCTTACCGACGAGCGCTTCCTGGAAGCAGACCGTGCGGATAAAGCGCTTGGAGAGCTGTCGTAAACTCGGAAAGCTTGAGGTCGGACGGGGCTCAAAAAGCAATCGAGCACCCGCGCCATTCGCGTCAATTTCCGCGATACGTACCGCGCCAGGTCGACGCCCTGACATGGTCAGTCATCGTCGGTCCTGTTGCCGCCGATCCTAGTTCGTCTTCAATTGACCAATCCGGTTTTCGGCGATCCAGCGTGCAGCGAGCACCAGCGCGCCCATGCTGAAATCCTTACCGTGCTTGGCGACCATCTCTTCCGACAATTTGGCGAGTTGTTCGAAGAAGGCGTCCTTGCTCTCTTCCTCTGTGGTGATTTCAGTCTGCATTCTATCCTCCTATTTCGCGCGGATTGCCCCGCTATTTGAACATCTGCGCTGGAAAGGTGATGATCGCAGCGGTGCCGTCGGCCATACCCGCAGCCAGGTGCCGTCCGTCGCCGGACCAGGCAAGCGCGGTTACCCCACTGCCCAAGGGCCTGACGAGAAGCTCGTCGCGTCCGCCGATCTGGGCGACAGTGATCCGGCCGTTGGCGTAACCCGCCGCGACAAGTTTCTTCTGAGGATGCGCCGCCACCGTCTCGACAAGAACGAGACCAGCGCGACCGGTTTCCAGGGCTCCGGCGTTCTCGCCATCAAGCGGCGGCGCGGTCATCGACCAACCGGCAATCCGGAACGCACCCGAGGCAAGCAGCGCGTTCGCCGACTGGCTCCAGCACACTGTACGGACCGGGGAGGGAAATCCCGCGATGACGCCGCTAAGACCATCGGCGATGTTGATCAGGGCAAAGCCGCCCGTTTCGAGCCCGCTGGCCAGCCATGTGCCATCGCCGCTCCAACGGATCGATGTCGGGCGCGCCGGAAAGGCAAAGTCTCGTATCAGGCTGGCAGGCCCTTCGACCGCCCAGATCGACAGCCCATTGCCCAAGCCGCAGGCGAGGCGGCGTCCACCGGGGGAGAAGGCCAGCGCGTCCGTCGACGATGTTGCACCGCGTTCCAGTTTCGTCACATCGCCGAGATCGCCGGACAGGAAGACATCGCGCCCGTCGCTGACCGCCGTCAGGGCTGTCCGGGCACTATGATCGATGGCGACGATGGGCCCTTCGATCTTGATCGGCATCTCCGTAGCTTCGCCGTCAGCCGTCAGATGCACTGCTTTGCCGGCCGCCGTTCCGATGAGAAAGCTGGAATCCAGATAGGTGGCGAGGGGGGCATCGCCTTCGCCAAATGCCGCGGAGGCGATCAACGGCACCGGCGGTGTCTCGCGCGGGCGGATGGTCGTCTGGCCGAGATCGCCGCTTACCCTGATGCGCGACTCCGGCGGTTCCCGGTCAGCAACCGCGGCTATGGCGACGGTTCCGTCCACGGATGTGAAAGCAACGGTCGAACCATCGGCGCTGAAGCACAGATCAGCGACCCCCGACGGTCGACGCCAGCTGCGTGCCAGCAGGTCGAACAGGGTCAGGTTTTGCATTGTCTGCTGGTTCATTTGTGTCTCTCCCATCAGTCTTCGTTCTCTGTCGCTGCAAGCTCGCGATCGACATCCGCGATCTGGCCTTCGGCAGTGGCGATGCGATTCTCGCACGCCGCGCGCGCGTTCATGATCGCCTCGGCGCTCTCTTCCGCTTCATGCAAATCCTGCACCAGTTGCGCGCTGGCGCCGCTCCTGCCGATCTCCAGCTCCACGCGCAGCAGATCCATCTCGAGACCAGCGAGTTTCTGATTGAGCCGCAATGCCTCGGCGGTGAGCGCCGAGACGTTTCCGACAAGAGCCAGCCGGCGCTTGAGCAGCGCCTCTCGCGTAGTGGCTTGCCTGTTCACCGAACCCGCCATCATTTGTCCTTCCCGGCTGCCGGCCCGGTCGGGTTTTCGAAAGCCGAAAGCAGCTTAGGCAGAGTGTCAGCCTGCGATTGGAACTGCTTCTCGGCCGTTTCGATGTGGCTCTTGAGTTGATCCCAAATGTCGACGCGGATCATCGATGTGGTGTCGCCGGTGAGGCGCTCGATCTCATCGACGCGGAACTGGCGCGTCAGCGAAACGCCGGAAAACACGAAGTCGCGTAGCAGGATCGCATGGCTCTCGATGAACAGATGGATCATCGGATGGGTTTGCGGGGTGACGCCACCGGCAGCAAGCTCGGCCCGGATGAAGTCCTGGAAATGGCTTTGCAGCCGGTACTGGCTTTCGCCCATGAAACGCATGACGAAAACCAGGTCGCGCGGCATCAACCTGACCAGATCTCCGGTCACCCCGTCGGCCTGGTTGGAGATTGGCGGGGCTGGGCCCCGGCTGTCTTTGTCGTTTGGCATCATCTTTCTCTGGCACCGCGCCCGTCCAACGCCTGCCTCCAGATAGTAGAGAATGATCATAAAATGAATAGATCTCGAAAGAATTTGATTATATTGCAGTAGCTAACTGGATATATTGCAGTGCAAACATGATTAAATGTTACAGTCGTAATATACATGTGTAAAATATCGTTACAGTTGCCCATGCGTTTATGAGCGGAACAAGCTGAGATTTCGCTCAGTGCGTGGCTCACGGCCCCTGTTTTCAAACTGGCACGGCGATTGCTTTACCTATTTGCATAAGAAGCCCATCGCGCTTGACGCGGTGCCAAAAGAACGAAGGACCGGAGGAAGCAGGGACAGGGACATCCGCTTCGATACGCCATCGCAAAATGCGGTTGGCGTCCGCGGCCCCCTGCCAGACACCTCGAAAACCTTTGCCGCGATCCACTTGAATGGCCGGACCATGAGTCGCGCCTGAATGCGCAACCCTTTGTCGTGCCGTTCGCACTCTCACTGGCGGTGCCGTGCGCCGCTTCATGCCGGGGTCAAGGGACCCGCGGCTCAAACCTGGTGGAGGCTTATGACGATGACGTCTCTGACGCTCAACAAGATCACCTCGCAACGCGGAATCTCCGTGGGCGAAGCAACCAAGAAGATCGCCGACCTCGGCTGGAATCCTTCCTACGTCCAGGAAGCGATGACGTTTCCGACCGACTACAAGATCAACAAGACGCCGCGCGACCCGATGAAGCAGGTCCTGCGGTCCTATTTCCCAATGCAGGAAGAGAAGGACAACCGTGTCTATGGCGCGCTGGATGCAGCGTTGCGCGGCGACATGTTCCGCAATGTGGAACCTCGCTGGGTCGAGTGGATGAAACTCTTCCTGGCCATCATTCCCTTCCCGGAAATCTCCGCCGCGCGCTCGATGGCGATGGTCGCCCGCATCGCGCCCGGCGAGGAACTCAGAACCGGCTTCACCATGCAGATGATCGACGAGTTCCGTCACTCGACGATCCAGATGAACCTGAAGAAATGGTACATGGAGAACTACATCGATCCGGCCGGCTTCGACATCACCGAAGAAGCCTTCGGAAAGTGCTACGCCACCACCATCGGCCGGCAGTTCGCCGAAGGCTTCATCACCGGCGACACCATGACCGCCGCCTGCATGTACCTGACCGTGGTGGCCGAAACCGCTTTCACCAACACCCTGTTCGTCGCCATGCCTTCGGAAGCCGCCCGCAACGGTGACTATGCGCTTCCGACCGTCTTCCTATCGGTGCAATCGGACGAGAGCCGGCATATCGGCAACGGCCACTCCCTGCTGATGGCGGCGCTCAAGGAACCGGAAAACCACCTGCTGCTCGAGCGCGACCTGCGCTACGCCTTCTGGCAGAACCACGCGATCGTCGATGCCGCCATCGGCACCTTCATCGAATACGGCACCACCAACCGCGACAAGAACAAGGAGTCTTACGCGGAAATGTGGCACCGCTGGATCTATGAGGACTACTACCGCACCTACATGCTGCCGCTCGAGAAATACGGCATCAAGGTCCATCACGACGACGTCCAGGCGGCCTGGGAACGCATCACCAAGAAGAACTACGTCCACAAGGTCGCGCAGTTCTTCACTGACGGCTGGCCGTTGAATTTCTGGCGCATCGAGGCCCAGACCGACAAGGACTTCGAGTGGTTCGAGCACAAGTATCCGGGCTGGTATGCAGAATTTGGTGATTTCTGGAAATGGCATGGGAAGCTCAGCCATCCGGGTCAGCAGATCATCACCTTCAACGCGGAAACCGGATATGTCTATCCGCATCGTTGCTGGTCTTGCCTGGTCCCCTGTCTGATCCGCGAGGATATCGTGGTCGACGAGATCGACGGCCAGTTGCACACTTTCGCCCACGAGATCGACCGCTGGACCGCGGTCGAAGCCTTTGCCGACGAATATCAGGGTCGCCCGACACCTGCGATGGGCCGCTTCAGCGGCAAGCGCGAGTGGGAGTCGCTCTATGACGGTTGGGATCTGGCCGACGCGATCGTCGACCTGAATTTCGTGCGATCCGACGGCAAGACCCTGATCCCGCAGCCACATCTGCGCTTCGACGACAAGTCGATGTGGACGCTGGACGATGTGCGCGGCAACGTCATCCGCTCGCCGCTGATGGCGCTGCGTGCGATGTCGCCGCAGGACCGTGAAAAGCACCTCGCCGAGTATCGCGCGGGCTTCACGATCAATCCCTGCAACTGATCAGGCCGAGGGGGCGGGTTCGCCCCGCCCTCTCTTTTCACTGGAGGTCCGTATGTCGGAAACCCACACGGTCAGGCTCAGTCCGGTCGGCGTCGAATTTGACGTCGAGCATGGCGAAACGGTGCTCAACGCCGCCTTCCGCCAAGGCATCGCCCTGCCGCATGGCTGCAAGGAAGGGCAATGCTCGGCCTGCAAAAGCGTGTTGCTCGATGGCGAAGTCGACATGCTGAAATACTCAACCTTCGCACTGAACGACATGGAGAAGGAGAGCGGCCACGTCCTTTTGTGCCGCTGCATCGCCTACTCCGATCTGGAAGTCGAGCTTCTCAACTACGACGAGGAGATTTTGGCGAAAGCCATCGCCGTAAAGACGTTCAAGGGCCGGATTGCTCGGATCGAGCATTTGACCCACGACATTCGCGGCATCGAGATCGAACTCGGCTCCCCGATAAAGTTCTGGGCGGGGCAATATGTCGACATCACGGTTACCACGCAAAAAGGGGAGACGATTACGCGCTCGTTCTCCATGGCAAATACGCCGGACCAAACCGAAAAACTCTGCTTCATCATCAAAAAATACCCTGAGGGAAAATTCTCCGGGGAACTCGATTCCGGAGGCATCAAGGTCGGAGCCGAGGTCACCGTCGTCGGACCCTATGGCACCTGTTTCCGTCGGGAAAAACGGCAAGGACCCCTGATCCTGGTCGGCGCCGGCTCGGGCATGTCGCCGATCTGGTCGATCCTCAACGACCACCTGAAGAGCGGCGAGAAACGTCCGGTCTATTTCTTCTACGGCGCCCGCACCCGCAACGATCTGTTCTATCTCGACAGGATCGCCGAGCTGGTCGGCAATCATTCCGACGTCACCTTCATTCCCGTGCTGTCGCACGCGAACGACGACGCCGAATGGCAAGGCGAGCGTGGCTTCGTGCACCAGAGTGTCGACGCAAAACTCAAGCAACTGGCGGTCGACGGGCAGGGCGATATCCATGCCTGTGGCCCACCGCCGATGATCGATGCGCTGCAGCCGGTCCTGTTCATGAACGGGTTCGAGACGGAGCGGATCTTCTTCGACAAGTTCACCACATCGGCAGGTGCAGCGCCGGCCCATTGAAGGGCTGTCGACGCACAGCCAACCACAACTGCAACAAGGGAGAGAGACTATGCCTGCAACCTCGAGTTCAGTCGGATCCGGAGCCGCCGGCGCGGCGCTCTTCGCCGACTCCGACAGCCGCAAGTACCGGTATTTCGAGCCGAAAGGCCAGCGTGCCACCCACTATGAGGATATGACGGTCGACGTGCAGCCCGATCCCGAGCGTTACCTTATCCAGGACTGGATCATCTCCTTCGCCGACGGCAAGGGCGCCTATGTCAAGCAGAACACTGCCGCGCAGAGCTCCAACTGGCATGCCTTCCGCGCTCCCGATCAGGAATGGGAGCGCACGCACTACCAGCGCCAGTCGAGGATCGAGACGATGGTGCAGAGCGTCATTAACAATGCGCGCAAGTCCGGTGCACCGAAGACCTTCGACAAGGCTTGGGTCAAGATCCTTCAGGCCCAGCTCGGCGCCTGGAAGCATGCCGAATTCGGGCTCGGCACCTCGCTGATGCAGGCGCAGCGTTACGGCTATACCCAAATGATCAACAACGCGACGCTGACCAATTCATCGTACAAGCTGCGGCTTGCTCAGGACATCACGCTCTACCTTGCCGAGATCGGCATGGACTTGCCCGGCTGGGACGACGAACTCGGCAAGAAGACCTGGCTCGAGGACAAGAACTGGCAAGGCACCCGCGAAGCGGTCGAGACCATCATGGGCGCGACCGACTATCTCGAACAGTACTTCGCCATCAACATCGTCTTCGAACCGCTGGTCGGGGAAGTGTTCCGCTCCGGCTTCCTCATGCAGATCGCCGCCGCCAACCACGACTTCATCACGCCTGCGGTGATCTCGGCAGCCGAGGCCGACTACGAGCGCAACCTCGCCAACACGATCGACCTCATGCACTTGCTCGCCAACGACGAGAAACACGGCGCGGCAAACAAGAAGCTCTTCCAGGGCTGGGTCAAGAAGCACGGCGCGCTCGCCGACAAGGCAGCCATCGGCCTGCAGCCGATCTGGTCTATGCCGCATTCCAAGCCAGTCGCGTTCGCCGACGTTCGCGCCAAATCCGAGGAACGGATTGGCCAGATCCTCGGCGAACTCGGCCTCAAGCGCTGAAAAAAGGGGAAATTGTCATGTCACTAGCAGCACGCGACGCAACGCATTCCAACATCTTCAAGGAGATGAAGGACATCACCTTCGAACAGACGATTTCGCACCAGTGCGGCGTCACCATGAACGACTCCGTCGAAGCCAGGGCCATCGCCGAATTCATGGGCAAGAAGCCTGGGGTGACGATCACCTACCAACCGGCGCTGATCCGTATCGACGGTGACGGCAAGCTGATCTTCAAGATGGACGCGATCGGCGAGTATCTCGGCCGCGAGATTTCGGCCGAGACCTTCGAGGTCAACACCTCCACCCACTATGGCCGCATGGTTCGCGTCGACGACAACACCGTGATCCTATTCGGCAACATGGATGAGATGTTCGAATACATCGAATAGCCGCCAAAAATTGGGCGCGCCGCCCTGGTTGCGGCGCGCCGAACCGATCAACGCCATCTCGCGGAGGGAAGAATGTTTAGGACACCGGAAGGCAAGGATATTTTCGTGGTCGACGGCCACACCCATTTCTGGGACGGCAGCCCCGAGAACCAGAAGAACATCCACGGCAAGCAGTTCATCGAGTGCTTCTATGCCTATCATACCGGGCTGAGCCCCAAGGAGCAGCTGTGGGAGAAGTCGAAGTTCGAGAAATACAGTGCCGACGACCTCTATCGCGACCTGTTCATCGACGGTCCCGACGATGTGGCGATCGTCCAGTCGACCTATCTCAAGGACTTCTACAAGAACGGCTTCAACACGATCGAGCGCAACGCCGAGGTGGCCAAGCGCTATCCGGAGCGTTTCATCGTCAACGGCGCCTTCGATCCGCGCGATGGCGAGAAGGCACTTGAGTACATCCACTTCCTCAAGGAGACCTACAACGTCAAGGGCGTGAAGATGTACACGGCCGAGTGGAACGGCGCTTCCAAGGGCTGGAAGCTCACCGATCCCGATGCCTACAAATGCTTCGAACTCTGCGACAAGCTCGGCATCAGGAACATCCACGTACACAAGGGTCCAACCATCCTGCCGCTCTCGAAGGATGCGTTCGACGTCCATGACGTCGATCACGCAGCGACGGATTTCCAGGGCCTCAACTGGATCATCGAGCATTGCGGCCTGCCGCGCCTCGACGATTTCTGCTGGATCGCGACGCAGGAAACCAATGTCTACGGCGGCCTGGCCGTGGCGCTGCCCTTCATCCACGCGCGCCCCCGCTATTTCGGCGAGGTGATCGCCGAACTGCTGTTCTGGCTCGGCCCGGAGAAGATCCTGTTCGGTTCGGACTACGCGATCTGGACGCCGCGCTGGCTGGTCGAGAAATTCTGGGCCTATCAGATCCCGGACGACATCGCCGCGGAACGCGGTGTGCAGCTGACCGACGAGATCAAGGAGAAGATCCTCGGCCTCAACGCCGCGCGCCTCTACAACATCGACATCGAAGCCAAGAAGAAGGCGCTCGCCAGTTCGCACTTCAGCATCGCGGCGGAGTAGGGGCCATGGCAACCGCCAGCGTTTCCAGCAGCCGCGAGAAGGAACTCTGGCGGCGCCTTGGCGAGGTCAACGACCCCGAGCTCGACGAACCGATTACCGAGATGGGCTTCGTCGAGCGGGCCGAGGTGACGAGCGATGGCAGCGTGGAGATAGATTTCCGCCTGCCGACCTATTGGTGCTCACCCAACTTTGCGTTCCTGATGCTAGACGGCGTCCGCAAGGCGCTCGACCAGCTTTCCTGGGCGCCCGCCTATCGCGTCAAGCTGCATGATCACATGTTCGCGGAAGAGGTCAATCGCGGCATGGCCGAAGGCAAGACCTTCGGCGACATCTTTGCCGTGCTTGCCGAGGATCAGGATCTTGGCGCTTTGCGTGAGACCTTCAGGATGAAGGCATTCAAGCGGCGCCAGGAGGCAGTCTTGCGCGGCTTGCGGCAGCACGGTCTGACCGATCGCGAAATCATCGGGATGGACCTGCCGGCATACGACGTCGCGCGGTTCGAACCGGGCGAGGCGGCCAAACAGCAGCCGCGGTACCGGGCGGCTCTGCTCGAGCGTTTTCCCGACCGCCGGGCCGACGCCCCTGTGTTCGTGACCTGGGAAGGGCAGAAAATCCCGCCGAGCGCACTCAATGCCCACCTCGCCGAGCTGCGCGGTGTGCGCATCAACATGGAGTTCAACGGCGCGCTATGCCGGGGGCTCAAGCAGACCCGATACAAGGAACTGGATGTGATCGACGGCGAACCGACGCTGGTCGATTTCATCATGGATCGCGTGCCGGCCGGGACCGCACCGGCCGCCTGACTCAGAACTGACAGCAACGGCCTCCCTCGCACGAGGCCCCTAACCAACAACCCGCCCGTAAGGCGGAAGGAGGAATCATGCCCAAGATAATGCTTCACAATTCCGAGGCCCGCCGGGCTCTCGCCCGTGGCGTCTTTCGGCTTGCAGCCGCCGTCGAGCCGACGCTCGGCCCCAAAGGCATGAACGCCATGATCGACCGGCCGATCGGCACGCCGATGGTGACCCGCGACGGCGTCAGCATTGCCTCCGAGATCGAGCTGCACGATCGTTTCGAAAACATGGGTGCGCAGGTCGTCCGCGAAGTGTCGATGCAGACCAACGAGGTCGCCGGCGACGGGACCACGACTGCCATCGTGCTCGCCAACGCGCTCATCCAGGGTGGCATCGAGGCGAATGAGCGAGGCGCCAAATCGGTCGATCTGTGCAAGGGCATCGATCTTGCGGTGGCCGCGGTGGTGGCCGCCCTCAAGGCTTCGGCCAAGCCGGCAAAGGGCAACGGCATCCTGGCTTCGGTCGCTAACATCGCGGCGACCAACACCAAGCTTGGCGCACTGGTGGCGGAAGCCCATCAGCGCGTCGGAGCCGAAGGCGTCATCACCACCGACTTCAGCGTCACCACCGAGACCACGCTAGACGTTGTCGAGGGCATGTCCTTCGAACGCGGCTATCTCTCTCACCACATGGTGACCGACCCGGAGAAGATGGAGGCTGTTCTCGAGCGCCCCTACATCCTGATGACCGATCTCAAGATCAAGGAACCCGAGGCGCTCGATGCGGCGCGCCGCATTGCCGACGAGGACGGTCGACCGCTGCTGATCGTGTCCGAGGAAATGTCGCCGGAAGTGGTGGTGACACTGCTCGGCAAGCAGGGGCCTGGAAAATACCTCGTTGTCCATCCGCCGGAATACGGCCATTGGCGCAAGGCGATGATGGAGGACCTGGCCATCATCACCGGGGGCAAGGTGATCGCTCGCGACCTCGGCGGTCGGTTGGAGGACATCACCGCCGACGATCTCGGAACGGCTGATCGGGTGAAGACCAGTTCGTCCTACACCTCGATTATTCGGGGCGGCGGCGACCATGCCGCAATCGCATCGCGCCGCGCCCAGGTGCAGCGGCAGTATGAAGCCTCGCCGCCGAACATCGACCAGGACAAGCTGCGCGAACGTCTGGCCAAGCTCTCTGGCGGCACCGCGATCCTTTATGCCGGCGGTGTCACGCCGGTCGAGCAGAAGCGAACCATTCAGCTCATCGAGGATTCGCTCAATGCGGTGCGCGCCGCGTCCGAGGAGGGCGTGGTCGCCGGCGGCGGCTCGGCGCTTGCCCAGATCGCACCGCTGCTCGACAAGGTGGCGGCCGATGTCGGCGGCGACGTCGCCGAAGGCGTGCGCCTGGTGCGGTCGGTGCTGTCGCGGCCGCTCTGGCGCATAGCCGTCAATGCCGGTGCCGATCCCGAAGCGGTCGTGGCGGAAGTCACGCGCATCAACGGCGGCTACGGCTACAACGCGTCTGCCGGCAGCTACCAGAACATGTTCGAGGCGGGGATCATCGATCCGGTGCGCGTCACCTACACAGCACTCGCCAACGCAGCTTCGGTGGCGACGCTGATCCTGACCACCGAAACGCTGATCGGCCATCTCGCCGAGGACGAGGACCCGACAGCCGGCCCAGCTCGCGGCGGCGGCTCTGAAAAGCTCGGCCGCGCCTGAAGCAATCCGAACATTCTCGACGTCGAAAGGATACGACGATGAAAGCTGCCAGACTCTACGAATACGACCCGAAGATGAACGTCCAGCTCAAGATCGAGGAGGTCAAGGCGCCGACGATCACTTCCCCCGATGAGGTTATCGTGCGGGTCGGTGCCGCCGGCCTCTGCCGCACCGACCTGCACATCATCGAGGGTGTGTGGAAACCAACCATGGATCCCGAAGGCACCCTCTTGCCTTACATCATGGGCCACGAGAATGCCGGTTGGGTCGAGGAGGTCGGCAGCGGCGTCAGGTCGGTCAAGCGTGGTGACGCCGTGATCTGCCATCCCTTCCGCTCGTGCGGCATCTGCCTCAACTGCCGACACGGCGAGGACATGTACTGCGACAATGGCCAGTTCCCCGGCCTTGGCATGAACGGCGGTTTCGCCGAGTACTTCATCACCAGCGAGCGCTCGCTGATCAAGCTGAACGCCAATGTCACGCCGATCGAAGTGGCGCCGTTGGCCGACGCCGGCATCACCGCCTATCGGGCAGCCAAACGAGCGGCGAAGCTTTTGCGGCCGGGCAGCTATTGCGTCCTGCTCGGCATCGGTGGGCTCGGGCACATTGCGCTGCAATCTCTGCATGCGATTTCAGGCTGCCGCATCATTGCCGTCGACCGAGAGCCGGCGGCGCGCGTGCTGGCCAAGGATCTGGGCGCCGACTTCGTCCTCGATGGCGGACCAAATGTCGTCGAGGAGGTCAGCCAGATCACCGGCGGCGGGGCCCATGTGGTCATCGACTTCGTCGGCGAGCTCGGCGTCGAGAACATCTGCTGGAAGATGGTGCGCAAGGGCGGGCAACTGTTCGTCGTCGGCTATGGCGGCAATATCAACGTGCCGACCGCGCATCTCGTCATCGAGGAGATCAACATCGGCGGCAGCTTGGTCGGCAATTTCACCGAGCTTGTCGAACTGATGGAACTCAACGCCGACGGCAAGGTGAAGATGCACTACACCGAATACAACCTCGCCAGCATCAACACCGCGCTCGACGATTTCAAGAACCGGCGATTCACCGGCCGCGGCGTCATCGTGCCTTGAAACATTGAACCGGACTTCGCGCGAGCATGTGCGGTGTCCGGTTCACACCATCATCCAGAGGGAGAGAAAAATATGAACAAAATACGTCTGTGAATTCATCGGAACCTTCGGGTTGGTCTTCTTCGGCTGCGCGACGGTTCTGTTCATGCGCTCCGAGGTCGGTCAACTCGGCGTGGCCATGGCATTCGGCCTTTCGGTGGTGGCGATGGCCTATTCGATCGGACCAATTTCAGGCGCCCATCTCAGTCCGGCGGTAAGCCTCGGCTCTTCGTCGCCGGCAGACTGAAATCCAATGATTTCATCGGCTATGTGGTTGCGCAATGCGCGGGGGTGATCGTTGCATCGGCGGTGCTCTACCTAATCAAGGCAAAGGCGGCGGCTACGACGTGGCGGCCAACGGCTTCACCCAGAATGGCTGGTCGGCCTATGCTTGGCGACCGCTGCTTGCGGGCAACTCAGTCGCCGAACATTCCCCAGCCCGTGGCGCGAATGCCGCGGGTTTTTTGCCGGTGGCAGGCCTGATCTAGAGAAAGCCCCGCCGAATGCCGTATTGGCCGAGCTTGCGATAGAGCGTCGGTCGCGAGATACCGAGCCTGACGGCGACCTTGCTGAGATTGCCGCTCTCTGCCGCCAGCGCGTTCTTGATCGCCTGGCGTTCCGCATCCTCGAAAGTGTACACTGGTGCTTCGAGCATGGCTGCGGGATGATCGCTGTGCATGGCGATGTCGTTGCGATTGCCCGCATTGATCTCCTCGGGAAGGTCCTGGAGCTCGATAGAGCTGCCGCGCGCCAGGATGTGCAGGCGCTCCACTAGGTTCTTCAGTTCGCGCACATTGCCCGGCCATCGATAGGCGAGCAGCGCGTCCAATGCGTCGTTTGAAAATTCCAGGGGATCATTGCCTGCCAGCGCAGCGATCCGGCGATTGAAATGCTCGATCAGCAACAGCACGTCGTCGCCGCGCTCACGCAAGGCCGGGACTTGAATCGAGACGGCGCCGATGCGGTAGTAGAGGTCACTACGGAAGCGTCCGGCCGCCACTTCCTGCTTGAGGTCGCGGTTGGTCGAGGCAACCAGTCGCACGTCCACCGGCCGGCCCCTTGAGTCGCCGATGCGGTGGACCACACGCTCTTCCAGGACGCGCAATAGGAATGGCTGAATCTCCAGCGGCAACTCGCCGATTTCGTCTAGACTGAGCACTCCGCCATTGGCCATTTCGAAGACGCCCGGCTTGCCCTCACGCGAGGCTCCGGTGAAGGCTCCGGCCACATGGCCGAACAATTCGCTGCCAAACAATTCCTTGGTTATCGCCCCACAATTGATTGCGACGAACGGATCGTTTTCGGTGCGCCGGCTGCCGGCATGGACAAGCCGCGCGAACAGCTCTTTTCCAACGCCGGTTTCACCCTCTATGAGCAGTGACGTGACGCCGTTCGACCGCGCCACGCGGGAGGCCACATCGACGGCGGCGAGCAGCTTCTCGCTTTCACCGACGATCATCTCCGCGGCTGTCTGCAGGTGCTTGTTCACCTCTCGGCTTATTGTCATCGCGCTGGAGACGATCGGCACGGAGGGGAACACCAGAGCTGCGCCGCGAAGGTCGCCGTCGAGCTTCAGCGGCGTAACGTGGCAGGATCGCAGATGCGCCGGCAGCGCCTTGGCGAGATCGGCGTCGGAGCCGGACGCCGGCAGGTTCATGAGCCAACGACCGCGGCCCGGTTCCATCGGGCCGTCCATCATATCCGTCGTGTCGCCGTTGGGCACATTGTTGCAGAAGATCGCCCGGCCACGGTGATCGACGATCACCAGCCCGTCCTTCCGGCGGTAGCTGGGAGCCGAGGAAATGAAGGCTTCGAGCAGGCGCGTGCGCTGCTCCTGCTGCTGTTCGGCCAATGCCTTTTCGATCTGCCGGGCGGTAGCGGCGACGAGCGCGGTGTTGTGCGGCCGGAAGATCGGCGAATAGCCTGAGAGGTCGACGACCCCGATGATCTTGCCGTCGAGCGGGTCGCGGATCGGCGCGCCAGCGCAGGTCCAGGATTTGATGCCGGCGCAGAAATGCTCTGCCGCGTGGACGAAAGTCGGCTCACCGGTCCACAGCGCCGTGCCGATGCCGTTGGTGCCGACGGCGTCCTCGTTCCATTTGCCGCCGATGCCCAGATGGATATCCATGCCGTCGTGCAGGGTCTTCTTGTCGCCGATGGCGTCGATCAGCACGCCGTCACTGTCGGCAAGCACCAGCATCGCGCCTGTCCCTTGCAACAACTGGCCAAGGGAGGCGAACGACCGCCGAGCCGCCGAAAGCAGTTCCGCATTGGCCCGGGTCAGATATTCGATCTCATCGCGATCACTGCTCAGCGGCGCTTCAATCCCCTGGGCGTTGATGCCGCCGGTGACGCTGCGATACCAGGAATCGTGAATGAGGGAGCGGACGTGGCTTGGGTGGACTGGGTCACGGGCACATTTGGGTTCGTCAGCCAGAAAATCTTCCCAGGCGCGCATAGTGGCGCGCTCGTCATAGTCGATGTTGCCCAGAACAATTTGCCCGGCGGCCAGCGACGCACGCGCCGGAAGAGTATCGATCTTCATCTGATTGGGGCCTATCTCGCGTTTCATTCAGTCATCACAGAACCTTTTGGGGTATGCTGTCGGGTTCGTAAGCTGACGCGGATTGGACGCGCACAAGCACGCCCGGGCGTCTGCCTCATCAGTCGATGCCGAGTTTCGCGCCGATATCGACGGCAAGCTGTTCTTCGGTATAGGTGGCGGCGAGGCGGGATCCGTCCAACTCAGCAAGTGCTTCGGCGACCGTTTCGTCGACCGGCGAGAAGAAGCCATTCTGCTTCGTGGCCAGCACGAAGATCTGGTCTCCGCCTCGGTTGCGGATATCGCCGATGTGATGAAGTTGGCGGCCCGTGTTCTGATCCTTCGAGATCACGCGGCCGTTGATGGTGACCTGGATGGACGGCTTGGCTTCGGCCACAGGCGCGGCACTGCCGGCAACATGGATGATCAGGCCTTCCGCCTTCGGTTGCTGGCGCGGCTTCCTGGAAGCCGAATAGCCGCCGCCGCTGATCTGGTCGGCAAGGCGAACGATGGTCGAGCGGTTTTGCTCAATCAGTCTCTTGACTTGTACGTCCTCGCGCCGCGGGCCATCCCGCTTGGAGATAATTTCAACCATGAATCCTCCCAGATTCGCTTGGCGTCGCCGTTAGTACGGCTTGTTCCTCTTTTGAGGTGAACTCTACACCGCCTCGGCGAAGTTCGCCATTCCTATCCCATAGCGCCAAAATTCGGGTGGTCGGTAGCAGGCGGCTGCTACACGGGATCGGGCGTTTTGAGTCATGCCCGTGTCAGGCTGCCTTGTTCGTCAATTCCGAGCGGTCGCTGTCAAGTGGTTGCCTGTTGCGCAGGTAGAGTGCGCACGTGGTGCGCAGCATAGAGGCAAAGTTCGGGATATGGCCGTTGATCTCCAGCGCTTCATCGTAAAGCGTCGAGAGGAATTTCGGCGCCGTCATCCCCTGTCCATGGGCGATCTCGTCCAACAGGGTCCAAAAAGTGGCCTCGAGCTGGATGCTCGTCGAATGGCCACCTATTCGAACTGAGCGATTGATTAGGCGATACCCTTCCGGATCCTGCCCGGCAAAGACCTTACACATGCGAAGACCTCCCGTTTGATGTTGGTCTGGGCGAAGCGGGGTTTCTGAGC
The DNA here is from genome assembly GCF_008520305.1 of Mesorhizobium sp. SARCC-RB16n. Classification (GTDB taxonomy): domain Bacteria; phylum Pseudomonadota; class Alphaproteobacteria; order Rhizobiales; family Rhizobiaceae; genus Mesorhizobium. The sequence continues at coordinate 63,646 of NZ_ML703258.1, read as the reverse complement.
CCATACGCCGATATGATACCAACCCGAAGCGCATTTTCCGCTCAATTTGCAGTGACTACAATCGGACCTTGGTGCGTGAACCAGCCTCACGCCAATTTCCTAACGTGGTAACCGGCTGCCACCCCTTTTGCCACCAATGGGCCATCGTCGGCGGCATCCGAGACCACCCGGCAGACTGGAGGTTCCTTTGGCGAAAGCAATTCATTCGATGATCCGGGTGGTGGACGAGAACCTGTCGGTCAGTTTCTACAAAGGCGCATTCGGACTCGATGTTGCGGACCGATTGGATTTCGACACATTCACACTGGTCTATCTGCGCAATGCGGAAGCCGATTTCGAGCTTGAACTGACGATCAACAAGGGCAGGGGAGAGCCTTACGCGCTTGGCGACGGCTATGGCCACTTGGCCCTTTGCGTTGACGATCTCTACGCAGAATACAAGCGCCTAGCGGCCGCAGGTTTCAATCCGCGAAAAATTGTCGAGTTCAACCGCGAAGGCGCGCTGCTTGCGCGGTTCTTTTTCGTGGCCGACCCCGACGGCTACCAGATCGAGGTGCTGCAGCGCCACGGACGCTACAAATAGGGCGTTACGCGCCTCTGTAGCGGGTGGACGAGCAAACGTTTGATGTGCATCCCTCCCGAACTTGCGTCAGTTCTTCTGTCGTCGCGCCGCCGTCGATATCCCAACGGCATGCCTGTTTGTTGTGATAAATTTCCTGATATATCAGGAATTTGATAGCTAAGCGATTGAAATAGCGTACTAATCACATTTTGAATTTGGCCAATTTCGCTACTTTTCACGAAATCTCCCTGTTTTTCGCCGTCTAGCAGGGAATTTGCCGGAGACAGGTTCGCTTCAGACTGTATCCACCACCATTATTGTTATTTATCAGTATCTTACGGATAATTTCGTCAAAAGGTTCGCCAAGCAGCGGCTTGCGGCTCACTGGCCTTACGACCCGATCCATACCCCTATACCGCCGGACGAACCCAAGATGCCTCGCGTGAATAGAGTTCCGCGTGTTCAATGTCATCGTGACCCGGCACATCCATAAGTTGCCTGGTTGAGGCCCCTGCCTGGCGAGACAACGCCAAGCGACTTTTAGAACGGCCTTCGCGACAGGTCGGCCCCGGCGGTCAGAGCCTGCTGGTTGACTGGCTTATTAAGGAGAAGCTAATGGAATAGCGGTTTTGCCGCGAATTCGCCCCGATCTTTGAAGAGAGCGGTACCGACGACTATGCCCGCATAACTTTTATCAACCCTTGCGGAGAAAACGAAGTCCCGATGATCTCGGACAAAGCCACAGTAGGCGTCGTGGTACCGATGTTCAATGCCGAGCGAACCATTCGCTCTACCCTGACCAGTATCTGCCGGCAGAGCTACCAGACATTGGATATTATCGTGGTCGACGATGGATCGACGGACGGGTCCGCAGCGATCGTGGCCTCCTGCGCCGAGAAAGATCGGCGCATACGCCTCGTAGGGCAGTCAAATGGCGGCGTTGCGCACGCTCGCAATAGGGGTGCCGCTTCTACCGACGCAGAGTTTCTGGCGTTTGTCGACGCCGATGATCTTTGGGCTCCATCCAAAATCGCACTTCAGTTGCGCGCGTTGAGGAACGGTGGCTCTTCAATTGGCCTGGCATATTGTTGGTTTGCGCATATCGACGAGGACGACCGGGTATTCTCGCTGCACAATCAACCCGATGCCCAAGGTCACGTTCTCCAGCGCATGTGCAGACAAAATTTTGTCGGTAACGGAAGTTCGATGCTTGTCCGTCGCTCCGCGTTCGAGCGAGCGGGACAATTCGATCCGTCGCTGCGGGCCAGGAGCGCACAAGGCTGCGAGGATCTTCTGATGTGTCTGCGAATAGCGGAAAGTTACGAGTTCCGCGTCGTGCCTCAGTACCTCGTGGGTTACCGGATGACGAGCATCAACATGTCGAGCGATGTCATGCAGATGCTTCGTTCCTGTGAAATTGTCCTTGCCGAGTTTCGTGGAAAATATCCGCAATTCGAGAGCGATCTCGATGCCCATCTGGTCGACATGATCCAGTGGCTTGCCACAAGAGCTTTGATCGAGGGGCGGTTTCACGCGGCCGGCAGCCTGTTGAAGACGTCAGTCACCCTGGATCCGCGCACGACGATTTCGCGTTTGCCCGACATGGTAAACTTATACTGCCGGGCCAGGCTGGTTCCTCGCTGGATCAAGGTTGGCATGAAACGGATGCTAAACAGAGACGCCGAGTTTCGGCCTCTTTATGGCGAAATTAGCTGGTGAAGATGTCATCCATCCCAGACGGGCACGCAAATATGCTGGAAGCAGAACTACGCAAGATGTTTGGCGTGGACGGCTGCGCGGGTGTCCGCCATGTGGATTTGGACATCCAAGATGCTCCCCAAGGCTGCGACGACGGCATGATCGTCTTGTGGCGCGGTGGACTGCCGGTCGGGCATTTGCTCAGGGCGAGCGACGGGGAGTGCCGCATTACCCCAATTGCGACCGCTCAAGACGCAAGCCTCACTGCACCGGTTCTGGATCTGCCTAGCGCCAGCGTGGTCATCTGCACACGCGACAGGCCGAACGAATTACGGCGCTGCCTCGCCTCGCTTCCTCGGCAAACCTTCCTTCCTGAAGAGGTCATTGTGGTCGACAACGCGTCGAGAGGCAGCGAAACGCGCGAGGTAGCGCTCGCTGCCGGCGCCATCTATGTGCGTGAGGATCGACCTGGCTTGGATATAGCCCGCAATCGGGGAGCTTTGCGTGCTTCCTCGGAGATCGTTGCATACACTGATGATGACGTTCTGCTTCATCCGCAATGGCTTGAGCGGCTGGTCACAGCATTTGACAGCCCCTCGATCGGCGCGGTGACGGGTCTCGTGTTGCCCGCCGAGATTGCCACCGAAGCGCAGCGCTATTTCGAGACATTCTGGAGTTTCGGGCAGGGCTATACATCTCAGATTTTCCGCGCGGCCGATTTTGCCGCCAGCAGGCACGAGGTGTTCCCTGCCTGGAAAGTCGGGGCCGGCGCCAGCATGGCGTTCCGGCGCGACGTGTTTGACCGCGCCGGGTTGTTTGACGAGCGCCTCGACGTCGGTCAGGCAGGATGTTCGGGTGATTCCGAATATTGGTATCGGCTGCTCGCCAATGGATATGACTGCCGTTACCAGCCCACCTCCGTCGCGTTCCATTTCCACAGGCGGACGATGGAAGGCTTGGCCAAGCAAATCTACTTCTACATGCGCGGTCACGCAGCCGCGTTGCTCGTCCAGTACGAACGAACTGGCGTCAAGGCGAATTTGAGGCAGGTTCTCAAATGGAAGCCACTTTGGTACCTTGGCAGGGTTCGCAGAAGGTTGCTTGGACGCAGGGTCCCTGAGGATCATTTCCTTTGGCAGGAAATCGCCGGCTATGCTTCGGGAATCCTGTTCTACCTCCGAACCAGGCGCGGGTAAGACGGCGTGGCGCATAATCCCTTGGTCTCAGTCGTGATACCTGCGCGGAACGCCGAAGTCACGCTGGCACAAGCGCTCGATTGCCTCCTCGGTCAGGGCATCGCTGATTGGGAGGCGATCATCGTCGACGATGGCTCGACGGATAATACCGCCGAAATCATCGCCGGTTATGTTGAGCGCGATGCCCGATTTCGGACCGCGAACTCTTGCGCCCATAGCGCCGCGGGGGCGCGCAATAAAGGGATTTCGATGGCGCGCGGCCGCTGGCTGATGTTCCTGGATGCGGACGATTGGGTGGATGCCGATTTCCTCGCAAAGATGCTGGCAGCACTGGAGGCCGCGCCTGATGCCGTGGCTGGCTATTGCGGTTCTCGGCGCGTGATGCCCGATGGCGTACTGACCCCGTCGAGCATCGCGGCCGAGGTTGCGAATGAACCCTTCGAGACATTCGCGCGCCGATGTGCCATCCGCACTCACGCGCTGCTGATCGATCGGGCGACAATTGTCGAGTTGGGCGGCTTCGATGTGTCGCTGCACACCTGCGAGGACTGGGATTTGTGGCAGCGCGTCGCACGTCAAGGCAAACGTTGGGTGATGATCGACGAGCCGCTCGCTTTTTATCGGGCAAGCCCCAACTCGCTCACCCGCAATTCGAGGCAGATGCTGGCAGACGCGCAAATCGTTATCGCCCGCGGCTTTTCTGCCGACCCCAGGGTCAAGCATCCAGCGTCGGCGCATGCCAATGGGGCGACCTCGGCGGACGGCCGCACCGCTTCCGAAGCACTGGCGTGGTTCGCGCTGTGGATCGCGGCAGCTGATTGCGGCAGCGGCGGTGGCTCGATCAACCCGCAGACCCTGCGTGCGCTCCCGGCCAGATATGATTGGGCGCGTGAGATCGCCAAGGTGGTTTTCGACGGCCTGGTGGTGGGAAGTTTATCGGCGCCGGAGCAATTGGCTTCCAAGTGGAACAGGTTCGGCGGCCCCTTGAGCGGGCTGATCATCGAACTCGGCCAAATCTGGGGCGATCCCGTGGCGGGTCGCCGCGTACAATATCACCTAGAGCAAATGCTCCTCGACTTCGACGATCTTGCCGCGCCGCGTCCGCTGGCGCTGACGCTCGGCATTCGCATCGATGCTCGGAATCCAACCTCGACCGAATTGCCGGAAGGGATCGATCAAATCTACGCCTACCTGATGATCGACGGCAAGATCGAGGCTCTGGTGCAGTTCGGTGTGCTCGGCAGAGTGACAAGGCGTCATTGGATTGAACTGATTCTGAATTTCGTGCCTCCTCAGGAGGTTATACGCGGCCTTTCCGGCTATCAGCGCATGGCGTTTCGCTTCTGGAAGGGAGCCGCGCGGCTGGCGCGCCGATCGCCTGTACCAGATCTGCAACAGAACGCTGGAGCCGACAAGGCGGATATGTTTGCAGCAGAGGCATTGCTGTCGGCGGCGGGACGCCGGTCTGGTCCGGGCAGCCACTACGGCAGACTGGCGCGGTTGGCAGCGGAAGCTCAAGGGCTGGTGCGTTCGAGTGCCGAGCCAATGGAACCTCTTGCGCCGCCGCGCCTTGTCCGGGCCGAAGATAGGCGCGACAATGATCGCGCGTCGTTCTGGGATCGCTATTTCGCGACCGAGGATCCCTGGAACTACGGTTCGGCCTATGAGCAGGAAAAATACGAGCGGCAGCTCGAAATTCTGCCGGCCGGTCCCATAGGACGGGCGCTTGAACTGGCCTGTGCGGAGGGCCACTTCACGCGGCAACTGGCGCCGCTGGTGGGCCATCTGACCGCAACCGACATTTCCGCCGTAGCCATCGAACGCGCGCGCGCGCGCTGCTCGGACCAGCCGAATGTCGAGTTCGGCGTGCTGGATTTCTCCGCGGATATCCTGCCGGGTGGGATGGACCTGATCATTTGCTCGGAGGTGCTCTATTTCCTGGACGATCTCGCCGAATTGCGACACCTCGCCACAAAACTCGTCGGGGCGTTGGCGCCTGGCGGCAGTTTTGTCAGCGCACACGCATTCGTGCTTCGTGACAATTTGGAACGGACGGGCTTCGATTGGGACAACAAATTCGGTGCACAAGTTATCTCGGAGACGCTGGCAGCGACGGAAGGCCTCATCCTCGAGCGATCGATCCAGACCGACCTCTACCGCATCGACCGCTTCCGCCGCGTGTCACCTGAAGAAGTGATGACGGAACCGACGATCGATCATGTCCCAATCCGCGCGCCGATCGAAATGGAGGTCGCGCGAAATATCGTCTGGGGCGGGGCGCGGGCGTTGCGCCGCGAGGTCGCGCGCAGCGAGCGGCGGCAACGCATCCCTGTTCTCATGTATCACAGCATCTCCGATGAAGGTCCGGCCGCGCTCGCCCGTTATCGGTTGACGCCCGCCGCGTTTGCCGAGCAGATGGCATGGCTGCGCGCCAATGGCTTTCACACGATCATTTCCGATCAGCTGGAATGGTTCGTCGCCAACCGTCACCCTTTCGTTGGGCGCCCGGTGCTCATTACCTTCGATGACGGTTTTCAGAACTTTGCCGACCAAACCTGGCCGATCCTGCGAGCGAACGACTTGACCGCGGAGGTGTTCCTGGTGACGGACCTGGTGGGGGAAAGCGCGCGGTGGGATGCCGACCTTGGTCCACCGACGCCGCTCATGGACGCCGGAACGGTGCGTCGCCTCGCCACCGAAGGTGTGTTCTTCGGAAGCCATCTGGCGACGCATCGCGCGATCGACGGTCTTTCGAGCTCCGAGCTGGCCGCCGAGTTGTTACGCTCACGGATGTTCATCGAGCGGTGGACCGGCCGGCCGACGATGGCGTTAGCGGCACCTTTCTCGGTCACCGACCGACGGCTTGGCCGGCTGGCCAAGCAGTGCGGCTATCGAATCGGCTTTGGCGGCAGACATGGGCCGGCGGACCTCGATTGCGATCCGATCGACCTTCCCCGCATCGAGATTCGCGGCGATCGTTCGCTCGATGACTTTGTTGCCATTGTAGAGGCCGTCCTTGAATGAACGGCGAACCGGTCAGCGTCATTATCCCCGCTTACAACGCGCAAGATACGATCGACGAGACGCTCCGCAGCGTTCGCTCGCAGTCCTACAAAGCGCTTGAGATTATCGTTGTCGACGATGGCTCGCGCGACCAGACTGTTGCCATCGCCCGAGGTCACATGGAGATCGACCCGCGCGTGCGGCTTATCGAGCAGGCAAACGCCGGCGTGGCCGCTGCTCGCAACAGGGGATGGCAAGCGGCGCGATCTGATCTGATCGCATTTGTCGACGCCGACGATCTCTGGGCGCCGACCAAGATCGAGCGTCAGATGGCTGTGTTCGATCGGACAGACGAGAAAGTTGGGCTCGTCTACTGCTGGTATCTGGTGGTCGATGCCCAGGGTACGGTAACCGATGATCAGCATCGGCCAAACTGGCGGGGCGATGTGCTTGAACGCCTCTTCCACGGCAATTTCGTTGGTAACGGCAGCGCCGCCCTGGTACGCCGGCAGGCACTGATAGACGCCGGCGGTTTCGAGAGCGGGCTGCGCGAGGCGGGTGCGCAGGGTTGTGAAGACATCCTCTTCTATTGTCGCGTCGCCGAATGGTACCACTTCGAAGTCGTCGAAGAGCCGCTGGTCGGGTATCGCTATCTGCCGGGAAATATGTCGAGCAACATGACTCGCATGCTGCGATCCTGGATGCTTGTGGTGGACGAAATGCTCGGCCGCCACCCCGATGCAGCACCTACGCTGCGTGAGGGCCTGCATTTCTATTCGGCCTGGCTCTTGGAGCGAACGTTGCGCCAGAGGCAACCGCGCTATGTGCTTCCGATCCTGTCACTCTTGCTCCGCCATCATCCGGCGATTGCCATGCGGATAATAGCCTTCGATTTGCCGCGGATCAGCGCTCAGTTGGCCAAGCGCGTCGCGATGAGGCTGGTGCGCGGTCGGCGACCGATCCGCCCGCAGGTGACCGCGCGCTTCCCGACCGGGGAACTGAAATGAGCGACGCCAAAGACGCCATACGCCGCGGTGCAGTCCGTGCTTCGTTGCGCGATCTTTCACACCTGCTTCGCATCGTTGGAAAGCCGCGCTGGGCGACCCCCGTGCTGCTCGCGCTTGGCTTTCTGTCGTCCTTGGCCGAGACGCTCGGCATCACTCTGATCCTGCTGTTCCTCTATTTGGTGTCCAACCGGATCACGGAGGCAGGAGGTGGCCTTCAAGGTCGGGCGCTGGGCCTGGCAGTCGCCTGGTTCGGTAGTCCTACCCGGCTCGCCTTCGCGATCCTGCTGCTCATCCTCGCACGTGGAGCACTAGCGCTGGTATATTCGTTGATAAGCTCCAGCATTGGCGAACGGATCAGCGAACGCGTACGAAACCTCGTTCACCAACAATATCTCAGAGTCGCTTTCGGAACCATCCAGCAGCACGAGCAGTCGCAACTCATGGAGGTGCTCGGGACCGAATCGTGGCTGGTCGCGCAAGCTTATGGCGCTGTCACCCGGCTCATCATAAATAGCTGCTCGATCTTCGTGTTCGCCGTCTTCCTGCTCACGATCTCCTGGAAGATCCTGCTGATCGCAGCCTTCGGCTCAATTGCGATCTCCGCGATCTTGCGCATCTTTTCGCGGCCTGCGCGTGACCTTGGGCATCAGGTGAAGAAGATCCATCAATCGCTCGGCGAGCACATGCTCATGACGCTCCAGGCGTTGCGCACCATCCGCGCCTACGGACAGGAGGCGCTTCATCAGCGCCGCTTCGTGCAATCGTCGGCGGCCGCGCGCGACGCTTCGTTGTCCATGATCCGCCTTTCGTCATGGATCGGGCCAACCACCGAGATCGGCTATCTGGGAATGTTGGGCTCCATCGTTCTGGTCTCGGGGTGGTGGCACATCAGCTTCGAGGTGACGCTGGCCGCGGTCGCGCTGCTGTATCGATTGCAACCGCATACCCAGGAGTTCGAAAGCAACCTGCTGTTTCTGGCGCAGATGCAGCCGCAACTGCGCTCGGTCCTGGAGATGATCCAGTCCGAAGACAAGGAATATCCATCGCAGGGAACAATTGCGCTCACGAATTTGAAGGGGAGTATCGTCTTCGAGCGCGTAACCTTTGGATATGATCCAAAGGCACCGGTGCTCACGGACCTGTCGCTCGAGATTCCAGCCGGAGTAACCACTGCGCTGATCGGCGCAAGTGGCGCTGGCAAGACCACGATCGTGAATCTCCTCCTGCGGCTATACGAACCGACCTCCGGCGACATCAAGATTGACGGTACCCGGCTCCAGGATATCAGGCGGGACGATTGGCTTTCCAAGATCGCCGTGACGGGGCAGGACGTCGACCTCGTCGAGGGCACGGTGACGGAGAACATCCGAATGGCCAAAGCCGATGCGACCGAAGAAGAGATCCTTGCCGCCGCCCGCAGTGCAGGTGTCGCGGCATTCGTCGAGGACCTTCCCGACGGTTACGACACCTGGATCGGACAGGAAGGACTGCGATTTTCCGGTGGCCAGCGGCAGCGCATTGGCCTCGCGCGAGCTGTATTGCGCGATCCGGACTTCCTGATCCTGGATGAGGCGATGAACGCACTCGATACCGCGCTCGAGGACCAAGTGCGGCGTGCGATTGATAGAAAGCTTGGCAACAGGACCATCTTGTTGATCACGCACCGCATTGAAACGGCGCGTGACGCGGCAAATGTGATTTGGATAGAGGACGGCAGAGTCAACAGCCAAGGGCCCGCCTCTCTCGTCGTTCCTCAATATCAACGTCGCCAGCACGAAATCGTATGTGCCTCCGAGGCTGAGGGTAAGTGATCCCTCCTTACGGGCCAGCCGGCTGTCTTGCGTAGCTATCACAATCGGCTGCGATACCAAGCCAGTGCCGTCTCGACGATCCTGTCGATTCCAGATTGCTCGGGCACCCAGCCGAGTTCCCGGCGCGCCTTGCCTGCCGCGGCCACGAGCGCTGGCGGGTCACCAGCCCTGCGCGGACCGTAGACCACCGGAACGCTCGATCCCGAAGCGCGGTTCACCGCATCGACCAATTCCTTCACCGTCGTTCCGGTTCCGGTTCCGAGATTGTAAACGTCGACACCCTTGTCGCGGAGAAGCTTCTCCCCTGCAAGGACGTGAGCACGCGCGAGATCGGTGACATGGACATAGTCCCGTACCGCCGTCCCATCACGGGTGTCGAAGTCGGTGCCGTTGACGGTAAAAGTCCGGCCCGGCCTGACCGCCGCCTCGATGGCGAGCGGTATGACGTGTGTTTCCGGTTCATGCCGTTCACCGATCTCGCCATCGGGATCGCATCCGGCCGCGTTGAAATACCGGAGTACGACCGCGTTCAGACCGTGGGCATACGACAGATTGTCCACCATCCGCTCTATGATGAATTTCGACCATCCATAGGGATTGATGGGCGACTGCGGATGCGTTTCGTCAATCGGCGAGCGAACCGGAACGCCATAGGATGCGCAGGTGCTGGAAAAGATCAGCTTGTCGGCGCCAGCCTTCAGCATTTCCTCGAACAAAACCAGCGACCCGAAACTGTTGTTTCGGTAATAGAGTTCCGGGTGCTCGACAGACTCGCCCACATAGGCGTAGGCGGCGAAATGCGCCACCACATCAGGCCTGTATAGTCGCAGCGCCGCCGACACGGCTGCGGCGTCGGAAATGTCGCCCTCGACAATCGGACCCCATTTGACCGCATCGCGCCAACCGCGCGAGAGATTGTCATATGCAATGACAGACCAACCGGCTTCGGCGAACGCCTTGCAACAATGCGATCCGATATAGCCGGCTCCGCCGGTGACCAGGACTGTCTTCATTCGGCGGCGACGGCCCGTAAATGGCCCGACGAAGCCAAGCCTTCGAAATAGGTAATGGTCTTGGCGAGACCATCGCGCAACGCGGTCTTCGGCTTCCAATTCAACTCACGCACGGCTGTCCCGATATCGGGCTGTCGCTGTTTTGGATCGTCAATCGGCAGCGGCATAAATCTAATCGTCGACCGACTTCCGGTGAGCTCGATCACAAGATTGGCGAGTTCAAGCATCGTAAATTCGACCGGATTGCCAAGATTGATCGGACCGGTAACATCGTCAGCCGTCTGCATCATGCGAACCAGACCTTCGATGAGATCGTCGACATAGCAAAATGAACGTGTCTGCTGGCCCGTGCCGTACACTGTTATCGGCTCGTTCTGCAGTGCTTGCACGATGAAGTTGGAAATGACGCGGCCGTCATCCGGACGCATCCTCGGGCCGTATGTGTTGAAGATGCGCGCGACTTTGATCCGCACCCTGTGCTGTCGCCAGTAGTCGAAAAACAGAGTTTCGGCGCATCTTTTGCCTTCGTCGTAACAGGAACGGGGTCCTATCGGGTTTACCTTGCCCCAATAGTCCTCGGTCTGCGGGTGAATTTCGGGGTCGCCGTAAACTTCCGACGTGGACGCCTGAAGAATTTTTGCGCGAACGCGCTTGGCCAGTCCTAGCATGTTGATTGCCCCGTGGACGCTGGTCTTGGTCGTCTGGACCGGATCGAACTGGTAGTGAACCGGGCTCGCGGGGCAGGCAAGGTTGTATATCTCGTCAACCTCTACGTAGAGTGGAAACGTGACATCGTGGCGGATGATCTCGAAGGACCTGTTGTCTAGCAATTGCGAGACGTTTCTTCGATTTCCCGTGAAAAAATTGTCGACACATGCAACTGCGTGACCTTCATCGAGCAGTCGCTCGCACAAGAACGATCCCAGAAAACCCGCGCCCCCAGTCACCAGAATTTGTTTCGCACGCTGCATTTTGGGATCTCCAGGTCATTTTAGCACTCGTTGATAAACTAGCCTGGCAGTGGCGATTTTCCAGCCTACTGCTTTCAATTTACATTACCGACAAGACATGTCTCCTAATGCGCCCCTGCGGTGTCTTCCGGCAAACACGAGCTGTTGGCGTCGTTCGGCGTCTCCTGCTCATTTCGGAGCTCTTATCAGGTTCGCCAGACCACACGAGATCATACGAAGGATGCGGATTGGATAACTATCCGGTAAACTATTGAATTTGTTCGGAAAGATTACACCATTCGGACCTGCCATAAGTCTTGACTTAGGACATGCGCCTGGCCTCGTCAGGACCTGTATGAAGCTCGGCACGCCGAACAGAGCGGCCCAGCCGTCGCCTAAACGGACGCGATGCGTGCCCCCCGGTCGGGGCCGCCGAAACGCCCTTTCAGCTTTCCTTGTTTGAGGTCGACCGCGCCGGGAGTAATAGTCGTCACGGAATTCGTGAGGAGGAAGAGATGACGCTGAGCTTCGACCCGAGGGCGAAGGCCACGACGCTCTACCACGGCGAATTCCGGCCCATGTTCATCGGGGGCAAGTGGGTTGCGGCGCAGTCCGGCCAGGTGATGCAGGCGCTGAACCCGGCGACCGGCGAAGTGCTGGCGACCGTGCCGCGCGCCGGAGCCGCCGATGTGGATGCAGCGGTGGTGGCGGCGCGCGCGGCTTTTGAAGGGCCCTGGTCGAAATTTTCGCCCTATGAGCGGCAATGCGTGCTGCTCAGGATCGCCGACCTGTTCGAGACCCATTGGGAAGAGCTCAGCGTTTCCGACACGCTCGACATGGGGCTGCCGATCACGCGCACGCTGGCCAACCGGCGCCGCGTCATCGGCATGCTGCGCTTCTATGCCGGCATGGCGACCGCGCTGCATGGCGAGGCGATCGACAATTCCATTCCCGGCGAGATCGTCACCTTCACAAGGCGCGAGCCGGTGGGCGTCGTCGGCGCGATCATTCCCTGGAATGCGCCGACCGCGGCCTCGATCTGGAAGATCGCGCCGGCGCTCGCCACGGGCTGCACTGTCGTGCTCAAACCTTCCGAGGATGCATCGCTGACGCCGCTGCTGATCGCCCGGCTGATGCAGGAAGCCGGCGTGCCCGACGGCGTCGTCAACATCGTCACCGGAACCGGCGCCGAAGCGGGCGCGCGGCTCGCCGAACATCCCGACGTCAACAAGATCGTGTTCACCGGCTCGACGCTGACCGGCCAGGCGATCGCGCGGGCGGGCGTGACCAATCTCAAGCGCGTTTCGCTGGAGCTTGGCGGCAAATCGCCGATCATCGTCTGCCGCGACGCCGATATCGACAAGGCCGTTCCCATCGCGGCGATGGCGGTGTTCGTGCATTCGGGCCAGATCTGCATTGCCGGCTCGCGGCTGTTCGTGGCGCGCGAAATCCATGACGAGTTCGTGCGACGGTTGGCCGAGTTCGCCGGCGGGCTGCGTATCGGGCACGGCATCGAGGCGGAGACGGAAATCGGGCCGCTCATCAATGCCAGGCAAGCCGGCAAGGTGGAAGGCTACATCAAGGCCGGCAGCGACGAAGGCGCCCAACTGGTCGCCGGCGGCTCGCGGCTGACGGGCGCGCTCTATGATGGCGGCAACTTCATCGCGCCGACCGTCTTCGGCGCGGTGTCGGACACAATGACCATCGCGCGCGAAGAGATCTTCGGGCCGGTGATTTCGGCGATGCCTTTCGACACACTGGACGAAGCCGTGGCGCGTGCCAATGCCTCGCCCTACGGGCTGGCGGCCGGCATCTTCACCAGCCATCTCGGCACCGCGCACAAGCTGGCGCGCCGCATCAAGGCCGGTTCGGTCTGGGTCAACATGTACCATGCCATCGACCCGGCCGTGCCGTTCGGCGGCTTGAAGATGTCCGGCTATGGCCGTGAGGGCGGGGTCGAGCATCTGCACGAATATCTGGAGACCAAGTCCATCTGGATCCAGACGGACTGAGGGGGCGGCGATATTCAGGTGAGGCCGGCCGCAAATAGCTGGCGACTGCTCAGGAACTTTTCGTCATCTGACGATTTGGATATAAGATCGAACCCAAACAGAAGGGTGTTGCCGATGACGACCAAACGGTTAGCGATCTGCGCTCTTGTCCTCGCAATGGGCTGCGGCATGTCCTCCTCGGTATTCGCCGGGGCCAAGCACCGGCACCATCAGGACGAACAGGAACGCTACGTTCCGGCCAACGACGATCTCATCGATTTCCTGTTCGGCGGCCCGCGTTATTACGATCAGCAATTGTTCACGACGGCTGCCGGGGCCTGTTCCTACGACCGAACTGGACCGGACGGGTTTGCGATAAACAAGATCAACGATCACCACTGCGGGAAATGATCGGCTGACCCTCGCCGGCCGGCAGGCCGGCACGTTGCCGAGTTGGTCCGCTCTGCCGGCGTGACGTCGAAAACGACCAGACATTATCTCCTCAGCTCGGGCCGCGATCGCGCTTCTCCGGCGATGCGGTATAGCGGCTACAAGGCCCGTATCAGTTTGCCGTAGCGCTTGATCAGCCGGTCGCGCTTGAGGCGCGTCAGCCCGTGCGTCCAGAAGAGCCCGTCGAGCTGATCGATCTCATGCTGGTGGCAAACCGCCAGCAGGCCTTCGGCGTCCTCGAACCGCTCGTTGCCATGCAGATCCTGATAGCGAACGCGTATGCGGGCGTGCCGCTCGATATCCTCGGTAACGCCAGGCATCGAAACGCTGCCTTCCGCATGACGGATCATCTCGGTCGAGGCCTGGACGACAGATGGATTTGCATAAACTCCCGGTTCCGGGGCGGAAGGAAGCTGGATGACGACCAGGCGTTTCAAGATGCCGATATGCGGGCCGGTGATGCCGATCCCGGGCGCCGCGTGCATGGTGTCGATGAGGTCGGCGGCCAAATCGTGCAGGTCGCTGTCGAACAGTTCTACAGCCTCCGCCACGGCGCGGAGGAGGGGATTTGGGAACCTCACGATCGGTCGAACCGCCATGGACCTCGTCCTAACTGCCAATCATCTCGTTGGTAAGCCGCAGGTGACCGGGAATACTCGCATAGCCTGGCACGGCGTCATCATCGTTCCGTCAGGCCGGCACGGATTTCGGCATCGTGTTCGCCGCGCGCCGGGCTTTTGGCCGGCGTCTTTTGTTCCCATCCGGAAAAGCGCGGTGCCGCAGCCGCCTGCAGCGCGCCGTCCACCGTCTGCCATGTGCCGCGCGCGGCCATGTGCGGATGCAATGCCGCTTCATGCGGGCCAAGCACCGGGCCGACACAGGCGTCGGAGCCCTCGAACAGGCTGATCCATTCGTCACGGGATTTCGCGGCAAAGATCGCCGCCAGCCGGTCGCTGAGTTCCAGCCAGAGATCGCGATCGAACTGGCTGGCGAATTGCGGATCGGCGGCGAGGCCAACCCTGTCGAGGAAGAGCGCGTAGAATTTCGGCTCGACGCACTGGACGCTGATGAAGCCGCCATCCGATGTCCGGTAGACGCGGCACCAATGTGGCCCGTCGAGCAGGCTTTGACCGCGCCCGGCGGCAAGCGCGCCGGACTGGCCGAGCGACATCAGCAGGTTCATCATATGCGCGGAGCCATCGACGATCGCGGCATCGACGACGGTGCCCTGGCTGCAGGCGCGGGCATTCATGATGCCGGCCAGCATGCCGATCACCAGATAGAGCGCGCCGCCGCCAATGTCGCCGACAAGCGTCGGCGGCGCCATGGGCGGCTCGCTTGGCAAGGAGGCGTACCAGAGCGCACCCGACAGGCCGATATAGTTCATGTCATGCCCGGCGGTGCCGGCGAGCGGTCCGTCCTGGCCCCAGCCCGTCATGCGGCCATAGACGAGGCTAGGGTTGACGGCGAGGCAGGCCTCCGGGCCGAGCCCGAGACGCTCCATGACGCCGGGCCGGAATCCTTCGATCAGCCCGTCGGCGGTGGCGATGAGGCGCATCAGCACGGCCACATCCTGTGCGTCCTTAAGATCGAGCGCGATGGAGCGCTTGCCGCGATCGAGCAGCGAGCGCTCAGGCGCGCCCGGCACGGACGCTTGCCTGCGATGGACGACGATGACATCGGCGCCGAGATCGGCGAGCAGCATTCCGGCGAAGGGCGCCGGTCCCAGCGCCTCGATCTCGACGATGCGGATTCCCCTGAGCATCCCATCCTCCACGGCGTTCGCCCTACGGTGCTTTGGAATTGCGAACTTTTGGTATCGAGGGGGCGACGGTGTGTAACCCCGCTCTTTTGCCATTGAAGCACGTGCCGCCCGCATATACTTCACGGCGATGAAGAAAATCGGTTTCCTGTCATTCGGGCACTGGACGCCCTCGTCGCAATCGCAGGTGCGTTCGGCATCCGACGCGCTGCTGCAATCCATCGATCTGGCCGTCGCGGCCGAGCAGCTCGGCGCGGACGGCGCCTATTTCCGGGTGCATCACTTCGCCCGCCAGCTCGCCTCGCCATTCCCGCTGCTGGCGGCCGTCGGCGCCAAGACCAGCCGCATCGAGATCGGTACGGCCGTCATCGACATGCGCTACGAGAATCCGCTCTACATGGCCGAGGACGCGGGTGCGGCCGACATCATCGCAGGCGGCCGGCTGCAGCTCGGCATCAGCCGCGGCTCGCCCGAACAGGTCATCGATGGCTGGCGTTACTTCGGCTACGTGCCGCAGGAAGGTAAAAGCGACGCCGACATGGCGCGCCATCACGCCGAGGTTTTTCTCGACACGCTGCGCGGCGAGGGGTTCGCGCAGCCCAATCCACGACCGATGTTCCCCAATCCGCCCGGCCTGCTCAGGCTCGAGCCGCATTCGGAAGGCCTGCGCGAGCGCATCTGGTGGGGCGCGGCCACCAACGCCACCTCGGAATGGGCGGCCAAGCTCGGCATGAACCTGCAGAGCTCGACACTCAAATTCGACGAGACCGGCAAGCCTTTCCATATCCAGCAGGCCGAGCAGATTCGGATCTACCGTGAAGCCTGGAAAGCGGCCGGGCATGAGCGCGAACCGCGCGTCTCGGTCAGCCGCAGCATCTTCGCGCTGGTCGACGACCGCGACCGTGCCTATTTCGGGCGCGGCAACGAGAGCCGCGACCAGATCGGCTTTATCGAGGAGAATACGCGCGCGATCTTCGGCCGCAGCTACGCCGCCGAACCGGACGTGCTGATCAATGAGCTGGCGCAGGACGAGGCGATCGCCGAGGCCGATACGCTGCTGCTCACGGTGCCCAACCAGCTCGGCGTCGATTACAACGCCCACGTCATCGAGGCGATCCTGACCCATGTCGCGCCGGCGCTGGGGTGGCGCTGAGGGCCGCGCCGTGTAACCATCGGCCACGGCGACAGGTCCAGGGAGGTTCACGGCATGCCGAAGAAGGCTTTGATCGCCTGGGGCGGCTGGGAAGGCCACATACCCGAGCGCAGCGCCAATGTCGTGCGCGACATGCTCCGGCGTAACGGGTTCGCGGTCACGCTCGGCCACGGCACGGCGATGTTCGCCGATCCGGAGCTTGCTTCATTCGATCTCATCGTGCCTGTCATCACCATGTCGACGATCGAAAAAGCCGAACTGAAGAACCTGACGCAGGCGGTTCGCCAAGGGAGCGGGCTCGGCGGCTTTCACGGCACGACGGGCGACAGTTTCCGCAATGAGCCGGACTACCAGTTCATGACCGGCGGCCAATGGGTCGCGCATCCCGGCGACATCATCGACTATCGTGTCGTCATCACCCGGCCGGACGATCCGATCACAAAAGGCGTCAGCGATTTCGCCTACCGGTCGGAGCAATATTACATGCATGTCGATCCCAGCAACGAGGTGCTGGCGACAACCACCTTCACCGACGCGCATTTCCCGGGCATTGGCGGCGTCGTCATGCCGGTCGTCTGGAAGCGCCGCTATGGCGCCGGCAAGGTTTTCTACAGTTCCCTCGGCCACACCGCGGATGAGTTCGCGGTGCCGGAAATGGCGCTGATGGTCGAACGCGGTTTGCTGTGGGCCGCGCGCGAGTAGAGCGGTTCAGCGTTTAATTGAATCGCCGACCCGCTCTAACTCTTTGTTTTTACGCAATTCCGGACGGAAAACCGGTACACACTTTTCCTGGAATTGCTGTAGCCTACCAGTCGGCGACCCGGTCGCCGCCGGTGAATTGCGCGCTTTTGCCGGTGTATTCGAACAGTTCGATCTTTACGCCATTGGGGTCGCGCAGCCAGGCCTGGTAGGTGTCGTCGCAGGCGAGTTTCCTGGCGGTGACATCGATGCCCATGGAGGCGATGTGGGCGATCGCGGCGTCGATGTTTTCGACTTCCAGGCAGAAATGGTTGATCTGGTCCATCTCGCTAAATCGCGCCCCATCCTTCTGGAACACTTCGACATGGCTGCGGCCGCCGCAATTGAGGTAGAACCCGAAAATCGCGCCGTCGCGCAGGAAATTGAACTGGATGTCCATGCCCAGGACATCGCTGTAGAAGCGCCGCGTCTCTTCGAGATCATTGGCGAAGATGCAGACATGGGCGAGTTGCTTCACTTTGATCATGGCTGGGTTCCGTGGTCTGGCCGGTTGCGCATGGTGAGGCGGCCCGCAAAGCGCATCATCACTCGATTCCGCCGGCAACCGCATAGGCGCCGGCGGTGCGTCCATCCTGCAGCCGCACCGTCGCTGTCACGATAGAACCATACGAGCCGCGCCAGACACTGTGGAACCGACGATGCTCGGCGGCAGGGACAAGCGCCCGCCCGGTGAAGCGCGCGCCGCTTCGCTGCATCGCGACGGGCTCTCCGTTGACATGCACCACGATGCTGGCCGCTTCAGTTGCCTCGCCAACCATTTCGATCGTGATGGTGATTTCATCCTGATCACCGGAATTGATCGTGTCGGCCGCAAGCTTGAGCGCGGGCGCCTTGCCATTGCCAGCTTGGGTGGATCGGCGCGAAAACACGTCATCGGGCAGCTCAGGCGTGCGCGGCGGGCTGGTGCGGCGCTGGGTCGACCGTTCGTAATCGCCGGCCATGCGCAGCAGCCTTTCATCGTCATAGGCCTTGCCGGCCAAGGTGAGGCCGACCGGCATGCCGATGTCGGCCATGGTGCCCATCGGCACGGTAACCGTCGGGATGCCGAAATGGCGCCAGACCAGATTGCCGTTGGCGACCCAGGTGCCGTTGCGCCAGGCGAGCGCGGCGGACGCCTCATTGATGTCGGCATCGGCCGGGCCGACATCGGCGGCGGCCGGCAGCACCACGGCGTCGAGGCGGTTGGCATCGAGCCAGTCCTCGAAGTCGATGCGCCTTGTTGCCTCAAGTCCCTTGACGCCATCCGCGATCGTGGGGATGTCGGCCAAGGGCGCGACGCCGAGCTTTGCCCGCTCGACATACTTCGCCAGATCGAAGCCGCCCTCATAGCGGTCGGGCAGGGTGCCCGGCGGCCGCGGAAAGATTTTCGGGCCGTCGACGGAGACGAGATCGGGCAAGGCAGGGTCGGCATTGGCGCGCAGGAAATCGTCCCAGCCCCAGATGCAGAGATCCCAGAGTTCGCGGTCGGCGAAGTCCGGCGGCACCAGCCCGCGCTCGGCCATCGTTTGCGTGCCGGGCCGGTCGTGCTCATAGTTCGAGACGACGGGGAAATCGACCTCGACCACCTCGGCGCCGAGCCGTCGCAAATCCGCCGCTGCCTGCTCCCACAAAGCAAGCACCGAGGCGCGGGTTTCGATCGGGCGGTCGTTTTCTGTATCTCGGCCGATATACATGCTGGGCACGCCGAGCCGCTTGCCCTTGAGTGACCCTTCCAGCGCCAGATCCGTATAGCGGGGAGGGCGCGTCTCGGAACTCCTGGGCAGCGCGACCCAGGGCTGCGCGCGCCAGAAATCGCCCCGCGTTTCCGGATCGTCGGCGACGATGACGTCGAGCAGTTCGAGCATGTCGGGCACGCTGCGCGTATGCGGCACCACCACGTCCATGGTCGGCACCAAGGGCCAGTTCCCGCGCA
The DNA here is from genome assembly GCF_008520305.1 of Mesorhizobium sp. SARCC-RB16n. GTDB lineage: Bacteria > Pseudomonadota > Alphaproteobacteria > Rhizobiales > Rhizobiaceae > Mesorhizobium. The sequence goes on along the minus strand of NZ_ML703258.1, from coordinate 44,379 downwards.
CCGAGATCACGCCACGCGACGGCGTGTAGGCGACCAGCGCATTGTTGGTGGCGGGCGCGCGGCCGGACGACCAGGTTTCCTCGCCAAGACCGAAGGCGCAGAAGCTGGCCGCCGTCGCGGTGCCCGAGCCATTGGAGGAGCCCGACGCGAAGGCGGCGGTCAGGTAGTCGGCATTGTACGGGCTTTCGGCGCGGCCATAGACGCCACGCTGCATGCCGCCATTGGCCATGGGCGGCATGTTGGTGAGGCCGATCAGCACCGCGCCGCCGGCACGCAACCTGCCGATGGTGAAGGCGTCCTCATTGGCGACGAGGTGCTCGAAGGCCGGCGAGCCGGCGGCCACCGTCAGGCCCTTGACCTTGTAGCTGTCCTTGGCGGTGTAGGGGATGCCGTCGAGCGGCCCGAGCGTCTTGCCTTGCCGGCGCCGCTGGTCGGAAGCGGCGGCTTCCCAAGACATATCAGGGTTGAGCACAGGCACGGCGTTGAGGCTTATACCGTGCCGGTCAAAATGCGCGATGCGCCTGACATACGCCGCTACCAGCTCGACGCTGGTGACGAGGCCGTCATCGAGCGCGCGGCGCAGTTGGGCGATCGTTGCTTCGACGAGATGAAGGCTGGCATCGGTCATCATTGGCCCCGGACGGTCACTGGATTAAGCGCCATGGATGAAGGCGGGCGCCGGCTTCGGCAAGAGCCAATCGCGATTCGTTGCGGTCTCAGGCGCGTGCCTCGGCCTCGCCTCGATGCCTGACATGGTCGATGAACGCGCGCAGCTTGGGCAGGACCTGACGTTTCGCCGGGTAGTACAGGAAAACGCCAGGCAAGGTCACGGCAAACGGTTTCAACACTTCCTGCAACCGGCCGTCAGCGACCGGCACTCTGGCGAGTGGTTGGGGTACCTGGGCAAGCCCGGCACCTTGCATCGCCGCGCCCAGAAGCGTCGGATAATCATGCGCGATCAGCGGCCCGGAGACGATGGCCTCGACCGACTTGTTGCCGTCGACAAAGGGCCAGGGCGCGATCGATCCGTTCGAGCGGCGCATGCGCAGGCAGGCATGGCTGCGCAGATCCTCGATGCGTTGCGGCACGTTTCGCTGGCGCAGATAATCGGGACTGCCGACGACCACGAATGGCAGCGGCGGCGTCAAGCGCACCGCGATCATGTCGGCGGCGACAAATTCGCCGGGCCGGATGCCTGCATCGAAGCCCTCGGCGGCAAGATCGACGAGTTCGCCACTGGCCACGATCTCCAGCTCGATTTCCGGATAGGCTTGACAGAAAGATGCGATGACCGGCTCCAGCAGGATCGGCACCACCGACGGCGGCACCGAGAGGCGCAGCAGTCCGGTCGGTCGCTGGCCGAGATCGCGCGCAACCTCGCTCGCGGCGACCAGTTCGTCGAATGCGGGCCCGGCACGCGCGAGAAAGCGCTCGCCGGCCTCGGTCAGGCCGACGCTGCGCGTCGTGCGAATGAACAGCGCGGCGCCGATGCGCGCCTCGAGCGTGCGGATCGCCTGGCTCATGGCCGATGGCGTCACCTTCAGCTCGGCCGCGGCCTTGCGGAAGTTGCGGTGCCGGGCGACGCTCAGGAAAGCCTCGACACCGTCGAGCGCTCCTTGCCTGACTGTGAAGTTCTGCTTCATGACGCATCGACATTATCGCGGATAGTCGCGGCTCGAAAGCGGTCCTATGTCTCCAGTAACGACACAACCAGAGGAACCTGCAATGACCGATAATCTCGACGGCGTGCGCGCTCACTATCGCGCCAGCGGCCTGACCGAGCGTCTCAAGGTGGCGCTGGCCGCCCTAGGACCAGAGGACCAACGGCTCATGCCGGAGCAGTTGGCCGGGCTCGACCAGTTCCACACCCGCGGGCTCGCGGCGACCGCCGAGCTTGCCGGGTTGGCCGGGGTTGGCCCGGACACGACGGTTTTGGATGTCGGATCGGGACTCGGTGGGCCGGCCCGTTTCCTGGCGGCTACCCATGGCTGCCGGGTGACGGGCGTAGACCTCAGCGAGCCGTTCGTCGAGGCCGCGCACTATCTGGCCGAACGAATGGGGCTGAGCGAACTGGTGACGTTCGAGAGCGCCAGCGCGCTGGCGCTTCCCTTCGACGACAGCCATTTCGACGTCGTGTTGCTGCAGCATGTGGCGATGAACATCACCGAGCGGGCGCGGCTCTATGGCGAGATCAGGCGGGTACTGAAGCCGGGCGGCCGGTTTGCCACCTACGACGTCGTGTTGAATAGCGGCGATCCGCATTATCCCGTTCCCTGGGCACGAAGCCCGGCGGACAGTTTCTTGCTCACCGCAGCTGAAACGCGGGAGCGGATCGAGCAGGCAGGCTTTGAAACGTTGGTGTGGCAAGACGACACCGAGGCAGGCAAGGCGTGGTTTTCACAATTGCGGGCGTCCGGACCACCCCCTTTGCTCAATCTTGGCGTCGTCATGGGGCCGGACTTCGCGGAACTTGCCGCCAACCTTGGACGCAATCTCGGGGAAGGCCGGTTGGGCATCCTGACCGCCGTCTTCGAAGCCATTCCGGGCAAGGCCTGAGAGGAGGCGGGAATGTCGCCGGCAATGATCTTCAATATCCATCTCGCTTTGGGCTACGTGCCATGGTTGCTGTGCTTCGGCGCCTATGTCTGGCCGAGGCTCAAGTCGATGAACCGCTTCGAAGCGCAACGCGCGATCGCCACGCTGCACAGCTTCCGCTTCTTCGGGCTTGTCTTCATGCTTCCGGGTGTCGTTGGGCCCAATCTGCCCGCTGCTTTCACGGTCTTCGCTGCCTACGCGGACTTCGCGACCGGCCTGCTGGCCATGCTGGCGCTTCTGACGGCAAGGGCTCCTTCGGTCTTCTGGCCGCTCGTGGTCGCCTTCAACCTCGTGGGAACCGTCGATATCGTCGTCGACTATTATCATGGGGTCCAGCTCGGCCTTCCCGATCTGGCGGGAGAGTTGGGCGCCGCCTACGCGATCCCGATCCTCTATGTGCCGCTGCTGATGATCACGCACGTCGCCGCGTTCTATCTGCTGATGCGGCGCCAGTCCGAAGCGGTTCAGGGCTCCCACCCCTGATCAACCGCACGCGGCCGGAAAGAATCGATTTTTAATGCAACCTCTGATGGACGCGTGCGTTACAGCCTCCCCGGGAGGAGGTTTTGCGATTTGGACCGTTTCGAGATCCTGTACGAGCCGACAGGCACGTATTCCATTTTCGACAGATATACCGAATTGCCGGTTACGGTGGAAGGCAGGACTTTGATCGGGCTCCATCGACACGAGGTGCCGCTGGCCCTGCTCGCCGCCGCCATGGAGCCCGACAGCGGGATGCCATCACTCCCGCTGTTGAGCGGCTGTCAATCATACGAATATCAACGAGACGACTTGCAAGCGTGAATGAACGCTCGCATAAGTTGTGACAAGGCATAGAGCATGAAAGAAAATGGTGCCGTTATCACAGCATGAAGGGGGAATTATGCCTGACCAGAATGCGCTTGTGCGCGCAGCCATCGCACGGCTGCTTTCGGAAAAAACCGGGGTCGCCGTGATTTCGATGAAGGAGAGCATGCGGAACTGCCGGTGACAGCCGGCGCGGCGCTGACCATCGAAAGCTTGCAGGACCTGCTGCTGGAAATGGCAGAGGTGCGCGGAATGACGGTGGCGCTCGACGTTTAGCGCAATCCTAGGCGGCTGGTAGCCGCTCGGCCGTGGCGAGACCAACGCGTTCCGCTTTCCGCGCCAGCTCAAGCGTGCCATCGCCGTAGATCATCCGGCCGGCGCGGAAGGTGGCGCGCACACGAGGCACCGGCTGGCGGTCGGCGACAACGAGGTCGGCCAGGAGCCCGGGCTCGATGGCGCCGCGATCGGCAAGCCCGAGCGCCGTTGCCGGATTGGCGCTGGTCAGCGCGGTTGCCGCCACAAGGCCGCCGTCGCTCAGTTCCGACAGGCCGAGAATGGCCGGCAGGATCGAGGCCGGGTGGTAATCGCTGGCCAGCATGTCGAGCAGTCCGGCCTCATAAGCCTGCCGGGCGGAAAGGTTGCCTGAATAGGACTCTCCGCGCAGCGCGTTTGGCGCGCCCATGGCGGTGTGCATGCCGAGCCTGCGGGCTTCCCGGGCCGCCTCCAGGGTTACCGGGAATTCGCTGAGTGTCGCGCCCAGGCCGTGGACGAGTTCGACCTTTTCCAGCGTGTCGTCATCATGCGAGGCGAGCACGATGCCGCGAGCCTTGGCGCGGGCCGAAATATCCTGCAGCGCGTTGAGCACATCGCCCTGGCCTTCGCGACCGGCCATGCGCTTGCCGACGACCTCGGACGCCGCGGCGACAGACATGCCGCGTTCCTTGGCGATGCGGGCGATGTAGAGTTCGACGTCGCGGTACTGCCCCTGCCCAGGCGTGTGATCCATCAGCGAGATCAGGTGCAGCCTGCCGGCGTCCATCAGTTTTTGCAGCATGGCGATGGCCGGCGCGAAGGTTACTTCGAAGCGGGCATGGATGCGATGATCGACCAAAAGGTCGTCCTTCATCCCGGCAATGGTGTCGATGATCGCCGAGGTATGGTCTTCCGAGCGCAGCACGCCGCTGGTAACGCTGGCGCCGATGAAGGAGAGCGCCGCATAGGCTGTGGTGACGCCGCACGAGGCGAGCTTCTTGTCCAGCTCGGCGATGCCGATCCGCATCGGCACGTGCACGCCGATGCGCGGCTCGACTTCCTTCTCCACCATGTCGCCATGCATGTCGATGAAGCTCGGCAGCAGCAGGCGGCCGCCGCCTGACAAGTCGGCATTCTCGACAGGCTTGTCGCGGATCTCGGCGATCCGGCCGTCTTCGATCCTGACGGCGCCGTTCGGAATGACACGATCACGCAGGACAATTTCGAATTCGCTCAGCCATAGATCCTGTTTCTTCGGGTGATCCCTGTTGGGCGCGGCGCTGTCGTCCGTTCAAGCATGGTCGTCTCCGAAAACAACATTTCGCATTTCCGGATCGCCCTCCGGCGAGGCGGTTTCAAGGCGTGTCATGCGGATGTTTCATTCCTGATGATCGGATAAGCTGGCTTCGTGACAGAGTTGTGTAGGCAGGTCGGCCCGTCATGCTGCCACCGGGGGTAGAACGTGGATGTGACGGTTACGAGACGCACGTTGCCGGTCCTGAGAGCAAGGACCACAGCGTCAGCGTCATCCTCGTCGAATATGGCGGCACGGACTACATAAGGCTGCGCACCGACATCAGCGTCCGAATGGGGAATTTCGCTGGCGTAATCGTTCGTGGAAGATCGGCCAGATGCCGTTCAAGAATCCGCAGGATCTGGATCACGAACGGGCTCCTCAAAGCGGGCCTGCCTGTTGACCCCTCCGCCTGGATGAATGTCGGTGTTCGACCTGGCGCGAATCTTGGGCCGGACTATCACCCGCCCGCCAGATTGGTTCGGGTTTTGCCAGCTACTGGGCGCCGGGCGTCCATTCGGGCAGCGGCGCCAGGCTGCGGTTGAACTGCTTCCACCACATGGCCTCATCTATCTCGCAGCAGGCCAGAAGCATGGCGTGCGCCTTCTCGAAAGCCTGGGTGGCGAGATCGTCGAACGTCATCTGCGCGTCGTAGGGCACCGACACTACAAGTTCCTGACCTGTCTGTGTGCCGCCTTCGTCAACCTGAAGATAAAGCCAGACGACGAAATGCGCGCCTTGGCCGCTCGCGTCCGCATTGCCGATCTTGATGCGGTCGATACCTGCTGCGGTGACTTTCATCCGGAGACCTCTTCATTCGAATTCAGAGTGCCACCAGAAGTCTGCCGCGGTCAGGAAGGTTCCGTCACCGTTGTTCCTATGGTGAAGTATTGATAAAGAGCCGGCAGATTCCGCGTTACCGCGCTGTGCCGAGCCTCACGGCAACCTGGCTCTTTTCGCAGCCGTCAAACCTCTTGGCCACAGTCGCATGCGCCCTGTCGCCGCCGTTGCATTGGCGCCGCCCCGGATCAAAATGCCTCCGATGAAAGCAGTCCGATTCCCCAGGCTCACGACCCCAAGGCTCGTGCTTCGGGCGCCGAGCGAGCGGGATATCGCGGCATGGTTTGCGCGGGCGAGCGATGTCGAATCGGCCTCCCTTGCCGGCGATCCCGTTCCCGACGACATCAGTGCGGGCGAGCGATGGTTAGCCCGTTCGCGTCAGCGGTTCGCCGACGGCAAGGCGATCCAGTGGTCCCTAGACCAGGCAGGCGTCTCGGACGCGATCGGGACGATAACCCTGTCCTTCGCAACCGACGCCAAGGCAGCGGCCTTGGGATTTGTGCTGGCGCGTGCGCATTGGGGACAGGGACTGGGCAGCGAGGCCGCGCGGGAAGTGGTTCGCTACGCCTTCGAAACCCTGGCGCTTGAACAGGTCACGGCCGAGGCGGTGGCGCGCAATTCCGCGTCGCTGCGGATATTGGCGAAGCTCGGCTTCAAACATATCGAGAGCTTCATCGATGAGGCCGACGGCGAGCACTGCGAGCGTTTTGCACTCGACGCGGACGTCGGATCGTTGGCGAGCAATGCGATGCCAGACTGCTAAACGTTGAGGCATCCGCTCGCGGCACCAATCCGACATCGGAGCATTCCAGGGACCGGGTCCTTCTGTTCAAGTCAATCACAGGTGGTCGCGGCCTTGAGCGCTTCGGCACGGGCAGGTTCGTGCAAATTCGCGATCCGTCGAACGGAAGCGTAGAACCTCGGATAATCGCCGGAGCACAGGTCGAACAAACGAATAAACGCGGGAACCTGTTCGCCGTAGACGGCAGTCGCGGCGAGCTTTGCGTTGTTGATCGGGGCATCGAACCAGGCGTCGTATCCCCGGTATCCGGCCCAGCTTCTGTCGCGCATTTGCCGGTAGCGCATCCGCAGCCTGTCGAGCGCGGCTGCCTTGGCAGCCGCCATCTCATCCGGGGCGCGGGAGCTTTCATAAACCTGCCTCAACTCGTCGCGGGTCTTCGACGCCAGTCCGAGAAAATCGGCGCTGCGCTTGCGGGAGGCTTCGTAGCGGCGCAATCCGGCACGATCGCCGGCCGCGCGCAGCCATTTTCTTGTGCCGGTGACTTCGACGGAAACCGCGAAGGCCTCGTTGAATGCGGAATCGCCGTTCACATAGAGGCGCTGATGCGCCAGTTCATGAAAGATAAGGCTTGCGAGATAGGTGTCGTCCTGACGCAGCATGGTGCTGAGCAGCGGGTCACTGGACCAGCCCAGCGTGGAATAGGCGGTGACGCCCGTGACGTAGACGTCGAACCCCTGTCCATGAAGCTCGGCGGCGCTTTCCGTCGCGGATTTCCGATCGAAGTAACCCCGGTAGGGAACGCAGCCGAAAACCGGAAAGCACCATGTTTTTGGGGTGAGCGAGAATTGCGGCGCGGCAAAGACTGCCCAGGTCACAGCGTCCCGGTGGATGTCGACATAGCTGTGGTAGCTGCTGTTTTCAGGCAATGCCAGCTCGTCTGTCGCGAACCGCCTTATGGCGCTCGCCGACGTCAACCTGGCGCGCAGTGCCTCAGGGGTCGACGGGGCCTTGATCAATTTTCCGACGTCTTCGCGCGCGGCCATGATCCGGACATGACCCTCCAATGATTGCGCGTAGTAGGAAATGCTGGTGCAACCGCTCACTGCGGACGCCATAACCACCGCGGCAAACAATCGAAAAACGCGCTTCACTTCTTCCCCGCCACTTCGTCACCCCACCATGGAGCACATGTCCCGCGGACCGTCCACTGGGCATGCCCTTGAAGCTGCCGGTCTGGCGCCGGCCCCCAAGCCATATGGCCGCTTTGCTCTGATGTCGGCCCTACAACCAGCCTCTGCCTGCACCTAGAAGCAGACATCGCCGTTTGCAATGTTGTGCCTCTCGGTTGCGCAGTCTCGACCGCAGATATCGGCTTCACCTGGTCCTGAAGGAGATATCGTCGGGATCGATATGGAGGAGGTAGTCACTGACGCCGACGCTAGGAATACTAGCCAGGCAGCCTCAATAACTATTAATCTACTTCAAGCAAACAACTAGAGCCGTAAAACCTTTGGCGCGATCTGCGAGATCTTCAGGCTTCAGCAAATTCGATTGATCGCCGACAGAATATGAAATGCCATTCGATTTCAGAAAGCTTGTTATGATCTCAGACTTTATCGCAAAATTTATATTTTCAGCGATGTCATTGGTTACTGAAGCCATCCTGATCGCGTTGAATTTGGCCTGAACAATGCCGACAACATTGCCGGACAGATCCAAAAGCGGCCCGCCACTGTTGCCGGGCTGGACCGGCGCCGAAATCTGCAAATGCCTGCTGTCATCGCCCAAGCCTGACGTCGCTGTCACATTTCCCAAGGTGAAATTTCCGCCACTGGACAGGATGCCATTGAGCGGAAACCCAAACACCGCGATCCCTTCACCCAGCCGGGCGCTTTCACGCATCGAAACAGCGGTCATGCCTGGATTGTGCGTGTCGAGAACGGCCAGATCGTTTGCAGGGTCACGAGCTATCAGGTTTGCTGGCAACGTCACATTGTGAAACTGCACTGCTATGGTCTTGCATTCATGAACCACATGCTCGTTCGTCACCAACTGGCCCGAGGGCGTCACAAAGAAGCCGGATCCGGTATCGCCAGTGAGGCTTTCGGCTGGGTCGTTTCCTTCGGGCGGAGCTGGAGAGACAGCTTGCTGTGGTGCGGGAGGCGGTTCAACCGAGGGCGCTGGCGGAGGGTTGGCGGAGGCGCTGGTGGTGGCTCCCACCAAGGCGCTTGGCGGAACGCGCTCTTGCAACAGCTCGACATTCGCTCGAAACAGATCGGACATCACGGTTGAAAGGCGCTCGCCGTGAAGCGGTGAATCGGCTTGCCAACTGATCGTGAAGCCGATGAGGCCCCCTAACGCAGCCTCGTATCTGGCATAGGTGTTCCGATTGTTGTCGAGGAAGTTCAAGGCGAAGAACCGGGATTTTTTCACCTTGTAGACAATTTGATACTGTCCGGCATACCTCAAGAGAGAGTCATAGCTCGCTGTAAGGTTGCTCCCGGGGTAATAGTCAAAGGAGATCGCGATCCCTGAGCTGGAAGCGAAGCTGTACCCCGATTTGGTCGGAATCTGACTCAGTCCAATGCCGGCCGGAACCCAAAGCCGTGAGGCAGCCGCGGGGTGTGAGATCTCCTTCAGCCCCCATTGCTGCAGCAATGGCGAAGCGGCCTGTGCCAGAATGCCTTGCGTTTCCTGCGTCGGCGAACCCGTGACAGGCAGGTGATTGTCCGTTTGAAAGCTCTGGATCGCCTCGAAGAGGCGTCTGCCAAAATTGTCATTGCTCACGGCAGGCCAGTATCCGGCCACGCCTAGCAGCATCTGGAACTGGTAGCGTGTTTCAAGCGGCATGCTTTCAAATGCCGTCCGCGCTGCATTGTAGTCCGCCGGCGTCGACGCTGCGCTGCCAGGCCTATCCGTGACGTTGGGGAGTGGCGTGTAGCGCAACTCCTTGAGAAGTTTTAGCAGAGCCGTGGGGAAAGGGATTTTCCGCACCAGATCAGGCGGACATCCTTCTACCGCGCCACCGTTCGCGCACGTCTCAGGGCCAAGATCCGAGATAGCGGTATAACTCATCGTCATGCGGGACCACGCCTGGTCGCCCTGCTCCACGAGAATCTTCGAAGCCACCCATCCAGCCAGGAAGCCATTTGAATGCCAGAGATCTGGTTGTCGCCTGGCGGCATACTCAAGTTGGTTCGCGTGCTGAACTAAGCGATGCTGCATCGCCGGCCGATCCGTGACGTCGATCAATCCGCCGTCAACAAACTTGCTGATCCGGATCGGAGAAAAAGAGTCCGCATACGAGCTGAAAGCATAGAGGAAATGATTGTCGGAATTGATCAGTTCGGCATTGCCATCACCGTCGACGTCCTCAAGCCCGTATCCGCCTCCGTCGAGATCTTCTCCCTTGGCCAATTGCCACGTATTGGAGGGGGGCTTTCCGATAAGAATCGTTTTGACGCAGCAATGGGCACCGCCAGTGAATGTCGTGATTACAATCTGTGGCTTGCTCGACGTTTTATCGAGCCAGACAATATTGGCACTGAGAACAGCCGAAGGCATCGCATATTCGTCTGACCCGACGAAGCTGAAGGCCGCCTTGTCGCCCTCCCAGACGTTGACCACCGGCACCGACATGTCGCCATGGGGCGCGACACTGAGATCAACCCGAATGTCCTGGTACCGGATGCTCGTGGCCGCGCCGGCCTTGTAGTTACCGCTTGCCAGAACTGGCGACGAAAAGCTCCAAATCTTTCGCTCGAACTCGGATCCGGACGAAAGATAGGCATCATCGGGCAATGGATCCCATTTCGTAATCTGTGCCTTGGCGTCCGAAATGGTTCGCGCACTGATCGGACCAGTAACCACCGTGTAGGAGCCATTTCGCGCCTGAAAAACCTGCGCCCCTTGTGTGAGCCCGCCGTAGCTCCTGGCGACGCCTATTGCGATGTCCGGGTCCGGGGTAGCCGCGAGGATCACCCAATGCATGGATCCGTTCAGACGGAGCGTCTCCGCATGGCTCGGAAGCGTGTAAAGAAGCATCAGGACCGAGAGGCCAGCCGCCACGGCGAAGATTGTTTGCCTGAACATGATCTCACCCGAACCCACACGCATTCGTAAAACTGCCCCGACGTATCCTTTGCCGTTGCGGTCATTTTGGCAATCGCTTGCTGCTCAACGATCGCTTTGCGCGTCGGCGTCATGTCCAGACACCATCGCCAATCTCGCTCACCCCTGACTCTTTTCCCGACCCTCAAACGTCTTAGCTACGGTGAAACACTGGAGCAGGGTCAAATGAGCCTCAGGGATAGGAAAATCGTGGTCACCGGCGGCAGCCGGGGGCTTGGCCTCGGATTGGTCGAAGCGCTGGTCGAGCAGGGGGCCAGCGTGACCGTGGTCGCGCGGGGCGCCGAGGCGCTGGAGGCGGTCGGTGCGCGGCTTGGGGTCGCCACCATCGCGGCCGATGTCACGGACGAGGATGCGGCCTATCGTATTCTTGGCGAGGTCCGCCCCGACATAGTGGTGCTGAACGCCGGTGCAACGCCCCGGATGGGGCGGCTGGACCAGTTGAAGTGGGAGGATTTCTCCGTCGCCTGGGAGACCGACGTCAAGGCCGGGCTCTACTGGCTGCAGGCGGCGCTGAACCTGCCGCTCAGGCCGGGCAGCCGGGTTCTGGTCGGGTCGAGCGGGGCCGCCGTCACCGGGTCGCAGATGTCGGGCGGCTATGGCGGCGCCAAGCGGATGCTCTGGTTCATGGCCAAATACGCCAATGGCGTGGCGCAGGAGAAGGGCCTCGGCATCCGCTTCCAGGCGATCGTGCCCCGGCAGATGATCCTTGGCACCGGGATCGGCGACGCGGCGGCCGGCGCCTATGCCGGCTCGATGGGCATCACGCCGGAACAATTCGTCACCCGCTTCGGCGCGCCGATGCCGCCCCGGGCGTTCGGCGACATGGTGGTTTCCGTGCTGGAAGACCCGCAATATGCGGATGGTGTCGTCTTCGGCCTCAGCGGCGACGCGGGCGTGACGATCATGGAGGGCCCTTGAGCGACGGAAAGCCAGCCGTGGAGCGCGACCGGCAGGAAGGGCTGCTTGCCCTTGCCGCCGGCTTGCGGCCGGAACTGCACCGCTACTGTTCGCGGCTCATGGGCTCGGTGATCGACGGCGAGGATGTCGTGCAGGACACGTTCGCGCGCGCCTTCATTGCGCTCGACGAGTTGCGCGAAGTGCCGCAGCTCAGGCCCTGGCTGTTCCGGATTGCTCATAATCGCGCGCTGGACCTTTTGCGCAGCCGCGCGATCCGCGCGGCGGAGCCGATCGAGGCGGCGCTTGACATTGCCGACGCGGCCGATCCGGTGGAGATGCTGATGCGGAGGCAAGCCGTGCAAACCGCCGTGTCGCGCTTCGCGGAGCTTCCGGTGCCGCAACGCAGCGCGATCATCCTAAGGGATGTGCTCGACGAGCCGCTGGCCGACATCGCCGCTCTGCTTGGCATCACGATCGATGCGGTGAAGGCGCATCTGGCGCGCGGCCGCGCCCGGCTTCGGCGGATCAATGCCGAGGCCAATCCGCTTCCGGATGCGCGCATCGCATCGGCGGCAACCGTGCGCTACGTCAATCTGTTCAACCAACGCGACTGGGACGGCCTGCGCGCGCTGCTCGCCGACGATGTGAAGCTCCATCAGTCCATGCACCCGCCGCGCGCGGGAGCCGCCGACGTCGGCATGTTCTTCACGATCTACGCCAAGAGCGACGGCTTGTGGCTCAAGCCGGCATGGGTCGAGGGCCGCGAGGTGATCGCGGTGTTCGAGGACAGGGCCGCCCCGAAGCCAGCTCATTTCATGTGGCTGGAATGGCGTGAAGGCCGGATCAGCTTCATTCGCGACTACCGTTATACCAGGTACGTTCTCGACGACGCGGAACTGGTGCTGGCAAGGCAAGCCGGCTCTTCCAGTGGTGAACGCCGATAGGCAACAGGCCGGCACAGGTCGCGGGCCGGATCAACGCCTGCGCAAGCCGCCGTATCAAGGCGAGGCGCCGTGCCTTTACGATGGGATGAGGGCGGAGACCTCGCGGTCGGACGGGCGCTCGCTGGCCGCCAGCCCGGCGACCACGCCGGCGCGGTCGGCGGCGTTGCGGTTCTGGCTCATCTTGCGCTTGCCTTCGAGCCTCATGACCGGCATGCGCAGGCCGACAATGGCGCGAAGCTGCGACTGGATGAAGTCGGGCGGCGCGTCTGATACTGCCCAGCGCGGCGCATCGCGTGCGCCCTCATGCAGGTTGGTCAGCCGGGTGACGACGTCCAGCAGCCTGTCTGCATCGTCGAAGAACTCGACCGGTCCATAGGCGTGGACGGCGGCGTAGTTCCAGGTCGGCACGACCTTGCCGGTTTCCTGCTTGGTGGCATACCAGACCGGCGTCACATAGGCGTCCGGCCCCATGAAGATGGCGAGCCCGTCGCCAATCGCCGGAACACGCCACTGCGGGTTGGCCCTGGCCAGATGGCCATGGATCACGCCGTGCTCGCCCTCGGTCTCGTCGAGAAAGAGGGGCAGGGGAGTGGCGAGCGGTCCGTCCGCCGTGGCGGTGACGAAGTTGGCCAGCCGCGCGGCGCGGATCGTCGCCATGAGGCTGTCCTTGTCGTCGTCGCGGAAGGCGGGCGGCGTGTACATTTTCGAACTCCTCGCGTTGCCCCAACAGATGCCACACAATCTGGTTCCTTGGAAATATCACAATTTCGAAGAGTCCAGGTGGCCAGTTGATCGGGGACGCAGCCGCCGCGTTGGCCGGGTTCCGCTGAAATCAGCCGAGAAGGTTGCGCGCCGTGCGCATGAAGATTTTCGAGCCGATCGGGATCAGGTCGTCGGGAAAGTCATAGTCGGGATTGTGCAGCGCCGGGTGGCGTTCGCCGGCACCGAGGAAGAACATCGCCGACGAGGCGCTGTGGCCGAACAGGCCGAAATCCTCCGAGGCGCGCATCGGCAGGGCTTCCTGTCCGTGCGCGACGCTCTCTTCATCGAGGGCGCGCCGCAGGTGCTCGACCGCATCCGGCGCGTTGACGCTGGCGACGAAGATCTCGTGATAATCCCAATTGGCGGACAGTCGATGCCGGCCGGCGATCTCCTTAACCAGGGCTTCGGCCGCGGCGCAGAGGTCGGCCATGCGCTCGTCGCGGCGGGTGCGCAGCGTCGCCCAGACCTCGGCGTGGGCGGGCGCGATGCCGAACACGGCTTCGCCCATCCGCGCATGGGTGACGGTGACCATCGAGAAGTCGTCATCGGCGAAGGTCGCGCGGCCGAGCGCGGGCAGAGCCGGCATCAGCTCTGAGATCGCCGGCATGGGCGAGGTTCCGGTCTCGGGCATGGAGGAATGCGCGGTCTTGCCTTCGAGTACGATGCGCATGCCGCGCGAGGCGCAGTTGACCACGCCGGGCTTGAGCCTGACCTCGCCGAACGGCACGCCGGGCAGATTGTGCAGCGAGAAGGCGAAATCGGGCGCGATCTCGCCGAAGCGCGGATCGGCGACGACGCCGGCCGCGCCATTGCCGGTTTCCTCCGCCGGCTGGAACATCAGCACGACGCGGCCGCTGGCCGGCCGCTCGCGGCCGAACTGGCGGCCAAGCGAGGCCAGGATGGCGGTGTGTCCGTCATGGCCGCACATATGCGACTTGCCCGGCACTTGCGATGCATGCGGCACGCCGGAAAGTTCCTCGATCGGCAGCGCATCGAGTTCCGAACGAAACAGGACGGTCGGTCCGTTTTTGCCGCTGTCGTAGATGGCTGCCACGCCATGCCCGCCAAGACCGGTCAGCACCTTGTCCGGCCCGGTGTCGGCGAGGAAGGAGACGACTTCTTTCGCCGTCTTCTCCTCCTCGTTCGAGATTTCCGGCTGCCGATGCAGCTTGCGCCGCCACTCGGTCAGCTCGACAATGTCGCGATTGGTCAGGGTCATGCTTTTTCGCCTCCACTGCATTCCTGTGCTAGCGATAAACGGCCGTGCCCGCCACGGTCCAAGTTCCGGGCTTCGGCGGGCCAGGAACGTTTGCGCTCGCTATTTCACGCGATTGGGGCAGAGCGCCTTGAACTGATCGAGCGTGTAGTCGTAGCCGGAAGCGCCGGAGCCATCGAGCACCACGTTCTCGTCGACGGCGGTGATCCGGTAATCGGTCGACACGTCGGTGCCCGTGTTGCGGCCCTGGAACAGCATCTTGGCGCCATAGAAGGTGGTGAACTCGCCGGTCTTGCAGTTGGCGGTGATTTCGAAGTGCAGGGGCACCGTCATCTCCGCGTCGACACACGCCTCGGTGAAATCGTGGCCATATTCGCGGCAGTAGACGCGGGCCTTCCGCCTGTCGTGTCTGGCCAGGATGCTGGCGTGGGTGGAGCCGATGCCCGATTTTTTGACGATGGTAAGCTCCATTCCGACCCTGGAGCCGTAATAGAGCGTCGCGGCGCCCGCCGGCGAGGCCAGCATCACGGCGCAAAGCACAGCCAAGAGACGTCGCATGGAAACTCCTCCCTGGGGGGAAGGATTGACGCGCGGCATCATCCGGTCAAGCCTTAATGCGGCCCAGCATCTACGCTTTCCTGGGCGGGCTTCAGGTCAGGTGGACCGCATTTTGCCGCACCTGGCCCAATCGCCTCGGCCCGGGAAACGGATGGTCATTATGAGACGATTGTTTATAACGGTCGCTGAAATCGCGATACCAAGGGGAGACGATGCGCTACATACGTCCGCTTTCAATCGAAGACGCCGTCGGTCAACTGGCCGGCTCAGCCGGCCTGGCCGCCATCCTTGCCGGGGGCAGTGACCTGCTGGTGAGGATGAAGGGCGGCTTTGTCGAACCCGAACTGATCATCGACATCAAGTCGATCGCCGGCTTGCGCGACATCAGCGAAACCGCCGACGGCTTCAGCATAGGTGCCGCCGTGCCTTGCGCCGTGCTGGGCGAGAACGCCGCGCTGAAGAAGGCGTGGCCCGGCGTCGTCGAAGCGGCGAAGCTGATCGGCTCCAAGCAGGTGCAGGGACGCTGCACCATCGTTGGCAATTTGTGCAACGCCTCGCCGGCGGCCGACAGCGTGCCGGCGCTGGTGGCGGCGGGCGCCAGGGCGGCGGTCGTCGGCCCCTCGGGCAAGCGCACGATCGCCGTCGAGACCGTGCCGACCGCGCCGGGCAGGACATCGCTCGCCAAGGGCGAGATCATCGAGGCGATCCTGCTCGGCAAGCGCGCGCCGCGTTCGGCCGATGCGTATCTCAGGTTCATTCCGCGCACCGAGATGGACATCGCCGTGGTCAGCGCCGGCGTCAACCTGACGCTCGACGAGGCTGGCGTCGTGACGGCGGCCCGCGTGGCGATCGGCGCCGCCGCGCCGACCGTGCTTTTGGTGGAAGAAGGGGCCGAGGCCCTGATCGGCCGCAAGCTCGACGAAGCAGCGCTCGAGCGGCTGGCCAAGGTCTGCGCCGGGGCCTGCCGGCCGATCGACGACAAAAGAGGCACAATCGAATTCAGGCGCAAGGTTGCGGGCGTGCTGGCCAGGCGGGCCGCACAGACCGCCTATGCACGTGCAGGAGGCAAATGATGGCTGGCGTAGCGGTTTCAACGACAATCAACGGCGACACGATCGAGTATCTCTGCCAGCCCGACGAGACACTGCTCGACGTGCTGCGCGATCGGCTCGGACTGACCGGCGCCAAGGAAGGCTGCGGCACGGGCGACTGCGGCGCCTGCAGCGTGATCATCGACGACCGGCTGGTGTGTTCGTGCTTGGTGCTGGGCGCGGAAGCGGAAGGCCGGCGCATCGAGACCGTCGAGGGCATGGCGCATGGCGACAAGCTGCACCCGCTGCAGCAGAAGTTTTTGGAGCACGCGGCGCTCCAATGCGGCATCTGCACGCCGGGCTTCCTCATCGCGGCCAAGGACCTGCTGGCGAAAAACCCCGACCCGACCGAGGAGGAAATCCGCTTCGGGCTGGCCGGCAACCTCTGCCGCTGCACCGGCTACGACAAGATCGTGCGCGCCGTCCAGGATGCCGCCACCGTGATGAAGGGAGCCTGAGATGAATTTCGATCCGCGTTTTTCAGGGCGTAAATTCGCTTCCGTCGGCACGCGCCCGATCCGTCCCGACGGCGTCGACAAGGTGACCGGCCGCGCCCGCTACGGCGCCGACTTCAACATGGCCGGCCAGCTGGTCGGCCGGGTGCTGCGCAGCCCGCACGCGCATGCCAAGATCCGCAAGATCGACACCTCGAAGGCGGAAGCGCTCGCCGGCGTCAAGGCGGTGATCACCGCCGCCGACCTGCCTGATCTGACCGATGGCGATGCCGCCATGTACGACATCCTCGACAATTGCATGGCGCGCACCAAGGCGCTCTATGACGGCCACGCGGTGGCCGCTGTCGCGGCGATCGATGCCCGCACGGCCAGGCAAGCGCTGAAGCTGATCGAGGTCGACTACGAAGTGCTGCCGCATGTCACCGATGTCGACGAGGCGATGCAGCACCACGCGCCGCTGATCAACGACACGGTCTTCACCGAGGGGCTGGAGGAAAAGCCGGTCAAGCCGTCCAACGTCACCAAGCGCTCGCAGTTCGGCCATGGCGACGTTCATCAGGGTTTCGGCCACTCCGATTTCATCGTCGAGCGCTCGTTCAAGACCGAGCAGACGCACCAGGGCTATATCGAGCCGCATGCCTGCGTGGCCAATGTCAGCACCGACGGCACCGCCGACCTGTGGGTCTGCACTCAGGGGCATTTCGTCTACCGCCAGCACTGCGCGCAGCTGCTCGGCATGGAAGCCTCGAAGCTGCGCGTCACCTCCTCGGAAATCGGCGGCGGTTTCGGCGGCAAGACCCATGTCTGGGCCGAGCCGGTGGCGCTTGCTCTGTCGCGCAAGGCCGGACGCCCGGTGAAGCTGGTGATGACCCGCGACGAGGTGTTCCGCGCCTCGGGCCCGACCAGCGCCACCTCGATCGACGTCAAGATCGGCGCCCGCAAGGACGGCACCATCACGGCGGCCGAAGCGACGCTGCGCTATTCCGCCGGTCCCTATGCCGGTTCATGGGCCGAGATCGGCGCCATGACGGCGTTTGCCTGCTATCGTCTAGACAACGTCAAGACCGTGGGCTTCGAAGTGCTGGTCAACCGGCCCAAGACCGCCGCCTACCGCGCGCCGTCGGCGCCGATGGCGGCCTTCGCGGTGGAAAGCACCGTCGACGAGCTCGCCAAGGAACTCGGCATGGATCCGGTCGAGTTCCGCATCAGGAACGCCGCCCAGGAAGGCACGCGCTCGTCCTACGGCCCGGTCTACGGCCCGATCGGCATCGGCCCGACGCTGGAAGCGGTGAAAGTCCATCCGCACATGAAGGCGCCGCTCAAGAAGAACCAGGGACGCGGCATGGCCTGCGGCTTCTGGTTCAATTTCGGCGGCCAGACCTGCGTCGACCTGAACATCGGCATGGACGGCTCGGTCTCGCTCGCCGTCGGCACGGTCGATGTCGGCGGCTCCCGCGCCTCGCTGTCGCTGGTGGCGGCGGAGGAGCTCGGCATCGACTACAGCCAGCTGAAGGCCATCGTCGCCGACACGTCGAGCCTCGGCTATAACGACATGACCGACGGCAGCCGGGGTACCTTCTCGTCGTCCATGGCGACAATCTCGGCCGCCCGCAACGCGATCAAGATCCTGCGCGAGCGCGCCGCGCAGATGTGGGATATTTCCGTCGACGACGTGGTCTGGGAACAGGGCCACGCGGTCGCCAAGGGCGAGAAGCACGGCAATCTCGGCAAGCTGTCGCTGAAGGAAATCGCGGCCAAATCCGGCACCACCGGCGGGCCGATCGCCGGCCACAGCGAACTCGTCGCCGACGGCGCCGGCGTCTCCTTCGCCACCCATATATGCGACGTCGAGGTCGACCCCGAGACGGGTTCGACCAGGGTGATCCGCTACACGGTGGTGCAGGATGCCGGCAAGGCGGTGCACCCGACCTATGTCGAGGGCCAGTACCAGGGCGGTGCCGCGCAAGGCATCGGCTGGGCGCTCAACGAGGAGTATATTTACGGCAAGGACGGCCGGCTGCAGAACGCCGGCTTCCTCGACTACCGCATCCCGGTCTGCTCCGACCTGCCGATGATCGACACGCAGATCCTGGAAATCCCCAACCCCAACCACCCCTATGGCGTGCGCGGCGTCGGCGAAACCTCGATCGTGCCGCCGCTGGCGGCGATCGCCAACGCGGTGTCGAACGCCGCCGGCGTGCGCATGACCCACATCCCGATGTCGCCGCCGCGCATCCTGGCGGCGATCGAGGCGGAACGGGAAGGCTAGGGCAGGGGCAAGCGGCGCAATGGTCGAAGTCACGCTCTGGGGTGCACTCGCCACGACCGCCGGAGGCAAGAGCAAGGTCGAGGTCGAAGCCAAGGACATAAGGGAGCTGTTCAGGAAACTGGCTGAACAGTATCCCGGCCTGGAGCCATGGATCGATCGCGGGATTGCTGTCGCGATCGACGGCACGATCTATCGGGATACCTGGTCGAAGGAACTGCCGCCGGGGGCGGAGATTTTTTTGCTGCCGCGGCTGGCGGGGGGGTGAGGGGGAGGGACGAGTTGAATATAGTGGGAGCTTGGCGCCTCATGTAGGTCGCTAGAACTGCGGTGGGCAACCACCAAAAGCGGTCTTTGCCCGGGAGATTTTCGAGCGCTAACAGACTACTTTCAGCGAATGGGTTCGAATCCCGCGCATTGCCAAACGTCGAAATTCAATTACTCCCCGGGTTGGATCCTACGCTACCAATCGGAACGAGCGAGATTTCCGGCATCATTACGTCTTCAATCTTCGGATCATTGACGTCGCCTTCGACGCCTATAATCATCCGAAACTTGCCGGTCATTTTCCGGGACACGTACGTGCTGGGAAAGAGCATTTGTCCAGGCTTCACGGACCTTTGGCCGTGGGTAAAAGCCATTTGAGCTGCACCGAATGCCGCTTTGCCTATGAAATCCACGGCCTTTTCGAAAGAAAATTTCGGCTGCCTCGCTGTCAGTTTCTCCTCGATTACCTCCCTGGCCTCTCCGTGCATGAGCGCGTTCCGTATGTAGAAAAAGAACTCGATCACCTCTTCTGCAAAACCCAGCCGTTCAAACAATGTTCGGATGACCTGTTTTCCAAACGGCCTGTGTTCGGAAGCCTTGCCACATGAACTACAAACCAGACCGCCCCCGCATTTCTGGCATTTGTCAGTTACTTTCATCGCGGATTTTGTGCCAACTGCAACCGTCTCCACCACAAACCAAAAATATTGGAACTGATCCTCCATAGTCGAGGCACCGACCCCATTGGCGAACCACATCAACGCAGCCTCAGCCAGCGGATTGGGACCTTCCTTCTGAAGGTTCTCAACGGTTCTCAGAAGACCACTGGTCAGGGCTTGAATGGGTGGCTCGCTATACGCCGAGGAATAGAAATAGGCCTCTCGGCGCTCCACGCCAGGCGTCCAATTAACGAGCCGCACCAGCCGATGAATCCGAAACTGGCTATTGGTGACAAAGCTTAAAAGATGTAGAAATTTCCTGAGTATTGGTCGGGCCTGCTCTTCGGCCTCATCAATGTCTTCCGCATGTAAAATGACCTGCATATTCAAACTGGCGTCGGGATCATCGCTCGCCTTGGCATCAGATATGTGAACCTCGTACTCACCGTTTGGAGCCGGATAGGACAGCTTTTTGCTCTCGTTTGTGAGGACAATATTGGACTCGACAAGAAAGTCAGCAATGAACCTGTCAGGCATTCTCCTTCACCTTTCTCCGTTCCCAATGTCCACAAACATCGGCAGACCTATGACCGTTGGCGCGGGTGAGTCCACCACCGGAATGCGAAGCTGTTCAACGTGCTCAAGCGGCATTCCGATTGCCACCTGCAACAATCCGTCGATGAGCCCATAGAGAACATTGTGAATGTGAAGGTTGGCCTCATTCAAGGCGTCAAGTGCGATCTTGGCGCCAGCCTCCATGCGCTCGCCGTCGCTCATTGTTGCGGTATCAATTGCTTTATCTGCTACCAGCGTAAAAGCGGCGCGGAACACCAATGCTGCCCCGACATAATAGCAACTATTGGCAGGATACTCAGCCAGATACACCTTGCTTTCTTGCTCGGTGAGGCTGGCGACGGCCTGATCCAAATTCAGCCTGTCGTAGTGAAAGGCTGTCTTGTCGCGGATTGTGCGAAGCGCTGTTTCTTTGAGGCTCGGTTCGCCAAAATAATCCTTAAGCCAGGCAAGGCTGATTTTGTGCTGGTCACTCAGGCCCGTGATGGCTGGATCTTCCGGTTTTGCCGCCAGAAGACGTTCCGCCAGCATATTCCACGTCTCGAACAGCTTGCCGCTGAGTAACTGCATAATTGTCCACATTTGAACGCCATGAGCATCGTCGTGAAGCTCCCCATCTCCCACGTCGTTGAGTGAAAACATCAGAAGGCGGTTCAATACGGCGAGCTCGTTGTGGGCGTGCATGCAGCCCACAAGCTGGTTGCGCTGGCGATTCGGGAATTTCTTCAAAGCTTCTGGCTCGATACCAAGCTGAATGATTTGGAAATTACTGCCCATGATGTACTTTTTTTCCAAAATCCTGCGGACAAGGTATCGAACGCATCGCCATTCGTCCTTGGCACGCGATACTATGGATTCTACTATTCGTTCTATGTATGTTCCCATTTTCTCCATCTCAAGTCGACGCTGAATTTCGCGTCAGGATTTCGCCCCGTGGACAAGGAAATTCAAAAGGCTATCGAGGCAGGCGAACGAAACCGCGCGGCGATGGAGCTTGTGCGCAATTGGTGCGCGCACGCGAAAGTCGAAAAACATGGCGGCACCGGCCTGGTTGAGCAAGCCACCGGCCTTCCAATTGGCCACCATGGTTTGAAATGCGACTACGCCACCGCTGGCGGCATGTTCACGTGGGACTTGCAGGACGCGGCGCTTGATTTCTACGACCGGAATTGCATCGACTGCAAACATCGGAAACCAGTCAGCATTCCCAACCTTTTGAGCCTGGTCAAAGAGCGGGACGAGCGGCGCGCGGAAGAGGCAAAAGAGGCAACCGCGGCGGAAGCGCGGCGATTGGAGATACAGAATTCTAGAAAGCTGGCCCGCTCGCAATTGCGGGTAGGCTTGGGTTCTGTGTCCAGTGCGATTGTCGATCATATTGACGAATACGATGAACACCGCGACCAGGAACACCGCGACCGGCTTTGCGAAAGCGCGCGGCTCGCACCAGAGCATTTCACTCAACCGATTGTTGATTACATTTTTGACCTGGCCGAACGGGAGACGTGGTTTGCTGAAGCCGGTCTCACTGTTCTTGACCATCTGAAGGCTGATCCGGCGCGGATTGTGAGGATCGCCCTTACGTCTTTGGCCCAAACACGGCCGACAGAAACGATAGGCCGCGTGCTCCTGAGCAGGCTTTCAATGGCAGATGCAGCACTTGTCACCGAGGCCCTGCCCAACATCATCGAACGCGCCAAGCCTTATAACGAGTATGGCTTTGGCCGAGCGATGCCGGAGCCAGAACCCGAACTTTTGCTCGCCCTTTGGACAACACACCAGGCGGCTGTGAGGGCCGGATTGGATCGACTGCTTTCCTCCCGGCACACCTACCAGGTCGAGCTGGCCGCGCGCGGTTTGCTGGTATTGCAGCAAAGTGACCCGCGCGCGATGCACGGCTTTTTGCGCACGATGATATCGAAGTTCTCTCGCGCCGAGTTGCTGCTCGATGATTTCGACGAACACCACAAGGCTTTTCGGCATCTGCGTGATGCCTTGGCAGTAGCTTTTGCTGACTTTCCGGATGAGGTCGACACGCTGGTGCAGGAGTTCATCACCACATCGGATCGAAACACCAAGGATCGAGCTTACAAAATCTATGAAGCTCCGTTGCGCGGGCATCGTCATGATGAGCCGCCGATTTCCCCGGATTCGCGTGTTCACCGGATATGTTTTCAACGGCTTCTTTGGGCCTCGACAACAGAGGAGAGCGAAGAAATCTTGCAATGCGCACGGGAGGTTTTCCGGGGGCGACCGTATGAAATGATCGATATTGCGCGTGCAGAGTTGGATGGATTGTTAGGGGCAATCCTGCTGCTTGATGACCGGCTGCGCCGCCACGATGAAACGCCCGCGCCTAAAGAGCAGAATGTTCTGAAATTGATGGAGCGGAACAATCGGCGCAGCAGCATCACGTATCTCATTACGTCACTGGTCGAATGGGCAAGCATCGCGGCCAAGGATGATCCCGTGCTCGTCAAAAAGGTTATCGGCCTCTTCGATCAAATTCCGGACGGCCGGGACCATCTCAAAGGCATGATGCTTGCCTGTATCGCGCATATTGGGGACACGGTCGAAGGACTGAACTTGGTTCTGCCTCACCTCTATTCAGGACTTGTAGGAAATTCCGTCGCGGTAAGGGCCTACGCCGCAGCGGCACTCGGCAAAGCGCCGCAGGAGAATATCCCGCCGCTTGTCTACGAGGCTTTCTCGGTGTTGTTGTGGGACCAATATGTAGCGGTCCACAAGGCTGCAGTCCGTGCGCTCGGCTATTTCCAGTTACCGGAGAGCCTACGAAACCGGGCGGCTCAAGCTTTACTCAACTTGATTCGCCACTATTCGCAAAAATCTGGCGAGGATGATTTCCTTGTCGATTGCGTGGAGCGCCTGGCTTATGAACTCAGGGGGGTTGGCAACACCGCTGGCGAGGTCGGGCAGTACCTCATCAAGGTGCTGCTGGGTGTTGAGCAGCTTTACCTAACAAACCACTTGAGCTCGCTGGGGAGGATTCTTTACGGAACTGAGGGGTTCATTGATCTTTTAATCAAGCTCATTCCCGATAGCGACGACCGCGATCATCGAAGCGATGAACTCGATTTGCTGGCAGAATTGCCGAACGAAGTTATCCTGTCGCGCAAAGCCGAGCTTGCAAAGCTGGGTATGGATATTGGGTTGGACCGGCCTTGGCTGGCGCTTCACATTATTGAGGCACTCGGCCGGGCGGGCGCCCTAGCAGAAGCGCGCAGGATCGCAGAGGCCGGTGTTAACCGCCCCGACGCGACGGTGCACAATCAATGGCATCGAATAATGATGAAGTCCGTGGAAATTATTGCGGCCTTCGAAGAAGCCGTCGCAGAGGGTAGGACGGGCGATTTAGAGGCCCTTGCGCGGCAATGGGAGGAAAACGCTCAACGATATAAGGAATTCCAGGCGGATGTCCAAAAACGCAATTCTCGATCAAGTTTTTCCCGTCCGCTCTAAGTCGGTTCTCGCCCTGCAAGCAGCGGGATCGCGTGACGATGCGACGACGTTTGAGACGCTCGCACATGACGCAAACGGAGTGGCGAAGGCGTTCGGAGACGCGCCAGCTGCAAAACATTGGCATGCCCTTGCTACCGCGTTAGAGGTCGTTCGCTTTTTGACTGAGTGGGAACAGGCATCGCTTAGCGCTGCAATTGATGCTGACCGATTCTTGCGTGCCGCACGGTTGCGGTTGAAGCAACTACGAGAAGGGTCGGAACCTGATTCATTTGTAACGCGCTTGGTCGAAGTCTTATCCGCCATTAATGGTGCATTCGAGATATCGGCAATTGGGCATTTGCGGCGGCAGCTTGCGGGCATTCCATTGCCAATCGCCATTTTTTCCGATCCCCCGTTCGAGCGGCCCGACTGGACGCGCGAGCAGGAGCAGATTCCGACGCAGCAAAAGCCTGATCTCACGGTTGCCTTCGTCGAGTTCAAAATCAACGGAACTACCGCAGAGAGAATCCAGACCCTTCGGCCGCGAGAGACCCATGATCTCGACATTGCGGTGCGTGTCTCGCGCTGGCCAGAAACGGCGACCACTTTGGTATTAAGCCCGGTCTCATTAGAGCCGCGTGACAGCTATGATCTTCCCAACTTTCGATTTTCCCGTCCGTCTGGCGAGCCTCCCTACTTCTTCCAGCAGCGTGGCAGAATGATTTTGCACGCACCTCAGAACCTCAAGGCGCGCCCATTCGAATTTATGTACTCGGCGGAATTTCAGCCGGCACCATCGGAAAAACCTGTCTCCATTGCCGGGCAAAGAACGCTTCGCCTGGATGGCTCCGAGCTGGGCCGGCAGCCGATTACGGGCTATCCCGGCATCGACAGGAAGCTCATCGCTTTGAGGGATGCTTTGCGCCTCGAACCTCTTGTTCCGGAAAACGATCTTGAAGACCTGCTTGCAGTTCTCGTTCCCCTTGCCAATCTCATGGGGCAGGCCGTGCAGGACAACAAATTTCCCGCCGCCATTTCTGAAGCTGAGTTTCAACGACAGGTGCGCGAGTGGCTTCGCCAACAACCGGCTATAGGCGTGGCGCTAGAGGAACAAGCCCATTCGACGGGCGGCCGGACGGATTTATCTTTTCGAGGCATCCGCATAGAGCTTAAATCTGAAACGGCGAAGAAACTGCTGCCTGAAGATTGCAAGCACTACGCTTCACAGCCCGTGAGCTATGCGGTCGGAACAAATCGACGGATTGCAGTGCTGTGTGTTCTCGATTGCAGCCCGAAGAAAGAGGTACCGTTTCCAGTGGAGGATGGGCTGTTCGTTTATCCGATTGATACCGGCACGAGCCCCGTCTACATCGTGTGCTGCCTCATTCAGGGAAGTTTGGCAAAGCCAAGTTCGTTCTCACGGTAGCAGGTTTGCAGAATAGGCTTCGTCGCTAGTCGTCGTGCGGCAAGGTTACCAAATCAATTGGAAAGTCCTGTCGGTTGATGATGCATCCAGCCTCCGTTACGGCCGTTCCGTAGAAGGCAAAAATTCTCCTCGCTGCCTGCGTGTTCAACAAACCGAATCCCACTGCTGTCGTGTCGTCCGGTGTTATGTCAACAAGCTGTCCCGAGCAGCGTTTGCGCACGAGGAGGGAACGACCCCAGCCACCTTTGCCCGCTCATACGCCAGCGCGGCCACCGCCAGATCCCCAACCGCCAGCCCCCGAAAAACAAACGCCGTGGCCTCGCCCGGGCTCTCTCGCCCCACAAAGTCACCGCACACCAAACCCGTCAGGTCGCCGGCGACCAGGCCGGGGTCGATCATGGGCTTGGGCATTTTCGCTTCCTGCTCCAGGTCGTCGACGATGATGCGGTCGAAGCGGGGCATCGTCTCGGGCAGCCAGGGCAGGGCCTGGTCGGTCATCACGGTGAAGCTTCCCGGCTTCAGCCAGTTCGCATCGAGGAATGGCGCGGGCCTGGGCACCAGGGTCACCGTCGTCACCACCATGTCGGCGCCTTCGATCGCGGCCCTTGCCGTGTCGCATGGGACTGCTTGCAGCCCTCGCGAGCGTGCCATCTGGCACAGCGCGTCGCGATTGGCCGCGCCGCGGCCGAAGGCGCGGATTTCGCGCAAGGGGAAGAGGTCGGCGAAGGCTTCGAGGTGGCCGCGCGCCTGCACGCCGCAGCCGATGAAGGCCAGGGATGATGCATCGCCGCTCGCCATGCGCCTGGCGGCGACGGCGCTCAAGGCGGCCGTGCGTTTCTCGGTCACCCAATTGCCGTCGACCAGGGCAAGCGGCAGGCCCGTTTCGGCGTCGAGCAGCGTGATCAGCGAATTGAGCGTGGGCAGTCCGCGCCCGGCGTTGCGCGGATTGACGACAAGCGACTTCGTGGCCAGCACGGGCGGCGTGGAGGCAACGCCAAGCGTCGCCATGATGTAGCGGTCGTCGCCCGGCAGCACGACCGCCTTCGGGGCGCACCAGACCTCGCCGCGCCTCTGACCTGATATCTGGCGTTCGATCTCGTCGACCATGTCGACTGTCGAGATCGACAGGCGGTCGAGCAGCGCGGATGACAGATAGGGCAAGGTTTCGGCGGCCAAGGGTTTCATCCTGTCATTCCCCATGGTTCATCAAACCTGCGAGGGCCAAACGGCCACTCAGCGCGGGCACTCACGCCCCCAGCGTCGGCTCCGTATTCACCTCCAGCGCCTCTTCCGCCTCATGCTCCTCGCCAAGCACCTCGCCATGCACCTCCAACGCCCGGCCGATCCAGATCGGGTCGACCAGGTGGTCGCGCTTGGGGTTGGTGGTGTTGGGGTGGATGAGGATGCTCAGGCCCTGGTGGTTCAGCATCAGCCATGGCACCAGCGTGGCGAAAATCCCGGTGGCGAAGGAGACCTGGTACATGGCCTGCCCGTGCGGGCCGACCGGTCCGTCGTGCCAGTTGCCGAGGCGCACGCGGAAACGTTCGGCGATGCGCTGGCGCAGCCGTTCGGCGTGCTGCCGCTCGGCCTGTCCGTCATAGTAGATATGGGCGTGGTAGCTGGCGATCTCCGCGAGCGGTCTTGGATTGGCGGGGCTGGGCTGCCCGGCCGGCGTTGAATTGGCTTCGCTCATCTCGATGCTCCCCCTTATGTGGCGTCTGGCGGAAACTCTAGCCGAAGCCCGGGCGGCTTGTCTGTAGCCGGTGCGGCCTGCGCCTAGATCGGCGACAAATAATGCATGTCGCCCAAAAGTGACCTCGGTTTTGGGAAGACGACATGCATAAAAACAAAGACCTAAAGCGCGTCGCCTGAATCCGTTTCGATGCGACGCGCTTTAGGCTGTGGGTCGCATGGAATGGTCGGCTATTCGATCGAATTTATTTGCAATCCGTTAATTCGGCCATGCGTCAATAAGCATCTGCTAATTTTCGGGGTACGCAATGACCAAGAATCTCGGCAATGGACGCTATGTGCCGCCCAAGGACATAAGCGTCTCCTTTTTCGGCAAGGTCGCGCCGGCGCTGTTTCCGCTGGTCGCGGCGGCGCTGGGCTACATGATCGGGCGGCAGTTCTTCGGCCTGTAGCACTGTGGGGCATCAGGCGCTGGTCCCGGCTGTCGCCTCCTCGGCGCCGGCTTCGGCTCGCCTGACGCGGTCGCTGGCCAGAAGCACGACCGGGCAGGCGACGGCGGCCAGCACCGCGGTCGCCGTGTCGCCGAAGAACAGCTCTTCGCCCGGCCGCTGCGTGACGCCCATCACCACCATGGCGGCGCCCTTGGCCACCTCCCTGGCGATCGCCCTGTCGGGCGTGGCGCGCGTCCTGATAGCGGTCTCGACGGCGACGCCATAGCGATCGGCGAGATCGGCGACATCCTTGAGCACGGCCTCCTCGCGGCGGTGTGAAA
Source organism: Mesorhizobium sp. SARCC-RB16n (assembly GCF_008520305.1). Taxonomy (GTDB): domain Bacteria; phylum Pseudomonadota; class Alphaproteobacteria; order Rhizobiales; family Rhizobiaceae; genus Mesorhizobium. The sequence goes on along the minus strand of NZ_ML703258.1, from coordinate 16,684 downwards.
CCGAGCTCGGCGGGCTGCCCTTGCGGGCCTGCGAGACATAGAGGGCTTTCACGCGGGCCCGGTGCGGCCGCGCCAGGGCGAGCGCGAACTCGGCCGCGCGCCGCGCGACTTCGGTGCCGTTGACGGGAACCAGAATGGTCGCACTGGTGCGCAGCAACGGCATTTTGCCGCTGGATTTGGCACCGTTCAGCACCAGGCAGAGCGGGCCGTCGAAGCCGCTGGTGATATCGTTCAGCGTGCCGCTGAAGGTGCCCTTGTCGGTCAGCGCGTTGTCCAGCCCGACCAGCAGCAGGCCGTAGCCCTTGCGCGCTTCCGCGGCGATCGTCTCCGTGGTGGCCTCGATCTCGGTGCGGGCCGTCAGGTGGACCTTGTCGACGGGCGTATCCTCGGCCTTGCGGACAGCCCTGGCGCTTCTGGCCGCCCCTTTCTTGACCTGCTGCGAGGCCCGCTCGGAACCTTTGTCGCGGGCAGGGCCGGGCAGCTTCCCGCCTTCGAGGTGGAGCAGCGTGGTCGGCATGCCGCTGCCGCCGCCGACCAGACCGGCGAGATAGGCGGTGAACTTGCCGACCGGGCTGTCGTCGACGAGCAGCAGCAGGCGCTCGAGCTTGGAGACGAAGCCGCGCTCGTCGAGCAGTTCGCGGTCGACGCGCTGCTTTTCCGCATCGCCGACCGGCAGCCGGCCGAGCGCCCAGCGCAGCATTGGCGGCATGGCCAGCGTGGTGATGACGGCCATGGTGACGATCATCGTGAACAGATTGTGGGAGAGGATGTTCATCGACAGGCCGATCGAGGCGACGATGACCTCTGTCGAGCCGCGCGCGTTCATGGCGCTGCCGACGGCGATCGACTCCTTCAGCGACATGCCGGCCAGCCGGCCGCCGAGGAAGGCGCCCGAGAATTTGCCGATGCTGGCGATCAGCACCAGCGCCAGCGTCAGCAGCGCCAGCGTCGGGTCGGCAAGCACGGTGAGGTCGGCGGACAGGCCGGCCATGCCGAAGAACACCGGCATGAACAGCGCCGTGATGACGCCGCGCAACTGGCCTTCGATGTGGTCGGACAAGATCGGCGATTCCCCGACCAGTATGCCGGCGACGAAGGCGCCGAGCACGGTGTGCACGCCGATCAGGTTGGTGATCAGCGCCATCACGCCCATGATGATCAGGATGACCGATATGACGGCGTATTCGCTGCGGAAGGAATCGTTGCTCCAGCGGATCAGGGTGAACACCAGGCGGCGGCCGATGGTGAAGGAGACCAGCATGAACAGCGCCACTTCGGCGACCGTCAGCACCAATGGCAGCACCTGCAGGCTGCCATTGGTGGCGATGCCGAAGGTGACGGCGATGATCAGCCAGCCGAACGTGTCCTCGATGATGGCGGAGGAGACGATGATCTGGCCGAGATTGCGGCGCATGAAGTTCATTTCGCGCACCACCATGGCGACGATCTTGACCGAGGAGATCGACAGCGCCGTGCCGAGGAACAGTCCGGCGACGATGCGCTCGGTCGGCTCGGGCAGAAGGGAATCCGGCAGCACCTGCGCCAGCGCGAAGCCGCAGGCAAAGGGCAGGACGACGCCAGTGATCGAGATCGAGAAGCAGGCCGCACCTACCCGGCGAACGAGGCGCAGGTCCGTCTCCATGCCGGTGAGCAGGAGGAGGAGCAGGATGCCGAGCTGCGAGACGGCATCGATCATGCTTTTCTGCGCCGGATCGGTGGAAAAGATCAGGTGCTGCGCGTCGGGCCAGAGCCAACCGAACAGCGACGGTCCGAGCAGGATGCCGCCGATCAGCTGGCCCATGATCGCCGGCTGGCGGTAGCGCTGGAAGATTTCGCCCAGCCCGCGCCCGACCAGAAGCAGGAGCACGATTTCGGCGACGAACAGCCCCTCCGCCGAGCCGCCCATGCCCGAGGCGTGACCGGCCGGCTGCGCGGCCAGCGCGTGGCTTGCCGGAACCAGGGCGAGGACGGCGAGCAGAAGAGCGGCCACAGCGGCGCGTGACCTCGTTGCCGGTTGCCGGTTCATGGATTCCCTCAAGACGCCGCGACGGACTGACCATCACAACGCGCGGCTGGCGTTTGCGTTGCAGCCGTTTGTCATCAAGAAATCGAAGTCAATGTCAGACGTGGACGTCGCCAGATGTCAGACGTGGACGTCGCCAAAGGAAAGTTCGCCGTCATCGCCGGGTGTCAGGAAAGCGGCGGCCAGCAGCCCGGCATAGAGGAGCACGACCAGCGCGACGATGACCATGCCGGGAACGGGACCCAAGGCTGCGGCGTTGACGGCCTCGCGCAATGTACCGACGAAGCCGACCGGTGCGGCTTTGTCAAGCAGGCTCGGAGTCGACAGTTTGAGGATCCAGGCAAGTAGCAGGATCAGCATCAGGTGGATGTAGTTGCGGCGCAAACGGCGCACCAGCGCCACCCGCTGCGAAACCAGGAATTTAGGCGTGCGCAGGCTTTCGCCGATGACCAGCAGCCAGTCGGAGGCAAAATCCGGCTGCGGGGAAAAGATCTGTGCGAAATAGTGGCGCTCGAACTGGCGCACGCGAGCGCGGTAGACATCGAAGAAGCGATAGCGGCGAGCCTCGATCCACAGCAACAGCATCACCAGCAGCATGGCGAAAAGCAGCACGCCGTGGTGGGCGCTGGCCGTCGACAACGACACCGACAGCATCGCCGCGACAACGGTAATCGCCCAGTTGCTGGTTCGATCTATCCGGTCGCGCCAGCCGGCCATGCGTGCGATCTCGGCGCGATGGAAATGGGACATCACCGTCACCAGTTCGCCTGGCGAAAGCGTCCTGCCGACGGGCGTTGCCGGCGCATCGTTCATGGCTTCCTCCCAACTGGATGAAACGTTCCTGGAGCGATCTCGTTCCATGACGACCGCGGCGTGGAGCTTTGATTTTTAGTCCCACTCCATTTCGAACAGTGGCGTCGATCACATTGCATTACCATGTCTTGACCCCACCGCAATGAAGCCCAAATCGACCATGCCGGCGCAGATGGCCGGTCCAGGCGCGTGCACGCTTCATGGCGGCGCGTCGGGCGATGGTCTGGTGACCATCGGACACGGGAGGCGATGACGCCTCGCGAGACGCGTGACCGGCAAGGGCGGTCCCAAAGGTGGAGCGGATCGGACCAAAAGCAGAGCGAAAACAGCGAGCGCAAACGGGGTCGGCAGCGATGCCTGCGTCAGACGGCGCATTGTCCCCCCGGAGCATGGCAGCCAGAGTATGCAAGCGTACCAGAAACAGGATCAAGAAAGGAGAAATGCAATGACCATTCGTGATCTCATGCCGTGGAGCCGCGACACCAGCCAGTCCGCGACCCTCTTTCGCGAAGGCGACCGGGACCCCTTCATGGGTCTGCATCGTGAAATGAGCCGCCTGGTCGACGACATGTTCCGGGGCTTCGATTCGCGGCTTCCTTCCATGGGCAGGTTCTCTTTGGCCGGCACCGGTTGGCCCAGCGTGGAAATCTCCGAAACGGACAAGGAGTTCCGCGTGACAGCCGAGATACCTGGCATGGAGGAGAAGGACGTCGAAGTGCTGCTCGATGACGGCGTCCTGACGTTGCGCGGCGAAAAACACGCCGAAACCGAGGACAAGGACCGTCAGTTCTCCGAGCGGTTCTACGGCCGCTTCGAACGTCGTATCCCGATCGGCTTCGAAGTCGTGGAGGACAAGATCGCCGCCGATTTCCGCAACGGCGTCCTGTCCGTGAGCTTGCCGAAATCCGAGAAAGCGCAGAACAAGGCCAAGCGCATCCCCATCGGCGGCAAGGGCACCAAGCACTAGAACAGAGCTGCCGGGCGCGCGGGACGCGCACGCCCGCCTCTAAGTCAGATAGATAGAGCATAATGTCGTCCGAAAACCGCTTCACACTTTTCGGCATCATGCTCTAGCCGGCGGATTTGGCGCCGGTCGCAAGGAGGCCCTCTTGAGAATCTCCCAGCTTCGGCAAGATGGCGGCAAGGCTGGGAGCGCAAGGATGAGCAAGGCCATTTCCGCCGCACCGCCGCGCAAGGCGCCGATGGCGCTGACCGAGGCGCTGGTGACGCGCACGCTGCGCACGGTCGAGGATGCCGGGCCGACGCCGGGCATGGTCTATATGCGCGACGCCGATTATGCGCGTTTTCGTGACGAGATCCTGGCCTCGGCACCAGCCGGGCCGCTGAAACTGTTCGCCTATGGCTCGCTGCTGTGGAAGCCGGCAGGGGAGGTGAGGGGTGGCGAACGGGCGGTGGCGCGGGGCTGGCACCGGTCGTTCTGCTTCACCGTGCAGCGCTTTCGCGGCACGCTCGATCAGCCCGGGCTGATGATGGCGCTCGACCGTGGCGGCCAATGCCAGGGCATGGTGTTCGAAATCGCCGAACCGGTTGCCGCCAATCTGGAAGCGCTGCTGCGCCGCGAAATGACCATCCTGCCCGCCGTCAACGTGCCGCGCTGGCTGCGGGTGAGCACCGAAGGCGGGATGAGCCAGGCGCTCGGCTTCGTCGTCGATCCCGCCAATCCGCGCTATGCCGGCAAGCTCGACAAGCCTGCGGTCGCGGCTACGCTGGCCAGAGCCGTCGGCCATTGGGGCTCGGGCGCTGAATATCTGTTCGAGACAATCCGCCATCTCGACGCCTGCGGCATCCGCGACCGCAATCTGTGGCAGTTGCAGGAACTGGTGGCGCAGGAGATCGGGCGTAGCCACGCCACCATCTAGCCGTCACCGGATTCAGGACACTCCAATCTTCCGCTTGACAAACATATATCCCTGCGGTTATACGTCAACCAATAGCCAACGGGTTATCGATCTCGGATGCCGGATGCTCATGACATGCTCTTCAGGACGCTCGCCGACCCGACCAGGCGGGCGATCTTCGAGCGGCTGTGCCGGCAGGGAGAGCAGACGGTCGGGGCACTGACGAGCCAGTCCGGCGTCTCGCAACCGGCGGTGTCGAAGCACCTGGGCGTGCTCAAGCACGCCGGGCTGGTGCGTGATCGCCATGAAGGCCGCCAGACGCATTACAGCGCGCAGCTCGGCGCGCTGGCGCCGCTGATGGAGTGGACGCGGGAGATGGCGGGGTTCTGGGTGAGCCGGTTCGACGACCTCGAGGATTTACTCAAGAGGATGGACCAGTGAACGATAGTGCCAAGGAGACCCGCACTGTCGTGGTCGAGCGGGAAATCTCCCATCCGCCTGAAAAACTCTGGCGCGCGCTGACGCAACCGCATCTGATCGAGGAGTGGCTGATGAAGAATGATTTCAATCCCGTCGTCGGCCATCGCTTCAACCTCAGCGGCGACTGGGGCGGCGTGCTGGACTGCGAGGTGCTCGCCGTCGAGCCGCACAGGACGCTGTCCTACAGCTGGAACCTCGCGCACCAGGATCCGGCCTTCGATCTCAGGAGCGTGGTGACTTTCACGCTCACTCCGACGCCGACGGGAACCCATCTGCGCATGGAGCAGGCCGGTTTCCGGCCCGACCAGAGACGGGCCTATGGCGGCGCCAAGGTGGGGTGGCCGCAATTCCTGGAGAAGCTGGAAGAGCTTCTGGCGCGGACGGACTGAGGCCTCTCGGCCAGGCAAGCCACACAGCAATTTTACAGGGCGGTTCTCCGCCAGAAAACCCATGGAGAAACAGCGATGAAACTCAAACTGACCAGCATCTATGTCGACGATCAGGAAAAGGCGCTCGCCTTCTACACCGGCGTACTGGGCTTCACCAAGAAAGCCGATTTCAGCAACGGTCCGTTCCGCTGGCTGACGGTCGTCTCGGCCGAAGAACCCGACGGAACCGAATTGCAGCTGGCGCTGAACGACAACCCGGCGGCCAAGGCCTACCAGCAGGCGATCTTCAAGCAGGGCCAGCCGGCGCTGATGCTCTTCACCGACGACATCAAGGGCGACCATGAGCGCATCAAGGCGAATGGCGGTGCCTTCGCCATGGCGCCGACCGAGGTGACCGGCTCGACCATCGCGCAGGTGAATGATGGCTGCGGCAATCTCGTCCAGATCACGGAGCTGGCGCGCTGGTAGCGGCGCCTGGTCTGTTTCACGCACATTTCACGGGAGGTAGCATTGGACTGGAGCAAATGGATCAGGCAGGCGCATCGCTGGCTGTCGATCATTTTCACGATCACCGTCGCGGCGAACTTCGTCACCATGGCGTTCGAGCAGCCGCCCGCCTGGGTGGTCTATTCGCCACTCCTGCCGCTCTTTCTTTTGCTGTTCAGCGGCCTCTATATGTTCGTGCTGCCCTATGTTTCCAAGGGACGCAGCGTGCAGCGGGGCCAACGGATAGGAAGGGAGCCGCATGGCCAAGAGCGAGCCGAAATCGAGCAAGCCCACCAAGGCTGAACCGAAGCTGCTTTCCGGCGGCAACCCGCGGATCGCCAAGGGCTATGGCGATGCGCCGGTGCAGGCCTATATCGCGGCCATGCCGGGCTGGAAGCGCGAGGTCGGCCAACGCCTCGACGCGCTGATCGAGCGCGCCGTGCCCGGCGTGCGGAAGGCGGTGAAATGGAACTCGCCGCTCTATGGCCTCGAAGGCGAGGGCTGGTTTCTCGGCATCCATTGCTTCACCAAGTACATCAAGGTCGCTTTCTTCCGCGGCCAGTCGCTGGACCCGGTGCCGCCCGGCGAATCCAAGAGCGCGTATACGCGCTATCTCGACATCCGCGAGGACGGTCAACTCGACGAGGCGCAGTTCAGCGCCTGGGTGAAGCAGGCCAGCCATTTGCCTGGCGAGCGCATGTGAGTGCGCTATTTCTAGAGATCGAAGGAGAAACGGCATGACGACCACCGGACTGCAGGACAGCAAATCTCCCTCCGAGCTGATCGACGGCAGGATCAAGGAATTGGGCGACTGGCGCGGCGAGATGCTGGGGCGGTTGCGCGCGCTGATCCATCAAGCCGATCCCGATGTGGTCGAGACGTGGAAATGGCGCGGCGTGCCGGTGTGGGAAGATGCCGGCATGATCTGCACGGGCGAGACCTACAAGGCCGTCGTCAAGCTGACCTTCGCCAAGGGTGCGGCGCTGCCCGATCCCGCACGCCTGTTCAACTCCAGCCTCGAAGGCAATACGCGCCGCGCCATCGACTTCCAGAAAGGCGAAGAGATCAACGAGGAGGCCTTCAAGGCACTGGTGCGCGCCGCCGTGGCGTTGAACAAGTCGAAGGCCAGACGTTAAATCCGCTGCGTCACAGTCCCTGTTGTTTGGCGGTCGCCGTCGGCGCTGCCCCTCACTGTCCTGCCGGACATCTCTCCCCGTAAACGGGGCGAGAGGGCTGGCCGCAACGCCGGCGCCTTTCTTGCAACGCTGACAATTGTCGAAAGCAGCCGCGACAGCGTCCCTCGCCCCGTTTACGGGGAGAGGATGCCGGCAGGCAGGTGAGGGGCAGCGCCGACGATGGAAATTGCAATCATCATTTCCGTCGCAGCGCGTTTACGATCTGGGAAGCTTGATGGTGCTAGATAGCACCGGATGATGGCTGGCCAGCCGGGCCGGCCCGGTTTGGATTCGCCGCCATGAACAGCAGCCCGATGCGCATGCCGTGGGTGGACACGGCCAAAGGCCTCTCGATCATCCTCGTGGTCATGATGTATTCGGCCTACAACACCGGCGAGTACACGGGCGGCGTCGGCTTCCTCCACTATGTCATCGGCTTCGCGACACCGTTTCGGATGCCCGAATTCTTCCTCATCTCGGGTCTGTTCCTGTCGCAGGTAATCGACCGGCCGTGGCGGCGCTATGTCGACCGGCGCGTCGTCCATTACCTCTATTTCTACGTGCTGTGGGCTATCATCTCGATCGGGCTGAAGATCGGCATCTTCAGCAGGGATCCCGGCGGCATGCTGCACGACCTGGCGATGGCCGTCGTCCAGCCCTATGGCGTCTTGTGGTTTATCTACATGCTGGCGGTGTTCGGCCTTGCCGCGAAGCTGCTGCGGCAGTTTGCGGTGCCCGCCTGGATCGTCATCCCGATCGCCGCCTGCCTGCAAATGTGGGCGCCGCATCCCGACAGCTATGCGGTCGAACAATTCGCGGCCTATTTCGTCTTCTTCTACGTCGGCTTCGTAATGGCCCCGCTGGTGTTCCGGCTCGTCGAATGGACGCAGGCCCGCCCGGCGCTGGCCGTCGCCGGTCTGCTGCTGTGGGCTGCTATCAACGGCCTGCTCGTCTATTCGCCGGGTTATGCGATGCAGCCGGTCGGCATGCAGATGGGTCTGGCGGCATGGCCGCCGCTGCATCTGGTGCTGGCCGTCGCTGGAGCGGTGGCGCTTTGCGTGCTTGGCGGCTTCCTGTCGAAATTTCCCGCCATGGAATGGCTGCGCTGGCTGGGCGAGCATTCGCTGGTCGTCTATGTCGCCTTCACCATCCCGATGTCGCTGTTTCGCGGCGCTGCGTTGGCAAGCGGCCTGTTGACCGACACGGGCATGCTCAGCCTGGCGGTGCTGCTGGTCTCGATCATAAGCCCCGTCGTGCTCTATTTCATCGTCCAGCGCATCGGTTTCGGCATGTTCCTGTTCGAGCGGCCGGCCTGGGCACATGTCGACGGCAGCGCCGCCCAGACGGCGCCGAAAACGCCGCTGACCGCAGCCACCGAGTCAAGCCGGACGTAACAGCGCCTGGCACTTCTCCCCGGATAAGGGCCGGAGAAGTGGCAGGCCGCGGCGCTGACTTCGACAATCATTTTCGGCAAAACCAGACCGGCTGTCAGCGAAGTGTTAATCGCTTGCACGCCATGCTGATCATCAGCCAAGACCCGCAGAGCTCCCGCATGGCCGATACATCCTACACCCCTCAAGGCACGGTACGGCCCAACGCTTCGGCACGCGGCAGGGGAGATGAGCAAGGCAGCGCCGACGGCCGCCACCGCGAGGCCGCGACCATCGCCGGGCTCGAGGCGGAACTCGCCGCTCAAGCCGCGCCGATCGCCAGGCAGGATGTTTCGCTGGCCCACAGCCGCAAGATCTTCGACCGCGCGTCGGCCGCCGCGCGCATCGGCGTGTGGGAGTGCAGCCTGCCCGACGAGCGGCTTAGCTGGACCGATGTGGTCTACGACCTGTTCGACCTGCCGCGCGGCTCGGTGGTAGACCGCGGCGAGATCATCAAGTGCTATCCGGCTGAATCGCGCAAGGCGCTGGACAGCCTGCGCGGCCGTGCAATCGCCGAGCGCAGCGGCTTCACCCTCGATGCCGAGATCACCAGCCTGGCCGGCCATCGCCGCTGGATCCGCATCACCGCCACCGTCGAGTGCGAGGCGGACGTGCCCGTGCGCATCTTCGGCATGAAGCAGGACATTACCGAGGAAAAAATCCTCTCGGACCGGATGCGCTACCTAGCCGAATTCGACGCCATGACCGGGCTTGCCAACCGCGCCAACTTCCAGGCGCGGCTCGGGCATGTGGAGGATGGCCGCCCGCTCGGCGCGCTGCTTTTGATCGACCTCGATGGCTTCAAGGCCGTCAACGACACGTTCGGCCATGTCATTGGCGACGAGTGCCTGAAGGCGGCGGCCGAACGCCTTGCCGGCGGTTGCGGCGAAGCGGAACTGGTGGCGCGCGTCGGCGGCGACGAATTCGCGGTGCTGCTTGGCTCGCATCTCGATCGAGCCGCCATCTCCGGCATGGCGCGCCACCTCATCGAGGCGATGGCCAGGCCGCTTCCCGTCCGTGGCCAGTCGCTCAGGCTCGGCGCCTCGATCGGCATCGCCTTCGCCGGGGCGGACCGGCCCTGCGACCTGTTCGCACAGGCCGACACCGCGCTCTATGCCGCCAAGGCAGCAGGCCGCAACACGTTCCGCATCTTCAAGGCCGACGGGCAGGTGAAAGGGCAAAGCGCCGCAGCGTGAGGCTCGGCGCTCTTGGCCCTGATCCGCAGGATCGGTGCGTCATAGAAGCCGTTGTGGAATTTGACCTGACGCAATCGCGAGCGGAAAACCGCCGCAAACTTTTCCTGGTTTTCTAGGCCTTCTTCGCAACCCGTTTTTTCTTCGGTGCCGGGTTCTGGGCCTCCGCCGCACGGTCGGCTTCTTCCTTGGCCAGCCGCAATTCTCTCAGCCGTCTTGTCTTGATCTCCCTGGCCCGCGCCTCGGAGATGTATTCAGCGGTTGCCTTGTTGTGGTCCGCCGTCTTCTTCTGCTTGTCGGCAAAGCGGGCTTGGGCTTTTTCCATCAGAGTCTGATTGCCATCGGCCATCGAACAAATCTCCTTCATGCTGAAATCGTGAAAACGAACTTGTTCGATAAATAGGCGCTCGGCAGGAAAAATTCAATCTTTCGAATTGTTTGACCCCTTGCGGCCGTCGGGAAGCCGGGCGCTGAAATAATACTTTTGAATATTTTCCTCCGGGCGAGATTATCCTTGCTGCCGGGAAAGGGAGATCGTGCCAAGGTGCCAACAGACGGCGTTTCGAACCGAAATCCGTTTCGCACCTCCCTGAAATTGCCTAGGATGGTCCGGTGGTCGTTTGGTGCAGGGCGTTTGCGGAAAACGGAACCGCGATCCTCAATACGGAGACAAGCATGTTTGCCGCCAAGGCCATCGATACCTCGGACAAGGCCGCGTTCTACCGCGATCTCGCCGCGCAACTGAAGGCATTGCTGGAGGGCGAGGGCGATTCCATCGCCAACGCCGCCAACACCTCGGCGCTGATCTTCCAGATGGTGCCCGACCTCAACTGGGCCGGCTTCTACTTCCTGGCATCGGACGAGGAACTGGTGCTCGGGCCCTTCCAGGGCAAGCCGGCCTGCGTGCGCATCGCTGTCGGCAAGGGCGTATTCGGAACGGCGGTCGAGCTCGGCACCTCGATGCTGATCAAGGACGTGCATGATTTCCCCGGCCATATCGCCTGCGACGCCGCCTCGCGCTCCGAGCTGGTGGTGCTGCTGGAAGACGAAGAGGGCGTCTTCGGCGTGCTCGATCTCGACAGCCCGACGCCCGGCCGTTTCGACAGTGCCGACCAGGCCGGCATCGAGGCGCTGGCGGCGATCTATGTCGCGGCGAGTTCGTTTGTGGATTGAAGCCGGCTCACAAACAGATTCAGGAAAGGCCTTCTAAGCCCTTGTTTTGACGCATTTCATCTGCCCGGGCGCCTTCGCGCGCAGGGATAGGTGACTAGGCGAGCTTCACCAGCATCAGGCTGAAGCCGCCGATGAACAGGAAGGCGCAGAAGGCGAGCGCCAGCGGGCGCAGGCCGCGCGAGCGCAGCTGCGAGATGTCGGCCTGCAGGCCCATGGCGGCCAGTCCCATGGTGAGCATGAGGGTGGTGGCGAGCGCCATTGCCTGCTTCACTTCGGCCGGTATCGCGACCAGGCTGTTCAGCGCCACGACGGCGACGAAGGCGGCGACGAACCACGGCATGGGCGGGCGTGCCGCCGACGGGTCGCCGCTCCTGCGGCGCGCCATCAGGCCGAGCGCAATGACCATCGGCGCCAGCATGGCGACGCGCGTCAGCTTGGCCACCGTGGCGATCTCGCCGGACTGGGTGCCGTTCTGGAAGCCGGCGCCGATGACCTGCGCCACCTCATGGATCGAAGCGCCCGCCCACAGGCCGAAAGCGTGCTGGTCGAGGCCGAGCAGCGGCGCCAGCAGCGGGAAGCCGAGCATGGCTACGGTGCCGAACAAGGTGATCGAGGCGACGGCATAGGTGACGTCCTCGTCGCGCGCGTCGGTGACGATGTTGGTGGCCACGATCGCCGAGGCGCCGCAGATCGAGGTGCCGGCGGCGATCAGTTGCGCCAGCTTGGCGTCGACGCCGATCAGCCGGCCGAGCGTGATGGTGAAGACGAAGGTGGCGCCAAGGGTCAGCGCCACGATGCCGACGCCGCTGGCGCCGATGGAGACGACCTGGCCGAGCGTCAGCTGGAAGCCGAGCAGTACGATGGCGAAGCGCAGCAGGCGCTTTTGCGAGAAGGCGATGCCGGCCTTGGCGTGTGCGGGCGTGCCGAGCACGTTGGAATAGATCATGCCGGCGACGACGGCCAGGATCATCGGGCTGAACAAAGCGAAGCCGGAGACATTGTGGGCCGAGAAGGCGACGGCTGTGATCATCGCCACCAGCACGATGCCGGGAATGATCCCGTTCCATAGGGAATCGAGACGCTTGCGACCTGCGGCCAGATCGGCGGAAATCGTGCTTTTCGGAATATCGTTCGCGATGCGGGTCAAGGAAGACAATGCAATTCTCCGGGCGTGTATGCCGGAGAAATGCCATTTCATAATCAATCTTTCCAACGAATTGTTTTGTTTATAATGATCGATTTTTCCGAACGATTGCTAGTCCGGCGAGGTCGGGCGCCGAACTGGGAGGGGGTGCTACCGGACGCAAGGGCGACAGCCTGCCTTGGGCTTGCGGCGACTGCGTCAGAGCTGCGCTTCGATGGCCGCCTTGTCGATCACGGACCAGACGTTCCTGATCCGGTCGTTCAGGAATTCATAGAAGACGTTCTCGCTGAAGGAGACTTTCTTGCCGTTGATGGGCAGGCCGAAGAAATTTCCCTTCGGCGTGCAGTTGAACTGGAGGCGGCTGGCTATGAATGGCGGGTCGGAGATCAGAAGCTGGACATCGAAATAGAGGTCCGGGATTTCGCGAAAATCCCGCTCCAGCATGTCGCGGTATCCCGACAGCCCGACCCGGTCGCCATTGTAATGCACCTCGTCATGGACGAAGCGATGCAGCCGTTCCCAATCCTGGTTGTTGAGACAGTCGATATAGCCTCGATAGAGGTCGGTCTCGGTCACGGCGATGGCTCCAGTGCTAGAACGGCCGACCGGGAAGATAGAACGGCCATGGATATAATCCAGCGCTTACCCGCGATATCGCAAGGCCTCGACCAGCAGCGAGAAGGCCGGCGTCGCCTGCCGGCGGCTGGGATAATAGAGGTGGTAACCAGGGAAGGGCGGGCACCAGTCGGCCAGCACCCGCACCAGTTGGCCGTCGGCCAACCGCGCCGTCACCTGGTCCTCGGGCAGGTAGGCAAGGCCGAGGCCAGCCAGCACCGCATTCATGCGCAGCGCTGCCATGTTGAAGATCAACTGGCCCTCAACGCGCACCTTCAGCTCGCGTCCGGCCTTCTCGAATTCCCAGGCATAGAGCCCGCCATAGGTCGGGAGGCGTAGATTGATGCAGTTGTGGTCGGTCAGGTCCTGCGGCGTGCGCGGCTTTGGCTTCCTGGCGAAATAGGCCGGCGATGCGACCACCGCCATGCGCATGTCGGGCCCGATGCGCACGGCGATCATGTCGCGCGCCACCTGTTCGCCAAGCCGCACCCCGGCGTCGTAGCGCTCGGCGACGATGTCGGTCAGGCCATAGTCGACAATGATCTCCATCCTGATATCGGGATAGTCCGGCAGCAGCCTGGCGATCGCCGGCCACAGGATCGTGTTGGCTGAATGCTCGCCGGCGGTGATGCGGATGGTGCCGGCGGGTTTTTCGCGCAATTCGCCCAGCGCCGTCAGCTCGGTCTCGATCTCGTCGAGCCTCGGTCCCACCGTCCGCAGCAGGCGCTCGCCCGCCTCGGTCGGCGACACGCTGCGGGTGGTGCGGGTGAGTAACCGAAGGCCCAGCCGTTCCTCCAGCGCGCGGATGGTGTGGCTCAGCGCCGACTGCGAAACCCCTAGCCGAGCCGCCGCTTTGGTGAAGCTCTGTTCGCGCGCGACGGCAAGGAAGGCGGTCAGCTCGTTGAGGTTGTCACGGCGCATTCATGAGCCTCTCTCATAAGTACATGCCTGATATAGCAGCTAATCGCGACCGATCGCAGGCCCTAAATAGGCCTCATCAAAATCGGCGGCCGGTCGCGGATCCTGCCCGGCAAGGAAGGGAAAAGCCCATGGATATCAAGCGAAGCGGCTCGCAACCCTCGGCGAAGGGGTCGGCCGACTATTTCACCGGATCGGTGCGCGTCGATGCGCCCTTCAAGGGCAGCGATGCCGCCCGCGTCAGCGGCGCCACGGTGACCTTCGAGCCCGGCGCGCGTACCGCCTGGCACACGCACCCGCTCGGCCAGACGCTGATCGTCCTTTCGGGCGCCGGGCTGGTGCAGCGCGAAGGCGCGCCGATCGAACAGATCCGCCCCGGCGACATCGTCTGGTTCGAGCCCGGCGAGAAGCACTGGCATGGCGCGGCGCCGGCCACGGCGATGAGCCACATCGCCATTGCCGAAGCGCTCGACGGCAAGGTCGTCGACTGGATGGAGAAGGTCACCGAAGCGCAATACGGCATTTGACCCTGGGGTGCCCGGTACCATTTCGGGATCAATGTCTCTCAACGAAGGAAAACTGTCATGACCGACACATCGACCCCCAAAAGTCCGTTCTCCGATATAGCGCCAGCGCTCGGCAAATACACCGACGAGGTGCTGTTCGGTGACGTATGGAAGCGGCCCGGCCTCTCGCCACGCGACCGCAGCCTCGTCACCGTCGCCAGCCTGATTTCAGGATATCGGGTCAATGAGATGCCCTTCCACATCAAGCGTGCGCTCGAGAACGGCGTCACCCCAGATGAACTCATCGAAACCATCACGCATCTGGCTTTCTACGTCGGGTGGCCGGCGGCAAGCACGGCCGTGGGCATTGCCCGCAAGGTCTTCGAACAGGCCGGTGCCGAGAAGAAGGGACAATGACAATGCAAAAGCGCACACTTGGAAACAGCGGCCTCGAAGTTTCGGCCATCGGCCTGGGCTGCATGGGCATGAGCCATTCCTATGGGCAGCCGATGGAGACGCCGGACGCAGTCCGTCTGATCCGGTCGGCGTTCGAGCGCGGCGTCACTTTCTTCGACACCGCGGAGGTCTACGGGCCGTACACGAACGAGGAAGTCGTCGGCGAGGCGCTGCAGCCAATCCGGGAGCAGGTGGTGATCGCCACCAAATTCGGCATCGACATCGCCGGCACGGCGGGACATGACGGCATGGACAGCCGGCCAAAGCATATTCGCGACGTCGTCGAGGCCTCTCTCAAGCGGCTGAGGACCGATTACATCGATCTTCTCTACCAGCACCGCGTCGATCCGGTCGTGCCGATCGAAGAGGTGGCCGGCACGGTGAAGGACCTAATCAGCCAGGGCAAGGTGAAGCATTTCGGCCTCTCCGAAGCGGGCGTGCGCACCATCCGGCGCGCTCATGCCGTGCAGCCGGTCACCGCGCTTCAAAGCGAATACTCGCTCTGGTGGCGTGAGCCCGAGAATGCGATCCTGCCGGTCCTCGAAGAACTGGGGATCGGCTTCGTGCCCTTCAGCCCGCTGGGCAAGGGTTTCCTGACCGGCACCATCGACGCCAAGACGAGGTTCGACAGCAGCGACTTCCGCAACACCGTCCCGCGTTTCGCGGAAGAGGCTCGGAAGGCAAACCAGGCGCTGGTCGACGCGATCGTTGCGATCGCGGCGCAGAAGAAGGTGACATCGGCACAGGTCGCGCTTGCCTGGCTGCTGGCGCAAAAACCCTGGATCGTTCCGATCCCGGGGACGACGAAGCTCCATCGCCTCGAGGAAAACATCGGATCCGCCAGCGTTACGCTGACGGCGGACGATCTTGCCGACATCGAGAACGCGGTCTCGGCGATTGCCGTCCAGGGAGAGCGATACTCCCCGCAACAGGCGGCGAGGATCGATCGCTGAGACACAACCGGGTCAGGCCCTCGGCGATCTCGCCGTCCGGCCCGACGGCGCAGGAGCACTGAAACAGGGCAATCGTTTCGGATTTCGAGTTTGCCATTTTTTCGAGCGCTGGCGCTGCCCCTCACCTGCCTGCCCGGCAGGGCGATGAGGGGCGGCGCCAACTTCGGTGTTGGTGGTCTCCGCCACAAGTTGGCCCGGCCTTGACAGCTCCACACGTCCTGCTCCAGCTTGCCGCCATGTCCATTCCCGCGCCCGCCGACACAAAGCGACGCCGCCTCCGCACCGTGCGGAAGGGCACGCTGATTGCGCGACGAGGAAGATCGGCTTTATAGATCCGCTTCGTTTCCACAGCCCGCCCGCGAAAAACGCCGGCGGGTTTTTTGATGCCTGGAGCCTTTGATGATTGCCAGTTCTTCCATCCAGTTTCGCCCAGCCGAGCCTGCCGACGCCGCAGCGATCCGCGACATCGTGCGTGCCGCCTATGCCAGATGGGTGCCGGTGATCGGCCGCGAGCCGCTGCCGATGCGCGCCGATTACGACAAGGCCGTTGCCGAGCATCCGTTCGAGCTCGCCGTCGAGGACGGCCGCATTGTCGGCATGATCGAGACCATGCTGGCCGAAGATCACCTCTGGATCGAGAATGTCTGCGTCGCACCGGAGGCGCAGGGCAGGGGCGTCGGCCGGCTGTTGCTGGAGCGGGCCGAGCGGCAGGCGGTTGAAGCAGGACGTCCGGAGTTCCGCCTGTTGACCAACGGCGCCTTCGAAGCCAATGTGTCGCTCTATCGCAAGCTTGGCTATATCATCGACCGGGAGGAGCCGTTCATGAACGGAACGACGGTCTATATGAGCAAGCGGCTCGCGGGCTGACGCGGGCGGCCGTTGTTGCTTCGTTAGGGCGCAAACGGCTCCAAAGTAGCGCTCTACGGCGCCCCCCTCTGTCCTGCCGGACATCTCCCCCACAAGGAGGGAGATTGGCAGCTTTGGCGCCGGCTCTCCTCCTGCAACGTTGAGATTGGCGAAGGCCGGGGTTATGGCCAATCTCCCCCCAAGTGGGCCTGTTGCACAATTCTG